>NZ_JBCPSN010000002.1:0-826134 GCF_051129975.1 Glutamicibacter sp. Je.9.36
CCCCCCCCCCCCACCTCACTGTATTATTGATCTAGTCTGCATTGAAGATAAAGTGAGTTGAGAAGTGAAAATTGCATTAGGGGACTTCCGAAAAGCACTTTGGCATCTCCGCCAGGGTGGTCCGCAGCAATTGCAGGAGTGGTACCAGCGTCGCAACTATGATTTGCGCACCGGGGGACAGCAGCGCTACTTGCGAACCGATGTTGAGAAATTGCTTGGACTGCAATTCCCACCAGTAGAATTTGAACCTTCAGAAGACCACGATGGAAAGTTAAACGTTGCCGTCATTCTTGATGATTTCAGCGCGAAAGCTTGGGCGCCTGAATGGAACTGCACCTTTATCACCCCCAGCTCATGGCAGGATGAACTTGAAACACGAGAATTTGATCTTCTCTTTGTGGAGTCGGCCTGGGCTGGAAACAACAAGTCTTGGCAGTACCACCTAACCGGCCCTACAGCACCTCGACCAGCGTTTGTCGAGATGGTGGAAGCGTTTAAAGAACGATCTGTTCCAGCAGTTTTCTGGAATAAAGAAGATCCACCGCACTTCGCCGACTTCCTTGACTCTGCAAGGCTGTTCGATGTCGTTTTCACATCAGATTCCCGCAAGATTCCGGAATACCATGAAGCACTGGGCCATGAACGTGTCGCAGCGTTGAGCTTTGCAGCTCAGCCGAAGTTCCATAATCCGGTACGGACAGTTAGCCAAGAACGCCGAGATGTAGCTTTCGCCGGAATGTATTTTGCGGACAAGTACCCCGAACGACAAGAACAGATGGAGATCGTGCTTGGCGGAGCTATCGACATCTCGCCAAAGCTCACTAGCGGGCTAGACATTTTCTCCCGACAGCACGGCGGGGACGCGAAGTACCAGTTCCCGGCACCGTATGACCAGAATGTTGTCGGCTCGCTCGACTATGACAAGATGCTTTCTGCGTACAAGAACTACAACGTTTTTCTGAACGTCAACTCCGTGGTCGATTCGCCAAGCATGTGTGCCCGTCGAATATTCGAGATCACCGCCGCTGGCACTCCTGTGATTTCGGCTCCAAGCGCTGCGATAGAGAATTTCTTCACGCCTTCAGAGGTACTTCAGGTATCCACCAGGGAACAAGCATCTAACTCGATTCGCAGCTTGGTTCGGAGCCCAGAACTTCGCCAGCGAATGGTCCATATGGGTCAGCGCAGGATCTGGAAGAACCATACCTATGCGCATCGTGCTCAACAGGTTGAACAATTCGTTGGGCTCCGTTCTGCTCACGGTCAGCCAATGTCCATGTCCTGTACTCCAAAGGTAAGTGCGATTGTTTCGACCATAAGGCCTCACCAGCTTCAGCATATATTCGACACTGTAGGGAAACAGAAGGATGTTGAAGTTGAGCTCGTACTCGTGGCTCATAAGTTCTCGGCCGCCACTGGAGAACTGGCCGCTATGGCATCAGCAGCTGGAGTAACGAACTACCAACTGCTTGAGATGGGTGAAGAAAGTACTTTGGGTGACTGCTTGAACGCCGCGGTGGCCATGGCCAACGGCGACTTCATCACCAAAATGGATGATGACGACCTTTACGGGGAGTACTATCTATTCGATCAAATTTCAGCGCTTCGATACAGCGGTGCCTCGATAGTAGGCAAGCAGGCGCATTACATGTACCTCGCGGATTCAGATGCTACTTTGCTGAGATTTGCCGAGCGTGAGCACCGTTTTACGAACCTCGTGATGGGTCCGACGATGCTTGGTCGCGCGCACGTTTTCCGCGAGACACCCTTTGATACACGTAACCGTGGCGAAGATACAAGATTCCTAAAAGACGTCATTGAACGTGGAGGAACGATTTATTCGAGTGACCGTTTCAACTTTACCCAGATGCGCGGGAATGATGGCCTAGCGCATACCTGGGATCTGAGCGATGCGGAGTTGACTGCAACTGGTAGTATTCAGTGGTTTGGACGCAATGATAAACATGTCTTTTTCTAGGAAAGTCTTATTGTGCAAATAGTACGAGGTAAATCAGGGGAGTGAAGAAGATGAAAGTTATGCTTCTGACTCACTCGTTCACGCCTGAGATCTCTCCACCTCAGCGACGCTGGTCAATTATTGCCGACGAACTGGGGCAATTGGGGCACGAAGTTACTGTAGTGACCCCGAAATCAAATCGGATTGCAACTAGACGGCAAAGTCGTCTTCTTGATAATTATTATTTGAAGCTGCAGCACTATCCATCAATGCGCCGTTCCAAAACGATGCTCGGAAAAGTATTGAAGCATGGCGTTGATGCCGTTCTGAGCGTCCCTGCTGCATTCCGAGGGCAAAAGCCCGACGTTATTATCGCAACTGTCCCAGCAATTCCGACGCTAATTGTTGGCTTCGTGGCTAGCCGCTTGCGGGGTGTACCGTTAGTTGTCGACCTCCGGGATGCTTGGCCAGATTTGCTCAGTGAATCACAAGTAATCAAGTTCCGCTGGGTTGAGCCAGCTATTTCGAAGATCATCAGTTTCGTTGTGAATAGAAGCGATATGCTCGTTACGGTGACGTACGGCTTGGCGGGCAAGATGAAGCGAAATGGCGTGAAGAACGTCGTCACAATCACAAACGGCGTTGAAACCGAACGCGAAGATCTTACAGTTGCTCAACGCGATATCGATGACGAATTCCATATTCTCTATCTAGGGAACATTGGTCGGAGCCAGGGTCTGGAGACCGTTATCCGAGCGATGGAGTACGTACCAGAATCTGTACGTCTGCGCATTGTTGGCCAGGGTACTGAAAAGAGTAAATTGATGAGCCTAGCGATGGATCTTGGGCTTGATATTGACTTCCAAGACCCTGTCTACGGCCAAGAGGTACTGGAAAATTACTCGTGGGCGGATACATGCCTAGTTTCTCTGCGTCCTGACTGGCCGAGCTTTAACCACACAGTGCCCTCGAAACTCTATGAACTTCTTTACTTGAATCAGCACGTCAGCGGCTTGGTCAGAGGAGAAGCAGCGGAAATTATTCGGGATTCCGAGGCTGGGACTGTGATTGAACAAGATGTACCTTCCCTGGCCGCTTACATTAACAACTTGGTTGCGAACCCTGGAATTTTGCGGACCGATCGTCGCGGGACCGACTGGGTCAGGAAACATGGATCGCTACGTCAAGCCGGGCGGGAATATGCCGAACTACTAGCCACAGTTGTCGATGCGTACTCCAAGAGATAGAGCAGAACTTTTGAATCTAAAAGTCATTCCGAATGCAATCAACACCGGTAATTTGGTACTCTCCAACATTGCTGATGATCCTACTTATTTTGCGCTCCAAGTTGCTCGCCGCTTCAAGTCCAAGCCGGTTCTGCGCTCGTTGATTATTACTCTTGGGAGTGATAAATCCAGCATTCGGCTACGCGCGCTCTCGGCCATGCTGAAGGATGACACTAGTGCCCTGCTCTCTGCCTGCAGAGAATGGTTAAGCTCCGACAGCAACCCAAGCCAATCAGTATTCCTGGCTAACCTTTGCATTGCTTCCAATGAGTGGGAACTTGCAGAAGAATTACTCAATAGGGGCATACCTTCCATCGCCCACGTACGTGCCAAGGCCCGTCTATTGTGGTCATTGGGCTGGATGACAGATGCCATTGAGCTGTTGCAGCAGAATCGCAGTGGCCGTCAACTTCGTCACTATGAATCAGAATTGGCATCCTTCAAGGGGGCAGAGCCCTGTCTTTCTCCGCTCCGTACCGCCGGTATATCGACTAGCGCGACTCGTTCTGTTCTTTACGTTGCTACCAATTCGTTGCCACACACGGGTAGCGGTTACGCACAACGAACTCACTCAATTCTCGCGTCATTAAGGGATGCAGGATGGGGAGTCAAAGGACTTACCCGTGTGAATTATCCCTTGAATATCGGCAAACTATCCGTCTCAGAAGCTGACGTGGTTTCTGGTATCGAATACCAGCGCTGCCTGCCTTTTCCAGCGAAGCATGACTTCACCGGAAGAATCCAGCAACAAGCTGAAGACCTATTGAGCAGAGTCCTTCAAGAGGCCCCTTCTGTACTTCACACGACGACAGATTTTTCCAACGCTCTAGCGGTTAAGTCCGTTGCAGAAGCGACCGGTATACCGTGGGTTTATGAAGTTCGCGGACAGCTGGCAGACACGTGGCTTTCTACGCGTCCCGAGCGCTCGAAAGATTCAGAACGATACCGACTATTCGTGGAACGCGAAGCGTTTGTAGCTCGGCATGCCGATCATGTCTTCACCCTGGGCGATGCCATGAAACGCAACCTGATTGACGTGGGCGTTGATGAATCAAAGATTTCAATATTACCGAACGGGATAGGGGAAAAGTTCCTAGAGGAACCCGTGCCCAGGGTCCAAGCTCGCGCGCAGCTGGACCTTGATCCTGAAGCATTTTATGTGGGGACGGTTAGCAGCTTGGTCCCTTATGAGGGGCTTTCGACAGTTGTCCGTGCTGTTGCTGAACTTGCAAAGCAGCACAACGAGTTACGTTTGTTGATCGTTGGCGATGGTACGGATCGCGAAAATCTGATCAGTCTTGCCAAAAGTCTAGGCATCGCCGCGCGTTGCGTTTTTCCTGGTCGCATTCCGCGGGAACAATCGCACCTCTATCATGCTGCGTTGAACGCTTTCGTCGTGCCACGAATTGACTCTGCTGTTACTCGTTCGGTAACTCCGCTCAAACCAGTTGAAGCAATGGCATCGAACGTACCTGTCTTGGCGTCCGATCTTCCTGCCCTGCAGGAGCTGATCACTGACGGTGAGAACGGTCACTTGATACCTGCAGGGGATGTGGCTTCGTGGGCAGAAAATATCGAAAAGTTGATTTTAAACCCAGGGATAGCTGAGCGCATGGGCAAGTCAGGGCGGAAATTCGTGCTTGCCAATAGAACTTGGGAGCAAAACGCGCGCAGCATTGTCCAAGTTTACGAGCGAGTAATAAGTAAAGCTCCGTGACAATGAGACTGTCGTTGAACTCAGTGATGGGATATGGTTTATACGGCTAATCTTGCACATCCCGTGCTATAAGATCAGCTTGCAGGCCCTTTCGTAGGGAACATCGCTCGTACCAGAAGGAAAGTCACTTTAGTGAACAACATTAAAGAAGTCGCCGTAATCGGTTTGGGTTACATCGGATTGCCTACCGCCGCAATTCTTGCCTCGAAGGGCATCACCGTAAAAGGCGTCGATGTAACTCCTCGAACTGTAGAGGCGGTGAACAAGGGCGAGGTGCCGTTCGTAGAACCGGCGTTGGGCGAATTCGTTTCCGCCGCGGTGGCTGCAGGTACCTTGTCTGCAAGCTTCGATACTCCAGAAGCTGAAGCGTACATTGTTGCTGTGCCAACGCCGTTCAACGATGACTACACCGCTGACCTGTCATACATTGAGGCTGCAGCAGAGGGCATCGCTCCAAAGCTCAAGGGCGGCGAATTGGTTATCCTCGAGTCGACCTCGCCTCCAGGTGCAACCCAGCACCTCTTCGACTACCTGCTGAAGAAGCGTCCCGACCTGAACAAGGACAGCCTGCTTGTAGCACACTGCCCAGAGCGCGTACTTCCTGGCTACGTCATGGAAGAATTGGTCACCAATGACCGTATCGTCGGCGGTATCACCCCAGAAGCTGCAGAGAAGGCCAAGGCACTTTACGAGACCTTCTGCCAGGCAGCTATCCTCACCACCGATGCTAAGACTGCTGAAATGGCAAAGCTGGTCGAGAACTCGTACCGCGACGTGAACATCGCCTTCGCTAACGAACTGTCGGTCATCTCCGACAAGCTGGGCATTGACGTTTGGGAACTGATTTCCCTGGCCAACCGCCACCCACGCGTAAACATTCTTCAGCCCGGTCCAGGCGTTGGCGGTCACTGCATCGCAGTTGATCCATGGTTCATTGTCTCGGCTGCTCCTGAAGAGTCAAAGCTGATCCGGATGGCTCGTAACACCAACGATGCGAAGCCGAACTGGGTTATCGACAAGGTTGTAGAAGCTACCAAACTCCCATCCTTCAACGGCAAGGTAGCGGTCATGGGTTTGGCTTTCAAGGCGAACATTGACGACATGCGTGAATCGCCATCGATTGCGATCGCTCGCAAATTGGCTGAAGCCAACCCAACCGTCGAGTTCCTTGCAGTGGAGCCGCACGTAGAAGAATTGCCTAAGAATCTTGCGGGCATCGCCAACCTGAAGCTGGTTGCAACCGATGAAGCCCTAGAATCGGCAAGTGTAATTACTTTGCTGGTCGACCACGACCAGTTCAAGTCCGTACCAGCAACCGCGCTGGCCGGCAAGGAAGTTATCGACACTCGCGGTCTCTGGCGCTAGTTCTCCAAGCTGACAAGGTATATATCTATGAAGAAGATCATGCCGATCTATGGCACTCGTCCTGAGGCCATCAAGGTTGCGCCGATCGTCAAGGCTTTGAAAGAAGCTGACGAGTTCGAATGCGTTGTTGTCGTAACAGGACAGCACCGAGAAATGCTGGATCAGGTTAACGAGCTCTTTGGCATCACGCCGGACTACGACCTGGATGTCATTCAGCCGCGCCAGACCCTGAATGGTCTGCTTACTAAGACCATTGCTGGCCTTGACGAGATTTTCGAAAAGGAAAAGCCTGACGCTGTAGTGGTCCAGGGCGACACCACCACTTCGACGGCTGGCGCAATCGCGGCTTTCTACCGTGGTATCCCAGTGGTTCACGCTGAGGCTGGACTTCGGAGCTATGACATCTTCTCTCCATTCCCGGAGGAAGCTAACCGCAAGCTGACCAGCCAGATCGCCAGCCTGCATTTGGCTCCAACGTCGTTGAGCAAGCGTAACCTTGAGCGTGAAACTTTCAAGGGAAGTGACATCGTTATCACCGGTAACTCTGTCATTGACGCTCTGCTGACTGTTGTCGAAAAGAAGGTTCCTTTCTCGGATCCCAAGTTGGAAGAACTGGTTTCTTCTGACAAGCGCATCGTTCTGGTGACGACGCACCGTCGTGAGAACCAAGGCGAACCAATGCGCGGCATCGGCCGTGCATTGGCAAAGCTCTCCAAGGCGGAACCAGATGTTGAATTCATCTTGCCGTTGCATCGCAACCCTGCGGTTCGCGAAGCGTTGCTTCCGGAAATCGATGGACTGCCTAACGTGACTTTGACCGAGCCGCTGGCTTACGGCGAATTCACTCGCATCATTGATGCTTCGACCGTCGTCTTGACCGATTCCGGTGGCGTCCAGGAAGAGGCTCCAAGCCTCGGCAAGCCTGTTCTGGTCATGCGCCTGAACACCGAGCGTCCTGAAGCTGTTACCGCGGGTACCGTACGCCTGATCGGCACCGATGAGAAGCGCATCTTCGAATCGGTCACTGAGCTGTTGCATGATGAAGCGGCTTACAACGAGATGGCTAACGCTGTAAACCCTTACGGTGATGGCAGGGCTTCCGTACGTACCGTCGCTGCAATTGCAGAATTGCTTGGCGTAGGTTCGCGTATCGAGGAATTCGATTCCAGTCTGTCAGATCCAGAAGACATGATGCGGGCAACCAGCATCTAGTTCAGTTCAAAAGACCAGTTCAACACCAGTTGAACTGGTCTTTTCTGGTTTACGCCGGAAAGAGTCATGCGATGCAGGCCTTTTCAATATGGTTTGCATAGTTTTGTCAGTACGATCGAATCATGATGAATCAAACTGCAATATTTATTGATGCCGGATTTCTGCTCTCACTAGGCGGTCATCGTGCCGCCGGAACAACCTTACGATCAGCCTTCACAACACATTACGAGGCGCTGGTACGCGGGATCGTGCAAACCGTAAAGAAGAACACAGGTCTTAATAACCTCCGCGTTTATTGGTATGACGCCTCGAAAGACGGGCTATTTACTGAGCAGCATAAGCGGATTGGCTTGATCCCCGGCGTTAAAGTGCGCTTAGGTCGTATCTCTTATAACGGCGAGCAAAAAGGTGTGGACCTGAGACTGGCGCTGGACCTTGTAGGGGTTGCCCGTAATGGCTCGGCATCAATTGCTTACTTGGTCTCCGGCGATGACGACCTCGCCGAGGCCGTCGAAGAAGCGCAAGACTTGGGCATGAAAGTAGTGTTACTAGGCGTAGCGAAATCCGATAGCCGTCTTGGAGTAGCCTCGGTGGCTGAACACCTGGCTTTGACCGCTGACTACATTGAAATCGTTCCGAATCAACTATTGGATAGCGCATTCACCAAGGTTCTTGAATGGGACAAGAATCATTCTGAAAAGACGTCTCTAATTGCTAGTGCGTCTTTGGAGACAGAAGCAAAGCCAGCAGCGAAGCCATCGGTTCCTACTCCTGCCGTCATGGCTCAGAAGCCAGTTATCAGGCCAGCCGTTGAACCGGAAGCCGAACCTGTGGTGATCTACTCCAGTGGTGGTGAAGCTTCTGGCTATCAGGGTTCCGCGGCTTATGAGCAACAAGAGTTGAAGGTTGCAGAAGAGATCGGCGCAAAGGTTGCTGAATCCTGGCTTGCCTTCACGACACAGTCTGACGTAGTAGAACTAATTGCTGACAAGCCGCAGCTGCCACCCGAAATTGACAGGACTTTGCTCAAGGATTGCGCTCAAGTGCTGGGGGAATGGAAAACTGATCAGCAGATCATCCGCCGCACACTTCGTGGCGCCTTCTGGGACTATTTGGGCAAGATCATGTGACGAGTCAGTACAATCTGGAAATCCGCTTTCTGACGCTAGCTAAGGTAAATTTATATCGTGACTTCTCAGCAGAAACCTTTTTACATCACCACGGCTATTTCTTACCCGAACGGTACCCCGCACATTGGGCATGCCTACGAGGTAGTGGCTACCGACGTTATGGCTCGATTCAAGCGCCTGGATGGTTTTGACGTCTTCTTCCTGACCGGCACCGATGAGCATGGCCAGAAGATGATGCAGACCGCAGAGAATCTTGGGGTCACGCCGGCTCAGCTGGCCCAGCGTAACTCGGATGCATTCCAGGCCATGAATGATGAGCTGGGTACAAGCTACGACCGCTTCATCCGTACCACTGATGCAGACCATCATGCGGCTGCGCAGGAACTCTGGCGCCGCATGGAAGCCAATGATGACATTTACTTGGATAAGTACGCAGGATGGTACTCGGTACGCGATGAGGCCTTCTACACCGAAGACCAGACGGAAGTGCGCGAGGACGGTATTCGTTATGCCGTTGAAACCGACACCGAAGTTACTTGGACTGAAGAAGAGTCCTACTTCTTCCGCTTATCCAAGTACCAGGACAAGTTGCTGGAGTACTACCAGAACTACCCTGAATTCGGCGCGCCACGTTCCCGCTTCAATGAAGTAGTACGGTTTGTCGAAGGCGGTCTGATGGACCTTTCGATCTCTCGAACAACTTTTGACTGGGGTATCCCGGTACCGGGCAACGAGAAGCATGTAATGTACGTCTGGGTAGACGCGCTGACCAATTACCTGACGGGCGTTGGATTCCCGGACGTGGAGTCTGCTTCTTTCCAGAAATATTGGCCGGCAGATGTCCACGTGATCGGCAAAGACATCTCGCGATTCCACGCGATCTACTGGCCAGCATTCTTGATGTCTGCAAAACTGCCATTGCCTAAGCGCGTCATGATCCATGGATTCCTGCACAATAACGGTGTGAAGATGTCCAAATCCCTGGGCAACACTGTTTCCCCAGATGATTTTGTGAACCGTTATGGCCTGGACCAGGTGCGCTACTTCTTCCTGCGGGAAGTTCCGTTCGGTGCCGATGGCAGCTACAACCACGAGACCATCGTTGCCCGTATTAACGGTGACCTGGCCAATAACTTCGGCAACCTTGCACAGCGTTCACTTTCGATGGTCGCAAAGAACTGTGGGGGAGTAGTCCCGACCCCGGGCGAATTGCTGGAAGCTGATCAGCAGATTCTGGAAGCAGCCGGCAAGCTGCTGGAGATCAACCGCGATGCTTTCTCGCGTCAGGAATTTAGCAAGGCACTTGAATCCGTTTGGCACGTTCTGGGCGATACCAATGCCTACTTCGCTGAGCAGGAGCCATGGAAGCTGAAGAAGACCGATCCCGAGCGTATGGCTACTGTCTTGTACGTGACCATTGAGATTGTCCGCAAGGTGGCGTTGCTGCTTCAGCCAGTATTGCCGCAGGCCATGACTTCTATGCTCAATGCGTTGGCAGTTGGTGAAGGTTCGGCGCGAACCTTTGAGTCCTTTGATAGCGCTTTGGTCCCAGGCACTGAGCTCCCAGCTCCTTCTCCTGTGTTCCCACGCTACGAGGAAGAGAAGTAAAAATTTTCCTGAGAGGAAATTGAGGTGTTCTGCTTGATTCGGAATCAGAGCAGAACACCTCAATTTTTTCATTCAGTCAGGGTGTGACTACTCCGGTCTGGTAGGCGATGACTACAGCCTGGACCCGGTCACGAGCTTCCAGTTTGGCCAGAATATGGCCCACATGGGTTTTGACTGTGGCCTCTGACAGGAATAGTTTTTCTGCGATTTCCGGGTTGGAAAAGCCTTCTGCAATCAAGCCAAACACTTCCCGCTCGCGAGGTGTCAGCGATTCAACAGCTGCAATTAGGTGATCCTTGTGCTGTGACGAGCTCTTCTTGAGCATTGGCGCCATGTGGTCCAGCAACCGTCGAGTGGTCGATGGCGCTATGACGGCATCTCCTCGATTGACGGTGCGTACTGACTCCAAGAGTTCTTCTGGGGGCGCATCCTTCAAAAGAAAGCCGCTTGCGCCGGCTTGAATGGCGCTTAGCGCATATTCGTCCATGTCGAAAGTCGTCAGCACGATGATCTTGGGACCATCCGCGGCCTTCTTATCTGGATCCAATAGGCGTTCGGTAGCTTCGATGCCGTCCATTTCCGGCATTCGCACGTCCATCAAGATGACATCCGCCTGAGCCATCAGTGGTGCAGCTAGTGCTTCACGGCCATTGCCAGCTTCAACAATGACTTCCATATCCTCTTGGGAATTAATGAGCATTCTGAAGCCACTGCGAACCAAGAGCTGATCATCGACCAGGCCGACCTTGATGGCATCTGTTTTAGGCATTTGAATATTAGTCCTCGGTGTAAGGGATGGAAACATTAACGGTGAAACCGCCACCGGTCCGGGGGAGTGCAGTGCAGGTACCTTCATATAAGGCTACGCGTTCTTTCATTCCCTGCAGACCTTGTCCTACGCCTTCGAGGACGATGGAACCGGCACCTCGCCCATCGTCGCTGACGCTCAAATTCAAGCCCCGGGAAGTCCACTCAATATGGACTTGGGTCTGTGTATCCGGACCAGCATGCTTAATGACATTCGTGAGTGATTCTTGAACGCATCGATAGATTGTGAGCTCCGCGCCTGCCGGTAGTTCTTTCCGCGGCGTTCCAGAAGTTTCGAGATGGACATTCAGTCCGGACACGGCAACGCTTTCCACGAGTTCAGGTACGTTTGCCAATGACGGAAGAGGGCGATTCTCCAATTCCTCGTCCTTACGTAGAACTCCCAGAAGCCTGCGCATTTCTTTCAGCGATGCGCGGCCCGTATCTGAAACTGTTTTCAGGGTCTCGATGGCAATCTCCGGGTCTTTCGCCGCCGCGTATCGTGCCCCGTTGGCCTGGGTGATGATGACAGAGAGCGAATGGGCCACGATGTCATGCATCTCGCGGGCGATGTGGTTTCTCTCGTCGGAAGCTGCCAGGGCGCGCTCGGTGAGACGTTCCTTCTCCAGGCGTTCGGCATGATCCCTCAGGGACTTCATGGCCAGACGCCTCGTTCGCGCTAAGTCACCGAAGGTCCAGGAAAGGGTGACAACCAATGCAAGACCCACGAAAGAAATCATCATGTCGAAGGTGAAGACGGGGGATGGATCAGGCGAGTACCTTGAGGAGCCGAACATGCTGAACGTCGCCAACAACGCGCCAATCAGTCCCAGCCCCAGCGTGCTGAATGACTGCCAGCGTTTCCCGTAGACAGCCATGGTGTAAACCATGATTGGAACGGATACTTGCGAGAACATCATTAGCCCGTCAAAGCCCAGTTGCAATACATGCCCGGTGGCGACAACGAGGGTCGCTGCCCATGGGCAGCGGCGCCGCACCATCAGCGGAGCTGACTGGAGAAGAGAAAGGCTCAGCACGGAGAGAACGGCGGCAACTGACATCGAAGAAGCGAGGCTGAGAGCGGCCGGTATGCAGAACAGCGTGTACAACAGGCCGGTGATGAAATCTACCCGTCCGGGATTCTCGCGGATCCAACCGTCAATTCGACGGTGGGGATTGGCAAAGATCAAGAGTTCCTGCAATTCGACGTGTTAGTAACTGTTGATCCTTATAGCGAAGCAAAGGATCTGTTTATCCAAGGTTATCGGCAATGAAGACGGCGATGCCTCATGCCCAGGGAGGAAATATGTCGGCGAAAACTCATCAGATCTCATTATTTGAGATGAACTCTCAAATGGCGGACGCTAGTCGATAGAATCTGTGCCATGGGAAATGTAATTGATATTGCGGTCATTCCGGGTGACGGTATTGGCCCAGAAGTTGTTGCCGAAGCGGTTAAGGTTCTGAAGTTCGTCACTAACGGTGGCAAGAACGAAATCAAGCTGACCGACTACAAGCTTGGTGCAGAGCATTGGCTGGCGACTGGCGAAACACTTCCGGAAGCGACGCTGGAAGCTCTTAAGAAGCACGATGCCATTCTCTTCGGCGCGGTTGGCGCTGCCCCTGGAGATACGCGCATTCCGTCAGGAATTATCGAGCGCGAAATGCTTCTGAAGCTCCGCTTCTCGCTGGATCATTTCGTGAATCTGCGTCCGGCTAAGCTCTATCCTGGAATTGAGAGCCCCCTGGCTAACCCCGGTGAAATTGACTTCGTGGTGGTTCGCGAAGGTACCGAAGGCCCGTACGTAGGCAACGGCGGTTCGGTGCGCACGGGCACCGCGCATGAAATCGCTACCGAAGTATCGGTAAATACCGCCTATGGTGTGGAACGTGTTGTCCGCGACGCATTCCGCCGTGCATCAGAGCGTGAACGCAAGCGTGTCACCCTGGTGCACAAGCACAACGTGCTGGTGCACGCCGGGCATTTGTGGAAGCGCACTGTCGAAATGGTGGCGCAGGAATTCCCAGAGGTTACCCACGATTACCTGCACGTGGATGCGGCTACCATCTTCTTGACCACGGACCCATCGCGTTTCGACGTGATTGTCACTGACAACCTCTTTGGCGACATCCTCACCGACCAGGCCGGCGCCATTACCGGTGGTATTGGCCTGGCAGCCAGTGGCAACATCAATATGGACCGTACCTACCCATCGATGTTTGAGCCGGTTCATGGTTCGGCTCCGGATATTGCCGGCCAGCAGAAAGCAGACCCAACCGCGGCGATTCTGTCCGTGGCACTGATGCTTGATCACCTCGGGCTGGCTGAAGAAGCTCGCACAGTTGAGCAAGCTGTTGAAAAAGAGATCACTTCACGTCAAGAATTGACCGATAATCGCACCACAAGTGAAATTGGCGATGCAATTGTCGCGTTACTGGCATAAGCTGAAAGTGACGTTTCTGGTTAGCTAATAACCAGTAGCAAATTCCACGAACGGATGTTCCGCACAGGCGTGGAGCATCCGTTCTTTGTTTATTGAACTAGGAAGTCCAGGGTAGATGGAATTCACCGAAAATCTCTCAACGAATCGCAAGAGCGAACAGGACCGAGCCGGCGTCTTGGCTAATCCTGGGTTCGGAGACTTCTTCACTGACCACACCGCAGTCATCGACTGGTCAGCAGACGATAGCGGCCGTAACGGTGAATGGCATGATGCTCGAATTGAGCCATACGGCCCTATCGCCATGGACCCGGCCGCTTCAGTCCTGCATTATGGCCAGGAAATCTTCGAAGGCCTGAAGGCCTACCGCCATGCCGATGGTTCGGTATGGACTTTCCGTCCGCAGGCCAACGCTGCCCGCATGAACAAGTCGGCGCAGCGCCTAGCGCTCCCGCAGCTGGATGAGGACGTTTTCGTCGACTCGCTGCGCAAGCTGGTAGCAACGGATATCGATTGGGTTCCTACCGGTGACGGTGAAGCCCTGTACCTGCGTCCATTCATGATTGCTACCGAAGCATTCCTTGGTGTGCGTGCAGCGCGTGAGGTTTCCTACCGCGTCATCGCATCACCAGCAGGAAATTACTTCGGTGGTGAACTCAAGCCAGTGGCCATTTGGGTGTCGAAGAACTACGCACGAGCAGGCCGAGGCGGTACAGGTTCGGCTAAGTGCGGTGGCAACTACGCGGCCTCGCTCGTAGCCCAGCTGGAAGCTGAAGAAAACGGCTGCAAGCAGGTTCTGTTCCTTGACTCCTTCAATGACAATGCCATTGAAGAGCTCGGGGGCATGAATGTCTTCTTCGTGACGAAGGACAACAAGCTGGTGACCCCAGCGTTGACCGGAACCATCCTTGAAGGCGTGACCCGTTCGTCGGTCATCCAGCTCGCGAAGGATCGGGGCATGGAGGTCGAAGAACGCAAGATCACCCTGGATGAGTGGCGTGAAGGCATCGCCTCAGGCGATATCACCGAGGTCTTTGCTTGCGGTACAGCGGCGGTGATCACTCCTATCGGCCTGCTGAAGAACGGCGAAGAGCTCATCGGCGATGAGAACGCTGCAGCCGGCGAAGTGACCATGTCCATTCGCGAAGAACTGCTGGGAATCCAGCGGGGCACCGTGGAAGACCGTCATGGTTGGC
Organism: Glutamicibacter sp. Je.9.36; assembly: GCF_051129975.1. Classification (NCBI taxonomy): domain Bacteria; kingdom Bacillati; phylum Actinomycetota; class Actinomycetes; order Micrococcales; family Micrococcaceae; genus Glutamicibacter; species Glutamicibacter sp. Je.9.36. Next base: position 14,720 of record NZ_JBCPSN010000002.1, read on the forward strand.
TGGAGCGTCTGGCGTAAAGCTACCTCAAAGTTGCTGGTCTCGAGACTTGAAGTCTCGGGACCAGTGGTTTTTAACCCGAATTGGTCATGTGCAAACGCAGTTGCTAGCGTCAGTATGTAGCAGACGCTGCTCCGCTGCAAGAAGTTCTGGGGCCGATCGAACGGAGTAATGTTTGTCTGGAGAAGAGCACAGGGAAAATAGAAGCATTGCAAGACGAAGCTTGCTCGGCCTAGCTGTTGTTGGTGGAACCGCCGCAGGGCTTTCTGTCCTCTTCCCGGACCGTCGGGCCTCTGAGATTAGCGCTCCTTCGGTGACCCCGTCTCCGAGCCCCACGCCGAAACCGACTCCCGATATGCGGTATTTAGCGAATCTGAAGAGCGGGAAAGAAATTAGTGGCCATGAAAAGGTCTTCGGCAGAGCATATTCGACGCTGAAGATTCTTGAGGCGGTACCGCTAACCAACTATCGCAATTCCTCGAAACTTCGGTTGGCGGTGTCTGTTGTCGGGCATATCAATGAACTGCAAATAGTCGATCCCTCCGTCGGCACCGCCATTCACACCTTGAACCTGCCCGATGACAGCGGGCACGGAATTGATTCGATGGTTTGGGATGAACCCCGGCAAAGACTATATGTCAGTGTGGACGGGAGTGTTCTCGCATGGAATCCAGCAATTCCTGAGCAGTTCAGTACCCTGGTGGACGTAGAAGGTGCCTCGGTTGCATATGAGCTTCGGCTTGATTCGAGCGGCAATTTGTGGGGAGGCACATATCCACTCGGAGCAAGCTTCAGCTACAACGTTGAAAGCAAGAAACTTCGAATATTTGATCGTGTAGCCGAAGACACCGACTATATCCGCCGGCTGGCATTGGATGGCCGGGGCAGGGTATGGATGGGAACGGGGTCCCGGAATCCTAGGTTATTCACCTTTGAGGCGGGGAAGCCGGATGCAGTACGTGAAATAAACCTTCCAGTGGATGTGGCCCATGGATTCATTGGGTCAATCGACCCTATCGGGCACTACCTCGCTGTTACTGTTAGCTCCGTTTCCGAACAACTCATACTTGATACCCGGACGATGAAATGGCACGAGCCAGTGACCCGGGTATGGGCATCGCGCGAGATTTCCAAGGCCAGTTCGGGGAGATTCTTCAGCATCACTTCCGGCCATCTGCATTCAACTGCATTCCAGGGAATGGACGACAAGCAGCTCGGAAAAGTCGAGGCGCGCGGCATCTTGTGCATCATTCCGCAGAATGGGCGCATCCTCATCATCAGTACGACAACCGATGGGATTCTCTGCGAAACATTCGATCTGGGTTTGAATCGCGTACGCGCTACCCGCGAAATCAGATTGACCCCGAGCGCCATCAAGATCCAATCGCTGCTCGGACACAGTGACGGAAACATCTATATCGGAGGATACAAGGCGAACGGTGTCGCCGCATTGAATCCGGAAACTGGCGTTCGTTGGAACTCCGGCGATGACGAGCAGGTGATCAACCAGATCGAAGGAATGGTCGAATACGACCAGAACAAGACCTACATCGGTTCCTACGGTAGCGCTGACCTGGTCCTCATGGATACACCTCAAAACAGTGCCGACAGAAAATATGACCGGATTGCACGGCTGCTCACTGAGTACTCGCAATCGAGGCCCTTCGGCTGGGCAGCGAATTCATCCAGCGTGTTTTTCGGAACTGTTCCGGAATATGGAGTCTTAGGCGGTGTTCTGGGGAAAATTGATCCTGCTACTGATACGGTCTCTTGGGTTCTTGACGGGGATGGCAAAGGATTCGTTTCAGGCCATTCCATCATCGGGTTAGCCGCCGATGAATCGTATCTCTATGGCACCACTTCGGTGCGCAACGGATATGGCGTTGAAGATACGAAAAGTCCTGCCAAGGTCTTCAAGATGCACATAGCGTCCCGCAAGATCCTCTGGGAATCAAGTCCTGTGGAATCCGCGGGCGCGTTGTATTCACCTGCGATTACCGGCGGTTGGCTGGCGGTAGCTGATCTGCAGGGTGTGGCCTTGCTGGACTTGGACAGCGGACAGATGAAGAAACGGCATATCGTCAACAACGTTAAAAACACTTCCTATCGTCCTGGATGGCTAGCTGCAGACGTAAGGGCAACGCCGGATGGGCAGAAGATGGTTCATGCTGCAGGGGGCGGAATAACGGTGATGGATTATGTTGCAGGAACTACTCATTCCGTTGTGTCCACACGAAGCCATGACCGGCACGGCACAAGAGTGACCGTTGGTGCCGACGGCCACGTGTACGGGATTCTAAATCAAACCACACTGGTGCAGCTTGCCCTGGAGCCGGAATTGCCCTAGCCGAGTTCGCGGCGACGAGCCGAGGTGGATTGTCGTCCGAGGATTTCCTTTCCCTTCATTCGCCGTATTTCGCAGTCGCAGTTCCTGCAGTGACGGAAAAGCCGAGACGTCATAGTTTAGGCTTGTATTCATGCGCATTGCACGATTTGTAGTAGATAGCGACCCGCTGTACGGCGTCGTCGACGGTAACGATATTCATGTTTTGGCTGGAGATCCATTTTTCCAGGGGATCAAGACCACTGGTGCTACGCACTCCTTGGATGATGTTCGGTTGGTAGCCCCGATCATCCCTCGCTCAAAGGTGGTGGGCTTTGGCCGCACGTACCGCGAGCACGCCAAGGAACTTGGAAATGAAGTTCCTGCTGAGCCGCTGATGTTCTTGAAGCCGAATACTTCTGTAGTCGGCCATGGAGACCCCGTCACCCTGCCGGCGTTTTCCAATGAAGTTTCCTTCGAAGGTGAACTTGCCGTGGTGATCGGCCGAATTTGCAAGGACGTTCCAGCCGACAAGGCGCAGGACGTGATCTTCGGCTACACCGTAGCAAACGACCTGACCGCCCGCGATGCTCAGCGCACCGATCCGCAGTGGGCTCGTGCCAAGGGCTTTGATGGTTCTTGCCCGCTGGGCCCGTGGATTGAGACCGAGATTGCCGACCCGGATGATCTGGGAATTATCAGCCGCGTCAATGGCGAGGTTCGCCAAGACGGAACTACCAATGACATGATCTGGCCAGTCAACGAATTGGTTGCTCGTGCTTCCGAAGCTTTCACCTTGCTGCCAGGCGATGTCATCATGACTGGCACCCCTGCGGGTGTCGGCCTAGTAAATGCAGGCGACGTTGTAGAAGTGGAAGTCGAAGGTATCGGTTCATTGCGAACCGTCTTCCGTCGCTAGGAACCATTACTGATGTTGTGAGGCTTTCGATCGCTAATGTGATCGGGAGCCTCGCGCTTTAACTGCAAGTTTCTTTGCAGAAGGCATAGAATGAAAACATCATGACTGATCTTTCGTTGATTCCCGTTGTTACCGAAGATACCCCGGTACGCGTTCGTTTTTGCCCATCCCCAACTGGTACCCCTCACGTAGGTTTGATCCGTACTGCCCTCTTCAACTGGGCTTACGCGCGTCACACCGGCGGCAAAATGGTCTTCCGCATCGAAGACACCGATGCCAAGCGTGACTCCGAAGAAAGCTACAACCAGCTTTTGGATGCCCTGGCTTGGTTGGGTATCGATTGGGACGAGGGCGTCAACGCGGGCGGTCCGCATGAGCCATACCGCCAGTCGCAGCGTGGTGGCATCTACGAGGACGTCATTGCGAAGCTTCGTGCTGCAGGCCATCTGTACGAGTCCTACTCGACCCCAGAAGAAGTTGAAGCACGCCACAAGGCAGCCGGCCGTGATCCGAAGCTGGGCTACGACAACTTCGACCGCGAGCTGACCGACGAGCAGAAAGATGCGTTCAAGGCCGAAGGCCGTGAACCGGTATTGCGTGTTCGCATGCCGGATCACGACATCACCTTCAACGACTTGGTACGTGGCGAGATCACCTTCAAAGCTGGATCCGTTCCCGACTACGTGGTGGTGCGCGCCAACGGCAAGCCGCTGTACACCCTGGTCAACCCAATCGATGATGCGCTGATGGGCATTACCCACGTACTTCGTGGCGAAGATCTGTTGTCCTCGACTCCACGCCAGGTCGTCTTGTATGCGTTGCTGCACGATATCGGCGTTGCCCAGTACATGCCGCGCTTTGGCCACCTGCCATACGTTATGGGACAGGGCAACAAGAAGCTATCCAAGCGTGATCCAGAATCCAGCGTATTCTTGCACCGCGACAATGGATTCATCCCGGAAGGCCTGCTGAACTATCTCGCGCTTCTTGGCTGGTCGCTGAGTGCTGATGAAGATATCTTCTCCCGTGAACAGCTGGTAGAAGCCTTCGATGTAGCAGATGTGCTGTCCAATCCTGCCCGCTTCGATGTGAAGAAGGCAGAAGCAATCAACGGAACCCACGTGCGCATGCTCGAGGCGCAGGATTTCCGTGATCGTTTGGTTCCTTACCTGAAGGCCGCTGGTCTGGTGGGCGAAGAGTTGACTGAACGTGAAAACGACATCTTGGACCAGGCTGCGCCACTGGTACAGGAACGTATTGCCCTGTTGGGTGAAGCGACCGACATGCTTGAATTCCTCTTCAAGTCTGATGACGAAATTGTCATCGACGAGAAAGCACTCAAGGGAATGCCGGCAAACCTGGTTGAAGTTGTCGATGCTACTGTCCAGGGCCTCGAAACTCTTACCGAATGGAATGCCGAAACCATCCAGGCAGCACTGCGCACGAAGCTTGTGGACGAACTGGAACTGAAGCCTCGTCAGGCATTCGGACCAGCCCGCGTTGCTATCTCCGGAAAGCGCGTATCTCCACCGCTCTTCGAGTCCATGGAAATTCTTGGACGCGAGTCGAGCCTCAAGCGTTTGCGCGCATTTGGTGAGTCCCGCTAGCTATTCGCCGAAAGCCCGCTGAAAAGCACTTTGAGCGCCTCGGATGGTTCCAGTCCTGTGACTGGTCCTGTCCGAGGCGTTCGCTTTGATTTTGATGACGCGCTCGTAGATTTGTAAACTCCCGCAATCCGCGGTTTCTCGTCCATGTCGGAGCTGGAATGGCGGCAGCTTTTGCGGTTGAGGGTGATTAGCCCGGGAGAGGTGCATCGCAGGCAAGCTCACGTTTATGGAAAAGCGAGCAATGCGGTTGCTGCGTGCGTACAGTTTGGCAGGATTAACCGCGCCCAGCGGATAAGCTTATCCGCCTTGGATCGCTGGTTACGATATCGCCGGTGCTCCTAAACCCCATTTTGCCCCGTTCCTTGGCCGGTACGCTGAATTAGAGGGTCTGCCGGCACAAGCGCTTTGCATAGGGGATGACCCTGTTGGTGGCTATCAAAGTGACGTTGATGTGGGACTCCAGCTACTTTCCAGGGCCGTGCTTCACTTCACAAGAATTTCCCTGGCTGGCAGTGGCGGATTTGGGATGACTGGCAGCTGTTCTTTGCTGATTTTCCGCGGATTCTGCCTGGGGCACCGGTCGCGAGGCTCGATTTGTGTACTGAACATTAGGCCGGTATAGTTTTATCTCGTGCTACGGCAGTGGCCGGAATGATGCTCAGCTGAATTCCGGAAAGGCCAAGTCACAGTGGGATATGGTGTAATTGGCAACACAACGGTTTCTGGTTCCGTCATTCTAGGTTCGAGTCCTGGTATCCCAGCGCTTCACCAAAGAGATTTGGTGAGCTGAAGATTTATCTTCAGCATACGGCCCCATCGTATAGCGGCCTAGTACTCCGCCCTCTCACGGCGGCAACACGGGTTCGAATCCCGTTGGGGTCACCACAGTAAAACCGCGGAGAATTCCGCGGTTTTTGCGTTTCCCGGACAAAATCTGCATCAGGCTCGCGGGTTTCCCTGTTGGCATGAGGCAAGATAGTTCTCATGGAGTCGAATTCAGATCTGGCTAAGAGCTCAGGGCAGGAAACTGCCTCGCAAACCGAAATTGGCAGTGATTCCGCGGCGCGTTTGAGCGAGCTCCAGGAGCTGCTCGAAGAGCTTTCCTTTGTAAATGGCCAGCCACGAGAAGCCTCTGCCTTCGAAGAACTGCGCAACAAGGCATTGCATCAAATCTCGGACTACCTGATTCCACGAGTTTCGAATCTCGGCGCACCGCTACTGCTGGTCGTCGGTGGCTCCACGGGCTCGGGCAAATCGACTCTGGTCAATTCCCTCCTGGGGGAACCCGTCAGTCTCTCCGGCGCTGTGCGTCCGACCACGCGGACTCCGGTCTTGGCTTTCAACCCTGTTGACCAATCCTTCTTTGAATCTGAACGGATTCTTCCCGAACTTAAACGCGTAGCCGGCCGTGGCTTCAATGCACATGCCGGAGCAGCCAGTAACCATGCGCTGTTGATGACGCCTCGTGAGCAGGTTCCACGAGGTTTGGCCATCCTCGATGCCCCGGATATCGACTCGGTTTCCGACGAGAACAGGGAATTGGCGGGCCAGCTTCTGAACGCAGCAGATCTGTGGATTTTTGTCACCACAGCCAATAGATACGCCGATGCTCTTCCTTGGGATATGCTCACCGAAGCCGGCGCACGGAAAATTACCGTCTGCGTCGTCTTGAACAGGGTGCCACCGGGAGCCGAAGACGATATTGTTCCGGATTTGAAACGCCTGTTAAGCGAGAAGGACCTGGATCCGTCGTTGCTGCATGTCCTGAACGAGACGCAACTGGATGACCAGAAATTGATTCCAAGTGAGCACGTGGAACCCTTGCTCGCATGGCTGAACTCATTGGCAGCAGATTCCGCTAAACGGCAGCAGATTGCGGCCCAAACACTTGACGGCGCGTTGCGGCGCGCCACCGCAGATGTCAGTGAGCTTATCGCTGAACTGCAAGAGCAGGAGAAACAGCTCGGTGAATTGCGCGCCCTTACCAATGAGCGCTTTGAGCAATCGTTGGCCAGAATTAGCGATTCCCTCAATGACGGCTCATTGCTGCGTGGCGAAATCCTGGCCCGGTGGCAGGACTTCGTAGGAGCGGGCGAGCTGCTGCGCGGAATCGAAGGCGCCATTGGACGGATGAGGGATCGTGTTGGCGCATTCCTGACTGGAAAACCGCCAGCGACCCATCGTGTTGAACAAGCCATCGAATCAGGCCTGCACATGGTCTTCATTGCCGAGGCAACCAAGGCCTGCCATGACGTTGACAGATCGTGGAAGAACACGCCATTTGGCCAAGCGCTACGCTCTAATCTGCAATCGCCGCGCCCGCCACAGGATCTCAATGAGCAAGCTTCGGAAAGCATCCGGCTTTGGCAAAAAGATGTCTTGGACATGATTCGGCAGGAGGGCGCCGGGAAGCGCAAGACGGCCCGCATGGCGGCATTTGGAGTCAACGGGGTGGCGGTCATCCTGATGGTTGTGGTCTTTGCGTCAACAGCGGGCCTCACCGGTCTGGAAATCGGTATTGCCGGCGGCTCCGCATTGGTAGGGCAGAAACTGCTGGAAGCAATTTTTGGCGAGGATGCGGTACGTCGCATGGCCACCAAAGCCCGCAAGATGCTTGACACCCGGGCACGGGATCTACTGGATAGGACCTCGTCGATCTATCTGGACGAGTTAGCTGCAAAATCGCAGCCGGAGCTTGCCGATCAATTGGGCAAGATTACCTCAGCCTTGAGCAGCAAAGGGGCTCACTAATGTCCGAGCGCAAGATTCTCAGAGCAGTCAGCGGTCTCAACTCGCAAATCAACAGCATCGTGGAAGCGATGCAGCTTGCAGAACCATATCTGGAACCAGAAACCATCGATCTAGCCGCGGACGTTATCACGCGTGCTGAATCCCGGCGCCAGCTTTCATCCGAACATGTGGTTGTAGGACTTTTCGGTGCCACGGGCAGCGGAAAATCAACGATGTTCAACGCTTTGGTAGGGCAGGAGTTGGCGGCCACGGGTGTCATTCGCCCGACTACTACTGATACTGTCGCTGCAATCTGGGAACCAGAAGGATCAAGCGAACTACTGGACTGGCTGGAAGTGACTACTCGCCACGTCATGGGCGATCAGGACAGCCGGGCGCAACCTGGCAAGAAAAAGAAGTTCGACTCCGGTCTCTTGCTGTTGGACCTACCCGACATGGATTCCACGGCAGTGGATCACCACAAGATTGCTGCTCGTTTGGTGGGCCAGGTGGATTATCTGGTATGGGTGCTTGATCCGCAGAAATACGCCGATGCCTCAATCCACCATGGGTATCTCAAGTCCTTGCGCAGCCAGCAGGGGAACCTGCTGATCGTCCTGAACCAGATCGACAAGATTGCAGAACACGAACGCAAGCAAGTCGTCGATTCCTTGCGCGGCATCTTGGCAACGCCGGGTTTGGAGAACCTTCCCATCGTTTGCGCTTCTGCTGCCACGGGTGAAGGCGTCGCAGATGTGCATGCCAAGATTGCGGCCGCGGCGAAAAACAAGGCACTTTCCACACGTCGGCTCCGCGCAGATGTTGATCAAGTCATCCACCGCCTGAGTGAGGAACTCCAGGTGGAGAAGGTGCGCCTGCCTAGCCAGCTGCACCAAGCGGAGTTGGAGCGTGTGATCGCAAAAGCGCACGGCGCCCAGTACATTGCTGACGCAGTGGAGACCTCCTACCTGCTTCGGGGTGCTTCGCGAACAGGATGGCCTTTGACCACGTGGCTGGTGAAGCTGCGCAACGATCCGCTGAAGCGGATGAATCTCGGGCGCCGGCATGAAGACCCGGAATTGTCCTTGACTTCGCGTCCAGAGCTTTCTGTCGCGGAGACTGCGGCTGTCGAACATGGCATCGACCAGTATGTTTCCGAGGCTTCCAATGATCTTCCGGAAAGCTGGAAAGAGCCACTGCGTGAAAAGGTGCACGCGAATACGGAGGTACTAGATGACGGCATCGATGCGGCTATAGCCGGGACACCGCTGGGTGTTGAACGGTCATCCTGGTGGTGGCCGGTAGTCAAAGTCATCCAATGGGCGGCACTTGTTGCCGCCCTGGGCGGCGCCTTGTGGCTCGCGGTCTATCCGGTGGCTGGATACTTCCAATTCGACCTGCCGCCGGCTCCCCGGGTCGAAGGAATCGCCGTCCCGACGCTGCTGGTTTTCATAGGAATACTGCTGGGTATTGTCCTTGGCTTGGCTTGCTCGTTTGTCAACCGAATAGTCGCTAAAGTTAAGCGTAGGAAAGCGTTGAAGAACATTGAACGCTCGGTATCCCACTTGGTCAGGCAGGCCGTGATTGATCCTGTTGACCAGCATTTGGACACCTTCAATAGTTATTCTGCATTGATCACCTCAGCAGCCAAGAAAGCCGATTAGAACTCTGTGACTACAAACCAACCAAACGCCGATGCAACGGTAGGTGACCTTGGGGAACAAGGCATCCTGGACGCGATGTTGCCGCTGCTTGATTCAGAACAAGCAAGTCTTGGGCCCGGCGACGACGCAGGTGCGCTGCGCGTGCGCGGAACGGAAGTTCTCGTCTCCGTGGATACCCTGGTTGAGAATCAAGATTTTCGGTTGATCTGGCCCAGCGGGCTAGAGCACAGAGCCTATGACATCGGGTGGAAATCCATTGCACAGAATGTTTCGGACATTAATGCAATGGGCGGTCAAGCTACTGGCGCCGTGATTTCTTTGTCCCTGCCGAAGGACACTTCCTTGGAATGGGTCAGGGACTTCAGCCGCGGCGTTGCCGAGGCTATACAGGGACTTGGCGCACAGGAACTTACCATTCTCGGGGGAGACCTCGGGAAGTCCCAAGAAATTTCCGTTACCACTACAGTTCTGGGCGAATGCGAGCATGGCAAGGTCCTGAGGAGCGGAGTCCGAGTTGGCGACCGCATTGCCGTGGCGGGACGTGTCGGTGCTGCGGGGGCAGGGCTTTCGGTGCTTGAGCATGATCGCAACGAACAAGGCTGGAGCCGGGCAGTGCGCCGGCTGGTCCAGGCGCAGTGCCGTCCCGTGCCACCGTTGGAATCCGGCCCGCGTGCCGCGGAAGCTGGTGCTGCAGCCATGATGGACATATCTGATGGGCTGATCCGTGACGCTGGGCGCTTGGCCAAAGCCAGCCATGTGAATCTCGAGTTAGAGTCTTCCGCGCTGCAGGATTATGCTGTTCGCTTGGAAGCCGCGTCAGAACTGACCGGCACCGATCCGATGTCGTGGGTATTGTACGGCGGCGAAGATTTTGGACTCCTTGCTGCCTTCCCAGAGGGAATTGAAATCCCAGAGGAATTCACCGTAATTGGTGCTGCCAAGCCGGCTAATGGTCGCCGCGCAGTGGTGAAACTTGATGGCAAGGTAGCAAAGCCTGAGTCAGGCTTTGACCACTTCGGCTAGCTGCTCCGAACCTGCTTCATGAGCTGGCTACGCGCGGTCATTCTGGATGCGCAGCAGTTCGGAAAGCTCGTGGGCGGCGCTAGTCACGGCTTCGTGGTGAATCTTCCCTGGCTGGCGCGTGAGCCGTTCAATCGGGCCGGATAAGGACAGGGCCGCAATGACTCGTCCGGACTGCCCGCGAACTGGTGCTGATACGGAAGCTACACCTGGCTCGCGTTCGCCCAGCGACTGGGCCCAGCCACGCCGACGGACGCCAGCCAGAATTGTCGGCGTGAAGCGCGCGTGATGCAATCCGTCGACCATGCGTTCATTGTCTTCCCAGGCGAGCAGAATCTGGGCTGCCGAGCCGGCTTTCATGGACAGCTGGGTTCCAACAGGGATGGTGTCACGCAGGCCGATTGGACGCTCAGCACTGGCGATGCACACACGATAATCGCCCTGCTTGCGGAAAATCTGCGTGCTTTCACCGGTGAGGTCGCGAAGCTTGATGAGCACGGGGCCCGCTGCGCTGACCAATCGGTCTTCGCCAGCGGCGCTGGCGAGTTCCACCAGACGGTTCCCCAACTCAAAGCGGCCGTGCATGTCGCGTCCCACCAATCCATGGTGAACCAGCGATTGGGCAATACGGTGCACCGTAGGACGCGAAATTTCGGTGAGTTCCACCAGCTGGGATAGGGAAGTGGGTCCATTCTCCAATGCGTTGAGAATGGCCGCTGCCTTGTCCAGTACGCCTACGCCGCTGCCTGTTGTCATAGTTCCAGTATCACGTCTCAGTATTTGAGATTCAAGTCCGCATACTGGAAAAGTCGATCTATGAAGTGTCAAAGTTGGAGTATCAAATGTTCGTAGCTTGAGGAGTGTGTCGCATGTCCGCCATGCAGTCGCCCCAGACATTGGCAGAAAAAGTCTGGAATGCGCATGTTGTGCGCCGAGGAGAAGGCGAAGGCGAAGCTCGCCAGCCAGATTTGATCTACATTGATCTCCACCTGCTGCACGAGGTGACCTCGCCGCAGGCCTTCGAGGGCCTTCGCCTGGCTGGCCGTCCACTGCGTCGGCCGGACCTGACGATTGCGACCGAAGACCACAACACCCCAACGCTGGATATTGACAAGCCCATTGCTGACCTGACCAGCCGCACCCAGATCCATACCCTGCGGGATAACTGCAAGGAATTCGGTGTCCGCCTGCACTCCTTGGGCGACAAGGAGCAGGGCATCGTTCACGTGGTGGGTCCGCAGCTGGGTTTGACCCAGCCAGGAATGACTGTTGTCTGCGGTGATTCGCATACTTCGACCCATGGCGCCTTCGGCGCCCTGGCTTTGGGCATCGGCACCTCGGAAGTCGAGCATGTCATGGCCACTCAGGCGCTGAGCTTGAAGCCATTCAAGACCATGGCCATTAACGTCGAAGGCACCTTGAAGCCTGGTGTCACCTCCAAGGACATCATCTTGGCGGTCATCGCCAAGATCGGTACCGGTGGCGGCCAGGGATACGTGCTGGAGTACCGTGGTTCTGCGATTCGCTCGCTGTCCATGGATGCCCGCATGACCATCTGCAACATGTCCATCGAGGCTGGCGCCCGCGCCGGCATGATTGCTCCGGACGAGACCACCTTCGAATACGTCAAGGGACGCCCGCATGCACCGGCAGGCGAAGACTGGGACGCCGCCGTCGAGGACTGGAAGCAGCTGCACACCGATGATGGCGCGCGCTTCGACGCTGAAGTCTTCTTGAATGCAGATGAACTTGAACCATTTGTCACCTGGGGCACCAACCCGGGCCAGGGTGTCTCGCTGTCCGAGAATGTGCCTTCTCCGGAAGACTTCGAAGACGAGAATGATCGCAAGGCCTGCGAGCGTGCCTTGGACTACATGGGTCTGACCGGCGGCACGCCGCTGAAGGACATCCGCGTGGATACCGTCTTCCTGGGGTCCTGCACCAACTCCCGCATGGAGGACCTGCGTGCAGCAGCTCAGGTCATCAAGGGCAAGGAAAAGGATCCTGATGTCCGCATGATCGTGGTACCCGGCTCGGCGCGTGTTCGGCTGGAAGCCGAAGCAGAAGGCCTGGATCAGATTTTCAAGGATTTCGGTGCTGAATGGCGCTTTGCAGGTTGCTCCATGTGCCTGGGCATGAACCCGGACCAGTTGGCCGAGGGGGAGCGCTGCGCGTCCACCTCCAACCGCAACTTCGAAGGACGACAGGGCAAGGGCGGACGTACCCACCTGGTGTCGCCACTGGTGGCCGCGGCTACCGCAATCCGTGGAACCCTCTCGTCGCCTAGCGACCTCGTCAACGTACCGGCTTCGGTCTAGGAAGGATCACCGTCATGGAAAAGATTGTCAGCCACACCGGTATTGGTGTTCCACTGCGCCAGAGCAATGTGGACACGGACCAGATTATTCCTGCCGTTTACCTCAAGCGCATCACCCGCACCGGCTTCGAGGATGCGTTGTTCGCGGGTTGGCGACGGGATGAGAAATTCATCCTGAACCAGGAACCTTTCAATACCGGCTCCGTGCTGGTGGCAGGTCCCGACTTCGGCACCGGTTCTTCGCGCGAGCACGCTGTCTGGGCGTTGAAGGATTACGGATTCAAGGCTGTGATCTCCGCTCGGTTTGCCGATATTTTCCGTGGCAACTCGGGCAAGCAGGGACTGGTTGCTGCTGAAGTTGCCCAGAGCGATATTGAATTGATCTGGAAGGAACTGGAGAACAATCCGGGCACCACGGTCACCGTTGACCTGGAATCGCGTACGGTCCAGTGCGGTTCCATCTCGGCACCGTTCCAGATTGACGACTACACCCGCTGGCGCTTGATGGAAGGCCTGGACGATATCGGCCTGACCTTGCAGCATGAGGAAGATATCACCGCATACGAAGCCAAGCGTCCTGCGCATAAGCCGCAGACTTTGCCGGCACGAACCGCAGGCTAAGCACCGAGTTCAAAGTAATTGGAATGGTCCGCTCCTCCTTGACGTTGTTAGGGGTGAGCGGATTATTGCATTCCTGATGGAATGAATTTCGGCAGAGCATAATAGGTCTGTCTGAAAGCATGCTCACAATGTGTGCGCCACGAGATGATCTGGGCATACTGGCAGGTACAGAGGCGGTATGCTTACTTAGTCCTGCCAGTTCGAAAGCCTAGAAGCTTCGGCGGGCGATAACGACTACGCGATGAGGTAATTCATACATGGGTAAGATCCTGACGATCCATGGTGGTGTCCCGCTCAAGGGCACCGTACGAGTCGGCGGAGCAAAGAACCTAGTGCCAAAAGCCATGGTCGCGGCTCTGCTTGGCGATACCCCTTCGGTATTGCGCAACGTACCGGAGATCAAAGATGTAGCTGTCGTGCGCAGCCTTCTTGAAATCCACGGTGTCAAGGTTGACCAGGACCCTGAAACCGGCGATCTCACCATGGACCCTACCCAGGTCAAGACCGCCTCGAACCAGGCGATCGATGCCCATGCCGGTGACTCGCGTATCCCTATTCTTTTCTGCGGACCATTGATCCACGCCTTGGGCGAAGCGTTCATCCCGGATCTGGGTGGCTGCCGCATCGGCGACCGTCCGATTGACTTCCATCTGGAAGTCCTGCGCGACTTTGGCGCGATCGTTGACAAGGCCGCCGATGGCATCCGCATCTCGGCCCCTAACGGATTGACCGGCGCCAAGGTTGAACTGCAATACCCAAGTGTTGGCACCACCGAACAGGTCCTGCTCTCGGCCGTTCGAGCCAAGGGCGTCACCGAAGTCAGCAACGCTGCCATTGAGCCAGAAATCCTTGACCTGATCTCGCTGCTGCAGAAGATGGGCGCCATCATCTCCGTGCACCGCGACCGCGTGATCCGCATCCAGGGTGTCGAGAAGCTTACGGGCTTCGACCACTCCGCGTTGCCTGATCGCAACGAAGCCGCATCCTGGGCCTCTGCCGCGCTAGTCACCAAGGGCGATATTTTCGTCCAAGACGCGACCCAGCGTGATTTGACTGCTTTCCTGCACGTCTACCGCCAAATCGGTGGTGAATTCGACGTCAAGTCCGACGGCATTCGCTTCTTTCACCCAGGTGGAGACCTTAATCCACTGATCCTGGAAACCGACGTCCACCCGGGCTTCATGACTGACTGGCAGCAGCCGCTGGTAGTGGCCCTGACCCAGGCCAAGGGCGTATCGGTCATTCACGAGACCGTGTATGAGAACCGCTTCGGATTCACCGATGCGCTGGTTCGCATGGGTTCCACCGTCCAGGTTCACACCGACTGCCTCGGATCCACACCTTGCCGCTTCGGACAGCGCAACTTCAAGCATTCTGCTGTTGTCGTAGGCCCAGCGAAGCTGACCGGTGCCGACATCGATGTTCCTGATCTTCGTGGCGGATTCTCCCATTTGATCGCTGCCCTGGCTGCCGAAGGCACCAGCAAGGTCACCGGCATTGAAATCATCAACCGAGGCTACGAGCACTTCATGGAGAAGCTGCAGGCCCTGGGCGCAAATGTCGAGCTGAGCAACTAAAGGGGATCCGATTCGTGGTAAAGATTCTGGCCCCTGGCGAATCTGCTAAGACTAAACGGGTTTTCTCGCTATTGGCGGGCATTGTCCGTTCTGCCATGAACGGTTTGATGGGCAAAACGTGGAAGGGCTTCGAAACCCTCCCTCCGGACGGGTACATCCTCTGCCCCAATCACCTGACCGAGATTGATCCGCTGGTTGTCGGCCATGCTATTTACAGCAATGGCCGGCTGCCACGCTGGCTGGCCAAGGAATCCTTGTTCAAGATCCCAGTGCTCGGATGGATGCTGCGCGAGACCGGCCAGGTTCCGGTGTCACGCAGCGCATCCAATGCTGGCGAATCGCTGGCCGCGGCCCGAAAAGTCTTGGACGCCGGCGGGGTCATAGTCATTTACCCGGAAGGGACGCTGACCCGCGACCCTGCTCTGTGGCCAATGGTAGGACGAACCGGTGCCGCACGTTTGGCCCTGCAGACTGGCGCACCAGTGGTACCGATGGCTCACTGGGGCGACCAGGAACTGCTGCCGCGCTATTCCAAGAAAATGTATCCGTTCCCGCGAAAGCACGTCACGGTGTCAGTTGGCCAGCCAGTGGATCTTGATGACTTGCGTGATGGCCCGCGGACTCGTGCAGTGCTGCAAGAAGCCACCGATCGCATCATGGACGCGATCACCGCACTGACCGCAGAACTGCGCCAAGAAGAAGCACCAGCTGCGCGTTGGGATCCCAGCAAGCATGGCCAGTCGAAGACTGGACGCAATTTCGATACCCCGGATAACTAATTACCTTGATCAACACCTTCCAGAGGACTGACATTGACTAAGCCGCTACCACGCAAAATCGCCGTCATGGGCGCTGGCAGCTGGGGGACAACCTTCGCCAAGGTGCTTGCTGATTCCGTTGCAGACAAGGGCATCGACGTTCAGATTTGGGCCCGTCGCGAAGACGCCGCCACTGAAATCAATGAACGCCACACCAATTCACGCTACCTGCGCGAAACCAAGCTTCCGGCCAACATCACGGCATCATCGGATCCGAAGACCGTTCTCACCGACGCTGACCTTGTCGTCTTGGCGATTCCGGCTCAGTCGTTGCGCCAGGAATTGGCGAAGTTCAAAGAATTCTTTGAACCCGGTGCGGTCTTGCTTTCACTGATGAAGGGTCTTGAACGCGGGACCGATCTGCGCATGAGCCAGGTCATCGCCGAAGTCACCGGGCTGCCTGCAGAGCAGATCGCTGTGCTTTCCGGACCAAACCTGGCAATGGAAATCGCACGCGAGCAGCCAACAGCTTCGGTCGTGGCCTGCACCGATTCTGATATTGCGCAGTGGATTGCTGAACTGTGCTCCGCTGCATACTTCCGTCCCTACACTAATGACGATGTCTTGGGTGTTGAGCTTGGCGGAATCGTCAAGAACATTATCGCCCTTGCCGTTGGCATGTGCGATGGCATGGGAATGGGCGATAACACCAAGTCCACCGTCATCACGCGCGGCTTGGCTGAAACCACTCGCTTGGTCCTCGCCCTGGGTGGCCGTTTGGACACCTTGGCAGGTCTTTCTGGCTTAGGCGACCTTGTGGCTACCTGTTCTTCCTCGCTCTCCCGCAACAACACTGCAGGACGCCTGCTTGGCCAGGGGCTCTTCTTGGAAGAGGTCAATGACCGCATGTCGCAGACTGCGGAAGGCATCAAGTCAGCACGTGCCGTATTCGACTTGTCCCAGGCCCATCACGTGGAAATGCCAATCACCGAAGCAGTGGTCATGGTCCTGGAGGGCACCTTGAGCGTTGAAAATATGGCTGCACGCCTGTTGGCGCGTGAATTGAAATCTGAAGGAGAACGTCACTAATGACTGAACGCAAGCTCCGCGTCCTCTTGCTCTTCGGTGGCCGTTCCTCAGAGCACTCCGTTTCCTGCGTTACTGCGGCCGGCGTCATGCACGCCATCGACCGCGAGCGTTTCGAAATTGTTCCGGTGGGTATCACCCGCGACGGCGGCTGGACCCTGCTGGACGAGGATCCAGAAGGCTGGGCACTGAATACTGGCAAGCTGCCAGAAATTTCCTCGGTGGATCATCCGGTGCATCTTTCCACCGACGCGCAGAAGACATCATTGCTGTCCTACTCGGACTCCACGGTGGCAGATCTGGGCGAGATCGACGTGGTCTTCCCGTTGCTTCATGGTCCATTTGGCGAGGATGGATCAATCCAGGGCATGCTGGAAATGGCTGGCGTTTCCTACGTTGGCTCGGGTATCGCAGCCAGCGCGATGGGCATGGACAAGCATTTCATGAAGGTAGTCTTCGAAGGGGCAGGCTTCAAGGTAGGCCCATACGAAGTCATCACCAACAAGCAGTGGCTGCGCAACAGCGAAGCTGCCATGAAGCGCTGCGAAGACCTGCAGTACCCGTTGTTCGTCAAGCCGGCCCGTGCAGGATCTTCGGTAGGCATCACCAAGGTAGACGAGTCTTCGGGGCTTCGTGCCGCTATTGAAATTGCCCGTGCTGAAGATCCCAAGGTGATCATCGAGCAGGGGATCGTTGGCCGTGAAATCGAATGCGGTGTTCTTGAAGGCCGCGGCTGCGAACCTTCGCGTGCGTCATTGCCAGGCGAAATCGCGGTGGCAGATAACGAGCACACCTTCTACGATTTCGAAGCGAAATATGTTGATGGCGCCGCGGCCGAGCTCAGCTGCCCAGCAGATCTGAGCGAGGAAGCCACTCGCGAGATCCGCGAACTTGCAGTCAAGGCCTTCGACGCTATTGATGCAGAAGGCTTATCTAGAGTTGATTTCTTCTACACTCCTGAAGGGGAGTGGATCATCAATGAAATCAACACCATGCCCGGCTTCACGCCGTCAAGCATGTACCCGCAAATGTGGGCCAAAACGGGAATTGAGTACCGTGAACTTATTGATGAGCTGATTGGGCTGGCTACCGACCGGAATATCGGTTTGCGCTAATCCGGGAATAGCCGTTAAAGCGTGAGGGTGTGTTGAAGAATCAACACACCCTCACGCTTTACTTGTAGGCGATCCGCTTACAAGTTCACTGACTTGTCAACGCTGACGCACTTTTTGGAAGCCGGGATCTTCTGGGCTGCATCCGACAGCGTGGCCAGCACGGTACTTGACGGGATGACGTTAGGATCCAAGACGACTTCGGTCGCCGGCGTCCGGCCGTAAGTAGTCAAGGTCCAGATACCTGATTCTTCATCCTCATTCGCTACCCAGTCGACGTCATTCACGGATACGCAGGGGTCAGTAGTGGGTCCTGGAACTTCGACACCGCAACGCAAGACAACTTTTGACGGGTCGCCCCAGGCCGAGGTTGCCTGCGAGGTCGTTGAACGACGCTCGGCATCATCGATGGCTTCGGGCAGGACAACCATCATTTCCGCACAAAGCGGGTTGGCTGCGTCCGGGGCAGCGTCCACGGAAGCGACTGATGCGCAGCCTGCAAGTACTGGTAGTAATAAAGTACCGCTCATCACCAATGCCGAAGTTTGAGCAAGTTTTCGGTTAAGTTTTGGTGACAGTCGGGCTTTCAAGCTGATTTTAGACACGTTATAAGACTACATCGGCACTCTGAAAGATAGGATGTACAGAGTTGAAACTGTGAAAGGTAGCAAATGTCCTTTGAAGAGCACCCAGCGCGACCGCGCAAAAAGAAAAAGCGCACAGGGCGAGCCATCGTCTTAAGCGTGCTTGCCCTCGTCATGGTCGCGGCGCTTGTTGCCGCCGGTTACCTTTGGAACCTTGGCAGAACTTTCGACTCTGAAAGCCAGACGATTACGGATGCCTTCCCTGCCGAAGAAACTCGTCCTGAAGTCAATGACGAGTCCAAGGACGCCGTCAACATCCTGCTGCTCGGAAGCGATACTCGCGCAACTCGTGAGGCGGATGAGGACAGCGAAGACTTTGGTACCCTGCCTAACGGTGGCCGCTCAGACACCATGATGCTGGTTCATATTCCTGCAGACCGCGAGAATGTGTTTGTCACCTCCGTCATGCGCGACACCTGGCTTGATATTCCGGGCGTAGGCACTGCCAAGATCAACCGCGCTTTTGCCAGCGGTGGAGTGCCCAAAGCAGTCGAAACCCTTGAGGGGCTCTTCGGTGTTCGCATTAACCACGTCGCGTCCGTCGATTTCGAAGGATTCAAGGGTCTAACCGATGCAGTGGGCGGAGTTACCGTCAATAATCCGCGCGGCTTCAAGCAGTCGATTGTTAATGGCATGTACTTCCCAGAGGGTGTTCAAACTCTGGACGGTGAACAGGCACTGGCATTTGTCCGTGAACGCAAGTCCTTCCCAGGCAGCGACTACGAGCGCGTCAAGAACCAGCAGCTTTTCGTCAAGGCTTTGCTTGGTCAGTTGATGTCCAAGGAAACCCTGACCAACCCGGGTAAGGTCTCTGAAGTTGTTTCTCAAATTGCACCGTTCATTGCAGTTGATGAAACTCTGGATTCTGGCAAGGTTGCCTCTTACGCTTCCTCCATGCTGAACCTGCGTTCGAACGATATGGAATTCTTCACCCTTCCTAACAAGGGTCCGGGACGTTCTGCCGACGGACAGTCAATTGTCATTCCGGATATGGAAGTGATTGAGAAGTTTGGCAAGGCACTGCAAGAAGACAAGATGGCAGAGTTCGTAGAAACTACTGACCTGTCACGATAACTCCACCGAAGGACCAACTTTCCATGACTCCCCAAAAACTCGATACCTCGGTGCGTGCCATCAGAGAATGGCTCGCACGGAGTGTCAAGAGTCTCGGGAACCATTCTGACCGGCTCAATGCCATCAACGTTTTCCCGGTAGCAGACGGAGATACGGGCAGTAACCTGTATCTGACTGCACGGGCAGGTCACGATGCAGTGAGTAAACTGGAAAGCGACGACATCGGTGGCTTCTTAGAAGTTGCTGCGCGCGCGTCAATGGAATCGGCGCGCGGCAACTCTGGAACCTTGCTGGCTGTGTTTCTCAGCGGCCTGAGTGAACCGTGGGTCGGTTACGAGCGGCTTACCGCTCCGCTGCTAGCTCTTGGGCTTGAACGTGCCAAGGTGCGCTCCTGGTCAGCACTGAGTGAACCAGTTGAAGGCACCATGCTCTCCGTGATCAACGCCATCGCGTTGGCCGCAGGCTCAACCCTTGCTCACTTGAAGTGTGATTTAGAGAGCCGTGCAGCGTTGGACACGGTATTGACCCAGATGAGCCAAGCGGCTCGATTGGCAGTGAAGGGAACTGAAACAGAGCTCCCGTCCCTCGTTGAAGCCGGTGTAGTAGATGCGGGCGCGGTGGGCATGCTTATCATCATCGATGAATTTTGCGCTGCTATTCGAAGCGACGCCACTGATTTTGAGTCCTACGAGAAATTCCATGGCTATCAGGTCCAGGATCCGCATGTTCATCTGAACAATGACACTGAAACCGGCGTCGAAGTCATGTGCACTGTCTCTCTGGATGCATTAGGCGCTGCTACTCTGCGCGGTCAGCTAGATGCCATGGGCAATTCCGTGATCATGTCACCGGTAAACCAGCTTGAAGAAGACACTTACCGTTGGCGCGTACATGTGCATGTCCCGGAGTCTGAAAAAGCCTTGGACCTGATCAAGAAATACGGTGACCCAGTGAATATCAGCGTCACCGATCTGTGCACCCACGATGGCTGAAACAACGCTGACAACGTTTGAGAATGCAGAACTCTCAACATTCCTCGGAAATAAGAACGCCACCGCGCTGGAAAAGGCATTCGGCTACAGCACAGTGGGGGAGTTCCTCTGGCATTTTCCGCGGCGCTATGTCGAAGTAGGCGAACTTACGCCGATTTCAGAGCTTCCCTTTGACGAGCACGTCACCGTTGTAGCCCAGGTGGTCAACGTTAGCCAGCGACAGATGCACTCGCGTCGCGGTTTCATTTTTGAAGTGACCGTTAGCGATGAGCTCAGTGCAGGTGGCCAAGAGCTGAAGATGACCTTCTTCAATGG
The DNA here is from genome assembly GCF_051129975.1 of Glutamicibacter sp. Je.9.36. Lineage (NCBI taxonomy): Bacteria > Bacillati > Actinomycetota > Actinomycetes > Micrococcales > Micrococcaceae > Glutamicibacter > Glutamicibacter sp. Je.9.36. The sequence continues at coordinate 35,476 of NZ_JBCPSN010000002.1, forward strand.
TTACCAAGCCCGAACGGACCTGGATATTGGAACTATTGCAATGTTCAGCGGCAAGGTTGGCTGGTACCAAGACCATCTGCAGCTGAGCCAGCCCGAATACGCGATCCTAGATGAGGCATCACAAGCGGATCCGCGCCCTATCCCGATCTATCCGGCTTCGGCGAAGATGCCGAATAAGCGCATCAGGGATTTGATGGCGTTGTTGATGGAACAATTCACAGATCAGAATCTTCCTGAATTTCTTCCAGCAGAACTGCTACGCACCCATCATTACCCAGTACGCCATCAAGCGTTCTTGGATCGACATTTTCCCAAAGAAATCAAGCAGGCATACGTGGCTCGACAGCGCTTTGCCTTTGAAGAAGCCTTCATGCTGCAGCTGGCATTAGGGGAACGCGGTCGCCAGCTGGGAGCGCAGAAAGCTATCGCGCGTCCACAGGTGCCAGGACGACTGGCCGATAAATTTGATGCCATCCTGCCGTTTACCCTGACTGAAGACCAGCTCCTTGTCGGAGAACAAATCTCTGCCGATCTGGCACAGCCACATCCGATGCATCGGTTGCTCCAGGGAGAGGTGGGCTCCGGCAAGACCATTGTCGCGCTACGCGCCATCTTGCAGGTGATCGATGCCGGAGGACAGGCGACGCTCCTAGCGCCGACAGAAGTCCTGGCCGCCCAGCACTATGCGTCTATCAAGAAGATGCTTGGCAACCTTGCAGAACCCGGATTGTTCGGCGAAGGCGAGGGAACTGGAGTCGCGCTCCTGACAGGTTCGGCAAAAACTGCACAGCGTCGCGAAGCTCTATTAGGTATTGCCAGCGGTGAAACAGGACTGGTGATTGGGACGCATGCCCTGCTGGGCGATCAGGTGCAATTTGCTGAACTTGGCCTAGTCATCGTGGATGAGCAACATCGTTTTGGCGTTGAACAGCGCGATGCCTTGCGGGCTAAGGCGGCCGGCTCTGTTCCGCATACACTGGTCATGACCGCTACGCCGATCCCGAGAACCGTCGCTATGACCGTGTTCGGCGATTTGGACACGTCGACAATCAAGCGCCTGCCCGCGGGGCGCGCACCGATCCAAACGCATATTGTGCCCATGCAGCTGACCGGTTTCCGGGACAGGTTGTTCTCAAGGATCATTGAGGAAGTCGGGAAGGGCCACCAAGTCTATGTGGTGTGTCCAAGAATTTCGGACACGACAGCGGAACAAGGCGTTCTCCTAGCGACCTATGAAGATTCTGCCGGACAAACCATGAGCGTCGAAGCCATGCAGGAGTTGCTGGGTGGGATGCCTGAATTTGTTGGGATACGTACCGAAGCGCTGCACTCGCAACTGGATGCAGCAGACAAGCAAGAAACCATGGATTCCTTTGCACGTGGCGAAATTGACGTGCTGATTTCTACGACTGTCATTGAAGTCGGTGTTGACGTTCATAATGCGACGTTGATGGTGATCATGGACGCTGAGCGCTTTGGCATCTCGCAGCTCCACCAGCTGCGTGGCCGCGTAGGCCGTGGCGGATTTCCCGGGACGTGCCTCATGACCACATGGTTGGACGCGGACCATCCGTCGGTAGGACGATTGAAGACGATCGAGTCAACAATCGATGGCTTTGAGCTAGCTGAAGCAGACTTGGCGGAACGCAAAGAAGGAAATATCCTTGGCGTTCAGCAATCGGGTAGCCGATCGTCGTTGCGGGAACTGAGCATCATCAAGGACCGCTCGCTTATTGAGCGGGCTAGAACCGATGCGGGTCTCCTCCTTGCCGATGGCAACTGGGGACGTCAACACCCCGGACTCCTGGCGGTTGCCGGGAATTGGCTTGATGAATCCACCAAAGAATATTTGAATAAGAACTGATTGAAGGTAGATCTAGGCAATGAGCCGAATAATCGCTGGAGCCGCTGGCGGGCGTCCACTGAAGTCCGTACCTGGTGATGCAACACGCCCTACAACGGACCGGGTCAAAGAGGCTCTCTTCTCCCGTTTGGAAAGCTGGGATATCCTCTCTGGCGCACGAGTACTGGATCTCTTTGCAGGATCAGGGTCGCTAGGCGTCGAGACAGCCAGCCGCGGGGCGCGGCAGGTTGTTCTGGTAGAAAAGGCGCCCAAAGCGGTCTCTGTTTGCCAGCAAAATGCGGCACTGGTGAATAAGGTTCTGAAGACCGATACCGTTACGGTTCAGCGCGGGAGTGTTGATAGCGTCCTCGATGGGTATTACAACGCGGTTTCGGGAGTGCCCAGCAAGACCTTTGACGTGGTCTTGCTGGATCCTCCTTACCCGCTGACTGAAGAAGAACTAGCTGTCACGCTCGAGAAGATATCCAGAATCCTAGCTGAAGATGCCACCGTGATCGTCGAGCGTTCCGGTCGTTCACCAGAACCAACATGGCCGAGCGCCATGGAGAAGTTCGCCGACAAGAAATACGGCGAAACGCACCTATGGTTTGCAGAACCCATCTAGATCCATCGAATGGCGAACCTCTGACGGGTGTGGTCCCGCTGCCTGGCATTGGAGTATTAGATCGTCCCGGAATCGTTGGCGGGACGCTGTCAATATCAAGTTCCCGGGGAAGCGCTTGGTAAACATTTCCGGACTTGAACTCAGCATCACGAATTCAAAGCTGGAACCTGCTGCCTCAACTTGAGAACAAGTGAAATCCAAGGGAGGATCATCGCCAATGTTCACAAACAGCAATCCGTCGTTGGCCAATGAATTCTTGAGTTCTGCGTAGTAGCCGTCGGTGGTGAGGTGTTCTGGTGCGTCCGGCCCAGAGAAGATATCCAGTACGATGACGTCAAACTTTTCATCGACCAGTTGTTCGGCAAGCACGCTCCTTGCATCGGCAACAATTGGGGATAGATCGCAGTCTTGAGGCAAAGGCAGATGCGTGAGAACGAAATCAAGAAGTTCCCGCTCAATGTCTACAGCTACGTGAGTACTCGGCGGATAAACCACACTCGCCCAGCGAGCCAGAGTCAAAGCGCCTGCGCCGAGATGCAGCATCTTCATTGGACGCTCCTCTGGGCGCAGGACCTTCAGATGATTGGCAATGCGCGCGAGATATTCGTAGAAGACTTCTTCCGGATGCGAAAGATTGACATGCGACTGGGGCGCGTCGCCGATGGCGAGTATTTTTGACCCGGGGACCAAGTCATCGTCGTAAATCGTGGCGTGTTCCTGGACGAAACCAAGCCACCGTTTAGCCAGCTTTCGTGTCAATTGGAGAGCACCTCTGGCAGGCGCTGCAATCGCTGAACTGCATCGGAAATCACGTCAGTCTTTTTGCAGAAGGCGAAGCGCAGCAGGCCCTGGTAGTCATTTCGGTTTTCGGGATGGACAAAGGCCGACATCGGTATCGCCGCAACTCCGAGGTGCTCGGGCATCATTCGTGCTACTTCAGCAGCATCATTCAATTCAAAGCCACGTAAATCAGCAACCAAGAAGTAGGTACCCTTTGGGCGAATCACCGGGATGCCAGCTGTTTCCAGACCTGATGCGAGAATTTCTCCCGACTGTCCGAGATCGGCGGCGAAGCGCTCGAAGAAGGCGTCTGGAAGTTGCAGGGCTTTCGCTACTGCCGGTTGGAACGCTGGGCCCGAGGAGTAGGTCAGGAACTGTTTCACTGTACGGACAGCAGTGATCAGTTGGCGAGGACCGGTTGCCCAGCCTACTTTCCAGCCAGTAAAGGAGAAAGACTTGCCCGCTGAAGAAATGGTGATGGTTCGCTCTGGTCCACCGGGCAAGCTCGCGATGGGAACATGTCGCACACCGAAAGTCAGATGTTCATAGACCTCATCGGCGATGATGATGCAGTTGTGCTGATGCGCCAGGGCAATGATTTCTTGGAGCACTGAAACATCTAATACGGTGCCAGTTGGATTATGGGGATTATTCACGAGGATTACCCGCGTCTGGTCAGTGACTGCACGTCGAAGGTCATCCAAATCTGGTTCGAAATTCGGAGCCTTGAGCTGAACGACCTTATGCACAGCGTTGGTCAACCCAATCATGGCTGCATAGGAGTCGTAGTAAGGCTCAAAGGTCACAACTTCATCGCCAGGTTCCAGGAATGCCAGCAGAGAAGCGGCGATGGCTTCAGTTGCGCCTGTGGAAACGACAATCTCAGTCTCCGGGTCAAGCTTCAACGAATAGAACCGTTCCTGATGCGCAGCGATAGCTTCGCGGAGGTTCAGGGTCCCTGAACCTGGTGCGTATTGATTAGCGCCATTTTGAATTGCGTCGATGGCAATTTGCTTGATTTCTGGTGGACCCTCGGAATCGGGAAACCCCTGGCCTAGATTGATGGCCTTGTGGTGATTCGCTAATGCGGTGATTTCTTCAAAGATCGTCACTCCGGGCTGTCCATTGGAATCTAGTAGGTTGGCACCATATGCGGTTCGCTGCCATGGAGTGAATTCAATGCTCATGAGTCCATTATCGTCTCGTACAGAGGAACGAGGGTATTAAGTCATGGAATCTTTACGAGACATTCACACCAGATCGCTAATTTGACATGAGTTCTTGATAGATTCAGTTCATGCGAAGAGCGGTATGCCCGGGTTCTTTTGACCCAATTCATAATGGACACGTCGAAATCATTGCGCGTGCGGCGAGCCTTTTTGATGAGGTGATCGTGGCAGTGTCCACGAATTACTCCAAGAAGTATCGCTTCAGCGAAGACGAACGAGTCACCATGGTAGAAGAAACTGTCGGTGGACTGCGTGGGGTTTCCGCTGTGCCGATGGGCCAGGGGCTGCTAGCTGATTTCTGCAAGGAGCAGGGAGCGGAAGCAATCGTCAAGGGATTGCGTAGCACTGTTGACTACGCCTATGAGATTCCCATGGCCACGATGAATCGGCATCTGACAGGTGTTGAAACGGTCTTCCTTCAGGCTGATACGCGATACACGCATCTTTCCTCATCTCTGCTCAAGGAAGTACAGGCTCTTGGCGGGGACGTTGATGAGTACTTCCCGCGCGCTGTAATCAAGAGGCTTACTCATCCGTAGGTAGTTGCGCAATACTGTCGCCATTAACTAATCCGAAGATAGGGGATTCAACACTATGTCTGCACCTCGCGCTATTACCAAAGCGGTCATTCCGGCAGCCGGTTTAGGGACACGTTTCCTTCCTGCAACGAAGGCAATGCCAAAGGAAATGCTCCCAGTCGTCGACAAGCCAGCGATTCAATACGTTGTCGCCGAAGCTGCTCGTGCTGGGCTTAATGATGTCCTGATGATTACCGGACGAAACAAGCGCGCTCTTGAAGACCATTTTGATCGTGTTCCGTCACTGGAAGCGTCTTTGGAAGCGAAGGGTGATACGAAGAAGCTCGCGTTGGTGCAAGATGCCACAGCGTTGGGGGATATCCATTATGTACGGCAACGCGATCCTCGCGGGCTGGGTCATGCAGTCTTATGTGCCAAGCAACATGTAGGGGATGAACCATTTGCGGTTCTTCTCGGTGATGACTTGATCCATGAAGATGATGACTTGCTTTCTTCCATGATTGACATTCAAAAGTCGACTGGCGGTTCAGTTATTGCTCTGATGGAAGTTGATCCGAAACAAATCAGTGCTTATGGATGTGCAGATGTGTCCCCGGTAGAGGATGCCGACTACGTCAAAGTTAATGGATTGGTTGAGAAACCGAGCGTTGAAGAAGCACCGAGTAATCTAGCTGTCATTGGACGTTATTTACTGCATCCCCGTGTATTCGAGATTCTGAAGCACACGGCTCCCGGTAGGGGCAATGAAATTCAGTTAACGGATGCTCTACAAGAGTTGGCGACTGCCGACGGGGAGGGAGCTGGTGTGCACGCTGTAGTTTTCCGAGGTCGGCGTTACGACACAGGCGACAAACTAAGTTATCTGCAAGCGAACATTGCCCTTGCTGTGGAGAACGAAGAACTCGGGGCCAACTTGAAGACTTGGCTGAAGAATTTCGTTAGAACTCTAGAAGACTAGTTCTTGACCTAGGCTACTCAGGATAATCACATTTATCTTGGGTAGTCTTTTTCATTGCGCGAAGTCACCCAGGCTGCCGTTGACCTTGGGGGATCGTTGCCCGGTGGAGTAGGAATGAGAATAGTGCAAGACCAAGATTCAGTCTTTTTGTCGCGGAGCGCGCGGACTCGATCTGAACGTCGGAAAAAGAAGAGAACACAAGGCATCGTCGTGTCTGTAGTTGTAGTGCTCCTGGTGGCAGTGCTCAGCACCGGCTATGTTCTTTTCGATTTGCAGCGCCAGTTCAACACGAAATCTAATACCGTGGATTTAGGATTTTCAGACGCCGAGGAGCAAGCTCGTCCGATCAAAGATCCTGAAGATAAGTCCATGAATGTCTTATTACTGGGCGTCGATCATGCAGATGAAGGTACTGCCGATGCTCAAGCTCTTGATGGGGCAGTTTCACAACGTAGCGATTCAATGATGCTTGTACATATCCCGGAAGACCGCTCACAGGTCTACGTTATGTCGATGGTTCGAGACATGTATGTGGAGATTCCGGGGCATGGAATGAACAAGCTCAATGCCGCGATATCGCTTGGCGGGGTTCCTCTGTTGATGCAAACGATTGAAGGACTCTTCAGCACCAAGCTTGATCATGTAGCCATGGTTGATTTCGAAGGGTTCCGTGAATTATCGACTGCTCTCGGTGGTGTGACTGTAAATAATGAGATCCCATTCACGGCAAATGACACGGACTACTTCTACCCAGCCGGCGACATCACGCTGGAAGGCGACCGCGCACTTCGGTTTGTGCGCGAGCGAAAGTCGTTTACCAATGGTGATTACCAACGTGTCGCGAATCAACGCAAGTTCATCGCTGCAGCAGCAAATCAGGTGCTCTCATCAGGAACATTAACTAACCCTGTCAAGCTGTACGAAATCGTCGACAAGGTTTCTCCCTATCTCACCTTTGACGACAACTTTGATGCCGCAACCTTGGTCGGACTGGGTTTGCAACTCAAAAACGTGGACACGGAGAATATGGAGATGTTCACCATGCCAACTGCTGGAACATCGACTAGTGCAGACGGGCAATCAATAGAATTGGCAAGCGAACTCGCTATTGCTCAAATTAGCGAAGCTTTGCAAGGCGATGCCATGGCTGACTACCTTCGCGAAAACCCGCCTGAAACACCGTAAGTAGTAGATGTGGGATGTACTACACCAAGCTGAAGAGCGAAAGCCAGAAGAACAGCTCTCCATCTACTAGACTTTGTACATCTATGCTTAGCCGATAATGCATCAAGAAGCATTCGAACAAGAGGACATAATTCGCATGACAGTTGCAGATGAGGCCGAAAAATACGGCTTGCACCGTGTTGGTGCAAGACCAACATTGGTCAACTATCTGAAGCAGACATGGCAACGCCGCGAGTTCATTTATGAGCTGGCTAAAGCACGCGTCCAATCGCAGAACCAGCGAAATCGCCTGGGGATGGTATGGATCGTAATCAAGCCGACATTCAATGCTTTGGTGTACGGATTTGTCTTCGGCATCTTGCAGGGCGGCGCACGAGGTGTCGATTTCCCCGTTTATGTCGTGATCGGCGTTTTCCTTTTCGAGTTCTTCTCAACCTCGATGAACGGCGGAGCCAAGTCGATCACGGGGAATGCGGCTTTGGTGCAATCTCTTGCCTTCCCACGATTATCTCTGCCTGTCGCTCAGGTTACCCAGAACTTGCTGACTCTCATGCCAATGATCGCAGTGATGTTCATTTACGCTCTGATTCTTGGTACCAGCCCTAAGTGGACTTGGTTTGGGATTATACCGATCCTTGCAATCTTTACTGTTTTCAACCTCGGAGTCGCGTTAATTTGTGCTCGCATCACTGTGCACGTCCGTGACTTCTCGAACGTGTTACCCATGATTGGCCGCGTTCTGTTTTACACCTCAGGAGTGCTTTTCAGCGCAGAACGACTTCTGAATCATTGGCCCTGGATGATTGCAATCTTCGACATACATCCGATATATCAGACCCTGCAATTGGCTCGTGGATTCATCATGGATCATGCTGAGTATGACCCGCAGGCATGGTGGGTTATATCCGTTTGGGCAATTTTCATGCTTATCGCTGGGTTGATCTTCTTCTGGAAGGCCGAAGAAAGGTACGGACGTGCGAATTAGTTTCGATGATCTGATTAACCCGCAGCTGCATCCGGAGTACGAGCCAGCGCCTATATTCTCAGATGACACCTCCTTCATCGATGTTGTGACGCCTGACCAAGTCGAGTCGCAGTCGATTACTGTGGATTCGTCAAGGCAGCCTGTCGTCATCGTCGATAATCTGCATGTGAAGTATGAGGTGTTTGCAAGTGGCAAGGCAATTGGAAACGCAGGCGCCCGCCGCCTTCTCCAACCAAAGCTCAGAGGTGTTCGAACAGTTCATGCGCTCAAGGGAATTTCCTTTGTCGCCTATGAAAATGAATCAATCGGTGTAATTGGTTCGAACGGCTCGGGCAAATCCACGTTGCTTAGGGCCATCACTGGACTGACTCCGCCATCGGATGGCGCAGTATTCGCTCGTTCACGCCCCAGCCTACTTGGCGTAGGCGCAGCTTTAATCCCCGATCTTTCAGGCGACAAGAACATTACCCTAGGCGGGTTGGCGCTTGGATATAGCCGCGCTGAAGTCGAGAAGATGCGGGAAGAGATTACGAAATTTGCCGAGCTCGAAGAGTTTATCGACCTCCCAATGCGTACATATTCTTCGGGCATGGGCGCAAGGCTAAAGTTCGCGATTGCAGCTTCTAAAAAACATGACATCCTCATTGTTGATGAGGCTCTTGCTGTAGGCGATGCGAAATTCCGAAAGCGCAGTGAGGCCAAAATCCGCGAAATCCGGGATAGCGCGGGTACCATTTTCAATGTTTCCCACTCTATGAATTCCATCAAGGAAACCTGTGATCGTTGCATCTGGATTGAAAAGGGTGTGCAAATGATGGATGGTGACACTGCTTCAGTGATAAAGGAATATCAGAAATTCTTGAAAGCGAAGAAGTAAGGCCCGCATGACTCAACTTCCTGGCGTTTCCTATGTCATGCCCGTGCTGAACGAAGCGGACTACCTTGAAGAAGCGGTAAGTTCGATCTTGGGGCAGGACTATTCTGGCGAGAAGGAACTTGTACTGGCATTAGGGCCCAGTACTGATACAACAAACAACGTTGCCCGACGCCTGGCTGATGCCGACGCAAGAATCGTATTAGTCCATAATCCTCTTGGCAGAACACCCATTGGTCTCAACTTGGCTATTCGGGCGTCTACTTTGCCGATAGTTATTCGCGTCGACGCCCATAGCGAGCTGCCGTCGCACTACACACAACGTGGAATCGAAACTCTTTTTCGCGTGAATGCGCACGACGTTGGGGGACTGATGGACGCAAAAGGGCGTACACCTGTCCAGCGAGGAATCGCAGCGGCTTATCATTCGAAGTTTGGTTTTGGCGGACCGGCATATCATTCGGGTGCCCCAGAAGGCCCTGCTGAATCTGCGTACCTCGGTATCTTTCGTCGCGAAGTATTTGAAGAAGTCGGTTACTACAACGAGGAACTATGGCGAGCCCAGGATTGGGAACTCTGCTTGCGTATTCGCCAGGCGGGCCACACCGTTTGGTTCGATCCAGAACTAAAGGTCGGCTACTATCCGCGTGATAGCTTCAAATCCTTGATTAGCCAGTCCAAGGCCTCGGGGACTTGGCGAGCAGAAATTGCGCGGCGCTTCCCTGAAGGTAAGTCGTTGCGCCACGATGTTCCACCACTATTGCTTTTGGGGGTTGCAACGGGACTAGCGGCAACTGTAATTGAGCCGCTAGTTCGCGAAGCAGCCCCAACCGGTGTGAGCGTAGTTTTGAACTTGGCCAAGGCCGTACCTGCGGTCTATGCAGCGATCGCGTTGGCTGCGGGGCTGACTAGCAACGCAAAAGGATTGAAAGACAAGTTGCTGGCAGCATGTGCTTTCCCCGCAATCCATTTGCCTTGGGCTTTTGGATACATCAAGGGTCGTTTTTGCGGGGCAGCCGGCACTGTCGACAAAGGGCGCGTTAGGTAATCATGGTTGAACGTCCAAAGAATCCAACGCTCGAACAGCTGCGTGCGGTCTGCCAACCTCCGGAAGTCCGTGCGCGTAAGAATGCCGAGCACTGGACAGCTGAGCTGTACCTGCGCCATATCTCCATTTACCTCACCGCAATACTGGTGCGCACGCGTATCAGTGCCAATGGCGTTACCGGCTTGATGATTCTTGCGGGTTGGTTCATGTCTCTAGCGCTGTTGATCCCTGGCATCTGGGGACCGTTGCTGGCAGTAATCTTGTCGCAGCTCCAGCTGTATTTTGACTGTTCTGACGGAGAAGTCGCACGTTGGAGGGGAACTCAATCTCCTCGCGGTATTTTCATTGACATGGTTGGGCACCACACAACAGAGGCGCTGATCCCAATTGCTTTGGGCTACCGAGTCTTCAGAGAACTATCTGCGGATGATTCCTCAGTTGAGCAGGCCTGGCCTACACTGTTCATGGCCGCTTGCCTGTCGGTTCTTCTGGTCCTGAACCGTTCGCAGTCACTCATGGTTCATGCGGCCAGAGGCATGGCGGGTCTCGGGAAATTGCCGGATACTGCCGCCGCCAGATCTGTTCCAACAATTTCATTCGTTGGAAAGCTGCGTTCCTTGGCTCGCTTCTTGCCATTCCATAAGCTACTGCACGCAGTGGAACTATCGCTGATCATTCTTGGATGCTCAATTATCTCCGTAATCGTTGGTATTCCAGGAGTCGCTGAAAAGTGGATGATCTGGATCCTGTTGCCTGCATGCGTCTTGGTGAACTTTGGGCATTTCCTTTCCAATATGGCCTCGTCCCGACTCAAAGCATAGTTTGACCTAATTCCGTATATCCCACCGCCTTAGAGGACAAATGCCTGCAGAGATCAAGCCAACCATCGGCGTAGTTGTGTTGACCATGGGTAACCGCCCGGTTGAGCTCCGACGCGCCCTGGAATCTTTGCTGGCCCAACGCTCAGTGCTGATTGACGCTGTAGTCGTAGGCAACGGATGGGATCCTACGGATATCCCTGAAGGGATCAAGACTCATTTTCTTCCAGAGAATTTGGGCATTCCGGCCGGCCGGAATGCTGGAGTGAACCAGGTAAATGGCGAATACTTGTGCTTCCTCGATGACGATTCATGGTTCATCGATGATGACTTCTTGATTACGGCTGTCGAACGGTTCAAGCATTACCCTCGCATGGGGCTGTTGCAGCCGCGCATCACTGATCCGGAAAACGAAGAACAGAATCCACGACGTTGGATCCCGCGATTGAAAAAAAGAACGGCAGTTGAACCAAGCAAAGTTTTCCACGTGGGTGAAACTTGCCTAGTTACTACCCGTAGAATTTTTGATTCCACCGGTGGCTGGGCAGGGGGATTCTGGTACGCGCATGAAGGCATCGAACTTGCCTGGCGTGTATGGGACACCGGCACTTACGTCTGGTATGCCGGCGACATGCAGATTGGCCATCCAATCGTGGATCCACGACGCCACGACGAGTTCTATCGTTTGAATGCCCGAAACCGGGTGTGGCTGGCTCGCCGTAACTTGCCCGTGCCGCTGCGTTGGATCTATCCAACAACCTGGATGCTCATTGAGTGCTTGCGGCTGCGACACAACAAAAGCGCTGTGTCCCAGTACATAGCCGGATGGCGGGCAGGTTGGACCGGCAGCCCCTGGTACCGTGAACCACGGCCTAAACTTAGATGGAAAACAATAGTTCGCATGACCCTCGCGGGTCGTCTGCCTATTATCTAACGACGAATACAAGTGAGCGCCACTAGCTGAGCAAGCGAAGCTATTACCTTACTTCGAAAGGGACCCATGACTAAAACTGTTTTGACGTACGGAACTTTTGACCTGTTCCATATCGGCCACCTGAATATCCTGAAGCGTCTTAAGGAGAAGGGCGACCGCCTGGTTGTTGGCGTATCCACTGATGAGTTCAACGCCATCAAGGGCAAGAAGCCTGTAGTTCCTTTCGAACAGCGTCTCGAGATCGTCCAGGCCATCAAATACGTAGACCTCGCCATTCCCGAAGAGAACTGGGAACAGAAACGTACTGACATCAAGAAGTACGATGCAAAGGTCTTCGGCATCGGCGAAGACTGGAAGGGCAAGTTTGACGACCTCGGTGATGAGGTCGAAGTTGTCTACCTTCCACGTACCTCCGGTATCTCGACAACCGAAATGAAACGTGTCCTGAGCGAGTTCGATGAGCGACATGTCACGTCGTTAAAGAACACATTGGACACTTTGAGCCAGATCGTAAAGGAACTGAGCTAGTAAACTCGTTTGGTTGTAAGTTGTTGTTTTCGAGATTTGAAAGTACTCATGGCTAGCGAGCACATCACAGACTCCATCAAGTCCAGCGTAAAGGGCGCCCTGCAAAAAGTGGGGCGACGTCCGGAAGCAAAACGGATATCCCGTCTGATGGGGCTAACCGGTCGTCCGTCGGCCAATGTGAATGTTGGTGTATCCAATATTCCGGTACCAGGATCTGTAGCGGTTTACTTCGGAGATGGCGCTGACAAGATCTATCAGGTGACTCAGTGGCTTCCGGTGCTTGAAGAACTGCATGAGAAAGAAGAAGTACTGCTGGTCTTCCGTACTTTGAGTGCTTTCAAAGCGGCGGAGAAATTTACAGACCTGCCACAGATCTATGTACGCCGATTGACCGATCTCATGGATCTTTATGATGACAATGACCTGAAGCTGGTCATATACACCAACAATTCGCGCACGAATTTCCAGTCCCTGGATCACCCAAGGCTTGTTCACGTGCATGTAAACCATGGTGAGAGCGACAAACTCTCGATGGTTTCGAATAAGGCCAAGGCCTACGACAAGGTTTTTGTCGCAGGCCCTGCAGCCATCAAGCGCCACGAGGCAATGTTGATTGACTTCGAGTTCAACAAATTAGAAGTCACCGGTCGTCCGCAGCTGGATATCAACTTCGAACTCGAATTGGAACCAAGCGAGAAGTTCGATGTCATGTATGCGCCGACGTGGGAAGGGGAAAACGAAGACAACAACTACACCTCGTTGGACAAATACGGTGTTGCCATTGTCGAGTCATTATTGGAGAACCCTTCTTGGCGCGTCGTCTACAAGCCGCACCCACGAATTCAGGAAAGCAATACTCCTGGCGTTGCTCAGGCACACGCACGCATTCTGGAAATGATCGAAGCTGCCAATGAAGCCGGCGCAGAGCACGTGATATCCGAACAGGGCAATATCTTGGCCATGTTCGAGTCGATCGATGCGCTGATTACCGATGTTTCCAGCGTAGGCCTGGACTACCTGTACCTCCACCCGGGCAATCCGTTAGTCATTTCCGACCGACGTAGTAACCGCGAAATTCTTCACCGCGATGCACCCGTTGCGCAGGCCTGCCACGTGGTAGACCAAGATAGCGTGAAGAACGTTGGAGACCTGCTCGCCGATGCACTGACTCGTGACGGACACAAGGATCAGCGCATTGAAATGCGCCAGTTCTACTTTGGCGACCTGAACCGAGGCGATTCAACTAAGCGATTCCAGGACGTCATTCAGAAGCTGATTGTTGAACGTCAAGGAAAGCTGGAGAACTTCCGGGGTTGGCACAGCTAGAGGTCCGCTGACTCCTTGGTCCCGATTCGTACCATACGAATTGGGACCAATTGCTTTAAGCGCCAGATAATGACAACGCTCCAGTCGAGGCAGACTCTATGGCCATTTGCAGGTGTCCGTGGCGGTTTCAAACTGATTTGAGCGCCCATGGGCGGTAATCTTAGACTGTGGATCACATGAAATGACGGCCACTGCCGTGTGGTGCTAGCGGCCTATTCATGTTGTACACGCGCGATTTCCAGGCTGTTCCGCTGAAAGACTGACGCGGGGGATAACAGCTAAAACATTGAAGGACACTATTCGTGGCAGTTGAAATTCGAGCTATGCAAGACTTGGCGCAGTCAGCGATGCAGACTTTGCGTACCCAGCGGTTAAAGCGCAAAAAGTATCGCTACTACAGCGGCTACCAAGAGCTGAACCTTGCAATTCGTGATGAAGTTCTGCATCTGGACGCTAGCGTTGCCCATCCCGTGCAATCCGTTTCGGTATTACACGGTAGCCACATCGTTCTTTCTGTTGCGCCACTTACGTCTGATCTAGTCAAAATCGGTCACGATGAATCCCATCGAATCTATGCTGAGATCTCTCTGGATCCCCTTCTTGATCGGTGGCAAGACTATCGCGAACTCGCTTCCAGCAACGAAGAGCCGGAATCCAGCGTTCCTGATTCGGATGACGCAGATGACAACCAAGTGACTCTGGAAAATGACCTGTACGCCGGTACGGTTCGTCTTGCACTGACCTTCAGCTCCGAATTCGATCAATTGCCTCCGGGAATCGCATGGTTGCAGCTAACTGAAGACGGTGAATTGCTCAGGCGCAAAGAGGTCCGGGAACGGATCGACGCCGGGGAACTAATCCTCAACGGCCCTGTTATCGCCCACCGTATTCTGGGGCGGTTCTCGTCGACTACTTTTAGCCATGACACGGTCTATAATTCAGGCGAACGCAGCGTAGGACTTTATATCAATAAGAAGGCCGAAGTGGCTTTGGCCCTGAACCGTCCTCTACGCTTCAAATATCGAATTCGTACTGACATCACCCGGATCCACGACGGCATGCTGTCGTTGGGCGGAGTTCTGGAAACGCAGAGCGACCGGTTGTCCTCAGTCACTTTGCAACTGGTTGGACGTAAATCGGAATTTGCAGTTGAAGTTCCAGCGGAGCTGGTTTTCGACGAAAAGCATGCAGCAAAGCGCTTTGGACGTGCTATCTACAGCTGGTCAGCAACCCTGGATTTCAAATCTGCTGACTGGGAGGCGATCGATCGTGGCGATAACTACGATCTCTATCTGCTGGCGACTTCGAATTCCAGCGGTGAGCTTGCACGCATTCGAGTGACTCGTACCCCGTTTGCCGTGCGCAGCACGACGCGTGCAGATGCGGTGACAATCGGTGAAAAGACTCTAGCGATTTCTCCGTATTTCACCTTCAAAGCAAAATCAACATCGGTGATTCTGGAAGTGTTCGACAAAGAAGCCTTTGCCGTACTTGCTAACGCTAAACAGCGCAGTTTCCCAATCAGCCAGCCATCGGATTCGAAGCCGATTTGGATCGTCGGCGAACTATCCTACAAGGCTCAGGACAACGGGCTGCATCTGTTCAAATACCTGCGCAAAGAACGCCCAGATATTGATGCATACTATGTCATCGATGAGAAAGCTCCCGATTTGCGGAATTTCGATTCCATGGATCACGTCGTTTTCCATGGCAGCAAAGAACATTTTGAATTGGCTATTCGTGCGCAACGAGTCATCGGCACGCACCATGCCGATTACTTGTACCCAACAAGGCACCATAGCTTCTCCTCGCGTTGCCGCGCTACTCGGGTGTTCTTGCAGCATGGCGTCATGGGAACCAAATGGATGGTTCCCAACTACGGCAAGAATTCACCTGGCTTTGCGACGGACCTTTTCATGGTTTCCTCTGAGCGCGAGAAGCAGTACATCGTTAAGGACTTCCTCTACTCGCCTGGCGAAGTCAAGGTCACCGGGCTATCGCGGTTCGATTCCTTGCTGGCGACGGATTTGAGTGTTAACGAGAACATGCTCCTGATCATCCCAACGTGGCGTGATTGGTTGCAGAATGAGGAAGTTTTCCTAGAATCGGACTACCTCGAGCAATGGAAAAACCTGCTTAATTCGGCGGAACTTGCAGAATTAGTCCAGAGGTATGGCCTGGAAGTTGTTTTCTGCCTCCATCCCAACATGATGCAATTCAGGGATCATTTTGCTGGCGCGCCCGCTCGACTAATTGTCCAAGGTGAAATTGACGTCCAGGAACTAATCAAGACCGCGGCAATCATGGTCACGGATTACTCTTCAGTGAACTTTGACTTCAGCTTCCTGCACAAGCCTGTTCACTACTACCAGTTCGATCGCTCTCGCTTCTTGGGACCGAGCGGATCGCATTTGAACTTGGACGACGAATTGCCAGGCCGCATTGCCTTTGACGCAGAAACATTGCTGGATGATCTTTCACGTACCCTGCAACGAGGGAAAGCCATGGAAGACAAGTACCGCCAACGTGCTGACGTGTTCATGACCCATCGGGACCAAAACAATTCGCAACGCATAACGGAAGAAATCGAGCGAGCCGAGCTGCGCGGCAGACCCAACGTTGGCTGGCGTGCCGAATTGCCGGTTAAGTTGAAGAACAAGTTCCGTAGGAACAAGCGGTACTTTGACGTCATGCGCAAGCTATACAAGTTGTACAAGCTTGCTCCCATGGAAGAAGACCTCATCGTCTTCGAATCAGGTCTCGGGAATCAGTACGGCGACTCTCCTCGGTATATTTACGAGGAATTGCTGCGACAAGGTGACACACGTCGCAAGGTATGGGTTTACTCGGGAAAGCACCGCTTCTCCGATCCTTTGACGACTACCGTTAAGCGATTGTCACCGGAATATTTCTGGCACCTCGCACGGGCAAAATACTGGGTGAATAACCAGAGCTTCCCGCACTATGTGAAGCGTCGCGCGAAGGGAGTGTTCCTGCAGACCTGGCACGGAACACCACTCAAGCAGATGGCACTCGATGTTCGCGAAGTTCAAGGCCGCGATGAGGGGTATCTTGAGCGTGTTACACGAGCAACGCGCCAATGGACGCACCTCATTTCGCCTTCTCGCTACACGAGCGAGATCATGCGATCCGCCTATGCATTCTCAGGCGAAGCCGTGGAGCTTGGCTATCCCCGAAACGACATCTTGACCGGTACCGACGTTGCTGAGCAAGAAAAGCGTGTTCGTGATGAGCTTGCAATACCCCCAGGAATCAAGACCGTACTTTACGCGCCGACATTCCGTGACGATGCGGCTTCAAGCCGCGGTAAATTCAGATTCGACCTGCCAATGGATCTGGAGGAGTTCGACCGTCGTTTTGGCGAAGATACCATCTTGATGTTGCGCATGCATGTGCTGGTATCAAATGCCGTGTCGATTCCGGAGAGCCTGCGGCACCGCATTATCGATGTCTCGAGTCATCCAGATATTCAGGAACTGTACCTTGCTTCTGATGTATTGATTACTGATTATTCGTCGGTGTTCTTCGACTACTCGCTGTTGCGACGACCAATTATCTTCTATGCATACGATCTGGAGAACTACCGGGACAATCTGCGTGGTTTCTATTTGGACTACGAGAGTGCGTTGCCTGGCCCAATTGTTGAAGAAGAGAGCGACCTTTGGGATGCACTATCGTCAGCCTTGGCGGGGGCTGATCTGCCAGGGGTGAATCGAGACGAATTCATTGAAAAGTTTGCCCCAAACGATGACGGACATGCTGCGCGACGCGTTGTTGAGCGCTTCTTCAAATAAGGAAGACTCCGCAGCTTATTGAAATTGTGTTGCCGGGCCTCTTGCAGGCCCGGCACCACTATGCTGCTGAAGCTGGCTAGTGATCAGTGACGCTGTCTTCTTGCACTAGCGCCAGCGTTTCTGCAATGAAACGTTGCATGCTGGCACCGGGGGAAACGTCGCCAAAGTAGTAATTCACCAGTCCTCGTAGCTGCGGGTTGCTGCCGGCCAAGGCCTCTCGCGCCAGCCGGCTGATTTCCGTTGCCGATGCAGCTGTAAGGGCAGGCACCTGTTGCAGCGCTGGAGTTTCATCAACGGTAGCCTCGGTGGACACTGGTTGCGTCACGAACATTGGTTTCCCTGTCGCCAAAAAGTCATAAGCAACTGCGGAAATGTCAGTCACGCAAAGGTCGGCAGCTGACCACTGCCAGCCCCAGTGGGCCGAGTCATCGAAAATGAATTGGGCTTTTGAAGTTTCGCTGTGCGCCCTCAGCTGTTTTCGGATTCTTTCTACGCCTTGCCCATAGGGTTTCGCACCCATTCCAGAACGTGGATGGGGACGAAAAATAACGTTGAATCCGCCGTCCTTGATCAGGGCGTCAATTAATTGTTCACCATGGGATAGTACTGAGCCATAATTCATGGAAGGCCGGTCGCCTTCCCACGTTGGGGCATAGAGAAGTGTTGGTAGTTCCTTATTCAGGTTCACCGGCGACGCATAATCCACATCTATTTGCGGACGCCCAATTAACCGGCATCGCAACGAAGCGTCGAAATTGCGCAAGTGATTTACCAGGCGATCTTTAGCTGCTTCACCGGCTGAAAATACATAATCGTAGGCCTTGAGCTGGTTGGACCACATGTAGGCTTTTTCGCTTTCGCCATGGCAGATGAAGACATGATTAGGCGCATTGAACCGCATGATTTGAAAGTTCCGGATATTTTGATTCACGTAGAACACCACACGTAGATCCTGGGATTGCATGAATCGCTCAACATCTACAACGGCGGGGGCGAAGTGAATCGGTAGCGGGCATTCCTTGCGCAGCGACAGTGCAGTATCAGGACTTCGTACGATGATTACCACCGGCACGAATTCTGCCAAGGCTAAAAGCGGTTCGTACCATTGCCTGATCTGGTAGGCGTTGGCCATCTCATCGGGAAAGTGCAGCGCTACCTTGTACCGGTCAGCGTCCACGGGCAGGTGACGTAGTTCTGTGGCGTGGTTCTGAATGAACTTCAGGTGTCGCCGTGTCTCATAGCGCGATTGCACTTTCTTGACGACGCTATTGACGGTTCGTAACACTTTCACAGAGAATCCCTCACCACTTAATTCGAAGCATGACCAAGCATAATTCGCTGGGCAGGCTTTCTTCGGGACGTTTGCTATAAGCCGTTTTGCGTCGCGCTCGCCCGTGGCGTTATTCCGATTCTTCTTCGAAGTCCGCGGCCCGGATTGCAAGGTCGGGAATGTTGGATTAGCAACGCGTGCAAGTAGGGATTGGCAGGTCGTCTACGATATGCTGTGGTGAGTGCAACACCGGCATCGAGCTCTGAAAACTGGTTTCAGTTTGGGAACTTGGCCTACGGCAAGCTAAGATGAAATGTCGGACTATGTTTCTATAGGAGTCATCATTAGCGAAAAGCGTTCTGATCGATCGTCACACGGCGAACTCGATCGCAACTCGCCTCTGGTTTTTTCAACCAGGGAGCTCGGCCGTTCGCCTGGCTCAATGAAAACTCTCAATGAGCAGGTTTCGGCACCCGCAGATGTGGGAAATGCACTCATCGGTATTCGTGGAGGATCTGAGCTTGACTTAGATCTTCGCTTTGAAGCCGTGCATGAAGGAATTCTGGTATCGGGTACCGCTACAGCGCAAATCGCTGGGGAATGTGGACGATGCTTGGAGCCCATCGAGTACGACTTCGAGGCTGATATTCAAGAGCTCTTCTATTATGAAGAGAGCGAAGAATTCGAAGACGATGATGATGTGGATCAGTATTGGGTGGTCGGTGACTTGATTGACATCGATCCGGTAGTACGGAGCGCAGTGGTTACCGCCCTGCCGTTCCAGCCGGTTTGCCGGGAAGATTGCTTGGGGCTCTGCAGTGAATGCGGAATCAGTCTCAACGATGACCCTCAGCATGATCATGAGATTCTGGATCCACGTTGGGCAGCGCTAGCGCAGCTGTCCGACATTGTCGCAGAGGATGCGACAAATGATAAAACGTCAGACAAGAGAGAAGAGAAGTAGTCGTGGCTGTTCCAAAGCGGAAGATGTCCCGTGCGAATACTCGTGCCCGCCGTTCTCAGTGGAAGGCTACCGCACCGAACCTGGTGAAGACCGTTGAAAACGGTCGCGTAACCTACAGCCTGCCTCACCAGGCTAAGGTTGTCACCGACTCGGCTGGTACCGAATTGTTCCTTGAGTACAAGGGTCGCAAGGTCGCAGACGTCTAAGACATGTCTTCAAAAGAAGAACTTATGAAGCGTCTCGGAATCGATATTGATTCCGAGACGTTTCGTCTTGCATTTACCCACCGCTCATATTCCTATGAGAACGGTGGCATTCCAACGAATGAACGCCTTGAATTCTTAGGCGATTCAATTCTTGGCTTCTGCGTTGCAGAATACCTATACGCAACTTTCCCGAATCTGCCAGAAGGCGATCTCGCGAAGCGGCGAGCGGCTATCGTCAGTACCCGCGCCTTGGCGATCATTGCCCGTGATCTGGAAGTGGGGGAGCACCTGCTCCTAGGACGTGGGGAAGCCCAGTCCAACGGAGCCAATAAATCCTCCATTCTGGCAGACACCATGGAAGCAATTCTTGGGGCCACCTATTTGGTTCAAGGCATGGAAGCTGCGCGCTCGTTTGTGCTTCGTTTCGTCACTCCACTGCTGGAAGATCATCGGCTGCTGGGCGCGACGACTGACTGGAAAACTGTAATCCAGGAAGAAGTAGCCTCCCAAAAGCTAGGCGAGATGCACTACCAGGTCACTGGTTCCGGTCCTGACCACGCACGCACCTACCTTGCCGAACTCCACATCGGAAACGAGGGATACGGCCAGGGACATGGGCCATCCAAGAAGGAAGCTGAGCAGGAAGCGGCGCACAAGACTTGGCTGTTGCTGCATCCAGGTGAGCAGCTACCTAAGGGATAGCGTTTAGTTCATGCCAGAACTGCCAGAAGTTGAAGTAGTCCGCGAAGGGCTGGATAAGTGGGTTCGCACTCGAACGGTACTAACCGCTCAAGTGCTGGACCCGCGTTCCGTCCGCCGTCATGCCGACGGCGTTGAAGATTTTGAACAGACATTGAGCGGTTGCTCTATCGCTTCCGTGGTTCGCCGGGGCAAGTTCCTCTGGATGGACCTCGAAGGCCTTTCAACTCCTGCAGCATTGGTTGCCCACCTCGGCATGAGCGGTCAACTTCTTGTCGAAGAACCTGATGCTCCCGATGAGAAACATCTAAAAGTCAGGCTCTCACTCAGCGAAAGATCCGATTTCCCCAGTGAACTGCGTTTCGTAGACCAGCGTATCTTTGGGGGAATGTTCCTCTCCCCACTGGTTGCAACAACCGATGGGTTGCCTGCCGGAGCCGGGTCGCTAAAAGCATCGATCCCACAGGCGGCCGCTCACATTGCCAGAGACGTGATGGATCCTCACCGCAACCCCGAAGACCTGTACGTCGCGCTTCGCAAAAAGACGACAGAACTCAAGAGAGCCATTCTGGACCAGGGGATCATTTCCGGAGTCGGCAACATCTATGCGGATGAAGCACTCTGGCAAGCAGGCCTTTCAGGTTTGCGCAATACTGGCACTATCAGGCGTCCAGAAGTGCAACGCCTCAATAATGCTTTGGTTGATGTGATGACACGCGCCCTCGCCGCTGGTGGTACGAGCTTTGATTCTCTATACGTGAATGTTAACGGCGCTAGCGGTTACTTCGCCAGGTCCTTGAACGCCTACGGGCGCGAAGGCAAAGCCTGTCTGCGTTGCAGAGAAAACGGTCGTGAGTCTCTTATTCGTCGTGATCCCTTCATGGGCCGTTCTTCCTACAGCTGTCCCGTGTGCCAGCCGCGACCACGCCGAACAAGACGTTAGCTGCGATTCCAAAGTATCGTTTACTCGTGGCTGGCACTCCCGGGGATCCGATCAAGAGGCAACACGCGATTCGTGCTAGCCCCGGGAAGTCAATTCACATGTTCGATGAACAACGACTACGTGATCCTGAACCCCACAGTGACGATTCCGTCCCAGGCTGAAGGCTGTGCGGATTGTCCGCAAAAGTCCGAAACTTTATCGACAAGTGGTTGTGCCGCAGACTCTGAACTAGCGGCAACAAATAATTCAAGTGCACCATCCGGGCGGCTTGTAATTTTACCTGAAATGCCTCCAATTCGTGCTAATTTCTTGATGGTTCTACCTGAATATGGACGTAACTGAACAGAACCGCTCTCAGAGTCGAAAAGGTACCTTTGGCGAAACGGAAAACCGTGCTTAGGCAGTGCGGGTAACGTTAGTTTCGAAGCCAAACCTTCTGCGAACAGATTACGCACCGCAGAGGGATCAAAGCGGATCGTTTTGAACGAGTCACCGGTGGGCCTGGAAGAGCTAGGGAAGAACGAGTCAAGTATGGCTTTTGGAACGTCGCGACCAGTGCCGATCGATGGATACATATTCACGCCAATCTGTGGCCGCGAATTGATTTCAATTATCACGTAGTTTGTCTCGTCAGATCCGTCGTAGAGCACGTCTACTCCAGCTATATGGATATTTGGGAGAACGCGCACTGCTCGTATCGCGGCTTCCTTGATAGCATCAGGAATAGTCTCTGTTACGTCCTGGACATCGCCACCGGCAGATGCATTTGCAACCCTGCGTAATGTCACTTGTTGATTTTTCCGTGGAATAGTGTCAATGGTCAGTCCTTGGTCCGTCAGACACTTGCGGACCTCGTAATCAACTTTGATTAACCCAGAACCCAAAAATGGATTTCTGGTCCGACGGTTGTTTTTGATGGCGATTAGTTCTTCAATGGTGGATCTTCCATCACCAACAATATTGGCGGGTATCCGCTTGACCGCGCCGACAACACGATTTCCTATCACAAGTAGACGGTAGTCGTCTCCTCCATGATGACGCTCTAAAAGGATCGTATCTTGTTTAAGCATGACAGTCAGTTCATGGAAAGCATCCCGAAGTTCGTTCCAATCGTTGAGGTTCGAGAAGACACCACGGCCCATTGAACCTTGATTTGGCTTCAAAACGAGAGGATATCCCATTATTAAACCGAGTTCACGCAGCTGTTCGTATGTTGTGTTCGATGTCTCTAGCAGAATACTCCGTGGCGACGGTATTGCGTGTCTTGTGAGTATCTGGTTGGTTTCTCCCTTTCTATCGAGGCGAAGATAGTCTGCTCGTGGGGTAAGTGAGTCGGGCCTAGCGAAATTGAAGTCGATCTTAGTGGTGCCATCTGAAATGGAGTAGAGGTGTAGCTCGGGCGCCGTGAATGTCACTTCTAGTCCTCGTCGCCATGCTTCTAAAGCGATCGCGAAACTTGAAAGGCCACTACTCCCCAAGCGCCGGCCCATCAATCGAGATGAGAAGTGAACGGGCCAAACTACTACCATGCTTATCTCCTTCGAGGGGGGGGCACCCAACTAATCTATGTTCTCGTAATCATTGTTTCACGGATGGTCGTCAACTGAATCGTGACCCAACGCGTTCGTCTCCCCCGAGTTTGGCTGAAGATATTCTATTCGTAAGTGACACAGCTGCGCGATTTATTCTTCCTATATTTTTGATTGTAGAAGTGCGAATCTTAAGCTATCAGCTGGGGACACACATCGCCTATAATCAATAGTTCTACGCCACCACTTGCGCGGTGGAGAACCCGCATTCAACAATGTTGCTAACCTAGGGGACAAGAACCCAGTCGGACGTGAAAGCCTTCATGGCATGGTTTGCACCCTTAGGAAAAATTCTGGCTCGGTATCTACCTTTCCGCGTTACAGTGAAGGCCATACTTTTAACCAACCCTCGGTGCTCGTGTATTAGTTCGTTTTCGTAGTAAATACGGATCACTGCTCGTGTGTCTTTGCTGCAACGATCAAGTCGAAGAACATGGTTAAGGCAAAGCAGAGTACCAAACTGTGATCTTTGACGATCCTTCACTTCGACTCCTTCATGTGGAATGGAAGGGAGGGCGCTAGAAACCTTTGGAGTCTCCTGTAGGCTAGTTATTTGCTTTGGGGTGGAGTTTCCAAGCTTCTTCGCTTCAAAGTCGAAGGTTGTGATGAGGGTAGTTACACTTTCCGACCGGCCCTCGAATATAACTTGAATCTGTGAGCCAGGGACTTTGTGACCAAAACTCGGAAAGCGCCATCCTCGCGGACGAGATCCACTTAGCCCGGTAAAGCGAACGATCTTCTGGATATCGACGCCAGAAAAATCGAGCCTGATGACAGGTAAGGAATCGATACAACCTATGACATAATTCTCAAAGATTTCTACTCTGAGAAACGGAACAAAATTCCAAATTAATGAGTAGATATGGTTAGATTCTGAACTTAGTTTGTCTACCACTCGGATGCGTTGCAGATCATCGGACATGAATAATGATCGATTATGGGTAGTGCCGGTGAACCTGGGGTTTGATGCTCTTACATAAATTTCCCCGAGTTCTCCGACTCGGCTGCGAGTCATCGAAACATGGTCATATTTTCTGTCATGCCGGGGTAAAGATTTATAGTCCAGCGCAATTGAATTGTGTGCAAATTGACTGAAAGCATACTTTGTCATGGCATCTTGCATTTGATAGCCGAAAGGTCCAGCTTCAGTCAGTAATTCGTAGCCATATTTCCAAAGGTACACGTGGAGATCATCCGAATGTTTGTGGTAGGCCCCGTTGTATGCAGCTATAAACGCCAGATATCCAGCCGAACTATCGCTCCAAGACGTGCGATGAAAAAAGTATCCAGAGACCGGTTCCGACAATGTGCGGGTACCGGGTTCACTACCTCGCGAACCGCAAGAAGACACGTAAGCAAACTCCTCGCTATTGAAAACGTTGTTCCGTGCTCCTGAAAGAGCAACTTGCGCAGTATCACTTAGTGGGAGAAATTTCCCGTCTGGTTGAACACAATGAATCGTATGCGATTCGGCACTCGCGAGTATCTTGCTTAACTCAGGGGGAATAACACCGAAAGCAGCCTCCATGAACAATGAGTGTTCGTGAATATGTCTAGCTATCATTAGGTGATAGGACGGACTGTGTTCGATATGCACTCCTTCGGACGTGAAGGAATATGCAAAATACTCAGAAATACGCGTCAGGGAGCGGGCTAAGAAGTTGGATCGAGTGGCATGCTCTGCCCAGTCAGCATAGACTGCATAGTCTCGCAGAGACTTTGCCTGGAACATACCGTGATTGTTTTTTCCAGCATAGAAATCGTCTGTGTACAGGAGTGCCGCGGTTTGGTCCATTAAACGTTGTAGTTCACTGATCAAACGGGTTCTTTTATGCCTCATACAAAGGTGATGTAAATGGATAGCTGCAGCTAATCTTTGCGCGGTGGTTTCATCATGATAGACAGTCTTGTAGCTTAAATCGGATTCCTGCAATGAGCCATATTGTTCAATCCAGATTAGAACGAAATTTTCAACATGGTCGAAGTCTTTGGCGGAGGACTCCAAAGCTGCGTACCACCCAGAAAGAAATATCCACCCCTGTACAAAACGATTCACGCTATTGTTATTCGATAGTTGAATAGTTCCATTCACTAATATCTCCACAGATCCCCAGTTGGGATGTGAGAGCGAGCCGGACAGAGTAAAATTCTGGAGATTCCTGAGGGTGCTCATGGTTGAACTTGATTTAAAACGATTCACGATGTACTGACGAATTTGGATTTGGTCCAGAGAATCGAAGACGTCAGGATCGTTGATATTTCTCTCCAATGAAAACAACTTTCTACGTGATCCTCTGGAAGTTCAGGGAGGAGTGCTATCTAGTGAATGTAGAGTCAAATGCGAGATATTGACACTTCAATAAATTTTATCATTGAGTCACCAGCATACATATTTTTCTGAAAGTGATGGAGTACTATTTCCATTCAGTAATAAGTACCCGCGCGGAAACACTAAGGATTAATTTGGGCGAAAGAACTTCTCGAAGCTCACAAAAATCGAGAGGTGCTTGAAGGGTTGATAGCAGACTAGGGCGTCAAGATCTACACAAGATCACGAAAAGTCGACCACTGTTTACCGTACGCGGTTTGATGCCACTGTCTTTCGAGAGAAAGATGACACCATACCCAAGAAGTAGCCTTCCGAAGATCGTGACCGTGCCGTACAGCTGGTCCTGGATCGTCTCCCCGAACACCCATGCGTGCACGCGGCTTGCAAGGTCTTTGCTCCGATACTGGATGCCGGTCCCGAGTCCTTGCGTCGTTGGGTGTTCCCGACCCATGTTGACACCGGAGTGAAGGATCGGTCAACCACCGATTATCAGGATTAGCGCAAGCGCCAACCTGCCCAAAACCGGGATCTGAAGGAAGTCAATGAAACCCTGAAGATTACATCGATTCTCTTCGCGGTGAAGCTGGACCCTCGCCGACGCTGATCTGCGCCGTCCTCCGTCAGCAGGCGTGCGGGTCGATGCACGAACCAGCGGGTCTGGAAAACAAGACAGCGGGCACTGCGCGCCATCGAGGACGCCTAGATCATCGACTCGTGGCGCGGGCGCCGCGATCCAGATGCTGGGGGAGCGGCTTGGGCCGGAAATCCTCTACAGTCGTCAGAAGATTGCCGCATAGCTGCGCCGCAGCGGCTTCCCCGAGCTCTCCAAACACACGGTTGACCGGCTAATGCGGGACACGGGCACGAACGGCCTGGTCAGAAGACACGCCCTGCATCGCCACCCGTGACGGTGTATGTTCAAAAGTCAGCTCGGTGAGCTTTATCTGGTTAATTTCAGGTCGCAATCCAGCCCGTTGATCTGTTGTGCGCTGGACGTACAGCTTCACCGAGGGCGATACCAGTGCCAAGTGGCTCATCTCGTTCGCGCCATGTTGTCATACTCTTGCTCTGCATTGCGCTCAGCGGCTTGCGGGCATTCATATTTGAATCATTCGCCCGTATCAGCCTCGCCAGTGCGTTATTGACTCGAAGCCGATCAGTAATCATCTGGTCGCGCCTTACGCTATGTACTCTAAGCGCGGTCTGCACATCGCCTGCTCGACGGTCACACAGCTTTTCAAGATCCATTACTAGTGCCGATCTAGTTACTGTATTTTCGTCCAGATTGTCTGTGTTCCCTTGCCTCGGAGCCATTTGGCTGATGGAGCGGGTGCTTCAACCACACCACATATCTTTTCGGCGTTAGTCGTTCGGATATGTCGGCTCCGTAAGAACCGGTGGACTCGCCCATGATAAGAACAGAGTCGATATTGTCCTCGGTTCGGCGCCTGATCCAGGTTGCTACATGGGTGAGGCCGGTGGAACTGGTCGAGAAGGTTTCTTGAGCCAGAACCCGACCTGAAGCCGATTCGAAAATCGCGTATGCATGCGTTGCTGCGTGAGTGTCCACGCAGAAATTAAATTGCTAGTGATCAGCCGTAATTGGCATAAGATGCCGCCTTCTTGTGAGCCGTGTCGTGTCCGATATCGGCCCGGGAGAAGTTCACTACGAGGCAGGCCTGTATGGGGCCACAATCCACGAAGATTGGGTTGGCTTCTAGTCAGGCCGTCGCGGTAGGCGGGGTCGATGCCTGTCCGTCCAGCCAGACGGACAGATACCGGAAATGACACCCTTTAGGAGTCAATCGGTTCATGAGTCACATCGGGTCCGAAGAACCAATATCACCCTGCCAGCTAGTCCCAGGCCAGCCCCTACAAACAGTTACAGACGGTTCAGAAGGGATTGCGAGCCCTACTTTTCTTTCAGGTTCACCTCGCTATAAGTCGAAGAGGGCTTACCGCTAATAAACTAGTATTCTGCTGGCGCACCAGCAGTATTCGCTTCTATGATCCTATGGATAGATAAAGGCTAGACGTCGTGACACGGATGGATAGCCGAGAGTAGAAATGTCCCCTCCTTCAGGAAGTATGCAAGATACCGGAAACGTCTGAGAATACTTCGTTGTTCTCTGGAAATTTCCTGGTGCCTATCGAAACCTGCATTGCTGAAAGTGTTTCTAACTTTCAATAAAGTAAAATTCTGCTCGAAGTGGAGATGTTCTATGGATCGCAGATGGCCGGATGATGACTAATTTGTATAAGCAGCTGCTGCTGCTATGAACTTCAGGTGCATTTCGAAAGATAAGTTATCAAGGTGTTATATTGGGCGAATGGATAATATTTCTGTCCCAGAAGCTGCGGATTCCAAAACGATAACTGGCACCGTTGCGCCCGTCATCAGATATGACCCATTGCGACAAGACGGCGCTAAAATGGCTCTCCTGAACGGGCAGTCCACAAACGTTGTCGGAGATAGAAGATACACGATAGACGGAGCGGCTATATTCGACGGCCGCGTCATTTCGGCTCGTGAGAATCTAGATTCTCTCGTCCCGTTGATCGCTGGTAGTGATACCCTTCGGAGCACCGGAGCAAGCTGGATATCTCGGACCCGCAACCCCAATGCTCTATTTGTGGTGGACGAGACGAACCAAGAAGCCGTAGTGGTGCCAGACCCGCTCGGCGGCGCGATAGTCTACTACTACAATGTAGAAGGGAAATACTATGCTTCAACAGATATAGCTTCATTGAACAGCGCATTGCAAGCTGACGGTGTTCGAACGACTAAGTCATACAACTTCCAAGTCGAACGACTTTTAATTGGTAATTGTGGTACTACTGATTCTAGCTATGACGAGATTAAGACACTAGATTCATTTGAATTCATCCAGATCAAATCTGGAACATTCCAAATAGTTAATATGAGAAATGAACTTTTGGAAAGCAACTCAGACTCT
Source organism: Glutamicibacter sp. Je.9.36 (assembly GCF_051129975.1). NCBI lineage: Bacteria > Bacillati > Actinomycetota > Actinomycetes > Micrococcales > Micrococcaceae > Glutamicibacter > Glutamicibacter sp. Je.9.36. Next base: position 63,920 of record NZ_JBCPSN010000002.1, read on the forward strand.
TATTTCGAGTTGCTCAGGAAGACGCGGCAAGACATTATCGAGAACGTTGTTGCTGTCGCAGGGTCTCGTTCTCAGATGAAAATCGCTCACATTACCGGCGGGTTTGATTCGCGTCTGGTGCTAGGAGCAATCACCCACGCAGGAGTAAAGGATAAGTTCAGATTTTTCTGTTCCGGTCCCGAGAAAACTCGGGATCGAATCATCGCGGATGGCTTGACCGAGCAATACGGATTAAAAAGGACAACTGGTCCAGGACTTGTCCCTGGACCAGCGCATTCCATCACTGAGCGACTTTTAGGTCCGCTATTTCACAGTGGGGGAATTCTTACCACAGGTCCTAATGGTAGAGAGATCCCAGTCGATGTTGTTGCTGTCGGTGGTGGATACGGCGAAATGTACCGAACCGTCTATGCAGACCGATTCGCCGAAATTGACAGGAATGATCCGAATGCAGCTATGCGGTCGATGCTTCCATGGTCTAACAAAGATTCTACGTATATTTCAGAGGAAGCCTGGGCCTCCTTATCACGGTCGATCAACGCAAAATGGCAGTCGGTCGCCGATCAGTACGAAGAAAAGGATTTCCGGGGTGATGCCCTTTGGATACATCGTCGCGCTAGGTTTCACTTTGGACAAGGTTCGATGGCCTGGAGCCGCGTAGGGACCCGAATCGATCCGGCTTATTCCCTCCATGGATTCAGGCTCGCAATGTCAACACCAATTCTCCTACGTTCGGGTAATGCCCTAGGCTACGATCTCATGCAATCATTCGATCCGGATCTGGTTAGCTTCGAGTTTGATAAACCGCGCTTTGAATCTGACGAATTCCAGAACTTGAGACGATTCAATGGTGTGCGTTCGTTGCCTTTGGGCAGACCGAGTTCTTATGAAAATGCTCCCAGCACGCCTCATACCAAGAATCGTGTCATTCCTAACACGTTGGATCCATTTATTTTGGACGATAAGAATCCCACTGCCGCGGAGAGAGCACAATTCGTCGAGCAGGCAAACCGTCTTGGCGTTAATTTTTGGCAGTCCGCTAGCTATACTGATGCTCAATCTGTTTTGACCAGGATGTTAGCGGATAAACAAATTCGTGGAGCGGCACCGGACTTAAACTGGGCGTATGTAAACGACCTATTGAAAGACAAACCCTTAACTCGTGGACGAATCAGGGATATATATTCGGTAGTCGCCTTAATCTCCTGGCATGCATCATAACAAAACTGGGCACCGTTCTTTACCCCTTTTCTCGTATAAATCGTGGGGTAAAGAACGGTCCATGGCATATCAACCCAAAATATTTAATATTTAGGGTAGCTAGATAAATTCATCTAGAGAGGTCAAATCCTTAACCGCGAGGGTTGTATTCATCAACTCCCGTAGGACAGACCCAATGAGCGTCCCGGATGGCGGAGCATGGCCCAATGCGAACTCTGCTAGGTAGACACCATGGTCATCTCCCAATAGATTTTTCCCTTGTACCAACTCACGCGTTGTCGTCTTGAACCAAAGCGGCTGCAAATGTTCTATACGGTGTGAATCACCTAGATTTTGAAGGTAAACCAATCTGCGCGGTCTATGTAGAGTTGATTCAGTGACCACTGACGTTCGTGACGCACGATCAGTACGGATTCGGCAGTATTCTTTCCAATCATCGCGGCGCAAAGTGTCGTGCGAAAAATTGTATTGACTACGAAGATAGTCCTTGACGAATCTGGGGGAGTATTCGAATATATCTGTTTGTGGGTTCCAAACCAATGTCGTAGTTCGGCTCGAAGTGTCCAGCCCGGCGTTCAAAGCAGCATATCCACCACCGGATCCACCAACCAGAATCAGTTCAGTCTCTAAAATCTGATGCAAGGCATCGAGAGTTGCGGACAGGTTTTCTCCGAAATTGTCGGTTGCGTCCCCTAAGTACCAGGCCAGCTTGAGATCGCGATCAGCATCGAGAGCTGGATCCGCAATCGCAATCAATGGTAGCCCAAGCCTCTTAGTCATGCCGAGACCGGAAAAAAATGGTCCTAATTGAGTGGTTCGATTCGATATCGCTCCACTGAAAAATATCGGAGTAGCCTTATGAGTAGTCTCTTTAATATTTTCGTTGATGTAGAGGTCAATGTTTTTCTGCCCAGCGGCAAACTGGATAGTGTGAATTCCCGGAATGCGATTCCACGTATTCCTAAAATGCTCTAAAGAATCCCACAAATAGTGAAACTGTTTCCATTGTGCGTAGTTCGAATAGTTCATATTAAAATCTCACCATACCTAAATTTTTTGATTAAATATCAGTGCGATGTTTTTGGATCGATTTAAAATGCTCAAATTTCTTACCCGAAATGAGGTCCGTTCTCAATCGGGCATCTGCGCTCACCAAGTGGTTGCCTAAAGAATTGTCGATCGATGCAGCGAATAGATGTGCACCCCCAGGCTTGGGAGTAATTTCATTAACAACGGCACCGCTTGGTGAGGCCAACAAATCAACTCTGACAAATGGTGCTGGAATGCTATGACCTATTCGCTCAGCGATTTCGTAGAATTCTGGAGGAATCCCGTGCCCAACAAAAAGTTCCTTCGAGTATTTACCTGTGTTAACTAGGTTTGAATAGTTGTCGTACCAGCAACGTTGTACTTTAGGAATGCGAACGGTCTCCAGCGCAAGGAGCGGCTGACCGTAAAAGGTGTAGAATTTAATGTCGCGAGCAGGCTGGTCTACGACTTTATCATCAAGAATCAAACGTTCGCGGATCCACTGATCTTCCTTGATCTTACCGCTCGTTATAAGATTCTTCATACACTGGCGTAAGTCAGTGAAATTAGAAATTATATGATTATTAACAAGGTCTATGATGGAATCAGCGGTTATGAGAAATACGCCCTGCGACATGACTCCTGCGAGTGGCTTTACGACAGTATTTCGCTCAAGGGGTATTTGATCGTGGTTAAAACTCCTCAATTCTAGTGCAGGGCTAGACAGTCCAAGACTTTCAGCGAAGGCATAGGCATTTAGTTTCTCGTCCAATAGCCACGCACTATTCTCTCGGTGGCCGAAAGCTTTTCTGCTCTCCCAATAGAGTAATGAATGGAAAGAAGCAGGAGGCTGATGGGCAGGGCGTGGTTTTAAAGTCCGCGGCCTTATCATCTGTTTGTTAAGTCCGAAGTCAAAAGGTAGGCTCGAAACTACTTCCATGGAAGAATTGGTTCGAATCATGCACGTAAAATGGTATTTGCCAGGAGCTAGAGATGGTGGCGTTTCCCATGTGTTCGAACTGCCTGCTTTGGACGTCGCGGTGACCTCGTTGCCACGGTGCAGTTTGAACGTGTATTCGGCGTCGTCAGGTCCGCCCGTCAGCCGCGCGTTGACTTTTAGGCCCAAACCTCTTGTCAATAATTTATAATTAGTCATTTAGTGTCCTAGCCCTTAGCGAGTTCTTCAATTATTTTATTGTAGAAGTCGTTTTGGTAGTGGTATTGAGAAGGGCCCCATTTGTGATTTTTGTCAGATAGAGAAATCTCAGGTCCTGGTTCTATGGTTGCGAAACCTAATCCAGAAAGGTAATCGTAGTATCGTTGGTATAGGGTGTTCGCCGTTGCTGAGTCCATGCCCCTGAATTGCGGAGTTGGAGTTCCCTGTATCGTTATGTCTGTCCAATTTGCCTTGATTAAGCGCGATTTTTCCAAGAGCCCCTTAGCCTGCAATAGGATCTTTAGTTGATCCGCGGATTTTGACCAAATATCAAAATGCCTATCGCTACCAAATCGAATTAGCGTTCGTGGAATCTTAAACGTTGACAGTAGATTTGAGCTAACAAGTTCAGTGGAATTCGTTATATAAGTTCCGCCGTGTATGCGGTATGCGCCTAGGCGCTCACTCAATATATCGAACAGGAAGATATCAATTTCGTCACTGTTTTGGATGATTTTAGGGAAAAGGGAGGACTGGATGTCTCCTCTAACCATTCGAGAGTTAAAGTTTAGCGGCAATGACTGAACTGGAATTCGTTTTTCGGGCTTAGATGCCGCACTAATTAGCGATTGCCTCGCGACATAGTGCGTTAAGGAGTTTTCATTTTTTATTAGCTCGTATGTGTCGCGCGAAACGCAACCGCCGTATACGAAAAATTTCTTCATTTCGTCCTGGAAAGTCGTTTAGATATCGTAAACATTCATATCTCGTCTGTATTGGCATGTATTCTTGTTGCTATAATACCGGTATTCTGATGTGCGGTCGCGAAGGGGAGACTCTGTGTCAGGCTTGGACCTCTTGGAGGGATCCAGTCGGACTTGAGAAATTCGAATGTCACTTAACCTTAGGGTGTTGGAAGTACATCGGATTCAGAACCGCAGGAAGTACGGAAAACTACGTTAGCTCAGACAAGATTTGCTCATTGAACGGCGCCCAAGCGTCAACAGCCCACTGGCCAAAGCCTTTGTCGGTGAGCGTCACACAGGCCAGACGATGTTCCGGGTCCACCCAGAGGAATGTGCCGGACTGGCCAAAATGCCCGAAAGTGGTACCGGGATGGTTTGCACCTGTCCAGTGCGGCGCTTTGGATGAACGGATTTCAAACCCGAGTCCCCAATCATTCGGGTTCTGCCGGCCATAGCCGGGCAGAATTCCAGCCAGGTTCTCGAAATGCACACGCGTTGCCTCGCTCAATGTTTCTTGCGCCACGATAGTTGGTTGCAAAAGTTCGGCAGCGAATTTTGCTAGGTCCGCAGCGGTGGAGCGGCCATCCTTTGCGCAGCTGCCGGCAATTTCCGTATCAGCCATGCCCAGGGGAGCGAAGACCGCTTCCTGGGCATACTGGGCCATGCTGATTCCGGTCTGTTGTTCCAGATGCTCTGCGAGCTTTTCAAAGCCGTAGTTGGAGTATCCGCGTTTAGTCCCTACAGCAAAGCGGATGGTTTCCGAATCAAAATCGTAGCCTGCGGTGTGCGCCAACAGGTGGTGCACGGTTGAACCCTCTGGCCCTGCAGGGTCTTCGAGGGTGATGGCTTCTTCTTCCAGAGCAACCAAGAACGTGTAGGCACTGAGCAACTTGGTCACCGAAGCCAAGGGGTAAACACGTGCAGTATCACCGTGCTGGTCAACGATTGCACCATTGCCGTTCACCACCACGGATACCGCGTTGTCACTTGGCCACTGGTCAATCTGCGTCAGAATGCTCATAGAATGATCTATCCCTCGATTTTCTTCCTCGGATTTTGCGAGCACAACCAGATAATCCCCAGTGCGCTTCGCTAGAATTGCGACAAGGATTGGGTTTGATTGCCCAACCCAACTTTAGCGATTTGGCCCAAACATAGGAACTTCACGCCGTGCATCTCAAGACTCTCACCGTTCGCGGATTCAAGTCTTTCGCATCGGCGACCACTTTTGAGTTTGAACCGGGTGTCACGGCTGTTGTAGGACCTAACGGTTCCGGCAAGTCCAATGTGGTTGACGCGCTGTCCTGGGTCATGGGTGAACAGGGTGCCAAGACGCTTCGCGGCGGCAAGATGGAAGACGTGATCTTTGCTGGCACTTCTGGCCGCCCACCACTGGGACGTGCCCATGTGTCCCTGACAATCGATAACTCTGATGGCCAGCTGCCTATCGACTATGCAGAAGTCACTATCTCCCGCACGCTGTTCCGTACGGGTGGATCCGAATACGCCATTAATGGAAGTTCGTGCCGTCTTCTGGACATTCAAGAGCTGCTTTCGGACTCCGGTCTGGGTCGAGAAATGCATGTGATTGTCGGACAGGGGCAGCTGGACCGCATCCTGCACGCTACCGCTGAAGATCGGCGTGGCTTCATTGAGGAAGCGGCCGGCGTGCTCAAGCACCGCCGGCGCAAGGAGAAAACACTGCGCAAGCTGCAAGCGATGCAGGGAAATCTGGATCGTCTTGAAGATTTGAGCGCCGAGGTTCGCCGCCAATTGGCCCCACTGGGCCGGCAAGCGAAAATCGCTCGCCGTGCGCAGACGGTGCAGCTTGATGTCAGGGATGCAAAGTCCCGTCTTCTGGCAGATGATTTGGTAACACTGAACAACAAGCTTGCACAGGATATTGATGACGAATCCAAGATCCAAGCTCAGCAAGAAGACGCTGCGGCACGTCTGGAACGCATCAAGAAGCACATCGCTGAACTGACTGCCCAGATGGAAACCATTACCCCGCGCCTGGTTCAAATCCAGGAAACGTGGGTTTCGTTGAGCACGCAGGCAGAGCGTTACCGATCGCTTGCCGCGTTGGCTCGTGAACGCGGGAAATTGCTGGAAAGCAATGAAACCCATTTCGATTCCAGCCGTGATCCTGAGCGTTTGGAAGCTCAAGCTGAGCGAATGAGCGAAGAACTTGAGGAACTTGAAGAAGCTCTTGAAGACCGCCACGAGATTCTTGCTGAAGCTGTAGAGGCTAAAGAGCAGGCCGAGGAAGCATCACGCGCCGAACAGCAGCGGATGGCTGCCATGCTCCGTGCCGCGGCGGACCGTCGAGAAGGCATGTCACGGCTCGCCTCGCAGGTGGCTTCCGCACGCAGCCGTGTCGACGTGACCCGGGCCGAAATATCCCGACTCCAGGAAAGCGTCCAGTCCTTCGACTCGGACCTTGAACTGGATTTGCGCTCTCACGCAGAAGTTGCCAGTGATCTTGAAAAACAATTGGCTGGCGAAGCCCAACTGAATATCGATTTTGAGAGTTCAGATCGGGAACACGCAGCAATGTCAGAAGAACACAATGCCGATAGCCAGTGTGAACGCGAGCTATCTGTGCGTGTTTCCGGATTGCGTGCTCGCCTTGAAGCCCTGAAGTTGAACTCCAAACCAGATGATCAGTCGTCACAGCTTCTTGGATCAACATCCGGACTGCTCCTCGGTCGTTTGGGGGAGCTGATTACGGTTAATCCGGGATATGAACAGGCCGTCGCCGCGATTTTGCGTGACAGTGCAGAAGCTTTGGTAGCCAAGAACCTCGGTGATGCGTTGGATCTCATCGAAGACCTCCAACAGCAGCAGGCCAGCCAAGTATTCCTGCACGCCGAAGTTCTTCCAAGTGGTGCAAAGGCTCCTGCGATGCCTAATGCCGTCAGCGCTCGTGAAGTTGTAGCTGCCGATGGCCCGCTGAACAGTTTGCTTGATCAGCTTCTTGATGGCCATTACATCATTGAGGAAATGAGCCAAGCTCCTGCGGCTTTGGTGCAGAACCCATCTGCGCTGCTCACCACCTTGGATGGCATAACTGTTTCGGCAGTTCGCAGTTCCGTGGGGGACTCAGCAGTTGCTTCCCTGATCGCGCAGCAGGCCTTAGTGGAACAGACGGAAACTGAACTATCCCAGTGCCAGGAAGAACTTTCTACAGTCGAGCAACGATTGGCTCAGCGGGGACCAGAGCTTTCCATCGCTCAGCAACAGCGAGATGAAGCCCAGTCGGCGTTGGCTGAATCTGATGCCACCATTGATGAATTATCCACGTATCTGGCACGTCTTGGACAGAAACTTCGCAGCGCGCGATCGGACAAAGCCAAGCTGGAAGAAAAGCTCGAAGCAACGCTGGAGAAGCTGGAAATCGAGCAGGAATCTCTGGAAGAGATTACCGAGCGCATGGAGCTAGCTTCAACGGATCAAGATGAAGAAACCGTTGATGACGCGGCACGAGCAGCTCTTGCAGATGCTGCAGCCGCGGCACGACAGCAGGAATTAGAAGCCCGGCTTGCCTTGCGCAGTAGTGAAGAGCGCGTTTCTGCGTTGCGTTCGCGCGTTGAGGGGCTGCGCCGCACTGCGGCCGCTGAGCGCAATCACCGTGATGTTGCAGCTCGTCGAGCTGAGCAACGCAAGGCGCAAGCAGCCAATGCGATCCGTATTGAGCAAGCTGCTGAGCGCGTCCTGCGTTTCATTGAAGTATCGGTATCGATGGCTGGCCAAGAACGCGAAGAGCTGGCCGGAAAGAAATCCGAACTGGAATCCATGCTGGGCAGTCAACGCAAGGAAGCGGAGCAACTCTCCGCCGAGCTGGCCCGTCTTGCTGATGCTGTGCACCGTGATGAGATGGCCCGTGCGGAACTGCGGATGCGCATTGAAAATCTTGAGACCAAGGCCCTGGAAGAACTGGGATACACCCCTGATCACCTCATCGCCAACTACGGTCCAGACCAGCTGATTCCGGAGGCCCTCGACGAAGATGACAAGTGGGGCGCGCTGCGGCAGAACGTTGATGAAGAAGGCAATCCTGTCGGCACCCGGGCATATGATCGCGTCGAGCAGGAAAAGCGGCTGAAGAAGGCCGAACGCGACCTGGCGGCCTTGGGCAAGGTCAATCCGTTGGCACTTGAAGAGTTCGCTGCCTTGGAGGAACGCCATAAGTTCCTTTCCGGCCAGCTCGAGGATTTGAAGAAGTCCAGAGGGGATTTGCAGCAGATTATTGCCGACGTTGATTCCCACGTCGAGCGGGTGTTCACCGAGGCCTATAACGACACAGCCGTGCAGTTCAGGCGGATCTTCGATCGCCTCTTCCCAGGCGGCGAGGGCCAGCTGGTGCTCACCGATCCCGAGAATATGCTCACCACAGGCATCGAGGTGGAAGCGCGTCCGGCCGGCAAGAAGATCAAGCGGCTCTCGCTGCTCTCCGGTGGCGAGCGTTCGCTGACTGCTGTCGCGTTGCTGGTCGCCATTTTCAAGGCTCGCCCATCGCCGTTCTACGTGATGGACGAGGTGGAGGCGGCCTTGGACGATATGAATTTGGGGCGCCTGATCACGATCTTCGAAGAGTTGCGCGAGTCCTCGCAGCTGATTGTGATTACCCACCAGAAGAAGACCATGGAAGTAGCTGATGCCCTGTACGGCGTCACTATGCGCGGCGACGGGGTTTCTACGGTGATTAGCCAGAAAATGGAACGAGCTGTGACGACGTAGCTATTGCGGTAAAGTAGGGAATTGCAGGAGCGAGCTTGCTTGCTCTGTAATTCACTGTCTCTACTGAGGATGACATGGCATTTTTCCGTAAACGTATCAATGATAACCCTGCTGTTACGAAGAGTCCTGTGCATCGGGAATCAAGGCAGGAGGATGTCCTCCCGAGCGGGTCGGTGCTCCAGGGACCTTCTCCATTGGTGAGTGTGGTTATTCCCGTTTACAACGCCATGCCATTCCTTACGGAACTGCTTAATTCTCTGGAAGCCCAGGACCTGAAGCCAGAAGAATTCGAAGTCATTGCCGTTGATGATGGCTCGACGGATTTTGGCGGAGAGATTTTGGATGTCTATGCGAAGCGAAATTCGAACTTCATCGCCCTGCATCAAGAGAACAGTGGTTGGCCGGGCAAGCCGCGCAATGTAGGCATTGAGAATGCGCGTGGAGAATATGTTTTCTTCATCGACAGTGATGACCGGCTCGGGCCTCAAGCGCTAAGGCGCATGACTTCATTTGCGCTGGAGCACGACGTGGATGTCCTCGTGCCGAAAATGGTCGGTTTGGACGGCCGGAGAGTTCAAGCGAAGCTGTTTGAAAAAACAATTCTCGATGTCGACTACGACTTTATTCTGCGGACCCTTTCGCCGCAAAAGATGATCAGGCGACGGCTTCTCAATTCGCATGGCATCCGCTTTGTCGAAGAAAAAGTCAGGCTTGAAGATGGCATCGCCATGGTCGAAGCATATTCCGCTGCTCGGCGAATCAGCATCCTGGGCGACTACAACTACTACGAGATCCGGCTAAGGTCGGACGGCCAGAATATTAGTACGCAGCAAATCGATCCTGCCGGTTATGTAGGTTCCTTGACCAAGATCGCGCAGACTATCGCGACGTACACGGGGCCGGATCTGGAAGTGGCAAGGAAGCGCATTGCCGGATTGTTCGTTCGCAAGGGTTTGCGTTTCTATGACGGACAACGTTTCCTGCGTTATACCGCAGAACAGCGCGCAGCATGGGTGTCGAGCCACAAGAGTTTCTTGGAAACCTTCCAACTGGATAATTCTGCAGCGCTCTTCAAGCCGCAAGAGGCAAAGCTGGTCGATGCCATCCTCGCCGGCGACTTGGAATACCTGGAGCAGCTTGCCCAGAATAAAATGGAAGCTGAGAAAGCGCCTGCAGTTGTTTCGGTCGAGAATACTGCTGAACGCATCTGTCTGGTCGTCGATTTTCCAGTCTCGGGACCGTCGCCAATCGGCATTCATATAAGGGATCGAGACACCGAAACCGTGGCAAGAGGCGAGCTTGCAGTTGACGAAAGCGGATCGCGGCTCACTGCATCTTTCCCGCGTGCCGCCGTGCTTGAATCGATTTCTCGCTTGGGCAACATCTTCATCGAGTATCAGGGCGTTCCTGCAAAGCGGATCAGGATGGGGAAAAGCGTTGCGAGCCAGGAATTCTCGGGTTTGCTGGTCTACGCAACGGCCAATGGATATATGAGCATAGATGCTCGCCAAGCTAAGTAGCACCGCGCTATAGGGAGCCGGGGTGCCAGCCTTCCCTGGGACAGGCTCCCTCCTGCAGAACACAGAGAGGCTCGTAGTTGCCTCAAACAGCAACTACGAGCCTCTGTGCAGCTAGGCGAACCCTAACTCGCAACGCCTACGAACACGTATTGAGGATTCCGTCATTTCGGTAGGCAACAGTCTCGTCGAGAACCAGCGGACCACCTATGAGCACGTTAGTCCAACCTTCCATGCCGGTCAGCGCTGAGCCTATGGACTTAGGCAGGCAGGACTTTTTAGCCAGCAGCATTGGCGCGCCGTTGTAGCCTGCAGCAACGGCACCGCTCAGTCCGTCGGGGAAGCTCTTGCCGTTGGCAATGAACTGGCGCTGCGCACCATTTGGCCAGAAGGCCTTGGCGATGACAGCACTGGTGTCATAACGCGTTTCTCCGCCGTAGCGAGCGATCCTGGCATTCGGAAGCGCTTTTCGGATCTCGTTTTCCGCATTTCTGGAGATCGCCAGAGGTCCACCAGCCAAGTACACGGTGGAGGGATTCAGGCGCTTGAGCTGCTTCAAGATGGTGCTTGGCACGTATTTCTTGCTGCTCAGCAGCAATGGAGCCTTGCGGTCTGCCGCGACAGCTGCCATGGACAGGGCATCAGGGAACGAGCGTCCAGATGCCACAAACACGTTCTTTGCAGAAGACCAATTCGTAGCAATCTCTGCGCTGGTTCCATAGCGCGTGTTTCCTGCTTCTCGGGATACCGGTGCATACTTCTTCAGCTGCGTGAACGTCTTGCTGCTGACTGCGGTCGGGCCACCTGCAATGATGATGCGGGACGGATTGAGCCGCTTGATTTCCGCAGCCACTGCGCTCGGCAGATAGGCCTGCTTGGTCAGCAACAGCGGTGCATTGTGGCGGTTGGCCAGCGAGGTAACTGATAGTGCGTCAGCGAAGTGCTCGCCGGAAGCCACGACAACAGTTTTGGCCCCGTAGGGGAAGGTGCGCTTGGAGATCGCAACAGGCGTTCCATAGCGGTTGGAGCCAGACATGCGTGATGGGCCCAAGCGGGTCGGCCAGACATCCATATTGCCAAAGTAGCTGGTAGTCAGCTTGTACTGCGTGCTGCGGCGGTTCTTCGCAAAGTCGCGCAGCGACGTCAGATCGCCGTTCCACACGTTGGCATCCACATTCTTCGTTGACCCCAACAAATTGGAGTTGGAAGAATACTGCCAGACATTGAACGTGGTCCAGCCTTCAGGAAGTTCGCGGGGATTCTTCGCAACGTCAGCGGTGGGGAAGATCGAGACGTGCAGTGGCCAGGACTTGAACGCTACAGAATCGCCCGTGCACTCATCCCACCACGACTGGGCCGTGTAGATCATCGGCAGGCGACCGGTCTTGGCCTTGACAGTATTGCCGAAGTCCTTGATCCAGGTAACCAATTGGGAGGGCGTCATGCCGTAGCACATATCGCCCTTGCCCTGCGGATAAGCGGTCTTGTTGTACGGGTTCCACTCGATATCCAGCAGTGGGGGCATGGTGTACCCGTCATTGGTCCAACCGCCACCGTTGGCCATGAATTCCCTGGCCTGAACGGCACCGGAAGAATGGGCAGGCATGGCGAAATGGTACGCACCGCGAATCAGGCCGGCATTGCGCGACTTGGTGTAGTTCTGGCTGAAATTCGGGTCCTTGTACAAGGAAGAAGGCCACGACTGGGTGGCCTTGATGTAGGCGAAACGTGCCCCGTTTGTCTTGGCAGTGGACCAGTCCACGTCGCCCTGATGGCGGGAAACATCGATCCCAAGGGTGCCGGGTGGACGCCAGGTCCGCAACTCATCAAGTGAAGCCGGCGCACCCACCTGGAACGGAACGGATGCCGCAGAATCATTTGAAGACAGCTTCGCGAGATCCGCTAGCTCGTCCATGGTAGGGATCGTCGCGTCACCGGTTTCGGCAATTCGCTTGGCTCCCTGGCCCAGCTGGGCATCGAGGTGCTCGAGCTCCATTTCGGCCAGCGCCTTGTCGGCTAGCCGTACGCGTTCTTTCTTGGAAAGATCATCGTCTTTGGACAGTGCCTTGGAAATTTCTTCAGCTGCTGGAGTGGCAATAGCAGCCGGCGCACTTGGTGCTGGCGCCTCGGACTCAACTTCGCTGGTGCTGGTCCCAGTGGCCTCGGCCTCGCGAGACGGCGTAGACGATGGTTCCGGCGCATCAGCCACGGTAGCAGTGGGCGAGGGAGACTGAACAGTTTGAGCGGAGGGCTCTTCTGTTGGCGAGGCGAACCCCGGACCAGCAGAAAGCGGGATGGAAAGTGCGGCTATAACCGCAATTGATAGAGCTTTGGATCGTCGCGTCCGGATAGCCGGCATGGATTCCCCTGAATAATCGAGTGCAAGTGAAATGGCGAAAGCCTTTGCTAGTATATCTACCCGATGTTTCCCGGCAAGATTCCGGGAATTAATATCGCCGCCGATGCCAAGGGAAATCTAAAACTGCGGAATTGCTTAATCGGCCAATTCCACCGGTTTTATGGTCTTTGGAACCAACAGCCAGGCAATCACTCCGACCAGGCCCACGACAGCCGAAATGTTGAAGGCCAATTGGAAGCTGATCATGTCGGCCATGGCCCCGGCCAGCAGCGGGCCGATGATGGAGCCTAGATCGGTGCACATCTGGAATCCGGCCAGTGCCTTGCCGCCGTTGCGGCCGGAACCAATCACGTCAGCCACGGACGCTTGCTGTGCTGGGCCCAGCAGCCCGCCGCCAATGCCTGCCAGGACCGAGAAGACGATGAAGCCAGCCAGGGAGGTCGAATACCCCATCGCGCCAATGGACACGAGCAGGACACTCATGCCAATGACCACGGGGATCTTGCGTCCAATGCTGTCTGTCAGGCGACCGGAGAACACCAGTGCGCAACCATTGCCGATGGCAAACACCGTCATGGAGATTCCGGCGGCCGTGGCACCCATGGTTTGGCCGAACACGGCCAAGGCGAAAAGCGGGATCATGCTGTTGCGCACGCCGAACGCCAGCCAGCCGTAGCTGAACCCGGAGAACAATGCCGCCCGGTAGGCGGGGGAGACCAGCGCCTCGCGGGTGGTCACCACTTCAATATCGGAATGCCTTGATCGCGGGTTTGCCGCATCTGCATCCAGATCGCGGCGACGGCCCAAGGCCATGTAGACCACGCCTGCGGCAATCACCAGGGCGGTACCGTAAATCAAGAACGGAATACGCATGCCCAGCGGGGCAAGCAAGGTTCCAAGAACCGGGCCGAAGACGTTGCCCAAGAGGAATGAGCCGGCGTACAAGCCTGAGATGCGTCCACGGGATTTCTCCGGAGCCAGGCGCGCAATTAATGCCATCGCTGAAATGGTGAACATGGTCGAACCGAACCCGCCCAGTCCACGAGCAATCAATAGCTGCGTATAGTCCTGGACCACCGCGCAAAGCAAAGTCGATACCGCAACCAGCAGAACGCCAGTGACGTAGATCTTGGGCTCGCCGAGCTTGCCTACCAGAACGCCTGCTACCGGTGCGAAAATCAAACGGGTAAAGGCGAAAATGCTGACAATAATCGTGGCGGCCGCATTGCCGACATCAAAGCTCACTGCATACTGGGGCAAGATGGGGGCGATGAGCCCGAAACCCAATGCGATGATGAATGCCGCAACCAGCAATACGCTGATCTCTTGGGGGATGGGCGCCTTGGCAGCACGGGTGGTTTTCAATGCCATATCAATTGAACAGATGGTTCTGCCGCTCAGCGAGCAGTAACCCTCAGCCTTTCTGGAACGACGAGCGGGGCTAAGCAACCCACCTGCCAGTCTAGCCTTGAATGCAAAATGTGCTGATGCTGGTGCTGCCTGCCATATGATCCCTAAATCGTTGGAGATATGAGACGATTTAGAGCGTGTCTGATTCGCTTATATTAACCATCATCATTGTCGCGGTTGTTGCCGTGGTGGCCATTGGCGTCATTGCCTTCGTCACCAAGGGCCGCAAGCCCAAGACTCCGTATACGTCAGAGCGCGATGCAGACGACTTGCCAGCTGGCCAGAGCGCTGAGGGCGATACTGATGCCGCAGCGGACACTGCCGGTGCAAGCGATGCGCCTGTCGCGGTCCAAGAGCCTGCCGCACCTGCTGCGCCACAGCTCGATGTTCCAGAACCAGTGCAGGGCCGTCTGGCCCGGCTGCGTGCGCGACTGACCAAATCCAACAGCATGTTCTCCAAGGGCCTGCTGGCCCTGCTCAGCCAAGACTCGATTGACGAGGATGTCTGGGAAGAGATTGAAGAAAATCTGCTGATGGCAGACCTGGGTACCGAGCCTGCGCTTGAGCTTGTTGACGCACTGCGTGAACGAGTGAAGATTGAAGGCAGCAAGGACCCGGCTCGCGTCAAGGCAATGCTTCGCGAGGAACTGCTCAAGCTGGTGGATCCTAGCCTGGACCGCAGCTACCTGCCTGAACCGCATCCGGACCGCCCAAGCATCATCATGGTGGTCGGGGTCAACGGTGTTGGCAAGACCACCACCATCGGCAAGCTGGCGCGAGTACTCGTTGCGGAAGACAAGGACGTCCTGCTGGGCGCCGCCGATACCTTCCGTGCCGCCGCCGCCGAGCAGCTGGCTACCTGGGGCGACCGCGTGGGCGTGCCTACCGTGCGTTCCGAGATCGACGGCGCCGACCCGGCCTCCGTTGCCTTTGAAGCCGTTTCCGCGGGCATCGAGCAGGAAGTCGACATTGTCATGATCGACACCGCCGGCCGCCTGCAGAACAAGGTCGGCCTGATGGACGAGCTGGGCAAGATCAAGCGTGTGGTCGAGAAGAAGGCCACCATTGACGAAGTCCTGCTGGTGCTCGATGCGACTACCGGGCAGAACGGCCTGCAGCAGGCCAAGGTCTTCTCCGAGGTTGTCAACGTTTCGGGTATCGTGCTGACCAAGCTCGATGGCACGGCCAAGGGCGGCATCGTCGTGGCTATCCAGCGTCAGCTCGGTGTTCCGGTAAAGCTCGTGGGATTGGGCGAGGGCCCGGATGATCTCGCGCCATTCAATCCGGAAGACTTCGTGGACGCACTGCTCGAAGGCTAATCGATAATTCCATATTTTCTTGATCTCCCCGTCGTCTCCTGCGGCGGGGAGATCTTGTTTAAGCGGGCGCTGCGCATCTGCAATTCCTGCACAGAGCGGTTTTGTTCCTGTTGGGCCATGGGGCGCACACAGGGGTTGGAATCAAGGAAATCTTGCAGTGAGGTCAGTCACACCACTCGATCCCGGGTCCGAAACTCTCCTTGGGGCCTCCACGGAAAAGATCTAGTCAGTGAGTGAATGGAACTTTTCCGGCGCCTTCTGGCCGCAGGTCACCCAAGGAAGCAGTGACCAGCGCTACAGAAAACGTCCAGATTACTTGGGTAAAGATGTTTTCTGGGGAAGTGTGTCCCTTCAATCTGTACGCACTGCATGAGGGATACTCCGGTTGATTCTGGACACCCCCGTGCGGCCAGACCAGCCGGTAAAGGATCCATCCAGAAGTGTCGTCGAACCAAGACCTGCCCATACCAGTCAAGCAGGACCCTAAGCCCAGGGCTTTCCGCATGGACATCCAGGGCCTGCGCGCCATCGCCGTAGGTGTTGTTGTGCTGTACCACTTCTGGGGGCACTATCTGCCCGGCGGCTTCGTCGGAGTCGACGTGTTCTTCGTGATCTCGGGATTCCTGATCACTTCGCATCTGCTCGCCAAGCCGCCGAAGAACATTGGCGATGTCGTCAATTTCTGGATGAGGCGAGTCAAGCGGCTGATCCCCGCCTCCTTCTTGGTGATCCTGGCCAGCGTCTTGGGCATCTGGCTCTTCGCACCGTCCACGGTGTGGCAGGACTGGGGACTGCAAGCGATGGCCGCGACGTTCTACTTCCAGAACTGGTACCTGGCACTGACCAAGGTCGATTACCTTGCCGAAGGCGAAGCTCCAAGCCCCTTCCAGCATTTCTGGTCCCTGTCTGCAGAAGAGCAGTTCTATTTCGTATGGCCAATTCTGATCGGCCTGCTGATCTTTGCTGCCATCAAGTCCGGAATCAAGCCGGCAACCGCCGCGTTGGCCGGGATCAGCGCCGTCTTCTTGATTTCCTTCGGATACTCGCTATACGCAACCGCGACTGAACCGGGCAGCGCGTACTTCTCGACCTTTACCCGAGTCTGGGAATTCTCGGCAGGCGCCCTGGTGGCGGCTTTGGGAGCGCGTGCGCATGCGGCCAAGAAGGATGCGATGAGCTTGATCGGGTCGTGGGGCGGAGTCCTTGCCATCGCATTCAGCGCGGTGGCCTTTACCGGGCAGATGCCGTTCCCCGGATACATCGCAGCGATTCCCGTATTCGGCACCGCACTGATCCTGCTCTGCCATTCCACGCATAAGTACTCGCCGAACATGTTCTTGAGCAGCAAGCCGTTCCAGTTCTTCGGTGACAATTCCTATGCCATCTACCTCTGGCATTGGCCGCTATTGATCCTGATGCCGTTCATGGTGGATGACTTCAAATGGCCCCAGAAGATCATTGCCCTGGCCTTGACGCTGGTTTTGGCTGTTTTGACGCAGAAGCTTGTCGAGGTTCGATTCCGTAAGTTCATTGACGCCTCGGTACTGCTCACGGCGCCACGCTTCCTTGCCACGGGCAGCCTCGTCTTGGCTTTGGTTGCCGGAGCTTTCTACCTCAACACCGAACGCATTATCAATGACGCCCAAGACGTCGACAAGGCCTTGGCCCAGGTCGAAAAGGAGCTGGGCGAAGACTGCTTCGGTGCCGCGTCGCTCAGTGAATCATGCGGTGAAGCAGTGAATATCGAGACGGCCTACCAGCCGGTGGCTCCCGCCCCGGTAGTTGCGAAGACCGACAAGCCGGTTGTCTACAAGGACGATTGCTTCGCCAGCCAGGACGCCGACTACAAGGACCGCCTGGTATGCAACTACGGTGATGGCAAGATCAAGGTAGCACTGGTTGGAAACTCGCATGCAGGCCAGTGGATTCCTGCCTTGGAACCTATGGCGAAGAAGAATGGCTGGAGTATTGATACCTATTTGGCCAGCCGATGCGCCGTCATGGGCGAACCCCAGGTCTTTGACTCCAAGGCACGGGAAAAGGGCTGCGCTGATTATGGCAGCTGGGTGACCAAGCAGATCGAAAAGGAAGACTATGATCTGGTGATCAGCTCCAACCGCCAGTCCCTTCCGGTTTCCGGATACGAAATGGAAAACACCGCTGAGCCTGCCCAGAAGGCCTACGAAAAGATTCTCCAGGACTGGGCCGGCACCGGCGCCGCTGTAGCGGTCATCCGGGATACGTCCTTCCCGGGGGAGACCGTGGAGAATGTGCCTGACTGCGTGGCCTCCAGCGATGGCGAATTCAGCGAATGCAGTGGCGAGGCGAAGCAATGGATTCCGATGGATCCGCAAGCCGACGCGGTGAAGGCCCTGGATAAGCCGAATATTATCGACGTCGACATGAATGACCAGCTGTGCGAGGACGGACGCTGCTTTGCGGTAGTCGGTGGCATCGTGGCCTATTGGGACCACTCGCACCTGACCGAAACCTTTGCCGAGTCCCTGTCCCAGACCCTGGAATCCCGGCTGAAGAAGGAACTGGATTCGAAGGAACTGTTCCCGGCAGCATAGGGCTTTGCGGCACCTTGCTCGATAGGCTCTGGCTTCAACGCATTAATTGCGTTGCAGCCAGAGCCTATTTCTGATTCCTGATGCCCGTGACTGCCCCAGGAGCATCGCGGCCCGGGCGAAAAGCGGAAACGCTTGGCTCATCGGGCAGCCAGAATCGCCAGGGGAACTGCGGACCGCCGGCTATCCCCGCGACGCCAACACGGGGTCCGGTGCGCAAAGCCTCCGGGGGACCAGAGGCAGCATGGAGGGTAAAGGGTGCAGCGAACAGATCCAGCCCGTCATGTTCCAATCTCGTGAGTCCCAATGCGGTGGCCAAGTTCCCCGGTCCACGGGCCAGCTGGATTTCCGGGATGGGATTGCGGGCGTAGCGGATGGGCCGCTTCTCCAGTCTTCGTGCGTGGGCCAGGTCGGCGCCGGAAATAATTTCGCCAGAACGTATCAGCACCCCGGACGCAGCTCCTGGCGGTGAGCAAACGAAATTCAGGGCGTAATGCATTCCATAGGTGAAGTACACGTACGCGTGCCCGGGTTCCAGGAACATGGACGCGTTGCGATCGGTTTTCCTGTCCTTCGAGTGGCTGCCCGGATCATAGGGCCCTGCGGTTCCCAGGCCCATGTACGCTTCGGTTTCGGTGATGCGCACGCTGACCGGTCCATCACTGGAATCCACGGTGAGTACTGCCCCGAGCAACCGGGGCGCAACGTCCAAGGCATCGGGCAAGAAGAAAGATCGGTCCATGCTTCCAGTGTGCCTGCTCCAGCTAAATTGTCCCCGGCCCCTGTAAGGATCATGGTTACTTGAAACTTGGGGGTTCAAGCAACTCGCACTCGTGAAATGGGGAATGAGCATGAAAAGGTTCTTAGCAACTGCAACCGCACTGGCCGGAATTCTATCGATGGCTGACTGCGGGGTATCGGCAGAAGAGTTTGAGGCTGCGCAAACCTCGAGCGCAGCCATAGCTGCTGAAAAGGAAGCACTGCAAGCCCAGCTGGCAGAAGCAGAAGTGCAATTGGCCCTGGCCCCAAGGAAGAAGCAGCAGAGCTTCGCGCAGCCGCGGCTGAGAAAGCCACGGCCAACAAGGCCAAGAAGGTCACCAAGCGTGCTCTGGCGCACATCATGAAGCAACCGGACTCGCACATTGATCAGAATGTGATTCTCTACGGGCTGGTCACCCAGTTCGACTCCGCGACCGGTCCATGCACCTTCCATACCGAGCTGAGCCACGCGCAGGTGGGCAAATACGACTACGAGCACAATCCGATGTTCACTGCCGGTGACGGCCTGGCGGACTGCGAGGCGCCGGATGGCGTCGTGGCCGAGGGCATCGTCCAAATCACCGCCACGGTGACCGGATCCCTGAGCTACGACACGAGAATCGGCGGATCCCCTACGGTGCCGAAGTCCCGAGTCGTGAAGATCAAGCGGCTATAGCCGCTGCCGGCGTCCGCCCCGGGCTGTTCTTTTGACCGTCGGCCAGCAGCACCGTGAACTGTTCGAAACGGCGGCGAAACATTGCCGAGAAGCAAACGTTACCCCCGGCAGGAACTTGATACACAGCGGAAACGAAGCAGCGAGTGTTCGGAAACATCGGGCGCGTTAGATAGTCATAACACCACCGATACACCGAATACCTTGAGGGGAAGTGATCCAGATGGAGTTGGATGTAGCCAGCTTATGGATCCTGATAGCTGCCGCACTCGTATTGCTGATGACACCGGCACTGGGACTTTTCTACGGCGGCATGACTCGCGCCACCGGCGTGGTGAACATGATGCTGATGAGTTTCTCCGCCGCGGCGATCACCGCCGTTGTCTGGGTGCTCTGGGGCTACTCGTTCTCCGCCGGGGAACCAGCCATCGCCGGAATCGTCGGCAATCCAATCAGCGACTTTGCCATGCACAATACCGAGCAGTCCGAGCTGCTCGCCGCCGGATTCGCCGGTACCTTCGCCATGATCTCGGTAGCCATCATCTCCGGAGCCATCGCCGACCGTGCCCGCTTTGCGCCATGGCTGTTCTTCGTCCCGCTGTGGGTCACCCTGGTGTACGCACCGGTGGCCTTCTGGGTCTGGGGTGGAGGCTTGCTCTCCGCAGACGGATTCCTGGGCAGCATCTTCGGCGAAGCCATTGACTTCGCCGGCGGCGCAGTGGTCCACACCAACGCAGGTATCGCAGCCCTGGTCCTGGCCCTGAAGTTGGGCCAGCGCCACAACTTCCACGACCGTCCGCAGCCGCACAACACCCCGCTGGTCATGCTCGGTGCCGGCCTGCTGTGGTTCGGCTGGTTCGGTTTCAACGCCGGTGCGGCGACCACCGTCGAGCAGGCTGGACTCATCTGGGTCAACACCCTGGCAGCTCCGGGTGCGGCCGTCCTTGGCTGGATCCTGGTTGAGAAGCTTCGCGGTTCCCGCCCCAGCTCGCTGGGTGTCGCCTCCGGCCTGGTGGCCGGCCTGGTCGCCATCACCCCTTCCTGCGCAGATGTGGCCCCGTGGGCCGCGATGCTGCTGGGCGTACTGGCTGGCGCCGGTGCAGCCTGGGCAGTGAACTTGAAATGGAAGCTGGGCTACGACGACTCGCTGGATGTTGTCGGCGTGCACCTGGTCGCCGGCTTGATCGGAACCCTGTTCCTGGGCTTCTTCGCCCTGCCAACCGAGGAGAGCGCTGGCGGACTGTTCTACGGCGGAGGCGTCGCCCAGCTGATCGCCCAGGCAGCCACCCTGATTGTGGTCATGGTCTTCTCCGCGGTGATGACCTGGGTCATCGCCACGGTCATTGGAAAGTTCAGCCCATGGCGTGTCGCGGCAGATATCGAAATTGCCGGCATCGACGAGGCGGAGCACAACGAAAATGGATACCAGCTGGTTTCCAAGTAAGGAGCGGAATCTGGAAAATAACGCAGCACAAGCACGAGGGGCAGGGCGTTTCTGAAACGTCCTACCAGGACCGCCGGTGGGCCATGCAGCCACCGGCGGTCCTGGCGTGTTCACGCCCGGGGGCGGGCACATGTGTAAATCATGGGAATCGCCTAGTTCGCTGGCATCAGCGGTGCACCGGCCCCTAGCGTGGCATTCACCAGCCGATTATTCCCAAGCAGCTAGGAGAGTGCCATGGCCAGCGAACCACAACAGCAAGCAAGCCCGGGAGGGGAACCGGTCTTGTCCGGCCCCGGCCAGGACAGCGAATTCCTGACCACCAACCAGGGAGCTCCCGTCAGCGATACCGACCACTCGCTGAAAGCCGGAGAGCGCGGGCCCACCTTGCTGCAGGATCACCACCTGCGCGAGAAGATCATGCATTTCGACCATGAGCGGATTCCGGAGCGCGTGGTCCACGCCCGCGGGGCTGGCGCCCACGGCTCCTTCATCAGCTACGGCAACGCCTCCGAGCTGTGCCGGGCCGATTTCCTCAAGCCGGGAAAGCAGACCCGGGTCTTCGTGCGGTTCTCCACCGTGGTCGGTTCCCGCGGCTCGATGGACACGGCCCGCGATACCCGCGGCTTTGCCACGAAGTTCTATACCGAAGAGGGCATTTTCGACCTGGTGGGCAACAACATCCCGGTGTTCTTTATCCAGGATGGCATCAAGTTCCCGGATCTGGTCCATGCCGCGAAGCCGCACCCGGATACCGAGATCCCGCAGGCGCAATCGGCCCACGATACCTTCTGGGATTTCGTCTCCCTGCATACCCCTGCCCAAGCCCACGTGATGTGGCAGATGAGCGACCGCGCGATACCCCGCTCGCTGCGCATGATGGAAGGCTTCGGCGTGCACACCTTCCGCATGGTCAACGAGGCGGGCAAAGCGTCACTGGTGAAGTTCCATTGGAAGCCCAAGCTCGGCGTGCACTCGCTGGCCTGGGAAGAGTCCCAGCTGGCCGCCGGCGCGGATCCGGACTTCCACCGCCGCGATCTGGCCGAAGCCATTGATGCCGGAGCCTACCCCGAATGGGAACTGGGCGTGCAGATTTTCCCCGACGACGGTTCGGGGGTCTTCGAGGGCATCGACCTGCTGGATCCGACGAAATTCGTGCCAGAAGAACTGGCCCCGGTCCAGCCGCTGGGCAAGATGGTGCTGGACCGCAACCCGGAGAACTACTTCGCGCAGACTGAACAGGTCGCCTTCCACCCCGGGCATCTGGTTCCGGGCATCGATATCAGCGACGACCCGCTGCTGCAGGCGCGGCTCTTCTCCTACCTGGACACCCAGCTGACCCGGTTGGGCGGACCGAACTTCGCGCAGATCCCGATCAACTCGCCGGACTCTCCGGTCAACGACATGTTCCGCGACGGCTTCCACCAGCACCGGGTGCCCAAGGGCATCGCGCCGTACAAGCCGAACTCGCTGGATGGCGGCTGCCCGTACATGTCGCAGGTGGTTTCTGGCCAGCAGCCTCCGCTGGACTTCCCGCAGCCTGTGGCCTCCGGAAAGAAGGTGCGTTCCGAGCCGGCCAGCTTCTCGGACCACTACAGCCAGGCGCGCCTGTTCTACATCAGCCTCTCGGCCGTGGAGCGCGCCCACGTGCAGCAGGCCTACTCCTTTGAACTGGGCAAGTGCACCGATACCGCGATCCGCCAGCGGCAGGTGGAATGCCTGGCGAAGATCGATACCCAGCTGGCCGCCGGGGTCGCCCAGGCACTGGGCCTGCCGGCGCCGGCCGCAGTGCAGCTGGATGATCCGGTGGCCAGCCCCGTGCTGTCCCAGATCGGAAAAGCCTGGCCAGTGGACGGGCGCAAGGTCGGGGTGGTATTCAACAGCGGAAACCACCAGCACGTGCCGGCAATAGCCCAGGCGCTGGCCGAACGGGGCATGTCCCCGCTGCTCGTTTCGGCCTCCGGCGGCGAGGTGGCCCCGGACCTGCCCATTGACCGCACCTACCTGACGGCGCGCTCCATCGAATTCGATGCGCTGGTGCTCATCGGCCCGTTGCCGCCGGCCCCGGACGCCGCGGTTGCGCTGGATGCCAAGGCCGGCGCCTTGGGGGCAGGCGGGGTTCCCATCGACCCGCGCGTGGCGTTGCTGGTTGCGGAGGCCTACCGGCACAACAAGGCCATCATCACCCTGGACGGGCTCTCCGATGGCCTGCTGCAAGCGGTGGGCCTGGAAGATGACGCGCCGGGCATCGCACTGGTCGAGCTTTCGGCGGTGGCCGAAAGCGCGGAGCAGCTGCTGTCCACCCACCGCGCGTGGGAGCGTTTCCCGGTCGCCGAGTAGCAGCGCGGCCCAGCTGGCCTAGCAGGTGGCGCGGCAGGTGCATGATTCGATTTGCCTGCCGCGCCGGCCTGGCCCAGCAGCAGGGCCGGCGGCAATCAACTGGCACAGATAGCTGATGAAAAGAGGTGCAAGATGCCTTCAGGAACCGATAGTCATGCCGGGAACGGGAACGCGGCCGAAACCGCTGCCAAAGCCCGGCACGCTCCTGGACCCGATGCCGAATCCAAACCCGATTCCCCGCCGGATATGCACTCCAGGTCATGGAAATACGCGGCCAAGCGCTCCATCAGGGAATTCTCCCGGAAGAAATGCACGGACATGGCGGCCTCGCTGACCTATTTCGCGATGCTCTCCATTTTCCCGGCCCTGCTGGCGGTAGTCTCCCTGCTCGGAGTTGCCGGCCAGGCGGAGAACATGACCCGCAACATCCTCTCGCTGATCCAGGAACTGGCCAGCAAGGAAGTGGTCGAAACCCTGCGCCAGCCCATCGAGCAGCTGGCCTCGGCCCCGTCGGCAGGCCTGGCGCTGATTGCCGGTCTGCTCGGTGCGCTATGGAGCGCCTCGGGGTATGTCGGGGCGTTCGGACGGGCAATGAACCAGATCTACGAGGTGGCCGAAGGCCGGCCGTTCTACAAGCTGCGCCCGCTGATGCTGCTGCTGACACTGGTGCTTCTTGTGGCCGTGTCCGTGCTGGGGATGCTGCTGATCGTCTCCGGTCCGCTGGCCCAGGCGCTGGGCAACGCCATGGGGCTGGGCGAGGGCGCGGTGGCGATATGGAATATCGCCAAATGGCCGGTGATCGTGCTGTGCGCGATTGTGCTGGTGGCCGTGCTCTACTACGGTGCTCCCAATGTGAAGCAACCGAAGTTCCGCTGGATCAGCCTCGGCTCGGCCATCGCGCTGCTCGTGCTGGCGGTAGCGACCGTAGGCTTCTTCTTCTACGTTTCGAACTTCGGCAACTACAACAAGACCTACGGCGCCATCGGCGGGGTCATCGTGCTGCTGCTGTGGCTGTGGATCGCCAACCTGTCGCTGCTGTTCGGCGCGGTCTTCGACGCGGAAGCCGAGCGCGGGCGCCAGCTGCAGGCGGGGATTGCCGCCGAGCGTTCGGTCCAGCTTCCGCCGCGGGATACCAAGGCCAGCATGAAGCAGGAGGAAAAAGAAGAGCAGGACATCAGCGACGGGCGGCAGCTGCGTTTCGCCAGCGAGCTGGACGCCGAAGAGCAAGCGGATCCGGATTCCAGGCGGAACCCGGAAAGCTGAGCAGGAGCCGAAGCTGGCAATCGCCTGGGCGCCCCTTGGCGCGGGCCGGCACCTCGGTAGCGTGTGAAACGAACAGATCATTCCAAGACAAAGGAGCTCATCATGGCCAACGACGAAGCAAGCAAAGTCATCAGCATCATCAAGGACCTGCGGATCGCCATGGTCACAACCCTCAGCTCTGGACGGCTGGCCAGCCGCCCCCTGACGCTGATTGAAGCCACCGACGAAGGAGAGCTCTGGTTCTTCTCTGCCGCCGACGCCGGAATTGTCCAGGAAATCCGGGCCCAGGGACTGGTCAATGCCGCGTTCAGCGGATCCAAGGCGTGGGTGTCGGTCAGCGGCCACGCCGAGGTGGTGCTCGATGTCGCCAAGAAGAAGGAACTGTGGAACGCCGCGGTGGAGACCTTCGCCAGCGAAGGCCCGGAATCTGCGCAGACGGTGCTGCTGCGCATCGATGCCGACTCCGCCGAATACTGGGAGAATCCCGGCGGGGCGGCGAGCCTGGTGGCCGGCTGGGTCAAGCAGAAGCTCACCGGAAAACCTGCCGAGCCCGGGGACTCGAATAGCGTCGAACTCTAGGGCGCCGGAAACCAGCAACGGCCGCTGCTCCGAATTCTCGGAGCAGCGGCCGTATTGCTGTGCCCGTGGCCCGGCACAGAGCTATGCCCCATGGATTCGCATCCATGGGGCATAGCTGGTGGTGCGGTTTAGGACAGGTCGTCCTTGACATCCTTGGCGGCGTCCTTGACGTGTTCTCCTGCTTGCTTTGCCTTGGCGGCGGCCTGGTCCTTCACGCCTTCGGCTTGCAGGCGCTCATTATCAGTGGCATCGCCGTAGGCCTCCTTGGCCTTGCCAGATGCTTCCTGGGCCTTGTTCTGGATCTTGTCTCCAATTCCCATGATTCTTACCTCCTGTGTGGATCTGGTTACTGACAATTTGAACTATAGGGCAGATTGCAAATTGGGGTCCCGAAGCTGAAAGTTTGCTTGCGGCCAACTTTGCAGATCATCACAGTGCCGCCTTCGCGGCGGCCAATCCCATAAGCTGCCTCGCCGCGTTGCGTGGTCCTTTGCGGTTATCAGGAGTCATTCAGCTGGGGCCGGGCACGAATGGGCCGTGACCTAGACTGGCCAAAAGTTCCGCGCAGAGAAGGAGAGCCGATGGACCAGCGTCCGGTGTCGTTTAGAGCAGCCGAACCAGGATCCCGCCCCCGCAACAGCGAGTCATGGTGGGGCGCCGAAGAAGCGGTGCGCGCGGCCGCCGTGCGCTGCGAGGGCAACCCGGAAGCGATGCTGCGTACGCTGGAAAGTTCGGGGGAGGACCCTCCGGTGCCAGCGGCCGGACAGACCCAGCGCCTGTGGGAACTGCTGGCCTCCGTGGCCGCCACCGACCTGGTCGCGGCCAGGACGCTGGAACCGCATTTGGATGCCGCGGGAATCCTGAGCCAGGCGGGCATGTCGTGGCCGGCCGGCACTGCATGGGGCGTTTTCGCCGCGCAGCCGCCCAACGCCACCCTGGAAGCGGTTCGCCAGTCCGGCGGGGGATGGGAGCTGAACGGCACCAAGACCTGGTGCTCATTGGCCGCGCAGCTGACGCATGCCCTGGTCACCGCCCCCACGCCCGATGGCGGCCGGCTGTTCATGGTTTCCTTGCGGCATCCGGGCGTTGAACCGGCACCGGATGCTTGGGTCAGCCGCGGCATGGCGCAGCTGCCCAGTGGCAGCGTGAACTTCACCGGCGTGCCGGCCCAACCGGTGCAGGACGCCGGCTGGTACCTGTCCCGTCCCGGGTTCGCTGTCGGGGGCGTTGGCGTCGCCGCCTGCTGGTTCGGGGCAGCGGTGGGAATCTACCGCCATCTGCTGCGCAGCGCCCAAGCGCGCACCCCGGATCAGCTGGCCCTGGCCTGGCTCGGCGAAGCAGACCGCTTGCTGGCCGGCTGCGCCGCACTACTGGAACAGGCCGCCGGGCTGGCCGATGCCGGAGCGCTGGATGCCATTTCGGCCCATCGGATCCGCGGCCAGGTGGCCGGGGCGTGCGAGCGGGTTTTGCAGCTCAGCGGCCAGTCCACCGGCCCGGGCCCGCTGACCGCCGATGAGGAGCATGCGCGGCGCGCAGCAGACCTGGGCATCTATCTGCGCCAGCATCACGCGGCCCGCGACGACGCGGCGCTGGGCCAGTTGATTGCGGACCGCGCCGGCACGGAAGGCGGCAGCGCATGGTGAACTTCACGCATCAGGACCAGGGAACATCTGCAAGCTGCTGGCAGCAGGCTGGGTTAGAGCGGATCGCCGCACTGGATCCGGAGAAGCTCTTCCACGCAATGGCATCGGTGATTGTTCTGGCCGCCCACCCGGATGACGAGACGCTGGGAGCTGGAGGGCTGATCCGCATGGCGCTTGGCCGGGGGATCGATGTCCACGTGATCGTCTGCAGCTTCGGGGAAGCCTCGCACCCGGACTCCACCACACACTCCGCCGCCCAGTTGGCCGCGCTGCGCCAGGCCGAACTGGCCGAGGCCATGGACACACTGCGCGCACAGGGACCGCGCAGCGGAACGCTGCATCTGCACTGCTTGGGCCTGGGCGACGGGAAACTCGAAGCGCAGCAGGAGCCGATCCGCGCAGCCCTTGAGCAGCACGCCGGCGAGCGCTGCCTGATCGCCAGCACCTACCGCGGCGACGGGCACCCGGACCACGAAATTCTGGGCCTGCTCGCCGCGGACTGCGCCCTGGCGCACAATGCCTGCCATCTGGAATTCCCCATCTGGTTCTGGCACTGGGCGCAACCGGGCCGGCAGCCCAGCTTCAGGCATTGGCGCCGGCTGGCCTTGGATGATTCCAGCGCGAACGCCAAGGCCCGTGCCCTGGAGGCCCACCGTTCCCAAACCAGGCCGCTGTCCGCCTTGCCAGGAGACGAAGTCCTCCTTGACGAAGGCTTCCTGCAGCATTTTTCCCACGGCGCCGAGATCTTCCGCGCCACCTGGCCTGGCCACAAGGACGCCGCGTCGGCTCCGGCGGTCTTCGACGAGCTCTACGGGCAGCGCGAAGATCCGTGGGAGTACCGCAGCAGCCGCTACGAGCAGCGCAAGCAGCAAATCCTGCTCGCCTCCCTGCCCCGGGAACAGTATGCGGCGGTTCTGGAGCTGGGATGTTCCATCGGGGTGCAGAGTGCCGAACTGGCCCGCCGCAGCACCAGCCTGCTGGCGGTGGACGCCAGTGCTACCGCGTTAGCCCAGGCCCGGCGAGCCGTGGCCGGAATGGAGCACGTCAGCTTGCTGCAGGCCACGGTGCCCCGGCAATTTCCGCAGCTGGAGCCGGGAAGCGTGCAGCTGGTAGTGCTCAGCGAGATCGGCTATTTCTTGGCCGCCGACGAACTGGAACAGGTGCTCGCCGCCAGTGCGGCCGCACTGGAAGCCGGCGGAGAGCTGGTGCTCTGCCACTGGCTGCATCCCATTGAAGGCTGGCCGCTGGACGGGGAAGACGTGCACCGGATGGCGGGAGACCTGGGGTGGGAGCGCATGGTGGAGCATCGCGAGGCCGATTTCCTGCTTGAAATACTGCGCAAGCCCGCTGGTGCCCATGGGTAGGCAGCTGGCGGCCATGGCGGTCATCATCCCGGCCCATGACGAGGAAGAACGCCTGGGCCGGTGCCTGGATTCGGTGCGAGCGGCCATGGACCGGTTGGCGCGTGCCCGCCCGCAGGTGCAGGTCCGGGCCATCGTGGTTGCCGATAGCTGCACCGACCGCACGGTACAGGTTGCCCAGCGGCAGATCAGCGCAGATCAGCGGATCAGCTTGCTGCAGGCCAGTTTCGGCAATGTCGGAGCCAGCCGGGCTGCCGGGGCACGCCACGCCCTGGCCAGCTTCGGCGCGTACGCGGACCCGAGCGCCATCTGGCTGGCCAGCACCGACGCGGATACCTGCGTCGCCGAGCATTGGCTGGAGGGCTTTGCCACCCTGCACGCCGGCGGGGCCGATGCGGTGGCCGGAACCGTGGAACCGGACCGCGGCGAACTCGATGAGCATATCTTCGCCTTATGGGAGCAGGCCTACCAGCCGATCGAGGGGCATGGCCATATCCACGGCGCGAACTTCGGGGTGTGCGCTGCTGCCTATCTGGATGTTGGAGGCTTCGAGCCCTTGGCGGCCCGGGAGGATGTGGCCTTGGTCGAGGCGCTGCGCCGCGCCGGCTACCGGGTCCAGGCCACGGCCCGGCTGCAGGCGATCACCTCGGGGCGCTTGCGCGGGCGGTTGCGCGAGGGCTTCGCGGACTATCTTGCCGCGCTGGATCACCAGATGCTCCACGCCCGGTAGCGCCCAAGTAAGGGGTCCCGGTCCCTGGCATAGGAACAGCCCCCGGGGAATCTGCGCGGATGCGCGGTTTCCCTGGGGGCTGTGCCCGTTGCGGCGGTGCTTGCGGTTACACGCTGCTGCCGGACTCCTGTGTGGCGTACCTGTGTCCCAGCTTGCTGGCGTCGAAAGGTGGAACCGCGTGGGCGAGCGCAGTGTATTGCCAGTACTTCACACGGAATGCAGCCATTCCGCTGTGCTCGGCCTGGCCGAACAGATCCTTGATCTTGCTGCGCGGCGCGCTGGCCTGAACCACTTCCAAGACTGGAGACGGCTCGGAAATGTGCAAGAACTTCAGTTCCTCGCTCTGCGGTTCAACCATCGCGACCAGCACCGGCCGCTTGTGCACCGAGACCAGGCCCATCACATCATCGAGCGCTTCCAAAGGCTGTGTCATGACCACTGGCATTCCTTGGCTCCAGCCATAGCTGCTCAGATGCCTTCTTCCCTCGCGTGATCCCAGCAGCTCTGCTACGCGCAACGCGGTCTGGGACCTGACTAGCCTTCCTGGCATGTGAACTACCCTCCACTTCTAGACGATACTTCTCACTTCAACAATGCAGTTATCCGTCCCTCCGGACTGGGCAGCGTGGCCCTTAAAATACGCTGTGGACCATGCGGCCAGCGGTGGGGGACTCGATAAGAAATTATCATTGGCCCACCAAGTTGTTGCGAAGAGGCCGCGATTCTGAGGGAATTCCCAGACTTTATTCTCTACTAGTCAGTATCCCTATTCAGCTACCGTGATTGCGCGGCTCAGTCCCGCCCAAGATCACGCAGCGCCCGGTGCGCCGCATGCCAGCCGGCCATGCCATGCACCCCGCCGCCCGGAGGGGTGGAGGAGGAGCACAGGTACAGTCCCGGCACGCCCAGCGAATAGGGATTCAGCGAGGGCGAGGGGCGGAAGAACTGCTGGGTGCCGGCCAGTGATCCGCCGCCGATATCCCCGCCGACCAGATTCGGATTCCAGGCCTGCAGCTGAGCCGGGCCGGTGACTACCCGCTGCACGATCCGGTCCTTGAAGTCCGGCGCGAACCGCTGGATCTGCGCATCGATGAGCGCCCCGGCATCCCCGTCATAGCCTTGGGGCACGTGGGCGTAAGACCAGATGACCTGGCGGCCGGCCGGGGCGCGCGAGGCATCGGCGCTCGAAGGCTGGACCACCATCACGAACGGGCGTTCGGGCATTGACCCGGCGGCGACCTGGCGCTCGGCCCGGGCCAGCTCGGCGGCATCGCCGATCACATGCACGGTGCCGGCCTGCGCGGTGCGCGCATCCTTCCAGGGGATCGGTCCATCGAGCAGGTAGTCCACCTTGTAGGCCGCGGTGCCATAGCGCCAGCGCTCGAACCGCCGGCGCAGGCGTGCCGGGAGCTGGTCGCCGGCGAGCTGCACCGCTTGGCGGGGCGTGGCATCCAGGAAGGTGAGGTCCGCATCGGGAAGCTGCGCGAGGTGGGTGATCTGGTGCCCGGTATGGATCTGCACCCCCAGCCCGTCGAGCACCCGCAGCAGCGCGTCGATGATGCTGCCGGTGCCCCCGTGCGCCACCGGCCAGCCCCAGGATTGGCCCAAGGCCCCGAAGAGCGCGCCGAATCCCGAGGTGAACGGGTGGGAGAGCGGCAGCATGGAATGCGCGCTGGATCCGGCGAAGAGCGCCGCGGCCTGCCGGGTCCGGAACGCGGCGGAAGCCAGCAGCTTCGCCGGCGGCAGCGCGCGCAGCCCGAAGCGTGCCATGAGCACGGGATGCGGCGGGATGCCCAGCAGCGGGCTGGTGGCGTTGTCCAGGATCTCCTGCGGATGGCGCACCAGCGGGCCATGCAGCAGCTGCCAGATCTTCCGGTCTGCGGGGAACTGCGCCATGGTGGCTTCGAGGTCCTGGTGCAGGAAGACCGACTCGGCGTCGTCCAGCGGGTGGGCCAGCGGATAGCCGTGGAAATCCCACTGCAAACCATGTCCGGCCAGATCGAAATGCGCGAAGGCGCGGCTGCCATAGGCGAAGGGGTGGGCGGCAGCTCCCAGGTCCACAATGGTGCCTTCGCCCAGCGTGCTGCCGGAGGCCGCGGCACCGCCGGGACGGGCGTTGCGCTCGAAGACCTGGACGTCGAATCCCTGCTCGGCCAGGACCGCCGCGGCGACCAGCCCGTTGGGCCCGGCGCCGACAATGTTCGCTTTCCTGCCGGTCATGGGCGGTGTTCCCCCTGCTCATCGTTCACTGGCGGGGCGAAGCGCTCGGGCCAGGTTTCGTCGCTGAGCGCCTTGAGCTGGCTGATCTGCGACTCGGCCCGGTGCGACAGGTCCTGCAGCAGCGTCTGGTCCAGGCGCGGATCATGGGGCAGCATCAGCAGCAGCGTCTGCCACATGCGCAGCTTGGCATTGAGCAGCCCGGTGAGCACATCGAGCTGCACCTGCGCGGCAGCCAGCTTGCGCATGCGCAGCGGATTGAACGGGTTGACGTGCCCGGCCAGCTTGGCCGCCGGAGCGAGCAGGCGGGCCATCGGCCGCTTGGTGCAGCCCAGCCGGTCCATGATCCGTTTCAGGTCATCCTGATCCGCTTGGACCTGCTGGTGCAGCGATTCGAAGCGCTGGGCATAGGCGGTGTCCGCCCAGGTGCCGTGGGCGGCCTTGAAGTGGTTCAGTCCCGATTCGGAACCCAGCAGGTGTTCGCTCAGGTACCGGTGCAAGGTCGTCTGGTCGATGGTGTTGTGCGGCATGGGCCCGTCCTTAGTTCTCGCCTGGGGTCGCAGTCTTCTGCTGGCTGAAACGCTAGGGCACCGGCCGCCGCTGGCCAATGGCCGGGCACTGATCCGCAGGCTGCACCCAGCATCCGGCGGCTATCGGGCGGGGAAAGGCCGGGCTTCGAGCAGCCGCGCCAGATGCGCCGCGTTGCGCGTGGCGATCTGCGTGGCGTTCGCCGTGACCTGCGGGGTCTGGTCCAGATCCTGGTAGTCGGTGGTGTGCATGGCCTGCCCCACCCAATAGGTGGAGCCCTGGGCCGGCAGGGTGAACCCGACATCGGCCAGGCCCTGGCCCAGATCCGCAATCACGTGGTGCGCGCCGTCCTCATTGCCCACCACGGCCACCACGCCCACCTTGCCGAAGAGGATCGGGCGGCCCTGCTCGTCGGTCTGGGACAACTCGGCATCCAGCCGCTCCAGCACTCGCTGGGCCAGACTCGAGGGGTGGCCCAGCCAGATCGGGGGTGGCCAGCACCAGGATGTCCGCGGCCAGCAGCTTCTGCCGGATCCCCGGCCACTGGTCGCCGCCTCCCATGTCCTTGAGCACTCCGGGCCTCACGTCGAAATCGGCAATGCGCAGGATCTCGGAGTGGACCTGGTGCCCCGTGAATTCCGCCGCCACCTGCCGGGCCAGCAGATCGCTGCTGGAGGCTTTGGGCTAAGGGGAAAGGGTGCAGACCAGGATCAGTGCATTGATCGGTGTCTGGGCCATGGCTATCATTCCTTGTCATCGAGGGTGCTCCCGGGCAGCCGGATCAGCGCTTGATGCGTGCATCAACGCGTGCGGCCAGCTGCGTGGCGGTCTGCATCGCCCGCTCCAGCGATGCTGCGGTATCCCATAATCCGGAGTGCTGCGCGTGCGCCGGGCCGAAGGGCAGCTGGGACAGGTCGTAGCGCAGGTTGCTGCTGGCGGCCTGCAGCACTGCGCGGACCATGCCCAGCGCTGCGGCGACATCGGCCACCAATTGCGGTTTCGCATGCTGGTCAAGCCAGCGCAGGTCATTCACTGCGGTCATGGCCAGCGCGCCGAGTGCGGCTGAGGATTTCGCGGCCTGCAAGCAGGCCTCGGCGAGCTGGCGGTCGCGCTGCTCCGAGGGCGGTTGCGCGGAGGCTTCCCCGAAATCCGCGGAGGCCTTGGCATCCCGGTCGGCCAGGCCCAGCGCGTCGATCCGCAGCTGCTTGGCCCGGGCCTGCAGGCCGGCGAGCTCTGCGTGGGCGGGTCCGGAGGCCGAGACGTAGCCGGCGGACATGGACATCAGCGCGGCGGCAGCACCGAGCATTAGTGCCGCCGCCGCTCCGCCGCCCGGGTTCCCGTCCGATTCGGCCAGTTCTTCAAGCCAGCGTCCTATGCGCGCCTCGCTGATCGGACGCTGCGGGCCGCTATTCGCCATGCCCCTGGTCTTGGCTCATCGAGCCTTCACCGGGAGGGGTTTCGCCCGGCGGCACCGAACCGCCCGGCTCCAGTCCGGTAATCAGTTGCTGCTCTGGGTCGGGGTTGGATGTGGCTGCGGCTTCGCGATTGGCCTCTTGGGCTTCATCCAACTGTGCGTCGGGCTGCGACGCGGAGGATTCCTGCGGGTCCATCGGCTGCTCCTATTCTGCATCTGGGCTGCGGGCTGGGGATCCAGCCCTTGTCCGCTCACGCTAGGCCAGGGCCCCGGCGGGCTCAACAGCACCGGGCGATTCACACGGAACGCACGGATTGCGGTGCGCTGCCTGCCGGAATTCAGCTGGCCGGCGGCAGTCCAGGCGCCAAGTGCTTGAGCACTGCGGCGTGCAGGCGCGCATCGCCCAGCAAGCGGAAATGCCCCAGTGTAGGCAGCTTGATGTTGGTGGCTCCGGCCAGGTCGCAGCCGCCGGGGATGTGCGGGTCGAAGCTGCTGTAGATGGAGATGATCCGGGAATTCACGCTCAGGTTGGCCGAGAGCTTGAGCAGACCCTGGTCGTTGGGCGACAGGGAACGCAGGGAGCGGACCGGCGCATAGCGTGCATAGCGCGAACCGGAGAAGGGGGTGCCAATGGCGATCATCCGATTGATCCGGTAGCCCTGCGGCGAGGCGGACATCAGGTACTTGCCGATCAGACCGCCCTTGCTGTGCGCCACCAGCACCGCATCGTCGAGCTGCGCCCGGCCCAGGTAGCTGGAGACCACCTGGGACATCTCCGGCACCGTGCCGCGGTTGAAGCCGAGCTGCGGGATCACGTGCACCGGGTGGCCGGCCTGGTGCAGCGCGTCGGCCAGCGGGAGCAGGAATTTCCAGGATTCCCAGATACCCGGAATCAGCACCACCGGTTCGGCTGCCGGATGGCTGCCGGAGCGCAGCCGGCCGGCCTCCGTACCTGGCAGCAGCGAACGCAGCTGCCAGGCACCGGCATAGAGATAATCCTGCAGCCAGGCGCGGGACAATACCGCCCACCGCGATAGCCTGCTGGACAGGGTGCTGGTCTCCACCGGTGCTCCTTTGCTGCGTGTTGCGCTGTGGGACCGGTTGCGCCGCGGCGCGGTCCCAAGAGCATTATCACCACATGAGTAGGGCTGAGTCCGGCAGTGACATCGCCCGGCCTGGGAAATTCCGGGACTCGGGCCGCCCGCCAGACCGCTGCCGCGGCGAGCTGAAGCCCTCTTCACGGCCCATGCCAGCCCACGTGCCATGTGGGGGCTTGAAATGCTTCAGCCCGAATCGGGTTACCAGCAGGTGTTGGCTGGCCTGGCGAGGCATGGTGCTTTGGCGGATCCCGGGGTGCGTCGGGCCTCGCCCAGGTCCCGAAACCGCATCGGACCGGTGCGGGATTTCCACGCGCGTGGCGTGGCCGCGATGGCGCAGGGGGGAAAGCGGTGGTGCATGGAATCCTCACGCTGCTGAAGAGGCTTCAACTAGCCATGGATTAATCATCGTGCCGGGGCTATTCTGAGGTTCTGTTGAGTAGTTGCAGTTTTTGGGGGACTGGCAAGTTATGAAACGACAACATCATGGTTTAAGCAGCTCTGTGCCGCGCGGCGTTTTGGGGAATGGCCGGCGGCTTCCGTATGGGGCGCTGGCCATTGCCGCGGCTTTCGCTTTAAGCAGTGCATTGGTTTGGCCCGGGGCGGCCGGTGCAGTGCCAGCCAGAGCCCAATCGAGCACACTGGCCTTTCCCGCCGCGCCAGCGCTGGCGCTCGGGAGCGAGGCTGTCACCGCACCGGATCTGGGCGGAACATCCGCTATCCAAGTCCTCGGACTGAGTTCACTTGGCGGAAGGACCGGAGGGTCCGCGCCCGACCCGCTGGCCCACGTGGCCGCCAATCGGGCGGCGATGACAGCAAAGACAAGCCCTGGAGCGCTGGCACAGCCCGCGCCGCTAGCTGCCAACCAGGGCATTCGTCCGGCAATGCTGAGCCCTGGTCTGCTCTTGGAGCATCCAGTGGCCACCCGCCGGATTTCCAGTCCGTACGGTTGGAGGTTCAACCCGACCGGGTTCGGCCGCCAAATCCATATCGGCCAGGATTATCCAATTTCCTGCGGTTCGCCCGTGCGCGCCAGCGAGTCGGGCCGGGTGGTCGTCGCGGGCTGGGCCGGCCATTCGGGCCAGCGGGTCACCATTGACCACGGGCATGAGGTGCAGACCGGGTACAGCCACAACTCGCTCTTGCTCGTCAGAGTGGGCGAGCTTGTCGTCCAAGGCCAGATCATCGCCCTGGCCGGGACCACCGGCAACTCCACGGGGTGCCATGTGCACTTCGAGGTCATCGTCAATGGCCAATGGCATAATCCGCGCAACTACCTTCCTTCAGGCGGAGGGCAGCGCCAGGCGTTGTTCACTTCGACGCAATTTGCAGTCGATGCCGGCAGTGCGATGCGCCATCAACCGGCAACAGGAAGAAGCGGGCAGTACGACGGGGCGGCCAGGCATCACGGATCGACCCGAACGGAGAATCCAGCGCCGCCGAAGACCACGAGGCACTCCCACGCGGATCCGCTCCAGCGGCCAGCGGCGAGCAAGAAGAAACCAGCCGCGCCAGCCAAGCCGAAGGCCCAACCGAAAAAGGAAGCCGGCAAACTCCGCCCGACCCCGCGTCCCGCGCAACCGGCACCAGAGCCGAGCAAGAAACTCGAGCCGCCACAGAAGTTGAATACCGGAAGCCCGAAGGCCACGCCATCTGCATCAGCGTCACCGGCACCCGTTTCGGCCAAGCCGAGCGCGCCGAGCGTAGCGCCGACGCCCAGCACTGCACCAGTTGCTGAGCCGAGCCCGTCGAGGGCGCCGACCGCGTCGCCAAGTCCTTCGGCACTACCTTCCAGCGTGTCGCCATCAGCTCCGGATAGCGTTCCGGAGGCATCGGAATCGACCAACGCCACGCCAACCTCTGAACCAACCCAAGTGCCTGGACCCAGCGAGGAAACAGGCGTTGAACCCCGGGAGGACCAGGACCCAGACGGTAAGGATGCTCCAGCCAGCGAGGAACCCACGGACCCTGCGGCCCGCGTCGAACGCCAAATAGGTGCAGCCCAACCCAAGACCGTGGACTTGCAAGCACAAGAGCCGGAGAAGAAACCGCCAGTGGCCAAGGCCCTGCCGCCGGCCAAGTCCGCAACTGCGAAAAAGCCGGCCGCGAAGGAAGTACCGGCTGCGAAGCCCAAGCCAGAGGTTGCAGTGCCGGCTGCGAAAAAGCAGGCCAAGCCACCAGTGAAGCCCAAGGCCGCGGCCCCGGCCAAGCCTAAAGTTGCAGCGCCCGTGAAGCAGGTCGCCAAGACGCCGGTAGCAACCCTGCCCAAGCCCAAGCCTGCTATCGCAGCGCCGGCTGTGCAGAAAGTTGCCCCGGCACCGGCCAAGCCGAAGCCTCAGGCGACAGCCGCGGTGAAGCCCCAAGCGGCCGCCCCGGCCAAGCTCCCGCAGGCACCGGCAGCAGCCGCACCACCTGCCAGCGAGGGCAAGCCGTAGTCCGTGGCTGCCCGGTTCCCTGATGCTGCTCCCGTCCCTTTGGGCGGGAGCAGCGTGGCGCTGGGGAAGAGACAACTGGTGAAACGCTGCACAGCTGGTTAGTCCAGCGCCCGATTATTGATATTCTTGGGAGTTGAGTCCTGTGCGATTTTCCAATGCGCACCACAAGACCTATCGAAAGAAGTGCCCGGCACGTGTTTAATTCACTTTCCGATCGCCTGACAGCAACCTTCAAGAACCTGCGCGGCAAGGGCCGCCTGACTGAAGCGGATATCGACGGTACCGCACGCGAGATCCGCCGCGCCCTGCTTGACGCCGACGTTGCCGTACCGGTGGTCCGCGGCTTCGTGGCCCAGGTGAAGGAACGCGCTCTGGGTGCCGAGGTCTCCGAGTCGCTGAACCCGGGCCAGCAGGTCGTCAAGATCGTCAACGAGGAACTCGTTGGCATCCTGGGCGGGGAAACCCGCCGCCTGAACCTGGCCAAGAACCCGCCGACGGTGATCATGCTCGCCGGCCTGCAGGGTGCCGGCAAGACCACCCTGGCCGGCAAGCTGGCCAAGCACCTGAAGTCCGAGGGCCACACCCCGTTGCTGGTGGCCTGCGACCTCCAGCGCCCCAACGCCGTCAAGCAGCTGCAGATCAACGGCGAGCGTGCCGGGGTGCCGGTCTACGCACCGCACCCGGGCGTCTCCTCGGAATTCGACACCGCCACCGGCGACCCGGTAGCGGTAGCTCGCGACGGCGTGGCCGAGGCCAAGGCCAAGCTGCACGACATCGTGATTGTCGATACCGCCGGCCGCTTGGGCGTGGACACCGAGATGATGGCCCAGGCCGCGAACATCCGCGCCGCCATCAACCCGGATGAAGTCCTCTTCGTCATCGACGCGATGATCGGCCAGGACGCGGTCAACACCGCCCAGGCCTTCCACGAGGGCGTCGACTTCACCGGTGTCGTGCTCTCCAAGCTCGATGGCGATGCCCGCGGCGGTGCCGCGCTGTCGGTCGCCTCGGTCACCGGCAAGCCGGTCATGTTCGCCTCCACCGGCGAGAACCTGGACGACTTCGAGATCTTCCACCCGGACCGCATGGCTTCGCGCATCCTGGACATGGGCGACGTGATGACGCTCATCGAGCAGGCCGAGAAGAACTGGGACAAGACCGAAGCCGAGCGCATGGCGAAGAAATTCGCCGACCAGGAAGACTTCACCCTGGACGACTTCCTGGCCCAGATGGCCCAGATCAAGAAGATGGGCTCGATGAAGAAGCTGCTGGGCATGATGCCCGGCGCGCAGATCTCCCGCCAGCAGCTCGAGCAGTTCGACGAACGCCAGATCGACCGCGTTGAGGCCATCGTCCGTTCGATGACCCAGCACGAGCGCGTGGCTCCGAAGATCATCAACGGCTCGCGCCGCGCGCGTATCGCCAAGGGTTCGGGCGTTTCGGTCTCCGAGGTGAACCAGATGCTGGAGCGTTTCGCCGAAGCGCAGAAGATGATGAAGAAGATGGCTGCCGGCGGCGGCATCCCGGGCATGCCGGGGGCCGGCAAGGGCGCTGCCCGCAAGGCGAAGGCCAAGGGCAAGGGCAAGAAGCAGCAGAAGTTCGGCAACCCGGCCAAGGCCGCGCAGGCCGAGCTGGAGGCCAAGAACAAGAAGGCCGCCGCCCCGAGCGGTGCCGCCTTCGGGCAGGGCGCCAACCAGGACTTCGATCCTTCGAGCCTGAACCTGCCGGCGGGCTTCGAAAAGTACCTTGGCAACAAGTAGCAACCAGTCCTTGCAGGGCGGCGACCAGGAGCACACGCTGGTCGCCGCCCTGACTCTTTTCTTCGAAGAACCCCAGGCGCAGCAGGCCGAAGCCACGGTCCGCGAGCTGCTGGCCGGACGCGAAGTGATCTCGCTGGTCTCCGTGCCGGTGCCCTGGAACGGGCTGGCGATGATCGAGGCCAGCCTGGCGGTGAACCACGAGGGGCTCTTGCTGCTCGCTGGCGCCGCGGGCGCCATCCGGCTGGGCCAGCAGGTCGAGGACTTCGCATTGGCGCTGAAGCTGGGCACCGGTGCGCTGTACATCGACCAGGACGACGCCGAGGTGCAAACCGGGGAGCCCATCGAGGATCCGCGGCTCGATGCCATGCCGCCGGGGCGGACCGTGGCCATCGGCGCGCTGAACGAGCCGGACATGGGGGTGTGGGCCGCCTCGAGCAAAACCAGCTGGCAGCTCCTGCCGCCGGAATCCGCCGGCGCCGCCGTGGCCGTGCACGAAGGCTTCCTGGTGGGCGGCGTGCTGGCTGCCAGCCAGCATCCGGCGATCATGCTCAGCCGCACCGGCGCGCGCTTCACCGCGAGCTTCTGGTTCGACAAGCAGCCGGCCAAGCTCGGCGGGCACCCGGCCTGGGTGCACATCTGGCCGGTCGCGGCCAGCCCCGCCTTCTGGCCGCAGGCCTCCACACCCGCCCGGCGCGAACTGGACTGGCTGATCGCCAACCAGGACAGCGTGGATGGCCAGGAACTCGACGAGCTGGCCGGGCTTGTGGTCGGCGCCGAGAACATCGAGCGGCTCAAGCAGGCGCTGGTGGGCACCGGCAGCCTGCAGTCGGCCCAGCGGGTGCTGGAGACCTTCGGGCATCCACCGGTCCTGGCCCGCTATCTGGACGACGCCGATCTTCCCGAGGGCGCGCGGCGGATCGAACCGGTGTCAATGGCCAGGGCAGTGGGCCGTGCACTGATCGCCGAATCCCGCACCTCCGGTGCCCGGCCGCGATGGTACAACTCGTTGTCGTGGAAACCCGCCGCGCAGCTGGCGCTGGGGCTCATCGAGGCCCTGGTATTCTCGCTGGTGCTTGCGGCCACCCATTGGCAGCAGCCCTGGGCGCCGCCCTGGGTGATCGTGCTGCTGCTGGTGCTCGGCTATGTTGATGCCACCGGGAATACCGTCCTCGGCGCGGTCCGCTGGTTCCGCGCCCGGCGCCGGCGCTAGCGCCAGGCCACCGCCCGGGCGCTGCCTGCCAGGACGGCACGGGTTACCGCCTATGATTGACTTATCGTCATATCCAAATAACCAAAGGGGTCACTTTTCGTGGATTCAACCGGGTTCAACTACCTCAACCTAGAGTTCATTTTCATGGGCGACAAGCCTGAATCTGCACAACTGGTACGCACCGCGCTGGCCGATCGCCGCCTGCTGGGTTTCATCGGCGGAGCTGTTGAGCGCGAGAACTCCACTGAAGTAGCCGCCGAGGTGGCCACCGTGAGCGAAGCCCGCGATGCGGTGCTCTACCGCATCGATGCCAAGGGCAAGCTGCGCGAAGGCTCGCGCGTGACCAAACTGGTCCACGAACTGAAGAACTCCACCGGTGCCGACTACGTGCTGGTTGACGGGGATGAGATTGACGGCCCCAACCCGGATGACGAGCAGCTCGGCGAGTACGGCGGCACCAACGAGCTGCTGCACGGGCCAAAGCTCAAGGGTTCCGAGCTGGTGCTGGCAGCGGGCTTTGCCGAGAACGAGATCACCGTTTGGGAGAACGCATCCGGGCTGATGGCCATGCCCAAGGAACCGGTCTATGCCCCGAGCATCTCGCGCTCGAACCGCCCGTACCTGTCCTTGGACCGTACCGGCAATGCCATTACCGCAACCATCGAGGCCAAGGGCCCGCGCCGGACCATGTTCGGTTCGTCGGTGTCCATGGTGGTGGACCTGGAACGCACGGCAATCCTGGAACCGGAAGCCGGCTCGCCGGCAGCGGTGCGCCTGGACGAGCTCAACAGCTTGCTCTTTGGCTGGGACGAAGAAGAAATGCAGATCATCGAGCAGCTGATATCGGATCCGGCCGACCGCGCCGAGGCCCAGCAGCTGCTGTGCAGCAGCGGGGACCTGAAGGACATGAAGCGCCTGGTCGCGCTCTTCGGCTTCGACCCGCGCAGCATCGATTACCTCACCGGCCGTCCGCTGCCCGAAGACCGCAGGGTCATTGCCACCGGAGGCCCGTTCAAGACCTTGAAGTCCGCACTGGCTGAGCAGGAGCGCGAGGCCAAGGGCCTGGAACGGCTGCTGTACCGGCACAACTGGAATCCGAAAGCGCTGATGGGTTCGGGTGCCGCCGTACTGGCCTCCGGCGCGGCAGCGCACCTGGTCCTGGCCAAGAGCGGCAAGTTCGCCTGGCTGCCCAAGCCGGCGCGCCAGCTGCTGATGCTGGCCTGGTACGCCGATGGCGCCTTCTATCTGGGCAAGGGCATCGTCGATGCGCTGAAGGCCAGGAACAAGAGCTAGGCGCCCACCGCAGTCAAAAGGACAGCCCGGCGGGAAGCTGGATCCGCTTCCCGCCGGGCTGTCTTCTGCTTTTCGTTCCTAGCCGCGTTCCCTCAGCTCAGGGAAGTCGGTATCGCGGTATTCGCCGCTCGGGGTCGTGCCGGCCGCATGCTGCTCTTCCTCGGCCAGGCGCAGCTCCACGCGGCGGATCTTGCCGGAAATGGTTTTGGGCAGCGCGGAGAATTCGAGCCGCCGGATCCGCTTGTACGGAGCCAGGTGCTCGCGGCAGAAGCCGAGGATGTCCTTGGCGACCTCCGCGCCGGGCTCGACGTGCGATGCCAGCACCACAAAGGCCTTGGGCACCGAGAGCTTCAGCGGATCCGGCGAAGGCACCACCGCCACCTCGGCCACCGCGGGATGCTCCAGGACCACTGACTCCAGCTCGAAGGGGCTGAGCTTGTAGTCGCTGGATTTGAAGATGTCGTCGGCACGCCCCACATAGGTCAAGACGCCCTCATCATCGCGTTCGGCGATATCTCCCGTGTGGTACACGCCGCCACGCAGCGCCTCGGCGGTTTTCTCCGGATCGGCGAAATAGCCCTTCATCAACCCGGCAGGCCGGGGATCCAGTCGCAGGCAGATTTCCCCGATTTCGGCCAGCTGCCCTGTGGTCGGATTGCGCAGCTCCACCGCATAGCCCGGCATCGGGCGGCCCATCGCGCCGACCTTCACCTCGGTACCCGGCGAATTGGCAATCTGCACGGTGGTCTCGGTCTGCCCGTAGCCATCACGGATCACCTGCCCCCACGCGGTGCGCACCTGGTCGATGACCTCGGCGTTCAACGGCTCGCCGGCAGAGACCAGCTTGCGCGGGGGAGTCTGCAAGCTGCCTAAGTCCGCCTGGATCAGGTAGCGCCAGACGGTGGGCGGCGCGCAGAAGCTGGTGACCTTCTCCGTATCCATCTGGTTCATCAGCGCCAGCGGATCAAAGCGCTCGTAGTTGTAGACGAAGACCGTCGCTTCGGCGATCCACGGGCCGAAGAAATTCGACCAGGCGTGCTTGCCCCACCCGGGGGACGCCACATTCAGATGGACATCGCCTGGTTCCAGGCCGATCCAGAACATGGTCGCCAGGTGGCCGATGGTGTACGAGGTATGGGTGTGCTGGACCAGCTTCGCCAACGAGGTGGTGCCCGAGGTGAAGTAGAGCAGCATGTTCTCATCGGCCAGGGTCGGGGAGTCCAGGCGGAATTCGGCCGGCGCGTCGTGGGACTGGGCATAGTGCAAGGTCCCTTCGGCGGCCTGCCCGCGGACTTGCACGATCCGGTAGTCCCCGGGGACTGCTTCGAATTTGGCGACCTGGTCATGGCTGGTGATCACCCAGTTCGCGTTGCCGCGCTCGATGCGGTCGGCGAGGTCCGCGCTGACCAACTGCGTGGTGGTCGGGATGATGACCGCACCGAGCTTCATGCCGGCCAGCATCACTTCCCAGAGGGCCACCTCGTTGCCCAGCATGACGATGATGGTATCGCCGCGCTGCAGGCCTTCGTCGGAAAGCCAGCGGGCCACCTGGGTGGAGCGGCGCGAAAGCTCGGCCCAGCTGTAGCGTGCCGAGCTGCCATCGGGTTCGGTGAGGATCAGTGCCGGTTCATTGGCTCGCGCCGGGTCCTTGGCTACCTCGTCGAACCAGTCGTAGGCAAAGTTGAAATCGGTGAATTCCGGCCACGTGAACTCTGCCCGAGCCCGGTCGTAGTCATCGCGTGCCGCCAGCAGCAGATCGCGTGCTGCCCGGAACTTCTCGGTATTGCCCATGGGGGTCCTTTGCGTGATGGGCGCCTGCGCCCGGCAGAATTCTTCGGTCTTCAGGATTCAATATACTTCAGTGCACAGTTCTGGCGAATTGTTGCGCCACCATGCGTGGTGCAGGTGCTGAACTTCACGAATTTTGTCCAGTAGCTTCCAATACGGGCATGCATAGTGACCGAACGCCCGATCCGGCTGAACCCGCTGGCGGGGACGCTGCCGGTGGCAGGCTGGCCAAGGCGCCTGCGAGCAGTGCCGGGCAGGCAACTGGACTCGCAGTTGCCGATGGTCTAGCGTCTGGACTATGCCAAAGGAAGAGACCCCCGCCAAGAAGCACAACCCCCTGTTGGTCTTGGGAAAAATCAGTTCCATCCTCGATTCCTTTTCACTGCGCCAGCCCGTGATGTCCTTGGCCGATATCCGTGAAGCAACGGATTTGCCTGCCTCCACGGTGCAGCGTCTTGTCGCGAATTTGGTGGGGCAGGGTTTCTTGGACCGCGAGGATGACGGCTTCCGCATCGGGATGAAGATGGCCTACTGGGCCGCGCCGGCGACCCGGGGGCGGGAAGTGTTGGACGTCATCAGCCCGTCGTTGCGCGAACTGCGCGACTTCACCGGGGAAACAGCCTGCCTTTTCCGTGCCGAGCAGCAATTCCGCGTGTGCGTGGGCATCGCCGAAACGCGCCACGCGCTGCGCAGGGAAATGCACCTGGGCGAGCTCGCCCCATTGCATGCCGGATCTGCCGGCCGCGTGCTGCTGGCCTGGAAGCCCGAGCTCATGCAGCGGTTGCAGGAATCACAGCTGCAGCCGCTGACCGATGCCACGATTACCGGCATGGCCAGCCTGCAGAAAGCGGTTCAGCAGACCCGCGCCGATGGCTTCGCGATCACCACGGGGGAGCGTGAAAGCGGGGCCTCGGGACTGTCCGCACCGGTGTTCGATTCCGCGGCGGGCCTGGTGGCGGCGGTGACCATCAGCGGCCCCACCCTGCGCATGCCGCGG
Source organism: Glutamicibacter sp. Je.9.36 (assembly GCF_051129975.1). Taxonomy (NCBI): domain Bacteria; kingdom Bacillati; phylum Actinomycetota; class Actinomycetes; order Micrococcales; family Micrococcaceae; genus Glutamicibacter; species Glutamicibacter sp. Je.9.36. Next base: position 107,518 of record NZ_JBCPSN010000002.1, read on the forward strand.
GAGATCTGCCAGAGCTGGATCGAGCCGTTGCTGGACACCGCTGAACGGATGACCCGGCTGATCGGCGGACGCTTCCCGGGCGAAACCCACCGGCCTTCCGCCTAGCGCCGCCCGCCCGGTCCGAGGGCCGCGGCGGCACCAGGCAGCAGCGGCACTAGAGGCTGGTGCCGCAATCCGGGGTGGCATCAGAGGGGATCACCCAGGCAAAGGCTTCTGCCTTGGAACGCGCCCCCTGGGCCGACTTGGAACGGTTCGGCTCGCCCAGCTCCTGCAGCAAGGATTCAGAGAGCCCGACGAGCCCGGCAAAGCGCTGCGGCGTGAGCCATGGCGGCTGGGTGGCGAACAGGATGTCCTCGCTGGAAGTGTTCCCGCTGGCCCCGGGGGCGAAGGGACAGCCTCCCAGGCCGCCGAGCGCTCCATCAACCAGGGTGGCTCCTGCCGAAATGGCTGCCAGCGTATTGGCAACACCCAGCCCCCAGGTATCGTGGCCGTGGAACACGATGCGCCGTTGCGGGGTTTCGCCGCGCACCCTGGAAATGAGCGAGGCGACCTGTGCCGGAACTGCTTGGCCCAGGGTGTCGCAGATGACGATGTCGCAGGTGCCCTCGGCCCGTGGATCATTGGCGATGTCCAGCACGCGCTCGGCGGGGACCTGCCCCTCGAAAGGGCAGGTGAACGAGGTGGCCAGGCACAGCTGGATGCGCCCGCCGGCTTCCTGGGCATAGCGCACGGCTTCTGGCAGGGCGGCAAGGCTTGCCTCCGTGCTGCGCCCGATATTCGCCTGGTTGTGCGCATCGGAAACAGAGAGGCAATACTGGAAGTTCCGGATGCCCGCCTTGGCCGCCTTGGCCACATGCCCCGGGGTCGCCACCCAGATCCAGCAGCGTTCCAGCTCGTCGGGGCGCAGCCCCCGGGCAACATCGAGGGTATTGGCCATGGGCGGCACCAGGTCGGCACGCGCCATGGAGCCGAGCTCGATTTCCTGGACTCCGAGCCGGATCAACTCGCGCACGGTCCTGATTTTCTCCGGGGTGCTCAAAAGCTTCCCGGTCAGCTGCAGCCCGTCACGCAGCGTGACGTCGCGCAACGCGGCTGCGGGGGTGAATGAGTAGCTCACGCGATATTCCTTTCGCCAGCCGAGGCTTGCGCAATTTGCGCATCGGTCATTCCCAGCAATCCGCCCAGTACCTGTTCGGTATGCTCCCCGAGGTCGGGGCCGAGATTCCGGATGGGCAGCGAGGTGCCTCCCATGACCGGCACGATGCCGGGGAAGCCGACACCGTGCAGGGTTTCCTCGCCGGTGGAGACATCCAGATGCTGGATCATGTTCCGGCAGATGTATTGCGGCTCGTTGGCAATGTCCTTGGCGGTGTAGATCGGGCCGGCAGGAACTCCTGCCGCATCGAGGATGGCCAGGGCCGTGCTCGAATCCACGCTTGCGGCCCACTGGCCAATGGCGGCATCCAGCATTTCCCTGGCCTCCCAACGCTGGGCATTGCCCTGCAGACGCGGATCGGCCCCGAGCTCCGGCCTGCCGATGGCTTCCATGTAGCGGCGGTAGATCCCGTCACCGTTTCCGGCGACCACAATGCTGGCCCCATCGGCGCAGACGTACGCATTGGATGGCGCAATGCCTTCCATGCGTCCACCGGTGCGGGTCCGGGTTTCGCCGTAGGCGCCGTGGTCAGGGAGCAAAGATTCCATCATGGAGAACATCGCCTCGTGCAGCGCCACATCGATCACGCGATGGTCCAACCCGAGGGAGGCCTTTTCCCCGCGCGCCATCTCCCGCTGGTAAAGCGCCATCACCGCACCGAACGCGGCGTACAGTCCGGCAATGGAATCGCCAATCGATACGCCGACACGAACCGGCGCGCGATCCGGATCGCCCACCAGATTGCGGAAGCCGCTGAAGGCCTCGGCCACGGCGGCAAAGCCCGGGCGCTCGGAGAGCGGCCCGGTCTGGCCGAAGGCCGAGATGCGGGTGATCACCAGGTCCGGATTCACGGCGCTGAGTTCTTCGGGGCCCAGGCCCCACTTCTCCAAGGTGCCCGGACGGAAGTTTTCCAGCAGCACATCGCAGTGCTTGGCCAGTTCCAGCACGGCCTCCCGGCCGGCGTCGCTGCGCAGGTCCAGGACGATGGACTTCTTGTTGCGGTTGATCGTCCGGTACAGCATCGAGACGCTGCCCTTCTTGAGCCGCCAATTTCGCAGCTCGTCCCCGGTTCCCGGGCGTTCCACCTTGATGACCTCGGCGCCGAAGTCCGCCAGGAGCCGGCCTGCAGTGGGGGCGGCAATGTAGTTGCCCAATTCGAGAACGCGGACACCCTTCAATGGGGCGATGTGCTCTGACATGTTCTGCCGTTCCTTTGCTGTCGCGCTAAATGAAGATGTTGAGGATCATGACCATTCCAAGGGCCACGATGGATGCGACCGACACGCCTACGCTGACGGTCTTCAGCGCACCGCGCACGGTCTGCCCGAACAACGACTGCAGGAGCCAGAAGGTGTTCGAGGTGACGTGGACCATGAACAGCGCTCCGGAACCTGCCGCCAACGCGATGAGCACCGGGTCGATGCCCAGGCTCGGGGCGATCGGTGCCAAGAGGCTTGCCGCAGTAATCCCGGAAAGGGTCACCGAGCCAACGGCAATGTGAAGCAGGGCCGCGATGCCCCAGACCACTACCAGTGGTGCAACGGTGCTGGCCGAGAAGAACTGGCCCATGATGTCGCCCAATCCAGCCGTGGAAACCGTGGCTGCCAAGGAGCCGCCGACACCGGTCAGCAGCAGGATCTGCCCGCTTTCCCTGAACCCGCTGGCCACGCCGCGGTCAATCGCCTTCTGGCCGATGGTGTAGCGTGCCACGGCAATCGTTCCGACCAGGCCGATGAGCAGGGCAACTACCGGATTGCCGACCAGCTGGATCCAGCTGGCCTCATAGCCGAGGATCTCGGCCAGCGCGCCGCTGGCGATGAGCAGCAAGGATGCGAGCAGCGGCAGGAAGAGCAGGAACAGGGGCGCCTCGCGGCGCTGCCCGGTCTGCACCGCGGTGGCCGCGGTGGCTGTTCCGGCGTTGCCGGTGCGTGCCGCATCCTGGCCGGTTCCTTCGCCGCGCTCCAGCTTGCGGGTACCCGGTGTCGGCTCGTCTTGCGCCAGCAGCTGCTCATCGCTCTCGGCTTTCCAGAAGCCGCGGTCGAAGAAGAAGGACATGATGGCGACGGAAATCAAGACCGTGGGCACGACGACCAGCAGGCCGAAGATCAGCATCTTGCCCAGGGGAACTTCAAGCATGCCGGCCAAGGCGACGGCGCCGACGCCAGGGACCATGAGGACGATGCCGACCTCGCCGGCGATGGCCATGGCCGTGGCAATGCGCGCGGTTCCGTGCTTGCCGATTTTCGGCGCCATGCGCCGGGCCAAGGGGGCCGCGATGACCAGCAGCACATCGAGGAAAATGGTCTGCAGCGCGGTGCTGACAGCCAACGCCATGGTGTAGGGCAGCCGTTTGGGGCCGAAGGTGTTCAGCAGGTGCTCGACCAGGCGGCGGATGGCGCCGGTCTCATTGAGGATGGAACCCATCAGCACGCCGAAAGCCACCAGGAGTCCGACTTCCACCATGATGTCGCCGAAACCCTGGGTGATGGTCTCGATGGTCTTGGTGACTCCCAGGCCGGTGGATAGGCCCAGGTAGAGCGAGCCAATGACCAAGGCGATGACTGGGTTGACCTTGAATCTCACGATAAGCACCACGGCGGCAAGCACGGCCACCGCGGTATTTATCAGAATCGCGATATCGGACATGTTGGATCCGTTCTAGAGGAATCGGGGAGCAGTGTGACATAAGCCACGGCATGAGAACTCATAGTATGAGTGTCAGCTCACGATGTAAACTATTGGCTTCTTAAGCGGGAAACCTCTGGAAATAAACCCGCGGCGAACCCTGGCGGCTTGACGCGAGGAAGGGGAGCGGTGATGGGCTGGCGGACGTTTCGAGGGAAGAGAAAAATCCAGGGCGCCTGCCGAAGTCATGTCCGGAATGCGCCCTGGATGCTCGATCCGGTTGCAGCCGCTGGCGAAGACGCTGCTGGTGGCGGGCTCTCGCAGCGGGCTTCGGGGTCGGAGTGCCGGTTGCCAATGCAGCAGCACCGGCGCTCATGTTGCGTCTTAGTCCCTTTGATGCAGGAGAATCATGCTTATTTTAGTGGTAAATCGGTGGTAAGGTCGTGGTATCAGGGAATCTCGGCGAGAAAGGCAAGGGGCCTGCAGGTGGGAATCACAACGACGATTGGAACGGCTCACGCGGAAACGTCTCGCATGGATTTCCGTGAGATTGTGCGGAGATTGAACGCATCCCTCGGAGCCGCAATGGTATCCGCGATAGCGGGCGCGAAGGACCCTAAAGCAAGCTACCGCTGGCAAAAGGAGAACGGAACGGTCCCCTCGGATGCGTCCCAAGCTCGTATTCTGCTAGCTCACCGTGCGTGGATGATGGTCTCGGATGTTGATGGAGAACAGGTAGCTCGCCAATGGTTCCTCGGCGCTAATCCCTGGCTCGACGAGATTTCACCCGTCGAAGCCATTTACCAGGATCGGTTCAAGGCTGTGATCGATGCAGCCGAGGCCATGTCCTCAGGTGGGTACAACGGATAATGAACGGCACATCGGAAGAAGTGGACGGTCAGCCGAGCATTGTGCGCGAACCCCTGGCCGGCTTCCGCATCGCAGCTGAAAGCTACGGTGCGATTAATCCCCCGAAGCGGGGTTACTTCTTCCCTGATGATGTCGGAGTATGGAACAGGTATGACACAACCGGCCGCACTCTGTACGCGGCGTCCACGCGCCAGGGCGCCTTTACTGAATGCCTTGACGGTTACCGGCTGGACCGTAAGTCCCGGACTGCCATCGACTTCATGGCAGAACTGTTCAACATCACACAGGCAGAGGCCCACGCTCTACACATCGAGGAGCAGAAAGCGCTGGGGCACGATGAACCCGGAACGTTTCCTAGAAATTGGCGCGAAGGCCGCCGGCTCTACGAACTGACGAGCAAGACCGACCTGCTGTGGTTCGACCTGAACACAGCGCATTCGCTGGCCTATATCGACCGGACCTTAGGCTCCGAAATAGCCAATACCTGTGGTGTGAACGCCGTTGACCTATCTCACCTGCTCGGAGCAGATCGCAAACTCACCACCTTGATTTCCACGAGATTGCGTAACTTGCGGCTCCGCGATGGTAGCTTCGCGGACGGGATCCGCTTCACTTCCCGCCACGGCGTCGGTACTTGTTGGGCGTTTTGGATGAGGCGTACCGATGACGGGCTCGACAACGAACTGGTCTTCGCAAGCGAGGGCCGGAAGATACGCGCAGACGATCGGGATCTGCTGAATGTCTCTGAACGGTTCAACATCCGTTTTAGCTAAACGGCTATTCTGCTTCTATGTCTTCTTCTGATCGTGCAGCCTGGGCCGTTAGCTTATCCGTGCTTTCTGATAGCGATCCCTGCAGTTTGTTGCACTGGTGGCCAACGTGCAGCACTAGAAAATGCCCTCACTCTCAGGGCTTTCGCGGCGGTTGCCATTGGACGCAATGTTTCAATGTTCTCGGAAGCTTGGCGTGGCGCGGCAGGCTATTTACTTCTGGTGCGGAAAAGCTCGGGAAACAAACCCATAGGAACCAGCATCGTCGACTCCGAATGAAGTGCACTGCCCTCGAACTTCGCGCGCAGACAGAATCTGTTGGATGCTCTCATCGCAAGGCGAATCCAGGGCACCTGCCGAAGCCATGTCCGGAAGGCGCCCTGGATGCTGGAGGTCCCTATCCCTTGAGATTCGGGAAGTCGGTGTCCCTGTATTCGGTGCCCGCGGGGGCGCCGGCGCGGTGCCGGTCCTCTTCAGCCTGGCGCAGCTCCACCCGGCGGATCTTGCCCGAGATCGTCTTGGGCAGGTCCGCGAATTCCAGCCGGCGGATGCGCTTGAAGGCCGAAAGGTGCTCGCGGCAGTAGGCCAGGATCGATTCGGCCAATTCCGGTCCGGGCTCATGCCCGCCGGACGCGACGATGTAGGCCTTGGGCACCGTGAGCCGCAGCTCATCCGGTGCTGGAACGACGGCCGCTTCGGCCACGCCCGGATGCTCAATCAGAACCGATTCGAGTTCGAAAGGGCTGATCTTGTAGTCGCTGGATTTGAAGACGTCATCGGCGCGCCCCACATAGGTCAGGACGCCGCGTTCGTCCCGCTCGGCGATATCCCCGGTGTGGTAGACCCCGTCCCGGAAGACCTCATTGGTCTTTTCCTCGTTCTCGAAATAGCCTTTCATCAGCCCCAGCGGGCGCTGGGCGGTGACCAGGCAGATCTCGCCCACATCGCCTTCTTCCCCGGTGGCCGGATCGCGCAGCACGATCTCGTAGCCGGGCATCGGGCGCCCCATGGCGCCGATGGTGATGGGCTCTGCCGGGGGATTGGCGATCTGCACCGTGGTTTCGGTCTGCCCGAACCCGTCGCGGATCACCTGCCCCCAGGCCTTGTGGACCTGGTCGATGACCTCTGCGTTCAGCGGCTCGCCGGCCGAGACCAGTTTCTGCGGCGGATGCTCCAGCGCACCGAGGTCGGCCTGGATGAGCAGGCGCCAGACCGTCGGTGGCGCGCAGAAGCTGGTGACCTGCTGGGCGTCCATCTGGTTCATCAGGGCCACTGGGTCGAAGCGGTCGTAGTTGTAGATGAAGACCGTCGCTTCAGCGATCCACGGGGTGAAGAAGTTGGACCACGCGTGCTTTGCCCAGCCCGGCGAGGCGACGTTCAGGTGGACATCGCCTGGTTCGAGGCCGATCCAGAACATCGTGCTCAAGTGCCCGACCGGATACGAGGTATATGCGTATGCTCGACCAGCTTGGCCTTCGAGGTGGTGCCGGAGGTGAAATAGCGCAGCAGCGTTTCATCGGCGCGGGTCGGGTGCTCCAGGGCGAAGGCCGCTTCTGCCGAGGATGACTGGGAGTAGTCGAGGATTCCGGCCGGTGGCTGCCCGCCGATCTGGATCAGCGTGTAATCGCCCGGCACCGATTCGAACTTGGGGATTTCGCCCTCGTTGGTGACGACCCATTGGATATGGCCGCGGGCAATGCGGTCGGCCAGATCGGTGGGCGTCAGCTGCGTGGTGCAGGGGACCATGACCGCACCCAGCTTGATGCCTGCCAGCATCGATTCCCAAAGCTCGACCTGGTTGCCCAGCATGATGGCGATTGAATCCCCGCGCTTGATACCCTGGTCACTGAGCCAGCGCGCAAGTTGGGTGGACCGGGTTGATAGTTCTGCCCAGGTCCGCTGGGTGCAGCTGCCGTCGGATTCGGCGATGACCAGCGCTGGGCGCTCGGAGCGCTGCGGATCCCGGGCGACGTGGTCGAACCAGTCGAAGCCGAAATTGAACTCGGTGAATTCCGGCCATGCGAACTCGGCGCGAGCCTGGTGGTAATCCTCCCTTAGCTCCAGGAGACGGTCACGGGCTGCTCTGAATTCTTCGGTAACGCTCACAACTAACCTTCCGTAGCTCTGGGTAAACCACCAAAACCCAAGGTGAGGTGGATCACCAGTCAATATACTTGGAAGTCCTAGCGAGTGGAAGATCGCCACCGATATAAAACCGTGCCACCCCATGATGACTGTGCAAAGTTCCCGGTCCCTGGTTACGCGGTGACCAGAGTCCAGCTAGCAGTTTATTGCCGATATCCCGTCTGCAGCGGCGGCGTGTGGCCTTGCATTATTTCTGGGGTCCGACTGCCCGGACGCAGGCTTCGTTGTTTTTGGCCTTTGAGGCCTTCGACCAGGGCTGTTAGGGGCTGGTCGTGCTGCATTTCCAGGGCAGTGGTTTTCTAATCCTCGCGGACGCAACCCGTACCGCCGGGGCAAAGGCATAGCGCAGTGGCTGCCGCGTGGCCCGGGGGAACCTGCGGAATCTGCCTGGTTGGCGAGCTCGTTTGCCTGTGCGATCGTTATCGCATCGGCGGTTTCGCTCGCGACCGTAGTAGTGGAAGCGGGTAGAAACGTGCTGTTGATCGATCTGGATCCACGAACAGTCCAGGCCTATCCGCTATAAGGTGCCGACCAAGAAATGGGACTGGGTGACCCATGGTTAAAGCCAGGCGGCTTTGTCCGGGTAGCCCATTTTCCGTGAAATCTGAGGATTAACTACGATGCCCCATGCAAACAGGGGTCGGGTTGTTCTTGGAGATAAAATCTCGCAAGGCCGACTAAAAGTGGTACCATATCCAGTACTGCTAAGGAGGGGTATGGCAATCACAGCGAGTGAGGCGCGCCGCGATCTTTTCGGCTTGATCGAACGAGTCAATCTTGACCATGCCGAAGTCGAGATCTTGTCAAAGCGCGGATCTGCAGTCCTCATGTCAAAAGAAGAGTATGACTCTCTGGTGGAAACGAGCTACCTCCTGCGCTCACCGAGGAATGCGATTCGCCTGCTTACTGCACTGGAAGCGGCACGCGGTGGCCAAGTGTCCGAGCGTGGACTTATTGATCCGTGAGCGAAAGACTGCTGACCTGGACGGCGGTCGGCTGGGAAGACTATCTCCACTGGCAGGCCCAAGATCGCAAAACGCTCAGACGCATCAATATGTTAATAGGGGATGTGCTGCGTGGTGACCCATTTGAGGGTATTGGAAAACCTGAACCGTTGAAGCATGCCCTGGCTGGCGCATGGTCGCGCCGCATCGATGAAGCTAATCGACTGGTCTATATTGCCGATGATCGCGCAGTGACAATCCTGCAGGCCAGATATCATTACTGAACGGTTTTAATCACACGGCCGCCTGGCAAGCGCGCGTTATCGCGGCGCTTCGAGGGGAACGTGCGGGCGAAATCTCTATTGATGGGCAGATCGCTTCCATGGATAGCTGCAAGGGTCCGGCACGCATGATCCGTGCAGGGCACGTTGTAATCCCAAGCTGACTCTTTGTCCTGCCGGCAGGGCGCGCTCAAGATATTCGGCAGCCGCTGGCCCGAGGCATTCGACCCCATTGCCCGGGTGAATGGCTTCGGGGATGTCGATGTTCAGCAGTTGGACTCGAGTTTCTGCGCCCGCCACCCTGGCGTCCATGGTGTCGCCATCGGCAACCCGGATGGCCGTACCGCGATTCTCCGATCCGCCACCGCTGGTGAGTTCTATGGCACAGGCAATCAGTGGCCCGGCCGCCGCATGGAAATCCAGATGGCCTTCGTGGTTTTGTCAGCGGGGTTCTTGATGTGCGAGTGGGCGAGGCTAACGCCATTCCGGAATAGAATTCGCTGTGAGCGGCTGAACACCCCAATTTCATTGAAGCATCAAGTAATTTGCGATAGGCTGTTAATCAATAGGGAATCGATGCACTTGGAAAAGGAGCTTGCCATGTCAGTACTCCAGCAAGACAAACTAGCGGCCAACACCCACATGAACGCAGTCCAGCTCAAGGTCGGCGACATGAAAACCATGAGCGAGTACTACCAGAAGGCCCTGGGCCTTGAAGTGCTGGCCGAATCAGCCGAAGGCACCCGCCTGGGCCGCGGAACCCAGGAACTGGTCAACCTGCAGAACGCGCCAGGACTGCAGCTCCCGTCGCGCAACGAAGCGGGCCTGTTCCATACCGCGCTGCTCTTCGACACCAAGGCTGATCTGGCTGCGACCGTCCTGTCGGCAGCCCAGTTCGACCAGAGCCGCTTCGTGGGCAGCTCCGATCACCTGGTATCCGAAGCGTTCTACTTCACCGACCCGGAGGGCAACGGCATCGAGCTGTACTGGGACCGCCCGCGCGAGACCTGGAGCTGGAACGGCGGCGAGGTGGCCATGGACACCATCTACCTGGATCCGAACAAGTTCCTCAATGAGCACCTGACCGAGCAGTCCATTGCCGGACAGCGCAAGGCCGCCGCGGATGTAGGCCACGTGCACCTGCAGGTGGGCGATGTCGCAACCGCCCGCCAGTTCTACGTCAGCACCCTGGGCTTTGACGAAACCACCACCCTGGGCGAGCAGGCACTGTTCGTCTCGGCCGGCGGCTACCACCACCACATGGCCATGAACGTCTGGAACTCGCGCGGAGCCGGCCCGCGCAAGGACACGCTGGGGCTGGGCGAAGTGCTGATCAACGTCCCGACCGAAGAAGAAGTCGGCAAGCTGGCCGAGCGGCTGGCCTACGCCAAGGTGGTAAACCACCACACCGGAGCCGAACTTCGCTTCCGGGATCCTTGGAACAACGAACTGCGCGTCGCCGTAGGCTAACGCGGATCCGGCACACCGAGGCTTCATTGCCCCCGGGCGCTCGCCGAATCGGCGAGCGCCCGGGGGCACTTCCTGTCTTCACCCGGTTCCGGTGCCCAGGGCCTCCAGGTGCTCGGCAATGGTCTTGGCGGTCAATGGACGCGTCCGGAATGGCCGAACATTCCCTGCCCCGGCCTGCTTGAGCACCTGCTGGGCGAAGGCGGCCGGGTTGGCCACGTCCAGGTGGGTCAGGTTCTCCGGGGCGTACTGCCACCACTGCGATGCCTGGAGGGCCTGGACGGTCGGCGCATCGAAGCGGTCGCGGATCTTCTTGGCCGGCAGGCCGCCGACCACGGTGTACGGCTCGACGTCGCTGGTGACTACGGAATTCGAGGCGATGACCGCGCCGTCGCCGATGGCGACCCCATGGCCCAGCGTGACCTTTTCGCCGATCCATACATCGTTGCCGATGGAGATCTTCCCCGGCGTGTAGCCGTACTTCGTCGTGCCCAGTTCCGCGCCGTGATCAGCCGCGTAGGTGCGCATCAGCAGCCGCTGGTTGTAGAACACCGGGCTGGTCGATGCCCACTCCAGGGGGTGCTTGGCTCCCATGACCGTCAGGCCCTTGGCGATCGAGGTGAACCGTCCGACGCTGATGGCCTTGTTGAGCTTTGAATGGGTGTAAGAGAACGCGCCCATGCGCGGAAGGGCTGTTCCGCTGGTTCCCCAGAAGGTGGTGTAGGGATCCAGCGCGAGGTCTTCCTGGTAGCTGATCCACGCCTCGGGATTGCAGGTGCTTCCGGTGTCCTGGAAATCCTTCATGCCCGGAACCGTCATCAGGATCCGGTGGCTTTTGAGCAGCGGTCGCAGTTGGGACATCTGAATTCGCATGCGATCGACTTTATGGGACCGGACTTGGAGAATTGTCAGCAAGTCCCGAACGCGCGCTGGATGCGAGCTGCTGCCCGGCTACTGCTTGGGGCGGAAGGAGAGGTTCTTGTGCGTGGTGAAGTACGGCAGGATCATTGTTTCGGGCAGACCCAGGCGCTTCATTTCCATGGCCTTGCCCACGCGCAGGCGCAGGTTCACGTCCACCGCTGCATCCTGGTCCTGGGTTTCGCCCAAGAGCTGCGGTTCCACATCGAAGACCGCCAGCTGCTCGTCCACACTGCTGCTGGCCACGGCCGCGATTTCTTCCTTGCTGTCCCGGTTGGAGAAGACCAGCTCGAAGGTTGCCGGTTCGGGCAGGTCTTCGGTGTGGGCCCGATGCTCCACCCGCACCTGCAATCCCTGGCCGTCGGGGAAGTCGACGCCCCGCAGCCTTGCTTCGAAATGCGGGACGCGGTTCTTCGCGCCCAGCTTCTTGAGCATCTTCGCCATGGACATGGTGTCCTCCCAAAGTGAGACTAGATCGCGAGCTTGGTACTCGCTGGCAAAAGTGCGGGCCTGCTGCGACATCCGGGCGGCCAGGGCGGGATCGTCCATGAGCTGCTGCACCCGGTCGGCCATGGCCTGGATATCGCCATGGCGGACCAGGAAGCCGTTATGCCCATCGGTGATGCTGTCGGCAGGGCCGAAGTTGATGTCGAAGGACACCGGGATGCATCCCTGGGCCTGGGCCTCGAGGATGACCAGCGCCTGGCCCTCGTTGGTCGAGGTGAATAATTGGGCCGTGCAGGAAGCGAAGTGGCGGGGGAGCTGGTCGGAGTAGCCGTGGAAGATGACCGACTCGCGCAGGCCCAGCTCGGCGGCCCGTTCCGCCAGCGCGGCGTGTTCGCTGCCCTCGCCCACAACGTGCAGGGTCGGCCGCTTGCCGCGAAGGGCCAGCTCGTGGAGGACATCCAGGGCGGCGGCTACGTTCTTGTTGGGGGTCAGCGAGCCGGCCACGACCAGGCTGGTCGAGCTGCGTTCCGGTACCGGCGGTTGCACGGTGGACGGGTTCAGCGGGTTGGGGATGACGAATGCCGAGTCGGCTTCGCCGAAGCGGTCGACATAGGCCTGGCGCTGGGCCTGGGTCAGGAAGACAAAAGCATCCCAGTTGGAGCGTTCTTCGATGATGGGTTCGTGGCCCTTGGAGAGCTGGCCGCTGGCAAGGTCCTGCCCCTTGGCCACATGGATGCTGTGGAACGCGAACACCTTGGGCACGTGCACCGGTTTCCAGGAAGCGAGCATGGCCGCGGTGTACTTGCTGTCGATGACCACCAAGGAGTTCGGGTGGTCGACGATCTGCGACAGCCAATGGCGGTAGAAAGCCGCCGCGCTGGGGAAGCGGGCCACCAGGGTTCCGCTGCGGTCAAAAGCCTCAACGATACGGCGGGCCTTGCCGTCGTGGAACTTCATATCGGACAAGAAGACGGTGCCATCGGCCCGGTAGTACGTGGTCTTCTTGACCCCGCCTTCGGGGCCGGCAACGCTGTGCTCGCAGAACAAGGTGGCATCCTGGCCGGGGTGGTGGACGGACTTGCGTACCGTGAAGTCCAGGCAGGCCGGTTCGGCCTTCCGCTCGGGGATACTGGCCTGCGGCTGCAGGTCATGCTCCGCCAGGTGGAGGTAGGGATTGAGCACCCGGACCTTGGGCGAAAGCTTGCCGCGCTCGACGAGTTCCTCGACAATCTGCGGGAGCTGTTCGTTGGGGCCGAAGGTCACCACCGCGGCAGAACCGTGCCGCTGGGCGAACGCGGCCGCGCGCTGGGTGCAGACGGTGGTCATCCCGCCGAATTCGCGCTCGAGCTTCCACGTGACCATGTAGGCGTCCAGCTGCTGTTCCCTGATATTCACGGAGAATGATCCTTAGTTTGACCACGGCAAAGTTAATTTCGCGCGAGGATATGCAGTTCCTCGCGCCACATTCCAGACTACGCGGTGAAGCTAGGCGGGCGCTGGGAAGACACCGTCGTGTCGGCCTCGATTTCCCTGAGCTGCACCGCAGGGCCGGCCCAGTGGCCAAAGAGGCGGCCACCGCGGATTCGAACGCATCTTCGAAAACGCCGTGGCGCTCGCCGAACGCCGTGGGGGAATCGCCGGGAAGGCTCCAGCCCTTGCTCTTCGGTGCGAAACTTCCTATGGTTCAGGTTATGGGGTACTCTCCCCACACTTGTTGGAGGCGCAGCGCGTCTCCGGTAAAGGACGGCACGTCATGTCGAGCAAATCCCCACGCAAGGGCGAAGCGAAAAAACCAGGCAAGAGCATCAAGGAAAAGCGCGCTGAGAAGCGGCTGAAGCACGCGGAGGTCGCTGTCGATCCGGTGCGCAAAGCTGCCAGATAACCACTGATTGGCATCGGCTCCCGCGCACGGAGCCGGTAAATGAATCGAGTCCCTGCCTACGGCGAATGACGCCGGGCAGGGACTCGAGTATTTTAATTGCCGGTATTCCGGGCGCCGCTTAGGGCAGCTGCGGATCGACCTCGAAGTGCTCGGCCACCTGGGTGATGACCTCATGGGCGCCCTGCAGCGACACCGAGGAGAGGAAGATCGAGTCGTCGACCTGCATGACCTCGCCTTCCAGCTTCTTCCACAACGGGTTGGAGGTGAACTTGTCTTCCTGGGCGCGCGACGCGTCGCCCTCGGCACCTTCCGGGGCCCAGGTGGACTGGAAGATCACTTCGGCGTCGGCCTTCAGGATTTCCTCCGGCGACAGCGGAACGAAGATCGACTCGGTGGTATCCGGGGCATCCTCCGGGCGCGGAATGCCCATGTCCACCATGATCTCGCCGATGAACGAATCGGTGGCGTACAGGCGCGCGGTGTCCTCGCCGGCGAAACGCACCAGCGAGTAAGTGGTCTCGGGCTTCTTCGCCAGGATTTCCTTGCCCACCGCGGCGGCGCGGGCCTCGTACTCAGCCACGGCCGTTTCCGCCTGCTCCTTCTTGCCCAGGGCCTCGCCCAGCAGCACCACGTTTTCCTTCCAGGTTGGTCCGGTGGACTCGGAGAAGATGGTCGGGGCGATCTTGTTCAGCTGGTCGTACATGGCGCCCTGGCGCACGTCGGCGGAGATGATCACGTCCGGCTCGGTGGCCAGCAGCTTTTCCAGATCCGGTTCGGTGATGGTGCCGACGTTCACGGCTTCGTCGGTCTGCTCGGTGATGTCGCCGAGGTACTCGGGGAAGGGGTTGTTGCCCTTGCGGTATTCGGTGTAGGCCACCAGCTCGGCTCCCAGCAGCATGGCGGCATCCACGTAGGAAGGGTCCAGTGCGGCGACGCGCAGCGGCCGTTCGGCCAGCTCGGTGGTGCCGCGGAAGTGCTTGATGGCCGCCGGGAAGCTGGAATCGGCTTCCGCGGTGGCGGCGGTTTCTGCTGGCTCGGTGCTCGGGGAAGAGCTGGCGCAGGAGGACAGGGCCAGTGCGGCCGCGGCCAGTGCGGCGCTCAGGGCGAGAATGCGGGGAGTGTGCATGCGAGTGCTTTCCATGAAGGTGATTGACTAATTAGCGCATGATGTATTTTTGCTTGCCCCACTTAGGCAAGGGTAAGGTTAGCGCGCGAGAAGAACAGTAGCATGGATCCGGCCGTCCTGGTCAAGGTCCTGCGACATCATTGCTTCGCATATCCTGCACGCACCCGCCGCGCACCGCGCGGCCCGAGAAAGGCCACCGACCATCGACCGCACCACACCGCGCATCAGCTCGCTGCTGGCCCTGGCCGCCGGCGTGGGCGCCGCCATCGGGCTCAGCCTGTGGATCGGCAGCACCACCTCCAGCTTCGCCGAGCTGCGCCACGCGCTGCTGGCCCCCGACGGCCAGGTCAGCGACATCGCCATCCGCGAGATCCGCTGGCCGCGCACCGTCACCGCGCTGGCCGCCGGCGCCGCTTTGGGGATGGCCGGCACGCTGATCCAGGGCCACACCCGCAACCCGATAGCCGAACCCGGCCTGCTGGGCATCAACCAGGGCGCGGCCCTGGCCATCGTCTCGGTCGCCGCTTTCACCGGCCCGCTGCCGGCGTGGACCCAGGCGCTGCTGGCCCTGGGCGGAGCGCTGCTGGCGGCCCTGGTGGTCTTCGGCATCGGGCGCATCGACGGGCGCGGGGGATCGCCCATCACCTTGCTGCTGGTGGGCGCGGCGGTCACCGCGCTCTGCGCCGGAGTGGTCTCGGCCATCGTGCTGCTCAGCGAGGCCGCCCTGGAAACCCTGCGCTTCTGGCAGGTCGGCTCCGTGGTCCAAGGCTACGAATCCTTCTTGTCGCTGTGGCCGCTGCTGGTGGCCGGCACCGTGCTGGCGCTGGCCAATGCCCGCGGGCTGAACGCGCTGACCCTGGGCGAGGATTCCGCCCGCAGCCTCGGGGTCACCGCCCTGCATGCCCGCGGGCTGGGGCTGGCGGCGATCGTGGCACTGTCCGGGCTGGCGGTCACCTTGGCCGGGCCGATCGCCTTCCTGGGCCTGCTGGTACCGCATATTTCCCGGCGCATCTTCGGCGCCGACTACCGCTGGGTGATTCCCGGCTCGGCCCTGTGCGGCGCGCTGCTGCTGTGCGTGGCCGATGTGCTCGGCCGCATGCTGGCCCGCCCCGGGGAACTGCCCGTGGGCGTGGTCATCGCGCTGCTCGGCGCGCCCTTCTTCATCTACGTGGCCCGGCGCCGCAAGGCGGTCACCGTATGAGCGCCCCGGCGATCCGCACCCCCGCTTCCGCGGTGCGCGCCCGGCGCGCTGTGGCTACCGGCCTGATCCTGCTGGCCGTGGCCCTCGCGGCCTTCTGCCTGCACCTGGCCATCGGGGGCACCCCGATCGCGCTGGGCGATGTGGTGGCCACGCTCTTCGGCGCGGCCCCGGATCCGCGCACCGAGCTGACGATCATCGAGTTCCGGCTGCCGCGCAGCGTGGCTGCGGTGCTGGCCGGGGCCGGCTTCGGAGTGGCCGGGGCGCTGACCCAGAACGTGGCGCGCAACCCGCTGGCCAGCCCCGACATCCTCGGGGTGACCAACGGCGCGGCCCTGGGCGCAGTGGCCGTGCTGGCCCTGAGCGTGCACGCCGGCGGGCGTTCGGAACTGCTGGTGCACTACGGGCTGCCCATTGCCGCCACCTTGGGCGGCTTGCTGGTCTCGACCCTGGTCTTCGCGCTGGTCTGGCACAGTTCCCTGGAAAGCAACCGGCTGGTGCTGGTGGGCCTGGGCTTCTCCGGGCTGTGCGCCGCACTGACCTCCTGGATGCTGACCCTGGGAGAAATCTACAACGCCCAGCAGGCGCTGACCTGGCTGGCCGGGACCATCAACGCGATCTCCTGGGCCGACCTGGCCTTCGCGCCGGTGGTCATCGTGCTGGGACTGGCCGCGGCCGCGCTGCTGCGCAACCAGCGCGAGGTGCTGGCGCTGGATTCGGATACCTCCCGCGCGCTGGGCATGAACCTGGGGCGCGACCGGGTCCTGATGCTCGGCATCGCCTCGCTGCTGGCCATTGCCGCGACCGTGATCGCCGGGCCGCTGGCCTTCGTTGCGCTGGCCAGCGGGCATGCCGCGCGGCTGGTGGCCCGCGGCACCATCCCGCCGGTGCCCCATGCCGCGCTGATCGGGGCGATCTTCGTGCTGCTGGCCGACCTGGTTGCGGCCCGGGCTTTCCCGGTGATCCTGCCCGCCGGGGTGGCCACCGCGGTGATTGGCGCCCCGTACCTGATCTTCCTGGTCATCCGCCAATCCAAGGTCCGCCAACGCGGCTAGCGGTTTATCCACAGCTGGCGATGGCTGCCAGCTCGGGCCTCTGGCCGCGCCCATGATGGGTCCATGGGCATCCACCAGCTAGCCGCAGCGATCCAGATCCTGCGCGAATCCATCACCGGGTCGCTCCCGCGCGGAGCGATCCAAGTGCTCCTTGAGCTGATGGCTTCCTGCTGCGCGCTGCTGGCCAAGCTCTCCTGCACCCTGCGCGAGTCCGATGACCCGCGGGTGGCGGCGGGGCATGCACGGCTGATTGAAACGCTCTACCGCTACACCCTGCGGGAGCAATTGCACTGCGCTATCCATCTCGAATCAACCGGCGCCCACCTGCTGGAAGACGATGAGCTGGCGGCCGTTTCCGCATCGCGGACCAGCTACGACCGCCCCGCCCGACAGCATTCAGGCCGCGCCCACTACCAGAACACCGGCGACTTCCTGGCCAGCTGGCTGGGGATCAACGCCCATGAGGGGCAGCACCGGGTGAATGACGCGCACCTGCTCATCGCCCGGCGCCTCATGGATGGCAGCACCGCCGCCCCGCGCTTGTCCCAGCTGGCCAGGCTCTACGCCGAAGCGCCGGATCTGGACCCGCGGCTGATTGCCCGCACGGCCCGCGCACTGGACAAATTCGAGCCGGCTGACACGAGCTTCCAAGGCCGGCCGCTGGAACCGGCCGCCCGCAATGAACAGGGCCAACTGCTCGATCACCAAGCCGCGGCCCTGCTGCAGGAACCTGACCGTGCCACCCGCGAGACCCAGCTCGCGGCGATGCTTTCCGCCGAGCGCAGGGCCCGCAAGCAAACCAGGAACCCGGCACCCGGAATCTATCCGCGAGGCACCGTGGGCGACTGCGACAAGTACGAGCTCTACATCGCCGGGACCCAGCGCGAGGAATTCCGCTCCACCCTGGCCCAGGCCGATAACCCGCGTACCAAAGCAGGCAAAGCCGCCCGTGCCGCCAAATCCGGTTCAGGCGCTGCCCCTGATGATGGCCAGAACGCCTCAGAGGACCAGCAGGAAGCGGATCCCGGGGCAAATGCCGGGCAATCAGCCACCGATGACCTGTTCAGCAGCAAGGAACCACCACCGCCATGGGCCCAGGACGGGCACGGGGAGGAAGAATCCTTGTCCGGAGCGCAGCAACAACCTGACAAGCTTGTTGATGAGCAGGAAACGCGCGGCGCAGGCGGAGCAGGCGAAGGCCTCCAAGCGTCCCTGCTGCTTGGCGATGGGGAGGTTCCGGTGGCCCAGCGCCGGCTCAACGCACTATTGGCCGCGCTGAGAGGGCGCACGGCAGGTGCCGCGCCCAATGGAATCATTCCAAGGATCGGCATCCATATCCAGTTGCGCGATCCGCAGGATCTTGGAGATCCGGCCAAGCTTCGCGCCACCTCCGACCACGGGGTGAAACTCGATTCCGTGGACACCGCACAGCTGATCTGCCAAGGCGAGATCTACCGGGTGGTCTTCGGACCCGATGGGCAACCGCTGGATGTAGGACGCAAGGAACGCTTCTTCACGGATGCAATGAAGCGCGCAATTTTCGCCCGCGACCGCGGATGCATCGTCCCGGGATGCACCGCACCGCCTGAAATGCTCGAATACCATCACGACAACTGGTGGGAACGTGGCGGGTGCACTTCATCGCGCAATGGCAGCTGCCTGTGCCGGAGGCACCACCATGCCATTCATGCAGGATTGCTGACCCTGGTTACCGTTGGGGGACTGGCTCACATCCTGCTGCCCAAGCACCTGGACCCGATGCAGGTACCGCGAAGAAACAGTGTTCCGGTGGCCGCCTGAGCACCCGGAGCCGCGAACTGCTGCACCTGCCGGCGTGGCCAAGATGCTATGGGCGCGAGAGCGCGACCTTCAGTCCGAAACCGATCAGCACCGTCCCGGTGATCCGGTCCATCCAGGACACCGACTTCGCTGAGCCCAGCCAGCGGCCAGCGATCCGAACCCCGTATACCAAGGCCACTGCCCACACCAGGGTCAGTGCAACATGCACCGCCGATAGCCCCATGCCCATGAATAGGGCGTTGGTGCCCGCCGGGGTGAACTGCGGGATCGCAGCGATATAGAAGACGCCGATCTTCGGGTTCAGCACGTTGGTCACCAGCCCGGTCAGGTAGGTTCGATACCTGCTGTGCGATACCGGGACATGGATCGTGGCCAACTGCTTGCCCCGCAGGCTCCGATGGATCATCTGCCCGCCCAGGAACACCAGATAGGCTGCGCCGGCATAGACCAGCACCTGGTAGGCCAGAGATGAGGCGGCCAGAATTGCCGAAGCTCCCGCGGCCGCGGCCACACCCCAAGCGAATACTCCCGTGCAGATCCCCAGCGCCGC
This sequence comes from Glutamicibacter sp. Je.9.36, assembly GCF_051129975.1. Lineage (NCBI taxonomy): Bacteria > Bacillati > Actinomycetota > Actinomycetes > Micrococcales > Micrococcaceae > Glutamicibacter > Glutamicibacter sp. Je.9.36. The sequence goes on from NZ_JBCPSN010000002.1 coordinate 126,752, forward strand.
CAGCAGCGCTTCACCGCGTCCCCGGGCAATGGCCGATCGCAGGATCAGCGCGGTATCGACACCCGGAATCAACGTCATCAGGGCGGCAACTATACTGAAACCCAGCAAGGCGGAAGCAACGGTCATGCACTCAATGCTAGAAGCTGCAGCTGGGCGCAGGCCCCAGGGTGAGCAAGCTCATGATCTTCGCCCGACGCGCGGGGCCAATTAGAGTTGGCCACCGCGCACGCTCTCTGGCATAATTGCAGGGTACTCGATTCGCAGTGGCCCCTCTCTCCGCTATGAGTCCTGTCCTTTTAGAATCCGACCAGTAAGGCCTGCCCCACAGGTGCTAAAAATTGGATTCGACCATGTTGAGAAACAGGAGACCACAAAAGTGGCCGTAAAGATTCGTCTGAAGCGCTTCGGTAAGATGCGCGCACCTTTCTACCGCGTTGTCGTCATGGACTCGCGCGCTAAGCGCGATGGCCGTGCCATCGAGGAGATCGGCAAGTACCACCCAACCGAGAACCCATCGGTTATCGAGATCAATTCGGATCGTGCACAGTACTGGCTGTCCGTTGGCGCGCAGCCAACCGAGCAGGTACACGCACTGCTGAAGATCACCGGTGACTGGCAGAAGTTCAAGGGCATCGATGGCCAGGAAGGCACCTACAAGGTTGCCGAGCCTAAGCCAGCATTCGTTGCTCCTGACAAGGGTTCGGTGATCCTCCCAGAGGCAATCACCAAGAAGGCTGAAAAGCCAGCTGCTGAAGAGGCAGAGGCCGAAGCTACCGAGGCTGAGTAACAGTGCTCGTTGACGCGCTAGACCACCTGGTACGCGGGGTTGTCGAGGAACCGGAAGACGTCAAGGTCGCCTTGAAGTCCACCCGCCGCGGCGACCTGCTCGAAGTACGTGTGAACCCTGAGGATCTCGGTCGTGTGATCGGACGCCAGGGACGCACCGCACGAGCACTGCGCACCGTAATGGCAGCGTTGGCCAAGGAGCCGGTACGTGTCGATGTAATCGACACCGACCGTCGCCGAGGCTAAGCAACTTAGAGGTCTGGCTTTTAAGTTGGCTTCGAAACGAAAGGAGTTTCCGTCCTAACTAGTGACGGAAACTCCTTTCGTGTTTACCCCTAGAATTTCCATTCCAGTCTCCCGGCACACGCCACGGAACACAGTGCAGAAAGAGCAGCAGACTATGCGATTGCAGGTTGCCCGCATCGGCAAGCCCCACGGCATCCGTGGCGAAGTCACCGCCCAGGTCATGACCGACACCCCGGAAGAGCGCTTCACCGCTGGCGAAGAACTCATCGTCGTCGACGGCCCGGTCAAGACGCTGACCATCGCCAATGCGCGCTGGAACAAGACCATCCTGCTGCTCTCCTTCAAGGAAATCGCCGACCGCAACCAGGCTGAAACCCTGCGCGGCGCGCGCCTTGAGATTGAAGTTTCCGACCAGCCGGAAGACGACTCGGACGAATGGTACGAGCATGAACTGCTGGACCTGAAGGTCATGCTCGATGGCGAGCAGGTCGGTACCATCACCGCACTGCGCACCAACCCCGCCCAGGACCTGCTGGTCTTCGAAGACGCTGACGGCCAGGAGATCTACCTCCCGTTCGTCGACGAATTCGTCCCAGAGATCGATCCGGAAGCCGGCATCGTGGTCATCACCCCGCCGGCAGGCCTGCTGACCTTGAACAGCGATGAAGACGGCAGCGACGAAGAGGGACAAAAGTAAGCCATGCGTCTTGACGTCATCTCGATTTTCCCTGAGTACCTCCAGCCGCTCTCGCTTTCGCTGATTGGCCGCGCCGCCGAAGACGGCATCCTGGATCTGAACGTCACCAACCTGCGCGACTTCACTGCCGACAAGCACCGCAAGGTCGACGACACCCCGTACGGTGGCGGCGCCGGCATGGTGATGATGCCGGAACCATGGGGACAGGCACTGGACGCGGTGCGCCCAGCCGATGCTGGCGGCCCCAAGCCAACCCTGATTGTCCCTTCGCCTGCAGGCGCCGTCTTCAACCAGCAGATGGCCTACGACCTTGCCGAGGAAGAGCACCTGGTCTTCGCCTGCGGCCGCTACGAAGGCATCGATGAGCGCGTCATCGAATACGCGCACGAGAACTTCAACGTCATCCCCGTATCCATCGGCGATTACGTGCTCAACGGGGGAGAAGTGGCCGTGATGGTGATGGTGGAAGCCATCGCCCGGCTGATCCCAGGAGTCATCGGCAACCCGGAATCGCTGGTAGAAGAATCCCATTCGGATGTTCTGCTGGAATACCCGGTGTACACCAAGCCGGCCTCCTGGCGCGGCCGCGACGTCCCCGAGGTGCTGCTCGGTGGCAACCACCAGCGGGTGGGACGGTTCCGCCGCGACGAGCAGATCAAGCGCACCGCAGAGCGTCGCCCCGACCTGATCACGCAGCTGGATGCCGAGAGCCTGAACCGCAGGGACCGCGATGCCCTATGGCACAGCGGATTCGCGCTCGTTGACGGTGCCATAACCCCCAAATCCGAATTGGACTGGGCTACCGGCGCTGGCACCGAGAGCGACTAAGAGTCCAAAATCACTCGAAAGCCATTTCGGGCAAACTCGCATCGGCTTCGCTGATACGGCATAATTGTTTCTTGGTGTGTTTTTGTTCGACTCCTGCCGCAGGGGGAAGTTCGAGCCACAGAAGACCACCGCACCGTTTGCTAGAGGCAATCGGTGGTACAACGTTCCGGGGATTTCACTGGTTTCGACCGGTGTCGGGCCCCGCTACGAGGATTCGGTGACCTGCGGCATTGATCCTAGGAGATGCACTATGCATATTCTTGACTCTGTTAACGCAGCCTCGCTGCGCTCCGACGTTCCAGCCTTCGGCCCAGGCGACACCCTGAAGGTTCACGTCAACATCATCGAAGGCAAGAACTCCCGTGTTCAGGTCTTCCAGGGCTACGTCCTTGGTCGCCAGGGCCAGGGTATTGGCGAGACCTTCACCGTTCGCAAGGTTTCCTTCGGCACCGGTGTTGAGCGTACCTTCCCAGTTCACTCCCCAATCATCGAAAAGATTGAGGTTGTGACCAAGGGTGACGTTCGTCGTGCAAAGCTGTACTACATGCGCGATCGTCACGGCAAGGCTGCTCGCATCCGCGAGAAGCGCGACTTCAGCGCAAAGAAGTAATCTGCGTTCTTCAATGAACCGGATTGCACGCACTGAGCGGGCAACAATGAAGCGCCGGGCCTTTTCATGGGTCTGGCGCTTCGCTGTACTCGCTATCATTCTTGGTCTGCTGGCCACCATCGTCATTCGCGCCACCCTGATCGACGTCTTCCATATCGAGTCGAACTCCATGGAATCCACGCTCAATCCTGGCCAGAGCATCGCCGTAGACCGCCGCGCTTACTCGGATGCCGAACCGCAACGCGGAGACGTCATCGTCTTCGATGGCCGCGGCTCGTTCCTGCCCTACGCCAAGGCCAGCTTCGCTGATGATCTGCTGGGGGCGTTCAGCCTCACCGGGAGCAGCAATAAGTACGTCAAGCGCGTCATTGGTGTTGGGGGAGACACCGTGGAATGCTGCAGCGCCGATGGGCGACTGCTCGTCAACGGCGAGCCTGCAGACGAGCAGTACATCTTCGCCGGGGATGCTCCGAGTGAACAGAAATTTTCCGTAGAAGTGCCGGTTGGCCGCTTGTGGGTCATGGGCGATCACCGCTCCACTTCCAAGGATTCGCGGGCATTGCTGGGCGCAAGCGGCGGCGGAATGATCAGCGTCAAGCGCGTCACGGGCAAAGCGACCGAGGTGATTTGGCCGCTCGATCAGCGGTCAGTAATCAGATGACACGCCGTAACAACCGGCGATTTTGATAGCGCCAGATGGGTAGAACTACCCATCTGGCGCTATTTTTCTAGGTTAATGGAATTAATTCGGACGGATTTCCATCCCACCCGATTTGCTGTGCAATTGGTGTGTAAATTTCGCGACAACACTCAGGATCCACCAAGCTGACTAGGGATTAGAAAGAGAAGTCCAATCTTAAACCAATACTACTGGCACGTAAGTTGTAACCAAGCTCGATGAGAGTAGAGCTATTTGACTAGGTGAAACGGGTTCTGGAATTTATATTTTTGTTGGATTCGATGGTTGAAAAGCTGTGTCGGAACCAAGTATTGTTTCATTTTGGTAACAACACCTGTGCTTACGCGCGCGCCCTTAGGTAAGGGGACGCGCGGGCACTCGCACCATAAATCTGGGAGAAGCATTAATGCCACATCCAAAAAAGAAGACTGCGCAACGCGGCATCGTTGCAGCAGCCGCGACCGCCTTGGTGGTCGGCTCTAGCTTCCTGCCTGCCGCGGCAGCTCCGACGGTGTCCGAATCGCCGTCGGCCGCGTCCGGCGAGAAGCCAGCCGTTATCGAAGGGCCGGTGGATACCGCTGGCCTGGCCGAAGCAATTGAGCGCGACCTGGGCGAGACTCCGGGAGAGTACCTGGAAGATGCCAAGGTGTCAGCCAAGGCCAGCAAGATCAAGACTGCTCTTCGAGCTGCCGAGATTAATAACAATGTGGTCGTCGAAGATGGCGTCGTTGTCGTACAGGTTGGAAAAGCTGATCTGAGCGCATCCAAGAAGATCATTGCAAAAGTTGAAGCAGCGGAGTCTCCCGAAGCTGGCGAAGATCCGGTAGCGGCAAGTGCAACTGCGACGGCAAAAGCTGAAGAGGCGTCTGCTTCCGCTACCGTTGCTCCAACTGAGACCGACAAGAAGGCGGAAGGTTCAGAGAGGCATTCAGCTGCACCTTCAGCAGTAAAGAAAACGGTCGAGAGCGCACCCGTCGAGTTGCAGACAGAAGACGTCTCAACCATTGATGAAGTACTGGTAGAGCTCAAGAACACTGCTTCGCCCGAGGCGCTGAAAGAATTGACCTCGGTCACTATTGATGAGGCAGGACTAGTTATTATCCGCGCGGGTGGAGCGGGTAAGACTAAGGGTACTGAAGCTTCCAAAGCTGCCTCGAAGAGCAACCACCCGCAGCTTTCTCTGAAAGACGCGGTTGAGCGCCTTGACGGTGCCAAGCTTAAGCTGTCGAAAGATGGCGGACCAGCTAAGCCAGCCGCACTTGAAGACGTATACGGTGGCATGGGCTACGGAACAACCCCTGACGGAGACTACTCGGGAAATATCGGCTTTTGCTCGGTAGGTCTCAACGCTTGGAACGCAGACGGCAAAGATGCAGTCATCACGGCTGGACACTGCACGATCGACGGTTCGATGAAGGACGTTAAAATCGTCGAACATGACGCTGTTGATGCGGCTGCCGGAATTGGTATTCATTTGGGTACCTTTGGATTTAGCCAGTTTGGAACCGCCGGCAATGGCGGACATCCTTGGGATCCAGAAAATGTAGCCGACTGGGAAATTGGCACTGATATCGCAGTAATTGATGCAATTAACCCGGATGCAAACCTCCTTCCAGGTGTTTCTAAGTGGGCAGAGGGCAAGGACGAGCGCGACGAAACCATTAACATCACCAGTGCTGGCGAGGGCGTTGTAGGTGAGTCTGCATGTAACTCCGGACGTACGACTGGCTGGCAGTGCTCTGAGCTCCTTGAAGAAGGAGTCTTCTTCGTAGCTGGTTTCGATGAGAACGGTAAGCCGAGCGAAGACAGTGTTCGTGCCGTTTGGGGCTACACGGGCGCTAACCCTGACGGAAATACTCTTCTTCCCGGTGACTCCGGTGGCTCGGTCGTCCAGGGAACCCGGGCAATTGGCGTTAACAGTGCTTACGGTGGAGGCGTAGCTTTGTATACCTCGTTGGTAGACGGACAGTCTAAGACGCCAGTTAGCGAATACGCTGTCAAACTCTTCATTTCAACTCCCGAAATTTCGGTGGCTAACGGAACTGAGGTTGAAGCTGGCGAAGCAATTACCGGTACTGTCCAAAGTGCAGTCACCGGTACCAAAGTAGACGTCATCGTTGACGGCAAGGTTATCGACACCGTATCCGTAAGTAATGGAAAATTCTCCTTCCAGGCGCCGGAAAATCTGGGTGATTTCAGCTTCGCTGTGCAAGCCAAGAAGGGCTTCGACAAGTCCGCAACTGCTAACGGCGCTGTGGTCATCGTGGCTGCTCCAATTCCGACTGAGGAACCGACTCCGACTCCAACCGAGGAACCGACTGTGGAGCCTTCCGAGGAACCAACTGAGGAGCCAACCGAGGAACCTACTGAGGAGCCAACCGAGGAACCTACTGAGGAACCAACTGAGGAACCAACTGAGGAACCAACTACGGAGCCTACCGAGGAACCAACTACTGAGCCTTCCGAGAGCACCTCGCCATCGCCTTCCGAGGATGAGAGCGACAAGCCATCGGAGAGCACCTCTCCTTCCGCTTCGGAGGACGACGACAAGTCGGAGGCTCCGAAGGACCAGAAGGACGGCGAGCCAAGCAAGTCTGCAACTCCAAAGGAAACTCCTAAGAAGGACGATCCTTTGGCAGATACCGGTTCGAACAGCGTTCCGCTGATCGCCGCCGGTGGCGCAATGGCCCTGGCCGGTGCGGCATTCCTGCTGTTCCGCCGCAACGCACGTCGCCACGGCTAAGGGATTCTGTTCCGGCGGGACTGGGTCCTGCTGAAAATGCCCCGCTACTTGAGAACAAGTAGCGGGGCATTTTTACTTGGCACACATGTAGCTCCTTGGTTGCTCTACGATTTCGGCACTAGTCTCAAAGCTAAGATCGTTGCGGCAACGTGAATATCACCGAGGTGTAAATTATGAATTTCAACGCTAGAACTTCACGCACGCCAATCATGCTGGCCTCTACTGCCGCCATGGCTGCCCTATTGCTAACCGGCTGCGGCCAGGGAACCGATCCAGGTGCGCAGGCCACGGCCAGTGCCACGGGATCGGAATCCTCGCAGCAAACAGAGAACTCGGGCGGGAACACCGTGGATCAAGACGCATTGCTCCAGACCAATGACCAGCTCTCCGAAGCCTTGGGCGATGAATACGTCCAGGGTTGGATCAAGGACGGGCAGCTGAATGTTTCGACGACCAGTGAAGAGCAGCTATCCGCTATTGAAGAAGCCGGGGCCATCGGGCACCTGGTCCAATTCAGCAGCGAGGAGCTTCGTTCGGCGATTTCCGAAATCATGAAGTGGCAGGGCAAGCAGGAAAACCCCGTGCGCACTGCCATCCATGCATACACGCTGAATCCTGAAACGGGAGGCATCACCCTGTCGGTGGATAAGAGCCAGCTGGACGAAGTCCAAAAGCTGATTGAAGCTGAGAAGCCCATCGGCGAAATCCCCGTGGACTTCAAGCAGAGCGGTGGCATCATGTCGCCTGCTGCCACCCAGTAGCCCGCAGTCCGCTTGTACGGACGCACCAATGGCGAGGCCCGGCGACGGACCTGGCCATTGGTGCGTTTCTGGGCAACTGGCCGTGGCTATGCAATGATCCGTTGCGCCTGGCAAGACACGTAAGATGGGGATTACACGCGACAATGGAAGGTACTAATCGAATCGTGAGCGCAGCATCAGCAGAGACTCCTCCAAGCAGGGGACCCCTATACAAAATATGGCGCTTCGTCCGCGAGATTGTCATCATTATCGCGATCGCGCTGTTGCTCTCGTTCGTGATCAAGACCTTCTTCTTCCGTGCCTACTACATCCCGTCAGGCTCCATGGAGCATACCCTCGAGGTCAACGACAGGATTTTCGCCAACCTCATGGTTCCCGGGCCGTTCGAGCTGGAACGTGGCGACGTCGTCGTCTTCCGCGATGACCAGGAATGGCTGCCACCGCTGACCGAGTACCCCACCGCGTTCCAGAATGTGCTCTCCTTTGTCGGCGTGCTGCCAGCGGCTGATGAGCAGTACTTGGTCAAGCGCATCATCGGCATGCCCGGTGACACCGTGGAATGCTGCACCGCGGAAGGCGCCATCACGATCAACGGCGAGCCCATTGAGGAGCCGTACATCTTTGACGGCGACAGCCCGTCAGACATGGAATTCAAGGCGACCGTCCCAGAGGGAAAAATCTGGGTGATGGGTGATCACCGGGGTGCCAGCGCGGATTCCCGCTTCCACGCCGATCGCCAGGGCGGTTTCGTCGACCTCGAATCCGTCCAGGGCCGCGCTTCGGTGATCTCTTGGCCAACCTCGCGCTGGGGCATCGTCGACTCGCACGAAGAAGTCTTCGCCAACGTCCCGCACGCAGTGGCAAAGTAGGGCACCGCCCATGGCCGTTTTGAAGAGCAAGGCAACCACGCTAGAACATGAGCGCGCCCTGGCAGCCAAGCATGGGTTCCGCTATATCGCAGCGGTCGATGAGGTGGGACGCGGCGCCTTGGCTGGTCCGATTACCGTCGGAATGACGGTGATAGATATTGAGCAGGTCACGGAGTTCCCAGCGCTGCGCGACTCCAAGCTGCTGAGCCCGGAAACCCGTACGGAACTGGTCGATCCAGTTCGCCAGTGGGCCGTGGGCTACGGCGTCGGGCATGCCTCTGCGGCTGAAATCGATGAGCTGGGAGTTACTGGCGCCCTGCGCCTGGCCGGATCGCGGGCCATGGAGCTATGCGCGGTACAGCCCGAGGCGGCGCTTCTGGATGGCAGCTACGACTGGCTGACCGCACCGGAACCGGACCTCTTCGACATCCTGGCCGATGACCGCGAACCCGTGGGCCTGCACATCCCGGTGACGACCATCATCAAAGGCGACATGACCTGCCAGGCGATCGCCGGAGCTTCCATTCTGGCCAAGGTCGAACGCGATGGAATCATGGTTGATCTGGCCACCGAGCATCCGGCCTTCGGCTGGGAGATCAACAAGGGGTATGCCACCGCTGCGCATCGTGCCGCGATCGTTGCGCAGGGTCCCTGCGACTACCACCGCAAGAGCTGGAACTTGACTTCGGGTGCTGATCAGGCCCAAGGTGAAGCCACGACAAAGAAAGCAAAGTGATGGCTGCCGACGACCTGGAAAACTACGAGTCCGACATGGAACTGCAGCTATACCGCGAGTACAAGACCGTGGTGGGGCTGTTCAATTACGTGGTCGAGACCGAGCGCCGCTTCTACCTGGCCAACCAGGTGGACGTGAAGACCCTGTCCAACGCCGGGGAAGTGTACTTCGAGTTGAACCTCACCGACGCGTGGGTCTGGGACATCTACCGGCAAGGGCGCTTCGTGAAGTCCGTCAAGGTGCTGACGTTCAAGGACGTCAACGTCGAGGAACTGAACCCTGACGAGTTCCAGATCCCGAAGGATGGGCTGGGCTCCTAGCACGAGTCACTGCGGCATTCGATCGCCGGCTCTGTTCCTGGAACAGCGCCGGCGATCTCGTTTAAAGCGAATTGTCCACATTCCGCGGCGGGCGCCGCCGCTGTGGACCATAATTCTCCGACGATGTTTCCATTACGGATCGCAGACATCGAGGAGCAAACATGCAGACCGCGAAGCAACGCCTAGGGGCCGATGGCGAACAAGCTGCCGCCGCATTTCTCACCGGGCAGCACTACGAAATTCTCGATCGCAATTGGAGATGCCCAGCAGGGGAGCTGGACCTGGTAGCAAGAGCCGGCAACGGCCAGATCACCGCCGTCGAAGTCAAAACGAGGTCCTCGCAACGCTATGGATCGGGCTTCGAGGCGATCAGCGCGGCAAAGTTCCGCCGGCTCAACAGGTTGCTGATTTCCTGGGCCCAATGCCATCGCATGTTTCTCGCCGAACTTCGCGTGGACATCGTCGAGGTCTATCTGACAGCAACAGGGTTCGAATGCCGGCTGCATGAGAACGTGCGCTCATGAGCACCGCCCGCACCAGCGCAGTGGCCCTGCACGGGGTCAGCGCCTCACTGGTGGAAGTCGAGGCCGACCTCGGCAACGGCATCCCAGGATTCGTGTTGCTGGGCTTGCCCGATGCATCTTTGAGCGAGGCCCGCGAACGAATCAAAGCCGCGGCAAGGAATTCAGGGATTCCTCTGGCAAACCGGAAACTGACGGTCAATCTTTCGCCAGCCACCCTGCCCAAGTATGGATCAGCTTTCGATCTGGCCATCGTCATCGCCGCCTTGGCCGCTGATCAACAGCTGTTCGCGTCACCGAGCACGATGTACATGGCGGAACTCGGCTTGGATGGCACCTTGCGGCCAGTACCCGGGGTGCTGCCAGCGGTGCAGCTGGCCAAGGTCCATGGTCTTGACCGGGTGATCGTGGCTGAGGCTAACGGTGCGGAAGCGAGGCTGGTGCATGGAATCGAGGTCATGGCGCTACGCCATCTGGGACAGGTCCTCACCTGCTGCGGTGCCCCAGCCGAACAGGTCACCACTTACCTGCGCCACCGGCAGCCGCAGGCGCCCACCGAATCTGCCGGCCCTGCCGCAGGAACTGCTGCCTCGGGCGATGCGGACCTGGGCCTGGTCAACGGGCAGCAGGAAGCTCGGCTCGCCTTGGAACTGGCCGCGGCCGGTGGGCACCACCTGATCATGGTCGGACCGGCCGGCGCCGGCAAAACCATGCTGGCCAAGTGCCTGCCATCGATTCTGCCGCCACTTGATGACCTGCAAGCGCTTGAAGCCACCGCGGTGCATTCCATTACTCGGGGCGGATCCGGGGAATTGGACCAGCTGCAACGCACCCCGCCTTTCGTGGCGCCGCACCACACCGCGTCCCGCTCAGCCCTGATTGGCGGCGGAACCGCACAACTCATTCCCGGGGCCATTACCCGCGCGCACCAGGGCATTCTATTCCTCGATGAAGCAGCGCAATTCCACACCGGAGTACTTGATGCGCTTCGCCAACCGATCGAGGAAGGCTATATCAACCTTGCGCGGATACGCGGCCACCAGCGGCTGCCGGCCCGTTTCCAACTCATCATGGCCTCCAATCCGTGTCCCTGCGGAAAAAACTTCGGCACCGGTACCGGGTGCACCTGTACGCCCATGGCCCGCCGGCGCTATTTCGCCCGGCTCTCAGGACCCATCCTCGACCGTGTAGATCTGCAAGTCAGAGTCAATCCGGTAGCGCAAGCACAGCTTCTGAGCGGGGTACCAAATGAATCCAGTGCACAGGTGCGTGAACGCGTCTTGGCCACCCGGGCACGCAGCAAGGAGCGGCTGGGAAAGTTCTCCATTGCTTGCAACGCGCAAATACCAACTCAGATCCTCAGGAATGAACTGGAATACCCGGCCAAGACCCGGGCGGCGCTTGAACAACTCGCCACACGACGCGGGCTCTCTGCGCGTGCCATCCACCGCCTCCTGCGGGTCGCGTGGACGGTTGCAGACCAGCAAGGGCATGCAGCACCTACCGAGGATGATCTGGCCATCGCCGCTCACCTTCGCCAGAACTTGGAAAATAGCTAGGTAAGGCCATGACTTTCAACGATGTGAACACTGCCGGAAAAGCCTCGGCTCCAACCAGCCAGGAGCGCCGGGTCTACGCCCATCTGAACCAACTTATCGAGCCCAACGACTATGTGGCCACGGCCTTGCTGGAACTGATGAGCCCACAGGAACTGCTGCGCCTGATCCAGCGGGAGGATTTCTATCCGGCCGCGCTCAAAGCGCCGGTCGACGGAATCCTCGGATTCCACCCGCCCGGGGATGGCGCACAAGACTTGAGGGTAGCCTTGGCCCGATGGAGAAAGCGCCTGTCGCTGAGCAACCCGGCGGGAGCCTTGGATGCCGCTGCGCGCGCGGGTGGCGGATTGCTGATCCCGGACGATGCTTCGTGGCCGCGACAGCTAGCCGACCTGGAACTGGGACGTCCCTTGTGCCTGTGGTGGCGTTCAGCGAACCCGCAGTTGCTCGAAGGCCAAGAGCTGGCCCGCAGCGTCTCGATTGTCGGCTCCCGCGATGCCAGTGACTACGGTGATCAAGTCACCTTCGATCTTGGCCGGACCCTGGCCCTGAACGGGTACACCATCGTCTCGGGTGGCGCTTACGGCATTGACGCCAGCGCGCACCGGGCCGCTCTGAGCGTGGACGATTGGCAGCATCCGAACCCGCCAACCATCACGGTTATGGCTGGCGGCATCGATCGGCTCTACCCTTCGGGCAACAGCAACCTGCTCAACCAGATTATTGCTCGCGGCGTGCTGATCTCAGAGGTGCCTCCCGGAACCACATCAGCACGCTTCCGCTTCCTGAACCGCAACCGGCTGATCGCGGCATTGAGCAGGCTGGTCATCGTCAGCGAAGCGCGCCACCGCTCAGGAGCGCTGAACACCGCCAGCCATGCAGTCGAGCTGGGACGCGATGTAGCGGCCGTTCCCGGAAGTGTTTTCGCGCCCAACTCCGCAGGGTGCCACCGATTGATTGCAGAAGGCAGTGCGGCCCTGCTCGCCAGCCCGCAAGATGCGCTGGGCCTGGTTGGCCACCACTGCCAAGCGGAGCCGCGGAGTGCCAAAGTTCAGCAACGCCCGACGGACATCCTGGGTAGGGACGAAGCAATGGTGTACGACATCATGTCCTTCATCAAAGGAATGCTGGTCGATGAGATCTCTGCCCGCAGCGGGGTGCCACTGATCCAGACGCTACGCGCCATCAACCGATTGGAGACACTGCAAATGGCTGCCACTGATGGCCTGGCATGGAAGTTGGTGCGCCAAAACTGACCGGTGACGCAGGTGAGGGTATCCTCAATAGTGATGAAGCAAGAATCAACGACGCACGCCAGCAATGCGATGTCAGCAAAATTCGCTGAGCCGGTGGCGGACTACCTGGAGTACCTGCAACGCGAACGCGGCCGCAGCACTAATACCCTGCGAGCCTACGAAGTGGATTTGCGGAACCTCGGCCAGTTTTTGCTCCACCATGCGCAGGATCCGAGCCTCAAGCAGATTTCAGTTGATACGCTCCGCGATTGGTTGGCGCAGCTTCATGAATCGCAGATTTCCCGCACCACCTTGGCCCGCAGGATCTCTGCGGTGAAGAACTTCTTCGCGTGGGCGCTGAAGCATCAGCTGATCGACGCGGATCCTGCCCTGCGGCTGGCCGCGCCCAAGAAGGAACGGCGTCTTCCGCATGTTTTGCAGCCAAGCCAGATCGACCGCTTGCTCTCCGAAACAGCCCAGCCGCCTGCTGGAAAAGAAGTCAGCGAGAGCAAGCCGGAACCTGCCCCCGATGCCAAGAGCCAGGCCGTAGCGGCACGCGATAAAGTCATCGCCGAGTTGCTGTACGCATCCGGCCTGCGTATCAGCGAGCTCGTGGCCTTGGACGTTGACGACATCGACTTCGAACGACGCACCGTCAAGGTTCTCGGCAAGGGCAACAAGGAACGGGTTGTTCCGTTTGGCAAGCCCGCAGAGCGCGTGATCATCGGGTGGATTCGGTCGCATCGCAAGGTCCTGGCCCGCCAGGAAGCTCAAGGCGCTTTGCTCGTAGGGGTGCGCGGTGCGCGCTTGAATGTCCGCCAGGCACGCGAGGTCATTTCCAAGGCGTTGCAATCGCTGGGGGATACCGCTGCCAGCGGCCCGCACGCGTTAAGGCACACCGTAGCAACGCATCTGCTGGATGGCGGCGCAGATTTGCGTGCCGTCCAGGAATTCCTCGGGCATGCTTCGCTGGCAACGACCCAGCTATATACTCACGTTTCGGTTGACCGATTGAGGCAAAGCTACCGCCAGGCCCATCCGCGAGCCTGACTATTTGGTACCAATCTACAAAAATAGCCTTTCTGGGTGGCGAAAGGCCTCTTCATCGGGCAAAATGGAAGTATCGGCGGCGATGGCACCGGAACGATGTTGACGTAGGGGAAGACGATCAACACCGCAACGGAGGATGGCATGTCTGCACCGATGTCCAGAGGCGTGATTTATATTCATTCCGCCCCTGCAGCGCTATGCCCACATCTGGAATGGGCAATCGGGTCCGTGCTCGGTACTCCAGTAAAAATGGAGTGGACCGAACAGCACGTCGCACCCGGATTTTGTCGCGCCGAAATCGAGTGGGTAGGTACGCAAGGTACCGGCGCTTTGCTGACCAGTGAGATGCATGGTTGGCAGCATCTTCGTTTCGAAATCACCGAAGACCCAAGCCCGGGTGCCGACGGCAGCCGTTGGTCCGTGACCCCTGATCTTGGCATCTTCCACGCCACCGTTGATTGCGCTGGCAACGTCATGGTCAGCGAAGAACGCATCCGGTGGGCCTATGAAAAGGGCGACGGCAATCCCTCGGTCTTCTACCAGGAGATGTCCATCGCTCTCGGCGAGCCCTGGGATGAAGAACTTGAACCCTTCCGTCACGCAGGCGAAGACGCGCCTGTTCGATGGCTCAACCAGGTGGTTTAGCAACTGGTTATCTAGTCCCTGAGTGACTTCTCAACAGGCACTCAGATACAACCCCGATGGTGCGGGGTTGTTACCCAAAAGAAGTGGGATCCCATGCCGGGGATCCCACTTCTTGCTTTAAAAACTGCGGTTGTGGAGAAGTGCCGAAGGGCAGTGCTATGCTCGATGGCGATGAAGACCAGTCAGGCCATATGCGGCCACTCCCGGAACGGCAAACTGGTCGTTCCCTGATCCGCGGCCCTCCCGTGCCAGATGCATTTCACCAAAGAACAGCACATCTGAACCACGAAAGGGAGACATGACCGCACAGTTCAACCACACCATCATCGCTTCACTCGACCCGCAACGCATGGCAAAGTTCTATCTTGAGCTGCTCGAAGCCCGCGCGGAATCAAGCTGGGGACCATTTACCAACATCAGCCTGGCCCACGGGGTGCTGCTTCAATTCGCTGCACCACCGATGGACTTCCCAGCGCAGCACTATGCCTACCTGCTCGATGACGAGCATTTCGACCGCGCCTACGCGACTATCCGCGAGGGGAATATGGAGCATTGGGCCGATCCCCAACGGCAGCTGCCAGGGCAGATTAATCATGAACACGGCGGCCGGGGAGTCTACCTGCTTGATCCTTCCGGGCACTACCTGGAATTGATCACCCGGCCTTACCTGTCCGCAGCCAGCTAGGACCAGCTAGCGCTGAACCTTGAACACGTTCTTCTGGATGCCGTTGGAGTAGACCTGCGAATCAATGAGGGCCAGCTTCTGCGCGTCCAGGCTCGCGTCGCTGAAAAGGCGCTTGCCTGCACCAAGCAAAACCGGGAAGACCAGCAGGTTGTACTGGTCGATGAGCTGATGTTCTTGCAGCGAGTGGACCATCGTTGCCGAACCATGGATGCTGATCGGGCCGCCGTCGCCGGCTCGAAGCCGCGCCACATCGGCGACCGAGCGCAAGATCGCAGTCTCGCCCCAGTTCCCGGCCAAGTCCTTTTCCTGCAAGGTAGTGGAGAGCACGTACTTGGGCATCGCGTTGTACTGCGGGAACTGCTCGGTCATCGAGGGCCACACCGCGCAGAAGGCCTCGTAGCTGTTCCGGCCCAAGAGCATGGCGCTGGCTTCTTCTTGCTCGGCGCCCTTCAGTTCGTAGGCAGCGGGGTCGAACTCGACCGAGTTTATCGTCCAGCCTGAATTGCGGTAGCCGGGTTCGCCGCCCGGGGCTTGGACGACACCGTCCAAAGAGACGAAGGAAGTGGCGATCAGGGTGCGCATGGGAAGGGATCCTTTGCTCGTGGCAAGTACCGGCAGTTGCCTCCGACATGAGGCGGTACTTGAGCTTAACGAACCTGTCAGGACCGAAGCAATGGCTCTGAGCCAATTCTTTCGGGGTTAAAGACCACTGGGCTGGTTGAAGAGTAATCTTCAACCAGCCCAGTGGCGCGCTCGCCTGCAGCTGCCGGAACGGCTAGACGCTGCGGATGGCGACCACGGCGTTATGGCCGCCGAAGCCGAAGGAGTTGTTCAGCGCAACGATGGAGCCCTCTGCAGGCAGCTGCGCAGGCTGGCCGGTGACGACCTTCAATGGGATCTCTGGATCCTGGTTGTCCAGGTTAATGGTCACCGGGGCCTTGCGGTTGTAGATGGCCAGTGCGCACAGCACGGACTCCACGGCACCGGAGGCGCCCAGCAGGTGGCCCATCTGCGACTTGGTCGCGGATACCCACACGTTCTCGAGGTGATCGCCCAGGGCGTTCTTCAGCGCAGCGTATTCCGGCTTGTCGCCAACTGGGGTGGAGGTTGCGTGGGCGTTCACATGGACTACGTCCTCTGGCTGGATGCGGCCATCGAACATGGCAGCCTTCAGCGCACGGGTTGCACCCATGCCTTCTGGATCCGGTGCGGTGATGTGGTGCGCATCGGAGGTGACCGAGGAGCCTGCCAGCTCGGCGTAGATGCGGGCACCGCGGGCGATTGCATGCTCTTCGGCTTCCAGTACCAGCGCGCCAGCGCCCTCGCCCATGACAAAGCCATCACGGTCGGTGTCGTAGGGACGCGAAGCCTTGGTCGGATCATCGTTGCGGCGGGAGAGTGCATGCATGGACGCGAAGGCGGCCATCGGCATGGGGTGGATCGCGGCTTCTGCGCCACCGACCATGACCACATCGGCCTTGCCCGAACGGATCAGCTCCAGGCCAACGTGCATCGCCTCGGTACCCGAAGCGCAAGCCGAAACCGGGGTATGCGCGCCACCGGCGGCACCCAGGTCCAGCGACACGGCAGCTGCTGGGCCGTTAGGCATCAGCATTGGCACGGTCATGGGCAGGACGCGGCGTGGGCCCTTTTCGCGCAGGGTGTCCCAGGCGTTGAGCAGGGTCCAGACGCCGCCGATGCCGGTAGCGAAGGCAACGGCCAGCTTGTTCTGGTCCATCTCTTCCTTGACCAGGCCGGAGTCGGCCCAGGCTTCACGGGCCGCAACCACAGCGAACTGGGTCGATGGGTCCATGCGCTTGGTCTCCGGGCGGGAGAGTACCTCGGTCGGCTGCACAGCAGCGCGGGCGGCGAAGGTGACCGGCAGGTCGTATTCCTTAACCCAGTCATCTTCCAGGGTTACGGCGCCGGAGACGCCCTTGAGGGCGTTTGCCCATAGGGTGGGGACATCCCCGCCGATTGGGGTGGTGGCTCCGAGACCGGTGATCACTACTTTGCGCGCCATCATCAAACTCTCTACTGTGCGAATAAGAACTGTGCTTGGAAATTCAGGGGGCCGGCTTGACGTACCGGCCGGTGTGCGCGGCTTGCCCGCACAACGGTGTGGCGAAAAACGCCGGGAAGCTTAGGCCTGTGCCGCAGCGATGAAGTTGACGGCGTCGCCGACGGTCTTCAGGTTCTTGACCTCTTCGTCAGGGATCTTGACCTCGAACTTTTCCTCAGCCTCAACGACGATGGTCATCATCGAGATCGAGTCGATGTCCAGGTCCTCGGTGAAGGACTTGTCCATCTGCACGTCTGCTTCGTCCAGGCCGGTCTCGGAGTTGACGATTTCGGCGAGGCCCGCCAGGATTTCTTCGTTGCTAGCCATGGATGGCTCCTTTTCTTCTTAGCCGGAGGACTCCGGTCATTTTTGTGGCTGGGCGCGGATCCTGTTTCCAGGAACCGGTTCCAGCCGGCTTAGTGAAACTTTGGTGGCGCATCAAGAATGCGCGGCACGTTTCGTCGGTTTAAAGCTTAGGCCAGAGACGCGCTCGGTGGACGCAACATGACGTTCCCGGCGTGCACAATCTGTGAACGGCGCAAAAGCCTAGTTGGCGGTGTGCTCGGCGATGAACGCCTTGGCAGCTTCCAGATCCGCCGGACTCTTCACCGCCAGGGTCTTCACGCCCTTGAGACCACGGCGGGCCAATCCCACAAGGGTTCCGGCCGGTGCCAGTTCCAGCACTCCGGTCACGCCAGCTTCGGCCAGCGTCTGCATGCACAGGTCCCAGCGGACCGGGCGCGATACCTGGGCGACCAGCGAATCGAGGTTCGCCTGGCCATCGGCTACGGCCCTGCCGTCGAAGTTCGAGAGCAGGGTTGCCGCTGGTTCCTTCGGGGTGATGGTTCCGGCCAGTTCCTCCAGGATGCCAACTGCTGGTTGCATGTGCGCGGTATGGAATGCGCCGGCAACCTTCAGTGGGATCACGCGAGCCTTGGCCGGCGGGTTCTCGCCCAGGGCCGCGAGCTTCTCCATGGTTCCTGCGGCCACAATCTGGCCGCCGCCATTGGCGTTGGCCGGGGTCAGGCCCAGTTCGTCGAGCTTGGCCAGGACCTCATCCGGGTCGCCGCCGAGCACTGCTGCCATGCCGGTCGGAGCCGCCGCAGCGGCTTCGGCCATGGCGTTGGCGCGGACCTTCACGAAATTCATGGCGTCAGCTTCGTCCAGCGCACCGGCCAGGGCCGACGCGGTGATCTCGCCAACCGAGTGGCCGGCCACCACGGCGCCTGCCGGCAGCGAGCTGCCAAAGAGCGCACGGGCGGTGACCAGGCCGGCGGCGACGATCAGCGGCTGGGCGACGGCGGTGTCCTTGATGGTTTCTTCATCGGAGGTGGTGCCGTGGGCGGTGAGGTCGCGCTCGGTGATCGAGCTGAGCGCCTCCAAATGCTCGGCCACGCCATCGACGTCGAGCCATTCGGTGAGGAAACCTGGGGTCTGGGAGCCCTGTCCGGGGCAAACGATTGCTAACACTCTTACAGCTTTCCAAATGTTGGGAGCTTTTGGCGCTTCATTTGAGTACCAAGCTCGTGGTGACTGTTTGTAGGATCTCTACAAAAGCCTAGCGTATCCAGAAGCTGAATTCCGCTGTAATGCGCGATCAACTCGGAAATATCGGTGTCGGGAGCTCGACGCTCTTTGGTTGAAGCCTACAAGTTCGATTCGTGAAGCCGTCCGAAAAGCAGCGCGGTTTGCAGGACGAAGGCATCCCGGGGAACCAGCGGATCCCAACCGGTGACTTCGCTGACCCGCTTGAGCCGGTAGCGCACCGTGTTTGCATGGACAAACAGTTCCCGGGCGGTGCCTTCGAGCGAGTGGCCGAGCGCCAAGTAGCTGGAGAGCGTTTCAGCCAGGCCATTGGAGGCCTGCTGCAGCGGCATGTAGACCTGGTCCACCAGCGCCGTGCGGGCCAGTTCATCGCCGTTGCAGGCGCGCTCTGGCCACAGGTCATCGGCACCGACCGGATTCGGTGCTTGCGGCCAGGCCTTGGCGGCGCTGAATCCGGCCACGGCTGCCACCGCGGCGTGGTGCATTTCCTTCACCGTCGGAGCCATGGGGGAGTAGACCAGCGGGCCGGGCCCGAAGAACCGGGTCAGCCGGCTCAGATCCGCTTCTTCGAATTTGGTGTCCGAAAGCATCAGCACCGAGCGGTCGCCGAGCACGCCCACCAGCGAATCGCGCGAGTAGCGGATGGCAATACGGCGCAGGGCCGAGACGAAGGTGGCCGGGTTGGACGAAGGGGTGGTGCCCACCAGGATGCGGATATTCTTCTGCGACTTCCAGCCAATGGCCGCAATGCGCGAGGAGAGCGAGTCGTGGGCCTCGCCGTGCAGCACCGCGTCGACCACGTGGGCCTCCAAGCGCGAGTCCCAGGCGCCGCGGGTTTCGGCGGCGCGGGCATAGACATCGGCGGCGGCGAAAGCGACCTCGCGCGAATAGCGCAGCACCGCTTCGCGCAGGGCTGCCTGCTCGTGCTCGGCGGCGATGTCGGGCACCTGGGATTCGACCACTTCCACGATGGTGCGCAACAGGCCCAAGGCCTTCTGCAGGGAGATGGAACGGGTCAGCTCCGTGGGAGCGGCGCCGAAGACGTCGGTCACCACCCAGGACGGGGTGGAGGAGGGATCCTCGTACCAGGTAACGAAGGTGGAGATGCCCTTCTGGGCGATCAGTCCCAGGGCGGCGCGCTCATTGGGCGCCAGCGATCGGTACCAGGGCAGTTGCTGGTCCAGGTACTTCAGCGCGGTGGTGGACAGGACGCCAATATGGCTTTTGAGTCGCTTGAGCGTTTCACTGCTGGGTGCCTGGGATCGGCTGGGACGGTTCTTCGGAGCTGCGGCGGCATCCATTTCAGGACTCATGGGTTCCAGCTTAGTTTCTTTTCTTCCCCCGCGCCCGGCACAGCAGGTAAAGGTGAGATTAAATGAGCCAGCTGCCCGGCAACGAGGAAATCCTCGTCATCGGGCAGCTGCTCAATGCTGCGCCGGAGCAAGCTCCGGGCACCTGGGCCTTGGGGCCTAGGCGTCGCCGCCAGCGTTGCCGGACTGGCCGGCGTTGGCGTTGTTCAGGTCGTACTTGGCGTGCGCCTTCACTGCGGTGTCCGCAGGGATTTCGCCGCGCTCAACCAGCGACTGCAAGGTCTGCACTACCAGCGAGTGCGCATCGATCTTGAAGAAGCGGCGGGCTGCGGCACGGGTGTCCGAGAAGCCGAAGCCGTCCGCGCCCAAGGTGTGGAATTCACCTGGCACGTACGGGCGCAGCTGCTCGGGCACGGCGCGCATGTAGTCGGTGGTCGCGATGACTGGGCCCGGGGTGGACTCCAGCTTCGAGGTCACGTACGGGGTGCGGCGCGGCTTCGATGGATCCACGAGCACGTCGGCGTCGGCGCGCTGGCCGTCGCGGGCCAGTTCGTTCCACGAGGTGACCGACCAGACATCAGCCGAAACGCCCCACTCCTCGGCCAGGATGGCCTGGGCTTCCAGCGCCCATGGCACGGCCACGCCCGAGGCCAGCAGCTGTGCGCGCGGGCCGTCGGTGGTAGCTTCCTTGAGCAGGTGGATGCCCTTGATGATGCCTTCGATGTCAACGTTCTCCGGCTCAGCTGGCTGGCTGATCGGCTCGTTGTACACGGTCAGGTAGTACATCACGTTCGGATCGGCGTGGGTTCCGCCGTACATGCGTTCCAGGCCGGAGCGCATGATGTGGCCGATTTCGTAGCCGTAGGCCGGATCGTAGGTGATCACAGCAGGGTTGGTCGAGGCCAGGATTGGCGAGTGGCCATCTGCGTGCTGCAGGCCTTCACCGGTCAGGGTGGTGCGGCCGGCGGTAGCGCCGATGATGAAGCCACGGGTCATCTGGTCCCCGGCTGCCCAGAACTGGTCGCCGGTGCGCTGGAAGCCGAACATCGAGTAGAACACGTAGATCGGGATCAGCGGTTCATCGTGGGTCGAGTAGCTGGTGCCGGCAGCGGTGAAGGCTGCGACAGCGCCGGCCTCGTTGATGCCCGGGTGGATCAGCTGGCCCTGAGGGGATTCCTTGTAGGCCAGGACCAGATCGCGGTCCACGGACAGGTAGTTCTGGCCGCCCGGGTTGTAGATCTTCGCAGTCGGGAAGAACGAGTCCATGCCGAAGGTACGGGACTCATCTGGCACGATCGGCACGATGCGGTGGCCGAATTCCTTGTCGCGCATCAGGTCCTTGAGCAGGCGCACGAAGGCCATGGTGGTGGCCGCCTGCTGCTTGCCCGAACCGCGCTTGGCGATCGCGTAGGTCTTCTCGCCTGGCAGGGACAGCTTCTTCGAAGCTTCCTGGCGGCGGGTAGGCACCGAACCGCCCAGGGCCTCGCGGCGCTCCATCATGTACTTGTACTCAGCCGAATCCTCGGTTGGGCGGTAGTACGGAGGAGTGTAGAGGTCCGCTTCGAGCTGCTCGTCGGTGATAGGGATGCGCAGGTGATCACGGAACTTCTTCAAGTCCTCCATGGTCAGCTTCTTCATCTGGTGGGTCGCGTTGCGAGCCTCGAAGTGCGAACCCAGACCGTAGCCCTTGACGGTCTTGGCCAAGATAACGGTCGGCTTGCCCTTGAACTCCGCGGCAGCCTTGTAGGCGGCGTAGACCTTGTGGTAATCGTGGCCGCCACGCTTCAGGTTCCAGATCTCGTCGTCGCTCATGTCGGCAACCAATTCCTTGGTTTCCGGACGCTGGCCGAAGAAGTGCTCGCGAACGAATGCGCCGGACTCGGCCTTGTAGGTCTGGTAGTCGCCATCCGGGGTCTGGTTCATGATGTCAACCAGCGCGTTGGTCTTGTCTGCTTCGAGCAGGGCATCCCACTCGCGGCCCCAAGCAACCTTGATGACATTCCAGCCGGCACCGCGGAAGAAGGCTTCCAGTTCCTGCATGATCTTGCCATTGCCGCGAACCGGGCCGTCAAGGCGCTGCAGGTTGCAGTTGATGACGAAGTTCAGGTTGTCCAGCTTTTCGTTGGCAGCCAGCTGCAGGAAGCCGCGCGACTCCGGCTCGTCCATTTCGCCGTCGCCCAGGAAGGCCCAGACCTGCTGGTCCGAGGTGTCCTTGATGCCGCGGTTCTGCAGGTAGCGGTTCAGCTGCGCCTGGTAGATGGCGTTAGCTGGGCCGATGCCCATCGAGACGGTGGGGAATTCCCAGAAGTCAGGCAGGGAACGCGGGTGAGGGTAGGAAGGAAGCGCGTGGCCTTCCTTCGACTTTTCCTGGCGGAAGCCGTCCATGTCCTCTTCGGACAGGCGGCCTTCGAGGAATGCGCGGGCGTACATGCCTGGCGAGGCGTGGCCCTGGAAGAAGACCTGGTCGCCGCCGCCTGGGTGGTTCTTGCCGCGGAAGAAGTGGTTGAAACCTACTTCATACAGGGTCGCTGCACCGGCGTAGGTGGAGATGTGCCCGCCAACGCCGATATGGGGGTTCTGGGCGCGGTGCACCATGATGGCGGCATTCCAGCGCATGAAGGCGCGGTAGCGGCGCTCGATGGCCTCATCGCCCGGGAATTCTGGTTCCTGGTCCACAGGAATGGTGTTCACGTAGTCGGTGGTGGTCACGTGAGGCACGCCCACGGACTTTGCACCTGCACGCTGCAGCAGCGAGCGGATAATGAACTGGGCACGCTCGGTGCCCTGGGTCTCTACGAGGGAGTCAAACGAGTCCATCCATTCCTGAGTTTCCTCAGGATCCCGATCGGACAGCTGGTAAGTCAACCCGCTACGGATCTGGGAGATGTGTTCCTCTACAGCCACGGAAGCTCCTTGATTGAATTGCGGCTCCGACGCTGTGCAGTTTTGCGCTGCGGTGCATCGGTATTGGGACAACGGGTGCAGTAGCACTGGAATGATGTGCACTGCCGGTTCATATGCAACTCTAGTGTTAAACGATCCAGTTTTGTGGCGCGTTTTCCAGCAAAAACCGGTTTAAATCAGATATTTGAAGTGACTTGCGCAACTAGGTACGGGAGCTAACTTCCCGATGGCCATGTCAATATGATGCGGGTCACTGGAATGTGGGTTATATTTGTTCGGCGTGTTATCGCTGTAGCGCTTGAACGGAGCGGCAAAACCGTGTTTCGTTGGTAGTAACGCTTTGCACCAGCAGGAGGAATGAAGTGAGCGACGCCGTATCGGCAAACTTGGAGCCCGCCAAAAAATTGGGCTTCGCTAATGAAGACCTTATTCAGGAACTGGGTTACGACGATGACGTGGATTACGATCTGCGCGAATCGATCGAGGACCTGATTGGTTCAGAGCTGCTCACCGAAGAGGACCATGACGTTGTCGACGCAGTCATTTTCTGGTGGCGCGACGGCGATGGAGATCTAGTTGACGCATTGATGGACGCGCTGAACTGCTTGGACGAGAGTGGCATCGTTTGGCTGCTTACTCCTAAGCAGGGCCGCGAGGGACATGTATCCCCAGCACTTATCCAGCAGGAGGCGCCAACCGCTGGCCTGCATGTAACTACTAGTGAAGGCGTTTCGGAGGATTGGTCCGCAATCCGCCTCGCCCCGCGTAAGAAGAACTAATGATTCAAACAGGTTCACGCCTGTTCGACTTCTCGCTGGAAAATCAGTACGGCGAAACGATAACCAGTACCGGGCTGTCTAGCGGCCGGGTGCTGGTTGTCTTTTATCCCTGGGCATTTTCGCGGGTATGCGGGTCGGAACTGGCAACACTCCAAGAGCACTACGAATTCTTCACGCAGCACCAGGTTCGCATCGTGGCCATTTCGGTGGACCATAAATTCACCCTGCGCAACTATGCGCAGTCGCTTGGCCTGGACTTCGAGCTGCTGGCCGATTTTTGG
Organism: Glutamicibacter sp. Je.9.36; assembly: GCF_051129975.1. Lineage (NCBI taxonomy): Bacteria > Bacillati > Actinomycetota > Actinomycetes > Micrococcales > Micrococcaceae > Glutamicibacter > Glutamicibacter sp. Je.9.36. The sequence goes on from NZ_JBCPSN010000002.1 coordinate 150,600, forward strand.
CCGCATGGAGCGGTGGCGCAACAAGCCGACGCCTTTGACCAGGAGCGAGGGGTCGCTGCCAGATTGACGCTGTATCTGGTTGACGGTGAAGTGCGCGATATTTTCCGCAGCGAGATGACGCAGCCAAGAAGCATTGATGATTACAAGGCGGCAGTGGAACGCGCCGTTTAGCGTGCCGATATGGGCTGTGCTCCAGTTCACGAAAAAAGTCGGCTCACCGATTTGCCCGGACGCAAAAACCTGTGTAGAGTTATTCCTCGTTGGCTTGCAAAAGCGAACATGGTAAGGGCCTTTAGCTCAGCTGGTAGAGCGTCACGTTTACACCGTGAATGTCATCGGTTCGATCCCGGTAGGGCCCACCAAATAAGAATCCTCGATCCATTCGGATCGGGGATTTTTTGTCTTCTGGAGGCGATTTTTGGGGCTTAATCCCGTTTTTCCACTCGGGCAAGTCCTGCGGTGCCCATAGTGCCGGCTTCATGGAATATTTGATCCCCGATGACGCTGGACTCCTGGCATTATCGTCCGAAGCCAGTATTGCTGAACCGGTGGCCCTTGCGCGGCACCGGAGGGTGTTTCGAATCTGCGAACCCGGTACAGCGATCTGGCATCGCTGTTTTCCATGGCCCTGTGGAGGGTGGCGGCACCGTCTTCGATCACCGCTTCTTGGTACGTGTCATCGCTCATCGGGTTGCTTCGCTTCCACCTGCCGGGCAGGTCCGCAGATCCGGGCGCCTCATGTTCTTACGCGCAGGACTGAGCTCGCGCCTCGGTGGCGCTGGTCCCAGCGGTGCAGCGTGGAATAAGTAGGCATGGGGGGCAAAGCTGGCAGTTGCGGATTGCCGATGCACGCGAACTACCTAGACCGTGCCTACGGCAGCACTGGAATGCTGGTTCCGGGATCCGCCGATGTGGTGACGCTCGGCACTCTTTCGCGAAAACCTCCATTTCAATTTGCCAAGTCAGTTCGGGATGCATTAGATTATTACTTGTTGCAGCGAAGGAATGACGGAAAGAAACTTCCCGATTTTACACACTGCAGGAGGGCCTTTAGCTCAGCTGGTAGAGCGTCACGTTTACACCGTGAATGTCATCGGTTCGATCCCGGTAGGGCCCACCAAAACGAAGACCGCTTCAAGCACTCTTTCCAGAGTGATTGAAGCGGTCTTCTTCGTGTTCCCGGCCGACACCAGCCAATCGCCGAATGCCAGCGAAAGTGCGAAACTGGATTCATGACTGCACCAGAAGAAAACCTTTGGCTCGCCACCGTTCGCAAGAACCCGGACCACTCGCAGAATTTCGCCGAGCGCTGGCGCACGCTTGCCGCCGAAGGCCAGGATATTTTCGGGGAAGCTCGCGCCGTTGACGCGATGGTTGCCCGGGGCAGCAGAATCCTGGATGCCGGATGCGGGACCGGGCGCATCGGCGGCTGGCTTTCCGAGCAAGGGCACCAAGTGGTTGGCGTGGACCTCGACCCGCATTTAATCGATGTTGCCCGGGCGGATTATCCCAAAGCCCAATGGCAGGTCGGCAATCTGGCTGACTTCACCATCGCTGACTCAGCGGGGGAGTACCAGGAGTTCGATCTGATCGTTTCGGCCGGCAATGTCGTCACCTTCCTCTCCGAGTCCGAACGCCGCCCGGCACTGCAACAACTGCGCAGGCATCTGGCCGCAGACGGGCGCGTGATCATCGGCTTCGGCTCGGGACGCGGCTACGAGTTCGATGACTTCGAGGCCGACGCTTTGGAGGCGGGGCTGGCACTGCAACAGCGCTATTCGACCTGGAGCTTCCATCTGCCTGCCGACGATTTCCTGGTCGCCGTACTCGGGCGCAAATAGCTCCAAGCGCGACCCGAACACTGCAGGAAAAAGGCCACTTCGCTTCCATGCGACGTGCAATTGCTCTTGAAAGGCCTCTGGCCTGCGGCTTCTTCCGTGGGTCGAAAACGGCGGGGTGCGATTAGGCGCAGCTGCCAGAATGCGCCTCTTGCGGTAAGCCGTCGTTAGCGCTATCTTGAACTTTGTAATGCAAAGTGGTTTTCATCACGTACTGCTTTGCGGCTCGGAGGCGGTGATCGCCGAAGGAGGCAGTGCGCCATGGACAACACGAACAGCAATGACATCGACCCGGCTCGCATTCTGCGTGGAATCGAATCGGATGCACAGCAAGCCCGCGAGGGCATGAGCCCGAACCAGCAACTGCTGTTCTCCATCTGGGGCGGTGCCTGGATCATTGCCTTCCTCGGGCTCTACTTGGCACTCGCGCCACAGGGCTCGCCGCTGCTGCCGCCGGCGGTTGGCATCGGCACCGCAGTTGCCTCATTCCTCATCGCGATCGTGACTTCCGGCGTGCATTCGGCCAAGCGCGGTTCGGGGACCAAAGGTCCGTCGATGGCGCAAGGGGCGATCTACGGCAACACTTTCAGCCTGGGCATGATCATCACCGCCCTGCTCGGGTGGCGGCTGCATGCCGAGGGGCTGAGCTCAATGGGCATGGCGACTTTTGCCCTCACCGGCCTGTGCCTGGTGATCGGCGTGCTCGTGGTTGCCGGCTCAGTGCTCTTCAACGACCGGGCCCAGCTGGTCTTCGGGTCCTGGATCCTGGCTATTGCCCTGCTCTCACTGGCCGCGCCGGCACCGCATAACCTCTTGGCCGGTGCAGTTGGCGGGCTGGGATTCATCGTGCTGGGCCTGCTGCACGGCAGCAAGCCGGAACTGGTCTCAGGAGCGTTGATCCGGGGTGGGCATGCAGGAGCTTGACCCGCTGATCCACGCCCAGGCACGGCTGAGGACCGTCACGGTCCTGGACACCTTGCGGGCCGGGGACAGCATCTCGTTTCCCAAGCTGCAGGGCCTGCTGTCGATGACCTCGGGTAATCTGGCCACGCATTTGCGCAAGCTGGAAGACGGTGACTACGTGAAGGTGGACAAGATCCTGGAGGGGCGCAGCCCAGTGACCTACATTGCCTTGACCCGCGCTGGGCGAACCGCCTTCGAAGAGTACAAGGAACAGCTTCGCGCATTGCTGGATACGGTGTGATCGCCGGACGAACGTGCAAGGCTACACGCAATTGCGCAGCCGGGGAGGAACCGGGAAAATCTGCCAGCTAATGCAGAGGCCCGTGACAGGTGAATCATCTGCGCGGCCGATTAGGCTGGAGAAGGTACGCTGTCGAATCAACTGCAGAAGGAGATTTTCCAATGGGCCTAGGCGATAAGATCCAGAACAAGGCGCAAGAAGTTTCGGGCAAGGCCAAGGAATCCGTAGGCGATGCGACCGGCAATGAGCGGCTGCAGGCTGAAGGCGTAAAGGACCAAGCCGCTGCGAAAGCCAAGCAGGCCGGCGAGTCAGTCAAGGATGCGGCCAAGGACGTACGCGACGGCCTGGACAAGTAGCAACCGGCACGCAGGAGCTTAAACGGCAAAGGTGCCCGCGAATACCGCGGGCGCCTTTGCCGATTCTGTCTGGAACGCACCCGGGGCTACTTGGCCTTGAGCCTCCACAATGAAGTGGTTTCCTTCGAACGGGCCGCATGCAGCACGTCCTGGGCATCCTGTGCGCGGTGGTGCCTTGGCGCGGTGTCGATCTTGTCGATGACTTCCAGGCCTGCCGCCTCGATGGCCTCCAGCAGCAACGCGCGGGTACGCAAGCCCAGCAGCTCGGCGAGATCCGAGATGATCAGCCATCCTTCGCCGTTCTCGGTCAGGTGACCGGGCAATCCGCGCAGGAACTGCATCAGCATCTTGCTCTCGGGATCGTAGATGGCCGCATCCAGGGTGCTCGGCGCGCTGCCCGGAAGCCACGGGGGATTGCACACGACCAGCGGGGCCCGGCCTTCGGGGAACATGCTGGTCAGTTGCGCACGGGCGGCGCCGGAAATGCCCAAGCGCGCGAAGTTGTCGTTGGCGCAGTCCACCGCGCGCTGGTGGATGTCGGTTCCGATGACCTGCTTGACTCCGCGGCGGGCCAGCACGGCCGAGAGCACTCCGGTTCCGGTGCCGATGTCGAAAGCCAGCGAGAGGTCCTCCAGCGGGGCTACCGCCACCAGATCCACATATTCCTGGCGGGTGGGCATGAACGTCCCGTAGGCCGGGTGGATCTTCGCTCCCAAAGCCGGAACGTCCACGCCGCTCAGGAACCACTGGTGGGCACTGAGCATGCCAGCTAGTTCCTGCAGGCTGGCCACAGCCCGGTGACCTGCCAGGTCCGCGGCCTGCTCGTAGCCGAATGCCACCGCCGGACCGACGATCGGCGCCCGGGGCAAGTCCAGGACGGCCAGGCCGTCCTCGGCCTGGAAATCCAAGGGAACCAGGATCAGCGACAGCATCCGCGAACGCTGGGCCCGGGCCTGCCGGATGGCGTAGAACTTCTGCGCATCATCCAGGACCTTTTTCTTGGCCTTCGCGCTGCTGGCCTTGGCCGCGTTGGCGGACGCCATGCGCCGGTCCATGGCGGCGAGCAGCTGCTTGGCGTTGTGGAAGTCGCCGGTCCACAGCATGGCCGTGCCGCGGGCCGCGTGGCGCATGGCCGCATCAGCGCTCAACCGGTCATCGGCCAGCACGATGTGTGCTGGTGCCCGGCGGGAGTTGGCAGACAGCCAGATGGCCGTAGTGCTGGTTCCTTCGTGGTCCCAGGAAACGGTCCCAGGGGCGGTGGCTGAATGGGAAGCGATGGGATGGCCCTGTCGATCAGCGTTGCTCAAGCGCATGGCAACCGCGCATGAGCTGTTCTGTTGCGAGGGGCTGGAGTTCCAATTCTACCGGTCCCGGCCAGGCTAGCTGGGCCGGTGCCTGGCGCCCAGCTGTTCGAGGATCCTCTTCACGGCAATCTGCTCGCCAGCAAGCCGCCTCCGGGAAAGCGATCCTGCACTATCTGCGTGGTGCCGGTGTTATTCCCCACTAGCCAGAGGCCATTCTTTGACATCTTCTAGGTGGCGCGGGAGCAATATGGAAACATGAATCCATAGCATCATCGCCTAGAACCAGGAGCTGAAATGCCCGCGCCCAGCGAAGCAAGCATGAAAGAAATCCACGAGCTCATCGCCGTGGACACCACTAGCCGCGACAGCAACCTTGCGCTGATCGGGAATGTCGTGAAGAAGCTGGACGCCTATGGCATCAGCTCCCAGCTGATCCACAACGAAGAGGGCACCAAGGCCAACCTGCTGGCCACCATCCCCGCCGCCGATGGAACCCGCACCGGCGGCATTGTGCTTTCCGGGCACACCGACGTGGTGCCAGTGGACGGGCAGAAATGGAGCAGCGATCCATTCGACGCCCAGGTGCGCGCAGACAAGCTCTATGGCCGCGGCACCTGCGACATGAAGGGCTTCCTCGGGGTGATCCTGGCCAAGCTGGACCAGTTCACCGGCGCAGAACTTGCCGAACCAATCCACCTGGCGCTGTCCTATGACGAAGAAGTCGGCTGCGTCGGCGCGGTGTCGCTGGTGCAGAGAATTGTTGACGAGAACCTGGCGCCTCGCGGATGCTTCGTGGGGGAGCCATCGAGCATGCGGGCGATCCGCGGCCATAAGTCGATGAACGTTTTCCGCGCCGAATTCAACGGCGTCGCAGCGCACTCCTCCCTGCCTTCCGAGGGAGTCAACGCAATTTCCTATGCGCTGCGCTTCGCGAATTTCGTCGAGGAGGTTTCAGCCGAGCTGCGCAACCACGGCCCGCGCGATGAAGCGTTCATCGAACCGACCACCACCATGAACGTGAACAAATTCGACGGCGGCATCGCGGTGAACACCATTCCCTCGCAGGCGGTCGTGTTCTTCGAGTACCGCTCGCTCGCGGTGGTGGACCGCGAGGCGCTGACCGCGCGCTTGCGCGAAGAAGCGGCCAAGCTGGAAGCCCAGATGCGCGAGCAGAACCCGAGCTGCTCCGTGGAGTTCTCCCAGCAGGCGGGCGCTCCGGGACTGGATACCGCTGCGGAGGAAGGGATCGTGTCCTTCGCGGCCGCCTGCGGCGCCATTGCCACCGATGAAAAGGTCACCTATGGCACGGAGGCCGGGCTGTTCGCCGCGGCTGGCATTCCCACCGTGGTGTGCGGTCCTGGTGATATCGCCCAGGCCCACGCTCCGGACGAATACATCGAGCTGGAGCAGATCGTGGCGTGCGAGAACTTCATCGATTCGCTGATTGCGCAGGTCAGCTCGTGAGCGCCGAGGTGAAGGCGACACCCGAGCAGATCGTCAAAGCCCGCAAGGCGGTCATCTCCAGTTCCATTGGCGCGGCGCTGGAATGGTTCGACATCATTGTCTATGCCACCTTCGCGACCACCATTGCCAAGGTGTTCTATCCCGAATCGGACGGCACGTTCGCGCTGATTCTCACCTTCGCCACCTTCGCGATTTCCTACCTGATCCGCCCCCTGGGCGGCATGGTGCTAGGCAGCTACGCCGACCGCAAGGGACGCAAGAACGCACTGACCCTCACCCTGGGCTTGATGATGCTCGGTACGCTGATCATGGCCGTGGCGCCGCCCTATGAGGTGGCGGGCGTAGCCGGTGCCTTGATCATCCTGCTCTCGCGCATGATCCAGGGCTTCTCTGCCGGTGGCGAGTTCGGCACGGCCACTGCATTCCTGATCGAAACCGCACCGCACAAGAAGGCGTTCTACTCTTCGTGGCAGGTCGCCAGCCAGGGTGCATCCATGCTGCTGGCTTCTGCCTTCGGCTACTTCCTGACCACCGGCCTGAGCCAGGAAGCCCTGGAGAGCTGGGGCTGGCGCGTGCCGTTCTTCGTTGGCCTGCTGATCGGGCCGGTAGGCCTGTACATCCGCGCCAAGCTGGATGAAACCGACGAGTTCGTTTCCGCCGCCAAGGAGAAATCGCCACTGGGCACGCTGTTCACCCAGCACTACGGCCGCCTGCTGGCCGCGGCGGCAACCATTGGCGTGGCCACGATTTCGGTGTACATGATCCTGTACATGCCGACCTTCGCCGTTACGAACCTGAAGATCCCTGCCGACGCGGCTTTCCTGGGCGGCATCTCGGCGGGCATCATCACGTTGTGCGGCGTCCCGTTGGTGGGCCATCTGGCTGACCGCATTGGCCCGGCCCGGGTGATGACCTACGCCGCGGTCGCGGCGTTCGTGCTGGCCTATCCGCTGTTCAAGCTGATGACCTCGAACCCGAGCGTGATCGTGATGGTGATCGTGATCGCGGTTCTCGGCGTGATCATGTCCTTCTACTTCGGTCCGCTGCCGGCGTTGCTGTCCAACCTCTTTCCGGCTGCCATCCGTGGTTCGGGCCTGTCGGTGGCCTACAACGTGGGCGTGACCCTATTGGGCGGAATCGCCCCGCTGGTACTGACGTGGCTGCTGGACCTGACCGGGTCGCTGGATGCACCGAGCCTGTACTACATGGCAATTGCCGTGATTTCCCTGATCGGCCTCGTGGTCGTGCGAAAGCGCTACGGCCAGCGCTAGTCCGGCCTGGGATTCAGCGAAAGATCGCCGCAAGCTTCCTCGTGGAGCTTGCGGCGATCGCTTTTTCCAGCGGGTTCGCGCGCTTACAGGGCCACCAGAAGCACAGCCGTCCAGTGGCACAGGAAGGCCATGACGGTGCAGGCATGGAAGAGCTCGTGGAATCCGAAAATGCTCGGCAACGGATTTGGCCGTTTGGTGGCGTAGAAAACCGCGCCGATCGTATAGGCCAGGCCACCAGCGAGAATCAGGATCATCACCGCGGGGTTCGCGGCCCAGAACGCTGGCAACTGCATCAATGCGCCCCACCCGAGCAGGATGTAGAGGCTGACTCCAACCCAGCGGGGTGCCGTGGGCCAGAATGACTTGATGGCAATGCCGGCCAGTGCACCGGCCCAGATGACGGACAGCACGATGATCGCCTGCGGACCGGGTAAGGTCAATGCCGCTACCGGAGTGTAGGTGCCGGCAATGAGCAGGAAGATGTTCGCATGGTCGGCCCGGCGGAAGAGCCCCATGACCTTGTCGGTCCAGTTGCCACGATGGTAAAGCGCCGAGGTGCCGAAGAGCAGGATCGAGCAGAGCGCGAAGACCGCGGTGGTCCATTCCGCCAAGCGTCCGTTAGCCAGCACGACCAGCACCAGGCTCATGATGATGATGCCCGGGGTGGACCAGGCGTGGATCAACCCGCGCCAGCGAGTGCGCTCGGTGCCGATGTGCGCGAAGGTTCGCCCGGCTCGGCCTTTGCCTGCAGATGGTAGCGGTGCGGTAGCCATGGGTCTCCTTAACGTCGTGCGCGGGCACTGGGCCCAACATCGAACTATACGATAACCGGCTGTCAGCGTGCTGTGGGGTCATCGCGATAATTCCCGATTAGGATTCGAATATGGCAGATGACCAAGAAATCACCGACCACCTGAAGACTATTGCTCAACTCAATGAGCCCGGAGAAGTGCTGGCCAATGATTCACCGTTCATCTCCGTGCGCAACCCTGACTGGTTCGAAGAAGTCGCCCCGGGCTCGTGGAAAGCGATCGGGGAACGCGATCAGTTGCACCGGCGGTTGATCGACCAGGAACTGCGGGCAGCGGGCAGCGCCCAAGCGCAGCGCCAAGCTGTTGTGCTTGCCGGGGCTCCGGGAGCCGGCAAGAGCAGCCTGCTGCGCGAACTGCTTGGCGGGCACGAGGATGACTATGTGGTGATCGATGCCGATGAATTCAAGGCGAACCTGATGCGCGAAGCGCAAGAAGATGGAACCTACGAAGGATTCTTCAAGCCTCGGGAAGTCAGGGAGCGCGAGCAGCGCGGTGAGCAGTTCTTCCCGATGGACATGGCGAGCCTGGTGCATGAGGAATCTTCCATGCTCAGCGAGAACCTGCGTGCCGCATGCTTCGAGCAAGGACTGAATGTCGTCATCGACAAGGTCCTTGCGTCCGAGGATTCAGCGCAGAAACTGGCCGCTCAGCTGCAGGAGGCCGGATACGAGATTCGGATCGTGGAGGCGTACGCGCCGCAGGATGTCTCGGAAGAACGGATTATTGAACGCTGGGAAAAGCAGCAGGAAGCGTCCCTGGATGGCGACGACAACCTTGGTGCACGCTGGGTTCCCGAAGGATTTACCGATATGGTCTTCGACGCCCCGGGCCAGCGCTCCCGGCCTGCTGCCGTGGCCCAGATGTTCGCACGCAACTGCCCCGCGGTACTGAGCTTCAAGGTGTTCCATACCGCGCTTGGGGAAGCCTCGGACACTGAGGGGAGCCTTCTGCTTTTCGAATTGCGCAGGGAAGCCGTGGGCGCTGAGCTGCTGCGGGTGAAGTAGCCAAGGCAAGAGAAAAACCCGCCGAGCAGCAGTTGGCACTGCTGCTCGGCGGGAATTCAAGATCCGCAGGATAACGATCCCTCGGGAGGTGCCTTAGGCCCGTCGTTTGGTGATGAAGCCCCAAATGACCAGGACGATCAGGGCGCCGCCGATGGCAAGAAGCCAACTTGAGATCGAGAAGAACTCATCCACGCCCTCTCCGAAGACAGCACTTCCGATCCAGCCTCCGAGTAGTGCGCCTACGACGCCGAGAACCAGGGTAGCGATCCAGCCGCCACCTTGCTTGCCGGGCAGAATGGCCTTTGCGATCGCTCCGGCAATCAAGCCCAAAACTATCCATCCAATGAATCCCATGATTCGCTCCAATGGTCAGACTGTGCAGTGGTCGGGTTCGATCCACTTAAAAACCGAGAGTACATGGCATTGAGCTGGGGTTCTACAACGACCTCGCAGAAATTCAGCATTTTCAAAGGCTGGGTTCAAGCCATGCTTGAACCTAGGGTCGATTAAGTCGGGAATTCGCTCTCTGGCCACATGCTTTGCAGAATCATCCGCGATGGACCAAATGCAACCTGTTGACAGCATCGGCTGCCGCTCCTACTCTAGTTAAATCATACTTTATGACTTTGGATACAGCATAAGTCATATATTAGGTTCACGTACGACGGAGTAAATGGATGAGTGAACAGGTCCCGCCCCTTGTCGTGATGGGTGTCTCGGGCAGTGGCAAGACCACCATCGGAAAGATGCTGGCTGACCAGCTGCATCACGAGTTCATCGATGGTGACAGCCTGCACCCCAAGGCCAACAAGGAAAAAATGGCCGGCGGACAGTCTCTGGATGACGCTGACCGCGAGCCGTGGCTGCAGCTGATCGGCACCAAGCTGGCCGAAAGCAAGCAAAGCCAGGCGCCGCTGGTGATCGCCTGTTCCGCACTCAAGCGCAGCTACCGGGATCTCATCCTCAGCTTGGAGCCAGCAACGATCTTCGTCCACCTCACCGGTGTTCCGACCCTGATTCGCGATCGGATGAACGCGCGCTCGCACGAGTACATGCCCACCAGCCTGCTCGACAGCCAGCTGGCCACGCTGGAGGCCCCAGATGCGGACGAGCCAGTGCTCAGCGCGGATATTGCCGATAGCCCCGAGGACATCGTTCGACAGCTGATCGCTAAACTGTCCTAGCGCAGTGCGCTGGCAGCAATCCACAGACCACCCATGGCATGAAGCCCCCATTGATCAAGGAAGACAATGACAACTGAGCTTGAACTGAACTGGACGTTAAGTACGCCCGGGCTCCTGATGCTGGCGGTCGGTGCGGTAGCGCTGCTGCTGGTGCTGATTATCCGCTTCCGCGTCCACGCGTTCCTCGCACTGGTGCTCACCAGCTTGCTGACCGCGGTCGCCTCCGGTATCCCTGCTGAATCGGTCTTTACCACGCTGACCAGCGGCTTCGGATCCACCTTGGCCAGTGTGGCCTTGCTGGTCGGCCTTGGCGCAATGCTCGGACGCATGCTGGAAACCAGTGGCGGCGCCGATGTGATGACCAGCTGGCTGATCTCCAAGTTCGGCGAGAAGCGCGCACCGCTGGCCTTGTCGGTTGCGTCGCTGCTCTTCGGCTTCCCGATCTTCTTCGATGCCGGGCTGGTAGTCATGCTGCCGATCATCTTCACCGTGGCCCGCCGCTTGGGCGGCTCGCTGCTGCTCTACGCCATCCCATCGGCCACCGCATTCTCGGTGATGCACGTCTTCGTTCCGCCGCACCCGGGCCCAGTGGCCGCCTCTGGCCTGCTGGAAGCCAATGTCGGGCTCGTGCTGGTGCTCGGCCTGGTCGTCGCGATTCCAACGTGGTTCGTTGCAGGCCATCTCTTTGGAAAGTTTGTCGGCAAGAAGTTCAACATCCCGGTACCGAATATCCTGGATGCGGCACTGGGCAACGGCGCATCGAAGGACGAGTTCAAGTCCTCTCCTTCCGTGGGCACAGTGTTCAGCCTGCTGCTGCTCCCGCTGCTGCTGATCTTCATGAACACGGGTCTGAACATGCTCGGCTCCGCCGGCGTCGTGGACCCGGAAACCTCCTGGGTGCGCTGGCTGCGCCTGCTGGGTGAAACTCCGGTGGCCCTGCTGATCACCGTGCTGCTGGGAATGTTCCTTCTGGGCTTCCGCAAGGGCAAGGACAAGACCCTGACCGAGACCATCGTGGACTCCGCGCTGGGCCCGGTCTGCTCGATCATCCTGATCACCGGCGCTGGTGGCATGTTCGGCGGCGTGCTGCGTGCCAGCGGCATCGGCAACGCCATTGCCACGTCGCTTGAATCGGTGGGCATGCCGCTGATTGTCGCCGGCTTCCTGATCGCGGCCATCGTCCGACTGGCCCAGGGTTCGGCAACAGTAGCACTGACCACTGCGGCCGCCATCGTCCAGCCGGCGGTACTGGCGGATGCCTCGCTGACCGCTTTCCAGATCGCCGCCATAGTGCTGGCGCTGGCAGCAGGCTCGGTCTTTGCCGGCCACGTCAACGACTCCGGCTTCTGGCTGATCTCGCGCTTCCTGGACATCGATGTGCCAACCACCTTGAAGGTCTGGACCGTTGGCCAGGCGCTGGTATCGGTGGTCGGCTTCGCCTGCGTCATGGTGCTCTACGGCCTGGCGACCGCGCTGGCCTAACTAAGGGCAGCGAGCAGGACAAAAAATCCGCCGGGGCAGCGATGCAGATCGCTGCCCCGGCGGATTCGCATTTAAGTCGGGAATGCCGGGTTACTGGGAGCTCTTGGCCGGGTCCACGAACAAGCGCGGCGCGCCGTCCCAGAGGCTGCAGATCTCGTTGTGCGTCCGGCGCATGATGCTTTCCATGTTCCTCCGCGCGCTGGCGGAGTCCGAATTGGAGATGGCATCGGCGACCGACTGGTGCCAGAGCAACGCTTCCTCGTGCGGGCGTTCAGGCATCAGGCCCAATTCGGTGCGGCCGCGCAAAATCGCTCCGATCGGGGTGGAGAGGTTCGCAAACATCTCATTGCCGGAGGCGGCCAGCACCACAGCGTGGAATCGGATATCCAGTTCCAGGAAACGTCGCAAATCGCCTTGACGCCCGTAATGGTTCATCTGCGCCGAGAGCATCATCAGCTCCTTGCGCATCGCTTCGGGGGCGAACTCGGCAGCCAGTTCCGCGGCCATCGGCTCTACGGAAATGCGCAGCTCGGTCAGCGAGCGCAGCTGTGCGCCCTTCTGGTCGCTGGCCAGCCGCCAGCGGATGACATGATCGTCGTAGGGGTTCCAGCGCTCCGCTCCCAGCACGCGGATGCCCACGCGCTTGGTGCTGGTGACTAGGCCGCATTGGGCCAGAACGCGGATCGCTTCACGGATCACCGAACGCGAGACCTGGAGTTTCTGCTCGAGGTCGGCGGCGAGGATAATGGAGCCGCGCGGAATTTGCCCGCTGATAATGCGAGAGCCGAGGTGCTCAACCACATGAGCGTGCAGACTAGTTGCCATGGGGTCAGTTTAGCCAATGACTTGCGCCAAATCAGACTATGGCGAGTCGATCCGCGAAATAAATATGCTTTAATTTACGCGATCCTCTGTAAAACACGGGCGTCGCCCTTGTAGGATGGAAAGGTCACGTGGCCGTGAACAGGGATCGTGACTCATCCGGTCTCTGCTTGGCGGTTCAACTCCCCGTAATCGATGGAGACTTATTTTTATGCCTGCACAGATTGGTGTCACAGGTCTGGCCGTCATGGGCGCAAACCTTGCCCGTAACTTCGCTCGCAACGGATACACCGTCGCCCTGCACAACCGCTCGGTCGGCAAGACCGATGCGCTGCTTGAAGCACATGGCGATGAGGGCGATTTCATTCGCACCGAAAGCCTGGAAGAGCTGGTAGCAAACCTCGAAACCCCGCGCCGCGTGCTGATCATGGTCAAGGCCGGTGGTCCAGTGGACTCGGTCATCGACCAGCTGGTGCCGCTGCTCGAAGAGGGCGACGTGGTCATCGACGCCGGCAACTCGCACTACACCGACACCCGCCGTCGCGAAGCTGCCCTGGCTGAAAAGGGCCTGCACTTCGTGGGCATCGGCGTCTCCGGTGGCGAAGAGGGCGCGCTGCTCGGCCCATCGATCATGCCAGGCGGTTCCGCTGAATCCTACAAATCGCTGGGCCCGATGCTGGAGAAGATCTCCGCCAAGGCCGACGACGGCGCACCGTGCTGCGCTTGGATCTCCACCGACGGCGCGGGCCACTTCGTGAAGATGGTCCACAACGGCATCGAATACGCCGACATGCAGGTCATCGGCGAAGCCTACGATCTGATGCGCAGCGCCGCCGGCATCGAGCCAGCCAAGCAGTCGGAGATCTTCAACGAATGGAACCAGGGCGAACTGTCCAGCTTCCTGATCGAGATCACCGCTGAAGTGCTCGGCCACGTCGATGCTTCCACCGGCAAGCCGCTGGTCGACGTCATCCAGGACTCCGCAGGACAGAAGGGCACCGGCCGCTGGACCGTGCAGTCCGGCCTGGATATGGGCTCGCCTGTTTCGGCCATCGCCGAATCGGTCTTCGCCCGTTCCCTTTCCTCGCAGCGCGATATCCGTGCCGTGGGCCAGAAGGTGCTGACCGGCGAAACTGCCGAGGTTACCTTGCCGGAGAACTTCGTCGAGGATGTGCGCCAGGCGCTGTTCGCTTCGAAGCTCGTCTCCTACGCGCAGGGCCTTGACATGCTCACTTCGGCTGCCGGCGAATACAACTGGGACCTGAAGCTCGACGAGATCGCTGGCCTGTGGCGTGAAGGCTGCATCATCCGTGCAGCCCTGCTCAAGGACATCACCGCTGCCTACTCGGCAGGCGAGAAGCCTTCGAACCTGCTGTTCGCTCCGGCATTCGCTGAAGCCATCAACAAGGCAGTTCCAGCATGGCGCCGCGTGGTTTCTGTTGCTGTCCAGCTGGGCATCCCTGCACCAGTGTTCTCCTCGTCGCTGGCCTACTACGATGGCCTGCGCCGCGACCGTCTGCCAGCAGCCTTGACCCAGGGCCTGCGCGACTACTTCGGTGCGCACACCTACCGCCGCACCGACAAGGAAGGCACCTTCCACACGCAGTGGAGCGGTGACCGCACCGAAATCGCTGCCGAGGACACCCACTAAACGGCGAGACTTGGCGCTAGCAGCTGCTGGCTGATCCGAAGCCCACCAGTTCAATTCGATTGAACTGGTGGGCTTCTGCCTTTTGAGCCCTGATGCACGCTGTCTTGCTCCGCTGGAACTGGCAGCCGTGGGGCGTGATCAGCAGAATGCTGGGTGGGACAGGCGCAGGTTCCGGCCGGTGCCATGCGTTCAGGGGCGAATGGATCCCAGAGGTGCGGAAAATCGGCGCGGCAGCCAAAGGCGGTTGGATTTTCCGTGGCGAGCGCGACGATTAATGCCTGCTGCGTGCAAACTGATCTGCCAAGCATGCGCCGGTGATTGCAGAACGACCTGCCGCTGGCAGCAGTCGGCGGAGCCCCCGCGCATCGAGCCGGCAGCCCTCCGCAATCCATTCACTGAATGGATCCGTGGATCAGTGCCTGGCTAGAAGCAATCCGGACAACAGGTGCCCCGGGGCTTGCGCCTTAAACCCGGAAAGGAGTAGGGGCATAAGGCCGGTCCTAGTCTTCCAGCAAGTTCTCGGCGCATTGCAACAAGCGAACAGCTTCGCTGGGGGAGATGCGCACCAGTGCGAAGGCCGCTACCACCAGACCGGTGATGGTGTCGCTCAGCAGGGCATGGCGTTCGACTGAAAGATCCGGACGAAGGGCATGCAAGCCGCGGCCCATGGCTTCATCAAGTTCTTCCCGGTACGCGGAAATGATGGCGGCGATGTCGTTCTCTGCTGCAATCGGTGCGCTGGCGGTGTTGATCAGCAGGCACCCATGGGCTGCAGGCAGGGACTCTGGCTTCGCGAAAACGGCAGCGAGCCCACGCAGATAGTCTCCCAATGCCTGTGAAGGTACTGGGTTCTGGAGCAGCGGACGCAACCGCGGGCGGACAATTTCATTAAGGTAGCTGTCTACTGCGGCATCGAACAGGCCGCGCTTGGAGCCGAAGGAGTTGTAGATGCTTGAACGGCTCAGGCCGGTGGCATTTTCAAGTTCGGGAATGGATGTGGCCTCGAAGCCCTTGGACCAGAACACCGATCGGGCGTTCTGGATAGCCGCTTCCTTGTCGAATGCAGATGTACGCGCCATCACACCCACCTCCTCTTTTCGTAACGACCATTCCAGTATATATTGAAATGGTCGTTACAGAATAGTTGCCTTCCCAACACCAAGGACTAGCCATGATCATCGCCGCGCAGATCTTCGCAACCGCCGCTGCCCTGCTCCACGTCTACATCTTCTCGATGGAGTCCATCACCTGGACCACTGGAAAAACCCGCGCTTTGTTCAAGACCAGCGAGGCTGAGGCAGAAGCAACGCGAGAAATGGCCTTCAATCAGGGCTTCTACAACCTCTTCTTGGCAGTTGCCGCACTTGCCGGGGTGATTGCCTTGGGCATGGGCCACTTGGCTGTGGGTGCCACGCTGGTCTTCGCCGGGGCCGGCTCCATGCTGGCCGCCGCATTGGTGCTGGCACTGGGGAGCCCGGGCAAAGCCAAGCTGGCCGTCAAGCAGGGGATTTTCCCGCTGCTGTCAGTTGCGCTGCTGGTCCTTGGCCTGGCGCTGGGCAACTAGAACGACACCGAGAGTTTCCAATATCACCGAGAATTGAAAGAACTGGTAACCATGACTGAAGCAACCAGCACGCAGATCCTGCTCGCCTCCCGTCCGTCCGGTTGGCCAACGCAGGAGAACTTCACCGTCCAGACCGTTGAGTTGCCGGAGCTGAAGACCGGTGAAATCCGGGTGCGCAACGAGTTCATTTCCGTGGACCCGTACATGCGCGGACGCATGAATGACACCCGTTCCTACATCCCGCCATTCAAGATTGGCGAGCAGATCCTCGGCGGCGCAATTGGCCGTGTCATCGAGACAGCGGACGAAGCGTTCCCGGCAGGCACCTTGGTCCAACATCAGCTGGGCTGGTCTGACACCGTGCAGGCCGACTCTGCCAATTTCAAGTCCGCACCTGATCTGCCCGGCGTTTCCTCGTCGCTGCGCCTGCACATCTTGGGCATGACCGGCTTGACCGCCTATGTAGGCCTGAGCGCAGTCGCCAATCTTGCCGAGGGCGAGACCGTCTTCGTCTCCGGCGCTGCAGGTGCCGTGGGCACCGCTGCCGGGCAGATCGCCAAGCTCATGGGTGCCAAGCGCGTCATCGGCTCGGCCGGCAGCGCAGAGAAGGTTGAACTGCTGACCAGCAAGTACGGCTACGATGCCGCCTTCAACTACAAGGATGGCGATGTGCGCGGGCAGCTGGCCGCCGCAGCTCCGGAAGGCATCGATGTCTTCTTCGACAACGTGGGCGGGGACCACCTCGAAGCTGCCCTGGCAGCGTTCAACGATTCCGGTCGTGCTGCCCTGTGCGGCGCTATCGCCAGCTACAACACCACCGAGTCGACTCCGGGCCCGAAGAACATGGCCAACCTGATCACCCGCGGCCTGAAGCTGCAGGGATTCACCCTCTCCAGCTACCTTGACCTCGCCCCGGAGTTCGGCGAGCGCATGGGCAAGTGGTTCTCCGAAGGCAAGATCGCCTACGACGAGACGATCGTTGACGGCATCGAGAATACCGTGGACGCCTTCCTTGGCATGATGCGCGGTGCGAACACCGGCAAGATGCTCGTGCGCATCTAATTCCGCCAACCCGAAGACTGCTCCGGCCCGACCCCCGATTCAGAGGCTAGGACCGGAGCAGGACCGGTTAAGGTGGTGGCTGGAGCGCGGGGCGGGGAATCCTGCTCTCGCTCGAAGCTGGATACCCGCCAGGCAATGGTCGCTGCGCGTGCAGTACCCCCATTGCCCGGCGGATGTCCCTTGGCATCACCGAGCAGAACGTCGGTACCTCGATGCTCGACCGGCTGCAAGGCCTCGGCGAGCTGCCCGAAGCCCGGGACAAATTGCGCCAACTCAACTCCACGGGAATTCGCCCACCCCCTGGCCCCGAATACGGCGCGCTGTTTCGCCAGGCGCAGCTGGTGCTGCAGATCGACGCGGAACTGGGCCGTGGGAGCGACCCGGACATCGTCGGGATCTGTCCGCTTGCTAACTACCTGAGCATTCGTGCGTCGGTAATTTTCGGAGCAGCCGGGTCGTCCTCGCTCACGCCGTCGAAGGCGAATCCGTTGCGTTCGTAGAATCGGATGGCACGCGGATTCTGGGCCGCCACCCACAGTACGGCCGGCTCATTGCCAAGGACTGCATCAAGCAGCGCCTGCCCTGTTCCGTCGCCATGGAAGTCTTCCAGCACATACAGGTTGTAGAGCTGGCGAGAGACGTTCTCCGGTATCCCGTCGATATTGCCGGTGGGAGGTGCGCTGAGGGCGAATCCGACAAGCTTCCCGTCCTCATTTTCCGCCACCGAAATCCTGAAGAGCGGATTCGGGTCCTCCAGAACCCTGTCCCACATGCGCAGCCGCTGCTCACTGTGGGCAGGGTCGAAGAAACCATCTGGCAGCAGCTGCGTGTAGGTTTCTTTCCAGCATTCGACATGCAGCCTGGCAAGCTCCTGCGCGTCGGCAGGCAGCGGTTTCCTGAGGTTCTGGGCCATGGCTATCCCTCGATGTAGTCGGACAGATGAACTCCGGTCAGGGTGCCGGAGGCGGCAAGGTCAGCCGGGGTCCCTTCGAAGACAATGCTTCCTCCTTCGTGCCCTGCCCCGGGACCCAAGTCAATGACCCAATCGCAGTGGGCAACCACCGCCAGATGATGCTCGATGACCACGACGGTATTGCCTTCATCGACCATCTCGTCGAGCAGACGCAGCAGGTTCTGCACATCAGCCATGTGCAATCCTGTGGTTGGCTCGTCCAGGATGTAGGTACCGGCGCCCTGGCCTAAACGGATAGCCAGCTTGATTCGCTGCCGTTCGCCGCCCGAAAGCGTGTTCAGCCGCTGTCCCAGTTTCAGGTATCCCAGCCCCACCTGGTTCAGGCGTTCGAGCACGGCCTTCGCCTTGGGCACTTTGAGCTGCTCCAACGCTTCTTCCATGCTCAAGTCCAGGACTTCGGCAATGTTCAACCCATCGAGGGTGTATTCCAGCACATCAGCGGTGAATCGCTTGCCGCCGCACTGCTCGCAAGGCAAGGCCACTCCAGCCATGGAAGCCAAATCCGTATAGGTGTATCCGACACCGCTGCACCCCGGGCACGCTCCGGCCGAATTGGCGCTGAACAGGGCAGGCTTCACGCCGTTGGCTTTCGCGAACGCCGCACGGATCGGATCCATGATCCCGGTATAGGTGGCCGGGTTCGAACGCCGGGAGCCCCGGATGGCGGTTTGGTCCACCACCGCCACGTCATCGCGTTTGGCGATCGTCGAATGGATCAGCGTGGATTTGCCGGAACCGGCGACACCGGTGATTGCGCACATCACGCCGGTAGGGATATCCACGGAAACATTCTTCAGGTTGTGCAAGGAGGCACCGCGCACTTGCATGGACCCCTGTGCCTCGCGCGGGTTCGCATTGAGCGCAGCACGCGTGGTGAATTGCTTTCCGGTCAGCGTATCGCTGGACAGCAGGCCGTCCACTGGACCGCTGTAGCAAATGGTGCCGCCATGGGTACCAGCGCCCGGGCCCAAGTCGATCACGTGGTCCGCGATGCCGATGACCTCGGGCTTGTGCTCCACCACCAGTACGGTATTGCCCTTGTCCCGAAGGCTAGCCAGCAACCCGTTCATCCGCTGGATGTCATGGGGATGCAATCCAACGGTGGGCTCGTCGAAGACATACGTGACATCACTGAGCGCTGATCCAAGATGCCGGATCATCTTCACGCGCTGGGCTTCGCCGCCCGAAAGGGTCCCCGCCGGACGGTCAAGGGACAGGTAGCCCAACCCCAAATCCACCATGGATTTGAGCACGGCCTTCAAATTGGTGGTCAGTGGCGCGGCATCCGGGATCTGGATCGTCTCCAGGGTTTCGAGCAGCTCGGAAACCTGCAGGGCAGTCATGTCCGCGATTCCCAAGGAATTGATCTTCGAAGCGCGAGCGGCCTGGCCGAGCCGTGATCCGGCGCAGGCAGAGCACGGTGCGGTCGTGGAGATGCGTTCGATCCAGGCACGAATATGGGCTTGCTTGATCTCCCTGCCCGAATGGATGTAATTGGACTTGATGCGCGTGACCAAACCGGAGTAGCTCATGTTGGCCCCATTGAGCTTGACCTTGCCTGCTTCCTCGTAGAGCAAGCGGTCCAGCATGGCACTGGGCATGTCCCTGAGCTTCATGTCCAGATCTGCCTGCGTGCCGGCAGTCAGCGTCTGCCACAGCCAGGAATCCGGGGCAAAGTTCGGCGCCTTGATGGCTCCCTCGTTCAGCGACTTGTCCCAATCCAGCAGCTCATCAAGGTCGATGCTCGCCTCGGTGCCGAAACCCTCGCACACCGGGCACGCGCCCTGGCCGAGATTAAACGAGTACGCGCCAGCGCCGCCGGCGCTCGGAGTGGAATAACGCGAATACAGAACGCGCAAGAGCGAGTAGGCGTCGGTCGCCGTGCCCACGGTAGAACGCGAATTCGCGCCCATGCGTTCCTGGTCTACCACGATGGCCGTGGAGAGATTTTCCAGCACTTCTACATCAGGCCGGGGCATCGAGGGCATGAAGCTCTGGATGAAGGTCGTATACGTTTCATTGATCAGGCGCTGGGACTCTGCGGCAATCGTGCCGAACACCAGGGAGGACTTGCCCGAACCGGAAACACCGGTAAACGCGGTAATGCGCCGTTTTGGAATATCGACGTCAACACCTCGCAAGTTGTTTTCCCGGGCTTGGCGTACTCGAATCGTGTCATGGCTATCGGCAGGGTGCTGGCTCATGCCCCAAGCCTACTGAGAAATGCCCCAACCGACACCTGCCATAGGACAGCGGACTTGCAATCGCTGCCGATTCGCGTGGAGTATCGAACCCACAAGGAATCAGTGCCCCCTGCGAGAACGGAGAAAGCCATGCCGGATAGAACTACGAAACGACTCAAGCTCAGCTCGGTGGCGGCACTGGCCGGCTGCCTTGCGCTCGCCGGTTGCGGCAGCACTGCAGGTGGCACCGCAAGCCAGGAGCCGTCAACTCCTGAAGCCAGCCCGACGCAGTCCGCGTCGCCAACGGCATCCACTCCGGGGGAGGCCGGGGAGTCGGAGCAATCCGAAACTATCGGGGGCCAAGAGCTGGGCAAGCTCCCATCGAGCGCCACGGAGTATGCAGATGCCCTGGTCGTTGCTTGGGGCAACGGAAATGAAGCCCAGATGAAGCAGCTGGCCACCGTTCAGGTGGTCGACTTGCTCACTGGCCATTCGGCGGCGGGCGGACCGAACTGGTCGCAAACGGGCAGCGATGCCGGAGCCGGGTCGGTCTTCGTGAGCTATGAAAATGCCGATGGCGGATCCGTGCTCAACCTCCGCGTGCAAAGCCAGGTGGTGGGCCAGGGCCAGGAGCAAGGCGTAGTCGAAGCGAACTTCGAATAATCAATGAATCCAAGCCAGGGCGGGACTGCTTAATGGGGCAGATCCGCCTTGCTGCCGTTAAATCGACGAATATTCAACTCCTGAACCCTTGCCGCACCAGGGATCGAACCTGATTGAACGTGTTGCGATTTACGGTAGAGAATATTCGGCAAGAGGGCGTATTCTCGTAACACTCAATCCATTCACAGGATTTCGGTGTAACAAAAATTACGTCTATCATGATTGAGGCGTGCGCCACGACACACTTGTGGCCCGTCCAACAGTGCGCTCCGATCCCTAACCGTTTAAAGGACATTCATGAAGCTGCTGAAATCTATCCCACTGCTTGGCTGGGTGCTCGTTGCCATCCTGCTGGGTATTCTGCTTGGCCCGGTTATGCCGGTGTGGCTAGGAAGCGTATTCCTGACCTACAACTCGATCTTCTCCGGATTCCTTGGGTTCATCGTGCCGTTGATCATCTTCGGCTTGGTGGCACCGGCTATTGCTGAACTCGGCAAGGGCGCAGGAAAGTGGTTGGGCATCACCGCGGTCATCGCCTACACCTCCACCCTGTGCGCGGGACTGCTCGCGTACTTCGTGAGCCGTTGGCTATTCACCAAGTCGCTTTCCGGCGGCGGCGTCGAGGAAGTTGGCGCAGGCGAAGGATCAGGTTTCGAACCGTATATTTCCCTGGTCGGCAGTGCGGGCGAATCGGCAACCGAAATCGTGCTGACTCCGCTGATGGGCGTCATGACTGCACTGGTACTGGCATTCATGCTGGGCCTGGGCCTGACGGCCTTCCGATCCACCGTGATCTTCCGCGGGACAGTGGAGTTCCGCAGCATTATCGAGATGGTTATCCGCCGTGTGATTGTTCCAGCCTTGCCGCTGTTCATCTTCGGAATCTTCCTGGATCTGTCCGCCGCCGGGGACGCCGTCACCGTGGTGCAGAAGTTCCTCTTCGTCGCCGTGGTCTCCTTCGCGCTGACCCTGGTTGTCCTGCTGGTGCAGTACTCCATCGCTGGGGCGATGAACAAGCGCAATCCGCTGGCCGCACTGTGGGGCATGCGCAATGCCTACTTCACCGCCTTGGGTACCTCATCCTCGGCTGCAACCATTCCGGTGACGCTGGAATCAGCCAAGAAGAATGGTGTTTCCGACACGGTAGCCGGCTTCGTCGTTCCGCTGTGCGCCACCATCCACCTCTCAGGCTCGATGGTCAAGATCACCTGCTTCTCCATCGCGGTGCTCCTGCTGACCGGTGGCGACGTTTCCTTCGGCACCTACTTCCCATTCATCCTGATGCTCGGCGTCATGATGATTGCGGCACCAGGCGTGCCAGGTGGCGCCATCGCCGCCGCTGCCGGACTGCTCGCACAGATGCTGGGCTTCGGCGAGGTCGAAGTCGGCCTGATGTTCGCAGCCTACATTGCCCTGGATAGCTTCGGCACCGCAACCAACGTGACCGGTGACGGCGCGCTGGCCATGATCATGCACAAGCTGACCCGTGGCAAGCTCGGCGCCCAGCCCCAGGATCCTGAGGACGAGGTCGTAGAGCTGGCCGATGGCACCGAAGCTGCGGACCACAAGCTGGCCTAAGCGGCTTCCATCACTCGCAGAGGCATCGATGCCCGGTACCAGACTCGCAATGGTACCGGGCATCGATGTTTTGCTTTGCCCGCAAATATCGGGGCCAAAGCGAAAACCCGCCCAGCAGGCGGACCGTGGCCGGTCCGTGTGCTGGGCGGGTTTGTTCTGCCGCAGTGGCAGGAGCGTAAATGCTAGATCCACATGGCCGGGTCGATGTACTCGGCCGGGTCTACAGCAGGCTTGCGCTCTTCGGGCCTGCGCGGACGGTTCTGTGCGGGGATTCCGGTGACAATCGAGCCTTCCGGGGCATCCTTGACGACCACGGCGTTCGCGCCGATGGCGGAATCCGCGCCGATCACGATCGGGCCGAGCACCTTGGCTCCGGCACCGATGACCACGCGATCACCGATGGTCGGGTGGCGCTTGACCTTGGCCAGTGAACGGCCGCCGAGGGTCACCCCGTGGTACAGCATGACGTCATCGCCGATTTCGGCAGTCTCGCCAATGACGATGCCCATGCCGTGGTCGATGAAGAAGCGGCGCCCAATGGTGGCGCCGGGATGGATCTCGATCCCGGTCAGGGCGCGGTTCGCCTGGGATAGCAAACGCGCTGGCCACTTCAGCGAGGGGTTCTGCCACATCTTGTGGGCCAACCGGTGCAGCCAGATCGCGTGCAGTCCGGAATACACGAAGAAGTTTTCCGGATCGCTTCGCGCTGCCGGATCGTGCTGGCGTGCGTTGGCCAAATCCTCACGCAGGCGGGAGAAAAAACTCATGAATACTACCTTAGGGGTTGCGGTTCGCTCGGGGACAATCCGCAGATGTCACACAGCAAATCGGCGCGAGCTGCACCGATACAGGTCTCTCAATAGACCCAACAGTGGCTCGCGCCGATTTATTCTGTTTCTGCAAATTTACTTAGCCGCGGATGTCGTCGAAGAGCAGGGTGGAGATGTAGCGCTCACCGAAGTCCGGGATGATCGCAACGATCTGCTTGCCGGCGTTCTCTTCACGCGCGGCGATCTGTACCGCACCCCAAACGGCTGCGCCAGCGGAGATGCCGCCGAGGATGCCTTCCTTGACGCCCAGCGCGCGAGCGGTCGATACCGAATCCTCGATGCTGGCATCCAGGACTTCGTCGTACAGCTCGGTGTCGAGCACCTCGGGGATGAAGTTCGCTCCCAGTCCCTGGATCTTGTGCGGGCCGGGCTTTCCGCCATTGAGGATCGGGGAATCCTTGGGCTCAACGGCCACGATCTTCAGGTTTGGATTCTTTTCCTTCAGGTAGCGGCCTGCACCGGTGATAGTGCCACCGGTACCGATGCCGGCAACCAGGACATCGATCTTGCCTTCGGTATCAGACCAGATCTCCGGACCGGTGGTCTCTGCGTGGACCTGCGGGTTGGCGGTGTTGGCGAACTGCTGCGCCCAGATAGCGTTCTCGGAAGTCGCAACAATTTCCTTGGCCTTCTCCACAGCCCCGCGCATGCCGTCGGCGCCCGGGGTCAGCACGATCTCGGCGCCGAAAGCGCGCAGCATCACACGGCGCTCGGTGGACATGGTTTCAGGCATGGTCAAGATGACCTTGTAGCCGCGGGCTGCACCGACCATCGCCAGTGCGATGCCGGTGTTGCCCGAAGTGCCCTCAACGATGGTGCCGCCTGGCTTCAACGCACCAGAGGCCTCGGCTGCATCAACGATGGCCACGCCGATGCGGTCCTTGACGGAGTTCGCCGGGTTGTAGAATTCCAGCTTCACAGCGATGTTCCCTGGCAGGCCCTCGCCGACGCGGTTCAGCTTCACCAGCGGGGTGTTGCCGACGACTTCGGTGACGTTGTTGTAGATCTTACCCATCTTGTATGCAATCCTTACGTGACTCTATGCGGCCGCAGTTAGTTGCGGC
Organism: Glutamicibacter sp. Je.9.36; assembly: GCF_051129975.1. Taxonomy (NCBI): domain Bacteria; kingdom Bacillati; phylum Actinomycetota; class Actinomycetes; order Micrococcales; family Micrococcaceae; genus Glutamicibacter; species Glutamicibacter sp. Je.9.36. The sequence goes on from NZ_JBCPSN010000002.1 coordinate 174,909, forward strand.
GAAATAATTGCCGGAATCTGGCGTAACCGCCGGAGACCTATGAGGTTCACAACTAACCCTAGTAGGCCAAAAGCGCGACTAGGCTTCGTTTAGCCATTGAGCGTAATATTTCCTGACTTTCGCGATCTTTGGATCGATAATCACGCGGCAATAGCCCACTTCCTGGTTTTCGGAGTAATAATCCTGGTGGATTTGCTCGGCAGGATAGAAATCTTTGGACTCTTCCAGCGTAGTGACGATCGGATTGGGGTATACGCGCGAGAACTTCTCGATGGCCTCCTGGAAGAGGCCGCGCTGCTGGTCATCGAGCGGGAACATCGCCGAACGGTACTGCGTACCCACGTCGTAGCCCTGGCGGTTCAGCGTGGTCGGGTCGTGCACGGTAAAGAACATATCCAAGATGACTTCGGCCGGAACCACTTGCGGGTCAAAGATCACGGCGACACCTTCGGCATGGCCAGTGGTGCCGCTGCAGACTTCGCGGTAGGCCGGATCCTTGGTGTGGCCACCGATGTATCCGGAAATCACGGCGTGGACGCCACGGGTTCGCTGGTACACGGCATCCAAGCACCAGAAGCAGCCGCCGGCTAGTACGAAGGTGCTCAGCTTGGTGTCCTGGACTTCCAGGATCGGGCTGAATTGATGAGGGGACTGAAGGCTGGGAATACTCACACAGTTCACAACGTTGCGGCGTTGCATTCTGTTCCATCCCCATACCCACCGCGTAGGGTGGTGGGTATGCAGAGCAAGGCAGATAACTCGCAAGACCTGGGGAAGAGCAGTGATTCCCTGGACGCCTCGACGCTCAAGCCCGTTACCGGAGAAACGCCAGAGCAACCGGTGGAAGACACCTCGGTTCCGCAGACCACCTTGGGTAACGTCCTTGAAGCAGCTGAGGAACTTTGGCCAAAATCATTGGCCGAAGATTGGGATGCCGTTGGCCTGGTGACCGGACGTACCAGCCAGCAGATTTCCAAGATCGTGATGGCTGTAGATCCAACGCTGGAGGTGATCGAGGATGCAATCGAGCGTGGGGCCGATCTGCTGATCACTCACCACCCGTTGCTCCTGCGCGGAGTCACCCAGGTTGCCGGCACCAATTTCAAGGGCGAAGCCATTCACCGCCTGATCGAATCCGGAACCGCATTGCTTACGGCGCACACCAATGCCGACAGCGCCATCGGGGGAGTCAACGATGCTCTCGCCGATGCCTTCGGGCTGAAGGACTGCGTGCCGTTGATCGAGTCCAAGGACGGACTGCCAGAAGAAGGCTTGGGACGAGTTGGCTTCTTGGAGAAGCCGATGAAGCTCGAGGATTTCGCTGAACGCGTTTACACCGTGCTCCCAGCGGTGGCTGGCGGTGTACGTGTCGCCGGAGACCGAACGGGCATCATCCGGAAGGTCGCCCTCTGCGGCGGTGCCGGCGATTCCCTGTTTGACGCGGTGCGCTCGCACCAGGCCGATGTCTACGTGACTGCTGATCTGCGCCACCACCCGGCAAGCGAAGCGCGCGAAGCTGCCAACGGCGGGTTCCCTTACCTGATCGATGTCTCCCACTTCGCTTCGGAATGGGTCTGGCTGTCGGCCGGTGCCCGCGCCTTGGGCAACGTGCTCAACGACCTTGGGCACACCGTGGAGATCGAAGTTTCCCAAGTGAATTCCGATCCATGGGACTTCGTGCTGACTCCTTAGTCAGTGAATTCCATGCTGCATCATCTGGAAATATGGGTTGAGGATTTGGCAGCCAGCACAGCTTCCCTGGGCTGGCTGCTCACTCGCCTTGGCTATGTCGTGGATTCCCACTGGGCTGATGGCATCAGCTATGCCCTCGACGGATTCCATATAGTCCTGGAATCCGGACCGGATGCCAAAAAACAACGGCATGACCGCCTGGCTCCCGGGCTGAATCATTTGGCTTTCCAAGCTGGCTCCAGGCAAGCGGTGGAAACGTTGGCATCCCAGGCGCTGGATCACGGATTCACCCTCATGTTCCCGGAGCTGCACCCGTACGCCGGGGGACCAAAGCACTACGCGGCCTATTTGGAAGATGCTGCCGGATTCGAGATTGAACTAGTCGCAGCGCATTGACGAAGCCGCATTAGCCATGCCAGCACCCTTCATCGACAAGGCGCCAGCCGCCTTCGGCGACTTGCCCAAGGACGCTAACTCACGGTAGTGAACTGGTGGTCCTCCGGCAGCAGGATGTTCAGCGCCAAGCCCTTCTTGTCTTCGACGAGGGACGCTTCCCACTTGGTCTGGACCAGCTCGAGCAATTCTCCAGGGTTTTCCGGTGCGACCGGTTGCTGGACCAGGAAACCGGCGACCTCTCCGCGGGTGTGCTTGGCAAAGTGCGAGACCACCTTCGGGACCCCATTGCGCATCTGGAAGACGTTGACCGCAACGGTGTTGCCATTGGCCGGCTTGTAGGCGGCCGCATAGGTGCTCGATCGCGCGTCCACGATCAGCTGGTCGCCGGCCACCGCATCCAGCACCGGAGCCAGGCGCTTCTTCCACCAGGTGGCCAGCTTGCCCAGCGGCGCGAGCTTGACCGACATGGACAAGCGGTAGGGCGGAATGCGATCGCCAAAACGCACGGCACCCCACAGGGCGGAGACCACGATGATGGATTCATCGGCGCGCCGCTGCGCTGCTTCATCCAGATTCGCGTAGTCCAGGGCCTCGAAGAGCACCCCCGAGTAGATATCCTGCGCCTTGGCTGCGGGCTCGGTGTGCAGATTGATATTCCGCGCTACTTCCTTGGCCAGCGACGCTCCGACTCCCAGCAGGTCCATGGCATCTTCGCGTGCTGAAACTTCAGCAAGGGCGTCAAGCACCAGGCGGCGTTCCCCGGAAAGCTCCGGAAAAGACAGATCCTCGATTTCGAACGGAGAACCTTCGGCGTGGACGGTCTTGCCTTCGGAAGGCGGCAACAAAATAAGCACGCGTTCCAGCTTATCGGAGTTCACCTGATCTTCTGCCCAGGGCATATACCCGCAGCGCAGATCTGGCTAGGCTGAACCCACGACCCAGCAGCGCTTCACGCAGAGCAAGGACAGAGCATGCCCCAGCAGAACTCAAGAGCAAGCCAAACTGCCTCCGGGCAGCACTGCGACTTCGACGTGATCGTGATCGGCGCCGGGCCGGCCGGGGAGAACGCCGCCGACTATGCCACCCGGCAGGGCCTGAAGGCGGCCATCGTCGAATCCGAGCTGGTGGGCGGGGAATGCTCGTACTGGGCATGCATGCCTTCCAAGGCCCTGTTGCGCAGCGGCGATGCGCTGCGCGCGGCACGCCGGGTTCCCGGGGCCCGCGAAGCGGTGATCGGTGCGCTGGATCCCGAGGCGGTGCTCGCGCGGCGGGACGCCTTCACCAGCAACTGGGATGATGCCGGGCAGGAACGGTGGCTGCGTTCGGCCGGCATCGAATTAATCCGCGGCCGGGCGCAGCTTGCCGGGCGCGGCCTGGTGCAGGTGGCGGATCGCGAGTACTCGGCCCGGGCCGTAGTCCTGGCCACCGGATCCACTCCGGTTCTGCCTGGGATCGAGGGTTTGGCTGAAGCCAGGCCGTGGGGCACCCGGGAGGCCACTGCGGCTAAGGCGATTCCGCCGAGGCTGGCCATCATCGGTGGCGGAGTTGCCGGGGTGGAGCTGGCCTTCGCTTTCGCCTCCCTCGGGTCCAAGGTCACCATCCTTGCCCGCGGCCAGCTTCTGGGCCGCGAAGAGCCGTTCGCCGGCGAGCTGGTGGCCCAGTCGCTGGCCGAGGCCGGGGTAGTGGTGCACCAGGACACCACGCCGTTGCAGGTCCACCGCGATGAGCACGGGATAGCCGGCCTCCAGCTGCCCGGAGGATCCCTCGTGGAAGCCGAGGAAGTGCTGGTCTCCACCGGGCGGCGGCCGGAGATCGGGAACCTGGGACTCGAAGCACTCGGGGTGGACCCGTCCCGGCGGCTGCAGGTCGATGACACGATGCTCGTGGCGGGTACCGACTGGCTCTACGCCGTGGGAGATGCCAGCGGGCGCAGCCCGCTGACCCACCAGGGCAAGTACCAGGCCCGGGCCGCGGGCGAGGCCATTGCCGCGAGGGTCAATGGAACCGGGGTTCTCGATGCGCCCTGGGGCAGGCATGCGGCCACGGCGGACCACCATGCGGTGCCGCGCGTGGTCTTCAGCGATCCGCAGATCGCCGCGGTCGGACTCACCGAACGCCAGGCCCGCGACGCCGGCTTGCAGATTTCGGTTATCGAGCACGATCTGGGTGCGGTGGCCGGGGCGAGCTTGCACGCCGATGGGTATTCCGGGCGGGCCAAGCTGGTGATAGACCAGGCGCGTTCGGTGATCGTCGGCGCCACTTTCGCCGGCCAGGATGCCGCGGAACTGCTGCATGCGGCCACCATTGCGATCGTCGGCGAGGTCAGCCTGGACCGGCTGTGGCATGCGGTCCCCGCCTATCCGACGATCAGCGAAATCTGGTTGCGGTTGCTTGAGGCGCAGCGGTTCGGGTGAAGCCGGCTGTGACCGAATCAGCGTTCGGAAGTGGTCTGCAGGCCGCGCCCAACGCATTAGACTGGTAGTGAATGGGATGGCCAGACGGTCGCGTGGCAAGCAATTGCCCCGAGGAACGTCCGGGCTCCGCAGAACAGGGTGGTGGGTAACGCCCACTCGGGGTAACCCGCAGGCTAGTGCCACAGAAAATAGACCGCCAGGTTTTCCTGGTAAGGGTGAAACGGTGGTGTAAGAGACCACCAGCACCCCAAGTGATTGGGGTGGCTAGGTAAACCCCACTCGGAGCAAGGTCAGACAGACTGCGTTATGAGGGCTGTTCGCCCCATGCAGTCGGGTGGACCGCTAGAGGCTGCCGGCAACGGCAGTCGTAGATAGATGACCGTCCCGCTTCGGCGCGACAAAACCCGGCGTATCGGCCATCCCATTCACACTCTTCCTTCCTGCGATTGCGCCGGCATCAGCCCTTGGTGCGCTGGTGAGATGATTCACAGTCCCCGATCCTCAGTTTTTCTGCGCACGGTCTAGAATGGATCATGTACTTACGAGGATGATCCTGTTACCTCGTGCCACCGCAAAAGCAATGGTGCTTCCCACGGTGCCAACCGACTTTATGGATCTGCGAGTCGGCTGAATTGGAAGGATTTTCTGTGACCCAGCAGTCTGTCGTTGCCCAGCAAGAATGGAGCGGGCGCGAAGAGCTCGCCGAGGCCATGATCCCACTGATCGGACGTCTGTACCGCAAAAACAATGTGGTGACCTCCGTCTACGGCCGCAAGCTGATCAACCAGTCCGCCATCGACATCATCAAGGCCCACCGCGTAGTGCGCCGCATCGATGGCGAAGAGCTCGACCTGAACGACACCAAGGCCATCCTGGATGCTATTGAGGCCCTGAACGTCGGTTCGGTAGCAGTTGACCTCGGCCGCGTGAACAAGAAGTTCAAGGAATCCGGTTCCGCTGATCTGAACGCTTTCCTGGCCGATGAATTGGGCGAGAAGGTTGGCCAGGCCGGCGCAACCGACGCTGAACCACAGGACGTTGTCCTCTACGGTTTCGGCCGTATCGGACGCCTGCTGGCCCGCATCCTGATCGAGCGTGGCGGCTACGGCCTGCGCCTGCGCGCCATCGTGGTCCGCAAGGGCTCGGATGACGACATCGTCAAGCGCGCTTCGCTGCTGCGCCGCGACTCGGTGCACGGCCGCTTCGAAGGCTCGATCACGGTCGACGAGGAAAACAGCACCATCCTCGCCAACGGCACCCTGATCAAGGTCATCTACTCGAATGACCCGACCACCGTCGACTACACCGAACACGGTATCGACAATGCCATCGTGGTGGACAACACCGGCCGCTGGCGCGATGAGGCCGGCCTGTCCCAGCACCTGGCCGCCAAGGGCGTTTCCCGCGTTCTGCTGACCGCACCGGGCAAAGGCGATCTGAAGAACATCGTCCACGGCATCAACGATTCGTGGATCACCGCAGAAGACAAGATCGTCACCGCTGCCTCGTGCACCACCAACGCCATCACCCCAGTGCTCAAGGCCCTGAACGACAAGTTCGGTGTCACCCACGGGCACGTCGAGACCGTTCACTCGTTCACCAACGACCAGAACCTGATCGACAACTTCCACAAGGGCGAGCGCCGCGGCCGTTCGGCAGCGCTGAATATGGTGATCACCGAAACCGGTGCCGCCAAGGCAGTGGCCAAGGCCCTGCCGGAGTTCGAAGGCAAGCTGACCGGCAACGCGATCCGCGTACCGACCCCAGACGTCTCCATGGCGATCTTGAACCTGAACCTGGAGAACGGGACCACCAAGGAAGAGCTCAACGCCTACCTGCGTGAAACCTCGCTGACCTCCAGCCTGCACAAGCAGATCGACTACATCGATTCGCCTGAGGTTGTCTCCACCGACTTCGTCGGCTCGCGCCGCGCCGGCATCGTTGACGGCCTGGCCACCATCGTGTCCGGCAAGAACGCTGTCGTCTACGTTTGGTACGACAACGAGTTCGGCTACTCCTGCCAGGTTGTCCGCGTCATCGAATCGATGGCCGGCACCCACCCGGCAGCAGTGCCGGCAGTGAAGGCTGAAGCCGTCACCGCCTAGGACCCCGCTGCTTGCAGCTGAAGGGACCATCCCAACGCATTGCGCGCTGGGATGGTCCCTTTTGCTATTCCATCCGGACGGCACGAAGCCCTCCAAAGGACCTTCCGGGTCCAGGGGGCCAACGAGAGCCAGCACCTGGCCAGCACCTGGCCAGCAAAGTCCAGGCAGGTCTCGACCTTTGCGCGCATCCGGGCTTGGAGGTCCGTTTCCACCTGCGCCGCCCCTGCATCAACGGCGGCTGCAGGTGCGCCGCTTCGCGGGCATCTCTGTACCTCCGCACTGCTAGGCTTTAGGCCATCAAGCATTGGATCGAGGTTGCTTAATGGACAGTACCCGGACGTTGGCGGCGCGCATGGCGAGCCAGCTGCTACTGGAGCCGGCAGAATCCGTACTGCAGGCCGCAGAACACATGCTCGCGTTCCAGTCCCAGGACTTCGCTGCAGGACGCTACGCGCTGGCTCAGCGCTCCGCAGCGCAAGAATCCCGCCAGCAAGTCGATGCGCTCTTCAGCGAAGGCCGGCTCGTGCGGTCATGGACCATGCGGGGCACGCTGCATATCTGCTTGGCCGAAGATGCGCGCTGGATGACTCGCGCAGCGCGTGAACGCACCTTGCGCTCCTCGGCCACACGGATGCGGGGACTGCAGGTCGGCACCCAGGACATTGACCAGGCAGCTGGCATCATCAGCGCGCATCTGCAGGAGCACGGGCAAGCCAGCCGCTCCGCGCTCTTCAAGGCACTGAACCAGAATGGAGTGGAGACCGGCCAGCAGCGAGGACTGGTTATCCTGCAGGTCCTCGTCCTGGACGGGGTGATCTGCCAGGGGCCCATTCCACGAGATGCGAAGCTCATCGCGCAGGACTTCGTGCTCGTGGATGAATGGATTGCACGTCACCGGGAACCAGAAGATCCGTTGGCGGAACTCTTGCGCCGGTACCTGCACTCGCATGGGCCAGCTACCCTTCGCGACGCAGCCTGGTACACGGGACAGACGCTGACCACCATGAGAACCGCCGCAGAAGCACTCGGCGGCTTGCTGGTGGACGCAGGAAGCGATGAGCGCGGAGAGGGCTACTGGGTCATCGCCGGCAGCCGCGCCCACCGGGAGCTTGAAGCGATGGAGCCCGCCGGGCTGCCACTGCGCCTGCTCGGTCCCTTTGACGAGTACTACCTGGGCTACGCGAATCGCACGCTGGTAGCCGACGAGCAGATGGCTGCGCAGATCCTGCCCGGCAAGAACGGCATGTTCCTGCCCTTCTGGCTAGAACAAGGCAGGGCTTCGAAGGTCTGGAACGCAGAAACAGCGCCCACCGGCAAAATCGGTGCGGCGCTGCATCAGCGGTATCTGGACTTCAAGACTGCCCGGTAGGCGGCGGGAGGCCTAGTGGCCGAATGGATCCTCATCGGTACCCGGCAACCAGGTATTGCCAGGCACGCCCCAACCCAGAGCTTTCTTGGCCTTCTTCCACTTCTTCTCCCAGCGTGGCTGCAACTTGTCCACGTAGAGGTAGCCATCAAGGTGGTCGTACTCGTGCTGCATGATGCGCGCGAACCAGCCGTGCGCTTCGAAAGAGATCGGATTGCCGAACTCGTCGAAACCCTCCACCTTCGCATAGTCGGCACGCTGCAGCGGGTAGTTCAGCCCGGGCACGGACAAGCAGCCCTCGGAGTCGTCATCAGCATCCGCAGGAGCCTGCGACACCTTTGAAAGGGTCAGCTTGGGGTTGATCACTACGCCCCGCTCGGGAGCATCGTCCTGGTCCGCGAAGACGTAGGTGAACATGCGCAGGCCCAAACCGATCTGCGGAGCCGCCAGGCCCACGCCGTGCGCTTCATCCATGGTGAGGTGCATATCGGCAACGAGCTCGCGCAAGGCGCCATCAAACTCGGTGACCTCCACCGCACGCTTGTGAAGTACAGGTTCTCCGTAAACAGTGATCTGCCGAATAGGCACGTGATCGGTTCCTTTCAAAAGTGCTTAGAGTGCTCGTCCAATAGTTTCACGCATGATCTCGCTTGTGCCACCGAAGATGGTCAGCAAGCGGGAAGCAGTGAAGGACTGGGCAATCGGGTACTCCATGATGTAGCCATAGCCGCCATGCAGCTGCAATGCCTGATCGGAAAGCTTTTTAGCGCTCTCACTAGCCCAAAGCTTGACCTCGGCAGCTTCGGAAGGATCCAGCTCGCCGTCGTTGAATGCCAGGACGGCCCGGTCCACGAAGCTCTGGGTGACATGCGCCTCAGTCTTCAGGTTAGCCAGCTCGAAACGGGTGTTCTGGTACTCGGTCAGCGCCTGGCCAAAGGTCGAGCGGTTCTTCGCATGCTCCAGCGCCTGCTCGAAGGACGCGGTGCAGATCGCCGAGGCAGCCACGGCAATAGCCAGACGGGCCTGGGGAAGCTGCGCCTTGACATAGGACAGGCCCTGTCCAGCCTCGCCAACAAGATCCGCAGCCGAGACGCGGACATCGTCGAAGAACAGCTCAGCGGTATCAGAAGCCCGCAGCCCGATCTTGTCGAAGGGGCTGCCGTTGGTGTACCCCTCGGAACGCTCGACCATGAACAGCGAGAATGACTGCTCGCCCGCACGTCCGCTCTCGCCATCGGTGCGCGCAAGCACCAAAGCGGCATCGCCAAACGCAGCATTGCCGATGAAAGTCTTCTGGCCGCTAATCAGCCAGTCATCGCCATCGCGTACCGCCTTGGTGCGCACCGCACGCAGGTCGGACCCCGCTCCAGGCTCGGTAAACGCGCAGGAGGTAATGGTGGAGCCATCGACCATGCGTGGAAGCCACTTGGCCTTGAGCTCGGCAGAGCCGTAGGAGAGCAGGTATGGCAGCACCAGGTCGTCGTGCAGGTGGAAGGCCAAGGCTACGGACAGATGCCCCGAACGCACTAGCTGCTCATCAAGCACTACACGGAAGCGGTAATCATCGATGCCCATGCCACCGAACTGCTCAGGCACGGCAAGACCCAGCAGGCCGTTTTCACCGGCAGACTGCCACACCTCGCGGGGGATCTGATGATCCTTTTCCCACTGAGCGTATTTACCGGAAATCTCCCGGGCGTTGAATTCCGTAGCCAGCTCACGGAACTGCTCGTGGTCCTCTTCAAAGAGCGCGCGTTTCACAGGGGGAGTACCTTTCGGTGGATGGAACGAAGGCATAAAGCTCACTGGCTTGCCGAAGTACATCATCCATTATGGTTGCTCAAGCCAATTCGTGCCTATTCGCCAGGGCAAACAACGATTCAAGTCACTAGATAACGCAAAAAGTCTCGAAAAACACGGGGATAGACCCCAAAACACAACCCATTCGAACATAGTTTCGAATCGGTGTTCCTAGCCACCGAAATATGACTTAACACCGCACCCGGGCAGCACTGCGCTCGCCGGTAGATTCGAACTGCCTGTTCAGCCGGTGCTGTCGGCGACGGGTCTGCAACAGGCATCCGCGCATAATGGCGTTGGCTTCACCGGAGCCAGCGATAATTCGGATCGGGGCCTAAGGGAGGCAAGTGGCCCGTTGTGCAGGGGCGGGCAGTGCCAATGATGCAACCCTGGAGCCGTCCCGCAGGTTGCGCATTCCTCAGCGTGGAATTGATTCCGTTGCCGCTTGGCGGAATCTGTTTGTTTCGAGACTGCTGGCAGGGTTGCGTGCGATCGCGTCGAGGCGCCCGACCTGTGCCATGGAAGCGATCTTTTCAGCGTCGGCACGGTGCCTGGGCATCTGATGGTTCCATGCGGTGGCCATGGCCGGCGGTGAAGTCTGGTTGGCGGCTAGCGGCGCGATGCTGAACGCCGTGGGGGATTCGCTGGCGGGGACTGGCGGAGTGTGCCTCTGGATTCCAGGTGTTCGTCTGGAATCAATGAGGCCCGGTGCCTTGCCGATTGCGATTCGGGGCATTGGAAACGAGAAAAGACCTGGTTCGGAATTTTCATTCCGAACCAGGTCTTTCGATCTGGGGTGAGTAACGGGGTTTGAACCCGCGACCTTCTGGACCACAACCAGACGCTCTACCGACTGAGCTATACCCACCATGTCTACTTCGTTACTAGTCAGAAGCTGTAGTGCTCATGATTTCGTACCGGGCAACGAGAAATACTATACACGTATCCAGGCCGGAAATACCAATTCGCACGGCGCCATCTCCGGGATTGTGACGGGATGCTCATTATTCGTGGCCTTGGGGCTGTTGCTCGCCGCTGAACTGCCACATGAGATGAATCCCCGTGCCGTGATCATGCCTTCGCCGGCAGTACCTGAGGGAAAGGCTTTGCCGCAGGTCCAGGGCGCTCCTGCGCTAGGCAGCGAGGGCAGGGGCGACATGGCTCGAGCCACTGTGAAGAATGGATGGTGAGGGAATTCTTGGGACTTGGTGATCTTCTGGAAGCCTTGAATGCTGGCCAGAGAATTACCGCCGGTTCGCCGCTGCATGCGCTCATGCATCGCTCTAGCCAGAACACGCTGCGCATAACGCCTACCGCAGCCCAGGGCAGGTGCGGGATTTGCTGTGGCAGCTGACCGGGACGAACGTTGTCGAGTCAGCGGTGCTATTCGCGCCGTTCAACTCGGAGTTTGGACGCAATATCGAACTGGGGAAAAGCGTCTTCATCAATGCTGGCTGCAAATTCCAGAGCCAAAGCGGTATCAGTATCGCGGATGAGTGCTTGGCATAACGTCGTTGTGGCTGCACTCAATCGCGATCTTGATCCTGCTCGGCGGGGGATATGATTCCGGCTCCAATGATCTTTGGGCGCAACGTCTGGGTTGGCGCGAACGCGACCATAATTTCCGGCGTCGCGATCGGCGAGCGGGGTTGTCGCTGCCGCCGCGGTCGTAACGAAAGACGTACCTGCAGGCGCTGTTTTGGTTGGCTCGCCAGCCAGGTGGTGCGCACGGTCTAATTCCGCGGCGCGCCAGCTGTGCGGCGGCGTTGCAAGGCGTGCGGGTAAAGCAAAAGGCTCGATCCAGAACTTTCGTTCTGGATCGAGCCTTTGTCTCTGGGGTGAGTAACGGGGTTTGAACCCGACTCATTTCCACCTAAAAACCCCGGAATTACACGGTTACTTGCCTAGGAAATCGCCCCTAGCTAACGCTGGGGGCGATTTTTCGTTTAAGTTCATCCGGACTTGGATACCATTTCCAACCGGTTTTTTCGTACCGGACAATTACCGGGGTCGGAGCAGATTCGAAATCGGAAAGATCGGCCAAGATTTCTTCCGCCACGATTTCGCCATCGCTGCCCCATTCAGGGGATCATTTCGGATTCCTCACGCTTGCCACCGAGCAGGGAAAGGCCAATTGTCATTGTTGCTTTAGTGGCGTGCCCGACTTTAGAACCGAGCTTTTCTCTTCGATTCGGTCACCGTAAATTGCGACGGTTGCGTTCTTGCCGGCGGTGAGTGACGTGAATTCGTAGATAGGCGCAGGCATGGGGAATTCCATTCGAATGATGATGAAGCTAATTGGGCGATGGCCAGCTTTGACTATCGACGGTAATCGCGTACTTGATACAACCGCGCCCGCGAAAGACCGGTTATTTCGACGATTTCTTTTGTCTTGATACTTTCTGATTTAAGCGCCGAACGTATGGCATCGTTCAACTCGACTTGCGCTTGATCTGCAATTTTCCGCGCCGTGGTGGCCTTATCCGCTACGGCGCGCAGTGTTTCAAGATCCATTATTCTTTTGACCTCCGAGTGATTACGGCATTTAGGATTCCAAGCACGGCCAAGACCGCCCACGCGAAGATCCAAGCGATGTTTGGGTTACTCAGGTTAGCCCAAGCCACGATCAGGACGATTATGGCGTACCCGATCCATAGATTCTTTACCCGGTTCATAGTGCGCCCTTTCGTTGATATTGTTGGGGTGAACCCCGGGAGGTTTTGAGATGCTAACGACTTCTCAAAACTCCCGGGGTTTTTCACTCCTTACGGTGTTTCCCGTTTCCCTTTCTGGCATTCCATCCGTTGATGGTCTGAATGATTCCTAGAATCAATGCCAGCGTTGCGATTACGTCTGCATATTGCATCTTCCCCTTTCTCTATTCTTTTTCGCTGTACCTTAAGTACAGCGCGCTTTACTATCTAGCGTCAAGCGCGCTACACTTAATTGTTTGAGCGGAGGGTGCGCCGATCATACGATTTCGGCCAGTCCGATTGGCGGTGGCTCGATGGCCATCGTTTCGATTCCCGGTTCGTTCAAGGCCGTCGCGACGGCGCCGTGCTGTTAGGTTCTCAATAGCAGGCGGGCATACGCATTGGACGTTGTGGCCAAGCTGGAATGCCCCATGCGCATTTGAACGACCTGCGGCGGGGTTCCTGCCATCAACTGCCATGACGCAAACGTGTGGCGCAGTGAGTGCGGGTTTAAGTGCTTGTTGATCCCAGCGCGTTCCATGGTTGGCCACCAGTGCCGTTCGTTGAACCGGTGCGGGTGGATTTGTCCGCCATGGGGCGCGACGAACGGCAGGTCCGACGGATCTCGACCGGCACACGGATCCGCGATTGCGGCCATGGTCTTGGAATCAACCATGACCACACGGCACGACCTGGCCGACTTTGGCGCGCCGATTACGCGACCTTTGGCCACCTTTTTCCATGCGCGCACCACGGAAACGGTGTTCGACTTGAAATTCAGATCACCGATTCGAACCGCTGTTGCTTTGCCGATGCGGCAGCCTGTAACCAACAGGAACGCCACGAATGGCTTGTAATAGTCGATCGTTGCCGAGTAGAACGCGTTCCATTCGTCGCGGGCAAAGATCGGCTTTTCTTCCACGACCGATTCCCTTGGCAGATCCACGCCCTTGGCCGGGCTGTTCGGGATTGCGGGCGGTTCCTCATGGGTCGCAGTTTCCAGTACGCGCGACAGTAGCGCGTGGGCGTTTTGGATCGTTTGCGGGGGAAACGCGCTTGATAGGCGAAGGCTTTTTCATGCCCGCCGATTTTTCCCGCACCCGACGCTGTTTCGAACGGTGCGTTTCCTGTTCAGCTTGCCAGCGCACCCAATCGTAAACGTCGGTGCGCGTGATCGCTTCGATAGGCAGATCACCAAGGCGACCCAACCATGTTCGTTCGGCTTCCGCTTGATAACCGGCAATCGTGCCAGCTTCCAGAAACAGCGATTTGCGTTCCAGGTATTTCGCGAACCATTCACGCAGTGTCACGGCATTGCTTTTGGGTTTTGCGCCGATTAGTCGCAACGCTGCTTCCGCGCCACGGGTGTCGACGATGTGCGCAATTTTTTCAGCGCCAGCCTTATTTTTGAACGTTGGCGTGAATTTGAGTTTGCCGTTTTCGTCGTAATATCCGACGCGATACGTTTCGCCCGTTTTGTTCTTTCGGGTTTGGATAGTTGCCACAATGTGCCCTTATGTCGTGTTGAATCCGACTAGGTACTACCATGTTGTGCTACCAAGAAACCCCTAGCCGGATCCTTGCGGATCTGACTAGGGGTTTTAGAGGGTGAGTAACGGGGTTTGAACCCGCGACCTTCTGGACCACAACCAGACGCTCTACCGACTGAGCTATACCCACCATGTTTGCTTCGTTACTAGTCAGAACGCTTTTGCGAACCAATTCCGTATCTGGCAACGAGAAATACTATACACACAATTCCGCGCTTGATGCCAATCGGAAGGCCCCTGGGGCACTGTGCAGTGCATCACCAATGCGCCGGGGCCTTCGTTTAGCGGCTAGCCGGCGCTTTGGGTGATCCCTACGGCGATCTTCCTGGCCTCATCGGAGGTTGGCCCCGGCGCCGGCACCATGATGGCGTCGCGGTAGTAGCGAAGCTCGTTGATCGAATCCTGGATGTCGCCCAGTGCACGATGGTTGCCGGTCTTGGCTGGAGCGCCGTAGTGCGCCTTCGGGAACCAGCGGCGGCTCAGCTCCTTCAAGGTCGACACGTCGATAATGCGGTAGTGCAGGTGCTCAATGACCTCGGGCATATCGCGTGCCAAGAAGTTCTTGTCCGTGCCCACCGAGTTGCCGCCCAGCAACGCCTTGTTCGGCTCCGGAACGTGCTTCTTGATGTAGTCGACCACCAGGCGCTGGGCTTCCTCCATGGAAATGCCGTTCTCCAGCTCGGGCAGCAGGCCGCTAACCACATGCATATTGCGAACGAAATCATCCATCTGCGCCAGAGCTGCCGGCTCGGGCTTGATGACTACCTGGATGCCTTCGTCGACGATCTCCAGATCGGAGTCGGTAATGAGCACTGCTACTTCGATCAATGCGTCGTTAACCAGATCCAAGCCGGTCATTTCGCAATCGATCCATACAATTTTTTCTGAGTTACTAGCCACGTAACCAATCTACACTTCAAGCAGCGCTGTGGGGGAGCGCACCCCCGTCACGGCGGAGGGACAGTGTTTCAACCGGCTTGGACGCGTGCTCGATGCTAAAATCGTCTGAGATTTCCGGCTGTTGAATTGCCTGCTTGCAAGGGCACGGCACATGCGACGCTGGCTTAATTACTCTCGAACTCATGTCCGTTACAGCCCGAGGTGTCAGTGTGTCAGCCAGCAAGCCAGCAGCAGTGAGCTCCCCGCCCTACGCTGGAGTGAATAGGACCCTTCTCAGCGGCGTCATCGGTTCCTCCCTGATCCTGTTCGGCTCCTTCGGTACCGGGTGGCTGGCCAGCGTATCCCCGCTGAACCGCGACCCGTTCTTCATCATGCTGCGCACCGAACCCGCCGGCGTGATCACCTGCGTGATCCTGCTGGCCCTGGGTTGCTGGGTCCTCTTCCGTTCCTGGTGGCGCCTGGGCCAGAAGCTCAAGGGCTGGGGCGAGGGTTCGCTGAAGGTGGTCCGCCGCGCGGTCTGGCTATGGAGCATCCCGATGTTCGTCACCCTGCCGATCATGAGCCGGGACGTGTTCGCCTACATCGGCCAAGGCCGGCTGGTGGATGCCGGGCAGGATCCTTATGTTGACGGAATATCCTCGCTGAATAACTGGTTCCAGCTCGGTGCCGATACCATGTGGGCGCAGGACGGCACCCCCTACGGTCCGCTCTACCTGAGCATCGAATTCCTCGTGGTCAAGCTGACCGGCCCTTCGACCGACGCGGCGGTCCTGGCCTTCCGCGCCATTGCATTCATCGGCGTGCTGCTCTGCCTGCGCTACGTGCCCAAGCTTGCCGAACTGCACGGTGTTTCCGGGGCCAAAGCCGCCTGGATGACCGTGGCGAACCCGCTGTTCCTGGTGAACTTCGTGGCCAGTGCGCACAACGATGCCCTGATGACCGGCCTGTCGGTCTGGGCCGTCTACCTGGCATGCAAGCGCTACGGCTTCTGGGCCATCGTGGTGCTGGCGGCCTCGGTGGGGGTCAAGCCGATTACCCTGGTGCTCCTGCCGTTTATCGGCCTGCTCTGGGCAGGGCCTAACGCTGCCTGGCCGCGCCGCATCCTCTACTGGTTCTACACCGGCATGATCTTCCTGGCCCTGATGACCGTGGTTGGGTGGCTCAATGGCTACTGGTTCGGTTGGCTGAAGGTCATGCTCTTCACCGGTACCGGATACTCCATCTTCTCCCCGGTAGGCATCGCGGTCATCGCGCTGAGCGGGCTGGTCTCCGCCATCGGGCTGTCCACCGAATGGATCCTGCCCGCGGCCAAGCTCTTCGGCCGCCTGGTCGGCGTAGCCATCGCCTTCGTCTTGATCTTCCGCGGAAAGCATTCGCACCTGGTGCAGCGCATGGCCATCGCCTTCGCGGCGATTGTCGTGCTCTCCCCGGTGATCCAGCCGTGGTACCTCCTGTGGCTGCTGCCGTTCTTCGCCGCTACCGGCCTGCGCGATGACTGGCAGATGCTCTGGCTGCACCTGACCACCATCTTCTTCCTGGCCTACCAGGCCGCTGACCAGATCTTCGTCTGGCAGTTCCTGCAGGATTCCCTGGTTCCACGCGTCCAATTGATTTCCTGGGGCATCTCCATCGCCTGCGCCCTGTACCTTGTCTTCTTCGATCCGAAGACCAAGAACATCTGCGCTGATCTGCTCAGCTCGACCAACTGGCTGAAGAAGAGCAAGAAAGCCTAGTGGCAGTGGAGCAGCCGAAGCTGGCACCGCAGCGCGCAAGCCTGCGGTCACTTTCTTGGCAAGGGTTCACTGCCTCGGCCATGATCACCGTTGCCTCCTGGGGGATCGGCTGGTTCCCGCGCACCCAGCTGTCCCCGCTGGCACGCAGCGGCTTCTTCATAGAATTCCGAACCGAAGTGCCAGGTGTCATCAGCTGCATCGTGCTGATGGCCGTGGGAATTGTCTGGTTGACCCGAACCTGGATCCTGGCCCGGCCATGGGTCCAGGCTGCCGGGGAGATCACCGGTCGGGAACTGGCCCGCGTGCTGGCCATGTGGTCTGCTCCGCTGATGCTCAGCTTCCCGATCCTCAGCCGCGACGTCTACTCCTACCTGGCCCAGGGCCGCATGCTGCACGCCGGCAAATCCCCGTATGCCGAAGGCGTGTCCGCGCTTCCGGGCTGGTTCGATGGCGGATCCGACAGCCTGTGGGCGCAATCGCCCTCGCCCTATGGCCCGTTCTTCCTCGTGCTCGCCCGCATCATCTACTTCGCCTCCAACGGCATTCCCGAAATCGGCGTGGGCCTGCTGCGCATCATTGCCGTGCTCGGTGTTTGGGGCTGCTATCACTTCACTGCGAAGCTGGCGCAGAAAATGGGGCAGAGCGCCAACTGGGCCAACTGGGCCATCGTGGGCAATCCGCTGTTCCTGCTGACCATGATCGGCGGCGTCCACAATGACGCGCTGATGATCGCCGGTGTCTTCAGCGCCTTCGCCTATGCCTACGATCGCCGTCCCATGGCCGCCACGATGGCGCTGGCCATAGCCGTGTCGGTCAAGCCGATCGTGCTGCTGGCGCTGCCTTTTATCGGCTTGGTCCTGCTGGGCAGGAGTCCGTCGATGCGCGAGAGGTGGAAAATCTGGGCCAAGGTCGCAGCGCTTTCCCTGACCTGGCTGCTTTTGATCGGTGCGGTCACCAACCTCTGGTTCGGCTGGCTGCTTGCCATGTTCACCGCGGGCGATGCGGCGTTCCCGTACGCTCCCGTGGGTCTGATCGGCTGGTCGCTGAGCAATCTGGCTGGCGTATTCGGCGCCGACATCTCCTTGGTGAATGCCATCGTGGTGGGCGTCTTCCAGGTCATCGCGCTGGCCATTGTGGCGCGCCTGGCGCTGGCCAAGGACACCTCCAGCCCGGTGCGCCTAGCGGCGTGGGCGCTCTCGGCGGTGGTGCTGCTGGCTCCGATTATCCAGCCGTGGTACATCCTGTGGCTGATGGCGCTGTTCGCCATTTCGCACAAGGTGTCCTGGGGATCGGAAAAGCTGATGATCTATGCATCCAGCCTGATCCTGGTGGCGGTTTTCGTCGACCAGCTCTCCATCGAGCAGTGGCACTCGGCCTGGGTGATGAAGACCCTGGCTGGAGTGCTCGTAGCGGGCTTGTTCATCGGCCTCTTCACTGCCGATGCCAGAACCAGGCAAGTGCTTCGCGGGCCGAAAGCATAGCCAAGGTCACATTCTGCAGCCCAGCTTTCTCCCGGAAAATTCCGCTTAGATAGAAATATGCAAACAATGTTCTGGCCAGCGGCAATCGCCATTCTCGGCGGCGCCCTCTTCTTGGCGTCCGCTGGCGTTTTCCTGCTGGCCGTGCAATACCGCCGGCATGGACGGTTGTCCTGGCGCCGCACCATCACCACCACAACCGCAGCCGTCTACGGATTCGGCCTGTTCAGCTACACCATGCTTCCGCTGCCGTCCACGCGCGACGAATTCTGCCGTCCCGGGGTGGCCATCCCGCAGCTGGTGCCCGGCCGTTTCGTCGATGATTTCAGGCTGGCCATCGTGGAACGCGGACTGAGCGGATTCGCCACCAGCTTCACCCTGTGGCAGGTGCTGTTCAACATCATCTTGTTCATGCCCCTGGGCATCTTGGCCGTGCGCTGGCTGCGCGGCAATATTTTCACCGGTGTCCTGCTCGGCTTCGCAGCCTCGCTGGCCATCGAGCTGACCCAGTACACCGCTATTTGGGGGTTGTACACCTGCGCCTACCGCGTGGCCGACGTCGATGACCTGATCACCAACACTGCCGGCGCACTGCTGGGCGCGATGATCGCCTACCTGCCGATGTTCCGCTTCCTGTCCGGCCCGGTGGAAGCGGACGCGGCCAATGCGCCGGCGCGGCCGGTGACCCGCGCCCGCCGTGCGCTGGCCAACATCTTCGATGCAGGCTTCACCGCCGGCGCGCTTCTTGTCATCGGCGCTGCCCTGGAACTGCTGGAGCGCTTGGGCGCCCCGGAGTTCGGCCAACAGTGGATGAACTTCTGGCTTCCGCTGTTCGTGGTCTTCTGCGTCTTCTGGCTGCCGAGCCTGGCGCCGGGACGGGCTACCCTCGGCCAGCGCTGCGCCTGGCTGATGCTCACCGACGGGCAGGGGCAACCGGCTCCGGCAGGCCGGGCCTTGCTGCGCAGCCTGCTCGGATTTGGCGGGATTAACTTCCTCTTCCAGATTTCCACCAGCATGGTCGACTTCACGCCATACCCGCTGCTGAACATGCTCGTTGTGATCTATATCGCGATCAGCGCCTTCTACTTCATCTTCGAGGCGAATCACCGGGGACTGGCCGGAAAAATAAGCGGTACCGGTTTCATCGACCGTCGCGCCCTTTGAGCCAAGGCACCCCAGCACCGCAAGGCGCACGCTAAAATGGAACGCGGTGGTCTGCGCCTCGGGTGCGGTCCAGCAAACTCGCGTTTGAAGACATACCGATAATTCCCAAAAGTTAGGTCTGCTCAGCAGCATGGAAGATAACAAACCAGAGGTCCCGGCCGAACCGCACCGCGCCGTCCTAGGCACGGCCGTAGGCGCGACGGTCCTCATTGCCATCGGCGCATTCGTGCTCTCGTTCGCTGCATTGACCGACCTGGCCGAGCGCTCGGGCATCAGCCCGCGCCTGGCCTGGATCTGGCCAATCATCATTGACGGCATGATCGTGGCCGCCACCGTGGCCATCGTGGCCCTGAACGGCTTCCATCGCAAGGCCATGATCTACCCGTGGTCGCTGCTGTTCTTCGGTGCGATCGTTTCCACCGCGGCGAACTCCACCCACGCAATCTTGACCGTGGACTCGATCGAAAACGGAGTGCCGCCGCTGGTTTCCGCGCTGGTTGCCGCCATGCCGCCTATCGTCTTGCTGGCCATCACCCACCTGACCGTGCACATGTACCAGAAGAAATCCGAAGCCGCGAAGCTGCGCGCTGAGCTGGAATACAACGAAGAGCAGGAAAACGCCGAGAAGTACGGCGTCGCTTATGATGATGGCTACAACGCTGCGCTGACCGACACCAAGACGGCCGAGGAAGAACGCCTATCGGTCCTGGAACAGGATCACCAGGACGCGCTGGCCCGAGCCCGCGCCGAAGGCATCGCGGCAGGCCGATCGGACTCGAAGGTCACCCCGATCAAGCAGAACGCGCAGCCAGCCAAGGAAGCCAAGCCTGCAGCGCAGAAGAAGACCGAGGACAAGGCACCATTGTTCGACGACATGGCTAAGCGCCTTTCCCGCCCATAAGGGCCGTCGACGCACCCGGCTGGCGCCAGGGCATGAGCATGAGGACAGCATTTTCAGGAACGCTTTAGCATCCAGGAGGCATCAATGATGGATCCGGCGCAGGGCCAGGCGAACGACGAGTTCTCCGAACAGATTGCGGCCGCCGTTGAGCAGTACAAGTCTGTGACCGGCGAACTCAATACCGTCATGTCGGCCATGAAGGCGAAGATCCGCCGGTTGTTCGCGAATTCCGAGGTGCAACCGCTGTTCATTACCGGCCGGGTGAAATCGCCGCAGTCCTTCGCGGCCAAGGCCTCGCGCCGGCTGCAGGAAAGTTCCGAGACCGCCCCGGTGCTGGAATTCCCCAACCCGCTGCGCGAAATCCACGACATGGTGGGCATCCGCATCATCGTGATGCTGCCCCATGAAATCCAGCAGGTTGCCAGCCTGATCAAGTCGCACCGCGACTCCTTCGACTGCCGCAGCGACCGGGAGAAGGACATCGGCTCGGTGGAGTCCGGCACCTACGGCTACTCCTCGCGCCACCTGCTGCTCAAGACCCGCAGCGAGCCGATCGTGCGCAAATTCCAGGAGGCCTTGGGCAAGCCGGTGGTAGCCAGCGGCAACTTCGTCTTCGAAGTGCAGATCCGCACCGTGCTGCAGCATGCTTGGTCCGAAATGGAGCACGACATCCGCTTCAAGCATCCCGGCGAGGCTGCCTGGAATCCGCAGATCGACCGCCACTTCACCGCCACCGCGGCGATGCTGGAAACCGTGGAGGACTACTTCACGGACATCGACGAGCTGTACCACCGCCTGAACGGCTACCACGACCAGCAGGGCGCCGGATCCGAGCCGTTGACCGGCGAGAAGATCGGCGAAATATGGCAGACGCTGTTGCCCCACGTCGACCGCAAGCGCGATGACGATTGGTCCTGGGCCGCCGAGCTGCTCGGCTCCCACGGCATCGACCAGACCTGGCAGCTGGCGCAGCTGCTGGATGCGAATGTGGTCACCGATGTGCGTGCGGCGCTGGACCACCGGTACTCGCCGGGCCCGGACCGCTTGCTGGACGATGTGCTGCTCTGGCGCTTCGGCAAGGACCACATCGACAAGACCAGCGGCGGGGACCTGCGCCGCGAAGCCTCCTTGCGCCGCCGCCTGATCCAGATGATGGATTACCGATCGCAACCCAGCGACAAGGAATAATTTCGATTCGAAGCCCGGATTTCCACTGCGGTGGAAGTGCGGGCTTCGATTCTTTAGCCAGCTCAACCCCAAACTGTTAGTTTGTGCACGTTCCGCAGGCCACGGCGTGGTTGGCCGGTAGAATAGTCAAGTTGCCCAATTTGTGGGCCGCACAATTCTTGTACCCGCATGAAAGGGCCACACCATATGATTTCCGTAGCCAACCTTGAGCTACGCGTCGGCGCCCGCTTGCTGATGGACGAAGTGAACTTCCGCATCGACAAGGGCGACAAGATCGGACTGGTGGGACGCAACGGTGCCGGCAAGACGACGATGACCAAGGTCCTCGCCGGCGAAACCCAGCCAGCCTCGGGTGAGGTCACCTTCAAGGGCTCCATCGGCTACCTGCCGCAGGACCCCAAGACCCCTGACATGGAGCAGCTGGCGCGCAATCGCATCCTCGGCGCCCGCGGCCTGGACGTGGTGGTCACCAAGTTGGCCCAGAACCGCGAGGACATGGCCAGCGAGGACGCTGCCGTCTCCGCCAAGGCCATGCGCCAGTACGACCGGTTGGAAGCAGAATTCATCGCTGCCGGTGGCTACGCTGCCGAATCCGAAGCGGCCGCCATCTGCGCCAACCTGGATCTGCCGGACCGCATCCTGGACCAGCCGCTGCGCACCCTGTCCGGTGGACAGCGCCGCCGCGTCGAGCTGGCCCGCATCCTCTACTCGGACGCCGAGACCCTGCTGCTCGATGAGCCGACCAACCACTTGGACGTCGATTCGATCATGTGGCTGCGCGACTTCATCAAGAACTACCCCGGCGGCGTGCTGATGATCAGCCACGATACCGGCCTGATGGAATCCACCGTGAACAAGGTGCTGAACCTCGACGCGAACCGCGGCGTGGTGGATGTCTACAACATGAACTGGAAGCGCTACAAGATCCAGCGCGAAACCGATGAGCGTGCCCGCAAGCGCGAGCGCGCCAACATCGAGAAGAAGGCTTCGGTCCTGCTGACCCAGGCGAACAAGATGAAGGCCCGCGCCTCCGGCGCCTCGGCGGCGCAGTCCATGCTCAAGCGCGTGGATCGCATGCTTTCCGGGCTGCAGGAAGAGCGTGCTTCGGATAAGGTCGCAGCCCTGCGCTTCCCGGATCCGGCTCCCTGCGGCAAGACCCCGCTCATGGCCGAAGGCCTGTCCAAGGCCTATGGCTCGCTGGAGATCTTCAACGATGTCTCGCTGGCCATCGACCGTGGTTCCAAGGTTGTCATCCTGGGCCTGAACGGTGCCGGCAAGACCACCTTGCTGCGCATGCTCGCCGGCGTCTCCGAACCCGATACCGGAAAGATCATTCCGGGCCACGGCCTGAAGATCGGCTACTTCGCCCAGGAGCATGACACCTTGGATCCGGAAGCCAGCGTGCTGGAGAACATGCGCCGCAACGCGCCTGACCACCTGAACGATGCCGACGTCCGCTCGATCCTCGGCTCGTTCCTGTTTGTCGGCGACGACGTGACCAAGCCGGCCGGTGTGCTCTCCGGCGGCGAGAAGACCCGCCTGGCCCTGGCCACCATCGTGGCTTCCAGCGCCAATGTGCTGCTGCTCGATGAGCCGACCAACAACCTCGACCCTGCCTCGCGCGCCGAGGTGCTGGGCGCGCTGTCCACCTTCCCGGGTGCCGTGGTCATGGTGTCCCACGATGAGGGCGCAGTGATGTCGTTGCAGCCTGAGCGCGTGGTCATCCTGCCTGATGGCGATGAGGACCTCTTCAACGAGGATTACCTGGAATTGGTTTCGCTGACTTAAATCCTGACAACGCGCAATAGCTCTCGTAGGCTTGGCAGATCACCATCATCAAGGGGATAGGCCAAGCCATGAGTGTTTTTGGACGCAAATTACCGCGGATCGCAGGCGCTGGGCTGCTGCTTGCCAGCGCGCTGGCCGGCTGCGCAGCACAGGTTCCCGATGAGATCAACGCCCAGTGGACGCTGCTGGACCCTGCCGGGGTGAACTCATCGAGCACCAGCCTCGAGCTCGGGGTCATGCGGCTTGCCTGTTCCTCCGGGGTCACCGGCGAGGTGACCGCCACCCAGGTGGAGCTGTCCAATGACCAGATCGCCATCGGGATCGTGGTTGAACCGCTGGACGGCGAAGCGCACACCTGCCAGGGCAACGAGACCGCGCCCTACACGCTGGAACTGCAGGAGCCGGTGGGGGACCGCACCCTCATCGATGCCTCCTGCCTCGAAGGCGAGGGGCACAAGGCTCCTGGGTGCAGCGACAGCGGGATCCGCTGGACTCCGCCGGCCAACGGCAGCTGAAAGAAAACTGCATTAAGCAGGGAACCGCGCGGCAACTGGAATATTCCAGCTGCCGCGCGGTTCCCTTGTTTCCCGCAGCTACTTCGGGAGGCCGCCTGGCGTGTGGTCGGCCTGGTCGAGCAGCGCATCCTCGATGGCTTCATCGGTCGGCGTGCCGTCACGGCGGAACTTCTTATCCGGCTTGGCGCGAATCTTGCGCACCTTGTGCAGCGGCTCGTCCAGGCCCAGCGCCTCGGCTTCGGCTTGCTCGGCGGCATCCTCGGCGTTCAGCTTCTTCTGCTGGCGAGCGGCGTACCAGAAGCCGATGAAGGCCAGCACGCCAAAGATGTACCACTGGATCTCGTAGGAAAGGTGCGGACCTTCGTCCATATCCGGAGCGTCCAGCTGCAGTGGCGCAGTGGCCGGGGCCGGATCCTCTTCGTACATCAGGCCGTAGGCGCCCTGGGCGATCTCATAGTCCAGGAGCTTGGCGTAGTCCTCGAGCTGGATCGAAGCCAATTGGCCCTCCGGGGCGCCGCGGTCCAAGCGGATTTCCGATGGCTTCAAGCGCACATCCACGGTGACTTCTCCGGCAGGCGGCGCTGGAACCGCGTCCGGGTGGCCGTCTTCCTGGTTGCCGATCGGCAGGTAGCCGCGGTTCACGACGACAGTTGCGCCCTCGGTGGTCCTGAACGGCACCAGCACCTCGTAGCCGGGGTTGCCGGCCTTAATGCGGTTGCGCACGATCATGGTATCCGCGGGGAGGTATTGGCCTTTCAGCTGCGCGGTCATCCAGGTCTTTTCCTCGTCCAGGTCCTGGAAATTTTCCAGGGCCTGCGTGCCGGTGACCGGCTCCGCGAAGTAGTTGCGGTTGACCCGTTCGATGCCCTCGAGGACATCGGCGCGGCGGTCGGCTTGCCAATTGCCCAAGCCAATGCACGCGGCGGCGAAGATCGCCACCAGAATGAGCCAGCCGACCCACCGGGTACTGGCTAGAAAACGATACATCTACTTGCTTTCTCCTTCATTGCCCGGCATCGGCAGCGTTTCCTTGTAGAGCAGGCGTTCCTTCAGGTACGTTTCGAGCCAGTCGCGATGCTCTTCGCAGGCCAGCCAGATTTTGCGCCGGTCCGGGGTGTGGATCTTCGGATTATTCCACAGCAGCTGGTGGCTGGCGGCGTTGCGGCAGCCCTTTCGCGAGCACTGGATTTCGGCGGCGGCAGGGGAGCCGCCGAGCGAACCTAGCAGATCCACTAGTCCTCCTTGGGAGCAGTTGTTGGCTGTTGCACCGGTTCAGCTTCTTCGGCGAAGCTTCCGTCGATCACTTCTGGCTCCGGTGCCTGCTGCGCGGCCGGCGCGGTTTCGTCCGGTGCGGCGATAGCCTGGGCGCCGGGAGCCTTGTAGAACTCGGCGGGCGGTTCGCGTTTGGTCAGATCCGCCCCGCCGTTGGCGATCACCACTGCGATATAGGGAAGGATAATTGCGCCCGCGAGCAAGACCCAGCGCAGCCAGCCATCGAAGAAGAAAGCGAGAACGAAGCAGATCAGGCGCACGGTCATGGAAATCGTGTATTTGCGCACACGTGAATCGCGCTCGGTGGTATGGGACTCGCGCGCTTCGGTAATGCGGTGAACTTCCGGTTGGCTGGAACCGTGATTCGTGGGCTGTGGGGACATGTAAAAGACTTCGCTTCGCAGTACGGGATCTGCTCCCATTGTCTCACCTGCGGCACGAAGAGTGTAATTTCTACGCGCTGTCGAAGCGGTAAAACTGGGTAGTAACTAATAGGATTGTTCACGGAGTAGCTACTTAACTAGGCAAAGTGCGCTTTTCGGCTGGCCCTTGGAGAGATTTACCATGCCAGGACAGCGAGCGCATGAACGGAGAAATACATTGACTACGGAACCAACCACTGGCCGCAGTGTCCTCGTGACCGGCGGCAACCGCGGCATCGGACTTGCTATTGCGCGCGCATTCGAAGCCAACGGCGACAAAGTGGCCATTACCTACCGCAGCGGCGAGGTTCCCGCCGGACTGCTCGGTGTCAAGGCCGATGTCACCGACGGCGAATCGATCGACGCGGCCTTCAAGGAAGTTGAAGCGGCCCACGGTCCGGTTGAAGTCCTCGTCGCCAATGCCGGGGTCACCAAGGACACCCTGCTGCTGCGCATGAGCGAAGACGACTTCACCTCGGTGATCGACACCAACCTCACCGGCGCCTTCCGCGTGATCAAGCGCGCGTCCAAGGGCATGATCCGGCTCAAGCGCGGCCGTGTTGTGCTGATTTCCTCGGTCGTCGGCCTTTACGGCTCGCCAGGGCAGATCAACTACGCGGCGTCCAAGGCCGGCCTGGTGGGCATCGCCCGCTCGCTGACCCGTGAACTGGGCTCACGCGGCATCACCGCCAACGTTGTGGCTCCGGGCTTCATCAACACCGAGATGACCGCAGTGCTGCCAGAGGACACCCAGAAGGAATACCTCTCCAGCATTCCGGCCAACCGCTTTGCTGAGTCTGAAGAGGTTGCCAACGTGGTCCGCTGGATCGCCAGCGACGAAGCAGGCTACATCTCCGGTGCCGTGATCCCGGTTGATGGCGGCCTGGGCATGGGCCACTAGAAGATTTAAGCAAGAAATCCAAAGGAGTACCACCATGAGTGAATTCAAAGGTGCCGTTGTAACCGGTTCCTCGCGCGGCATCGGTGCGGTGACCGCGCAGCTGCTGGCCGAGCAGGGCGTTGGCGTAGTGGTCAACTACCGCGCCAAGGCCCCGCGCGCCAACAAGATTGTTGCCGCTATTGAAGAAAAGGGCGGCAAGGCCGTTGCCGTGGGCGCCGACCTGACCACCGTTGAGGGTCCGCAGGCTCTGGTTGACGCGGCCGTTGAGAACTTCGGTTCGCTGGATGTCGTCGTGCTCAACGCTTCGGGCGGCATGGAAACCTCCATGGGCGAAAACTATGCGCTGCGCCTGAACCGCGACGCGCAGGTGGCCATGCTGGAAGCCGCGCTGCCCCAGCTGAGCGAAGGCGGCCGCGTGGTCTTCGTCACCAGCCACCAGGCGCACTTCATCAACGAAGTAACCACCATGGATGCCTACGACGCTGTGGCCAAGTCCAAGCGCGCCGGCGAAGATGCACTGCGTGAAATGATCCCGAAGCTGGCCGAGAAGAACATCACCTTCGTGGTGGTCTCCGGTGACATGATCGAAGGCACCATCACCGCAACCCTGCTCAACCGCATGGAGCCAGGTGCTATCGACGCCCGCCGCGAAGCTGCCGGCAAGCTGTACTCCGTCGAGGAGTTCGGCGCCGAGGTAGCCAAGATGGTCTTCGCCGACGTCGAGACCGGCCACACCGAGCTGGTTGGCGGCGCAGGCGACTTCCTGGAGCAGTCGGGCAAGTAAGCCCCCGCAGCAGCGCGCATCAGCTGGCGGCAGTTACCCCGTGCCGGGGTTCCGACCGCCAGCTTTTCCGTGCCTGGGGCAAAATGCGCCGGGTTAAGCGAAATCGCCGGGCACCTCCGAAAGGGAGGCGCCCGGCGATTTCGCTTGGATCAGTCCTTGGGCTTGTCGCCGCAGACGATCTTGTGCCATGGGCTGTAGGTCCAGCTCTTGGTTTCAGCTGGCAGCTTCTTGGAACCATCGAAGGCTTCCCGGTAGCGGGTGATATCGATGCTGAAGCCCTTCTTGCCACCAGATTCCGAGACGCACTTTTCGGCCGGGTTGTACTTGGTTTCGGGGTTGGTCTGGTTGTACTTGCCCGAGCTCTTCTGCGAGACGTCCCAGTACTTGGTGGACCACAGGCGGGTATTGACCTTGTCGCCCGAAACCCAGGCCTGGATCATCACGCCGTAGGGGGTGTTGTTCTCCCAGATCATGTCGATCTGGCCTTCCCACAAGGTGGCTTCGCGTCCTGCGGGGTAGCGCTCGAACCAGCGCGAATGCGGCTTGTGGGTGATGTCGTCGTATCCGGCCAGGAAGCCGACGTTGTACATCTGGGTGGAGATCTGCGAGAGTCCGCCGCCTACGGCTTCGGTGCTGAAGCCGCTTTCCACGACCCCGGAGCTGTAGTAGCCGTTGGCCACGGTGATCGGGCCCAAGGCCTGCAGCAGCGAGAAGCGTTCGCCGGGCTTGATGATATCGCCATTGACGCGCGCCGAACCGGCATGCAGGTTCTTGGTGCGCACGGTATCGGAAGCCGGGTAGGGAGTGGAGAAGGTGACGATCGGTTCCTTGATGCCGAGCTTCTTCGCATCTGCGGTGGTGAAGTCGGCTTCCTTCTCGGTCATCTCAACTTCGGCAGTGCGGTTCTTGGCAGCGGTGGCGGCCAGGACCTTGGCGCCCAGGCCCTTGGTCTCCAGCGAGATGCCCTTGGAGGACTTGATGATGGACGGCTTGCCGTCCTTCAAGACGATCTGCGCATCCTTGGCAGTGCTGGAAAGGTCGGAATTCTTCGTCGCAGCCTTGTAGAGCTTCTCGTCATCCAATGCGATCGCTGGGGCGCCATCCTTGGGCGCGTACTTTGCCGCCGCGGCAATCGACGCGGCCGAGATGGACGCCTTCTTGTCATCCGATGCCAGGATGACCTCGTCCTTCAGCAGCGCCTTGACGTCCTTGTCGTAGAACGCCTGCAGGGCGTCGGCAGAGATCGCCGGCTTGCTGACCTCAGCAGGAAGGTCGATCGCCGCGCCGGCAATTTCCCATTCCTCGCTGATCAGTGTGGCGGCTTCTTCGGTCTTCAGCGCTACGCCGTCGACGGGCTTGGTCAGCTTCGAGGTGCCATCCTTGAAATCGATGGTTCCTTCGGCGACCTCGGCATTGGCCTTCTTGGCCAGCGCTTCAAGCTGCGCGCCCAGTTTTTCCTGATCCACGTCTACCGCTGGGGTGACGTGGAATTCGCCGGTGAGCCGCTCGTAGAGCTTGACCGGGTTGATTTCGTAGGAAGTCAGTTCGTTGATGGTTTCATCAACGTTCAGTTCCAGGCCGGCCTTGGCCGGATCCAGGGTGTACTTTTCACCGTTGACGGTGACATCCATTGGCTTTTCAGCCAGGGGGAGTACCTCGCGTTCCAATTCGGCGCGAGCCTGGTCCTTGTTCATGGATCCGATGTTCACGCCCGCAATTGACGCGTTGGCTGGAACCTGGGAACTGACATAGGCGGCTCCGCCGAAATATGCTGCGGCTACGGCTGCAACACAAGAACCGGTAATGATCCAAGGCTTGGCCTTGCTCTTCGGCTTCTTCTTGTCTTGCGCGGAGTGCGTAGGCGTAGTTGAGGAACTGTCCGGGGAGGGGGTCTGCACTGGTCTGGTAGCTCTTTCGAAAGCGATAGGGGCTACGCGCGCGGCTAGGACTCATGCCGCCAGCCGTTAAACGCGTCAATAGAAATACTAACCGCTGGAACAACCGATCAAGTTACCGAAAGCCGCTATCGGCAGAATTGTTATGCAGTTGTTGGATTCCGCTAAGCCAAATCATTGAGTACTAGGTCGGCGATGACGTCCAGGCGCGAGAAGTCCAGGCGCACGTCCGCCTCATCACGCAGGGCAGGCTTCGCATTGAAAGCCACGCCCAAACCCGCGGCAGCAACCATGGCCAGATCATTGGCGCCGTCACCGGCGGCGACGGTCGCCGTCATCGGGATGTGATGTTCCTCGGCCCAGGCGCGCAGCTTCGTTTCCTTCATGCCGCGATCGACGATCTGGCCGTGAACGGTTCCGTCAAGAATTCCTTCGGAAATGCCCAAGGTGTTAGCCAGCGCATGGTCCAGGCCCAGATGGGCAGCCAGCGGATCCAGGATCTGCTGGAACCCGCCGGAAACTACGCCGACCTTGTGCCCAGCCGCGTGGAACCGCTTGACCAGGGCTTCGGCGCCGTCCGAGAGGACAATGCGCTGGCCTACCTCGGCAAGGACAGTATCTGGCAGATCCTTCAAGGTAGCTACTCGCTGGATCAAGGACTGGGCGAAATCCAGTTCACCGCGCATCGCGGCTTCGGTCACCGCAGCCACTTCTTCTTCCCGTCCAGCGTGAGCGGCGAGCAGTTCGATGACTTCCTGCTTGATCAAGGTGGAATCGACATCCATCAGCAAGAGCAGCTGCGGAGCATCGACGAGTTCGGCCGGTACCACCGCTACGCACATGTCCGCGTATTCCAGTGCGCCGTCGGCGACCTGCGCATCGACGAATGCCGCAGCGGCCTGCTGCAGCTTGGCCTGATCGGCCTGTTCAAGGCGGAACTTGGCGACCAGCCGCTCTTCGCTGGCTTTGATCTGGCTTTCGTCCGCGGCGGGAATGAGCCCGGCGGCGGCCGCTTGCTGCAATACAGCGTTGAAGTCGGTGCGGGAGAAAGCGGGGCGGGATGCGAAAACCAATGATGAAGCCATGCAACCATTTTTCATTGCTTCGGTGTTTACGACCAAACATGACGTGTTGGCGCAAAGTTGCTGACCAGGCCTGGGGGAGCGAACTAGTATTGCCGTTGGACGCAATACAGGTCAATCCGGCGATCTCAGGCCCCGTTCGGCATTTCCAATTAGTGAAACAGGGGCGAAAAGTCTAATCTTGAATACCATGAGCGAAGTGCTAACTTTCAAAGATGTCAGCGTTGTACGCGGGCGAAAAGACCTGCTCAAGGACGTGTCCTGGGAAGTCAAAGAAGGACAGCGGTGGATTGTGATCGGCCCCAATGGCGCCGGCAAGTCGACCTTGATGAACATTGCGGCCACCCGGCTGCACCCAACCCGCGGTACCGCGGATATCCTTGGCGAACGCTTGGGCAAGGTGTCGGTCTTCGATCTGCGTCCGTTGATCGGCCTGAGCTCAGCCCTGGTGGCCAACTCCATTCCAGCCAACGAAACCGCGCTGAACGTAGTACTCACCGCGGCTTACGGCATGACCGGTCGCTGGCGCGAGAAGTACGAGAAGCTCGATGAGCGCCGTGCTTTCCATCTGCTGCACAACTGGGGCATGTCCACCTTCATGAACCAGCCTTTCGGCAAGCTTTCCGAAGGCGAGCGCAAGCGCGTGCTGATCGCTCGTGCCTTGATGACCGATCCCGAACTGCTGATCCTCGATGAGCCTGCAGCAGGCTTGGACCTTGCCGGACGCGAAGACCTGGTTGGCAAGCTGGCGGAATTGGCAGCCGACGAGGATGCCCCGGCGCTGGTTCTGGTAACCCACCACCTTGAAGAGGTGCCAGCGGGATTCACCCACATCTTGATGATGCGCGACGGCGAAGTTGTCGCTGCCGGCGAGATCGAATCCACGCTGAACGAAGCGAACCTGGAAGCAACCTACGGCATGCCGCTGAGCCTGCGCCGTGAAGGTGGACGCTACTCTGCTTTCGCACGCAGCTAACAGCAATAACTAAAGGGGAAAATTCCACGTGATCGAATTTTGGCGCGAAGCCCTGGTCTTCATTGGCGGACTGTGGGCCGGAACTATCAACACCGTCGTCGGTTCGGGCACGTTGGTCACTTTCCCCATTCTCGTGGCGTTGGGCATGGCTCCGGTGAATGCCGTTGTCTCCAACGCCATGGGTCTGGTTGCTGGTGGCTTCTCCGGTGCCTGGGGGTACCGTCGAGAAGCTGCCAGCGTCAAGAAGACGCTGCTCAAACTCGTGCCGGTTTCACTGGTCGGCGGGTTGATCGGTTCCTTGCTCCTCCTGAACCTGCCGGAGTCCGTCTTCGGCATCGTTGCGCCGGTGCTGCTGGTTTGCGCGCTGGTGCTGGTGATCTTCCAGCCCCGTCTTGCCAAGTGGGCGAAGACCCGGCAGGCCGCTTCCGGCGGCACCGACCCGGATGATGCCGATCGCGCCCAGATTCCAATGGTCCTCTACATCCTGGTGTTCATCATCGGTGTCTACGGCGGCTACTTCACCGCCGCGCAGGGAGTCCTGCTGATGGCGGTATTCGGTGTGTTCTTGCAAGCATCCTTGCAGCAGTCCAATGCAATCAAGGTCATCCTCTCCTTGATCGTGAATCTCGTGGCGGCCGCGATGTACCTGATCATTGCGCCGGAACGCATCAATTGGCTCATCGTTCTGCTTATCGCTGTCGGCTCGCTGATCGGCGGATTTGCCGGCGCCAAGATTGGCCGCAAGCTCTCACCTGGGCTGCTGCGCCTGGTCATCGTCATCCTGGGCCTGGTCGCCCTGGGCAACATGCTCTACAAGTTGGTGTAGCTTCGTGGCTGAAATTCTCAACCCTGAACGGATCCTGCCGGTAGCGGATCTGGCTGATTCCCGCCTCGACGAGTACCTCCGGCTCTCCGAAGCGAACCTGCGCATGCGCAGCGACGTGGAAAACGGCCTTTACATTGCCGAGAGCACCAAAGTGGTTCAGCGTGCGATCAACGCGGGACACGTGCCGCGCAGCTTCTTGCTCGCCGAAAAGCATCTGGACCAGCTAACCGAGGAGTTCAACCGTTTCCCGGACGCACCGATTTTCATTGGAGATGATCGGCAGCTGCAGGATCTGGTCGGCTTCCACTTGCACCGCGGCGCCATGGCAGCGATGAATCGTCCCGAACCGCTGGATCTGGACGAGGTGCTTGAAGCCAGTTCGCGCGTTGCCATCTTGGAAGACATCGCCGATCATACGAACCTCGGCGCAATTATTCGTTCGGCTTCAGGGCTCGGCGTTGACGCTGTGCTGCTCACCCCCAAATGCGTGGACCCCTGGTACCGACGCAGCGCCCGCGTTTCTATGGGGACGGTCTTCGACCTTCCCTGGGTACGCATGCTGTCGTGGCCAGAGGACATCCAGACCTTGAAGAAGCATGGCTACGAGATGCTCGCCATGGAACTGACCGATGACGCGATCCCGCTAAACGAAGTAGAGATCAAGTCTGGCCAGAAGGTCGCCATGATCTTGGGCAACGAAGGCAGGGGAGTTACCGATGAAGCTCTGGCCGCCGTTGACCGGACAGTGATCATCCCTATGTACCGCGAAGTGGATTCCCTGAATGTTGGTGCCGCTAGCGCAATTGCATTCTGGCATTTGTGCTCCGCGCCACGCTAAGAAGGTTTCAGCCGCCGCCGCTTTTGCGATAGGATGGACTGTCTGTGCATTGAGGTCTCTTCATGGAGCCCTGAATGCGGGACACAATTTCCGAGTAAGTAGCTACTGGCAAAATCCAGTGGCCATAAACAAAAAAGGTGTATAGCTATGAAGGCTGATATCCATCCACAGTACGGCCCAGTTGTCTTCAACGACCTGGCATCCGGCGAGAAGATCCTGACCCGTTCGACCGCTAAGTCGGACAAGACCATCGAATGGGAAGATGGCAACACCTACCCAGTAATCGACGTCGAAATCTCGGCAGCTTCGCACCCGTTCTACACCGGCAAGCAGCGCATCATGGACACCGCTGGTCGTGTCGAGCGCTTCAACGCCCGCTTCAAGGGCTTCGGCGGCAAGAAGTAATACTTCGCCCCTAGCAAGCTTTCGCGGCGTGTTTCCAATTCTTGGAAACACGCCGCTGCTGCTTTAACGGGACACCTGTCCATCAGTGACTGAAAAATGTGGGTGATGTCCCAAAAAAGGTGTACAGATGTCGCGAGGAAGTGGATTCATCTACGTCCTCCCCAGCCTTTTCGGATGCCATTGCCGTCTCCCCAGCTGAAGTGCTGGCCGTAAACCGCTGGCCCGATCGGTTCCTCCGCCCGGGGTTTCGGCTTGGGTTTTTCTGCCCAATGATGTCGCTGCACGAACGACCAAGGATCTTTGGGGTTCTCGGCGTATCGATACAAATGCCAGCGCACCAGCGC
The DNA here is from genome assembly GCF_051129975.1 of Glutamicibacter sp. Je.9.36. Lineage (NCBI taxonomy): Bacteria > Bacillati > Actinomycetota > Actinomycetes > Micrococcales > Micrococcaceae > Glutamicibacter > Glutamicibacter sp. Je.9.36. The sequence goes on from NZ_JBCPSN010000002.1 coordinate 208,337, forward strand.
CATGGAATGCTGCGGTGTCAGCCCTCGGTGCAGCCGTAGCTGTTCCTTGATTCCGGCGTTGATGCCACCTTCCAAGGGACTTGTGGTCTTGGGCAGCAGCTCTCCGGGCTGAGCGAGGTCAAGCCATTGGAACAGGTGGTCTTTCTTGAGCAGGTCATGCAATAGCCGCTCAGTGCGACGCAGCCCGATATGCGTGTACCACCAGGTCTGGTGCGGCTTGACTCGGGTGGGCCTGGACGCGGTGCGGTCCTTCGCGTAGGTGCGTTCCTTGAGCGTCACTTCGTGCATGGACTGCCAGTGGATGAACTGCTCGGACCAGTTCGCCGCTTCGTCTTTCGTACTGACTTTCATCAGTGCACGGGTGAGTGCAAGGAGCTGTTGACCTGGGACGGTGCGTGGATTCAAGGTCAGATGCTTGACCATGGACTGGCGGATGTGGAAGTAGCAACGCTGGATTTTGGTGTCGGGCCAGAGCGCGGTGAGCACGGATTCCAGGGCGCCGTTGCCGTCGATGAGCGCAATTTGTGGTGGGGTCATGCCTTGGAGCAGGTGGGTCCATGACGCGATCTTTTCACGGTCGCAGAATTGCCAGTCGATGATGTGCTTTCCGTTGAACGCGGTCAGTGCGCAGTAGCCGTTGAAGTAGGTGCCATCGAGCATGAGGTATCGATGTTGCTCGCCGGTTTGTTCCAGGTGTGGCTGGACTTGCCAGCACCATGCTGTGGTGCGGTGAAAGGTGCTGCGCGGGGTTCCCAGTTCGGCGATGCTTTGTTTTCCGGTGGCCCATCGGTGGAAACTGGTGAACTGTTTCTTGGCGGTGATGTCGGGGCGGGAAACGGTGGTGGACGCGCCGCAGTTCTTGCATCGCCAGCGGGTGCGTCCGGCACTGTTTTTGCCGTTCTTGACGAGCTTGTTTCCGCATACATCACAGCGGGGTTGATTTGCAATTGTTGCCACGGTACATGCTTTCAAAGCATGTGTTCGTGGTGTTGTTCCTAGTGGTTATATGTTTTTGGTGGGTTCTGTACACCTTTTTTGGGACTTAACCCAAAAATGTTTTCACGGAACCGTCTAAGAGGTCTCGTTTTTCGCGCCACGATGCGCATCACGGCATCTTGGCAGTTGCCTGGATGCGCCAGTGACTGAAAAATATTGTCAGCAGCGTTCGCCCCAGCGTCTTCCGGCGCAATAGCCGTCGGGGCGGCAGGAGATGACTGAAAAGTGTTCTCACTTAACTGACTAAGAGGATTCCTTTTTTCGCGCCACGATGCGCAAGGGGCATTTTGGTAGTCGACTCGATGCGCCAGTGACTGAAAATTATTGTCAGCAGCGTTCGCCCAGCGTCTTTCGGCACAATAGTTGTCGGGGTGGCCGGAGACGACTGAAAAATATTTTCATGGAACTGTCGAAGAGGTTTCGTTTTTCGCGCCGCGATACGCATCGGGCATTTTGGCAGTTGCCTGGAGGCGCCATTGACTGAAAAATATTGTCAGTAGCGTTTGCCCAGAGCTTTTCGGCGCAATAGCCGTCGGGGCTTCCCGTGGTGGCTGAATAAAGATTCGCTGACTCGTCGAAGCAGACCTCCTGGCCGCACGGCTCCAAGCAACAGGCTTTATCGCCGTTGCGTGAATGGTGTTATTGGTGGTGTGGAGGTGCTGGTGACTGAAAAATTCTGTCACCCAAAATCCGGTCAATCGGGATAGCGTCCTCAGCCTGTTTCCTTCTGGCCGTCATCTGGCGGCGATTCAGGACCGGGATCCTGGTCTGGAATTTCGACGCGAGGTTTGAGCCCAAGTACCCTGCGTACTTCTGCCGTGAGTCGAATATGCGGCAAAGGAATGACCTTAGGGCGCTCTGGGCAATGATCATTTACATGATCAAATTGGTCCACACGCTTTACGCTTTCCGGAATAACGAGTGCGCTCAGCCCGTGCGGAGTCACCCACATCTTGGATCCGTCAGGTCGCGGAACGACTTTCCAGCCCAATGCATGCTTGAACATTTGATGCTGCTTGCACAGCAGATGCGTATTGTCCCTGGTCGTATGCCCTCCGTGAGCCCAGCCATTTATATGGTCAATCTCGGAGCGGTCAGCTGGACGGCGACAGCCGGGGAAGCAGCAATGCTCATCGCGGTGCCGTAACAGATCCTTGAGGCTCTGTGAGGGCCGGTAGCGCCTGCGCTCGACATCTATCGCGGCGCCAGTCCATGGATCGGTCAGCACGCGCTGGAACGAAGGCGCATCCTTTGCCAACGCCAATGCGACCCCCAGTGGGATGGGGCCGTAGCCTTCCAAGTCAGCCACGGTCCTTGTAGGATCCGCCAGCATTTCCACCGCGGGAATCGTGATGGATACCCGTGGCTTGAGGGGCGTGCCTTCCCGGTCCGGCCAGCCGTTGAGGATGATGTCTGCAAAGGCGTCCGCTTCTATTTGCTCCCGGGTACGGGGATCCTGAGGATCGTTATGCTGATCAGCTAGCCACTTCACGGAGTTCTTGATGGAATGAATCACTGCGGCACTGTTGTAGTACTTGAGGGTGGACATGCCATTTTCGTTATCCCATAGCGTGAGCTTGCGATTCTTTTCAGACTTCTTGTGCCTTTGTTCGGCGGCCTCCGGGCACATCCGGTCATGGAACCGGCGTGCGCGTTGGTATATCGCGTCATCAGACGCAGTCTTCGCCATGGGCAACAGCACGCGTTGCATCTGCGTGATTTGTTCGGGGAGCAAGTCCTGCGAATGCTTCACGATGTCATGCGCTGCCTTGGGCGTGATCTCTCCTGCAGCCAGAGCCGTGAGAGTTTCCTTGCAGGCGTAGCGAAGACCCTTGGCATAGAACATCCGCTTGCCTACCATTCGAGGGGTCTCACGCAGCGCGACAGCCGCTTCTGCGATGAAGTTGGAGTTGATGACCTGGTCACTGCCGCGGTCAACGCCATAGTATTGAGCACTTTTCCGAGCTTCGCGTTCCTCCTCCTCGGTAGTGGTCCCCTCGGTGGCGATCATATCGGCAAATGATTCACTGACTTGTTCTACTGAATCGGCCAGCAGCACAGATGTCATTGCATCGAGGGTGCTCTGGATGCGCTGGATCTTCTTCAGCCGTTCGAGGGCGTCGCCGGGGCCATTGAGCGGGCCCGCGTCGTAGAGCTCATCTGCCAATTGCTTCAGCGGACCATGGAACAGGTGATGTTCGAGATGGTCGCTGAATAACGAATCCTTGTGGGATTCTGTGCGAGTGCCAGCTGGGAGTAACGGTAGACGATGTTCATCATCGTCGTCATGGATGAAATCGGGTATAGCCATAGTTAATTATCCTGCCGGCAACAGACAGTTTGGCCCGGAAATCCGCGGAATGTGGAAGTATTCTCGAATATTTATTCGATTGTTATCCCGGGTCGAATTTTGCCACTGCGAACCACCGAATCCGGGGGGCGCGTGGATTCGACTAGTGGGTGGCCGGGGATAGAATGAAACCATGAAGCATCATGGTGAATACAAGGTAGTCGGTGGCAAATTAGTCGTTGTAGATCTGGATACTTCCGATGGCGTGATCACCGAAGTGTCATTGAATGGCGACTTCTTCCTGGAACCAGATGATGCACTCGATGACTTGAACGATGCGCTACGCGGTTTGCCAGCGGACGCCAGCCACAGCACCATGCGCAATGCGGTAACCGACAATCTGCGTGAAGGCGCAGTGATGTTCGGTTTTGACGAAGACGCCATCGCGCGCGTCGTCCGCCGCGCGCTGGGACACGCCACCAAGTGGGAAGACCACGAGTGGGAAGTCCTGGGCCCGGAGATCATTCCAATCACGGAGCAAGTGGCGCTGGATGAGGTGCTGACCCGGCAAATCGCCAAGGGGACCCGTAAGCCGACCATCCGCTTCTGGGACTGGAGCGAAGGCGCCGTCGTGATCGGCTCCTTCCAGTCGCTGAAGAACGAAGTGGATATGGAGCAAGCCGAAAAGCACGGCATCCAGGTGGTTCGCCGCATTTCCGGAGGCGGCGCGATGTTCATGGAAGCTGGCAACTGCATTACCTACTCGCTCTACGCTCCAGAATCCCTGGTGGACGGCATGAGCTTTGCCGATTCCTACCCGTACCTGGACGCCTGGGTGATGGAAGCGCTGGAAAGCATCGGCCTGGAAGCGTACTACAAGCCGCTGAACGACATCGCGACCCCTGCCGGCAAGATCGGCGGCGCAGCGCAAAAGCGCCTGGCCAACGGTGCGATGCTGCACCACGTCACGATGAGCTACGACATCGACGCGGAGAAGATGACCCAGGTGCTGCGCATTGGCCGGGAGAAGATCTCCGACAAGGGGATCACCTCAGCGGTCAAGCGTGTTGATCCCCTGAAGTCGCAGACAAAGCTGGATCGCATGGAGATCATCAACGTCATGATGGACACCTTCGCCAAGCGCACCGGGGCCAAGCCGGCACAGCTGGATGCCGAATCCCGTCTGGCGGCGAAGGAATTGGCCGAGGCCAAATTCGCTACCGCGCAATGGACTGCGCGGGTTCCGTAGCGAGCCAAGATCCAAGGGCCTGTTCTCGATCAAGTTCGAGGCCAGGCCCTTGTTTGGCTTAAGGCCATGGTGCTGTGGCCCTGCCATCGCCGCTGCGCCGGCCGCGTGCTGCGGCACGGAAAAGCCGGCCCGCTGCGTGGATAAGCAGCGGGCCGGCCTTCGGAGGGCCAGCGCCTAGCGGCTGGTGCGGCTGTAGGCCTGGGCCTTCAGCGAGCGTTCCAGTTCTGCGCGTTCCTCGAGCAGGATGCGCTTGAGGGCGGCCGGTGCGCTCTCATGGCGTTCCAGCCATGCGGTAGCGGTAGCCAGTGCATGGTTCTGCTCGATGGCGCCCTGGAGATCCTGGTGCCCTGGATACAGCCCCTCGATCACGCGCGTGGCGAATTCCATGCCCATGGTCTCGAAGACCGGCAGGATCGCGGCCCAGTAGCGTTCCTCGAACGGTGCCAGCAGGGCGGAGGAACCCATGGTGAAGCCCAGTGCGGTGGCCGAGAGGGCATCGTTGGACAGCTCTCCATGCTCATCGCGCGCCATCAGCACGGTGTCGAAAGCGGTGTCCTTGGCCTGCGGATCCGGGCGCGCCGCCAGCGCGGTGCGGACCGAGTTCTGCGCCACGCTGGTGGGGTTGGCCTTGGCCGCTTCGTGCATGGACGCCTCGGCGGCCTCGTCGAGCCGGCCGGAAGCGGCCAGCGCGATGTAGGAACCCCACAGCAGCTGCTCATCGACGGTGACCTGGTAGGCATTGGGCTGCTCGCCCAGGAAGGCGTCGAGCACCTCCGGAGCCACGCCGGCACGGGCCAGGCGAACCAGGGTGCGCGCGGTGGTGGTCTGCTGGTCTCCGCCGGCCTCGAACCGGGTGAGCCACCCGGTGAGGGTTGCGGCGGCCTTATGGCGCAGCTCCGCGCGCAGCTCGGGGGCAACGTACTTGGAGATCGAGGTGGCCAGCTGGTCGGTGAGCACCCCGAAGACGCCCGCGTCGGTGACGGCGTGCGCGTGATCGAGGATCGCCTGCACGTAGCTTTGCGCATCCAAGGTGGCCGAACGCACCGCGTCCCACAGCGACGCCCAGCAGGTGGCGCGGGGCAGCGAGTCGCCCAGGCCCGAGAGGTGGCCGAGCAAGGTGGCACGCGAAACCGGGTCGAATTCGATCAGCGCATAGGTCTCATCGCCGTCGTTGGGCAGCAGCAGATCCGGGATCCGGCGTCCGACCAGGAAGTCCAGGGCCGCCGATTCGCCGGAGAGCTCCACGTCCACCGAGTCGGTGCGCACCAGCTGGCTCCCGTCCAGCTGGTAGGCGCCGACCGAAAGCACATGCGGGCGGGCGATCTTCTGCCCGGTGACCGGATCGGTGCCCGACTGGATCAGCGATGCCGCGGTGATGGTGCCGCCGGCGTCGGTGGTGTACTCGACGTGCAGCTTCGGCACGCCGCTGGTCTTCAGCCAGGCATCCGCCCACTGGCCCATATCGCGGCCGCTGGCCGCTTCGAGCGCTTCGAGGAAGTCATCCAGCGAGGTATTGCCGTAGGCGTGCTTGCGGAAGTAGGCGCGGGCGGCGTCGCGGAAGGCCTCGGCGCCGACAAAGGCGGCCAGCTGCTTGAGCACGCTGGCGCCCTTGGCGTAGGTGATGCCATCGAAATTCTGGTCCGCGGCCAGCAGGTCCGGGATGTCGGCCACGATGGGGTGGGTGGTGGGCATCTGGTCGGCCACGTAGGCCCAGGCCTTGCGGCGCGCCGCGAAGGTGGTCCACGCGGTGGTGAAGTCGGTGGCTTCGTCATTGGCCAGGGTGCCGATGTAGTCGGCGAAGGATTCCTTGAGCCACAGGTCATCCCACCACTTCATAGTGACCAGGTCGCCGAACCACATGTGCGCCATTTCGTGCATCAGGGTGTTGCCGCGCTGCTCGTACTGGCCTTCGGTGGCATGCGAGGTGAAGACGTAGCGTTCGGTGAAGGTGACCAGGCCCGGGTTTTCCATGGCGCCGAGGTTGTACTCCGGCACGAACGCCGAGTCGTACTTGCCCCACGGGTAGGGGTAGTCGAACAGCTGGTGGTAGTAGTCCAGGCCCTGGCTGGTCAGCTTGATGATCTCGTCGCCGTCGAAGTGTTCGGCCAGCGAGGCGCGGCAGGTGGCGGCCATCTCGATGCTCAGCTCTTCGCCGTCCTCCAGCCGCTGGAGGTGCTCGCCGCGCGCCACGTGGTACGGTCCGGCCAGCACCGCGGTGATGTAGCTGGAAATCGGGGGAGTCGGGGCGCAGGCCACGGTCTTGGTGCCGTCATCGTGCAGTACCTCATCGACGATCGGCTGGTTGCTGGCCAGGTGCCAGGAGGCTGGGCCGGTGAGGGTGAAGCGGTAGCTGGTCTTCAGGTCGGGCTGCTCGAAGCAGGCGAAGACCCGGCGTGCCTCGGAAGGCTCGAACTGGGTGTAGAGGTAGGTTTGCCCATCCTGCGGATCCACGAAGCGGTGCAGCCCCTCGCCGGAGCGCGAGTAGATCGCCCGCCCGCTGATCTTCACGGTGTTCGGCACGTCGGTGCGCAGCTGGTCGAGGTAGATGCGTGCATCGAGCACTGCGGATTCCAGGTCGATCGCGGTGCCGTTGACCAGTACCTCGTCCACGGATTCGTGGATGAAGTCGATGAAGGCTGCCGGATCCTTGGAGCTGAAGTTCAGCGTGGTGATCGAGCTGAAGCTGGTGGCTGTGCGATCGGTGGCATTGGAAAGATCGAGCTGGACCTCGGCGAAGTGCCATTCGATATTCCGTGCGCGCCAGGCCGCTTCGTCGCGCCTGAGGTTTTCATTGGGTGCATAGCGTTGAAGTGTGTCCACCACCCCAGCTTAGCTGTGAAAGGAATGCTTTAGGGTTCTTTTGCTAAACTTCCCGGCTCGCCAGCAGGGCGCGAATCCCATGGAAGTGCTCGGAGATCAGCTGCCGGGCGGTTTCCACATCCTTGGCGCGTACCGCGTCGAGGATATCGCGGTGGTCCTGGGCGGTCTTGGCCGGCTGGGTGATTTCCAGATCGGAGTCGATCGCATCGTAGATGGTGCGGTAGACATCCCAGAACACTCCGAGCAGGTTGGTCAGCAGCTGGTTGCCCAGCGGCTCGAAGAGGATGCGGTGGAAGGCCTTGTCCTGCTCGACGAAGGTCTCCTCGCGCGCCGCGTGCTGCTCCATCTGGATTACGCACTGCTCCAGGGCCTCCAGGTGCTCGTCGGTGACCGCGCGGATGGCCAGGCCGATCAGGCCGGTTTCCAGCGCCTGGCGGACGTCGACCAGCTCGCTGGCCTCATGGCCATGGTGGCGCAGCGACATCTGCCCGCGGAAGGCCAGGGAGTCATGCAGGGCGTTGAGGTTTTCCTGGGCCACGAACATGCCGAAACCGTGGCGGGTGTCGATGATGCCCAGGGCCTGGAGCACCTTGATCGCCTCGCGCAGGGAGTTGCGCCCCACACCCAGCTCGGCCATGAGTTCCTGCTCGGTGGGCAGCGGGTCCCCGGGCAGCAATCCGCGTTCCAGGATCAGCGCGGTGATGTCATTGGTCAGCGCGCGCAGGCGGGCACGGGCATCTGATCGGCGGGCTGGCATCGTGCTCAACGGATCCTGCTTTCCTCGGCGGTCGGAGAAGTTCATGTGACGCAGTTGACCATGCGGCGTGACGTCCACTACAGTCTAGACCATAGATCGGACATCCTACGTCCTACAACACTCACTCATTTTCCTGGAGGTGGCAAGAATGGCTTTGAACGAAGTAGCCAACAAGCCCTTTGCACGACGAGATTTCCTGAAGATCACCGGCATGGTTGGCGCTGCTGCGGCATTCTCGGCCAGCCTGGCCGCCTGCTCCCCAGGAGCCAGCGGCGGCGCGGGCAGCACCGCAGCTGCCGGCACGGGCACCATCGAGGCAGGCATTTCCTACGCCCTGTCCACCGGTTTCGACCCGATGACCTCCTCCGGTGCGACGCCGTTCGCCGCCAACATGCACATCTTCGAGGGCCTGGTGGACCTGCACCCGGCCACCCGCGAACCCTACCTGGCGCTGGCCGCGGCAGAACCGAAGCAGATTGACGACACCAGCTGGGAAATCACCCTGCGCGACGGGGCCACCTTCCACAACGGGGAAGCGGTCACCATCCAGGACGTCGTCTACTCCTTCGAGCGGGTGCTGGACACCGGCAACGCCTCGCTGTTCGCCCAGTTCATCCCCTTCATCAAGTCGGTGAAGGCCAAGGACGAGAAGACCGTGGCGTTCACCCTGAACTACGCCTTCCCGCTGTTCCCGACCCGCATCTCGGTGGTCAAGATCGTGCCGAAGGCCGTGGCTTCCAAGGACCAGGCTGCCTTCGACGCCGCGCCGATCGGCACCGGCCCGTACAAGCTGGTCTCGGCCACCAAGGACGACAAGATCGTCTTCGAGAAGTTCGAGGACTACAACGGCAAATACCCGGCGACCGCCAGCGGCATGACCTGGTTCCTGCTCTCCGACGCGGCCGCCCGCGTGACCGCCATGGAATCGGGCCGCGTGCAGGCCATCGAGGACGTGCCGTACCTCGACATGGACCGCCTGGCCTCGAAGGCCACGGTGAAGAGCGCCGATTCCTTCGGCCTGCTGTTCCTGATGTTCAACTGCGCCAAGAAGCCATTCGACAACGCCCTGGTCCGCCAGGCATTGCACTACGGCCTGGACACCGAGTCGATCATCAGCACCGCGCTGCTGGGCAACGCCAAGGCCGCCAGCTCCTATGTGCAAGAAAGCCACCCGCAGTACATCAAGGCGGACACGGTCTACGGCTACGACGCCCAGAAGGCCGAGGCGCTGCTGGCCGAAGCCGGCGTGGACAAGCTGGAATTCGAGCTGCTGACCACCGACACCTCGTGGGTCAAGGACATCGCCCCGCTGATCCTCGAATCCTGGAACAAGATCCCGGGCGTGAAGGTCACCATGAAGAACCTGCAGTCCGGCGCGCTGTACACCGACAACGTGGACAGCGGCACCTTCTCGGTGGTGGCCGCCCCGGGCGACCCATCGGTCTTCGGCAACGACCTGGACCTGCTGATGAGCTGGTTCTACCGCGGCGATGTCTGGCCGAAGAACCGCTTCCGCTGGAACGATACGCCCGAATACAGGCAGCTGCAGAAGCAGCTGGACGCGGCCATCCAGACCGATGATTCGAACAAGGCCATGGCGGCGTGGGGCAAGGCGATCAACATCGTCGCCGACCAGGCCCCGCTCTACCCGGTGCTCCACCGCCAGCTGCCATCGGCCTGGGACGAAAACGCGCTGGAAGGCTTCGCGCCGCTGCCAACCACCGGCATCTCCTTTGTCGGCGTGAACCGCAAGGCCTAGCCGGCCCCGGCCCCGCGCAGCAGGCCGGGAGGCACGGCACCCACGCCGTGCCTCCCGGCCCGCCCAGCGCAATGACCTGCACACTTCGATACTCGACGGAGCTACTCCATGGGGAATTTCCTCAACCTGCTCTTACGCCGCCTGGCCGCGCTGCCGGTGATGGTCCTTGGCATCTCCGCCATGGTCTTCATCATCATGAAGCTGGCCCCGGGCGATGAAGCCACCTCCGCGCTGGGCGAGGGCGCCTCCGAGGCCGCCAAAGAGGCCTACCGCGAGGAACGCGGCCTGAACGACGCGCTGGTGGTCCAGTACATCAGCTTCATCGGCCGGCTCATCCGCCTGGACTTCGGCCTGACCACCCCGCCAGCCCAATCGGTCTCCCAAATGATCGCCGGCGCATTCCCGCTGACCTTGCAGCTGACCTTCCTGGGCGTAGTCATCGCCGTGGTCATCTCGCTGGCCTTCGGCCTGCTCGGTGCACTGTACCGCGATGGCTGGCCGGACCAGCTGGTCCGCATCTTCTCCATCGCGGCGATCGCCACCCCGTCCTTCTGGCTGGGCATCCTGCTCATCCAGTGGTTCGCCCTGGGTTCCAGCCCGCTGTTCCCCTCCGGGGGAGCGGCCCCCGAAGGATCGGGCCCGGGCACCTGGCTGCTGCACATGGCGCTGCCGGCCCTGGCCCTGGCCATCCCGGTCTCCGCTTCGCTCACCCGCGTGGTGCGCACCTCGATGGTCGAGGAACTGGACCGCGACTACGTGCGCACCGCCATCGGCAACGGCGTGCCGCGCGGCGAAGTGATCTCCAAGAACGTGCTGCGCAACGCCCTGGTCACCCCGGTGACCGTGCTCGGGCTGCGCATCGGCTACCTGCTGGGCGGTGCGGTGGTCATCGAGATGATCTTCTCCCTGCCCGGCATGGGACAGCTGATCATGAACGGCATTACCAACAAGGACACCAACCTGGTCCAGGGCGTCACGCTGACCATCGCGATCACCTTCGTGCTCGTGAACATCATCGTCGACTTGCTCTACCTGCTGATCAACCCGCGAATTAGGACGGTGTAGGGATGAGCATCATGGCCCCACGCAACAACCTCGTGAACCGCCTTTCCGAGTCCGGCGCCCGATTCAAGGCGCTGCCGGCAGGCTCCAAAATCGCCTTGGCCTTCCTGCTGGCCATCGCCGCGGTGGCCCTCTTCGCCCCGCTGATCGCCCCGCATGACCCGCTGGCCACCGGAATCCCGGCGCAGAAGCCGAGCGCCGAGCACTTCTTCGGCACCGACCGGCTGGGCCGCGACATCTACTCGCGCCTGCTCTTCGGCGCCCAAGCCTCGCTGCTGGTCGGCCTAGGGTCGGTAGCGCTGGCACTGGTCATGGGCGGGCTGCTCGGCGCGCTGGCCGCCACCAGCGCCAAGTGGGCCAATGAGACGATCATGCGCATCATGGACATGGTGATGGCCTTCCCGGGCATCGCCCTGGCCGCCGCGCTGCTGGCTTCGCTGGGCAACACCTTGCCGGTGATCATCTTGTCCATTGCGATCATCTACACCCCGCAGATCGCCCGGGTGGTCCGTGCCAACGTGCTGGCCCAATGGGGCGAGGACTACGTGCGCGCCGAACGCGTGATCGGCGCCGGGCGCTTCTACATCCTGGGCACCCACGTGCTGCGCAACTGCGCGGCCCCGGTGATGGTCTTCGCCACCGTGATGGTGGCCGACGCCATCATCCTCGAAGCATCCCTGTCCTTCCTCGGTGCAGGCATCCAGGACCCGGCCCCGAGCTGGGGCAACGTGATCTCCTACGGCCGCACCCTGGTGCTCAACGGCGCGTGGTGGGCGACCACCTTCGCCGGCCTGGTGATCCTGCTGACCGTGCTGGCGCTGAACATGCTGGCCGAAGGCATGACCGATGCGCTGGTGAACACCAAGGGCTCGGCCAGGAAGCAGGCGAAGAAGAACGGCGAGCCGGCGCTGGCCAAGGCCAAGGCGGCCGCGGACCCGCAGGCCGCCGAGCGGCTGCGCGGGGAACTGGACCTGCTGGCAGCGGCCGAGGCCCAGCGCACCGACCGCCTGGTGCTCGATACCTCCCAGGGCGCGCCGCGCACCATCCTGGAGGTCAAGAACCTGTCCATCCGCTTCCCGGAGCGCTACGGGGACACCCCGATCGTGCAGGACGTCTCCTTCGCGGTGCGCGAGGGCGAAACCATGGCGCTGGTGGGCGAATCCGGCTGCGGCAAGTCCATCACCTCGCTGGCCATCATGGGCCTGTTGCCGGGGAGCGCCCAGCTCTCCGGTTCCATCACCTTCGAGGGCAGGGAACTGCTGCCGGCTACCTCCGATGGCGGCACCCGGGCCGGGGACGACAAGGTCTACAAGGGCCTGCGCGGCGAGCAGATCGCCATGGTCTACCAGGACGCGCTGTCCAGCCTGAACCCCTCGATGCTCATCGGCGACCAGCTGCGCCAGCTCACCCGCCGCGGCGGGCGCAAGACCCCCGAGGAACTGCTCGCCCTGGTCAAGCTGGATGCCAAGCGCACCCTGCGCTCCTACCCGCATGAGCTCTCCGGCGGCCAGCGCCAGCGCGTGCTGATCGCCATGGCCCTCTCGCGCAGCCCCAAGCTGGTGGTCTGCGACGAGCCGACCACCGCGCTGGATGTCACCGTGCAGAAGCAAGTGGTCGACCTGCTCAACGAGCTGCGCGAGCAGCTGGGCTTCGCGATGGTCTTCGTCTCCCACGACCTGGCACTGGTGGCCTCGCTGGCCCACCGGGTCACCGTGATGTACGCCGGCCAGGTGGTGGAGTCCGGTCCGATCAGCGAAGTGCTCTCGGACCCGCATCACGAATACACCCAGGGCCTGCTCGGCGCGGTGCTCTCCATCGAGTCCAAGGCCGAACGCCTGCACCAGATCCCGGGCACCGTCCCCAGCCCGTATGATTTCGCCGCCGGCGACCGCTTCGCCGAGCGTTCGCAGCGTGCCGGCGCCGACCCGGACCAGCACCTGTCCTTCGTCCCGGTGGACGCCGGCAGCGAGCACCGCTGGGCCAGCCACCAGGGCAATGGCAGCCACCTTCAAGGAGCCACCAAATGAGCAACGCGATCATCGAGCTGCAGGATATCCACGTGCACCACAGGATCCGCGGCGGCAAGCTGTTCTCCCCGCGCCTGATCAAGGCCGTCAACGGGGTGGACTTCGCGGTGCACCGCGGGCAGACCGTGGGCATCGTGGGCGAATCCGGTTGCGGCAAGTCCACCCTGGCCTCGGTGCTGGTGGGACTGCAGGAACCCACCAGCGGGCAGGTGCTGTTCAACGGCAAGCCGGTGGGCAAGCGCAACGCCGCGGGCCGCAAGGAGTTCGGGCGCAGCGTGGGCGTAGTCTTCCAGGACCCGGCCACCGCGCTGAATCCGCGCATGCCGATCATGGACACGCTCACCGACCCGCTGCGCGTGCATGGCATCGGCAGCGATGCTTCGCGCAAGGCCAAGGCGCTGGAACTGCTTGAGGTGGTGGGCCTGCCGGCTTCGGCGGCCTCGGCCCTGCCCAGCCAGGTCTCCGGCGGCCAGCGCCAGCGCGTGGCCATCGCCAGGGCGCTGGCCCTGGAACCTGCGGTGATCGTGGCCGATGAGCCCACCAGCGCGCTGGATGTCTCGGTGCGGGCGCAGGTGCTGAACCTGCTCACCGACCTGAAATCCGAGCTGAATCTGGGCATGGTGTTCATCTCCCACGATATCCAGACCGTGCGCTATGTTTCGGACACCATCTGCGTGATGAACTCCGGGCAAATCGTCGAGCGCGGCGATGCCGCACAGGTGTTCGACGCGCCCACCAATGACTACACCCGCACCCTGCTGGGTGCTGCCCCGGCACTGCTGGAGCACTAACCATTCGCCGCACTTGCGGCACCTAGAGAAAGACCGAATTCCCGTGGCTTACACGAACAACCCGAAGTACTCCGGCGTCATCCCGCCGGTCATCACCCCGCGCACCGCCGATGGCGCCATTGACGCCGCCGGCCTGGATGCCGTGGTGGAACACCTGATCGACGGGGGAGTGGCCGGCCTGTTCGTGCTCGGTTCCTCCGGCGAGGTGCCCTACCTGGCCACTGCCGAACGCGACGCGGTACTCGCCCGGATCGTGGCCGCCAACGCCGGCCGCGTGCCGGTCCTGGTCGGTGCCAGCGAGCAGACCACCGCCCGCGTCATCGACGAGGGCCAGCGGCTGATCGCCCTGGGCGCCGACGCGCTGGTGGTGACCACCCCGTTCTATGCCATCTCCAACGGCCCGGAGATCGAAGCGCACTTCACCGCCATCCACGACGCCCTGCAGGTCGACATCTTCGCCTACGACGTGCCGGTGCGCACCCACCACAAGCTGCCGCTGGATGTGGCCATCCGGCTGGCGCAGTCCGGCGCCATCGTGGGCGTGAAGGACTCCTCGGGCGACGACGTGTCCTTCCGCCAGCTGCTGCTGGCCACCAAGGACATCGAAGGCTTCTCGGTGTTCACCGGCCATGAGGTCGTCGTCGACGGGGCACTGCTGGGCGGAGCCCACGGCGTGGTCCCGGGCCTGGGCAACGTGGACCCAGCTGGCTACCGCCGCCTGTTCGACCTGGCCGTGGCCGGCGACTGGGCCGGCGCCGCGGCCGAGCAGGACCGCCTGGCCCGCGTCTTCGACATCGTCTACACCCCGGATGCTTCCCGGGTGTCGCCAGGGGCTGCGGGCCTGGGCGCCTTCAAGACCGCCCTGGTGGAACTGGGCATCATCGCCACTAACGCCATGAGCGCCCCGATGGCGTCGCTGGATGCCTCCGAGGCCGCCGCGATCCGCGGGATCCTTGCCGAAACCGGCCTGCTGCCGGTGGCCGCCAAGTAGGCCCTGGCCCAGTGCAAGAACAACTAGCAGGCGCCGGCGAGGTGCTCGCCCTGGATCTGGGCGGCACCAAGATCGCCGGCGCCGTAGTGCGCCGCGATGGCACCATCACCGCGCGCAGCCAAGCACCCACACCGGCCTGCGAAGGCTCTGCCGCGATCATCGCGGCCATGGCCGGCGTGGTGCAGCAGCTGCGCGGTGCATGCTCGGCGCGGCCGGCCGGATTGGGTATCGGCGCCGCCGGGGTCATCGACCCGGAAACCGCGAAGGTGGTTTCGGCCACCGATACCCTGGCGGGCTGGGCCGGCACCGACATGGCGGCCGAACTGGGACGGCTCACGGGTTTAGCGGTGCGCGCGGTCAATGACGTGCACGCCCACGGTTTGGGCGAGGCCCGCTTCGGCGCGGGCCGGGGAACCGGCCAGGTGATGCTGTTGGCCATCGGCACCGGAATCGGCGGAGCCTACCTGCACGGCGGCCAGCTGGTCACCGGCTTCCACCACGTGGCCGGGCATATGGGGCACATCGATTCGGCTTACGCCACCGGGCTGGAATGCTCCTGCGGACGCACCGGGCATGTGGAGGCGATCGCCGCCGGGCCGGCGATCCACCGGCACTACCAGCGACTGGCCGGCAACCCGCAGGTGCGCGACACCCAGGCGGTCACCGCGCTGGCCGAAGCCGGCGACGCCTTGGCCTATCGGGCATTGCATACCGGAGGCTTGGCCGCAGGCGCCGCCGCCGGATCGCTGGCCAACGTGCTGGACCCGCAGAAAATCGTCATTGCCGGCGGGATGGCCGGGGCGGGGAAGATCTGGTGGGAGGGTGTGCGCGAGGGCTTCGCCTCCAGCGCCATCGACCTGGTGCGCGGCACCGCGCTGGAACCTGCCCGTTTGGGAACCGATGCCGCCCTGATCGGGGCAGCCAGCCTATTCTGGCCACAAGACTAAGAGGAGAAAGACATGTTGCTTTCGGCAGCAGCACTGCAAGCCCTGCGCGGGCGGCTGATCGTTTCGGCGCAAGCCTATCCGGGGGAGCCGATGCGCCACCCGCAGACCATGGCGCAGGTGGCGGCCTCGGCGGTGATCGGCGGCGCCGGCGCGGTGCGCGTGCAGGGCATCGCGGATATCCAATTCACGCGTTCGGCCGTCGAGGTGCCGGTCATCGGGCTGTTCAAGGACGGCCATGAGGGCGTGTTCATCACCCCCACCATCCACCACGCCTTGGCGGTGGCCAACGCCGGGGCGCACATCGTGGCCCTGGACGGCACCCGCCGCGAACGGCCCGACGGCAAGAGCCTGGAACAAACCATTAGCGCGGTTCACGAACGGTCTGCCGCCTTGGTAATGGCCGACTGCGGGTCGCTGGACGACGCGCTGGCCGCCGCGCAGGCCGGGGCCGATCTGATCGGCACCACGCTGGCCGGCTACACCGGGGAACGGGACAAGACCGAGGGGCCTGACCTTGAGCTGCTGGAACAGATCGCGGCAGCGGGCCTGGAGCCGCCATTGATTGCCGAGGGCCGGATCCACACCCCGGCGCAGGCCAAAGCCGCGCTGGATGCCGGCGCGTTCGCCGTGGTGGTGGGCACCGCGATCACCCATCCGGCGAGCATTACCGGATGGTTCGACGCCGCCCTGCGAGGCTAGGCGTTTTCTTCGTGGCTGGCAACTGGCCTACGCTTAAGCGCAGAACCTAATTCCTGCAGAATCGGAGAATCACCCCGTGGACGTCTTTATCAAGGGCCCTTCCAAGCGCGATGTAGCCGGCATGAAAGCGGCCTTCGGCGAGGTGGAAGCCGGGGACGTGATCTCGGTGCTCTACAAGACCGCCCGCTTCGGCAACTTCCTGATCACCGGTGCCGCGCACGCCACCGTGCTCGACGACGTCATGGTCGGCGGGCTGAACGCGGCCGCTGCCAAGAAGAAAGCCAAAGACGCCGACGGCGGCGAAACCATGGCCCGCCAGCCTGATAAGGACGTGCGCGCCTTCCCCGCAGTCTTCGAAGGCGAGTTCGCCCCGGAAGACGTTGAAGTTTCCGAGCTGTCCCACGGCGATTTGGTTGCCGCATCCTTCAGCCAGGAACCCTACGGTGATTTCGTGATTACCGGCGTGGTCACCGAGGCCGAAAATGATCGCGGCTACCTGATGGTCGGTCCGTGGATCCTGCAAACCGCCGACGGGGCGCCGCCGCGGTTGCTGTCGGTTCAGCGTGTGGCGGCCAACGGCACGCACGTGGCCCCGGTGCCTACGCGCCGCGGCCTGGTCGAGGTAGACGGACTGTAGCCAGCAAAGAGTTCAACAGGCCCCGGTGGATGAAATTATTTTGAACTGCTCCCCGAAAGTTGGACTGTAAAAGTCAACAACTTTAGGGGAGCATTTTCATGCACGCACTAAGCACACTATCTGAGTACCAACGCGAGCAACTCACCGGGGCCTGTGCCCTTATTCGGGTCGTTGGGGTGCAGTGAACTGACTATTGCTTTCAAAACCTACGAGGCGCGCGCATGATTATGGCTAACTTAGCCAAGTGAATCGTCCCGCGTTTCGTGCCGCTTGTATCTTGGGCTTTCCAGACGGACTCAGGATGTGTCTTATTTGTCCTTCCTCATCGCTACGATCCGAATATGGATAAGGTGATGGACTCAATCGGGCAGCTGCGTTTGAGCAGGAAGTTCAACTGGTTTAACGCCATCGAGCTTGATGCCTTCTTGGAGGATGAAGTGGCTCCGGAGGAAATCTGGTGGGGCACCAGCCGGCATGACGAGCTGCATAAGCTCGAATCGGTGGCCCAGATCCCCTCAATATTGCGCATGGTCCGTGAATGGGGAGAAAACTATTCCTTTGAAAACGATCCGATGACCAAGTATGCCCAAGGCACCAAGCTTTCTGATGGGAACTACACTTTGGAGCTCTCTATCGTTGGCCATCAGGCATGCAACATCAGGGTCGGCTACGGTGCCGACCCGGACTCTCAGTCGAGCAATCCTGATACGGACGTGGAATTCGAAGGCCCACAATCCTTGAACATCGCCCAGGTCACCGAAGTGCTCGGCCAGTGGTTGCTAGGCCGAGGTCTTCCCGCCGGGTATGGCGGCAGCATCCATATCTACGGGTAGCCCACAACGCTGAAAACGGTACTGGGATGCCTTCTGGCATCCTGAGTACGAGGACCATGCCGCGACGCTGGCAAATGCCTTGCCGGTCCAAACGGAGTTGATGATCGCAGGCACTGTCCTCGACCAACGGACCTCGCAGCCCCACGAAGACCAGAAATGTTGGTTAGCTCTTCGCATTGGGCCTAGCCGCGCAGCACCTGGCCGATGGTCTCCACGCCCTGGCTGAAGGCTCCGGGATTCGGGCCGGCAAAGTTCAACCGCAAAAAGCGTCCGGTCGGCTCGGCAGGGAACCAGCTGTCGCCGGCCGCGATCGCTACACCGCGCAGCTCGCAGTCGCGCACCAGCTGCGCCGGATTAGCTGTATCGGGCAGCCGTACCCAGAGGTTCAGCCCGCCTCGGGGGATCTGTTCAACCTGGGCCTCGGGCAGATGCTGCGCCAAGGCATCCAGGACCAGATCCCGGCGGGTTGCCAGCTGCTGGCGCACGGAACGCAAATGGGTGCGCCACCCGGGTTGCGTGACCACATCCAATGCAACCGCTTGCAGCGGGCCGCTGACATACATCGATTGCGCTTGGTTGTCGGCCAGGATCCGTTCACGTGCCGGGCCCCTGGCAATTACCCCGGCCACGCGCACTGCAGGGGAAACGCTCTTGGTCAGGGATCGCAGATACACCACATGGCCGCTGTCATCACGGGCGGCGACCGGTGAGGAATCCACGTCGATCCCGAAATCCTTGGCCCAGTCATCTTCCACCAGGAACGCGCCGCGATGCTTCAGGATCTCCAGTACCCGCAGCGAAACCTCGGGCGACCAGCGGGCGCCGGTGGGATTCGCGAAATTCGGGTGCGCGTAGAAAGCGCGAGCCCCGGTTTGCTCGAAAGCACGGTCCAATACCTCGGTGTCCGGACCGTGCGGCCCAGCGGGAATGGGGATGAGCTGCACGCCGACCTGCGCGGCAGCCAGGATGGCGCCCCAGTAGGTGGGGGATTCGATGAGCATCGGCTTTCCGGACCCAACCAGCGAGCGGAAGATCGACCCCAGTCCGCTTTGGCTGCCCGGGAGCACGACAACCTCGCTGGCCGCCGGTGCGCTCAGTCCCGGCGCGGTGATCGCCCCGAGCTCGCTGGCGAACCAGCTTTGCAGCTCCGGCAATCCCGCGGCTTCGGTGCGCTGGAGCACCGCGTCGCTGCGTGCAACTCGGGCGAAGGCGCTGCGCACCAGGCGTTCAGGCAGCAGCTCGCGATCCGGGTATCCAGAATGCAAGGAGATGACGTCATTGGGTGTCGCCCGCTGGGCGGCGGCCAACTCCGGCAACGGGCGATGGACGACCCCCAGCGCGGCGGTTTGCCAGGCATAGTCGTGCGCCCGGGCTACCGGTTGCTTGCGGATGAAGGTGCCGATACCGGGGCGTGACTCGACGACGCCTTGGCCGATGAGCGTGCGCAAAGCCTTTTGCACCGTGACCGGGCTGACTCCGTGTTCCGCCACCAGAGCACGCGTGGAGGGCAACTGGCTCCCGGCAGGGGCTGCCACAATCCACTCTTGGAGTTTCGCAACCACACGCTCACTGCTACTGTTAAACATGAAGCTACATAGTACCGCTACTGTCAATAATCGACAACCGCTATCCACCCCGGGTGCCGGACTGCTCTGGGGGCTACTGGGCGTTCTCGCTTTCTCCTTCACCGTGCCCTTCACCCGCATCGCCGTAGAGCACGGCCACCTGCATCCGCTGTTTGCCGGTGCAGGGCGATCGGTGATCGCCGCAGCGCTAGCCATCGGCGCACTCTGGTTGACCGGCCAGAAATTTCCTACGCGGCCGCAATGCTGGCGGCTGCTTGTTGTCGCCGGGGGAGTCGTCGCCGGGTTTCCGCTGCTGACCTCTTTTGCAATGACCTCGGCTCCGGCCAGCCACGGTGCGGTAGTCATCGCCATTTTGCCTGCGGCGACGGCAGTTGCCGCAGTGCTGCGTACCAAGGAACGCCCGAGCACCAGGTTCTGGATTGCGGCAGCTGCCGGGGCACTGGCCGCCCTGGCTTTTGCCGCTGTGCAAGGTGGCGGGCTGGGCGGGCTGCACGGAGCAGACCTGCTGCTTTTCGGCGCCGTACTGGCTTGCGCTATCGGCTACGCGGAAGGCGGCCTGCTCTCGCGCGAGCTCGGCTCGTGGCAAACCATCTCCTGGGCGCTGGTTCTCGCATCTCCGGTGATGCTGACGCTCGCCACCGTCTCAGCGGTCCAGCACCCGCCCACGGCGACACCCGGCGAGTGGGCTGCGTTTGCCTATCTCGGTGTCGTGAGCATGTTCCTGGGCTTCATCGCGTGGTACCGGGGATTGGCCATCGGGCCGATGGCGCAGGTGAGCCAGGTGCAATTGGCGCAACCGGTGATGACCATCTGCTGGGCGGGCTTGCTGCTGCACGAACCCATCGGTTGGCCCACCGTTGTGGGCGGATGCGCGGTCATCCTCTGCGCACTGCTCGCCGTAAGATCGAGGAACCAGCGCATCACCAAGGAGAACGGATCATGAGCTTGGCAGCGAAGAACAACGCGGCGCCGGAAACTGCGTGGACCGGGCTCAGCGCCTTCCCGCTTACGCCCTTGCGAGATGACCGGCTCGACGAGCCGGCATTCATTGGCCTGGTGCAGCGGCTAGTGCAGGCCGAGGTGGATTCGATCACCGTGCTGGGCTCAACTGGCTCGTATATGTACCTGGATCGCGCCGAGCGCCGGCGCGTCATCGAGCTGGCCGTGCAGCATGCGGACCGGATCCCGGTGCTTGCTGGCGTGGGTGCACTGCGCACTTCCCGCGTCCTGGAACATATTGGCGATGCCCGGGACGCCGGTGCCGTCGGCGTGCTGCTCGCCCCGGTGGGCTATCAGCAGCTGAATGACGATGAGGTCTTCTCCCTGTTCAAGGCGGCCAGTGAACACAGCGAGTTGCCGGTCATTGTCTACGACAATCCCCGGACCACCCACTTCGCCTTCAGCAACCGGCTCTACGGGCGCATCGCGCAGCTGCCCGGGATCGTGTCAATCAAGATTCCCGGGGTTCCAGCCGATCCGGTGCAGGCCAAGGAGCACGTGGCCGCAATTCGTGCGGTGCTGCCCGAACACGTGGGTATCGGCGTATCGGGCGATGCTTTAGGGGCAGCTGGCCTGATCGCAGGATGTGACGCGTGGTTTACCGCGGTGGGCGGAACGATCCCCGGCCCGGTGGTTGAGATTACGCGTGCGGTGCAGGAAGGAGACCCGCAAAAGGCGCTGGCGATCTCAGCGAGACTGGAGCCGCTGTGGGAGCTGATGGCGCACTGCGGAGGCAGCCTTCGGATCAGTGCCGCCATCGCCGAGCACTTTGGCTGGGTAGCTGAAGATTGCTTGCCGCTGCCGGTTCAGGCGGTGTGCCCAAAGCAGCGGCGACTGGTAGCCAAGGTGGCGGACGAGCTTCGGCTCGCCGCAAGCTAGTTTGCTGGTGCCAAAAGGCAGCGGCGATCTGGTTCGCCGCCGTCCAGCGGAGTAGGCTGTGGCGTACCTTCGAGCGAAAGCGAACCGATTCCCATGCCGCGACCCATTCGATTCGACCATGTAGGCATCACCGTTGCCGACCTCGAGATGGTGACCGGCTTCTTTGCCAGCCTGGGGCTGGAAGTGGAAGGCCGGGCGAACGGGCTTGAAGGCGAGTTCCTGGAGACCGTCTGCGCTGTGCCCGACTCGCGCACGAATATCGTGATGCTCAAGGCTCCCGGATCCGATGTGGGAATCGAGCTGTCCAGTTTCGAAAGACCAGCGCACCTGCCGGGAAACCATGCGGCGATGGCCAATGAATTGGGATTGCGTTCGATCGCCTTCGAGCTCGATGACCTGCAGGCCACGGTGGATGACTTGAACCAGCGCGGCTATCCGCTGATCGGCGGCATCGGACACTATGAAGGCGTGTGGAAAATGGCCTACATTCGCGGACCTGAAGGGATCATTGTGGCGCTGGCCCAGCGCTTGAACGGTTAACCACCCGATGCCCGCACCCAGAATGCTTTGGGATGCGGGCATCGGCGTGGCTACGGGTTAGCCCTTGGCCTTCTGCAGCGACTTTTCGCTGACCGGCGCGTCATCGCTGGCGCGCAGCTTGCGGAAGTACTCCATAGCCTCGTCCTGGCGCTCGGCTTCGCCGCCCGAGGAGATGTCCGCGCGCAGGTGGTCCTGGGTGTAGGCGAAGGCCTCGACCAGGTCCTGTGCGTGCGGGCGCAGGCGGGCGAGCAGGCGGTTGAGGTAGCCGGGCAGGGTTCGGGCACGCTGCATGGAGAGCAAGCCGTGGGACAGGTACCAGCCCAGGTCGTCTTCGACCAGGCTCAGGGCGAAGACATCGCGCAGCCAGGTCAGCACCTCCTTGGTGGCAGCATCGCCGGTCTGCTCCAACGCGGCGGTGAACGCTTCCCAGCGCAAGAGCTGGCCGTGGTCGCGTGCCGCGGAGATCAGCAGGTCCTGGTTCTCGTTGAATGCCGCGGCGCCCTTGGCCTTGTCCTTGCCGGCAGCACGCAGGGCGCCGGCAACTTCGGCCACCTTGGCGTTGATGCGGTCGGTGAGCAGGGCACGCTGGTTCTCCGGGTCCTTGAAGAAGTTGGCGCTCTTGCGCTCGTCGGAGATATCCGCGAACGCCTGGCCGACGCTGCGCAGGCCCGAGCGGTGCAGGGCAGTGGTGCCCACCTGCTTGGCCACGTACAGGGCCATGGCCCCGGTATCGAGCTTGCGGAATTCGGCGGCATAGTCGGTGAGCAGGCGCTTGCCCACCAGCTGCAGCAGCACATTGTTGTCTCCCTCGAAGGTCACGTAGACATCGAGGTCTGCATAGAGCTGGGTGAAGCGGTTCTTGGCGATGAACCCGGCTCCGCCGCAGGCTTCGCGGCATTCCTGCAGGGTGTCCAGCGCGTCCCAGGTGCTCAGCGGCTTGAGCGCCGCGGCGAGGGTTTCCAGATCCTGGCGGTCCGTGTCGCTGTCCTCGCGCCCGGAGAACACCGCGTCGAACTTCTCCAGCAGCCCGTCGTGGGCGAAGGAGGACGCATAGGTGCGGGCCAGCCGGGTGAGCAGCCGGCGCTGGTGGCGCTGGTAGTCCAGCAAGGTGGTTTCCTCGGTGTCCGAGACGGAGTTGAACTGGCGGCGCTGATTGCCGTAGGTCACCGCGATCTGCAGGGCGATCTTCGAGGCGTTGGTGGCGGCGCCGTCCAGCGAGACGCGGCCCTGGACCAGGGTGCCGAGCATGGTGAAGAAGCGGCGGCCCGGGGAGGCGATCGGCGAGGAGTAGGTGCCGGATTCATCCACATTGCCGTAGCGGTTAAGCAGGTTGGTGCGGGGGACGCGCACATTGGTGAAGTGCAGCCGGCCGTTGTCGATGCCGTTCAGCCCGCCCTTGAGCCCGTCGTCCTCTCCGCCGATGCCCTCCAGGAAGTTGCCCTGCTCATCGCGGATCGGCACGTAGAAGCAGTGCACGCCGTGGTTCACGCCCTTGGTGACCAGCTGCGCGAAGACGGTGGCGGCCTTGCCGTGCAGGGCGGCGTTGCCCAGGAATTCCTTCCAGGCGGCCTTGAACGGGGTGTGGATGACGAATTCATCGGTGGCCTCGTCGTAGGTGGCGGTGGTGCCCACCGCGGCCACGTCGGAGCCGTGGCCGATTTCGGTCATGGCGAAGGCGCCGGGGGTGTCCAGGTTCATTGCGCCGGGCAGCCAGGCCTTGTGGTGCTCTTCGGTGCCCAGGTGCAGGATCGCCCCGGCAAACAGGCCCCACTGCACTCCGGCCTTGATCTGCAGCGACGGGTCCGCGGCGACCAGTTCCTCGAAGGCGGCGATGGATCCGCCGTGGTCGTTCTTGCCGCCGAATTCGGTGGGGAAGGCGCGCTGGACGGCTTCCTGCTGCACCAGGATGCCCAGCTGGCCCAGAACGCGTTCGCGGTGCTCATCCATGCCCAGCAGCGGGTCGCGCTGCAGCTGCGGGTCCGCGGCGCGGGCGCGGGAGGCCTTGCGGATTTCGGCGTAGGGGCCGAAGAGCTGTTTGGACAGGGCGTTGACGTTGATGCGGTTCTCGCTCATGACGTGTCTTTCTATTCGGTGGTGAGTCGGCTTGGGAGTGCACCTGGGTGCTTCAGTTGGTTTTCGGGGTCCGGGTGGAGGCGATGCCGTAGGCCAGCCAATTGGTCAGTTCCGCGGCCAGCGACGGCAAGGCCGGCTTGTTGGCGGAATCCGGTTGGCGCAGCCACTGTTCGCCGGCCGCGCGGACCATGCCCAGCGCCGCGCGCGGCCACAACTCCAGGGTCGCGGAAGTGGCGCGCTGGTCATAGAGCTTGAGCAGGCGTTCGCTCATCAAGCTGGATGCCTCTTCGAAGAAGGTGCTCAGGGCGCCAGCGGATTCATCGTCGGCGCAGCGCGGGGCCGAGGTCACGAAGAAGTACAGGTTCGGGCTATTGGCGGCCAGCTCCAGGTAGGAGGAAACCATGGCGTGCAGGGCGCTGATTTCGTCTTCCTTGGCCAGGCCTGCGGCGATGACGCGTTCGCGGAAGTCGTTGATCACCATGGCGCTCAGTGCCTGGCGCAGGCCCTCCTTGTCGCCGAAGTACCGGTAGTACACCGGTTTGGAAGTTTTCGCGTGATTGGCGATGTCTTCCATGGAGACCTGCGGACCGAGCTTGTGCACGGCCTTGCGCGCCAGCTTGAGCAGTTCTTCGTGGCGCGCGGTGCGATGCGCTTGCCAGCGAGCTGCCCGGCCGTCGGTCTCGCGGTCGATTTCCCCAGTGATCTTGTTCACGTAACTCACAGTATCATGTACTCTTGGTTACAGTAATACTTGTCACACCAGAATATTTGTAGGAGTTCAACGAACATGAGCCAGCCCTCTGTGCGCAATGCCGTGATCATCGGTGGCAACCGCATTCCCTTCGCCCGTTCCAATACCGCCTACGTCAATGCGTCCAACCAGGACATGTTCACTGCAGCACTTCAGGGCCTGGTCGCCCGCTTCGGGCTGCAGGGACAGCGCATCGGCGCCGTCGCCGGCGGCGCGGTGCTCAAGCATTCCAAGAACTTCAACCTGATCCGCGAATCGGTGCTCGGCTCCTCGCTGGATCACGCCACCCCGGCCTATGACGTGCAGATGGCTTGCGCCACCGGCATGGAAGCCATCGGCTCGCTGGCCAACAAGATCAAGCTGGGCCAGCTCGATTCCGCCATCGGCGGCGGCGTGGACACCACCTCCGACGCGCCGATCGCCGTCTCGGATGCTCTGCGCGGCATCCTGATGGAGCTTTCCCGCGCCCGCAGCACCAAGGCCAAGCTCGCCGCGCTGGCCAAGCTGCGCCCAGGCCATCTGGCCCCGGCCGCCCCCGGCACCGGCGAACCGCGCACCGGCCTGTCCATGGGCGACCACCAGGCAATCACCACCAAGAAGTGGGGCATCACCCGCGAGGCCCAGGATGAACTGGCCCTGGCCAGCCACCAGAACCTGGCCGCCGCCTACGACCGCGGCTTCTTCAACGACCTGGTCACCCCGTTCAACGGCCTGTCCAAGGACAACAACCTGCGCGCCGACTCCACCATGGAAAAGCTGGGCAAGCTCAAGCCCGCCTTCGGCAAGAACCTGGGCGATGCGGCGACCATGACCGCCGGAAACTCCACCCCGCTGACCGACGGCGCCTCGGCCGTGCTGCTGGGCAGCGAAGAGTACGCGCAAGCCAACGACCTGCCGATGCTGGCCAATTTCGTGGACTTCGAAGCGGCGGCAGTGGACTTCGTGCACGGTGCCGAGGGCCTGCTGATGGCTCCGGCCTACGCGACCGCCCGGATGCTGGAGCGCAACAACCTCACCTTGCAGGACTTCGATTTCTACGAGATCCACGAGGCCTTCGCGGGCACCGTGCTCTCGACGCTCAAGGCGTGGGAGGACGAGGAATTCTGCCGCGAGAAGCTGGGGCTGGATGCCCCGCTGGGCGCCATCGACCGATCGAAGCTGAACGTGAACGGCTCCTCGCTGGCCGCAGGGCACCCCTTCGCCGCCACCGGCGGGCGCATCATCGCCAGCACCGCGAAAATGCTGCATGAAAAGGGCTCGGGCCGCGCGCTGATTTCGGTCTGCGCCGCAGGTGGCCAGGGCGTCGTCGCAATTCTGGAGGCTCGCAGCTAATGGCGGACAAGTACATGGAACTGGTTAATTCCGGGATCACCAAGAAGCTGGCCACCCTGCTGGGCTTGCCGCGTCCTCCGCGCTTGCGCCGCTACAGCCCCGATGCGCCACTGCTGCCCGGCCCGGTGCTGGTGCTCGGTGCCTCGTCCAAGGCCCAGGACCTGAGCGACACCCTGGTCGCCTGGGGGCTGGATGTGCGCCGGCACGACGCCGGCGATGCCAAGCTCGGCGGCCTGGTGCTGCTGCTCGATGAACTCGAGCACCCCACCGAGCTGTCGCCACTGATGCTGGCGGCCGGCCAGGCGTTGCGCAAGCTGCTGCCAGGCGGCCGCGTGGTGGCCTTCTCCCGTCCCGCCAGCGATGACGATGCGCCGGAGCTTTCCGCCGTGCGCCAGGGCATCGACGGCATCGTGCGCTCGATGGGCCGCGAAATGCGCGCGGGAGCCACCGCCAACGGCATCGTGCTTGCCGAAGGCACCAGCGTTGCCAGCCCTAGTGCGCTGGCCGCGCTGCGCTTCTTCTTCTCCGGGCGCAGCGCCTACGTGGACGGCCAGTTCCTTTCCGTGCGCACCAATGACGGCGTGCTGCCTGCCGACTTCGCCAAGCCGCTGGCCGGCAAGGTCGCGGTGGTGACCGGTGCCGCTCGCGGCATCGGCGCGGCCATCGCCAAGACGCTGTCCCGCGACGGCGCGCAGGTGGTCGTGGTGGATATGCCTGCTGCCGGCGAATCGCTAGCCAAGGTCGCCAACTCCATCGGCGCCACCGCCTTGCAGTTGGATGTCACCGCCCAGGATGCCGCCCAGCAGATCATGGACCATGCGATCGGCCGCCATGGCTCGCTGGATCTGGTGATCCACAATGCCGGCATCACCCGGGACAAGCTGCTGGCCAATATGGATGCCGGCCGCTGGGACTCGGTGATTGCCGTGAACATCGCTTCGCAGCTGCGCATGAATGAGGCCTTCCTGGCAGCCAAGCTGCCCGGTTTGCGCATCGTTTCGCTGGCTTCCACCTCCGGCATTGCCGGGAACCGCGGCCAGACCAACTATGCGGCCTCCAAGGGCGGGGTGATCGGCATGGTGCACGCCAGCGCCAAGCTGTTTGCAGAAAATGGCGGCTCCATCGCCGCTGTGGCTCCCGGGTTCATCGAGACCGAGATGACCGCGAAGATCCCGCTGGGTACCCGCACCGTTGCCCGCATGGTTCTGCCTTCGCTGATGCAAGGCGGTCTGCCGGTAGACGTTGCCGAGGCGATCAGCTTCCTCGGATCCGATGCCGCGGCCGGGTTGAACGGCCAAGTGCTGCGGGTCTGCGGCCAATCGCTGGTAGGTGCCTAGATGGGTGCGCAGATCGTCACCGGGATTCCCTCGATGGCCTCGGTCTATGCCAGGGCCGTGAAGACCCTGAAGCGGAAGCCGAAGAACCCGGTGCTGCCCGAAACCGTCCTGGTCTTCCAGGGCGCCAAGGCCGATCCGGTGAAACTCGCCGAGTTCCGCCAGGCCGTAGGCGCGCCGATGAACGGCGTGCTGCCCAGCCTCTACCTGCACTCGCTGGCTTTCCCGCTGGCGATGTCCTTGATGGTGCAAGATGATTTCCCCTTGCCGCTGCTGGGCATGATCCACCTGTCCAACCAGGTCGATGTGGACCAGCCGCTGGGGGAGCACGAAGCATTCGATATCGAGGTGCACAGCGAGAACCTTTCGGCCCATCCCCAGGGGGTCACCTCCGACTTGGTGATGCGCCTCGTCGTGGACGGGCAGGACCGGGTGCTGCTGCGCAGCACGTTCTTGGCCAAAGGCGTGCGGCTCGAGGGCCGCACACCGGAGAAGATCGCGCATCCGGCCTTTGCCGCACCGCAGCGTACCGCGAGCTGGAAACTGGATCAGGGAACGGGACGTCGTTGGGCCGCAGTAGCCGGCGACTACAACCCGATTCACCTGTCCGCGGTCAGCGCCAAGGCGTTGGGCATGCCAGCGGCTATTGCCCACGGCATCTACCTGGCAGCCCGGGCATTGGCGGGGATCGAACCAGCCAACGGAACGTACCACTGGAGCATCGAGTTCAAGACCCCGGTAGTGCTTCCGGCATCGGTTGACCTGGCCTTCCAGCCGCAAGCCGATGGGTACAAGGTCCACGCGTGGAATGCACGCAAGTCCAAGCCCCACTTCGAGCTGGATCTGGTGCGCAGCTAGGCTCCACCGCTAGTGCCTTGGCCTTCAATGGATTTGCCTTGAAGGCCAAGGCACTATTGCATTCAACGTACTTGGCGCTCGGACTGGGCGACACGGTAGCTGGCCAGGGTGGCCACGGCCGCGCGTTCCCAGGTGAAGAGGGCCGAATGTTCCAGCGCCCCATGTCCGGCAGCGGTAATCTGTTCAGGATCCCGGGCCAGTTCAAGCAGCTTGGCGGCCCAAAGCTGGGCATCAGGCTCGGTCATGAGCCAACCGGATTCGCCGTCATTGACGGCGTAGGCCAACCCTCCCACCGCATTGGCCAACACCGGCGTGCCGCAGGCCTGCGCTTCGGCGGCCACCAACCCGAAAGTCTCGGAGAGCGACGGTACCGCAACGACATCGGCATTGGCGAAGACGAGCGCCAGCTTCTCGGGGGATAGCGGATCGAAGAACCGGACGACGTCCTCCAGGCCGTGGCGTTGGACTTGCGCTGGCAGGTCGTAGTCCGTTGCCCCGGACAGCGCGCCGAACAGCGATGCGGTAATGCGCAGGGCTGGATCCTCGCGACGCGCGATGCCCATGGCTTCGAGCAGAAGATGGGCTCCCTTCAGCGGTTGCATGCGCCCGGCGTAGACCAGGTGCAAGTCATCGTCGCCCAGAGGCCGGCGCAGCTTGTCCTGATCCGGGTGGAAGATGCGGTGGTTGACGCCCGGCAGGACGATGTCGAGCTTGTTCGAGTCCACGCCGTAGAAGCGCTGCAGCTGTTTCGCCTCGACGGGCGTGTTCGCGATGATGCGCGCGCAGTCGGCGAGCAGCTGCTTCTCTGCTTCCTTCCGCTTCCCCGGCTCGGGGAGACCTGATTCGTGTTCCTTGGCCGCCGCCGAGGTGTGCATCGAGACCAGCAAGGGAGCGGACCAGCGCTGCGCCAGTTGCAGCCCCACCATTCCGGAGAGCCAATAGTGCCCGTGGACGACATCGAACTTCACGCCGTGCAAGTGCGTTGCGATTTCCTCCGCGGCCTCGTCGATGATCGCCGGGAGCTGTTCCTTGGCAAGGTTCCGATGGGCAGCGATCTGCACCTGATGCATCCACACGCCCTCGCTGACCTGGAGCGACTCGGATTCGTTGGCGGTGCGCGTGAGCATGTGGACTTCGTGGCCCAGGGCGCCCAGCGCATAGGAAAGGTTCTGGATGTACACGTTCATGCCACCTGCATCGCCGGAGCCCGGCTGCTGCATCGGTGAGGTATGCAGGGAAAGCATGGCTATGCGCATGTTCAGTACTCCAGTAGTGCTGTGCTAGTGACGGAATTTTTCGTTCAAAACTCCGCCTCTGATGCTATCAAGAAGCCAGGTCGAGCATTTTCGCGTTTGCCGACGTCCAGTGATCGACCATTTCTGCTCCGCCGTGGCCATCGGTCTCGCAGATAACCAGTGAGGAAGCTGGCCAGAGCTGGTGAAGTTTCCATGCGGTCATTGAAGGTCCGGAAACATCGGCTCGTCCGTGGATCAAAACGGCCGGCAGGTGCCGGATCCCAGCCATATTCTCGATGATCGGCGGCTGGCAGAAACCATCATGGGCCCAGAAATGAGTGGTCAGCCGTGACATTGAATGCCGGAAGCGGCGGTCATGCCAGCGCGGATCGCGGATGACCTGCTCCGATCCGAGGGAAATGTGGGTATCCTCCCATAGCGCCCATTCGCGGGACGCCGCATCGCGAAGTTCCAGATCGGTGGAGCCGAGCAGTTGCGCGTAGGCCTCGACCAGTCGCAGTTCACCCGCCGCGTAGGCCGGAATGTGGCTGCTGGCGAATCGCGAGAAGCGGTCCCATGCTTCCGGGAAGAGCGCTCCAACAGTCTCGGTGATCCATTGGACTTCTTCACGGCTCGTTGTCGTGACGGCAAAAAGCACCATGCCGACGACGCGTTCGGGATGGGCCTGTGCGTAGGCGAGAGCCAAGGTCGAGCCCCAGGACACGCCATTGATAATCCATTTCTCGATACCCAGCCCGACACGCAGCGTTTCGATATCGGCTATCAGCCGCTGGGTAGTGAATTCTCCGATGTCCGTATCCGCAGCGGCTGCCGAGGGGAGAGAACGTCCGCAACCGCGCTGTTCAAAACCAATGAGGCGAGTACGGGACAGATCCCAGCGGTTCCGGTAGCCGCTCGCGCCGAGTGTTCCTCCTGGTCCACCGTGCAGGTGCAGTGCCGGGATTCCCCCGGGACTGCCGAACTCTTCCCAGTACAGCTGGTGGCCGTCATCAGTTGGCATGAGCCCCTGCTGGGCGGGGACGTTGCCCGGGGAAGAATCAGTCATATAAGCACTTTACGACAGCACACCTGCAAGCGCGGCGGAGGCAGGCGCCGCATCCTCAATCGAGGGCGGGGAGCTGTCCGGATTAAATAAAGAAATCCCCGGTTGACCGAAGTCAACCGGGGATTCTACCTGTGCGCGAAAGGGGACTTGAACCCCTACCCTCTTGCGAGGACTAGCACCTCAAGCTAGCGCGTCTACCTATTCCGCCACCCGCGCAGGTTGTCTGTTGTTCGCGTTGTTATCGCTGGCAACGAAGTAAAACTTTACCACCCCCAGCAGGGGATTTCCAATCGGGAAACTCTCCGCAACTGGAGAGTGAAAACCCCGGAATTCCGCGGGAAAACCGGGATTGATTAGAGGTTTAAGGTAAAAATTCAGGAAATCAGTGTCGAGCGTCACAGGAATATGATGTGATCTGCCTAGTGAAACGCGGGCTTAGCGGTTCTACTGCGAAGGTGGGCCGAGCCTGGCGGACAGCGTTGCCGCATCGAGTACTTCGTTGAAGATCGCGCCATCAGGTTCCAAGCCTCGGCCCGCGGCCAAGTTGGGCAGGAGGACCGGAGAGAAACCCAGGGCGAGGGTAAGTTCTGAAACCGTCTGGGCATCCTGCTTGTTATCCGAGGCGACGCCCAGGGCGCGTTGCGCGGATTGCTTGGTTGCCCGATCCGCGTCCATGTCCCAGTGGCTGATGTGATTGAGCGCTTTGACGACGCGAGAGCTCTTGAAATGGGTTGCAATGCCTTCGGAGCTGGACAAGCCGGCCTCAAGCGATGTTTCCAGCCAGTCGGGCAGCGGCTCGTCTTCCCAGCGATTGGTCGCATCCACCAGCAAGATGCCAGCCAGGGATGGGACATCAATGTCGTCGAGTTCCTCTTGCGGCACCATGAGCACCACCAAATCGACATCCTCGGCAATGTCTTCGGCCAGTACGGCGGTGGCATGCGATGCGTACTGCGCCAGGTGGTACTTCATCATCCGTGGAGGCCTGGAACCTGCGATGCGTACGTCGATTCTGGCCGATGCTGCTGCGCGGGCGAGGGCTGTGCCGGCTCGTCCCGCTCCAAGGATTCCGATCCGCTTGATGCTCATAGCCTCCAGCCTAAACGCGAAAGCCATGGTGGCATGCAATTCATTGCATGCCACCATGGCTTTTGCCTAGCGAAAGGCCATCAGCTCCAGAGCGGTGCCAGTGACTTGTACAGCTGCTGTACGCCCAAGACGATGAACAGCGCAGCGGTAATCGCCAGTGCGGTGTTGGTATGCCAGCGGTTGGCCCATGCCTTGGGGATGCGCTTGCCGTTGAGCAGGCCCAGGAGGGTGACTGCCAGGAATGGCATGAACAGCGCGCCGAGGACGCCGTAGGCCAGGATCAGGGCAATTGGCTTGTCCAGCAGGAACAGCACCATTGGCGGGAAGGTCAGCCACAGGACATAGAACTTGAAGTACTTGCCGCCGGTCAGGGTATCCGGGTGGTTTGCCGGCTTCTTGCGCATGTGGCCCCAGAAGTCCGCGAACATCAGGGAAACGCCGTTCCATACGCCGATGATCGACGAGAAGGACGCGGCCCAGAAGCCAATGAGGAAGCCGTTGCCTACGACATCGCCGTATTCGGCTTTCAGCACGTCGCCCAGTTCCAGCAGGCCCTTGTCGCCTCCGGAGATGCTCACGCCGGCGGCGCGAACAACTTCCGCGCCAACGATCAGCATGGCCAGCACGAAGATGCCGGTCATGACGTAAGCCATGGAGTTGTCGATGCGCATGACCCGCATCCACTTAGGGGTGTACCAGCCTTTCTCGCGCAGCCAGTAGCCGTAAGCGGCCAAGGTGATGGTACCGCCGACGCCGCCAGCCAACGCCAGGGTGTAGACCACGCCGCCTTCCGGGATCATCGGGATCAGGCCCTTGAGCATTTCCGGAATATTTGGCACAGCGATGAAAGCCAAGCCCACCACGGTTACGAACATGATGCCCACCAGTACAGCGGTGATCTTCTCGAAGAAGCTGTACTTTCCGAACCAGACCATCACGAAGCCCAGCAGGCCCATGATTACTGCCCAGATCTTCAGATCCACTGCCGGCATCAAGGCGGCCAGCGGCAATGCAGCGGAACTCATCGCTGTAGCGCCGTAAACGAAGCCCCAGATGATGATGTAGGGACCGAAGTACCAGGTGGTCCACTTGCCCAGGGTCTTCCAACCCTCGAAAATGGTTTTGCCAGTTGCCAGGGTGTAGCGGCCGGCGCCTTCAACCAGAACAATCTTCAGGATCACGCCGACGATCACTGCCCAGAGCAGCGCATAGCCGTACTGGCTGCCTGCTACTAGTGTGGCAACCATGTCGGCTGCGCCAACGCCGGTCGCCGCAACGACCAGTCCCGGGCCAATGACTTTCCAGCGCGGCGGGCCGCCACCGTCTAGGTCGGCGCGTTGCGCCTGGGTGTTTTCGCTCATTCGATTTTCCTTCTGCCACAGTGCGATGCCGCCGCGGAGTCGCATCGGCAGTGACGCGGACCACGGGGGTGTGAGATCGTATTCAATCTTGGTAGTGATCTTTCTTACTGGCAAACTCTCAGTCAAGTACTAACACTTTCTTAGGAATGCAGTGACGTGGAGAACACCGCGTGTTCCGAATTGCTAGAATTGATCAGTTACCCATGGGCGCCGAGCCCGGATCTGAACGTCGAGGATGATGCCGTGCAGCTGTTGATCGTCGAAGACGACCACGCCGTCGCCCGCGCCCTGATCGATGCCGTGAGTGCCGCAGGCCATCAGGCCGAGCATGTCAGCCGCGGCGCTGACGCGCTCTTGAAGCACCACAATGCACAGATGATCCTGCTGGATCTGGGCCTGCCGGATATGGATGGACTGGAAGTCCTGCGCAAACTGCGCCAAATCAGTGAAGTCCCCGTGGTCATCCTCTCGGCGCGCAATGACGAGCGGAGCGTTGTCCGGGGACTGCGCCAGGGTGCCGACGATTTCCTGGTCAAGCCCATCGGGCTGGCGGTTCTTCTGGCCCGCATCGAGGCGGTGGCCCGCCGCGCCAAGGTCCAATCCAATGACAACGGCGGTGTGCTCATCGCCGGCGGACTGCGTGTGGACACCGGGAAGCACGAAGCAATTCTGGATGGACGGCACCTCCAGCTGACCGCCAAGGAATTCGAGCTGCTGGCATTGCTGGCCCAGCATGACGGAGCGGTGGTTACCCGGGAGCAGATTCTTGACCGCTTGTGGGGCGACGCGTTCGTGGCGGTGTCGCGCTCTTTGGATGTGCACCTCACCGGTTTGCGCTCCAAGCTTGCTGCGCCCGGGATGATCGTGAACGTCCGCGGAGTCGGCTACCGGCTAGAGACGCCAAACCCGTGAGGCTGCGCGTACTGGGCATCCTGGGCACGCTGCTGCTTGCAATCGTCGCCATCGTCAGCGCGATGCTGTTGCAGAGCGTCAGCCGTGATGCCACCGCTGAAGTCCAGCTGAACCGGTTATCGGCATTGAACCGCTTTGTCCAGCTTGCCGCCCATGCTGATCTGGCAAATGACATGTCGCTGCTCCAGCTGGAGATGGACACCTATAGCGACCTCTATGGCGAAGGGCTGCTGATCAATCTGGGCCAGCGGCAACTGGTCTCGGGCAGTATCGATCCTGCGGATCCCGAGGTCGCTGGCACCGTGCGCGATTCAGAGCTGAATCTGGGACTGGTCCAGATCCCGCCGATCGATCCTCTCTCGGATGCCACCGCCTTGCTCTCGCAGCCGTTCGGCAATTCCGCCCAAGTGCTCGGCTCTGTCACGATGCAAGTGAACTTGGAAACTGCACGCGCCAAGGTGCTGGAAAAGTCCAGCCTGCTGTGGCTTGTTGTCATGTCCATTGGCGCTGGACTCCTGCTCTTGGCCGACCGCCTGACCTTCTGGGTGCTCCGTCCGGTGCACCAGCTCAATGATGCCGTCAATGACATTGCGCGGCATCAGGCACCGGTTCTCCTTGAAGAGCAAGGCCCACCGGAACTGCGCCGGCTATCGCGGTCGCTGGGCAGCATGGCCCGAACTATGGCCGAGAGCCTGAAGCAGCAGCAGGAGTTCATTGCTGAAACTTCCCATCAGCTCCGGAACCCCGTTGCCGCCTTGCGGTTGCGAGTGGATCTTTTGAAGATGCGCATGGGCGACCAAGCGGATCCCGCCGGAGTGCATGCGGTGGAAAACGAACTTCATCGGGTGGAAACCCTGCTGGACGGCGTCATGCGCTTGGCCAGCGCTGAGCATCGGCTAGCCGAGCAAAATGCGGGAGAGTCCTTGCCCGAGACAGCCGTGCACGGCCAACAAGTCGACGTCGGGCAAATGCTCGCCGAGGAAGTCGAACGCCAATCCGAGGTTGCCCGGCAACGGGGAAACCAGCTGGTGCTCGATGGCAGTGCCACCTCGGGGCCGACCGCCATGGTGTGGTGCAACGGATTCGATTTGCAGCAGATGCTCGCGGAACTACTGGAAAACGCGTTCAAGTACGCTCCTGGCAGCAAGATCGTCCTGGGCCTGCGGCTCGATCCGGGAACTGCCAGCATCCAAATACAGGATCACGGTGCCGGAATGAACGCTGCTGAACTCGCGAATGCAGGCGAGCGATTCTGGCGTGCAGAACGTGTACGGCACAGTCCGGGAACAGGTTTGGGACTGGCTATCGTGGATCGCTTGGCGCGCGCGAATGCCGGTGAGCTCACCCTTGAATCGGCTCCGGGCGAAGGGCTCAAAGCAACGATCAGCCTGCCCCTGCATGGCAGCAAGCCCGAGGTGCCCGATGAATCCTGAGCCCATGCCGTCGCGGCGGAACTTGCTTCGATATCTCCTGGCAGCCCCAGTCGCCGCCGGACTGCCAGCACTGAGTTCCTGCAGCTCGTTGCCCGCTGCGCATCGATTGGATATCGCCTCCGGTGAAGACGGGGGCATGTACTTCCAATTTGCCTCCTTGCTCTCCAACGCCTTGATGGACCACGGCGTCGCCGAGCATTCCACAGCCCTCAATACCCAGGCCAGCGCGCAGAATCTGGCGATGCTCGCAGAAAACAAGGCCGGGCTGGCTCTTGCCCTGGCCGATACGGTGGACCAGTACCGGAAGGACAACGCTCCACAGGCGCAGCCGCTGGCCCTGGGCCGCGTCTACCAGAACTATTTCCATTGCATCATCCGCACAGCAGCCGGGATTAGCTCGCTGCAGGATCTGGCAGGACGCACCATCGGCACCGGCGCGCCAGGGTCAGGTACGTGGGTGACCGGCCAGCGCATATTGCGGGCAGCGAAGCTGAAGAATCGCGGGATCGCGCCCAAGGAGCTGCAGTACGGGTACGTGGCAGGGCTGGAGGCGCTGGGCAAGGGAAGCATTGACGCGCTGTTCCTTTTCGGCGGCCTGCCGGTTGCTTCGCTGAGCCAGCTCGCTTCAACCATGGACTTGGGCCTGCTCGATGTTTCGGCGGTGCTGCCGCAGCTGCGCGAGCGGTACCCGGATCTCTACGACGGGGTAGTCATCCCGGAGGGAACCTACCGCGGAATCAAGTCCGTGGAGACGATCGGGGTTGGCAACCTCTTGATGGCGCGCGCGGACATGCCCGAGGAGCTGGCCGGAGCCGTCGTCAATCTCCTGGTCGCCCACGCTGATCAGCTGGTGCCAGAATCCAGTGCCGGCATCCAGTTCTTGACCCCCGAAACCTTGGTCAGCACCGGAGGCCAGCCCCTGCACCCGGGCGCGAGGAAGGCCTACCAGGAACTTCACGGCTAGAAATTGCGCACGTGCGCACACGACGGTGGGGGCTTTGCCCACTAGTGTGTATTGCAAAGCACTGCTACGAGAGGATCATTGGCGATGTCCATTGCTGGCGACATTCCACTCATGGAAAATGAAGCCGTAGAGATCTGCAGGAAACTGATTCAGATCGACACGACGAACTATGGAGGCAACAAGGGCGCGGGGGAGCTTGAAGCCGCCCGCTATGTCGCTGGGCTGCTCGAGGACGTCGGCCTGGATGCCACGATCTATGAATCCGCTCCCGGGCGGGCCAACGTGGTCACCCGCATCCCGGGGGCCAATCCGTCATTGCCGGCCCTGGTCGTGCACGGCCACCTGGATGTCGTGCCGGCTATCGCCGAAGACTGGAGCGTGGATCCTTTCGGGGCCCAGGTCATCGATGGGATGATCTGGGGGCGCGGAGCGGTGGACATGAAGAACATGGACGCGATGATTATCGCCGCCATCCGCCATCTGCAACGCGAGAACATCACCCCGCGGCGCGATCTGGTCATCGCCTTCTTCGCCGATGAGGAAGCTGGCGGGGACTATGGTTCCGGCTGGATGGTTCAGAACCATCCCGAACTCTTCGCCGGGGCGGCCGAGGCCATTAGCGAAGTCGGCGGGTTCTCGGTCGAAATCAACGGCCGCCGGGCCTACATGCTGCAGACTGCGGAAAAGGGCATCGCCTGGCTGAAGCTGGAATCCAAGGGCATGGCCGGCCACGGCTCGCAGCTCAACACCGATAATGCGGTCACCCATCTGGCAGGAGCCGTCCATCGCATCGGTGAGCATCAATGGCCGCTGTCCTACACCAAAACCACTCGCGCATTGCTTGAGCAGGTGGCCGAGCTGTCCGGACTGGACTTCGATGAAGCCGATCCCGCCCCGCTGCTCTCGGCCATGGGCAATGTCTCGCGCTTCGTCGGGGCTACCTTGCAGAACACCGCGAATCCCTCTGTCCTGGAAGCAGGCTACAAGCACAACGTCATTCCCGGGCAGGCCGCAGCGCTGATCGACTGCCGCACCCTGCCCGAGCAGCACGAAGCTACCTTGGAGACCCTGCGTGAACTGGCCGGGGAACACGTTGAGCTGTCCATGGTGCATGAGCAGGAATCCCTGGAGGTGCCCTTCGCCGGTGCGCTGGTGGATTCAATGATCGCATCGTTGCTGGCTGAAGACCCGGATGCCGTGGTTCTGCCCTATATGCTCTCTGGCGGAACCGATAACAAATGGCTGGCCAAACTGGGGATCACCGGCTACGGATTCGCGCCGCTGCAACTTCCTGCCGAGCTGGATTTCACCGGAATGTTCCATGGCGTCGACGAACGCGTGCCGGTGGACTCCATCAAGTTCGGCGTGCGGGTGCTGCAAAACCTCTTGCAGGAATACTAGAACCAGCGTTGGCCCAGCCAGCACAACAGAATCCAGGAGCAGAATCCTTGACCATCGAATCCATACTGAGCGACGAGCTGCTTGAGCGTTTCCGGGACCGGGCCGCCGGCTACGACGAGTCGAACTCGTTCGCCATCGAAGACTTCAACGAACTGGTGGAACTGGGCTACCTCAAGGCGCTGGTGCCGGCAGAGCGCGGGGGACTGGGGTGGAACTTCGAGACCCTGGCCCTGGCCCAGCGCCGCCTGGCCACCGCGGCACCCGGCACGGCCCTGGCGATCAACATGCACCAGGTATGGGCAGGCGTCGCGTATTTGCTGCAGGCCCGCGGGGACCGGCGCCTGGATATGGTGGCCGATTGGATTGCCGAGGGCGAAGTGATGGCGTTCGGGATCTCGGAGCCCGGCAACGACGCAGTGCTCTTCGACTCGAAGACCAGGGCGAGAACCGCTGCCGATGGCTCGGTGGAGTTCAATGGCGTGAAGATCTTCACCTCGCTGGCACCGGCGTTCACCCGATTGGGGGTGTTCGGCAAGGATGAGGAATCCGGGGAACTGGTTCACGGCTTCGTAGCCAGGGGCGAGGGCGTGCATTCCCTGAACGACTGGAACACCCTGGGCATGCGGGCCAGCCAGTCGCACACCACGAAGCTGGAAAATGCGGTGGCCCCGCGCGAATGGGTGCATAGCCGGCTGCCGGCCGGTCCAAACCAGGACCCGCTGGTCTTCGGCATCTTCGCATCCTTCCTGACCCTGACCGCAAGCGTCTACGTGGGCATCGCAGATCGTGCGGTGACCCTGGCCCAGGAGGCCCTGGGCCAGCGGGTGCACCAGGACGGGACCCGGTATGCGCAGGATGTGCGTGCCCGCGGGCTCTTGGCCGAAGCGGCGATGCGCCTGCTGGCCCTGGATGCCCTGCAACGCTCGGTGGCCGGTGATCTGGAGGCCAAGGCGGATCACCAGGGCGCGTGGTTCCCCAAGCTGGTGACGCTGCGCACCCTGGCCGGGGACACTGCACGGGAGAACATCCAGGTGGCCGGACAGCTGCTGGGCGGTGGCGGATATTTCCGGGGATCGGAGTTCGAACGGCTCTACCGCGACGTGCAGGCCAGCTGGTACCACCCGTCCAATGCCGCCTCGGCAGCCAATACGGTGGCCTCGTGGCTGGTAGGCCCGCTCGATAACTGAGGCAAGGACCCGCGATTGCCGTGAGGGCCAATCGCGGGCATGGAGCCATGTGCCCAGTTGCCGGTTCAGGGAGCCAGGGTGCTGCGAATGCGCATCACCCGGCGGCGCAGCCAGTACTTTTGGGCGCCGCCTTCATAGCGGCAGGTGCGCATGAGCTCCCATTTGCCGTTATCGGCGTGCTCCCGCAGGGCTGCGCGGGCGACATGCTTTGGTTCGCCCGGGAAAGAAGTTATGACCAGGTATTCAAAGCGCTGGTCATCGGGATGATGCAGCGGTGGCTTAATTCTTTCTTCGAGCATCCTGCCCCCTATCTAAAGAACGCCGTGCGTTGTAGCCTCATGCTATGAGTACTGAACCGAGTTTTGCACTGCAAGCATTTATTGCACGCCTGGAGCAGCACCTGGCAATTGTGTCGCAGAGCCGCGGTGCTGGCGAGGCATCCGTCGACGCGGCTTTTGGCGCGCTGGCCGATGCCTTCGAAGACTATGAAGACGCCCTCTACGATCAGTATTCCGAGTTATTGCCCTTCACCATACCCTCGGATGATGCGTGAGTACGACCACGGAGTGAATTTTTCCCATTCCGTGTTTCTGAGTCCGGATAGTCGCAATCGGTGAAGTAATGTCGAGGGGTGAATTGGTTTGAAGCAGCTTTCCTAGGATTGATCCAGGGCCTGACCGAGTTCCTCCCGATCTCGTCCTCAGCCCACTTGCGTATCGTTGGCGAACTCCTGCCCAACGCCCAAGACCCCGGAGCGGCATTTACCGCCATTACCCAGCTGGGTACCGAAACCGCAGTGATCGTCTTCTTCTGGCGTGACATCGTGCGGATCATCGGCGCCTGGTGCAAGGCACTGGCCGGCAAGATCCCGCATTCGGATCCGGATGCCAAGATGGGCTGGCTGATCATTATCGGCTCCCTGCCGATCGCGATCCTGGGCCTGCTGCTGGAAGACTACATCGACACGAACTTCCGTTCGCTGTGGATTGTTGCGACCATGCTGGTGGTCTTCGGCCTGATCCTGGCCATCGCCGACCACTTCGGCAAGCAGCAGCGCACCTTGGACAAGCTGACCGTCAAGCACGGCATCTTCTACGGCTTCGCCCAGGCCATGGCCTTGATTCCGGGCGTCTCGCGTTCGGGCGGCACCATCACCGCAGGTTTGCTCATGGGCTACACCCGTGAAGCCGCAGCCCGCTACTCGTTCCTGCTGGCGATCCCGGCGGTGTTCGCCTCGGGCCTGTACAAGCTGGTGAAGTCCTTCGACGAACCAGGTGTCTACACCCTGGCGCAGACCGGTGTCGCTACCGTCGTGGCCTTCGTTGTCGGCTTCCTGATTGTGGGCTGGTTCCTGAAGTTCGTTTCCACCCACTCCTACCGCTTCTTCGTCTGGTACCGCATCCTGCTGGGCCTGGCGCTGTTCGTCGCTCTGGGATTGGGCTTGATAGCCGCCTGATCCAGGTTTTCCAAGATGTCCGTGGACTGCTTCACGGGCATCTTGCAGTTAACGGGAATAAACCTCGCCTTGCTTCACTTGGAGTTAAAGGAAGAAATACGTCGCATCTGCGAAAGGATGTCCATAAGTGCACGCGTGGAATAACCCTGAGGTACCTCAGGTGGCTGGTTCAGCACCAACACTGGAACTTTTCAATACCGCCACCGGAGCCCGACAGGCCACTGCGCCAGCGGATGAAGCTATTGCGCCGGCCAGCATGTACGTTTGCGGTATCACCCCCTATGACGCCACCCATATGGGCCACGCCGCCACATATGTCACCTTCGACCTGGTGCAGCGCACCTGGC
This sequence comes from Glutamicibacter sp. Je.9.36, assembly GCF_051129975.1. Classification (NCBI taxonomy): domain Bacteria; kingdom Bacillati; phylum Actinomycetota; class Actinomycetes; order Micrococcales; family Micrococcaceae; genus Glutamicibacter; species Glutamicibacter sp. Je.9.36. Next base: position 248,998 of record NZ_JBCPSN010000002.1, read on the forward strand.
GCGATGCCGGTCGCACCGTGGCCTACACCCAGAACATCACCGACGTGGACGACCCGCTGCTCGAACGCGCCGCAGCAACCAACGTCGATTGGCGCGAACTGGCCGAGTCGCAGATCCAGCTCTTCCGCGACGACATGGAAGCCCTGAACGTCATTCCGCCGCAGAACTACATCGGCGCGGTGGAATCCATCCACTGGCTGGTCCCGGTGGTCGAGCAGCTGCTCGATGCGGATCTGGCCTACCGTGTGCCAGCTGGTGCCGATGGGGTGGAAGGCGACGTGTACTTCGACACCCTGGCCGCCCAGAACGATGCCTGGAAACTGGGCGCCGTTTCGAACTACGACCGCCAGACCATGCTCGGCTTCTTCGCCGAACGCGGCGGGGATCCGGATCGTGCCGGCAAGCGCGATGCGCTTGACCCGCTGCTGTGGCGTGCCGCCCGCGAGGGCGAGCCGTCATGGGATGGCGGCAAGCTCGGTGCCGGCCGCCCGGGCTGGCACATCGAATGCTCGGTGATTGCCCGCAAGACCCTGCCGGCCCCCTTCACCGTCCAAGGTGGCGGCTCGGACCTGATCTTCCCGCACCACGAGTTCTCCGCGGCCCACGCAGCTGCTGGCGATAACGCGGAACTCGCGCAGACCTACGTGCACACCGGCATGGTGGGCCTGGACGGCGAAAAGATGAGCAAGTCCCTGGGCAACCTGGTGCTGGTTTCCAAACTGCGCGAAGCTGGCGTCGAGCCGGTAGCGATCCGCGCCGTACTGCTCTCCCAGCACTACCGCAGCGACTGGTTCTGGACCGAGCAATTGCTGGCCGCAGCCCAGCAGCGGGTGGCTGCCTGGCGCCAGGCCTTGGCCACCACCAGCACCGAGGACGCAGCCAAGGTAGTGGAAAGCATCCGCAAGCACATGGCCGATGACATCGATGCGCCGTCCGCGCTGGAGGCACTCGACCGGTGGGCTGCCCAGCCGGCCGGCTCGAATGGCGACGGCGCCGAAGCGTTGCGCCACGGCATCGACGCGCTGCTGGGGCTCAAGCTCTAGGCAGCACCGCGCCAAGCATCCCGGGGTCCGGCTTCAGATATCGAAGTCGGACCCCGGGCTGTCTTTGCGGTACTTTCCCCGGCGGCGCAGATAGCGTTCGAATTCCCGGGCAATGGACTCGCCGCTGGCCTCGGGAAGCTCGCTGGTGTCCGTTGCCTGCTCCAGCTGTTCAACGTACTTGGCCACATCCGGATCCGCTGCCGCGAGCTCATCGACCCCATGCTTCCAGGCCAGCGCATCCTCGCGCAGTTTCTGGTCCGGCACGGAGACCGGGATGACTTCCTCCAGCAGCTCGATGATGGCCAGTTGCACCCGCGGGCTGGGGGACTGCGCAACATAGTGGGAGAGCTGCGCCCACAGCGACAGGCTCGGGATCCCGTACCGTTCGAACTCCACGCCGAGCACCGAGGGGATTCCGGTGGGCCCCTCGTAGGTGGAGGCGCTGATTCTCAGGTGCTCCTGGAACCGCGGATCGTCGCTGGCCAGCGAGGTCGGCACCGGCCGGGTATGCGGCACATCGGCCAGCAAGGCGCCCAGGGTGAGCACGGCATGGGCATTGTGGGATTGGGCCACCTTGATGATCCGCGAGCAGAAGGTCTGCCATTTGAATGTCGGCTCGACACCCAGCACCACCAGCAGATCGGCGGCCGCCTGGGGCAAATGGATCTTGAAGATCTCGGTGCACGGCCAGTCCACTACGCGCCCTGTCCCGGTGCGCCGGGTCTTGGGCCGGGTGAACTGGTAGTCGTAGAAATCGTCCTCGCCCACGGTGGCCACATGCTCATGGGCGTTGGACTCGAGCAGCAGGCGGACGGCGTCCGTGGCCGCCGAACCGGCGTCGTTCCACCCCTCGAAGGCAGCCAAGACGATGGTGGGGCGAATCTCATGCTGGGTCTTGGCGATATAGCTATTCAGCGTCGGGGCGTGGTATTCCTCGTTCATTGAAGACTCCTTGGCAGCACTCGATGCTCTCGGCGTGGCTCGCCGAAGCGGCTTAGCCCCACTCTTCCATCTAGAATGGACTCATGCCAAGCACCAGTTTTGACTTTGCCGCCGGAACCGAGCCCGCAACCCCGCAAGCTGTCCTGTGGGATATGGACGGTACGCTGATCGACACCGAACCCTATTGGCTGGCTGCCGAAGCTGAGCTGGTGGCTTCCCATGGCGGCTCATGGAGCCATGAACAAGGCCTGGCCCTGGTCGGCAACGCCTTGCCAGATGGCGCCCGGGCCCTGCAGCAGGCCGGGGTGAAGCTGGAGATCCGCGAGATCATCGACTGGCTCTCTGCCCGGGTGGTTGCCGGCATCCGCCGCGAGATCCCCTGGCGGCCAGGAGCCCGCGAATTGCTCGCGGCGTGCAAGCAGGCAGGCATCCCGCAGGCTTTGGTGACCATGTCCGAGCGCAGCATCGTCGATGAACTGATGCTCAGCATCCCCGAAGGCACCTTCCAGGCCAGCGTTACCGGTGAAGAGGTCGCCAACGGCAAGCCGCACCCGGAACCTTATCTGGCTGGACTGCAGCTGCTTGGCCAGTGCACCGGGAAAGAACTGGAAGCAGCCAGGTGCATTGGTTTCGAGGATTCCGTGCCGGGCATCGCCTCGGCGTCCGCGGCCGGGCTGCATGCGGTGCTGGTCCCCAACGCCACCGACCCGGGCGAAGGCAATTGGCGCCGGATCGACACCTTGGCATCCGTGGATGTACATGAAATGACTCGATGGTTGGTGCAGGTTAGCGCGTGAGCGACACTCAGGAAAAGTCCCCTGGAATCAAGCTGGGGCGTATCGGCGGCGTCCCGGTCTACCTCTCCAGCTCGTGGTTCATCATCACCGCGGTCATCACCTTCAGCGTTGGCATCCAGCTTTCGCGCGGCGGAATCATCCCACCGCTGAACGCCTACCTGATGGGCCTGGCCTGCGCGGTGGCTATTGCCGTGGCCGTGCTGATCCATGAGGTCGCGCATGCGATGACCGCGCGCGCCTTCAAGTGGCCCGATGCGCACATCGTGTTGACGCTGATGGGCGGGCACACCCAGTTCGGTTCCTTCAAGGCCAAGCCCGGCGCCTCGCTCTGGGTGGCACTCTCCGGACCGCTGTCGAACTTCCTGCTGGCCGGAATCGGCTGGCTGGTGATCGAGAACGCGGCCATGGGCGTGTACCCGAACCTGCTGCTGGACTTCTTCGTCTATGCCAACCTGCTGCTCGGCGCCTTCAACGCGCTGCCCGGGCTTCCGCTCGATGGCGGGCGGCTGGTCGAGTCGATCGTCTGGAAGGCCACCGGATCCCAGTTCAAGGGCACCATCGCTTCGAGCTGGGTGGGCCGGGCAATCGCCGTGGGCCTGGTCTTCTACTTCGTGATCTATCCTCTGGTACGCGGCGAGCAGCCCCAGATCATCACGGTGGTGGTCGGCATCATGGTGGCGATGTTCATGTGGCAAGCCACCACGCAGCTGATTGCGCACTCCAAGATGATGCTGAACCTGCCCACCGTGATCGCCACCGACTTGATGCGCCCGGCTTCGGCCATGGTTTCGCACGCAACCGTAGCCGACGTGCTCTCCCGCCAGAACGCGCGCGGGGGAGAGATCATCCTGGTCGACCCGAAAGGGATGCCGGTCGGGGTCATCGATGCGCAGGCGCTGTCCCGGGTGGACCCGAACCAGGCGGCCCAGGTTCCGGCCTTGGCCGTATCCCGTGCCCTGGGCCAGGGCGCGATCGTGGCTGAGGATTCCGATGGCCGCGCACTGATCGACTACCTGGCCAGCGTGGACAGCGTCGAATACGCGGTGATCAGCGCCACCGGGCAGGTGGTGGGCCTGCTGCACCAGCGGCAGATCGTCAACGCCGTCACCGGACGCCGCAAGTAAACTCTATACAGACTGAAAAGCACCAAGAAAAGGATCACATCAGTGAGCGAAGCTAAGAGCCAGGCGCCGCACGGCGCGGCAGCCCGTCGCGGCCCCTTCCGTGTCGGCGACCGCGTGCAGCTGACCGACGAGAAACGCCGGATCAACACCATCACCCTGCAGCACGGTGGAGAGTTCCACACGCACAAGGGCGTGCTGCCGCACGAGGCCATCATCGGCCTGCCCGAAGGCTCGGTCATCGAGAATATCGACGGCTTCCGCTACCAGGCCCTGCGCCCGCTGGCCAAGGATTTCGTGCTCTCCATGCCGCGCGGCGCCACCGTGGTCTACCCGAAGGATGCCGCGCAGATCGTGCAGTTCGGCGACATCTTCCCGGGCGCGCGCGTCGTCGAAGCCGGTGTCGGTTCCGGCGCGCTGTCCATCTCGCTGCTGCGCGCGGTCGGCGATGAGGGCTTCCTGCACTCCTTCGAGCGACGCGAGGAATTCGCCGATATCGCCCGCGGCAACATCTCCACCGTCTTCGGTGGCGAGCACCCATCGTGGCAGATCTCCATCGGCGACTTCCAGGACAGGGTCGTCGAGCTGGAAGCACCGGGCAGCATCGACCGCGTGGTCCTGGACATGCTCAGCCCCTGGGAATGCCTGGATGCGGTAGCTACCGTGCTGGCGCCGGGCGGCGTGTGGACCAACTACGTGTCCTCGGTGACCCAGATGTCCCGCGTGGTCGAGGCCATCCGTGCTTCGGGCCAGTTCACCGAGCCAGAGTGCTTCGAAACCCTGGTGCGCGGCTGGCACGTCGACGGCCTGGCTGTCCGCCCGGATCACCGGATGGTGGCGCACACCGCATTCCTGATCACCTGCCGCCGTCTGGCCGATTCCGCCGATGGCATCCCGAAAGCCAAGCGCATCAAGGAGCACTCGTACTCCGATGAGGACCTGAGCGCATGGACGCGCGATCACGCCGACGGCGAGTGGACCCCTGAAGCACTGGGCGAGCGCGGCTTGTCGGATAAGAAGCTGCGCCGGGCCGCCCGCGATGCCAACCAGTCCGTGCGCGTGCGTGCCGCTGAAGAAGACGCCGAAGGCGCTGGCGGCGAAGCCTGAGCTGCAACCATATATTGAGATATTGCGTCTCATTATGTGACATTGGGCCCCGAGTGTTCTGCACTCGGGGCCTTCAGTTCCTAGGATGGAAGCAAGACGGTGCGCCAAGCACCGGAAAAAACCTCATCAGGGCGCACGAACCGCCCCGGTGACGTTGGATGTTGGAGGTTGGAACGTGAACGATAATCGCGAGGCAGAACAATTGGCCGAGCGGCTGCAGATGACCGAACGCCAGGTCAACGTGCTGCGCGACAAGAATCGCAACCTCGACAAGCAACTCGCCGGGATCAGCGGCAATAACAAGCGCCTGGTGGCCCTGCTGGAAACCACCCGCGAGCAGATCATCAACCTGAAGTCGGCGCTGGAAAAAGACGGGGACACTCCCTTCAGCCACGGCACCATCGTGGCCAAGCACCCGCGCAAGCACCCCGAACCCGGGCTCGGCATCGAATCCACCGGCGCCCAGTCCGCAGATGTCATCTACTCCGGGCGCAAGATGCGCGTGGCCGTCAGCCCGCTGATGGATTTCGACAAGCTGGTCATCGGCCAGCAGGTGCTGCTCAATGAAGCACTGGTGATCGTCGCGGCCCTGGGATTCGAAGAGACCGGTGAACTGGTCACGGTCAAGGAACTGCTGGAAAATCACCACGCCGTAGTCATGGCCCGTGCCGATGACCAGCGCGTCGTTGAACTCGCTGGCCCGCTGCGCGAGATGCACCTGCGCGTGGGCGACCAGCTGGCCATCGATTCGCGTTCGGGCATGGCGGTATCCCGCGTCCAGCTCACCGACATGCAGTCCCTGGTGCTCGAGGAAGTCCCGGACATTGCCTACTCGGACATTGGCGGGCTGAACTCGCAGATCGAAGCCATCAAGGACTCGGTGGAGCTGCCCTTCACCCACCCTGAGCTGTACCGCGAACACGGGTTGAGCGCGCCAAAGGGGATCCTGCTCTACGGCCCTCCGGGCTGCGGCAAGACCCTAATCGCCAAGGCGGTGGCGCACTCCCTGGCCCAGCGCGTCGTCGAGCGCAAGGAAGGGGCCAGCAACCGCAGCTACTTCCTGAACATCAAGGGTCCGGAGCTGCTGGACAAGTACGTGGGCGAAACCGAGCGGCACATCCGCCTGATCTTCGCCCGCGCCCGGGAGAAGGCGCTGCATGGAGATCCGGTGGTGGTGTTCTTCGACGAGATGGAAGCGCTGTTCCGTACCCGCGGCACCGGTGTCTCCTCGGATGTGGAAACCACCATCGTGCCGCAGCTGCTGGCCGAAATTGACGGCGTAGAGCGCCTGGATAACGTGATTGTCATCGGCGCGTCCAACCGCGAGGACATGATCGACCCGGCGATCCTGCGTCCGGGACGCCTGGATGTCAAGATCAAGATCCGCCGTCCCGATGCCGAGGGCGCCACAGAAATCTTCAGCAAGTACCTGACGACCGAACTGCCGCTGCATGCCGATGAGCTCGATGCCGATGCCGGGGATGCCGGCGCCACCATAGCGCGCATGATCCGCGGAGCCGTCCAGGCAATGTACTCCACCGAGCGGATCAACGAATTCCTCGAAGTCACCTATGTTACCGGTGCCATCGAAGTGCTCTACTTCAAGGACTTCGCCTCGGGCGCGGTCATCCACAACATCGTGGACCGCGCCAAGAAGCATGCCATCAAGGCGCTGATTACGCAGAACGAACGCGGACTGAAAATGGAGTACCTGCTGCGTGCGGTGCGCGAGGAGTTCGCCGAGCACGAAGACATGCCCAACACCACCAACCCCGATGATTGGGCCCGGATTTCCGGCCGCAAGGGCGAGCGGATCAGCAACATCCGTTCCCTGGTCCAGCAGCAGGCCGGCAAATGAGCGCACGTCGGCTGGTCGGCCTGGAAACCGAATACGGAATTATCCGCCCGAACATGCCCAAGGCCAACGCCACGGTGCTTTCGGCGCAGATCGTTGACGCCTACGCGCAATTGGTCGCCGAGCAGGATTCGGCGGCCAAGGCAGCACGCTGGGACTACAGCGACGAATCCCCGCTGCAAGATGCGCGCGGATTCGCCATGGACCGGGCCCAAGCGCATCCGAGCCAGCTGACCGACCTGGAGCCGGGGCTGGACGACGAGGGCATCTGGACCGCCGAATCCATTGCGCTGGATGGCAACGACGCGCATCTGGGTTCAACGCTCTACCAGGAGAAGGAATCCACGGATGTCGTGATGAACATGGTCCTGGGCAACGGCGCACGCCTGTACGTCGACCACGCCCACCCGGAATACTCCAGCCCCGAATCGATGACCCCGCGTGATGCGGTGCTCTGGGACCAAGCCGGCGATGAAGTGATGCGCCGCGCCGCGGCCGCCGCCCAGCGCATGGGCAGCGGGGAACTGCTGCTGTACAAGAACAACACCGATAACAAGTCGGTCTCCTACGGCTCGCATGAGAACTACCTGATGCCGCGCGGCATCGAGTTCTCTTCGATTGTCCGCGGGCTCACCCCGTTCTTTGCCAGCAGGCAGATCTTCTGCGGTGCCGGCCGGGTGGGCCAGGGCATGCTCAACGAGCGCGCCGCCTTCCAGGTCTCCCAGCGTGCCGACTTCTTCGAGGCGGAAGTGGGCCTGGAAACCACGATCAACCGCCCGATCATCAACACCCGCGATGAACCGCACGCGAACTGGGACAAGTACCGCCGCCTGCACGTGATCATCGGGGATGCGAACCTCGGGCAGATCTCCACCCTGCTGCGCGTGGGCACCACCAACTTGGTGCTCTCGCTGATCGAAGCGGGGATGGCCCCGCAGCTGGAACTGGTCGAGCCGGTCCTGGCCTTGCAGCAAATCAGCCACGACCCCACCCTGAAGGCCAAGGTGCGGTTGCGCGGCGGGGTCCAGCTCACCGCCATTGAAATCCAGCGCCATTACCTGCATGCGGCAGAAAACTACTGTGCGGCACGCGGCATTGATGATCCGGACACCACCGAGATCCTCAGCCGTTGGGCGCAGATCCTGGAGTTGCTCGAGCGCGACCCGATGGACGCGGCAGACCAGATTGACTGGATCGCCAAATACCAGCTGGTCAACGGCTTCGCCCAGCGCCACCAGCTTGAGCTGTCCGATCCACGCGTGGCGATGCTGGACCTGCAATGGGCTGATTTGCGGACCGACAAGGGCTTGTACTACCGCATGGCCGAACGCGGGGCCATCCAGAGGATCTTCAGCCAGCAGGAGATCAACCAAGCCGTGGCCAGCCCGCCGGAAGATACCCGGGCCTACCTGCGCGGCATGACCCTGCAGCGCTATGCGCCCTACGTGGTCGCAGCGAACTGGGATGCGTTGTCCTTCGCCGTCCCCGGGGCGCGCAAGATCAGCCGCTTCCACATGCCCGAACCGCTGGGCGGAACCCGTGCGCAGGTTGGCGAGCTGTTCGACACGCAGCTGGAGATTGCGGAATTTATCGACGAATTGGCCAGGCGTCGCTAATCGGCGCAGAATAGGTATGAGTCTCGGCGCGTAATTCCGGGATTCACGACGACTTAGGAGAAAACGATGACTCAGGAAAGCTTCTCGGCCCGCCGCAGCATCCAGAACCAGCAGGCCGAAACGGAACAGGTCCAGGTGAACACCACCGGCCAGTCCGCCGGCGTGGATGACCTGCTGGACGAGATCGACTCGGTGCTGGAATCCAACGCTGAAGAGTTCGTCCGCGGATTCGTGCAAAAGGGCGGCCAGTAAGCCCCAACGGGCACACAGCTTTGGAAGTCGTGTTCTGGCCAATGTGGCGGAACCGCAGTTGAGGGGAAGTAGCTTCGCGTGGATCGCAGAATCTTTGGTCTGGAAACCGAATTCGGGCTGAATTATGTCCCGTCGGATGGGCGCCGGCTCACCCCGGAGGATGCCGCACGGCACCTGTTCAAGCCGGTAGTCAGCTGGGGGCGCAGTTCGAATGTGTTCCTGGAGAACGGCTCGCGCCTCTACCTGGATGTGGGCTCGCACCCGGAGTACGCCACCGCGGAATGCGACCAGCTCAAGCAGCTGATCGCCCACGACCGCGCAGGGGAGGCGTTCATGCTGGACCTCGTTGACCAGGCAGAGGACCAGCTGGCCGAGGAAGGCCACGAAGGCCGGATCTACATGTTCAAGAACAATGTGGACTCCGCCGGGAACTCCTATGGCTGCCACGAGAACTACCTGATTCCACGCAAAATCGAGTTCAAGCGCCTCGCTGACATGCTCATCCCTTTCCTCGTCACCCGCCAGCTATTGTGCGGTGCCGGGCATCTGATCACCGATGAAGAGCAGACCAAGTACGTCTTCTCCCAGCGCGCCGATCACATGTGGGAGGGGGTCTCCTCGGCCACAACGCGCTCGCGTCCGATCATCAATACCCGCGATGAGCCGCACGCCGATGCCGAGTACCACCGCCGGCTGCATGTCATAGTGGGCGACTCGTCGATGAGCGAAACCACCCAGATGCTGAAGATCGGCGCCACCGACCTGGTGCTGCGCCTGATCGAATCCGGCGAAATCTACCACGATCTGCGACTGGAAAACCCGATTCGCTCCATCCGCCAGATCTCCCACGATTTCACTGGCCAGACCGTGGTGCGGCTCATGGGCGGCGACGAACCGACCGCACTGCAGATCCAGTGGATCCTCTTCGAATCCGTCAAGGAATTCATCGCCCGCCACGGCGCGCACCACGACCAGGTGGATACCGTCCTGGAATTGTGGGAACGCACGCTGAACGCAGTGGAAAGCCAGGACTTCTCGCTGATCGACCGGGACATCGACTGGGCGATCAAGCACAAGCTGCTCACGGGCTATGCCCAGAAGAACTCCCTGGAGCTCTCGGCGCCACGGATCGCGCAGCTGAACCTGACTTACCATGACATCGACCCGCAGCGCGGCCTGTTCCACCTGCTCAAGCGCCGCGGCCTGGCCAGCGCAGTCGTCTCCGACGCTGAAATCAATCAGGCTGTGAACAACCCGCCAGCCACGACACGCGCGGCACTGCGAAGCAAATTCATTCGCGCCGCCCGCGCCAATGGGCGACGCTATAGCGCCGATTGGGTCCACATGAAGTATGAGGATGGCCCGGGCGGAATTGTGCTGTGCAAGGACCCGTTCGCAACCACCAATTCACAGATTGACGAGCTCATTGAGCTGATGGGCCAGCAGCTTTAGCTAGCTGGAAACAAGTATTTACACAGCAAAAACCTCTAAGCTGGACGCAGATCATTACGGCCCTTGCCCTGTGCAAGCCCGCAATGCATGACCAGCTAGTCCAACCGGAAAGAAGATTCGTGCGAAAAGTTTTGGCAGTATGCGCCACCGCGTCCATCCTTGCCCTGGCGTCCTGCGGTTCGGGTTCGTCATCCCTGAGCGGCATCGACGTCAAGCCAGCAGAAGATAGCAAGACCGCACCTGAGGTCAAATTCGATGCGCCGCTCCTGACCGAAAAGTCAGAAGCAGTCACCGTGGTGGAGGGCGAGGGTTCCGACATCAAGGAAGGCGACACCATCCAGATCCAGTCGGGCCTGTACAAGACCATCGACGGCCTGCTGACCAATGAGAACTTCACTGCTGATCCGGCTCCCATGAAGGTTGACGAGACGCTCAAGGAGCAGATGCCCGAGCTCTACGAAACCCTGCTGAAGTCCCAGATTGGCGACTGGATCGCTTACGCAGCCATCGAAGGCGTTCAGCAGCCGGACGGGTCCATCGCCGAACCGGCCGAAGGCTCGCGTGCCGAACGGCTGATCGTGATCAAGATTGCGGACTCCAAGAGCCCTAGCCAGACGATGGGCAAGGAAGAAGTCCAGCAGCTCAAGGACGACGGCAAGCTCCCCACCGTGAAGACCGGCAAGGGCGATCCGCAGATCACCATCCCCAAGGACACCGAAGCCCCGGCAGGCCTGGCAGTGGACGTCCTTGAAGAAGGCGACGGCCCAGCCGTTGGAGAAGCGTCCAAGGTCACTGCCCACTACCACGGCGTGCGCTGGGAAGATGGCAAGAAGTTCGACGGCAACTTCGGCAACGAAGAAGGCTTCGAAGCCGATATGGCCGGCGGAGTCATCCAGGGTTGGCTGCAGGGCTTCCAGGGCCTGAAGGAAGGCAGCAAGGTCTTGCTGACTGTCCCAACGGACTTGGCCTACGGTGAAACTGCTGAAGCCCAGGGGCGTCCTGCAGGACCACTGGTCTTCTACGTAGAATTAGACAAGGTAAGCGAAAGCAAGTAACAGAAAGGCCGTGACTATGTCGTTCGGAGAACGCAACTACGACCGCACCAAGCCGGAGATCGATTTCCCGGGCACCGACGCTCCTGAAGAACTGGTCATCACCGACCTGGTCGAGGGAACCGGCGCCGAGGTCACCCCAGGCACCACCGTTGAAGCGCACTATGTAGGCGTTGCCTGGTCCACCGGCGAAGAGTTCGACTCTTCCTGGGGCCGCGGGCAGACCCTCGACTTCCCCGTGGGTGTCGGAATGGTTATCCAGGGCTGGGACCAGGGCCTGCTGGGCATGAAGGTCGGCGGCCGTCGCCGACTGGATATCCCATCGCACCTGGCCTACGGCGAGCGTGGCGCCCCAGGCGCCATTGCGCCTAACGAAGCACTGATTTTCGTTGTGGATCTGATGGGCACCAAGTAATTCCAAGTGCTGGCAATGGCCCCGATTAAATAATCGGGGCCATTGCTGTCCCAGAAGTCATCCTTATCGGCGAAAGTTGGTTAGTCTAGGCACGTGAGCACAAAGCAATCCCCGGGACCCAGCAAGGCAGAACGCCTGACCAGCCTCATCTATGCGCTGGCAACTAAATCACGGAAGTTCAACGCCGACCGCATTGGTTCCTATTTGGTGCCAGGCGGTACCAAGGAGACCCGAGAGAAGGCGCTGGATCGTCTCAAGGACGATATCCGCAATGACTTCGGGCTGCAGCTGGACAAAGAAGTAATCGACGATGTTACGTACTACAGCATCGACACGACCGAGTGGTTCTTGCCGCCGGTGGAATTCAGCCCCGCAGAAGCCGGCCTGGTCGCATTGGCCGCGAGCCTTTGGAAAGACACCAAGCTCCAGTCATTGGGGCTCAATGCCGCGGCCCGAGTCACCGGCCATGATGGCGTGGCCTCGCCGGTCGCTCCGTTGGCCGGCTCGTTGGTCCCACGCCTTTCCATGGATGAACCGAACTTCCGCGAATGCGCCCTGGCGGTCTTCAACCGCAACACGCTCAAGTTCGCCTATACGTCCTCTGGCGGTGCGCAGAGCGAACGGATTGTTGATGTGTGGGGGATCGGGCAGCGCTACGGCAACTGGTACTTCACCGGCTATGACCACACGCGGAAAGATACCCGTGTCTTCCGCCTCTCGCGGGTTCAAGGCAAGTTCACGAATTACCGGCATGGCGGCGCTAACGCCGACGGGCACTACCACGCCCGCCCCCAGGATTTCGACATGACCCAGGTCTTGCAGGATTTCGACCTGCAGAATCCGGGACTGGTGGCAACGGTGCGGCTCTTGGGCGATGAAGCAATCCCGCTGCGCGCCCAGGCAGTAAATGGCCGCAGCGATCAGGACGAGCTGCAGATCGGCTATGCGGATCCGCATTCATTTGCCCAGCAGCTGGCAGCTTATGGTCCGACCGTGAAAGTCCTGGGACCCTCCGAGCTGGTGGCCCAGGTGCGCCGGATCCTGCGCGACGCGCGCAGCTCCCAGACCAGCCAGGGCAACCAGGATGCCTACGCAGAGGTGAAGTTCCGTCCGCATCGCGCCACCGGCCGTGGCACCACCACAACTCAGGTCATGCGAAATATCGACATGATCCAGTATGTGCACGCCCATGGTGCCGTAGAAATCGAAGCGCTGGCAGAACGCTACTCCATGAGCGTTGCCAAGGTTCGTGAAGAGCTGGCCATGATCATGATGTGCGGTGTCCCGTACGGCCAGCATGACGAACTGATCAACGTCAATGACGGCGACGTTGAATCCGATACCGTTACGATCTCCAATGCAGCCCTGCTGGCCGAGCCGCAGAAGCTGGCGCCGCTGGAAGCTGTAGCCGTGCTCGGCGGGCTCAACGCCCTGGCAAGCATTCCCGAGTTCGAGCACCAGCAGGTGCTCGACGCGGCACTGGCCAAGGTGAATTCCGCGGTGGCCCGTTTTGACGGCTGGAGCGGGGCGCTGGGCTTCGCACTGTCCAAGGCGCGCGAGAACGATATTCCGCAGCAGCTGATTCAGGCGATTCGTTCCCAAGACGTCGTGCGCATCGATTACTACTCGGCCCGTTCGCGAACTCACCAGGTTCGCGATGTGGAACCGATCCGGCTCATTGAAGACGGAGCGGTGCAGTACCTGCGGGCTTGGTGCCGAAAGCGCCAGGGCCTATTAACTTTCCGGGTGGACCGGATGTTAAGTGTGGAAACTGCCGGTGAACAATTCGAGCTGGCGGCTCGGCATGAAGACCAGCAAGATGTCCAGATCCGGTATGCCTCCAGCGACGATGACTTAGAGGTCATGGTCTATGTAGACGCCGAGATCTTGCCGGTTATCGAAGCTTTCCATCCTCTTTCCTGGTCCACGGGAAAGGTCGGTACCGGGTATCTGGCCAACGTCCGGTTCTCGGATCACCAGGTAGCTGCGCCGCTCGTGGCTCGCCATAGCGGTAAACTGACTGTGGTCTCTCCTGACGCTACGCGCGAACAGGTAGTGAACTGGTTGGACGAGGCTATCGCAATGTATGAGGATTAATAGATGCTTCCTTGGTGGTTTTGGGTACTTTTGTGGACTGTGCTCGTTTTGGCGACAATACTTGTTGCGGCACTTGCCGGCTTCCGTTTGTTCAAACGGGGAATGGCGGTCGTCGAGGGCCTGGGCGACGCTGCGGATCACATCAGCGCCGGTTTAAGCCAGGAGGGCACCGTCGTCGAGTACGCTGCGAACCCTCGTCGCTACCCGCACGGAACCGATGCCACGCACGCGGATCCGGAGAAGATCAAAAAGCTTCGCGATAAGGGCAAAGCTGAAAGAATCGAGGCGCGTCGAGTTCGCCGCGTCGCACGTCGCGCACAGCGCGGCCAAGCTCAGAACATGCGCGATCTTGGCTTGTTCTGACGTAGACTTTAGATAGAGAGAAGGGAATCCACATGGGTGGCTTACAGGGATGGCATTTGGTCATCATTATTGTGCTTGCACTGCTGCTTTTCGGCGCTCCAAAGCTTCCAGGCTTGGCTCGCTCGATGGGCCAGTCGCTGCGCATTTTCAAGTCCGAGGTTCGCCAGATGAAGGATGATGATCCTAAATCTGAGACCGTTGATGGCACCATCAATGATCCGAACCCCAACGAAAAGAACAACTCTTAGACCTCTTCAGTGGCAACAAATAAAGACAAGAACCCGCGCAGCAAAAAGAAGCGGGCCAAGGACGCAGAAGGTCGGATGGCTCTCAAAGAGCATCTGATTGAAGCACGGAACCGGTTATTCAAGTCGCTCATCGCGCTGACATTGGGCACGGTAGCCGGTTTCTTCGTATACGACTGGCTGCTTGCCTTGCTGATCGCACCCGTGAAAGCTGCCGGCGGCTCGGTAGTGTTCACCGCGGTGATGTCACCCTTCGACATCATGATCAAGGTGGCGCTGTTCGTCGGCCTGATCGTTTCCTCGCCGGTGTGGCTCTACCAGCTGTGGGCATTCATCGTGCCGGGACTGAAAAAGAACGAGCGCCGTTTGAGCTACAGCTTCGTAGCAGCCGCGGTTCCGCTCTTCCTCGGCGGCGTGGCGATGGCCTACTTCGTTCTTCCGTTTGCGCTGGAATTCTTCATTAGCCTGTCGCCGGAGAACTCGGATAACCTGCTGAACATTTCCGAGTACCTGCCGTTTATTTTCCGCCTGCTCCTGGCATTCGGCTTGGCCATGCTGGTACCTGTACTGATGGTTGGCCTGAACATGGTCGGCGTCCTGCCAGCCAAGCTCATCTTGAAGAACTGGCGTATCACCGTCTTCCTCATCGCCCTGGTTGCAGCTATGGCAGCACCAGGCGGCGATGCAATCACGATGTTCGCGCTGGCTGGACCGTTGTTCCTCACCTTCGCCGTTGCCACCTTGATCTGCCACTTCAACGACAAGAAGCGCGCAAAGAAGCTGGCGGCACGGGAAGCCGAGAATGAACGCCTAGCAGCTGGTGAAACTTCTGGCATTGAAACCCCTAGCTCGATTGACGAACCTAAATCCCAGCTCTGAACCAGGGCAAGAAAGTGAACGACCACAAGTGACTTCACCCGCGGAACGCTACGCGAATTCCAAGGCACGGCAGGTCGAAAACGGCACTGCACTTCCTGAATTCCGGGCAAGCATCTCCTTCGACCTGGATCCATTCCAGGCCGAAGCTTGCCAGAAGGTCGCAGAAGGGCACAGCGTACTGGTCGCTGCGCCCACCGGCGCCGGAAAAACTGTTGTTGGCGAATACGCCATCTACCAGGCTCTAGGCGAGAACCGCAAGGCTTTCTACACCACGCCCATCAAGGCGCTGAGCAACCAGAAGTATTCGGAACTGGTCAATCGCTATGGAGCGCAGAAGGTCGGGTTGCTGACCGGCGACACCTCCATCAACTCCGAAGCGCAGATCGTCGTCATGACCACCGAAGTGCTGCGCAATATGCTGTACGCGGATTCCCAGACCCTCGACGGCTTGGGCTACGTGATCATGGATGAGGTCCACTACCTCGCCGATAAATTCCGTGGTTCCGTATGGGAAGAAGTCATCATCCATCTGCCGTCCAACGTGCAGATCATTTCACTCTCGGCAACCGTGTCCAACGCCGAGGAATTCGGTGGCTGGTTGGATACCGTCCGGGGCCAGACCGATGTCATCGTCTCCGAGCATCGCCCGGTGCCGCTCTTCCAGCACGTCATGGTCGGCCCTAACGTGGTGGACCTGTTTGCCGAAGACGTAGCCTTCGACAAGGTGGCTGAAGACGATTCAAAGGCCTCGGTCAACCCCGAACTGCGAAAACTCGTACGCTCCCACAGCCCTGGCGGCCGAGTGCAGCGCGGCCGGGGTCGCGGCGGCCGTGGCCCCCAGCGCAGTTCCGGCATGGGGCACCGCATCAACCGTCCGGCGGTTATCGGGAAGCTTGACCGTGCTGCTCTGCTGCCAGCTATCTTCTTCATTTTCTCCCGCAAGGGCTGCGATATGGCCGTGCAGCAGTGCGCCATGGCTGACCTGCGCCTGACGACCAATGAAGAAGCCGCCGAGATCGCGCAAGCGCTGGATGAAGTCGCCTACCGGATCCCCAGCGAAGACCTGGACGTGCTGGAATTCTGGTCCTGGCGCGATGGTCTGGTTCGCGGCTTCGCTTCCCACCACGCCGGCCTGCTCCCGATCTTCAAGGAAATCGTTGAAGACCTCTTTGCGCGCAACCTGATCAAGGTGGTGTTCGCAACCGAGACCCTGGCCTTGGGAGTGAACATGCCAGCACGTTCGGTCGTGCTGGAAAAACTCGTCAAATTCAACGGCGAATCCCACGTGCAGATCTCTTCGGGGGAGTACACCCAGCTCACCGGCCGTGCCGGGCGCCGCGGCATTGATGTCGAGGGCCATTCGATTGTTGTCTGGAACCCCGACCTGGAACCGGAATCCTTGGCAGGACTCGCTTCGAAGCGTACCTATCCGCTGAATTCCTCGTTCCGTCCGACCTACAACATGTCCACCAACTTGCTGGCGCAGTTTGGCCGTGAGCAGACGCGTCAAATCCTCGAAACCTCCTTTGCCCAGTACCAGGCGGACCGTTCCGTGGTGGGCATGGCGCGCCAGGTGCGTTCCAAGGAAGAATCCCTGGCCGGCTACGCCAAGTCGATGGAATGCCATCTCGGAGATTTCACCGAGTACCTGAAACTCCAACGAAACCTGGCCCAGGTCGAGAAGAACGCTGCGAAGGACCGCCGCCACGAGCGCCGTTCGGCAGCTGAGCAGTCCCTGCAGGCCGTGATCCGCGGCGACGTGGTGGACCTGCCAGGTGGCCGCCGCTTCGGCCGCGCCGTGGTCGTCGAGCTTGATCAGGCCATGTACAACCCGCGACACACCGTCCTGACCGAAGAAGCGCAGCTTCGCCGGCTCTCGGTGGAAGACCTCAACGGTCCAGTGCAGATCATTTCGCGGATCAAGATTCCCAAGGGGTTCAACGGGCGCACGCCGAAGGAGCGCCGGGACCTTGCTTCATCCTTGCGCAACGCGATCTACGAGTCGCGTCCTCCACGCCAGGACGCACAGAGCTTCGATTTCGAGGGCTCGGATTCCTTCGAGCGTGAAATCAACGCGCTGCGCCTGGAGCTCAAGGACCATCCTTGCCACGCCTGCTCGGAAAAGGACCAGCACATGCGCTGGGCCGACAGGTACTGGAAACTGAAGAAGGACACGGACAAGGCCCGTCGCGCCATCCGCGGGCGAACCAATACCATTGCCACGCAGTTCGACAAGGTCTGCAAAGTGCTCGAGCAGTTCGAATACCTCGTGCCTTCCGAGGGCGGCGAAGATTTCGCGCTGACCGACTCGGGCCGCCGCCTGCGCCGCATCTATGGCGACCGAGATCTGCTCACCAGCCAGATCCTGGAGACCGGCAAGCTCACGCAGCTCAATGCGGAAGAACTCTGCGCGGTTGTCGCCAGTCTGGTCTACCAGGCACGCCGCGACGGGGACCGTGCCGACCCGAAGATGCCAACGGGCAAGATCGATGACATCTGGAATAGCACCATCAAGATTTGGGGCGAGCTATCGGACGCTGAAGAGGCCTTGGGCCTTGACCCGACCGCTCCACCGGAATCCGGTTTGATCTGGCCAATGTACAAGTGGGCCCGCGGTTCGAGCCTGAACAGCGCGCTGCGCGGTACCGACCTGGCACCGGGTGACTTCGTGCGCTGGGCCAAGCAGGTCATCGACACCTTGGACCAGTTCGCAAAGAATAGCGACCTTCCGCCATTGCTGGTTCGCAATGCCTACAAGGCAGTAGACCAGATCAAGCGCGGTGTAGTGGCCTACTCGAACGTGCTGGACTAGCCAGCAGGTCAAGCAGAAAAACTTAATAGCCAGTGCACGAGAAAAGGGAGACGCTGATGGCAAAAACACTCTACCGAAACGGGTCCATCTACTCGGCGGCCGATCCATTTGCTACCGCAATGGTGGTGGACGGCGACACCATTTCATGGTTGGGTGGCGAGGACGCAGCCGAGCGCCACGCGTCTGCCGTCGACGAAGTGATCGACCTCAATGGTGGTTTGATTACCCCGGCGTTCGTCGAATCCCACACGCACCTTGCCGCCTTGGGCCGCACCCTTTCGGGAGCCGATTTGGGTGCAGCAACCTCGGCTTCTTCGCTGCTTTCCCTCGTCGCCGAGCAGGCGCAGAAATCGACCAAGCTGGTCCTGGCTCAGGGGTGGGACAACTCGAACTGGGCTGACCAGCAGCTGCCCGCGGAAACCGACCTGACCAGTGCCGCGGAAGGCCGCGGCTATTACCTGGCGCGTCGCGATGTGCACAGTGCCCTGGTCAATCGGGAACTGCTGGATCTGCTGGACCTGGGCCACCTCGCCGCTGGCATCATTTCTGGTGCGGATCACGACGCCGTGCGTGAAGCACTCACCAATACGCAGAAGGCCGAACAGGAATACCAGCGCCTGGCATTGGAGCACTACGCCTCGCGTGGTTTCGCCAGCGTTGTGGAGATGGCGGCTCCGCATATTGAGGGCCGAGAGGCGCTGGAGCAGTTGCTGGCCATCGACAACCCTGAACTGCCGCAAGTCCATGCCTACTGGGGCGAACTGGTTAGCGATGCAGACATCGCCCAGGAGCTGGTCGCATCCTTCCCAACGGGAAAGGTGCTGGGCTTGGGTGGCGATCTTCGCGTGGATGGTTCGCTAGGCAGCCACACGGCGTACCTGCGCGAAGACTACAGCGATCAGCCGGGCGAACGCGGCACCCTGTATCTGAAGCGTGACGAAATTGCGGCCCACCTGGTCGCTTGCAGTTCCCGGGGGATCCAGGCCTCGTTCCATGTGATCGGAGACGGCGCCCTGGACGAGGTGTTGGCAGGTTTTGACCTGGCTGCTGAGCAGATTGGGGCAGCTAAGCTGCAGATGTGCCGGCACCGCCTGGAGCATGTCGAGATGGTTGATGAAGACTCGCGGGCCCGTTTACTGAAGTACGCCATCATGGTTTCGATGCAGCCGGTCTTCGACCAGGCGTGGGGCGGCTCGAACGGCATGTACGCGCAGCGCCTGGGGGAGCGCGCAGCTTCGATGAACAACCTCTCTGCCATGCTTTCGGCTGGTGTGCCAATGGTGCTTGGCTCCGATGCTCCGGTAACCGAGGTTGATGGCTGGCAGGTTGTTCGCGCCGGCATGAACATGACGAATGCTGAGGCTCGCATTTCGGCTCGTGCGGCCTTCTTGGCTCAAACCCGATCCACCTATCGCGCCATGGGCGAGATGAACCCGTTCGCCGGGCAGCTCGTGATCGGCGCGCCGGCGACTTTTGCAGTGTGGACTGCCTCTGAACTTGCTGTGCAAACTCCGGACGTCCGAATCAGTTCTTGGAGTACCGATGCACGAGCTGGAACTCCGATGCTTCCGGTGGTTGATGAGGAAATTCCGCAGTGCCTGCGTACAGTACGCGCTGGAATCACGCTTTTCAATACCCTTGAGCCAAGCGAATCGGCTTAAAGCGAAACAGATGCTCAATAAGCAGAATGATTTCGCAAATTTTGCCCTGACTAGTGGTGTCTAGGTAAAGAGTGAAGTCATTTGATGGTTGACAGCCTAGGTGGGGTACCCACTAGGCTGGTCTAAGCGCCTCTTCGAGATGCACATGCATTGCGTTGGAAACTACGCAATTTAAACAACGATCCTCAGTGACCTTAGATAACATTCTCTGTGCCTTTCGGCGTGGAGAATAGGGCCGAAGTCACTGAGGATCGTTCGTTAATGCGGTGTCTCCAGCGCGCTGATTGGCAAATGATGACTATACTTTGAGTTTGGATTAACTCTTTTCGACCCGGTGTCCTGCATAAGCCATGCAGTCGACGCCGAGCAGGAAAGAGGCTTTGTGTTGTATACCCAGAAAGGTGCCGCCGCGTGCGCGTCATTACAATCATTCCGACTTACAACGAACTGGAGTCGCTCCCGCTGACCGTAGGACGCTTGCGTACCGCAGTTCCTGACTCGGATGTATTGATCGTTGATGATAACTCGCCTGACGGCACCGGAGAACTAGCAGACAAGATGGCTGCTGAGGACTCGAATATCCACGTATTGCACCGTACCGGCAAGGATGGCCTGGGAGCCGCCTACATTGCAGGTTTCGAATGGGCGTTGGCTCGGGACTACGACGTACTGGTAGAGATGGATGCCGATGGCTCGCATATGCCAGAGCAGCTTCCACGCCTTTTGGAAGCCAGTGCCGCGGGCGCAGATCTCGTAATCGGTTCGCGTTGGGTCAAGGGCGGCGAAGTCGTGAACTGGCCAATGCTGCGCAAGATCATCTCGCGCGGCGGCAGCTTCTACTCGCGCACCATGCTGGGCTTGCCTCTGCGCGACATCACCGCAGGCTACCGCGCCTTCAAGCGCGAAACCCTGGAAGCAATCGATTTTGACGCCGTTGAGTCGCGCGGCTACGGCTTCCAGGTGGACATGACCTTCCGCGTGGCCATGCTGCGCAAGACGATCGTTGAAGTTCCCGTGACCTTCGTAGAGCGCGAACTGGGCGCGTCGAAGATGAGCGGCAACATTGTGTTCGAAGCAATGTGGAATGTCACCCGCTGGGGCTTGGGCGCCCGGTGGAAGAAGCTGACTTCCAAGAAGTAGTACCCGTGGTTAAGCGAACTGGCGTGCAACGATTGATCGTTGCACGCCAGTTCGTTTAACCAGGAATCATCATCAGGTCTCGGGCAGGCAGTGAAATACAAACCAGCCCGCCGCCCCAAAGGCGGACTGTGCAGGATGAAGATAGCTTCTACGAAGCTGCTTAGGCCGGCGGCGCTGGCCGCGCAATGTCATGCAGGCTCTTTGACGCAGTTGAAAATACTGGGCGTGGTCGTTGAGCCCATAGCAGCCAGGCAAAAGAGTGAGGGCTGGGTTTGATAACCATCGGTCATCAAACCCAGCCCTCAACCAAGCCCCTACGGCCATGCTAAGGCAGCATGGAACCGTGCGTGGGGGAGATTAGGCAGTTTCCCCGCGAGCAGCGCGCAGCTGCTGGAGGCGGTCTGCCAGAGTCTTTTCCAGTTCTTCTTCGGAACGGCGCTCAAGAAGCATGTCCCAGTGGGTACGGACAGGCTTTTCATTGCCCGGTTCTTCGGCCTTGGCTTCGCCGTGGACGAGCTTGGCTTCCTTACCGGTCTTGGTGTGCCAGGTTGCTGGAATTTCAGCTTCGGCAGCAAAGACGACGAAGACGGTCTCGCCCTCTTCGGTACGGTATTCCACACGCTGACGGGCAGCCGGCTCCACACCTGCCTCAGATTCCATGCTCTGTGCACCCAGGCGCATGCCTCGTAGGCTGCGATCGCTCATGTTTTCCCTCCGCGATGATTGAAGAATTCGCTACACGTACCAACGTTTGGCACTCGGAAATAATTCCCTCCGACTAGAGGTGAAGATAATTCTTGGTGCCAAAACATCCATTATACGCGTCTGCGGCGAGGTGCATTGTATGCACCTCGCCGCAGACGGCTAATCGGTTCTAAACCAGCTGTTGCTACAGGTTGCTACCTGGGGCCGATGGCGATTCCGGAGTGGCAGGCTTGCTGCCCGATCCGTTGCCGCCCAGCGCTCCGCCGATGCCCTTGAGTGCTTCGGTCAGTTCGCTTGGAATCACCCACAGGGTATTCGAAGTGCCTTCGGCAAGCTTCGGCAGAGTCTGCAGGTACTGGTAGGCGAGCAACTCATGGTCCGGCTTGCCGGCGTGAATTGCATCGAAGACCTTCTGGATAGCCTGGGACTCGCCGTCAGCGCGCAGAATTGCGGCCTGGGCATCGCCCTCGGCTTCGAGGATGGAAGCCTGGCGTGCGCCTTCGGCAGTCAGGATGGAGGACTGCTTGGTGCCCTCAGCGGTCAGGATGGCAGCACGGCGGTCACGCTCGGCGCGCATCTGCTTCTCCATCGAGTCCTGGATGGACAGCGGTGGATCGATAGCCTTCAGCTCGACACGGGAAACACGGATGCCCCACTTGCCGGTTGCCTCGTCAAGGACACCACGCAGCTGGCCGTTGATCTGGTCGCGGCTAGTCAGGGCTTCTTCCAGATTCAGGCCACCGACGACATTACGAAGCGTAGTGGTGGTCAGCTGTTCTACGGCCTGGATGTAGTTAGCGATTTCATACGTCGCGGCACGCGGCTCGGTGATCTGGAAGTAGACCACGGTATCAATCGAAACTACCAAGTTGTCCTCGGTAATAACTGGCTGCGGCGGGAAGGAAACAACTTGTTCACGCAGGTCCAGCAGCGGCAGCAAGCGATCCACAAAGGGGATCAGGATTGTCAGACCGGGATTTAGGGTTCGGTTGTACTTGCCGAGGCGCTCAACGATGCCAGCACGTGCCTGCGGCACGATGCGCACGCTGCGCAGCAGGACGACAATCACGAAGATTGCCAGAACGACAAGCACAATAGTCAAGCCAAAACCATCTGAATTCATGGTTCGTACTCTCTTTCCTTGTGCAGTAGTGATGAATTTGGGGGCGTCAGGCTAGCTAGCCGTTTGCAGGGTCAGGGGACTTCGCGGTGAGGTATGCAGTTGCCCCGTCGATACGTGAAACCACGGCATAGGTGCCGGGATTCATCGTCGGAACGCTGGATTCAGCACGGGCGGTCCAGATCTCTCCACGGATCTTGGCCGAACCCGACATGCGCGAGGTCGGCTCGAGAATAAGTGCATCCGCACCGATTAATCGCTCGATATTGGTGCGGAAGCCCTCGGGTGATTTCCGTAAATGTTTGACCGCAATAGGTCGAACCAGGAAGATCATCAACAATGAAATGACGCAGAATACAAGGACCTGCAACCACATGGGTCCACTGAGCAGTGCGACCGCTACACCACCAAGGGCACCTACGCCGAGCATGATGAAGTAGAGATCAAGAGAAAGCATCTCGATGATCGCCAGCAGCAAGAACAGTGCCAGCCAGATCACCCAAGCGTTGCTGATGATCCATTCGGCTGTTGTCATGGCATTCACCTAAATTCTGTTAGGACATTGACCAGTCGTAACTGGTCTTTCCTACATTCTGCCGTAGAAGGCAGATAAAAGGTGTAGTCATTTTGGGGTATCTTCTAGCCCTGCGTGACGAATGCGTGTACTCCAAAGGAAGCTGTTACAGGCTGGGAACCCAACGCCAGCGTCTGCTGATGAAGGATCTCAGGGGAGAGGTGGTGTCCGGACGGACCCATGAATGCAAGGTTATAGAGATCGTCCGCATTCAGGTTCATCCGATATGTCAGATTCTTGGATCCGAGATGATTAAGGCCTTCAGCCGCAAATTTTTCCACCAAGGCGGCTTGCTTGCCCTGTCCTACGGTGAGCATGCCCAACGGGTCGACGACTTCGTTGAGATGATCTGGTTCGCCGGTCACGACAATGCATAATCCACCAGTACGCAGTACACGTTGGAACTCTGCCGGGTTATGCGGTGCGAAGCAGTTGATCACCACATCGCGTGATCGGTCGGCAGTAGGCAATTTGCGCCAGACATCCCAGACCACAGCGAGCGTGCTTGGAACCTTCGCGGCACGACGCATGGCAAAGCGGGAGATGTCCAGAGCCAAAGCATCAAGTTCAGCAGCAGGAGAGTTCTCTAGAATCTTCCCCAGGTAGTAGCCGGTACCTGCGCCCGCATCCAGCACGTCAAGCGAATGTCCGTCGTGATGATCATTGATCAGCTCGGACAGCGCGCGCGCCAGTGGCTCATAATGTCCCTTTGACTGGAAAGCATCGCGGGCTTGGACCATGGCCGAGGTGTCTTCGAGGAAGTTCGTTCCTTTGCCAGTAAGGAAGTTGAAGTAACCCTGTTTGGCGGCATCAAAACGATGCCCGGCTTCGCAACTCAGGGTTCTATCCCGAGTTTCCTCGAAGCCAAGGGGTTGCTCGCAGACCGGGCAAGTAACGTTCGTGGTGCCGGAGAACATTAGAATTTCAGAACCTCTTGTGCCGTTGCAACGTCCATGCTTTCATGGCGCCACAGTTCGGATTCGTTAATCAAGGAGCGGGTAAGTGCTTTGTCGATATAGACAGTGCCCGACAGATGATCAGTTTCGTGCTGGACAATGCGGGCCTGCCAACCGGAGAAGCTTCGAGTTATTTCCTGGCCGTCCCGGTCCTTATAAGTGGCGGTGATATCGGCGGGCCGGCTCACTACGCCTTGGAATCCTTCGAAAGACAGGCAACCTTCGTAGAAGACTGCCGCGCGCTCTGTTGATGCCGTATATACGGGGTTGAAGATCTCGAAGTACTCCAGCGGCTCACGCTCTCTGTGCGAGGCAGCTTCTTCCGGAATGGGATAGAGATCTTCGAGCACGGCAATCTGCAGGGGGATACCCACCTGAGGAGCGGCGAGTCCTACGCCAGGGGCGTCGTACATGGTCTGGCGCATTGCTTCAAGGAGTTCTTCGAGCAGTTCCTGCGGAAGCTGCTGCTCGTAGGCCACCGCCTGCTGGCGGAGAACGGGATGTCCCAGCTGGACAATAGGCAGTATGAGGTTCTCATCTGCAGTCTCCAGGACTTCTCGAACGATATTCTCGATGTCCTGTGCGGTGTACTGGGTGTTCATCGGCAAGCGCTAGTCCGTTCGTATTCGTTGAGCTGAAGTTGAGCCAGGCGCGAGGTGAGTCGGGCCTTTTCAGTGTCATGCAGCATGTGTCCAAGATTGCCCAGATTGTCTGCGGCGTACAGATGAACTTCCACGTTCTTGTCGTAGAAGATATCGATAAGATTCGCCAATCGGCGTTCCTCATCCATTGGCATGGTGGCACTAGCTGGGATGCAGGTTACATGCCAGCGCGAATACCGGCTTGCCAAATCCAAATAGTCGGCAGTGTTGCGGCGGGTTCGGCAGATCTGCTCGAAGCTGATCCAGATCTCATCCGCATTCACATGGACTGGCCCGATTTCGTCGTAGCCGATCTGGATCATCGTATCGTGGACCGGCAGTTCGCCTGGTGCTTCGAAGAGATTTAGCGTGCCTCTCCGATACCCGTCCAAGACCTGCTCGGGATCGGCGGCGAGCTGTCGGTAGTCCACCGAATGATCCAGCGAGAATACAGTGAAGTCCCGTTGGATCCGGTCAATAATTGGCTGAACCAGGTGATGGAACGTGTCATCGTCAAGCAGCTTCTCCGGCCCGTAGTTCGACGTAGTGACCAGCTGGATCTCGTGTTCCGTGCAATGCCGAATGAGCTTGGCCATGAACATCGCGTCGCCAGGTTCGGTGCAATGGAACTCATCGAAGACCAGCAACTGCAGTCCAGCTAGCTCGCGCTCAAGCCCTTGCGAGAAAATCGCGCCCAGCGGCTGGCCGGGGACACGGTTGACCGGGGAATTCACGCGCTGGAAGAACTCGTGGAAATGGAAGCGCGCTGTCGTGGTTTCAGGCAGCACCGAGACCAAGGTATTGATGATGAGGGTTTTGCCTCGACCAGGAGGGCCATAAATGTAGACGCCAGGGTGCTTTGCCGTCATCGTCGTACGCAAAGTACGGCCTAGAAGGTCGATCAGATCACTCTGAACCGGGTCAACTTCGATACCTTGCAGCTTGAGAGTTTCGCGGATCTGAAGAGCGTACTTATTCCCGTGGGGAATGCGTAGCAACGGATTAGCCATATCTAAATTTTGCCACTGAGCGCAGACGCGGCCAATCTTCTGTGATGCAATCGCCACCATTCCAGCTTGCAGGGACGCCTTGCGGTGCCGAGGCGACGTTAGAGTGCCTAGTCAATAAGTCTTCGATTTATTTCGAAACGGATGATTTAAATAGGGGAGTGCTCCCCAAGATGGCTACGAGCCTGTTTAGTCTTGTGAATTTTGAGCATACCTATCGCTTTATCTTGATCCGTGGCCATAATGGACACACCCACAGAGCTGGGTTGAAGCAGTTGAATCGGACCAGGGCGGGCGAAATGCGGAGAGGGAGCGCGTGAGATGACCAGCGAATTCATTGTCCCAACGGCTGAAGACGAGATCGTCTCCAGCGATCTTTTGGACATGTCGGCAACGGTACTCAAAACCTTGTCGGATCCGGCAAGGCTCCAGATGCTCTGGGCGCTGTCCATGGACGATCTTTCCCTGTCCGATTTGGCGCAGCTGATCGGCGTTAGTCCAACGGTTGCCGGCCAATTGCTATCCAAGCTGCGGACAGCCGGTGTATTGCAAACGAGGAAGTCCGGCCGCCATGTCATCTACTCGATGCATGATGAACGATCGCGCGAGTTCATTCGGCAGACCCTGGACTTCGCGAGGCACCGGCTGGATTTGCAGGATCAGCGTCAACAAGCTGAGCAGTAAGCGGCCTTGGAGATCCGAGGCGTAAATGGACGAATAAGGCTACTTCCAGCGACATTGCAAACAAGCCGATAATCTACATTATGTAAAGTAGTGGAAATCTCCGACTCCCCACGCAGGGTCTCACTGCAGCCATTTGTGCTGGATGTCCAGTACATCGAAGTAGGCTCCTTTCATGCCCATCATTCGAAAGTTCGCTGACGCTTCGGCGGGATCTGTGGATCTCAGGTGGTCCTTCGGCGTATCGACCGACAGGCTTTGGCACGCAATGATCGATCGTCAGGCATTGCCGCTCTGGCTGGGAACTCACATCGCTGGCAGCCTTGACGTGGGTTCTACTGTGCAGATCGAGCATGCGGAAAACTACATCTGCGAGAGCCGGATTGAACAGGTCGAGCCAGCATCCGCACTCTTGATGTCCTGGAAGTTTCCGGAGGAATCTGTGTCGGAGGTTAGTTTGACTCTGCAGTCGAGCCTCTTCGGAGCTGAACTTGCGCTGAGCCACTCCAAACTCAGCGTTGGCGTCTCGAATTACCTGGCGGGATGGGAAACGCATCTCATGTATCTGGAGGCCGTCCTGCTTGGGGCTCCGCGTTCGATGGATCAATTCTGGGACGTTTATCAGGAGGTATTCGAGAACTAGGGCGATTTCCTCTTGCCACTCCCCTCGATGTTATTCCAAACGATGATCGATCCGGTTAGAGTACACCGCGCCTGGTCAATGCCGACCTCAAGTCCGTAGCGGAAGCAAAGTGATGTGTGTGGATCCCGAGATCGGTCGCCCCGACAAGTTTCCCGGCGGAATCGTCGGTAAAGAGGATCTGGTTTGCACACAGGTGCAGGGCGTTGATTACGTGCAGAAATGCTCGTCGGTCTGGCTTCGGATAACCGATTTTTGCTGAATTGAATACTCGGGCGACGTGGGTGGCGATTCCTTGCCGTTTAAGTTCGATGTCAATGGTGTCGCTGCCGTTCGTGAGAATGGCGGTGGTGATACCTGCACGTTGCAGATCGTCGAGTAGCTGCAGCACATCGCGATCTACAACGGGCTCTATGAGACCCCATGCGTTGGCGGCTTCCGTGGATCCAACGCTCTTCCCAATCTCCTTGATCCATGTCAAACGAGATATTTTACCTGTAGTGAGTCGTTCCAGGCGAGCAGGGTCGAAAGCCGCCGCGTTCAAAGTGCCCGATGGCAACCCATATTCCATTTCAACGTCAGCAGTGGCGGCCTCGGGAAAATTGCGGATCACTCCGTCCAAATCGAAAACTACTGCGTGGATCATGGGTGCCATCCTGCCAGATTCAGGCGCATTGGGGCACCTGGGTCCAAGTGCATCCGGTGCCTTTCCTGCAGCAAGGGCCTGCCTAGAAATCAAGCAGGTGCTGCGTCAACCGGGAACTCCATGTTCCAAGGCAAGATGTCGGCGGTATCCCTGGAGCCAGATAGGCTAGTACTTGACCGAGTTCCCGGACTACTCCCCTATCTACCTTCAAGGACAGAAAACACCCTATGTCTCCAAGCGCCCTGTACCGTCTTGTTGCCCGCGCTGAAGCTGTCACATGGACGATGCTGATCATCGCATTGATTTTGAAGTACGTCGTCAAGGTTGGTGATTGGCCTGTTTCCATTGCCGGCTTCATCCACGGCTTTGTCTTCCTGACTTATGCAACGATGGCTGTGCTCATTGGCATGAATCAGCGCTGGAGGAAGTCGCTGATCATTGGAGCTGCCGCGACCGCCGTCGTCCCGTATCTGACCATTCCTTACGACAAGTGGCTGGAACGCAAGGGAAAGCTGGAAGGTACCTGGCGTACCGAAGCAACCGATCATCCAGATGATCGCAAGTGGACCGACGCGACGATGCGTTGGCTTGTTGCCCGCCCGGCGCTGACCACGGTCCTGCTATTCGTCCTTATTGCCGGTATCTTCTCGACCATGCTTTTCATTGGCCCTCCAGGTGGCGAGCACTAATCATGGATTCTATGAGGAGCAGCCTGCTTTCGCCTGGGCATCACTGAATGCCCTGACTCCTCAATCCAATGTGCCTGGCCCGGACACTTCCATGTGTTCTTGGCCAGGCAAATTCTGTTTAATCCGGACATAGCAGGGTAAGGCTAGAACTACTTGGTGGTGCCTTGTTTAGGTGCGTAGTGAACCATCACCAACATTGCAATTAGCTCTACCAGGGTCTGGCTAACGACTACGGCAGAGGCTAGTTCCAGCTCCGCGGGCAAAGCCAAGGCCAGGGGAAGCACGACCAGAGAATTGCGTGTGACGCCGCTGAAAGTAACTGCCCGCCGTGAAGCGGTGGGCAGCTTGAAGAGTTTCCCCGCGGAGTATCCAAGGACATTCATGATGCAGATGAACAGGGCGAAAACCATAATGGCCAGCCCTAGTTGACCCAGGCCTGCTCTCACCGTGAAGATCTGTGAGCCGACCACGCTAAATAGCGTTCCCATCATCAACGGAACCATTAGATACTCGGCCCAATCCCCGATGGGCTCTGCCCAGGTAAATCGTTTGGCGAGTGCCTGGGTGAGTGCTGCTGCCAGTAGTGGGAGCACGATCAGTCCCAGCAGTGCCCCCAGGAAAGGAGCTGGCACGATCATGCCGATCGCCGAGGGGCCAGCAAATATATAGAGGTATGCCGGCACGAGCAGCATCTGCAAGATCAACAAGAGCGGTGTGGCCGCCAGCAGCCGTTGGCTGTCTCCCCCGGCTAGGCCGGTAAAGACGATAACGTAGTCGATGCAGGGCGCTAGCAAGACCAGCAGCACGCCGAAGAGCAGCGCCTGGTCCCCCGCCACTATTCGCGATAGCCCGAAGGCTACGAGCGGCACCACGGCAAAGTTGACCGCGCACAGTGCACCCATGAAGCGAATGTCCCGGAAGGCCTCCGGAAAACGGGTCAGCGGCATGCCCAGGAAAGTAGCGTAGAGCAGTAACCCAAGGAACGGGTTAACCGAGTTCTCGAGACCCTTGCTTGCGGCAGGCAAAGCCAGGCCGAGAACGCAACCGGCAGTGATCGCGGATAAATAGAGGGCGATCTGGTGCGTTTGCATCCATGCATTGCCAGGCCAGATCTTCATAGGACTAATGCTAGAACAATAGCTGCGGCCACCACGGCCGTGAGCTCATTCGGGCGAGCCTCGACGGCGACCTTCTGTGTCTGAACCGACAACGATCCAGCCAACGCCGAATTGCTCACGGACACCGGGGTAAACCTATGATGAGTACATGAAGGATTCTATTCGTAAGTGGCCGCTGTGGATGGCTGTCGACGTTGTTCTCATTGTTCTATTCGCCCTGCTCGGTCGACGTGAACACGAACATGCCTTGAGCATTGGCGGCATCCTGATGACCGCCCTGCCGTTCTTGGTTGCCTACGTCGTCGTGACCTTGCTGTCCAAGCCTTGGACCACGATCAACAATCTCTTCCCTGTTGGCGTACTGGTTTGGGTGGTGACCGTAGCAGCGGGCCTTGCGCTTCGCGTTGCCATGGATTCCACTGCGGCACTCCCCTTCATCATCGTCGCGACATTGGTTCTGGGCGCATTCTTGATGGGGCGTCGGCTGGTTACCTCAATGGTGGCTAAGCGGCTAGGTAAATAGCAGGCCGAGCCCGTAGGAACCGGCAGCGACGAGACCGCTGGCGAAAGTCCCCAGAATAAACTGTTCGGCGGCGCGATGGTTTTTCAGTTCAGAGAACCGGCCAAGACCCTTAACCGCCAAGACGACGGCAATGCCTTCCGGCCAACCGGCCCAGAGGCTTCCAACGATGGCCGTGCGCTCCAGGAGTCCGATCCACAGCCCGCCTCGAAGCGGTGACGGGTCGGACTCCTCCTTTTGGAGCTCGACATCATTCTTCGCAGCAAGCCGGAAAACGAGTTCCGTAAACGGGCCACCGAAACTAATGGCAAAGATGGAACTCAGGACGATCGCGTACACCGGCGAAAGCCCTTTCTGCTCCAACGAAGTTTGAGAAGCAACTGCCAGCAGGGCCGAGAGAATGGCGAACAGGGCAGAGCCCACAACTAGCCAGTCGCGGACACGAGCTCGTTTGCCCATGGCATAACCAAGGTAGGCAGCTATGCAAGAGACAAACGCCGCCAGGCTCAGACTCCCCCAAGCGATCCAAAGCATTTACTGCTCCTTTAGCATCTTCAGCTGTCGGTTCAGCGATTTGGCAGCTTCATCCATCATTCGGTTCGCCTCAAACCATAGCGCGGCCGACAGACGAGAAGAGACAGCCTGCTGGGTGATTCCTAATTCTTGGGCGATCTGCTGCTGGGTCAGGCCTTCGTCGGCCAGAGTGCCCGCTTCCCATGCCGTGGCCCGTCGCTTTGAAACTATGCAGGCAGTCAGCTGGAGCTCGGCTTCCAGACGGGTGGCTTCATGCGACGGTCCATGAACAGCTAGATGCGCATTGGTGTTCTTTGCCCGCTCAACTGCGACACGAGCATATTCAAAGGCAGGCCCCCGGCCGGCACGGGTTTCTTCGGGCAGTGGCGTTTCGACTTGCCCGAAGCCAATGCCGACACTCCAGTCCCCTGAAGCTGCCATCATCACTGCCAAGCGAATTGCTTCGTTGGCGTTATCCAAGACTGCTTGGACTTCATCGCCGGCGGTTCGCTGGAAGGGGCGAACCACTGGAACGGTAGCATTAGCTTGCTTGACTAGAGCCTCCACCTTATCTTCGGTGGAACGGGAACGCCGCTGGTCAATGGTCAACACAATCATGGAACAATTCTAAAACTTTGTATCCTAATCTACAAATTAAAATCATTGTAGTATGCGAAGTGGAGTGATGCGCCCATGCCTCTCATTCGCTGCTTTTCGACTAGAGTTGATTCCAGATCAGCCGCCGCCTGGCAGGCGACAAGTTAGAACCGAAAGGCACAGTGATGGTCACCGCATTCGTCATGATCCAGACTGCAACGGACAGTATCCCTGAATGCGCTAAGCAGATCTCCGCAATCTCGGGCATCAGCGAAGTCTATTCCGTAGCAGGCGACTGGGACTTGATTGCAATTGCACGAGTCAACAAGCACGAGGACCTTGCCGAAGTCATTGCCAATAAGCTTTCCAAGATTCCAGGCATCCGCGGCACCCAGACCCACATTGCATTCCGCGCATATTCGGAACATGATCTTGAAGCAGCTTTTTCCCTTGGCCTAGGCGACTAAGGACTTTTCACGAACAAAGCCGGCCTTCGGTTCAGCGATTGTACAATCGCGAACCAAAGACCGGCTTTGTTGGCATCTGACGGTGCTACGCGCCTACGATCGCCTGGGTCGTTGAGGACCAGGCTTCCAAGGTCGCCTTCGCCGCACCGGAATCGATGGAATGCGCCGCTTTCCCAATCGCCGCCCGCATGCGGTCTTCGAAACTGCCTTCAGCAGTATCGCTGTAAGCCACCATTCCGGCAGCCGCGTTCAGGAGGACCGCATCTCGAACGGGTCCGGGAGTCCCCGAGATGACATCTCGTACAACCCCTGCGTTATGTAGCGCATCTCCACCGCGCAGATCATTAAGCGTCGCACGGGCGAATCCCACGTCCTGGGCATCGAACGTGAACTCGGTGACCTTGCCGTCGCGTACTTCCCAGACGCGGTTAGCTGCA
The DNA here is from genome assembly GCF_051129975.1 of Glutamicibacter sp. Je.9.36. Classification (NCBI taxonomy): domain Bacteria; kingdom Bacillati; phylum Actinomycetota; class Actinomycetes; order Micrococcales; family Micrococcaceae; genus Glutamicibacter; species Glutamicibacter sp. Je.9.36. Next base: position 281,158 of record NZ_JBCPSN010000002.1, read on the forward strand.
GTGGTGGTTAGTTCATCCAGCCCGTCATCCCCGCGGAAGACCAGGCCACGCACGCCACGGCTTGCAAGAACGCCCGCCATGATTGGTGCCATGACCATGTCGGAGCAGCCGATGGCGGATGCGCTGGGCAATGCGGGATTGGTCAACGGGCCCATGAAGTTGAAAGCGGTTGGTATGCGCAATTGACGGCGTGCTCCGGCAACGTGGCGCATCGAGGGGTGGAAGACGTTGGCGAAGCAGAACGCAATCCCAACCTTGTCGTACACCTCTACAAGGCGCTCGATTGGTACCTCCAGGCGGACGCCCAATGCTTCAAGCACGTCGGCGGAACCCGAGGACGAAGAGGATGCGCGGTTGCCGTGTTTAACTATGCTCACGCCGGCGCCAGCGCACACCAGGGTGGCCATCGTTGAGATGTTGACGGTGTTCTGGCGATCGCCACCGGTCCCCACAATGTCCAAAGTTTGTGCATCGATAGTCAAGGGGCGCGCATTGGCGACCATGGAGTCCACCAAGCCGGTCAATTCGGCCACGGTTTCACCCTTGGATCGCAGTGCAACCAGGAACCCGGCAATCTGAACGTCGCTCGCCTCGCCGGACATGATCTCATTCATTGCCCAAGCGGCCTGTTCGCGGCTGAGATCGCCACCGTTGATCAGGGTGGCCAATAGATCTGGCCACGTCGGGAACTTTTCGTTTACAAGGCTCGTTGACACATGGGAAAGCCTATCCAGACACCGGGGCGCTACCCAATTCATGTCGTTAGATGATGTGGCTCAGGTCGCTAAAATTGCCTAGTTTCTGGGGATAAATACGAAACACTTTCGTTGCATAAGTGATTGTTTCGTGAGACTCGCCGGATGAAGCTCTACGAATTGTAGAAAGAGTTTTCTCTGTACTTCCGCATGTTTCCGCGGATGTTGCCAAGATGTGGCGCAACAAACCTCTGCCAACCCGCTTTTGCATTGGTATCTGAGGGGCATTTAGAGACATAATGTCAGTGTGACAACTGCGACTCATGCCCCAAATACGACGGCGCCACATGCGCCGAACCGCCCAAACATGGTGTCGGTGGGAACGATGGTGTGGCTCTCCAGCGAGCTCATGTTCTTCGCCGCCCTCTTCGCCATGTACTTCAGCCTCCGGGCTGCCGCGCCCGAACTATGGGCGACTGAAACTGCCAAGCTCAACGTACCGTTCGCGCTGGTTAACACCATCATCCTGGTGTCCAGCTCGTTCTCGTGCCAGCTAGGCGTGTTCCGTGCCGAAGAATTCAAGCCTCGCCGTTCCGGTGGGCTTTTCAACTTCAAGGAATGGGGAATGATCGAATGGTTCATTCTTACCTTCATCCTTGGCGCGATCTTCGTTTCGGTTCAGGCCTACGAATACGCTGTCCTCGTTAGCGAGGGCGTGGCATTCGACTCGAACTCCTACGCTTCGGCCTTCTACATTACGACCGGCTTCCACGGCATTCACGTCGCTGGTGGTCTGATTGCATTCTTGCTGATCATTGGTCGTGCGATGCTGGCTAAGAAGTTTGGTCACTTCGAAGCAACCGGCTCCATCGTTGTGTCCTACTACTGGCACTTCGTTGACGTTGTTTGGATCGCCCTGTTCGCGATCATCTACTTCTTGAAGTAGCAACTTAAATTCATTAGTTGCCTCAACAAGAAGTACGGCAACACCACACCAAAGAAACTAAGTGAGGAACCAGCAAGTGAAGGCTCTTTCGAAAAAGCGCCGCCACCCGCTCGCCGCTGTGGCCCTGCTTCTGTTCGGATTGCTGATTACCGGCAGTCTCTACACTGCAGCCGGTAACATCAGCGAAGCGAAGGCAGCTGAGACCACTTCTGCATCGCAGGCCGATGTAGAAGAAGGTCAGAAGCTTTTCGTCGCCAACTGCGCTACTTGCCACGGCATGAATGCCGAAGGCTCTGACTCCGGTCCATCGCTGATCGGCGTTGGCGCGGCTTCTGTTGACTTCCAGGTCGGCACCGGCCGTATGCCGATGCAGATGCAGGGCCCGCAGGCCCAGGTCAAGCCAGTACAGTTCGACGACGAGCAGATCTCCCAGCTGGCAGCGTATGTTGCAAGCCTGGGTGCAGGCCCAGCGATCCCTGATGAGGAATACTTGGATACCACCCAGGGCGACGCCGCCCACGGTGGCACCGTCTTCCGTGTGAACTGCGCAATGTGCCACAACGCGGCTGCTGCCGGTGGCGCGTTGACCCGCGGCAAGTTCGCACCAACCCTTACCGGTGTATCCGAGAAGCACATCTACGAAGCGATGGCTACCGGCCCACAGAACATGCCAGTGTTCAACGACTCGAACATCACCCCAGAAGAGAAGCGTGACGTTATCACCTTCCTGAAGACCATTGAAGCAAATGGTTCCGCTGGCGGTGCAGCCCTGGGCTCCCTGGGTCCAGTTGCTGAAGGCCTGTTCACCTGGACCGCAGGTCTGGGTATCATCATTGCCTTCACCATTTGGTTGACCTCGCGTCCTTCCTAAGGCAAACCCGCGGCCTCGGCCGTAACCATCACTACGTACATAAATTCCTAACAGAAGGATGAGAGAGAAACATGGGCGACCATAGTCACGGCAGTCCCGAAAACTCGGGCACCGTTGCTAAGGCTGACGATGTAGCTCAGGATCGATTCCCAGATCCGGGCTTACCACCCCATCGTCCGCGTCTCGCAGACCGCGATCCGCGCGCAGCCAAGCGACATGAGCGTCAAGTAGCGCTCCTATTTACCATCTCCATCATCGGCACGCTCTTCTTCTTCGTGGCCTACTTCGTCCTGGGCCACCTGGGCGAGATGACCTTCGCTGAACTGCGTGTGCAGAACGCTGCACTGGGACTGGGCACCGCTTTCGCGATGCTCGGTATCGGTGTGGGTATTGTTCACTGGGCCAAGACCCTGATGCCGGATCACGAGCTCATGGAAATGCGCCACGAGATCCGCTCGGAAGAAGATCGCCAGGATGCCGTCGAAATCATCGATACCGTGCTCGAAGAGTCCGGCATCAAGCGTCGTCCGCTGATCCGCAATACCCTGATCGGTGCCATCGCCTTGGCGCCAATCCCAGCAATCTTCATGTTCCGCGACCTGGATCGCACCGGTAACACCGCGAACGAGATGATTGATTCCCTGCGCCACACCATGTGGGACAAGGGCATCCGTCTGACCCGCGACCCATCCGGTACCCCGATCAAGGCTTCGGATGTGCAGATCGGTTCCGCATTCCACGTGATCCCAGAAGGCCTCAACGAGACCGAGCACCCGCTGAACGAAAAGGCCAAGGCCGTCGTTCTGCTGATGCGCATGGATCCATCGGAAATGCAGATCTCCGAGGGACGCGAAACCTGGAACGTCGACGGCATCGTCGCATACTCCAAGATTTGCACCCACGTGGGTTGCCCGATTGCTCTGTACGAGCAGCACACCCACCACTTGCTGTGCCCTTGCCACCAGTCGACCTTCGACCTGACGCAGGAATGCAAGGTCATCTTCGGCCCAGCTGGCCACGCACTGCCACAGCTGCCAATTACCGTGGACTCCGAGGGCTACCTGGTAGCTCAGAGCGACTTCCACGAACCAGTTGGCCCGTCCTACTGGGAGCGTGGTTAATCATGACGACGACTAACGAATACCAGGCATCGACCGCTACCGGCCGCATCGCCAACTTCGTGGATTCCCGCGTCGGCGCTTCGGGCATGGTCAAGGAATTCGGTCGCAAGATCTTCCCGGACCACTGGTCGTTCATGTTCGGCGAAGTGGCAATGTACACCTTCGTACTGCTGCTGCTCTCGGGCACCTTCCTGACCTTCTTCTTCGATCCGTCGATGGCTCACGTCATCTACAACGGCTCGTACGTACCGATGAAGGGTATCGGCATGTCGACGGCTATGGCCTCGACCATGGATATCTCCTTCGACGTGCGCGGCGGCCTGTTCATGCGACAGGTACACCACTGGTCGGCCCTGCTGTTCGTCGCTTCCCTGTCCGTGCACATGCTGCGCGTATTCTTCACCGGCGCATTCCGTCGCCCACGTGAACTGAACTGGGTTGTCGGCGGCGTGCTGCTGATCATGGGTCTTGCTGCCGGCTTCACCGGCTACTCCCTGCCAGATGATCTGCTGTCCGGTAACGGCCTGCGCATTATCGATGGCGTCATGAAGGCACTGCCGATCGTCGGCACCTACCTGTCGATGTTCTTCTTCGGCGGCGAGTTCCCTGGCGATACCGTGATTCCGCGACTGTACTCGTTGCACATCATGATTGTTCCTGCGGTCATCATCTTGCTGATCGTTGTGCACCTGTTCATGGTCGTGACCCACAAGCACACCCAGTACCCTGGCCCAGGCCGCACCAACGACAACGTTGTTGGCTTCCCGGTTGGTCCGGTATACGCAGCCAAGGCCGGTGGATTCTTCTTCATCGTCTTCGGCATCGTGGCTTTCATTGCTGGCCTGTTCCAGATCAACCCGGTATGGAACTACGGTCCATATGACCCATCCCCTGTTTCGGCTGGTACCCAGCCGGACTGGTACATCGGTTTCGTCGATGGCGCGCTGCGCTTGATGCCAGGTTACCTGGGCAACTTCAGCTTCGAATGGATCATTCCATTCCCATGGGGCGATAACACCCTGGTGATGTCGGTACTGCTGCCAGCACTGGTTCCTGCAGGCGCACTGTTCGCAGTGATGTTCGCATGGCCGTGGATCGAACGCTGGATCACCAAGGACAACCGCGAGCACCACCTGCTCGACCGTCCACGCAACGCTCCATTCCGAACCGCAGTGGGCGCTGCCGGCGTAGTCTTCTACTGCGTCATGTGGGCTGCTGCATCCTCGGACTTGATCGCGACCCACTTCCACGTGTCGCTGAACGATGTCACCTACTGGCTGCGTACGCTGTTCTTCCTGGGCCCAATCTTCGCCTTCTGGTTGACCCGCCGTATCTGCCTGTCGCTGCAGCGCAAGGATCGCGAGATCGTCCTGCACGGCCGCGAAGCTGGCATCATCCAGATGTCGCCTGAGGGCGGCTTCTCGGAGAAGCACGAGGAAGTCGACGTCTACAAGCGTTACCTGCTGACCAACTACGTTGATCGCCAGTACATCCCGGCTCAGCCTGACGCAGCAGGACACGTCTCCGGTTCGGAGAAGCGTCGTGCAGCAATCTCGAAGTTCTTCTTCGAAGATCGCGTCGCCCCGGTAACCCCATCGGAGCTGGAAGCTGCTCATGCAGCCCACGGCCACCATGAGGTTGAGGGTGACACGCAGGACTCGATCGCCAAGTAATAGCGACCTGAGTTAGTCACAAAAGGAGGGACACACCGCAAGGTGTGTCCCTCCTTTCGTTAACCCGGCTTTCCCAAGGGTCCCAGTGAGCCTAGCGCCGGTGAGCGCTCCGAAGACGCATGCTTGACGCCCATCGAGATTCCAGTGGCTTAGAACGGCATCTGGCACTGCCGGGTGCTCAGGGTGGAAAGTCCGATGCTGCTCCCCCAGCCGCGTATCGAGCTGCGCTCCCCAGTGCGGAGAAGAAATGGCCATCGTGTTTGGCAAGGCAGTCAGAAATGCCGTTCGGGGCTGAATGCTACTGCCGGCCTGCAGTGCAGCCATTCCGGATTGGCTGGAATCGAATGCGGCACGCCAATGCCAGTTGCGACAGGCGCAGCTGCCCGGAATCGTCCCGGGCCGAACCGGAACGGAGAGCTGAACAGTGCATTCGTCTTTCCAGCGAAGGCCCTCCAGGCTGAGGACGAGCTCAGTTTCGCAATCACGTTCGCCAAGACTTCGGATGCAGCAGTTTCGACTCCCGTTTTGGCGCTCGGCATGGCCGAGCCGATGGCCGGGGCGTTCTTCCAATGCTGCTCCCCTGCCAGAAAGAATGCCCGGCAGGCACCATGCCCTCCAGTCCTGCTTCAGAATCGTTTGAATTGGATGACGGAATAACTCTGGACGCATCGACCGGATGGCAGAATCTCGCTGCAAACAGGACTGTGTGATCTAGGGATATATTGGATCTTCGCTGCGGCCTATCGCACCAGTGTGGCTGGTTTCCCACTGGACAGGGCGGCTGGAGTGTCCACTTTTCAACTTCCGTCGACATTCCATGTCCTGCTGCCTTGAAGGGGCTTTGAGCTTGGGCCGAGGTTTTCTTCCGTGTGCCGGAGACCTACTTGCTCCTGCTATAGCTCCATACCGGCGGACCAGGCTGCGGGAGTGCTTATTCAGTAGTTGATGCCCGGAACCACCTTGAACGGCAGATATGGCATCCCTGGGCATGGTTGGCGGGTTTGCCTGGTACTGGCCCGTTGAAATCGAAGCAGCCGGCCGCATGGCCAGGCTAGGCCTAGAAAGTATCGGTGTAGCGAGGCGTGCGTGTGCCCACTCGCTGCAACGGCACGAAGAGCTTGTAGCGGTCTGAGCGGTAGAGCGAGACCGAGTAGTCGGCTAGCCGATCGCCGATGTAGGCATACCGGGTGATCTGCAGGAGCGGGAAGCCTGGTTCTACGCCCAAAAGCACGGCTTGCCGCTTGCTCGCCGCAGTGCTTTCCACCTGGTCCTCACCCCATTCGAGCAAGATGCCATAGCGCTCGTGCAATGCCTGATAGAGCTTGGACGGCGGCTCGCCATCCACAAAGCCAGGCACGAGATCGGCAGGCATATAGTTCTCGTCCAGGCTCATGGGGGTGCCATCGGCCAGCAGCAGGCGTTTGAACTGGACGACTGCAGTACCCTCCTCCAACATCAGCTGCGAGGCCAAGGTGGCGCTGGCTTTGATCTCCGCGAATTCGAGTACATGGGCATCGGGAACCATGCCGCGGCGCATCATATCTTCAGAGTAGGAATGCAGGCGGACACGAAGGTCCAATTTTTCGGGCACGACGAACGTGCCGATTCCCACCACGCGTTTAAGCACTTGTTCATCCACCAAGGCATCGATGGCTTGGCGGATGGTCTTGCGGGCCACGCCGAAGTGCTCTGCCAGCACGCGTTCGGGCGGAAGCTTGTAGCCGGGTTTGCAGGCCTCGCGCGCATGGGTCTTGAGAATCTCTCGGATTTGCCGGTACTTGCTTTGCCGGCTGGCCGGATCAAGGTGCGCCTGGACATGTGGCTGCGGTGCGTGGCGCATGCTGCTTCTCCTTGATCTGAATATCCTGACGGCCTATCGCCATCGAGGAACCCCTATTAAAAGACTAACGGGACGACAAGCAAAATTGCTTGTCGTCCCGTTAGGGTTACTGCCTAGTGAGCGTGATCGCCACGGCTGTATTCGTAAACCCAGCCGGTCACGCCAACGACGGCCAAACCGGCGCCGATGAAGAAGACCCACCAGCCCACAGCGAGGCCAAGGAAGCCAATCGCTGCAGCCGAAGCCAGGACCAATGGCCACCAGCTCCATGGGGAGAACATTCCGATATCGCCGGCGTTCTCGTGGATTTCGCCATCCACGCGGTCCTCGGGCCTGTTGCCAACGCGCTTAGCGGTGAATAGCAAGTAGCCACCTACCATCGCGGACAATCCGACCAGCATCAGCAATGCCAGGAATCCGACCCATTCGCTCCAGTTGGTCATGTAACCGTAGACAATCGCTACTGGGGTGAAGAAGAAGACGCCACCCAGGAAAATCCAGGATTCAACTTTCATCGTTACACGTCCTTCTGGTCAGCCGAGCCGAAGATCTTCGCAACCGGAGTTTCGGGGGTTACCCGTCCACTCAGTTCCGGGTGGTGCAGATCCAGTGCCGGACGCTCGGAACGGATGCGAGGGATCGAGTGGAAGTTGTGTCGTGGTGGAGGGCAAGAAGTTGCCCATTCCAGCGACGCGCCGAAGCCCCATGGATCATCAACTTCGACCTTCTTGGCGTTTCGGTGGGTTACCCACACGTTCCAGAAGAATGGAATCATCGACGCACCCAGAATGAATGCGAAGACGGTCGAAACCTGGTTCATGGTGGTGAAGCCATCTTCAGGCATGTAGTCGGCGTAGCGACGTGGCATGCCCATAACGCCCAGCCAGTGCTGGATCAGGAAGGTGCCGTGGAAGCCGATGAACAGCAACCAGAAGTGAATCTTGCCAAGACGCTCGTTGAGCATCTTGCCGGTCCACTTCGGCCACCAGAAGTAGAAGCCAGCGAACATCGCGAACACAACGGTACCGAAGACTACGTAGTGGAAGTGAGCCACAACGAAGTAGGTATCCGATACGTGGAAGTCCAGCGACGGAGCCGACAGGATAATACCGGTCAGACCGCCGAACAGGAAGGTGATCATGAAGCCCATGCTCCAGAGCATTGGGGTTTCGAAGGTGATCGAGCCGCGCCACAGGGTTCCGATCCAGTTGAAGAACTTCACACCGGTTGGAACTGCGATCAGCATGGTCATGAAGCCGAAGAACGGCAGCATTACCGAGCCAGTGACGTACATGTGGTGTGCCCACACGGAAACCGACAGTGCGGCGATCGAGATGGTCGCGAAGACCAGGCCCTTGTAGCCGAAGATCGGCTTGCGGGAGAACACTGGGAAGATCTCGGAGACGATGCCGAAGAACGGCAAAGCAATGATGTAGACCTCAGGGTGCCCGAAGAACCAGAACAGGTGCTGCCACAGTACGGCACCGCCATTCTCTGGATCGAAGATGTGGGCACCGAAGCGGCGGTCTGCACCCAGTGCGAACAGCGCAGCTGCCAGTGGCGGGAAAGCCATCAGGACCAGCAACGAGGTGATCAGGGTGTTCCACGAGAAGATCGACATGCGCCACATGGTCATGCCAGGTGCACGCAGGCAGATGATCGTGGTGATGAAGTTGACGGCGCCAAGGATGGTACCGAAGCCCGACAGTGCAAGGCCGAAGACCCAGAGGTCTCCGCCGATTCCTGGCGAGAAGGTGGTGTTCGACAGCGGAGCGTAAGCGAACCAACCGAAGCTAGCTGCACCCTGTGGGGTGAGGTAGCCGGCCAGAGCGATCAGCGAGCCCAGCGAGAAGAACCAGAAAGCCAATGCATTCAGACGTGGGAAGGCCACATCCGGGGAACCGATCTGCAGGGGCATCATGACGTTGGCGAAACCTGCGAACAGCGGGGTCGCGAACATCAAGAGCATGACAGTGCCGTGCATGGTGAACAGCTGGTTGTACTGTTCCTTGGTCTGCAGGATCTGCATGCCTGGTTCGAACAGCTCTGCACGAATCAGCAGCGCCATAACGCCACCGACACAGAACAGGATGAACGAGCTGATCAGGTACATGTACCCGATCTTCTTGTGGTCGGTCGAAGTAATGTAGTCGACGAACAGACGACCCTTGGACTTCGGCACTACGGCTGGAGCAATCGACTTCACGTCGTCAGTTGCATATTCAAACGTTGTCATGATTACTCTCCTTCCCCGTGCTCTACTACGACGCCGTTAACAACATCTGGCTTACGGTCGTACTCTTCACCAATGTGTCCATCTTCCATCTTTGCCAGCTGAGCCTTGAACTCGGACTCATTGACAACCTCGACGTTGAAGAGCATCTCGGAGTGGTACTCGCCGCAAAGCTCGGCGCACTTTCCGTCGTAGCTGCCTTCAACCTGTGGAGTCAGGTAGATGTAGTTGGTCTTGCCTGGGATCATGTCCAGCTTCTGCAAGAAGGCTGGTACCCAGAAGGAGTGGATGACATCGCGGCTATTCAGCTCAAGGGTTACCGACTTGCCCGCTGGCAGGTACAAGGTTGGCAGTTCTTCGCGAACGCCTTCCGAGCCATCGGTGTTCAGGTGAGCCTGTTCGCCGGCGTAATACTTCTCGGTGCCCTGGTAGCTGTAGTTGAAGTCCCACGACCATTGCTTGGCTCGGACATCGACTACGACCTCAGAATCAACAGGGGCGTTGATCTGCTTTTCCAGGGTGTTGTTGAAGCTAAAGAAGACTAGAACAAGGACCAAAGGAATGGCCGTGTAGAAGATCTCCAATGGCAGGTTGTAGCTCAGCTGACGCGGGTAACCCGTATCGTTCTTGCGGCGGCGGTAGGCGATGACGCACCAGAGCATCAATCCCCAGGTCAATACGCCGACGACAATAACAGCGATCCACGAGTTAACCCAGAAATCCTGGATTGCCCCGGTGTGGTTGGTGGTGTCGCGCTCCACGTTTGGGAGCCAACCGCGTTTTGCCTCCGCTGTACATCCCGTCAACAGCAATGCGCCAGTGCCGACTAAAGCCAGTACTTTGGCTTTAGCGGACCCGCGACTGCCGGTTCGGTCTTGCGAACTCACAGACGGCCCTTCCTCTTTGTTGGTGCAGAATGTGGTCTTCATAAGTCACCTCGTGGTTTAAACGAGTTGCACGGTGAGGTGGCTCACGAAGGGAAACATAGTTTTACTACTTAATGTAGAGCTTACCCTCTTTGGGGTCAGAATGCCGAAAAACGCCGCTGTGCTAACGAGAAATTTCTTCAACGTTTGAACAGCGGCGTTTGTTCCCTACGGCCTAGTGGAAGGAATCTCCACAGGCGCAGGAACCCGATGCGGCCGGGTTGTCGATGGTGAAGCCCTGCTTCGAGATGGTGTCCTCGAAATCAATGGACGCGCCAGCGAGGTACGGGACGCTCATCTTGTCAACGATGACCTCAACGCCATCGAAGTTGCGTACCGCGTCGCCGTCGAGCATGCGCTCATCGAAGTAAAGCTGGTAGATAAGGCCCGAGCAGCCACCTGGCTGCACGGCGATGCGGAGACGAAGATCATCCCGGCCTTCCTGTTCCAGAAGCGAGCGAACCTTGTCCGCCGCCACGTCGGAAATCTCTACCTCATGGGTTGGCACCTCGGTTGGATCGCCCTTGGTCTGGTCAACAGATGCAGTCATGATTTTCCTCCCATACTGCTCGATGCGGCACCAAGCTCCAGATTTGTTACTGGAACCGGCACCTCTGTTCTTGCTTCTATCCTACGTCGCTACGCTGAAGAATTCTTCCCCTGCGTCTCTCCGTATGACACGGTTCATAGTCCCTTGGCGTTGATCCTCGCCAGCATGAGGGCTTCAGCCTCGATTGCGTGCTGGAAGTCGCCTAGATGCAGCGACTCGTTGGCCGAGTGCGCACGCGAATCGGGATCCTCGACACCGGTCACCAGGATCTGCGCCTTCGGGAAAACTTCCAGCAAATCTGCGATGAATGGAATTGATCCACCCAGGCCCATATTCACTGGTACAACGCCCCAAGCTTGTTCAAGCGCCCAGCGCGCAGTGTCATTTGCCGAAGCGTCCAGGTTCGCCTTGTAGGCGTTGCCTGCTTCGGTGGCGACAAATTCAACCTCGGCGCCGCGAAGGTCAACGCTTTTGACGTGTGCTTCAAGGGCCTTGAGCGCATTTGCAGGATTCTGCCCTGGGGCCAGGCGCATCGATACCTTGAAACGCGTTGCCGGCAGCAAGGTATTCGACGAGTGGTCGACACTCGGGATATCCATACCAATCACGCTCAGTGCTGGTTTATTCCACAAGCGGTCGGTGATCTTGCCGGTGCCGGCAAGCTGGAAGGATTCCAGAACGCCGGAGTCCCTGCGGAATTCGGCTTCGTCGAAGTCGACTTCAGCGATGTCGTTGGCAACCAGGCCGGCAACGGCAACAGAACCGTCTTCGTTGTGGAAGCTGGAGATCAACTTGGCGGCGAGGATCGGGCCATCGAGAACTGGTCCGCCAAACATGCCCGAGTGAACTGCATGGTTCAACGAGCGAACGGTGATCTCCGCTGCGCACATGCCGCGCAGCGAGCTGGTCAGTGCTGGGGTTCCAACCGACCAGTTGGACGAGTCGGCAACTACGATCACATCTGCTGCCAACTTGTCCTGATGGGCTTCGAGGAAGTTGCGGAAGGATGGGGATCCTGCTTCCTCCTCCCCCTCGAAGAAGTAGGTCACGCCGACGCCGAAATCGCCAATGAGGTCAAGCACGGCGCGCATCGCCGCGATGTGGACCATGATGCCGGCCTTGTCGTCAGCGGCACCGCGGCCGAACAGCCGGTCCCCTACCTTCGTGGCTTCGAATACCGGGGTGTTCCAGTCCGCCTCGTTGCCAGGAGGCTGGACGTCGTGGTGTGCGTACAGCAGCACGGTTGGCTTTCCGGGTGCCGCCTTGCGCTGGGCTACCACGGCAGGTGCGCCCATAGCGCCGTTCTGCGCAGGCTCGCGCAGGATTTCCACGGTCTCCATCCCGGCCGACTTGGCCAATTCGGCCACTGCCGCAGCCGATTTTTCCAGGTTCTGCGGGTCGAAGGATTCCCATGCGATGCTCGGGATCGCGACCAGGGAAGTGAGCTCTTCGAGGATCTTCTCGAAGTTCGTTTCGATGTGGCTTTTTAGCGCGGCAATATCGACGCCGCTTGCAACAGCGTCGAAGGTAGTATTTTCGGTCATGTCTTCAGCCTAGCAATTCCTCGCGTATCGAATGTCACGCCGATAACTATTTCCGGCTAGAATAGAGGGGTGTTTGGACGTAAGAAGGATGAACCTCAATCCCCCGTAAATGTGGAGTCTGCCCAGCAGGCCCCGGAAACAACCGACGGCCGCAAGACTGGTCCAACGCCCAAGCGCAATGCGCAGCAGGCGAACCGTCAGCGCCCGTTGGTTCCTACCGATCGCAAGGCCGCTAAGGAAGCCCAGCGTCAACAGCGTGTTGAAGCGCAGAATCGTTTGCGCATAGCCAACGAAACTGGCGATGAACGCTACCTGATGCCACGCGACAAGGGTGAGCAGAAGCGCTACACCCGTAACTTCATTGACTCTCGCTGGATGTTCGGCGAGTTCATGATGTTCATCATCCTGGCCTTCTTGGTTGTCTCGCTGGTGTTCCAGCGCAACCTGCAGATCCAGATGTTTGTGCAGGCGGCCCTCTGGGTTGTTATCGCACTGATCATCATCGAAGCAATTGTGACGACCATGCTCTTGAAGAAGCGCCTGGTCGCCAAGTTCGGCCACATGGAAAAGGGCGTACGCATGTACGCGGCAATGCGTGGAATGCAGTTCCGCAAATTGCGCCTGCCAAAGCCACAGGTCAAGCGCGGCGCAAATATCGACTAGTCGATACCGCTAGACCGCAAAGGGGCAAGCTCGCTGAGCTTGCCCCTTTCTAGTTAATTGCTTAATTGAATAACAATGTTCAAAGTTTGTGGATCCAAGTACAAGATGAAGCAAATTCGGCGATTGGAATATCGTTGCCGCGACGCATTTCTGCCAATCACTGTCCGTGCTCGCAGCATGCGGCCTTGTTGGCTCCGATACAAGGATTCATCCCGGTCGGCAACCGTTATTGCCACTTTCTCCCCTAGCGCAGCTGACCTTGCCTAGTCTCCTGATCCAAGTTGCGTTCGAAGCTGTTGCAGGCAGAACGTACGCAGGAGATGGGCCGAGTTAACGCGAAATGGCTCCGATTCTTTGCGAATCGGAGCCATTCCGGAGCATTTGGGAAATTCCACTCCAAAGAACTAGAGCATGCGCTCCAGGTCCTTATTGATCGAACGTGCCCAGAACGGACCCTCGTAGAGGAATGCGGTGTAACCCTGTACCAGGTCCGCGCCTGCGTCCAGACGTTCCTTCACATCCTCGGCATTTTCCACGCCGCCGACGGCGATCAGAGCCATTTCGGCCGGAACGAGTGAGCGCAGCTGGCGAAGAACTTCAAGTGACCGCTGCTTGAGCGGAGCGCCAGATAGCCCGCCGGCGCCAATCTCTTCAACCTTGGACGCATCGCTGGTCAAGTTCTCGCGACCGATGGTCGTATTGGTGGCAATAATGCCGTCGAGTTCAAGTTCCATGGCCAAGCGTGCAACGTCAGCGACATCCTCATCGCTAAGATCGGGAGCAATTTTGACCAGCAACGGAATATGGCGGCCGGCAACCTTGTCAGCCAACTGGCCGACTTCCGAAAGCAGCGGACGAAGAGAGTCAACGCTCTGGAGCAGGCGCAGACCAGGGGTGTTGGGGCTCGAAACATTGACGACCAGGTAATCTGCGTGGATCGCCAGCTGGCGGGTGGACGCGAGGTAATCCCCTACCGCGTCTTCCAGCTCTACGACCTTGGTCTTGCCGATATTCACGCCGATGACCGGGCGGGTTCCAGCGTAACCAGCCTTGAGCTCTAGGCGAGAACTGGCGACACGGGCAGCGACAGTTTCGGCGCCTTCGTTGTTGAAGCCCATCCGGTTGATTACCGCGCGGTCCTCGACCAAGCGGAAGAGCCGCGGTTGCGGGTTGCCGGACTGGGCCTGTCCGGTGACGGTTCCGATTTCAACATGGCCGAAACCGATGTCGCTCAACGCCAGGATTCCGGTGGCGCCCTTGTCGAAGCCAGCAGCCAATCCGAATGGGGACGGGAAGTCGATGCCCATAACGGTGCGCTTCAGCTTGGGTGCCGGAGCGAAGAACTTGCGAGCTGCCTTAGTGAGCCCTGCGCGTTGCGCAGTCTTGATCGCGTTGAATGCAAAATGGTGAGCCTGCTCAGGATCCATCTTGGTGAACACGTGCTTGAAGACCAGTGGGTATATGCGCATGGAACCATTTTCCCGTGAAGAACACGAAACAGACAACTTGAGATGGGTAGTATTCAAGATATGAAGCACTTCGTTGTTCCAGAAAGCAGCAGTTGGCCAGACTTTATGTCTTCAACTAGGCCGGGGCAATGGGTTGAAGATCCCCTCGGGCCTGATTTTGAGCACCAAACCTTGGATTTCGGCATCGATGCAGAAGGACCGGCCGTCGCGACCTTGGTCCGCTATTGCCCGGCTGGATTCAGGAATCGGCTCGGACGACGAGCCCAAGGAATTGTTCTGAGCGTGCATGGCTGGAGCGATTATTTTTACAATCGCGATCTGGCAGCTTTCTGGCATCACCATGGATACCATTTCTACGCACTTGATCTGCGCAGGCATGGACGCAGTCTGAGAGCCGAACACGCTTTGCCGGGTTATGTCGATGACTTGGCGGACTTCGATGAGGAGCTCAATGCGAGCTTGGAACTGCTGCGTAATGAGCATCCTCAATTACCGGTGGTTGCCCAAGGGCACTCGACGGGCGGCTTGATCCTCAGCTTGTGGCTTGCGCGCCAAGCCCCGGGCATTAAAGCTCTGGTCCTGAATGCTCCATGGCTTGAGTTTCAGGGAACGGCGTTCCTGCGCATTCCTTTTCACGGCCTTATGGAAGCGATCACTCGCACGAATCCGCGCAGGAAGCTCAACGGACCAGAATTCGATCATTACTGGCAATCGCTAAGTACTGATAGCCATGGCCAGTGGGACGTTCATCGGCTATGGCGACCACGGATCGCTTTTCCGAACACCGCGGGATGGCTGAAAACGATATTTGATGGCCATGCCCTAGTTGCGAAGGGGCTGAAACTTCAACAGCCGATCTTCGTCCTCACCTCGGATCGCACCCATATCGGCACGAGCTACTCCCCTGACATGCAGCACTGCGATTCGGTACTCGACGTTCAGCAAACGCGCTTGCGGGCGTTGAAACTAGGCAGTTTCGTTACCTTGTCCGAAATTCCTGGCGCAATGCACGATGTGTTCACCTCCGCTGAGCCCGCCAGATCCGCAGCATATCGAGACCTAAGTCTCTGGTTGCGATTGGTGGGAACAGCGCTGAAAACGTCCTAGGCCTGTGGCTTGTCGATAGCTCCGCCGTAACGGCGATCGCGTTTGGCATATTCTTCTACGGCGGTAAACAGCGTTCGCCGGTCGACATCCGGCCAAAGCTGGTCGAGGAAGACCATCTCTGCGTATGCCGACTGCCACAGCAGGAAGTTGCTTGTGCGTTGCTCGCCACTGGTTCGGAGGAAAAGATCCACATCAGGCAGTTCCGGAGCATGCAGGTATTTGGCGATAGTCTTTTCACCAACCGAGCTAGCGCGAAGCCTGCCGGCTGCAACATCCTGGGCAATCGAGCTGACAGCGTCGCCTAGTTCTGCGCGCCCGCCGTAGTTCACGCACATGGTCAGCTGGCAACCCAGGTTGTCTTTGGTGAGTTCTTCGGCTTCCTTGAGTTCATTGATAACCGATTTCCAGAGCTTGGGTTCTCGACCCGACCAGCGTATGCGGACGCCCCATGAGTTCAACGTATCGCGTTGGCGGCGCAGAACATCACGTGAGAAGCCCATCAGGAAGCGCACTTCCTCAGGGCTGCGCTTCCAGTTCTCGGTTGAGAACGCGTAGACAGAGACGTACTTGACGCCCAGCTCCACGGCTCCGGCCACCACATCAAGCAAAGCTGCTTCGCCTGCACGGTGCCCCTCGGTACGAGGCAATCCCCGCTGGTTCGCCCAACGTCCATTGCCATCCATGACGATAGCTACGTGTTCAGGGATGAGTTCCTGCGGAATGGCGGGCATCTGCGGATGATCCGGATGCGCATAAGGAGCAACGGGGCCTCGGCGGCCGGTGATCTTAGGAAGCTTCTTCAATTTCTCTCCACAAGACGTAGGGAATTCACGGCACGCTCAAGGTGCCACTGCAAGTAGTTGGCCACGATATCTGCTGCTTGCTTGCGCGCTCGAGGTCCTGCTTCTGCCACGGTGGACCAGTCCCCTTCCAGCAGCGCCTGCAGGTATTCAATGGTGACGGGGTGCGGCGATAACGATCCAGAGGGGCGGCATTCTGGGCAGACGACCCCGCCAAGCTGGACGTGGAGCGCTTGATGCGGGCCAGGCTTGCCGCAGCGCACGCAGTCGGTAAAGGACGGCGCCCAACCAGCAACCGAGAGGGCCCGCAAGATGTAGGAGTCCAGCACGGCTCCGGAATCGACTCGCTGCTTGGATAACAGGGCGATCGCACCGTGGAAGAGCTGATACTGCTGGAGGGCTGAATCGCTTTCTGTTTCCAGCAGTTTTTCAGCGATCTCCGACATGGCGTTGGCCACCGTGTAGCTCGGGTAATCCATGACCAGCAATTGGCCGTATGGATTTCGAAGTTGTGCCTGGGAGACGATATCGAGGTTGCGGCCCATCACCAGAAGCGCGTCGACTTCCATGAACGGTTCCAGCGTGGCACCCATCCTCGACGAGGTCCGGCGTACGCCTTTCGCCACCGCACGGACAATCCCATTGGGTGTCAGCAGGGTGATGATGCGATCGGCTTCTCCCAGCTTGTGGGTACGCAAGACCAAACCACGGGTGTGGTAGCTCTTGGAGGCGAAACCTGATCTGGACACGGACAATATTCTCCCACTTCAACTCCCAAAGTTCTGAATCCAACGATTCCTATGGGTGTCGATTCGTCCCTGGGCGCGGTAGCTGCAGGAGCAATCCGGCATCTACCGGGCCCGAGGAAAAGGGGTTCAAGGCGTCTCTTGACTTGAATTGAGCGGGAACACCGACAGCGACGCAGTTATCAGGCAGGTCAGTTGCGACCACGGCATTCGCTCTTATATTGCACCGGCTACCTACTTGCACGCCACGCAATACCGTGGCACCGGATCCAATCATGCAGTCGCTGCCGATGACGGTTGTAGCTGGACCGGCAGACCCGGCTGCCGCGATAGTGGCCCCCTGGTAAATCAATGTTCTGGATCCAATTACCGTATTAGGCCCGATAACGACACCAGTGCCGTGATCGATGAGAACGGGACTGCCAATAACAGCAGAGGGATGGATGTCGATTTGCGTCAATGATCGGGCAATGAGCCTGATGATTTTCGACAGACCCCTGGTTGTCTTGCGCTGCCACAGCTGGTGAGTAACCCGATGCATCCAGATCGCGTGCAAGCCCGTTGAAGTAGTTGCTGTGGCCAATAGTCCTTGTGCTGCCGGATCGCCCGCAATGACCGCGCGGATTTCATCCATGAAACGGGGCAAAGCTCTTCCCTTCCCTTGTCGACGCTTGCTTGCCAGCCTCCCTGGCAGTACATGCAAGGGCAAAACGCCACGGCCAGCGTGGTGAGGCTGGCCGTGGCGTCGAGCTGGCAACAAGGTGGTGCCGCAGACCTACTTGCTGTCGCGGATCGCGCGGTTGACGGCCGAAACTACGGCCTTCAGTGCTGCAATGTTGGTATTGGTGTCCAGGCCAATGCCCCACAGGATGCGATCGCCCACGGCGCATTCGACGAATGCGGCTGCCCGGGCGTTGCCACCTTCGCTCATGGCGTGCTCGGAGTAGTCCAGCACGCGCAGATCCACGCCATCATCGTTGAGCAGCTTGACCAGCGCGGAGACCGGACCGTTGCCCTGGGCGCTGCGCTCGTGGGCCACACCGTCGATGATCAGCTTGGTATCCAAGCGGAAGCTTCCGTCCTCGGCCGAAGCCGCGGTCGCTGAAGCGATCTGGTAGTAGCCCCAGGGGCTCATGCCCGAATCTTCGCTGACCGGCAGGTACTCATCCTGGAAGACGTCCCAGATGCGCTGCGAGGAGATCTCGCCGCCTTCGGTATCGGTCTTGCGCTGGATGACGCCGGAGAACTCGATCTGCGCGCGGCGCGGCAGGTCCAAGTTGTAGTCGTTCTTCAGCAGGTAAGCAACCCCGCCCTTGCCGGACTGCGAGTTCACGCGGATCACGGCCTCGTAGGAACGGCCGATGTCCTTCGGGTCGATCGGCAGGTAAGGAACAGCCCAGACCAGGTCGTTGATGTCCTTGCCTTCAGCCGAAGCCTTGGTCTCCATCGCTTCCAGGCCCTTCTTGATTGCGTCCTGGTGCGAACCGGAGAAGGCGGTGAAGACCAGATCTCCGCCGTACGGGCTGCGTTCTGCCACTGGCAGCTGGTTGCAGTACTCGACGGTGCGGCGGATGTGGTCCATGTCCGAGAAATCGATCTGCGGGTCGATGCCCTGGCCGAACATGTTCATGCCCAAGGTCACCAGGTCGACGTTGCCGGTGCGTTCGCCGTTGCCGAACAGGCAGCCTTCGATGCGGTCGGCGCCGGCCAGGTAGCCCAGCTCGGCCGCGGCCACTCCGGTGCCGCGGTCATTGTGCGGGTGCAGCGAGAGGATGATCGAGTCGCGGTTGGCCAGGTTGCGGTGCATCCACTCGATGGAGTCGGCGTACACGTTCGGGGTAGCCATTTCCACCGTGGCCGGCAGGTTCAGGATCATCTTGTTCTCTGGAGTTGCCTCCAGCACCTCGGCCACGGCCTCGGAGATGCGCTTGGCGAAGGCCAGCTCGGTCCCGGTGTAGGACTCTGGAGAGTACTCGTAGGTGATCTTGGTGCCGGTCAGCTGCTCTTCGTACTTCTTGCACAACCGGGCGCCCTGGACAGCGATGTCCACGATGCCGTCTTCGTCCTGGCGGAAGACGACTTCGCGCTGCAGGATCGAGGTGGAGTTGTACAGGTGGACAATGGCCTGCTTGGCGCCTTCCAGCGCTTCGTAGGTGCGCTCGATCAGGTGCTCGCGGGACTGGGTGAGCACCTGGATGGTCACGTCATCGGGAATGCCGCGCTCAATCAGCTGGCGGACAAAGTCGAAGTCGGTCTGCGAAGCCGACGGGAAGCCGACCTCGATTTCCTTGAAGCCCATTTCGACCAGCAGGTCGAACATCTTGTGCTTGCGCTCCGGGCTCATCGGATCGATCAGCGCCTGGTTGCCATCTCGCAGGTCGACCGCGCACCAGCGCGGGGCCTTGGTGATGTACTTGTCGGGCCAGGTGCGATCGGGCAGATTGACCTCGATCTGGTCCTGGAATGGAACATACTTGTGGATTGGCATGTTCGAAGATTTCTGCATGTTCTGCATTTCTGTGGGTCCCCTAGACAAAATTAGTGCTTAGTTTGTGGGGCCAGACAAGAGCTACTCCGCGACGAGGGGTCGGCCTGTAGACCACTAGCGGTCCTTTGGATCCTCGCAGCGGCTAAGTAGTAGTAGAAGCTCGAAATGCACGAAATGAGCATAGCACCGCGCTTTGGAGGCAAGTGAAACTTATGTCACTTGCGTGTCACATAGTGGACGTCCGCCTTGCGCAAGGCGGCGGACAGGATGCCCAAGCAGGCGAACAATGGGGCGCATGGAGCTAAGCGCCAGGGAGGTCCATGGATGGAGACGATCAGCATCGGCGCTGGAATCCATGGGCTGCGTACTGGCGTTTCTCCCGCGGAAAGGCTGGCCCGGGAGATCCAGAGTGCGGGCCAAGCAGCCGGTTAACCAGCTCGTCCCCCAAAACCGGTCTGGTCTTGAGGGACGAGCTACGCATTTTCCAGCGCTGGAGTACGCAGCCTAGAAGCCGAGACGTCCAAGCTGCTTCGGGTCGCGCTGCCAATCCTTGGCAACCTTCACATGCAGGTCCAGGTAGACCTTGGTGCCCAGCAGCTTCTCGATGCCCTGGCGGGCGTTGGTGCCGACCTCGCGCAGGCGCGAACCGCCACGGCCAATGATGATGGCCTTCTGGCTGGAGCGCTCAACGAAGAGCGAGACGTGGATGTCGATCAGGGGATTGCTTTCGCTGCGTCCTTCGCGGGGAACCATCTCTTCGACGACGACGGCCAGCGAGTGCGGCAGTTCGTCGCGCACGCCTTCCAGGGCGGCTTCGCGGATCAGCTCGGAAACCATCTTGGCTTCCGGCTCATCGGTCAGCTCGCCGTCCGGGTACAGCGGCGGGCCCACTGGCAGGTGCTCTGCCAGCACGTTGGCCACCTCTTCGACCTGGAATTCCTTGACAGCCGAGACCGGAACGATTGCGGCGAAGCCGTTCTCGCCGAAGTTCTGGGTACCCATCTCGGCCACCGCAACCAGCTGCTGCGCGAGCTGTTCACGGTCCACCAGGTCAGCCTTGGTGACCAGGGCGATGATCGGCTTGCGCTGCAGCTGAGCCAGCTGCGTGGCGATGTAGCGGTCGCCCGGGCCGATCTTCTCATTGGCCGGGATGCAGAAGCCGATCGCGTCCACCTCGGAGAGGGTGTCGGCGACCAGGTCATTCAGGCGCTGGCCGAGCAAGGTGCGCGGACGGTGCAGGCCCGGGGTATCGACCAGGATCAACTGCGCATCCTCGCGGTGCACGATACCGCGGATGGTGTGGCGGGTAGTCTGCGGCTTGGCCGAGGTGATGGCCACCTTCTGGCCCACCAGCGCATTGGTCAGGGTGGACTTGCCGGCATTCGGGCGGCCTACGAAAGAGGTGAAGCCGGAGCGGAAGCCCTCAGGCCATCCGCTGGATGCAAGCAGGTTGTGGTTTTCACTCATGTGAGGAATCCTCGTCGTTCTCAATATGGTCGGATGCATCTGTTTCCAGACGCTCTACATGGATTTTGCCGATACGGTTGCGGCGGCCCGCGAGGGCTACCACGGTCAGGCGCAGGCCGTGCACTTCAGCGGTGGAACCGAGTACCGGCACCGATTCCAAGGCCTTGGAGAGCAGGCCGCCGACGGTGTCGACGTCCTCCTCCTCGATGTGCATGTCGAAGTGGTCGGCAATATCGTCAATTGATGCCGCCGCCACGGCGAAAATCGACCCGTCAGGGTTCTGGATCAATTCGGCCCTCGAACGATCATACTCGTCATCGATTTCGCCAACGATTTCCTCAAGCAGGTCTTCCAGGGTCACCAGGCCCGCGGTGCCTCCGTACTCGTCGATGACGATGGCCAGGTGGATGGATTCCTGCTGCAGTTCCTGCATCAGCTCTGCTGCCGACTTCGATTCGGGAACAAAGCGGACCTTGCGCGCCAATTCGGCCAGGGTCCGGGCCTGCTGCAGGCCGTGGATCTCGCGGATCAGGTCCTTGAGGTAGATGATGCCCTGGATATCATCGGTGTCCTCGCCGATCAGCGGGATGCGGGAGAAGCCCGAGGCGATGAACAGGTCCATGGCGCTGTGGAAGGAATGATCCGCATCCAGCACCACCATGTCGGTGCGCGGCACCATCACCGAACGAACGCTGGTCTCCTCCAAGTCGATCACCGAGGAGATCAGTTCGGCCGATTCCTCATCCAGGTCTTCGCCTTCGGAGGCGCGATCCACCAGATCACGCAGTCGTTCCTTGCCCAGGTAGCCGTCTCCATCCACGCCGCCGGGGCTCAGCGCCTTGGCGATGGATGCCAACCACGTGGTGATGGGTCCGAGCACCAGGCGCAGGAAGCGGACCAGGGTGGCCGTGGACTGCACGACGTTCTGGGCGTTGGAACGCCCGTAGCGACGTGGCGACACGCTGACCAGGACGAATCCCAGGGCGGCCATCGCAATAGTGGAGATCATGCCGATCAGCCACACATTCTCGATCCACTGCGAAACCAGCAGGGCCACAGCGACAGCGGAAGCGGTCTCGAACCAGATCCGCCAGAACTTCACTGCCTGGGCGTGGGTTTCTGTTTCATCCAGAATTGCGGACAGCGATTTGGAATTGGACTCGGCGCGCAGGCGTTCAGCAGCGTGCCGGGATAATGCGTAGAAGGCTGAGTCTGCGGCAGTCAGCACGGCCGAGAAGGCCATGAAAACAAGGGCGAGAATCAGCAAAATTATTTCCACGGGGTTATTCCACCGTTTCCTTTGGCGCGGGGCGGCCGGTGTAGCTCTCTAGGAGCTGGCGTTGCAGCGCAAACATCTCTTCCTTTTCTGCTGGCTCCATGTGGTCGAAACCCATGAGGTGCAGCAGGCCGTGGGTGGTCAGCAACAGGATTTCATCGTGGGTGCTGTGGCCCCCGGCCTTGGCCTGTGCTTCGGCGACGGCAGGGCAGATGACGATATCGCCAAGGATGCCGCTCTCCCCCGGCGCACCGGCAGTTCCGGGGCGCAGCTCATCCATCGGGAAGCTCATCACATCGGTGGGGCCTTCGAGGTCCATCCACTCGACGTGCAGGGCGCTCATGGCATCCTCGTCGATGAAAACGATCGATACTTCGGTTTCCGGATGCAGGAACATTGCCCGCATCACCGATGCTGCCAAGGCGTTGACATCCTTGAGATCGACGTCGTATTCGGTTTCGTTATTTACTTCAATGCTCATTTGCTGCGGCGTCCCCGGTTGTGGTCTTTGCGTCGGGTGTCATCCCAACGGTCGTAAGCAGTAACGATGTCGGCAATCAGGCGGTGGCGAACCACATCCGAAGAGTCGAGTCGGCAGATGCTGATGTCGTCGATGCCTTCAAGGACATCGCTGGCCATGCGCAACCCGGAGGTCGCATTGTTGGGCAGATCCACCTGGGTGACATCCCCCGTCACTACCATCTTGGAACCGAATCCCAGGCGGGTCAGGAACATCTTCATCTGTTCACTGGTGGTGTTCTGCGCTTCGTCCAGGATCACGAAGGCGTCATTGAGGGTGCGTCCACGCATATAGGCCAGCGGAGCGACCTCAATGGTTCCGGCTTCGAGCAATTGCGGAATGGTTTCCGGATTGATCATGTCGTGCAAGGCATCGTAGAGCGGACGCAGGTACGGGTCGATCTTCTCGGTCAACGAGCCCGGCAGGAAGCCCAGCTTCTCCCCTGCTTCAACGGCAGGCCGGGTCAGGATGATGCGGTTGACCTGCTTGTCCTGCAAGGCGGCGACGGCCATGGCCATGGCCAGGAAGGTCTTTCCGGTACCGGCTGGGCCAATGCCGAAAGTAATTGTCGAATCCTCTATGGCGTCGACATAGCTCTTCTGGTTCACGGTCTTGGGGCGGATGGAACGTCCGCGCCCCGAGAGGATCTTCAGGCCCAGGACGTCGGTGGGTGCATCCGGATTGCCGGCGCTGAGCATCTTGATGATCTGCTCGATCGTTTCGGCGCTCATGCGCGAGCCGCGGGTGGCCAGCGAACGGGCTTCTTCGGTGACGCGCTGGGCCTTGCGGACTTGCTGCGGTTCACCTACCAGAGCCAGGGATTGGCCGTTGGGGCGGAAGCTCACCTGCGGGTAGGCGCCGGAGAGAATACGCAAGAGCTCGTCATTGGGACCGAGGGTGGCAATCATGAGCTCAGCTGTATCGAAACTGATGGTGAGCGATGCGGATCCGTTCTCCGCTGTCGCCTTATTCTGTTCAACCTGCATGCAGTGCGCGGCGCCCCTTTGCGAGCTTGGTGGTAATCGTGATTTGTCCTGCTTGCCATTCTATCGAGTCGCAGGCCAATCCGGAGAAAATTCAGGTCTCAGCGTAAGCAGCAGAACCTGAAAGTAGTCTTGAATGATGCTAATCGGGGCTAGTGGCGAACATATAGATTTGGTTACGGATTAGTAAGTTGGGCCATTTTTCTGCAGTTAGGCGCTTCTGATATGGCAAGCTTGAGAGCGGTTCCAATACGGCCAGGAGCCAAAACAGCTAACATCACCACGGATTGGTACGCAGTGCAATCAAGGATCTTGCGGAAGATTCCACGCCGATTCGGCGTTTTGGGAATCACTGCCGCTCTCGTCGTCGCCGCAGGATGCGGTCTGACGAATCGCGAGAGCTCCTATGAGATGCCATCGACCGCCGTGGCCGAATCGCTGAACCTGCCGAACGCCACCGACGCTGGCGAGGATGTCGGCATCGCGGCTAGCCTGCCCATCTACTGGCTGGAAAACACCGATACCGGCGTGTTCCTGTACCGCGAGTACATCGAGGACACCCGCCATCAGGAGCCCATCGGCGATGCGATCTGGACGCTGCTCTCAGCCGACCCGATGAAGCCGAAACGCTACACCCATTTGAAGCCCACCGATGAAATCGGCGTTTCAATCAATAATGCGAATGTCATCACCTTGGATCTGCCGGCCAAGGTCTTCAGCGCCAATCTCGACCAGGGCCTGTCGGAGCGCGCCATCCAGCAACTGGTCTTCACCGCTACGGCAGCTGCCGCCAGCGCCGGACTGGTCGTGGGCGAGCTTCCCGCCACAGTCCGGATCCTGGTTGACGGCCAGGCAAATGCCACAGTCTTCGACGGTTTCCGGCTCAAGGATGTCTACGAGCGCGATGCGGCGTTCATTGCACCGATCTGGATCATCGATCCGCAGTTCAACAAGACCTTGGCGGATGGCTCGATCAAGATTAACGGCCGAACCACCCAGTTCGACATCGGCACCTTCTACTCCTTGCAGCGCAAGGACGCCGACGGCAAGCTCACGGTGATGACCGCTCAGAAGCAGGTCAACCCCGGGCAGATCAATGCCGACGGTTCATTCACCCTGACCACCGATCTGCGTGCCGGCTCATACCGGCTGACCTTCTGGGGCGTTGAGACCGGATCGGACCATCAGGTCGGCAAGGTCACCAGCGACTTCCGCGTCGAGTAACGCAGCATCCAGCGCTGCCAGCCCCCGCCGGAAGTCCTGGACATGAACCTGGGCGCCCGTTGTCCGGGCCAGCTCCTGAACTGGTGGTGGCTGAGCATTCTTGGACTGCTGGCAGGATTTCCAGTGCCGTTGCCGTGGACAGCGTCCTTATCCGATCGGCTGCCGCATTCGCGGATCTGACCCGCAGCGGCTTCGCGTTCCCCGTCCCGAGGCCTTTTCTCGGCTCGAACCCGTTGCGCCGGCCGGAGACGAAATTGCTCCGCAGATCCTGGCAGGCACATGCCTGCTGGGATCTGCGGAGCAATTCACCTGCTAACCGGAATTCTGGAACCTAGATTTCGCCGATCAAATGGCGGATCAAGACCAGGGCCGCGGGGCCTGCGGTCGAGGCACGCAGCACATGCTGGCCCAGCAGGGCTGGTTGGGCGCCGGCATCGACGAAGGACTGCAGCTCCGTTTCGGAGATGCCTCCTTCTGGCCCGACGATCATGATGATCTCCTGGCCGGCCCGCGCATCGGCGAGCCACGACTGCACATGCCGGGCCACCGAGTCCGCGGCCTGCTCGTGCAGAACCAGAACCAGTGCGCCATTTGCGGTATCGGCCGCGATGGCCTTGGCCAGTTCCTTGGAACCCAGCGGGTCCAGCACCTCCGGCTCATAGGCGCGGCGCGACTGCTTCTGCGCCGAGCGCACCTGGGCGCGCCACTTGGCCATGGCCTTGTCGACCTTGGCCGCGTTCCAGCGCACGATCGAGCGGTCGGCCTGCCAGGGGCGTACCGACAGCACGCCCAGTTCCACGCCGGACTCGACAGCTTGCAGGTCGCGATCCCCCTTGGACAGCGCCTGGACCAGGGTGACCGGGTGATCGCTGACCGCTTCCTCGGCACGGCGCAGGACCTTCACGCTCAGCAGGTCCTTGGCGGTGCCGATGACCTCCACAGTCAGACGCAGGCCCTTGCCATCCAGCAGGTCCAGGTGCTCGCCCGCGGAGACCCGTTTAACGGTGACCGCGTGGTGCGCTTCGGAGCCATCCAGTTCAAGAATGTCCCCGACCGATGCGTCCTGGCCCTGCTGGGCGTCGATGACGAAGCTGTGGTTGCTCATGCCTAGCGCTGGTTCAGCTTGTCGCGCAGGCGGGAGAACATGCCGCCGCTGTGCTCCACGCGGCCGGCCGAGAGTTCTTCGCCACGCAGCTTGGCCAGCTGCTCAAGCAGATCGCGCTGGGCAGCGTCGAGCTTGGTCGGGGTCTCCACCTGCAGGTGCACGATGATGTCCCCGCGCTTGCCTCCGCGCAGGCGCGGCACACCGAGGCCCGGCAGGGTGACGGTGTCGCCATCCTGGGCGCCTGGCTCCACATTGATGGACTGGCCGCCGTCGAAGGTTTCCAGCTTCAGCTCGCAACCCAGTGCGGCGGCGGTCATTGGAAGGCTCATCTTGGCGTGCAGGTCGGTGCCGGCGCGCTCGAAGACCTTATGGCGGCGCACGTCGATCTCGACGAACAGGTTGCCGTTAGGCCCGCCGCCCGGGCCGGCTTCGCCCTGTCCGCGCAGCTGGATGCGGGTGCCGGAGTCGACACCTGCAGGAACGTTCAGCGACTTGGACACGTGCTCGCGCACCCGGCCTTCGCCGTTGCACTCCAGGCAGGGGTCCGGGATGGTGGTGCCGAAACCGCGGCAGGCCGCACAGGTTTCCACGGTCATCATCTGGCCCAGGAATGAACGCACTGGACGCTGGACCTGGCCTGCGCCATGGCAGATGTCGCAGGTGACCGGGCTGGTGCCTTCGCGCGTGCACGAACCGTTGCACGTCTTGCAGGTGACAGCGGTTTCCATTTCCAGCGGGTAGACAGTGCCCTTGACCGCGTCTTCCAGGTCGATGGTGATGGTGATCAGCGCGTCGCGGCCCGGCTGGGTGCGTGATGCCGGGCCCTGGGCCTGGCCGCCACCGAAGAACTGCTCGAAGATGTCGCCGAAGCCGCCAAAGCCCTGGCCGCCACCGCCGAAGCCCGGGTGGCCGTTGCCGTTCTCATCGCCGGTGGCGTCGTAGTTGGAGCGCTTGGTCTGGTCGGAAAGGACTTCGTAGGCTCGGGTGACCAGCTTGAACTGTTCTGCAGCGTCATCGCTAGGGTTTACATCCGGGTGCAGCTTACGCGCCAACTTGCGGTAGGCACTCTTGATTTCCTGCGGGGTCGCGTCCTTGGCGACGCCTAGGGTCTCGTAATGCGAGCTCACGTTATTCGCCGTGTCCTTTCCTGAGAATCTTGAAATTCGGTTGTGCCGGGCGGTGCCCAGCGAGGCTAGTTAGCCAAAATCTTCGACAGGTACCGTGCCACCGCACGAACCGAGGCCATGGAGGTTGGATAGTTCATCCGGGTGGGGCCCAGGACCCCGAGCTTGTTGCGCACATCGGTGCCGTAGGTGGTGGCGACCACGGCGGCTTCCGACAGCTGCCCGTAGTGGTGCTCGGTGCCGATGGCCACGGCCACGCCGCGCGAATCGGCTTCCAGCTCGGAGAAGAGCTTGAGCAGCACTACCTGCTCCTCGAGCGCCTCGAGCACCGGGGTTATGCTCAGCGGGAAGTCCCCTTCCACGCGGGCGAGGTTCGCGGTGCCTGCCATGATGATGCGCTGCGCGTTGGCCGCCTGGGCCATTTCTTCCAGCGCACCGATCACCTGGTCCACCAGGGGGTCGGCCTGCTGCGTCGAACTGCGCTCGATGCGGGTGAGCCGTCCGGCAAGTTCGGCAAGCTTCACTCCCCCGAAATTGTTGAGCAGCCACAGCTTCAGGTCATCCAGCTCATCATCGCTGTAGGAACGCTGGACCGGCATCATGCGCTGATCCACCGTGCCATTGGAAGCGATCATCACCATCAGCACCTGGGCCGAGCCCAGGCCGACCAGATCGAGGTTCTTCAACGAAGCGGTGTCGTAGTGCGGCACCTGGATCATTGCTACCTGGTTGGTCAACCGCGCCAGGAGGCGAACGGTGCTCTTGAGCATCTCGTCCAGGTCCGTGGAGCTGTCCAGGATCTTGTTGATGGCGTCGCGTTCAGCCCGCGACAGCGGCTTGAGCTCGCCGATCTCATCGACGAAGCGGCGGTATCCCTTTTCGGTGGGGATGCGTCCGGAGGAAGTATGCGGAGCGACAATGAGCCCCTCTTCTTCCAGCAAGGCCATGTCATTGCGGATCGTCGCGGCGCTGACACCGAGGTTGTGCCGGTCCAGGAGCGCTTTGGAGCCCACTGGCTCACGGGATTGGACGTAGTCCTCCACGATGGCACGCAGAACGTCTAGGCGTCGCGGCTCTGTCACAACAGCACCTCCTTGGATTCCCTGTGCCCGGCTTTGGCACTCTAACCTGTCAAGTGCCAAGTCTAATACGTTCAGCAGTTGCTAGCATTGGATTTCGAGCGTATTCGATCACAGCGAAAGGCAGTACGTGACTAATTACTCCTGGGGACCACGGGATCTGAGTGCACCGGCACCGAAAAAACTCCGCCAGGTCCCTGTTGAACGTGGCATGATTCTGGAAGATGCCACCTCAGGATGGGTAGGAGAAGTCATCCGTACCGAGAAATCCGGTGGCATGCGCGTGATCGTGCTCGAGGACCGCCACGGCAAGACCCGCTCCTTCCAGGCGGGCTTCGGGTTCTTCCTCGAAGGCGAAGCGGTGGAGATCATTGATCCCGTTGCCAAGGCCGCACCGCCCCAGAAGCTGGTCTCGGCTTCGGGTTCGCGTGCCGTTGCCGGGCTGAAGGCCCGGGAAGCCAGGGCAAGCCGCATCTGGGTAGAAGGCAAGCACGACGCTGAGCTGGTTGAAAAAGTTTGGGGCCACGACCTGCGTGTTGAGGGCATCGTCGTTGAACCGCTGCATGGCGTGGACGATCTCGCCGGGGCTATCCGCGACTTCGCCCCCTCCGCGCAGCGCCGCTTGGGAATCCTGGTTGACCACCTGGTTGCCGGCAGCAAGGAATCGCGCATCGTTGCCGAGGCGATGAAGGTCCCCGGTGCAGCGCAAAACGTGCTGATCCTCGGCCACCCGTACGTGGATGTATGGCAGGCGATCAAGCCTGCGACACTGG
Source organism: Glutamicibacter sp. Je.9.36 (assembly GCF_051129975.1). Taxonomy (NCBI): domain Bacteria; kingdom Bacillati; phylum Actinomycetota; class Actinomycetes; order Micrococcales; family Micrococcaceae; genus Glutamicibacter; species Glutamicibacter sp. Je.9.36. The sequence continues at coordinate 310,381 of NZ_JBCPSN010000002.1, forward strand.
GCATCAAGGCTTGGCCGGTGATCCCCAGGGGCACCGATTGGAAAACCGGTGTGCTCCGGGCCTTTGGCTGGCCGCACTCCACCGCTGAAGACATCGGCATCGGATGGCAGCGGCTCTTGTCCACGGTGCAGCATTACGGGCAGCTTGAACCGCAGCTCCTGGGACGGATTGAAGAATTGATCGATTTTCTCACGACCGAAGATTACGGTTTCCTAACGATTGACTAATAGTTGGAGATTAGTCTGCGAATCTCCCCGTGCGCCCAGCCGCGGTCGCTATGATAAGAGGAACCACACTTAGCAAGACAAGGAAAAATAGTGACATCACGCCAGACGAAGCCATCGGAGAATTCCCGCTTCGAAGGTTCCAGGACCTCTGCGCTGCCGCTGACTCCTTCAGAAGATCGCCAGTGGGCAATGATGGCCCACTTCGGTGCCATCTTGGGTTGCGTTCCTTCGGCAATCGTCTTTGCCGTATTCCGGGACCGTGGCCCGTTCACTGCACAGGAATCGAAGGAAGCGTTCAATTTCACGTTCCCGCTGACCATTCTCGCCATCGTATTCAATGTGCTCATGGTTTTGCCGGTGATCGGCTGGCTTTTCGCAGTACTCGCCGTGGCCCTCTGGGTCTTCATGACGGTCTCGGGCGCCCTTGCTGCCATCCAGGCCAACAAGGGACGCCCTTACCGCTACCAATTCAATCTGCGGCTGATGAAGTAGCAGCGGTTTCCCAGTCTTAGAAATCGAGCAGTTCACGCACCACGAGGTCGGCCAGGAGCCGGCCTCGCTGCGTTAACACCAATGTCCCGGCGAACGCGGCCTTGGCATCAATCAGCTCGTCGGCGATCAAGCCGGCGACCTTCTTGCGTCCGGTCTCATCGAGCTCGCTAATCTTCATGCCCGAACCCAGCCGGGTCAACAGCATCGTGCGCTCAAGCTGCACGGCCTCGGCATCCGGGTATTCGCGGCCGTGGCCCGGGGAGATTCCAGCGTCAATCCGTTGCTGATACGCGGCTGGATGCTTCACATTCCACCAGCGCAGCCCGCCAACATGGGAATGCGCGCCGGGGCCTGCACCCCACCAGTCGCCGCCCTGCCAGTACGCGATGTTGTGCTGGCAGGCATTCGCCGGGGTCTTCGCCCAGTTGCTGACCTCGTACCAGGAGAAACCGGCCGCGGCAAACATGTCGTCGGCCAACTGGTACTTTTCGGCATGGTCGTCATCATCGATGTTCGGTACCTCGCCACGGCGAATCTGGGCCGCCAGCTTGGTGCCTTCCTCGATGATCAGCGCATACGCCGAAATGTGATCAGGTTCGTAGCTCAACGCGGCCTCGATGCTGGTGCGCCAGTCTGCCAGGCTCTCCCCCGGAGTGCCATAAATCAGATCGACACTGACATCCAGGCCGGCCTCGCGCGCCCACGCAACGGCTTGCGGAACGCGCTTCGGATCATGGGTGCGCTCAAGCACCTTGAGCACGTGGGGCACCGCGGACTGCATGCCGAAGGACACCCGGGTGAACCCGCCGTCGGCCAGCTCCTGCAGGCTTTCGCGGGTCACCGAATCCGGGTTGGCCTCCGTGGTGATTTCCGCGCCCGGCTTCAGGCCGAAGTCGTCGCGAATCCGGCCGAGCACCGAGACCAGGTCTCCGGCGGGCAGCAGCGTGGGAGTTCCGCCGCCGAAGAAGACAGTTTCAATTTCGCGGTGCGGTTGGCCCGAACGGTCCATCACCTCGCGGGCGAAGCTGATTTCCTTGCTGACGGTGGCAGCGTAGGTTGCCTGGCTGGAACCGGAGCCCAGCTCCGTGGCGGTGTACGTGTTGAAATCGCAGTAGCCGCAACGGACGGTGCAGAACGGAATATGCACATAAAAGGACATGGTCCGCCCCCGTGCCTCATGCGCGCATGAGGCAGGGAGCAGACCATCGGCCGGAGCCGGATCGCCGTCAGGCAGTACTGAAGGCATCTACTTCTTTTTCGGCTCGTCGGTGGACAGTGCGGCAATGAAGGCTTCCTGCGGAACCTCCACGCGGCCGACCATCTTCATGCGCTTCTTGCCTTCCTTCTGCTTTTCCAGCAGCTTGCGCTTGCGGCTGATATCGCCGCCGTAGCACTTGGCAAGAACGTCCTTGCGGATTGCGCGGATGTTCTCACGGGCAATGATGCGCGAACCGATCGCGGCCTGGATTGGAACTTCAAACTGCTGGCGAGGAATCAGCTCACGCAGCTTCGAGGTCATCATGGTCCCGTAGTTGTAGGCCTTGTCGCGGTGCGTAATGGCGCTGAAAGCATCCACCTGCTCGCCCTGGAGCAGGATGTCGACCTTGACCAGATCTGCCACCTGCTCGCCGTCGGCCTTCCAGTCCAGCGAAGCATAGCCGCGGGTCTTGGACTTGAGGTGGTCGAAGAAGTCGAACACGATCTCAGCCAGCGGAAGGTGGTAGCGCATTTCGACACGGTCCTCGGAGAGGTAGTCCATGCCGCGCATGGTGCCGCGGCGGGTCTGGCACAGTTCCATGACCGAGCCGATGAATTCGCTTGGCGCCAGGATGGTGGCGGCAACCATTGGCTCGTGGACTTCCAGGATCTTGCCATCCGGGAATTCCGAGGGGTTGGTCACCGTAATCATCTGCTTGTCTTCGCCCATGACCTCGTACACCACGTTCGGCGCCGTGGAAATCAGGTCCAGATTGAATTCGGATTCCAGTCGCTGGCGGGTGATTTCCAGGTGCAGCAGGCCCAGGAAGCCCACGCGGAAGCCGAAGCCCAGGGCCACGGAGGTTTCCGGTTCGTAGGTCAGCGCGGCATCGTTGAGCTGCAGCTTATCCAGCGCATCACGCAGTACCGGGTAGTCGGTGCCGTCCATCGGGTACAGGCCGGAGAAGACCATTGGCTTGGCCTCTTCGTACCCGCCCAGGGACTCGGTGGCCGGCTTGTGGAAGTTGGTGACGGTATCGCCGACCTTGGACTGGCGCACGTCCTTGACACCGGTGATCAGATAGCCCACTTCGCCAACGCCCAGGCCCTTGGTGGGCTCGGGGTTCGGCGAGGATACGCCGATTTCCAGCAGTTCGTGAGTGGTGCCGGTGGACATCATCTGGATCTTCTCGCGAGGAGAGAGATTGCCATCGACAACTCGAACGTAGGTCACCACGCCACGGTAGGTGTCGTATACGGAGTCGAAGATCATTGCGCGAGCCGGAGCCTTGGCATCGCCGACAGGCGGCGGGAGCTGCTTGATGACCTCATCGAGCAGTGCTTCAACGCCTTCACCGGTCTTGCCCGAAACCTTCAGCACGTCTTCTGGCTCGCAACCGATCAGGTTGGCCAGCTCGGCAGCGTACTTTTCCGGCTGCGCATTGGGCAGGTCGATCTTATTGAGCACAGGGATGATCGTCAGATCGCCCTCGATAGCCAAATACAGGTTGGCCAGGGTCTGCGCCTCGATGCCCTGGGCGGCGTCAACTAGCAGGATCGCGCCTTCGCAGGCGGCCAGCGAACGCGAGACTTCATAGGTGAAGTCGACGTGCCCGGGGGTATCGATCATGTTCAGTGCATAGGGGGTGCCATCTTCGGCTCCCCACGGCATGCGCACAGCCTGGGACTTGATGGTGATGCCGCGTTCGCGCTCGATGTCCATGCGGTCGAGGTACTGTGCCTTCATGTCGCGGGCAGCGACAACGCCGGTCAGTTGCAACATCCGGTCGGCCAGGGTCGACTTACCGTGGTCGATATGGGCAATGATGCAGAAGTTACGGATGAGCGACGGATCGGTCGCGGCAGGCACCGGAGCGGTGCGGGCCAATGGAGACACCTAAACAGACCTCACTAGCTGACTAAAAGACATAGTTGGATTAGCTTCCATTCTGTCATGATTTCCGCGTCTTCTCATATTTCGACAGCCTGAAACTGATAGTTTGTCGTCCATGGCACTGAATCCAGAGAAGATATTTAGCATCGTCATGCGCGCGCTGAAGGAAATCAGCAAGGTCCGCGCAAATTCGGCAAGCAAGCGCCCGGCCAGCAACCGCGGGGCCAGCGGGTCCCCGAGCACTGCCGGAAGCCGCTCTCGTGCCAACTCCATGCAGGATTCTCCAGCGGGTGCCGGCTACCCGGGTGACTACCGTGGGAAGATTCACTACGAGTACAACCCGGCGAAGGACGGCAACGCCGATCCGGGAGAAATTGTCTGGACTTGGGTTCCCTATGAAGAGGATTATTCGCAGGGCAAGGATCGCCCGGTGCTGATCGTCGGCCGTGATAGTGGCTGGCTGCTGGGGTTGATGCTCACCAGCAAGGACAAGAACAACTCGGATCACCGCGACCGCAACTACATGGACATCGGTACCGGGGACTGGGACCGCGAGCGGCGTCCGAGCGAGGTCAAGCTCGATCGCATTATCCGAGTCGGCGAGCAAGCCGTCCGCCGCGAAGGCGCCATCCTGGATCGCGAACGCTTCTCAAATGTGGTGAACGCCCTAAACGAACGCGCCTAAGCACTCGTTGTCAGGCTCCCTATCTGATAAAGTTAATCTTTGTGTGTTGCGCAGGTTGGGCAACACGCCCCCTTCGGGTCGCCATAGGTGCCCCACACCGCTCAGTCGATGGCCTGAAGGATGAACCCTCTACCGACCGTATAAAACGATAAACGAGAGAGTTTATTAAAGTGGCTAACATCAAGTCCCAGAAGAAGCGTATCCTGACCAACGAGAAGGCACGTCTGCGTAACGTAGCTGTCCGTTCCGAGGTCAAGACCGTGATCCGTAACGTCAACGAGGCAGTAGTCTCCGGTGACAAGGAAAAGGCAACCGAGGCACTGCGCCTGGCTGGCAAGAAGATCGACAAGGCTGTAAGCAAGGGTGTTCTGCACAAGAACAACGCTGCTAACCGCAAGTCGGCTATCGCCAAGAAGGTTAACGCCCTCTAAGCCGAGCTTAGACTTCATCAACTCCCCCGCACTCATCGAGTGCGGGGGTTTTGTTTTGCCCGGAACTGCTCGTCGAAGCTTCCCGGCAGACACGCATCGATGGCTAGCCTTCATTAAAGAGCAGTGGGAGCGCGCACGAGTGCATCGTGCCCGCCCCCACCTGGAACCTCAGCGGCTAGCGACCCGGAGACTTGCCTGCAATGAACATGATGGCGTGTTCCAGCGCGTAGCCCGGTGAACGGCTGCCGCCCTTGACCATGCGGTCGGTATTCGCTATTTCTTCGACGCACAGGGCAAGATCGCTGCGTTTCCAGCCGCGAGCCTGCTGCTGCGCCTGCTGAACTTGCCACGGCGCCATCCCCAACTCGGATGCCAATGAAGCTGCGGGTTCATTCACGCCTGCGACCTTGGCGATCTGGCGGACTTTCATCGCCAAGGTGGCCACAATGGGAATCGGGTCGGTTCCAGTACCCAGCGCATGGCGCAAAGTGCGAAGCGCCATCTGGGCGTTGCCGGAAATTGCGGCATCGGCCACCTTGAACGCAGTTGCTTCAACCCGGCCGCCGTAGTACCTGTCGACCGTATCCTGGTCAATGGTTCCCGTGGTGTCGGCAATCAGCTGGGAGCAGCTCGATCCAAGCTCTGCCAGCGAGTTGCCTACCGCCGCTACGAGGGCTTTGACCGCGTCATTGGTAATCCGGCGCTTGGCGGCTTTGAATTCGGACTGGACGAAGTCGACCTTCTCGGAGTCCTTTTTCACCGGTTGGCAATTGACGATCAGGGCACCGGCAGCTTTGATCGCGTCAATCAGCTTCTTGCCGCGCGTACCACCCGAGTAATGCATGATGAGCACATTCTCGGGAGCCTGGTCTTTCAGGTAGGCCAGGGCGTCCTTGAGGAAGTACTCGTTCATGTGGGCCAGTTCGTGGACCTCGACCAGATTGGCGCTGGAAAACAGCGAAGAGCTGGTGGCCATGAGCAGCTCTCCAGGCTCGTACTTTGCCGCATCAAGACGCGTGTGCTGGATATCGTCCCGCTGGGATGCCTGGGAACGCAGCAATTCGAAGGCGCGCGAAGCGAGGTAATCCTCTGAACCGGTCAACAGGATCAGTGGTTGCGGGCGCAGTTCCCGCCATGAGATACCCGGATTTGCTTGGGCGCGTGCCATCGAACTCCTTAGTGCATCGGTCGATATAACGATCCTACCGAACCGGCGTACCCAGGGCGGTACCCAGAACGCCCTGGCTGGTAAATGTGAGCAGTACGGTACCCGATTGGTCGGTGCGAATCACCGTCGCGCCGACCTGCTGCGCCATCGCCAGGGTCTCGGGGTGCGGATGGCCATAGGAATTATCTTTCCCCGCGGAAACCAGCAGGATCTGCGGACGGATCTGCTCGATGATTTCGGTTCCGCCGTTGCGTGCCCCATGGTGCGAGGCTTTCAGGATCGCTGCATGCCCTTGCGGATGCAGGCGCAGCAGGCGATCCATGGCTTCGGTTTCCATGTCCCCGGCCGTGAAGAGATCGATGGTCCCGGACCCGGTGGAAAAGCTGAACCGGATGACCAGCGACGTATCGTTGGGTTCGGCGTATTTCGCGAAGCGCGCCTCGGGGCCCACGACTTCGAAGCCCACCTCCCCTGCAGCCTGCCGCGTACCTGGCTCCAAGGCGCGTGCACCTGGCCATAGTTCAAGGTCGAACCCGGTCGAGACCAGGCGTTCGCCAATCTTTACGTGCGAATTCTCCAGCTCGCCCACGGCCCCGAAATGGTCGCTGTGGGTGTGCGTGATGAAGACCTTGCTCAAGGTGCTGATGCCCAGCCGCTCCAGGCACAGCAGCAACCCGCTCTCCGGTGGCCCGGTATCGATCAGCCAGCCCTCTGAATCCCCCAGATTGATGACGAAGGCGTCGCCCTGGCCCACATCGCACATGGCAATGCTCCACTGCGGGGCAATATCTTCCCGGTAGAACAGCGTCGCAGGCAGAACGAGCGCTACGGCGAATACCATGATCGCTCCCAGCACGCTTAGGGACACCTGCCTGACCCGGAGCCTCTCGGTTTCCCGGCCCAGCACCAGCAGGGTGCACAGCACCAGGGACAGCATCACTGCCAAGACGATTCCGGGTAGGCCCTCAGGCCACGGCCGGGCGGCACCGGGGAGCCCGGAAACGAAATGGGCCACCTGGCCAATGGCTTCTGCCGGCAGCCCCGGAACCCAGATCAGCACCGATTCCAGCGCTGGCCACGGCGTGCACAGCAGCAGGCAGGCCATGCCAAGCGCAGTAATCAAAGGCAGCAACGGCGCGACCACGAGGTTCGCGGGCAGCGAGTACAGGCTGAAATCGGAATTCAACGCGATGACCACCGGCAGGCAGGTGAACTGCGCCGCGCAGCAAATGGCCGTCAGCTGCGCGAACCAGGCCGGGAATATGTGGAGAAGGATTTCGGTCAGGGCCGGGGCGAGCATGATGATTCCCAGGGTCGCCAGCATCGACAGGGCGAAGGCCGGTTCGGCACCCAGCGAGCGATCGATGGCCAGCAAGGCTGTTCCGCTCAGGCACAGTATTCCCAGAGAGCCTTGGCCACGGCCCAGCAGCACCGAGATGACCGCAATGCTGCCCATCAGGCTGGCGCGCAGGACACTGGGATCCGGCCCGGCAAACCAGGCGAAGAGCCCGACCACGCCAATCATCAGGATCGCGCTGGGTGCCCGTGGCACCGAAAACAGCCGGAACAGCACCAGCACAATGGCCCCGATCAGGGCAATGTTCGATCCGCTCACCGCGGTCAGGTGGCTCAACCCGCTGGATCTCATCGCCTCGCTCAACGCTTCGTCCTGTCCGGAACGATCGCCATAGAGCATGCCAGGCAGCAGTGCCTGGGCATTGTCCGGCAGGCCGCGCAAGCCCTGGGTGAACCGTTCCTTGAGGTAATCCGCGGCGGTAGGCTCAACCCAGGAGCTCACCTGCGGTTCACTGGCGGCATGCGCCCACCAATCGAAGGCGCCGGCAGCTGCTGCTTCCAAGTCGAGGATGGTCTCGAACTCGCCCGCAGTGGCCGGCACCCCGAAATCAATGGTGAGGAAGACCGGCACCCGGCATGGCACCCATTGGCCGTTGGCCCAGTACCGCTGGATTTCCGCCCGGCCGGCGGCAGCCCCCTGGCCCTGGGCGGTAGCCGGGTCCTCGAAGCGGACCACGGCGCGGCGCTGTTGCTCGCCGGCTCCCGGCAGCTTGCACTGGGGGTCGGTGAAGGCCAGGCTGCTGACGGCCACCACCCCCAAGAGCAGGATAATGGGACCGGTAAACCATGGCGCCGCGTAGGCGCGGTCGTGCCGGGGCCGCAATAGCAGGAACAACAGGATAGCCATCAGCGCGGAAAGTACCCAGAGCAACCAGTCTGGGAGGGTGAAATAGGCGGCGGTCCACGCGCCGCCCAGCAGCCACAGGCCGCGGAAATCGGTGTTCACGGGATCACCAGTTCGCTCAGCTGGCCCAGCAGCGCCGGACCGATGCCCGGTACCGCATCCAGCTCTTCCACGGAGCTGAACGGACCGTTCTCGGTGCGGAAGTCGATGATCCGGGCCGCCAATGCCGGACCGATCCCCGGAAGCTCCTGCAGGGTCTGGGAATCGGCACTGTTGAGCGAAATCTTCCCGCCTGCCGCCGCGCTCGGTGCCGCGGCCGGTTCCGTGGCCGTCTCCGCGCCCGGAAGGACCACCTGCTGGCCGTCGACCAGCTTGGCCGCCAGGTTCACCATCTGCGCACGTGCACCCTTGGCCAGCCCGCCGGCGGCGTCCACCGCGTCGGCAATCCGCGAATCCACGGGCAGCTGGTAGACGCCGGGCTTCTTCACCGCGCCGACCACGTGGACCGTGACCTCGGGTGCGGCCGGGCTCGGGGACTGGCGGTCCGCCGGCGCCGAAGCGGACGGGTCGGATACCAGCGGAACTGTTTCAAGCTCCTGGGCGACCGGCGGTGGCGCGAGCAGGATGGAGATCGCAATCCAGGCGAGCACCACGATGACCAGCACCAGCACGGCCACGCGCGAGATCGCGAATCTCAGGCGACCGGGACGTGGCGCGTACTTGCTGAAGAAGTCGTGGCGGCCCATGGGCCACAGTCTGGGCTATGGTGCCGGCGGCCGATCCAGGATGGACGCCGACTGTGGATAGCTGGGGGCGACGCACACGGCGATCACGCCCAGACCGGTATGCGCGGCCAGCACCGCCGGAAGGGACTCGACCACGACCGGCATGGCGCTGAACGGCGCCAGCTCGGTGGCGATTTCCTCGGCCAGTTCCTCGGCGCCGAAATGCATCACCCCCAGCCGCACCTCGCCATTGGCGTCGCGGGCGTCGCGCAGGGCCAGGGCGACCAGCCGTGCGGTGGCGCGCGCGAAGGAGCGGGGCTTTTCCAGGGCGACGATCGAGCCCTCGGCAATCCCGAGGATCGGCTTGAAATTCAGCAAGCTGCCGACCACGGAGGACAGCGCGCTGATCCGGCCGCCGCGGCGCAGCTGCTCAAGGCTCGGCACCGCGAAGTACACGGTGTTGGCGGTGGCCGTGCCGGCGATCTGCTCGAGCATCTCCAGCGGGGCGCCGGCGGCGCGGGCGGCCAGCACATCGGCCACGGCAAATCCCTGGGGCAGGCACACGGTGCGCGAATCGACCACGGTGATCGGTGCCTCAAAGCTGCGGGCGGCCAAGCGGGCTGCCTCCACGGTGCCCGACAGCGCCCCGGACATGTGGATCGAGATGATCGACTCGCAGCCGGCGTCGAGCAGCTGCCGGTAGGCGCGTTCGAACTCGCCTGGCGCCGGGCGCGAGGTTTTCACCGCCTTGCCCATGGCCAGGCCCATCATCAGCGCCTGCAGGTCTTCTCCGTGCACATGGTTGTCCACGATGATCGGGATCGGCACTTCGATGAAGTCCGGATGCGGCCCGAAATGCCCGGGCAGGCAGGACGCCGAATCGGAGACGACCCCGATGCGGGTACGCGAAAGCCCACGCGGGGCCAGCCACTTGGGCAGCCAGCCCGCGCGCGAGCTTTTCTGGCGTTCAGTCATGAGCCGAGCTTACGGGGCGGGAACCACGTTCACGAGCTTCGGCGCACGCACGATGACCTTCAGCGGCTCCTTGCCATCGAGCATCCGGATCACCGACTCGTGGGCCAGGGCCTGGGCGCGCAGCTGCTCCTCGGTGATGTCCACCGGAACCTCCAGGCGGGCACGGACCTTGCCCTTGATCTGCACCACCGCGGTGATGGTGTCATCGACCAGCAGCGACTCGTCCACTTCCGGCCAGGCGCTGGTGACCACGGAGGGCGCATAGCCCAGCGCTTCCCACATGTCCTCTGCGGTGTACGGGGCGAACATGCTCAGCAGCTGGGCGGTCACCGTGGCGGCTTCGCGCACTGCCGGGTCCGTTGCCCCGGCACCGGAGTCGATGGTCTTGCGGGTCGCGTTGACCAGCTCCATGGTCTTGGCGATGACCACGTTGAACTTGCCCGAATCCAGCAGCGCGGCGGATTCATGCACGGTGCGGTGGGTGACCTGGCGCAGCGCCTTGTCCCCTGCCGCGTAGTCCACGCCGGCCTCGCTGGTGGTGTCCTGGGCGATGCGCCAGGCGCGGGCCAGGAACTTCTGCGAGCCCGATGGCGAGACATCGGCCCAGTCCACGTCGTCCTCCGGCGGGGAGGCGAAGACCATGGTCAGGCGCACCGCGTCGACGCCGAACTTGTCCAGCTGCTCGCCCAAATCCACGCCGTTGCCCAGCGACTTGCTCATCGCCTTGCCGCCGTTCAGGACCTGGCCCTGGTTCAGCAGCGCGGAGAACGGCTCGGTCGCGTCGATCAGGCCCAGGTCGTGGATGACCTTGGTGAAGAAGCGCGAGTACAGCAGGTGCAGGATCGCATGCTCGACCCCGCCGACGTACTGGCCTACCGGCATCCAGTCGCGCACGGCCTTCGGGTCGAAGGGGCCCTGCGTGTACTGCGGGGAGACGAAGCGCAGGAAGTACCAGGAGGAATCCACGAAGGTGTCCATGGTGTCGGTGTCGCGCTTGGCGGCGCCGCCGCACTGCGGGCAGGCCACGTTGACCCATTCCTCGGCGGCGGCCAGCGGGGAGGTGCCCTTCGGGGCCAGCTGCTCGCCGCGCAGGTTATCGGGCAGGCGCACCGGCAGCTGGTCGTCGGGAACCGGGACCTCGCCGCAGTCGGCGCAGTGGATGATCGGGATCGGGGTGCCCCAGAAGCGCTGGCGGGACAGCAGCCAGTCGCGCAGGCGGAAGTTGATGGTGTGCTTGCCGGTGCCGGCAGCTTCCACGATCTCAATGGCCTTGGCGATCGCCTCGGTCTTCTCCAAACCGGACAGCTGCCCCGAATTGACCAGCTGGCCTTCGCCCGCGGTAGCGGTGCCGGTTTCGTTCGGGTCTTCTTCACCGGTTTCGACGACCACGCGTACTGGCAGGTCAAAGGCCTTGGCGAAGTCCAGGTCGCGCTGGTCGTGCGCAGGCACGGCCATGATCGCTCCGGTGCCGTAGTCGGCCAGCACGTAGTCCGCCGCCCAGATTGGCAGCTTCTCCCCGGAGAGCGGGTTGATCGCGTAGCGGCCGGTGAATACGCCGGTCTTCTCGCGTTCGCTGGACTGGCGCTCGATCTCGGACAGGGCCTTGACCTGCTCCTGGTATTCCTCCAAGGCGGCGCGGTGCTCATCGGTGACCAGTTCGCCAGCCAGCTGCGCGTCGGCGGCGACCACCATGAAGGTAGCACCGTACAGGGTGTCCGGGCGGGTGGTGAAGACCGGGATCTGCAGCGCAGGCTTGTCCTCGTGCGCTTCGATCCCGAAGGTGACCTCTGCGCCTTCGGAACGGCCGATCCAGTTCTTCTGCATCAGCAGCACGCGCTCAGGCCAATGGCCCTTGAGCTGCTCCATGTCCTCAAGCAGGCGGTCGGCGTATTCGGTGATCTTGAAGTACCACTGGTTCAGCGACTTCTTGGTCACCGCGGTGCCGCAACGCTCGCAGGCGCCATTGACGACCTGCTCGTTGGCCAGCACGGTCTGGTCCTTCGGGCACCAGTTCACCGGGTGGTCCTTGCGGTAGGCCAGGCCCTTCTCGTAGAACTTGTTGAACAGCCACTGGGTCCAGCGGTAGTACTCCGGATCCGAGGTGTGCAGGCGGCGATCCCAGTCGGCGGAGATCGCGTAGCGCTTGAAGCTCGCGGCCTGGGTATCGATGTTCTTGTAGGTCCACTCGGCAGGGTGGGCATTGCGCTTGATCGCGGCATTCTCTGCGGGCAGGCCGAAGGAGTCCCAGCCGATCGGGTGCATCACGTCATAGCCGCGCAAGCGCCAGTAGCGCGCGACCACATCGCCCATGGCGAAGGCCTCGGCGTGGCCCATGTGCAGATCGCCCGATGGGTAGGGGAACATGTCCAGCACATAGCGGCGTTCGCGGCTGCCATCATCGGCGGGCTTGAACACCTGTAGTTCGTCCCACACCGGAAGCCACTTGGACTCGATGTCCTTGAAGTCGTAGGTCCTGGGTTCGTTCGTCGATGATGTCACGCTGCTCTTCTCACACGCTTTGCGGAAAAATTTCCGATAGGAAAAACTTGTTCTTGGTTCCAGACACAACAAAAGCCCCCAAATTTCCACTCGGGGGTACGGCCAACGGGCCGCGCTCAGGCTAGGTTGCGCTTCGGATTCATATCGCGATTCTATCGCATATCCCCTGCCCACGCGCGCATCGATGAAGCGCAAGATTGCACACAGCGGCAAACGCGGCGCCACCGCAGTTATCCACATCCCGCAGCAGCCTGCAGGGGCAGGAGCTTCCAGCGCCCGATCATGGAGCCATGAACGCGCCAGCCCTGATCGCCGCATTGCGCACCGCATGCCAGGCTCCGATGCACCTCGGACCGGCCTTGTCCGGTGCCATGGTGCTGCGCCTTGGCTACCTGTGCCTGGCCCTGTATGCCGCGCTGGGCAAGCTGGTGCGCGATGCGGGCGACCCGCGCCTGGTGCTGGCGCATCTGCAGCTCACCGAAAGGTTCGCCCAGCAAGTCCATTGCGAGCAACTCGCCGGCGCCCTGCATGCCGAGGCTACCGGCGCCCGGGCGCTGGCACTGGACAGCTACGCGGCCCTGCGTTTGCCTGCGGATGACCCCGACGCCATCACCGACGGGCTCTTTGCCGGGGAACCGGCCATTGCCCCGGGGCGTTGCTGCTACAAGGACACTGCCCAGCTGCTGGCCGCATGGCTGGGCATCAGCTACTTCGAGGCCCAACGGCGCATTGCCGACGCGCACCTGCTCATTGGCCGGCGCACCCCCGATGGCGGCATCTGCGCGCCGCGTTTCGAGCATCTGGCCGAACTCTACGGGCAGGGCGCTGCCAACCGCCGGGCCATCGCTTCCGCCGCGCGGCGCCTTGAACGGCTCGAACCGCAGGACACCATCTTTGACGGCGTGCCCGTGCCGCTGCTGGCTCATGGCACCGATGGCCGCAGCCTGGACCAAGCCGCGGCACAAGCCCTGCGGGAGCTGGGCCCTGCCGCCGCGCAGAAGCAGATCAGCACCTCAATCAGGACCTACAAGGAACTGCACGGCAAGCAGCTGCCGCCCAAGCTCGGCATGTTCATCGGCCCGGTGAAAAACGGCGTGCATTTCTTCTCGCTGCGCACCGATGCCACCGACGCGCAACTGGTTCATTCGGTGCTCACGCAGGCCGGCAATCCACGGACCAAGGCCGGCCGGGCCGATCGCCAGGCCCAGCAGCAGCGTCCTCCGGGTTCGGGTTCCAGCGCCAGCGCCGGCACGCGAGAGGGCCAGGACACCCAAGCGGACCAGGACACCCAAGCGAACCAGGAGTCCACGGCAGGCCAGAACGCTGGCAACGGAAGTGGAGCTGCACCCGAGCCGCCGTCGTGGCTGCGCAGCGATCAGCCCATGCCGCCGTGGGCCGAAGAGGGACCAGAAGCTCACGATGGCCAGAATCCCGATGGCGGCTGCACCGCAAAGCAGGCAGAGGCCCAAAGCGAACCGCAAGACGGGGCGCAAGACGAGCCGCACCTGCAGGACTCCCCCGCCGGGCAGCCCGATCTGCATCGTCGTCGGCTCAACGCGTTCATGGCGCTGTTGCGCGCACCATTTGCTGGCGGCGAGCGAAAAGTCGTCATCCCGAAGTTCGTGGTCTACCTGTGGCTCGCGGATCTGCAGAACCTGGCGGACGCGCACGGCATGACCGCAAACGGCATCGACATCCCGCCCGGAGAACTCCGGCAGCTGCTCGCCAGGGCGAACATCATCCCGATGGTCCTTGGCGGCAACAGCCAAGTGCTGGATATGGGGCGCAAGATGCGCTACCACAAAGGCCGGATCCGCGAAGCGATCATGGCCCGGGATCGCGGCTGCATCGTGCCCGACTGCACCGCGCCGCCGGATCATGTCGAAACCGACCACTACCAGAAGCCCTGGTCCGAAGGCGGCGAAACCAGTGTCTGGTCCGGGGCGGGAATGTGCACGTCCGATCACCACAAGCGCCATGCCGGACAGCTCGAGGTGATCGATGTCGATGGGCTGCCGCACGTGGTCATGCCTGCACATGTCGATCCGGAGCAAAAGCCCCGCCGCAATACCTATTGGGACGCCCGGCAAGCCGGCGAGTCCCCGGCGCGCCGAAGACCTGCCGCGCAGGAAACCGCGCGTCCAGGCCAGGAAGACACCCCTGAGGCCGCATCGGGCGATTGAGGCGATTGAGCTGCCCCGCGGGTTAAACCGGCAACGCCCGAACCACCCATTCGGGTGATTCGGGCGTTGCCGGTTGCGGCCGGCTCGGAGCCGGCCAAGCCACGGTTGCGCTTAGGCCTTGGTATCTTCGTCGACCCAGTCGAAGGTGCGGGTGACAGCCTTTTTCCACAGGCGCAAGCTGCGCTCACGCGTAGCCTCATCCATGGTTGGCTCCCAGCGCTTGTCCTCGGCCCAATTGTCTTCCAGTTCGCCCAGGTCCTTCCAGAAGCCAACGGCCAGCCCAGCAGCGTAGGCTGCACCCAGTGCGGTGGTCTCGGTGACCTTCGGGCGAACCACTGGCACGCCGAGGATGTCTGCCTGGAACTGCATCAGGGCTTCGTTGGCCACCATGCCGCCGTCGACCTTCAGTTCGGTGAGCGGAACCTCTGCGTCGGCGTTGACTGCATCCAGGACTTCGCGAGTCTGGAATGCGGTGGACTCCAGAGCCGCACGGGCGATGTGGTTCTTGTTCGCATAGCGGGTCAAGCCCACGATCGCGCCACGGGCATCCGAGCGCCAATATGGTGCGAACAACCCGGAGAAGGCCGGAACGATGTACACGCCGCCGTTGTCCTCCACCTTGGCTGCCAGTTCCTCGATCTCCGGAGCGGTAGCGATCATGCCGATATTGTCGCGCAGCCACTGGATCAACGACCCGGCCACGGCAATGGAACCTTCCAAGGCGTACACCGGTGCGTTCTCGCCCAGCTTGTAGGCCATGGTGGTCAGCAGGCCGTTGGTCGAATTCACGATCTCCGTGCCGGTGTTGAAGATCAGGAAGCAACCGGTGCCGTAGGTGTTCTTCGCGGTACCTGCGGTGAAGGCCGCCTGGCCGAAGGTCGCCGCCTGCTGGTCGCCCAGGATGCCTGCAACGGGCACCTCGCGCAGCAGCTGGTTGGTGTGCACGGAGCCGTAGACCTCCGAAGAAGAGCGGATCTGCGGCATCATCGAGCGCGGCACGCCGAAGTCAGCCAGGATCTTCTCGTCCCAGTCCAGGGTCTTGAGGTCCATGAACAGGGTACGCGATGCGTTGGTCACGTCGGTGACGTGCACGCCGCCGTCCACGCCGCCGGTCAGGTTCCACAGCACCCAGCTGTCGGTGGTGCCGAAGAGCAGGTCGCCTGCTTCGGCACGCTCCCGGGCACCTTCGACATTGTCCAGGATCCACTTGATCTTGGTGCCGGAGAAGTAGGTCGCCAGGGGCAGGCCAACGGTCTGCTTATAGCGTTCCAGGCCGCCATCGGCTGCCAGTTCGTCGACGATGTCCTGGGTACGGGTGTCCTGCCAGACGATCGCGTTGTAGACGGCTTCGCCGGTGTTCTTATCCCACACCACCGCGGTTTCACGCTGGTTGGTGATGCCGACGACCTCGATGTCGTGGCGGGTCAGGTTGGCCTTGGACAGGGCCTGGCCGATCACTTCGCGCACGTTGCTCCAGATTTCGGCTGGATCGTGCTCGACCCATCCGGCAGCCGGGAAGATCTGCTCGTGTTCCTTCTGGCCTACCGAATGCACCTCACCGGCGTGCGTGAAGACAATCGCACGGGAGCTGGTCGTGCCTTGGTCAATGGCGATGACGAATTTTTCACTCATGATTCACTGCTCTCTTTCTAGAACATTGGCGCGGCGGCAAGTCCGCCAAGGATACCGCCGATGGCTGGACCAGCCAACGGAACCCACGAGTAGGACCAGTCGGAGGAGCCCTTGCCCTTGATCGGCAGGATGGCGTGGGCAATACGTGGACCGAGGTCGCGGAACGGGTTGATGGCGTAGCCGGTGGCACCACCCAGGGACAGGCCGATGGCAACAACCAGCAGGCCGACAGCCAGCGGGCCAAGCTCGTTAGGAGTGTGGCCCAGGCCGGCGATCACGAACACCAGGACGAAGGTGCCGAAGATTTCCGAGACCAGGTTCCAGCCGTAGGAGCGGATGGCCGGTCCGGTGGCGAAGACGCCCAGCTGCGTGCCCGCGTTCTGCGGATCATCCAGGTGCTTCTTGTAGGACAGCCAGGTGCCCACGGCACCCAGGAAGGCGCCAATGAACTGCGCCGCGAAGTAGAGCAGCGTAGTGGCCATGGTCTTGGCGACGCCGGGGGCGTACTCGGCAACGTCCGGGTTGACCAGCAGACCCAGGGTGACTGCCGGGTTCAGGTGGGCTCCGGAGATCCCAGCTATCCAGACGCCGCAATAGACGCCCAGGCCCCAGCCGAAGCTGATGGCTACCCAGCCCGCGGCGCTGCCGAGGGTGCCTTTCAGGGCGACGTTCGCGCAGACGCCGCCGCCCATCAGCAGGAGAATGAAAGTGCCGGCTAATTCGGCGAGAAACACGTGAGTGGACAACGTTGACCTCTTAGTGGTTTCGAGTGCCAGCGGCGCCTTGCCGCCGGCCTGGATGCAGGTTAGACCAGGGTGACTCCGTGGGCTTCTGCGAGTACCGAGACCGAATGGTCGATCTCGGCTTGGGTCTGGGACTGGTCCCATCCCATCGGCTCTGCAAGGCAATTAGCTGCCTCGATTACCAAATCCTTCGTGACCAGGCCGCGGAAGGCCAGGTTGGTGCGGCGGATGAAGACATCGATCAACCGGCCCACCTGCTCATGGTTCGCCATGTAGGCCAACTCCTGGCAGGACAGCTCGTTGGTGTGCTCCAGCATGGTTTCGTTGCCGCCGATGATCTCCAGCAGGGCATCGGCTCCGGTGCCGTAGCGTTCGAGCAGCACGCGCAAGCGTTCGCGGCCGGCCTTGGACTCGCGCGCAGCATACCAAGCGGCGAGTTCGCCCTCGTTGGCCGGGAAGTTCTTTCCGCCACCGATGGCAACGCCGGCGGTGGACTTCACTTCACGGGCGCCGAGGAATTCCAGGGCCTTGCCGCCGAGGTTCTCGCTCAGTGCGCGGAAGGTGGTCCACTTGCCGCCGATCAGCGAGAGCATGGTGGTCGCGTCGGTCAGGCGGGTTTCCTTGACCTGGTAATCGCGGGATACGAAGCCTGGCGCGGTGTCGTCATGGCTGGGCAGGGGGCGCACGCCGGAGAACTTGTAGACGATCTGTTCCCTGGTGGCCTTGATGCCCGGGAAGACGTGGTGGACCAGCTCGAAGAAGTAGTCGACTTCCTCGTCGGTGCATACCGCTGGCTCGTTCATGTCGTGCTCGAGGTCGGTGGTGCCGACCAGCACGCGGCCGAGCATCGGGTAGATGAGCACGATTCGGCCGTCTTCATGCTCGAAGAAGATTTCGCGGCCTCCGGTAGCGGCGAGCAGTTCCGGGTGATCCAGCACGATGTGCGAACCCTTGGTGCCGCCGGTCCACTTGGTATCGCGGCCCAGGTCCTTGTTGGTCAGATCCACCCACGCGCCAGTGGCGTTGATGATGACATCGGCGTCGAAGTCGAATTCTTCGCCGGAGAGCATATCGCGCAGCTTCGCGGTGCCGCCGTCGACGCCGGCCAGCTCAACGTAGTTGCTGGCGCGGGCCTCGTCGTTGGCGTTCAGGCCTTCACGCAGCACATCCAGGGTCAGCCGCTCGGGGTTGTGCACCGAGGCGTCGAAATAGGTGGCGGTGTACTTGACGTCATCGCGCAGTGCCGGCAGATCCTGGCGGGCAGCCTTGCCTGCCTTGAAGTTATGCCAAGGGGTGTTGCGTCCGCCGATCCCTGCGAACACGTCGTACATGATCAACCCGGCCTTGATCAGCGCCGCCCCGCGTTCGGTTGGCTTGCCCGACTTGTGGGACAGGAAGCGCATCGGTGCGCTGAGGATGCCGGAGAAGGTGGAGAAGATGGGAATGGTGGTCTGCAGCGGCTTCACGTAGTGCGGAGCGATCTCCAGCAGCGAGTTGCGCTCCTGCACCGACTCGTGAACCAGGCGGAACTCGCCGTTCTCCAGATAGCGGATTCCGCCATGGATCATGTGCGAGCTGGCACCCGAAGCGCCCTGGCAGTAATCGCCGCGCTCGATCAGGGCTACATCAATCCCCTGCATGGCAAGGTAGCGGAAGGTCGCTACGCCGTTGATGCCACCGCCAACAACCAGAACCTGCGCCTGCGGACGTTCGCGCAGTTTGGCTAGCTGTTCCCGAATCACGATTTGTGCCCCTTATGTAAATATTGAATGAGTCTGAAGCTAGTCTTGTTACTGAACGGCAAAGCGGTCAAACAAAATGCACAAACGTGCAGAAGTGGTCTGAATCATGATGAAATCCTCGTCCGGGGGCACCTACAAGCGGGCAACGACTGGCACATCTGTGCACAGCACCCCCAAGGCCAAGGATGCGCTGCGCGCCGCCCAGCTGTATTACCTTCAGGATATGAAGATGGAAGTGATCGCCAAGGAGCTGGGCACCTCGCGGTCCACGGTCTCCCGGTTGCTCACCCATGCCAAGCGCACCGGCATGGTTTCGATCAGCATCTCCCCCAGCGCCAACATGTCGGCGCTGCTGGGAAACCAGCTCTCCGAGCACTACGGGATCAGCTTCAACGTCGTACCCACCGACGGCAACATGGATGACTCCGAGCTGCTGGCCCGAGTCTCTGCGCACGCGGCCTACCTGCTCGGCGGCATGGTTTCCTCCTCGATGACGGTGGGTGTTGCCTGGGGGTCGACCATGCAGTCGGTGTCCACGGCATTGGGCTCCCACCCGACCCATGACACGAAGATCGTGCAGCTCAATGGAGCGGCTAATCCGGTGACCAGCGGCGTGCGCTATGCCAGCGACATCCTCACGCGTTTCGGCCAAGCCTTCACCGCCCGCACCGAGCAGTTCCCGGTCCCGGCCTTCTTCGACCGGGCCTCCACCCGCGACGCAATGTGGGAGGAAACATCGATCCGCCGGGTGCTGCAGGTGCAGAAGGAGATGAGTCTCGCGGTGTTCTCCCTGGGCTCGGCCGGCTCCGCCGTGGCTTCGCAGGTCTACCGCGGCGGCTACCTGACCAAGGCGGAAACCCAAGAGCTCAACGAGATCGGCGTGGTCGGCGACGTGGCCACGGTGTTCTTCGACAAGGACGGGAACAGCTCGAACATTTCGCTTAATGCCCGCTCCACCGGCCCGAACCTCGATGCCCTTCGCAAGGTGCCGACCCGTTTCTGCGTGGTCGCCGGCCGCGGCAAGCTCCAAGCCGTGCGCGGTGCGCTCAAAGGCGGGCTGATCACCGATCTGGTGATCGACGAAGGCACCGCCCTGGCGCTGCTGGACGGGTAGGGTTAAAGCCATGGCCCCACGACAGCAGCTAGTGACCACCCACCATTTGAACGGTGCCGAGATCCGGGTCTACACCCACCCGGCCCAGCACCCCTCCCGCGGGGTGATCTACGCCGTGCACGGTTTCCGCGGAGACCACCACGGGCTGGCGCGCATCGTCTCGCACCTGGAGCACTACACGGTGATCGTTCCCGATCTTCCAGGCTTTGGCACTTCGACCTCGATGGCGGATCTGCCCCATGACGTCGAGGGGTACGCTGCGGTGCTCAATCAGCTGGCCGAAGAGCTGCAGCTGGAATCCTCCGTGCACCTGCTGGGGCATTCCTTCGGCTCGATCGTGGCCGCCAAGCTGGCCACCGTCCGCGGCTTTGCCTCGCTGGTATTGCTGAATCCGATCTCCGAGCCGGCGTTGGAGTCCGACCAGGCGCTGCTGGCCAAGCTCACCAGCGGCTACTACGAGGTGTGCGCCAAGCTTCCGGCCCGCATCGGCGAACCGCTGCTGCGTTCCAGGCTGTTCAGCGATGCCATGAGCCTGGTGATGACCAAGAGCAGGGACCCGGAAATCCGCCGCTACGTGCGCGAGCAGCACCGCGCCTACTTCGGCGGCTTCCACTCGCGGGCCACCTTGGCCCAGTCGTACCGCGCCTCGGTCAGCGCAACGGTCGGGGACTACTCCCCTGCGCTGGGCTTGCCGACGCTGATGGTCGGCGGCCTGCAAGACGAACTGGGCACAGCGCAGACGCAGGAGGCGCTGCGGGCCAGCTTCGCCAACGCCCAACTGGTCATGCTCGAGAACGTCGGGCACTTGATCCACTACGAGAAGGCTCCCGAAACCGCCGCCGCCATCGATGGCTTCCTGCAGCTGCTGGCGGCCGGCCAGGACGAGGATCCCGCGGACGGCTCCTAGAGCGCGTCGTCCGGGTCGATAGCGATATTCACGACCGGGTCCTTGGCCGCGGACATGCTCGCGCGCAGTTGGCGCAGGGCCTTGGTCACCGCCGGCCCGTCGGCGTAGGAGAAGAAGAGCACGTAGCGGTGCTGGGCCGGAGGCCCGTCTATCACCGTCGGGCCGTGGATTTGCACGCACTGCCGGGTCTGCGGATCCAGGTTCGCGACCAGTCGTTCGGCGCCCAGGCCCGAAATCACCGCGCTGCGCACTGCCGGAGGCAACCCCACCTCGCGGCGCTCGGCCAATTCGCGTTCGGCAAAGCTCGCCGGGTCGTAGCGCACCAGCGCGGCCCCGGCGGGGCTCGGATTGCCGGTGAGCACCACTACCCCGTCGGCACGCGCCATGGAAGCAGCGGTGAACCAGCGGGAGATGACTTCTTCGGGGTTGCGCAGCGAATCGTGGGCCATCATCTTGTCGGCATCGAGCAGCAGGACCGCGGCGTAGCCGGATTCGGCAAATGGTTCGACCCCTGGCGTAGCGACCACCAGCGCCGGTTTGCCGGGAATCTTGTCCACGGGCTTTGCTCCGGTGGAAGAAATAACGCTGACCTTGGGGAAGGCCAGCCCGAGTTCTTCGGCGGTGCGGTCGGCGCCGATGCTGGCGGCCCGGATCCTCGGTGAGGCGCAGTGCACGCACCGGTAGTCGTGGTACTGCTCGCCGCACCAGCGGCAAGCCACATGCGAGCCCTTGCCGGCGATGTGCAGCGGTCCTTGGCAGGCAGTGCAGCGCGCCGGGGTCCGGCAGTCCTGGCAGGCCAGCGCCGGCATGAACCCGGTGCGCGCCACTTGCACCAGCACCGGGCCGGATTCCAGCGCTTTGGTAGCTTCCCGCCAGGCCAGCGAAGGGATGCGGGCCCGGGCGAGCACCGGGTCGCGCTCGAGCTCGAAATCATTGGTGGTGGCCACAATGCGGGCGGTTTGCGCACGCAGCAGGTCGCGGGGAACCTTCAGTTCGGTGGCCCAGCCGGTCGCCACCAGGCGCTGGGCTTCGACCGAGCGCGATGGCGATGCGATCAGCAGGGAGATGCCTGCCTGCTGGCTGCGCAGCAACGCCACCTCGCGGCTGTGCTGGTAGGGTGCGCGCTGTTCGCGGTGCGACTGGTCCGCGTCCTGCCACACGATCATCAGTTCCAGCCCGGGCACGTGGCATAGCGCCGCCGAACGGGTGCCGATGACAATCTGCACATGCCCCCCGATGGCACGCAGGAAGTTGCGGTAGCGCGGAGTCGGCCCGTCGTCGGCCTGCAGCCGCGCATAGGATTCGGCGCCGAAGTGCTCATCGAGATAGCCACCCAGCAGCCGCAGGTCGCGCGCGTCGGGCACGATCAGCAGCACGCGCTTGCCGCGCTCAAGCACCGGGCGGGCCGCATCCATCAAGAACCCTGGCCAGGCACCGTGGAAATTCGGCACCCAGGTGGCAACGGCGCGCAGGGTTTCGCCGCTTCCCCAGGCGTCAAGCGCTTGGGCGCCGTGCTCGTAGCGGGAGAGCTGGTTCGGGGCGTCGGGCAGCAACGGCGCGACGGTGGCCAATTCCTCTTGTTCGACTTTGGCCGCGCGGGCGGGCACCGCAAGACGCACCACATCCCACAGGGTTCCGGCATAGCGGGTCGCGATCTCCTGCGCGGCGGCCACGATTTCCGGGTACAGCGCCACCTGGGTGCTGACCAGCTTGGCCAGCGGCCGCAGCTTCATCTCCGGGGCGTGGTCCTCGAGCACCTCAACGATGAATCCGGAGAGCAGCTGCGGCCCGAAGGGCACCTTCACGCGCACCCCCGCCACGGCATCCTGGGCCATCGAGGGAGGAATCTCGTAATCGAAGAAGCGGTCCAGATGCGGGACGGAAGAATCAATCAGCACCCGGGCAACCCGCTTGAGGCGGGCCGGCTCGGGTGCTGAGATGAGGGCGTCTTGCTGCACGCTCAGGTCCTAGGCGTTGAACCAGCTGCGCAGGGCCTCGACGCGGTCCAGCTTCTCCCAGGTGAAGTCGTTGTCCTCGCGGCCGAAGTGGCCGTGGGCAGCGGTCTTGCGGTAGATCGGGCGCTTCAAGTCCAGGTCTTCGATGATGCCCAGCGGGCGCAGGTCGAATACCTCGTTGATGGCCTTGGTGATCTTGGCCGGATCAACGGTTTCAGTGCCGAAGGTCTCCACGTACAGGCCCACCGGACGGGCCACGCCGATCGCGTAGGCCACCTGGACCTCGGCACGGCGTGCCAGGCCGGCGGCGACCACGTTCTTGGCCACCCAGCGCATCGCGTAGGCAGCCGAGCGGTCGACCTTCGAAGGGTCCTTGCCCGAGAAGGCGCCTCCGCCGTGGCGGGCGAAGCCGCCGTAGGTGTCCACGATGATCTTGCGGCCGGTCAGCCCGGCATCGCCGACCGGGCCGCCGATGATGAACGGGCCCGATGGGTTCAGGATGATCTTGGTGTTCGAGATGTCCAGTCCCGAACGCTCCAGGATCGGGGTGACAACCTCTTCGTGCAGGTCGGCCTTCAGGGTCGCCAGCTCGTATTCGGCGGCGTGCTGGCTGGAGACGACCACGGTGTCCACGGAGACCGGCTTGTCGCCGTCGTAGCCGATGGTGACCTGGGTCTTGCCATCCGGGCGCAGCAGCGGCATGCGGCCGTTCTTGCGGACCTGGGTCAGGCGCTCGGACAGGCGGTGCGCCAGGAAAATCGGGGTCGGCATCAGCGAGTCGGTCTCATCCGAGGCGTAGCCGAACATCAGGCCCTGGTCGCCGGCACCCTGCATGTCGCGGGGATCCTTGGCCGTGCCTTCGCGCGACTCCAGCGAGTTGAAGACGCCGTCGTGGATCTCCTGGGACTGCTGGCCGATCGACACGGACACGCCGCAGCGCGCACCGTCGAAGCCGTTGGCCGAGGAGTCGTAGCCGATGTCCAGGATGGTCTTGCGGACGATCTCCGGGATCTCCACGTAGCCATTGGTGGTCACCTCGCCGGCAACGTGCACCAGCCCGGTGGTGGTCAGGGTCTCGACGGCGACCTTCGAGTCCGGATCCTGCGCCAGCATGGCGTCGAGGATCGCGTCGGAAATCTGGTCGCAAATCTTGTCCGGGTGGCCCTCGGTCACGGATTCCGAGGTGAAAAGACGAAGTTCAGGGGTTGTTGAAGTCACCGTATAACTCTATCTGGTCTCTGGGACCGGTAAGCAGATCTGGTACGTTTCGTGAACAAGCGCCGTATGGCGCCACTCACTTTGTTACAGCTGCATGACTTTTTGTTGCATTCGAAATCTGTTCGATGACCACGCGGGCCACCTCGAGCTTGCTGCCCGAGGCCTGCACCGGGTCGGCGCCATCGGCGAAAAGAACCTGGATGCTATTGGTTTCCTGCCCGAAGGTCAGGGATGCGCCCACCTCGTTGACCACGAGCATTTCGCAGCCCTTGCGGTTCAGCTTGGCCTGGCCGTACTCCAGCACGGTCCCCTGCTCATCGCCGGTCTCGGCGGCAAAACCGGCAATGAACGGCGGCAGTTGCGGATTCTGTCCACGCGCGGCGACCAGCTCGGCGAGGATGTCCGGGTTGCGTACCAGTTCGATGACCGGCGCCGAATGCTCATCGCGCTTCTTGATCTTCGAGTTCTCGATTCTTGCCGGGCGGAAATCGGCGACCGCGGCATTCATGATCAGCACGTCTTGGCCCTCGGCGCAGTCGAAGACCGCCTCGCGCAGCTCCAGTGCGCTGGAGGCGTGCACCAGCCGCACGCCATGCGGCGCGGGCACTTCCAGGTGGGTGGCGATCAGCGTGACCTCGGCCCCGGCATCTCGGGCGGCCTGTGCCAGCGCGACACCCTGGCGGCCCGAGGAGCGGTTACCCAGGAAGCGCACCGGGTCCAGCGGTTCACGGGTGCCGCCGGCGGTGATCAGCACCTTGGCTCCGGCCAGCACCGGTTCGGTGAGCAGGTCCTGGATTGCGGCGAAAATTTCATCGGGTTCTGGAAGCCGGCCCGGTCCCGAGTCCTTGCCGGTCAGCCGCCCGGAAGCGGGTTCGATCACCCGCACGCCGCGATCCCGCAGCGTCTGCACATTCGCGGCAGTGGCCGGATGCTGCCACATTTCGGTGTGCATGGCCGGGGCCATCACTACCGGCGCCCGCGTGGCCAGCAGGGTTCCGGTGAGCAGGTCGTCAGCCAATCCCGCAGCGGCCTTGGCTAAGACGTCCGCGGTGGCCGGCACGACCATCACCAGATCGGCCTGCTGGCCCAGGCGCACGTGATTGACCGAATCCACGGAGTCGAACACGTTCGAGGTGACCGGATTTCCGGACAGGGCCTCCCAGGTGGCGTTGCCCACGAAGTTGGCGACGTTCCGGGTGGGGATCACGTCGACGTGGTGCCCGGCTTCGCGCAGCAAGCGCAGCAGGAGTACGGACTTGTAGGCGGCGATACCAGCGGAAACGCCTAGGACAATTCGCTTCACGAAGTACTTCCTCGAGGATTCGGTGCGGCAATGAGGTGGGGGCGGGAGAAAAAGGAGCTTAACGAAAAAGAAGGCGCCCGCTCAGGGGCGCCGACTTTTCGATTAGTCTTCGATGACCTCGGCTGCGGTTACCTTCAGCAGGTTATCGTCCAGCTCGCGCAAGGCGATGGTCAGCGGCTTCTCGTTCAGCTTGGTTTCCACCAGTGGGCCTACGTACTCGAACAGGCCTTCGTTCAGCTGCGCGTAGTAGGCGTTGATCTGGCGTGCACGCTTGGCCGAGTTCAGCACAATGGCGTACTTCGAGTCGTTGGTCTCAAGCAACGAGTCGATCGATGGGTTAATGATTCCCTCTGGGTTGGACACAGGACTCCCTATTTGTCGTTCTTTAGCCCCATGAGGGCTACAAGCTCTTCGGCGGCACGTGCGACATCGTCGTTGACGATGGTCACGTCGAATTCAGATTCCGCTGCAAGTTCTAGTTTAGCGGTTTCCAGGCGGCGCTGCTGTTCCTCGGCCGTTTCAGTGCCGCGTCCCACAAGGCGGCGCACCAATTCCTCCCATGATGGCGGTGCCAAGAAGACGAATTTTGCCTCGGGCATCGACTCCTTGACCTGGCGCGCACCTTGCAGATCGATTTCCAGCAGAACCTTCTTGCCATCTGCCACTGCATCTTCAACCGTCGATCGAATCGTGCCGTAGCTGTTCTGGCCATGGACAACAGCCCATTCCAGCATCTGGCCTTCCTCGACCAGGGATTGGAAGCGTTCGGGGCCCACGAAGAAGTAGTGGACTCCATCCTGCTCCCCTGGCCGGGCGTTGCGGGTCGTTGCGGACACCGAAAGCCAGACATCTGGATAGTTATCGCGGATGTAGGTAGAGACGGTGCCCTTGCCTACTGCCGTGGGGCCGGCTAGAACAGTTACCGACGCAGCGGTCATTGACTACACTTTCGTTTTTGGCGGGCTTTGCTTGAAGTGCTCGGTGATTGCAGTGCGCTGCTTGCGTCCCAGTCCGCGCAGACGGCGGGAAGGGGAAATGCCAAGTCGCTCCAGCAAATTTGCCGCGCGTACTTCACCTACGCCCGGTACCGATTCCAGAAGGTCCATGACACGCATGCGTCCCACGGCTTCATCTTCGTATACCAAGTCTAGTACCTCGGTGATGGAAATTTTGCCGGCACTGAACTCGGCCTTGATTTCTGCACGACGAGTGCGTGCGGCGAGTGCCTTGGCGCGGGCGCGGATACGATCTTCGTCAGAGAGTTCTCGCAGTACCATCGTTCAGCCATCCTTCAGTTGTAGTGGACTAAGGCTTATGTTGAGAAACATAGCGAGCTAACGCTGCTTTTGCAAGACTAAACGCGTTGTGGCTACTAGAAACTCTAATAGCCACAACGCGCCTATGTCACTTATTCGAATTTTTTGCTAGCGAGCTGCCAGCAATTCGTCCCTAACCCGCAGGGCTTTTTCCCTGAGAGCGGCCTTATCCGGCCCCGCTTTGAGGATGTCCCTGCTGCTCGTGCCCAGTACCTGGCCGTAGCTTGAGGCGAATGACTTGGCAATATCCGCGGCCGTGGCACCCTGGGCGCCGAGCCCTGGTGTGAGCAGCGGAGCCTTGGAAGCTGCCAGATCGATTCCGAGCTTGGACGGTGCATCCCCGATGGTCGCACCGACAACCAGCCCGACATGTCCTAAATCTCCTGCGTATGCATTATCCGCAGTGACTTGGTCAATAATTGATTTAGCAACCGAGTTTTCTCCGCCTACGTGCTGTACCGATGGCCCCTCGGGGTTGGAAGTCAGTCCGAGAACGAACACTCCCCTGCCGGTTCCAGCAGCCAAATCCAGTGCCGGACGCAGCGATTCATACCCCAGGTACGGGCTCAAAGTCACAGCATCTGCAGCCAGCGGAGAAGCATCATCGAGCCATGCGCTCGCGTACGCTGCCATGGTCGAACCGATATCCCCGCGCTTGGCGTCGGCCAGCGTGAGCAGTCCAGCGGACTTCGCAGCACTCAAGGTTTCTTCCAATGCGGCAAATCCCTTGGACCCGAAGCGCTCGTACAGAGCCACTTGGGGCTTGAGGATTGCCGCCGCACCGGCCATCGCTTCCACGACGGTCAGTGAGAAAGATCGCACGCCCTCGGCCGTATTCTCCAGCCCCCAGGCTTCCAGCAGCGCCGGGTGGGGATCAATCCCCACGCACAGCGGGCCGGAAGCCTGCATGGCTGAACGAAGCCGCTGACCGAATGGGATCGGCTCAGGCATTGCGCGCTGCGTTCAGGTTGGCGTCGTGCACCTGCAAGCTGGTGACATCCCACTCGTACTCGCGCAGGGCATCGATCGCCTGGACCGAAGCGTTGAACTCCGCCACGGTGGTGATGACCGGGGTGCCGACAGACGTCGCGGCGGCGCGGATCTCGTAGCCATCGCCACGTGCATCCGAGCCCGACGGGGTGTTCAGGATCAGGCCGATCTGGCCGGCTACGATCAAATCGACAATGGACTCCCCGCCTTCGTGCAGCTTGCCGACCACCTGGGTCGGGATGCCGTTGCGGCGCAGCACTTCTGCGGTGCCGCCGGTGGAGATGATCTCGAAGCCCTGGTCAGCAAGGTGCTTGACCGGCAGGACGATCGAGCGCTTGTCGCGGTTGGTGACCGAGACGAAGACCTTGCCGCCGGTTGGCAGCGGGTTGTTCGCTGCGGCCTGCGACTTGGCGAAAGCGGTGTCGAAGTACTTGTCGATGCCCATGACTTCGCCGGTGGAACGCATCTCTGGGCCGAGCAGCGAGTCGACGACCTTGCCCTCCGGGGTGCGGAAGCGGGCGAACGGCATGACTGCTTCCTTGACGGCGATCGCCGCCGATTCAGGCAGGTGCGCGCCATCGCCGGATGCTGGCAGGTAGCTGCCGCGCATCTCGGCCAGGGTCCGGCCCACGCCGATCAGCGCGGCGACCTTGGACAGCTGCACGCCGGTAGCCTTCGAGGTGAATGGCACGGTGCGCGATGCACGCGGATTCGCTTCGATGACGTACAGGATGTCGCTGGCCAGGGCGAACTGGATGTTGATCAGGCCACGCACGCCCACGCCTTCGGCGATCGCACGGGTTGCCGCGGCAACGCGGTCGCGCACGTCGGCGCCCAGGGTGATCGGAGGCAGGGTGCAGGCCGAGTCCCCGGAGTGGATGCCGGCTTCCTCGATGTGCTCCATGATGCCGCCGACGTACAGGTCGGTGCCGTCGAACAGGGCGTCGACATCGATCTCGATGGCGTCTTCCAGGAAGCGGTCCACCAGTACCGGGTGGTCCACGGTGATTTCGGTCGCGTTGGTGATGTAGCGCTCGAGGTTGGCCTCGTCGTACACGATCTCCATGCCGCGTCCGCCCAGCACGTAGGAAGGGCGAACCAGTACCGGGTAGCCGATGGAGTCGGCGATGGTCTTGGCATCGGCGAAGGACACCGCGGTGCCGTTCTTCGGCGCTACCAGCCCGGCGTTATCCAGTACCTGCTGGAAGGCGCCGCGGTGCTCGGCCAGGTCGATGGCCTCGGGCGAGGTGCCCAGGATCGGCACGCCGGCAGCCTTCAGCTCGGCGGCGAGCTTCAGCGGAGTCTGGCCGCCAAGCTGGACGAACACGCCCAGCACGCCGCCGGTTTCCTCTTCAGCGTGGATGACCTCCAGGACATCTTCCAGGGTCAGCGGCTCGAAGTAGAGGCGGTCGGAGATGTCGTAGTCGGTGGAGACGGTCTCGGGGTTGCAGTTGACCATGACGGTCTCGTAGCCCTCGGCGCGCAGCGCCATCACCGCGTGGACGCAGGAGTAGTCGAACTCGATGCCCTGGCCGATGCGGTTCGGGCCCGAGCCCAGGATGATGACCGACTTCTTCTCGTGGCGCTCCAGCTCGGTCTCTTCGTCGTACGAGGAGTACATGTACGGGGTGAAGGCCTCGAATTCGGCGGCGCAGGTGTCCACGGTCTTGTAGACCGGGCGCACGCCCAGGGCATGGCGGATGCCGCGGATGACCGATTCGGCCTTGCCGGTGAGCTGGGCGAGCTGGACATCGGAGAAGCCGTGGCGCTTGGCTTCGCGCAGCACGTGCTCCGGCAGGTGCTTGTTCGCCGCCACCAGCTGCGCGACCTCGTTGATCAGCTGCAGCTGGTCCAGGTACCACGGGTCGATCGCAGTGGTCTCGAACAGCTTCTCGATGGATACGCCGGAGAACAGCAGGCGCTGGACCAGCGACAGGCGCTCGGTCGAGCCCTTGACGATCGAGGCCAGCACGGCCTCGTGCTCGGATTCCGGGATCGGCTCGAAGGACAGCTCGGAGCCCTTCTGCTCCAGGGAGCGCAGCGCCTTTTGCAGCGCTTCGGTGAAGTTGCGGCCCAGGGCCATCGCTTCGCCGACCGACTTCATGGTGGTGGTCAGGGTCTTGTCCGCTGCCGGGAACTTCTCGAAGGCGAAGCGCGGGACCTTCACGACCACGTAGTCCAGGGCCGGTTCGAAGGAAGCCGGGGTCTTCTGGGTGATGTCGTTCGGGATCTCATCCAGGGTGTAGCCCACGGCCAGCTTGGTGGCGATCTTCGCGATCGCGAAGCCGGTGGCCTTGGAGGCCAGTGCCGAGGAGCGCGAGACGCGCGGGTTCATCTCGATGACCACGACGCGGCCGGTGTCAGGCTCGATGGCGAACTGGATGTTGCAGCCGCCGGTGTCCACGCCGACTTCGCGGATGACCGCGATCGAGATGTCGCGCAGCTTCTGGTATTCGCGGTCGGTCAGCGTCATGGCCGGGGCGACGGTGATCGAGTCGCCGGTGTGCACGCCGACCGGATCGAAGTTCTCGATGGAGCAGACGACCACGACGTTGTCGTTCTTGTCGCGCATCATCTCCAGCTCGTACTCCTTCCAGCCCAGGATGGACTCCTCCAGGAGCACCTCGGTGGTTGGCGAGTACTGCAGGCCGGCGCCCGCGATGCGGCGCAGGTCCTCCGGGTTGTAGGCCATGCCCGAGCCCAGGCCGCCCATGGTGAACGACGGGCGCACGACCACCGGGTAGTTCAGCTCCTCGACGGCGGCGAAGGCCTCGTCCAGGGTGTGCACGATGACCGAGCGGGCCGATTCGGCGCCGCAGCGCTCCACGACGCCCTTGAACTTCTCGCGGTCCTCGCCCAGCTCGATGGCTTCGATGTTCGCGCCGATCAGCTCGACGTCGTACTTCTCCAAGGCACCGGACTTGTCCAGGGCGATGGCGGTGTTCAGCGCGGTCTGCCCGCCCAGGGTCGGCAGGATCGCATCCGGGCGTTCCTTGGCGATGATCTTCTCGACGACCTCGGGGGTGATCGGCTCCACGTAGGTGGCGTCGGCGAATTCCGGGTCGGTCATGATGGTGGCCGGGTTGGAGTTGACCAGGATGACCCGCAGGCCCTCCTCCTTGAGCACACGCAGTGCCTGGGTGCCGGAGTAGTCGAACTCAGCGGCCTGGCCGATGACGATCGGACCCGAACCGATAACGAGAACTGATTTCAGATCGGTGCGCTTAGGCATTACTTGCTGTCCTTTTCTGCGGCGGAATCCAACGCGGTCATGAAGCGGTCAAAGAGGTAGGCGGCATCGTGGGGGCCGGATGCTGCCTCTGGGTGGTACTGCACGGAGAAGGCCGGGATGTCCAGGCAGCTCAGGCCTTCGACCACGTGGTCGTTCAGCGAATAGTGCGAGACCTCGACCTTGCCGAAGCGTTCGACCGGTGCGGTGACGGCGCCCTCGATGGGCGCGTCGACGGCGAAGCCGTGGTTCTGGCTGGTGATCTCCACGCGGCCGGTGGCCTTGTCCATCACCGGCTGGTTGATTCCGCGGTGGCCGAAGCGCAGCTTGTAGGTGTCGAAGCCCAGCGCGCGGCCCAGGATCTGGTTGCCGAAGCAGATGCCGAAGTACGGGATGCCGGCGTCGAGCACCGAACGGACCAGTTCCACCTGGGCGGTGGCGGTAGCAGGGTCGCCGGGGCCGTTGGAGAAGAACACGCCGTTAGCGCCGGTGGCCTTGATATCTTCCAGGGTGGCGTTGTACGGCAGCACGTGCACGCGCAGGCCGCGCTCGGCCAGGCGGTGCGGGGTCATCGACTTCATGCCCAGGTCGATCGCGGCCACGGTGTGCTTGGCCTCGCCGTCGTAGCCGTGGTCGGCTGGCTCGACGATGTAGGCGGTGTCCACCGAAACCTCGGCGGAGATGTTGCGGCCGGCCATCGACGGCTGCGCCTTGACCAGGGCCACCAGCTCGGCGTCGGTCTTCGCGGCGTCATCGCCGGAGAAGATGCCGGACTTCATCGCGCCGGCGTCGCGCAGGTGGCGGGTCAGCGCGCGGGTGTCCACGCCCTGGATGCCCACGATGCCGTACTCGACCAGATCTGCATCAAGGGTGCGCTCGCTGCGCCAGTTGCTTGGCCGGCGGGCGGCGTCGCGCACCACGTAGCCGGCAGCCCACATGCGGGTGGATTCCGGATCTTGCGAGTTCACGCCGGTGTTGCCGATGTGCGGGAAGGTCTGCACGATGATCTGGTGCGCGTAGGACGGGTCAGTCAGGGTTTCCTGGTAGCCGGTCATGCCGGTGGTGAACACTGCTTCACCCAGGGTGGTGCCCACGGCGCCATAGCTGCGCCCGCGGAAGATGCGGCCATCTTCAAGTACCAACACGGCTGGTAGGTTGCTCAGGGAATTCACTTATTTGTCTCCTGCTCGGCTTACGTCGTTGTGCGACGCCAGCAACTGATAGATCTTTGGGGTGTCCTCGTGGTAGCGGGGACGGAATCCGGTGTCGAAGGTGAAGCCGTCCTTGTTCCAGGTGATGACGATCAGGCCGTTCTTCTCCACGACCTTGCCGATCATCCCGTTGCTGCGCTTCACGTCCTCGTAGTGCTCCCACGGGATGTGCACGTCGCGCGCTCCGGAACGGATCAGGTGCAGCCCTTCGCGTCCCAGTTCCAAGGTGGCGTTGGTGCGCACTCCGAGCTCATGGACCGCGATGCGCGCCAGCCAGTCGTCGAACCGGGTGGTGACCACGTACATGCCCGCGAAATGGTGCTCCACCTCATCGGCGAAGTCCTCGAAGGGCTCGGGAATCGCTGACTGCCGGGCCTTGAGGTTCCGCCAGCCGAAAAGGATCAGGCCCACGCCTGCGACGATCGCGACAATCGTCCAGATCAACGGGGTCAGGGCTCCCTCAGGCATTGGCCGTCCTCGGGGTAGCCAGCTGGCCATCGAGCACGGTGGCATGGCCGTGGAAGAAGGTGGCGCGCACCGATCCGGGCAGCTCCATGCCGGCGAACGGCGAGTTGCGCCCCTTGGTGGCCATGGCGGTAGGGTCGACGATCCAGCGGGCTGCAGGATCGACCAGCACCAGGTTGGCAGGCTCGCCGATGGCGATCGGGCGGCCCTGGTCGGCAACGCGGCCGATCTGCGCGGGCACCTGCGAGGTAATGCGGGCCACGCCCTCCCAGCCCATCAGCCCGGTGTCCACCAGCGTGTGCTGCACGATGGACAGCGCGGTCTCCAGTCCGGTCATGCCCATGGCGGCCGCTCCCCACTCGCAGTCCTTGGCCTCGGAGGGGTGCGGGGCGTGGTCGGTGCCGATCACGTCGATGGTGCCGTCGGCAACGCCCGCGCGCAACGCCATCACGTCTTCTTCGCGGCGCAGCGGCGGGTTGACCTTGAAGACCGGGTCGTAGGTGCGCACCTTCTCATCGGTGAGCAGCAGGTGGTGCGGGGTGACCTCCGCGGTGACCTGGATGCCGCGGGCCTTGGCCCAGCGGATGATCTCCACCGAGCCGGCCGTGGACACATGGCACACGTGCAGGCGGGCGCCGACGTGCTCGGCCAAGAGCACATCGCGGGCGATGATCGATTCCTCGGCGACCGCTGGCCAGCCGGGCATGCCCAGGATGGCGGAGACTTCGCCCTCGTTCATCTGGGCGCCTTCGGTCAGGCGCGGTTCCTGGGCGTGCTGGGCGACGACCCCGTCGAAGGCCTTCACGTATTCCAGGGCGCGGCGCATCAGCAGCGGATCCCAGACGCAGATGCCGTCATCGGAGAACATCTTCACCTGGGCACGGGAATCGGCCATTGCGCCGATTTCGCTCAGCTGCTTGCCGGCCAACCCGACGGTCACCGCGCCGACCGGGCGGACATCCACCCAGCCTGCCTTGCGGCCCAGTTCGTAGACCTGCTCGACGACGCCGGCGGTATCGGCTACCGGGGTGGAGTTGGCCATGGCATGCACGGCGGTGTAGCCGCCCAGGGCTGCTGCCTGCGAACCGGTTTCCACGGTTTCAGCATCTTCGCGGCCTGGTTCGCGCAGGTGGGTGTGGGTGTCGACCAGCCCGGGCAAGAGCACGAGATTCTTCGCGTCAATCACCTGATGCTGGTCGGTGGCTTCAATGCTGCCGATCTGCGCGATCTTGCCGTCGACGATGAGCACGTCGGTTGGTTCGCCGCCGAGGATGGAGGCCTGCTGGATCAAGTAGTTCATGGGTTCTTCCTTCAGATCAGGTCGCCGGAGAGGAGCATGTAGAGGCTGGCCATGCGCACGGCCACGCCATTGGTGACCTGGTCGAGCACGGTGGAGCGTGGCGAATCCGCGGCAGCCGAGGAGATTTCCAGGCCGCGGTTCATCGGGCCCGGGTGCATGATCAGGGTTTCGGCGCCCGAGGCGTCCAACTGTGCCAGGCGTGCATCGTCCAGTCCCCAGTAGCGCGAGTATTCGCGGGGGTTCGGGAAGTACGCGGCGTTCATGCGCTCGCCCTGCACGCGCAGCATCATCAGCGCGTCAACGCCCGAGGCGATCACTGCATCCAGGTCGTAGCTGATGGCGCAGGGCCAGGAGCCGGCGCCGAAAGGCAGCAGGGTCGGAGGGGCCACCATCGTCACTTCGGCACCGAGGGTGTTCAGCAGCCACAGGTTGGAGCGGGCCACGCGCGAATGCAGGATATCCCCGACGATCGCGACCTTCAGTCCGTCCAGGCCGCGGCCTGCCGGGCTGGTGCCATCGCGCAATGCCACCTGGCGGCGCAGGGTGAATGCGTCCAGCAGCGCCTGGGTGGGATGCTCGTGCGTGCCGTCGCCTGCATTGACGATGGGCAGGCCAATCCAGTCCGTGGCCGCTAGCCGGGCCGGGGCGCCGGAATCCGGGTGGCGGATGACCACTGCGTCGGCACCAATGGCCAACAGGGTCTGGGCGGTATCCTTCAGGGACTCGCCCTTGGAAACGCTCGAGCCCTTGGCCGAGAAATTGATGACGTCCGCGCTCAATCGCTTGGCGGCGGCCTCGAAGGAAATCCGGGTGCGGGTGGAGTCCTCGAAGAAGAGGTTCACCACGGTGCGACCGCGCAGGGCCGGAAGCTTCTTGATGGCACGGGTCGAGGACTCGCGCATCTCTTCGGCAATATCAAGGATGGCGATGGCTTCTTCGCGGGTCAGGTCCGCGGTGGATAGCAGGTGTTTCACGCGGCGCCCTCGATCACGACTTCGTTTTTCCCATCGATTTCCGCCAAGTGCACGCGCACCTTTTCGCTCTTGGCTGTCGGCAGGTTCTTGCCCACATGATCGGCGCGGATCGGCAGTTCCCGATGCCCGCGGTCAACCAGGACGGCCAGCCGCACGATGCGGGGGCGGCCCCAGTCTGCCAGGGCATCCAGGGCGGCGCGGATGGTGCGACCGGAGTACAGGACGTCGTCAACCAGGACCACGACCTTGCCTTCGATGCCGCCTGCTGGCAGGCGCGTCGGCGACGGGGTGCGGGTGGTGGAGTGACGCAGATCATCACGGTACATGGTGATATCGAGCTGGCCTACCAGGGATGCCGGGTCCAGGTTGCCCGGGGCGGTAGCAGCGATTCGCGCTGCCAGCCGCTGTGCCAGCGGGAAACCCCGGCTGGGAATGCCCAGGAGCACCAGGTCGTCGGTGCCCTTGTTGGCCTCGATGATCTCGAAGGCTACGCGAGTGAGCACACGTTCGATGTCGTCGCCGGTTAATACCGTGCGGGCAGCATCTGGCACTGAATTTTCATTCATGCTGTGCACCTCTCCCTTCTCCGCCTCACGGGACGGGATTTAAAGGAATATTGCTAACTCAAATTATCACGAGCGGGAGCTGATTCCCTAGCGGAAACCTATGCATGACACTGAATAGGGCATGGGATCGGTCACAGCGATCGGCCGGCGGCTTCGTGCGACCGGCAGAACCACGCAGATCCCTGCAGTTGGCCCTGGCCCCGCGAGCAGATGTGTTGCGATCGACACACCCGCGAAGTGGCGTGGGCCCGGGATTCCTGGTGCATGATCGGCCCGCGCGCCCGGGCAAGGCTTTCGCGCGGCAGATCCGCAGGCCCGCTATGCCGCGCGTACTGCTCATCCAGGATTTGCGCCGCTCCGTCGAACTCGGGTCCCGGCGGACCCGAGTTCCTGCCCGCCGGATCAGCCCGGGAGATCCAGGTACGCCAGTTCCGTTCAGCTACACCCGGATGGTGCGGCAGGACAAGCAGTCCGAGCGTGGAAAGCAGAACCGAGCGCGTGGACAGCAGCAAAGCATCCAGCCCCCGGCATTCGAGCCCGTGGCCAGCCGGTTGCCGTGCAGGTGGCCCGCTCCGCCTGCTTCGCCGGGATCCTGCCCGGGGCCGAGCCGCGACAGGCAACGGCTTAACGCAAAAAAGCCCGGGCCGGAACCCCCTGAAAGGGGTTCCGGCCCGGGCTCGGAATGATGAGGATCGAATTAGTCGACCAGGGTGTCCTTGACGCTCTGGATGCGACCCAAAACGCCATTGACGAACTCCGGCGATTCATCGGTGGACAATTCCCGGACGTTCACCACGGCTTCAGCCACGGCTACTGCATCGGGAACGTCATCATTGTAAAGCAGCTCCCACACGCCGATGCGCAGTGCGCTGCGGTCAACCGCTGGCATGCGCTCGATGGTCCAGTCCTTGACGTAGCTCTCGAGAACTTCGTCAATGCGGTCCAGGTGTGCGGTAACGCCTTCGATGATCGTCAGCGAGTACTCGTTGAGTACGATATCCGAGTTTTCCCGTCGTGCGATGGCTACGGCCAGCGGATTGACATCGCGGGCTTCGGCTTCGAACAGGAACTCAAGAGCTCGGCGACGGGCTTTGGCGCGGGCTCTCACTAGTTGACACGACCCAGGTAGTCGCCGGTGCGGGTGTCGACCTTGACCTTGGTGTTCTGCTCAACGAACAGCGGAACCTGGATTTCCTTGCCGGTTTCCAGGGTTGCCGGCTTGGTGCCAGCCGACGAGCGGTCGCCCTGCAGGCCTGGCTCGGTGTAGGTGATTTCCAGGATGACCGAAGCTGGCAGTTCCAGGTACAGCGGGCTGCCATCGTACATGGCGATGGTCAGTTCCTGGTTCTCCAGCAGGAAGCCTGCTGCATCGCCAACGGTGGTGCCGGACACGGTGATCTGGTCGTAATCTTCCAGGTTCATGAAGACGTAGTCTTCGCCATCCTGGTAGAGGTACTGGTAGTCGCGGCGGTCAACGGTGGCCAGCTCGATCTTGGTGCCAGCGTTGTAGGTCTTGTCCAAGACCTTCCCGGACATGACGTTGCGCATCTTGGTGCGAACGAATGCGCCGCCCTTGCCTGGCTTGACGTGCTGGAAGTCAATGATGGTCCAAAGCTGGCCATCGATCTTGATGACCTGTCCATTCTTGATGTCAGTTGTATCCGCCACGGTTCCTCAATCCTCTATTTTCGCCAGCTAGCGCCGGCATTATCAAAAATCCATCTCCAAGTTTACCCTACGCACCATGCGGTACAAAGGGTTTCACACGGTGGCGCGCATTACTGCGCGGCGCGCTCCTCGGCAATTCGCATGCAGGTGCTTGCGGCGTTGACCAGGTACGCGTCGTCGTCCAGCGCGATGCGCAGATCCAGGGCCTTGCGGAAACGGGTTGCCGCCGCCTTGAAATCGCCCTTCGCGAAGAAGGACAGGCCAGCGTGGTGGTGGATCAGCGGCTCGTATGCGGTGCCGGCGAATTCCTCGGCCAGCTTGCGCAGTCGGTTGATCGCGCGATCGAAGTCGCCCTGCATGCGGGTCAGCTCGGTGTCCAGCACACGCAGGTGGGCGTTGGTTGGATCCACGAAACGCGATTCAGCGATCAGCTCGCCGGCTTTCACCAGCTCGCCACGCGCCAGCAGCACCATGACCTGGTCGGTAGGGGAACCGACCAGCAGCTGCTGGTCGGCCGCGGCCTCGTCGGCGATGTAGGGCTTCAGCGTTTGGGGGTCGATCAGCACGCCCTCTACGGCGGTGCCGACACCTTCGCGGTTTACCGATGCGACGTCAATGGCGTATGCGGTGTAGTCGACCATGTAGTTACTCCCCGATTTCCTGGTAGGCGGCGAAGAGCAGCGAGTTATCGGGGACTTCGTAGATGCGCGGCTTGCCGATTTCTTCCAGCACGACGAAGCGCAGCTGGCTGCCGCGGGCCTTCTTGTCGCGCTTCATGCCATCGAGCAGTGCAGCCCAGCGGTCATTGCGGTAGGTGGTCGGCAGGCCAAGGGACTTGAGGATCGCGA
Source organism: Glutamicibacter sp. Je.9.36 (assembly GCF_051129975.1). Classification (NCBI taxonomy): domain Bacteria; kingdom Bacillati; phylum Actinomycetota; class Actinomycetes; order Micrococcales; family Micrococcaceae; genus Glutamicibacter; species Glutamicibacter sp. Je.9.36. The sequence continues at coordinate 348,238 of NZ_JBCPSN010000002.1, forward strand.
CGTGGCGATCGGCCACCGCGTCGGAGGTGTACCCTACCGAGCGGCCCAATTCGGCGGCGAAGGCCAGCCCGATGGACACGGCGGCACCATGGCGCATCTGGTAGCGTTCGGACAGCTCGATGGCGTGGGCCAGGGTGTGGCCGTAGTTCAGGAATTCGCGGTCGCCGGCTTCCTTCAGGTCGCGGGATACCACGTCGACCTTCACCGCGATGGTGCGCTCGACCAGTTCGCGCAAGCGGTCGCTGGCCGGGTCGATGGCATCGGCCGGATCTTCTTCGATCAGTTCCAGGATGCGCTCGTCGGCGATGAATCCGCACTTGACGATCTCGGCCATGCCGGTCACCAGCTCGTTTTTCGGCAAGGTGGCCAGCGCGTCCAGATCGGCGAGCACGCCTGCTGGCGGGTGGAAGGCGCCAACCAGGTTCTTGCCTTCGGCGGTGTTGATCCCGGTCTTGCCGCCCACGGCAGCGTCGACCATGGCCAGCAGCGAGGTAGGGATATGGATGACCTTCACGCCGCGCAGCCAGGTGGCTGCGACAAAACCTGCGACGTCGGTGACGGCGCCGCCGCCCACGGAGATCACGGCATCGGAACGGGTGAAATCGTTCTTGCCCAGCACTTCCCAGCAGAAGGAGGCGACCTGGATGTGCTTGCCCTCTTCGGCGTCCGGAATCTCTGCGGTCAATGCTTCCAGGCCGGACTTCGCCAGCTCGTCGCGCACGACGTCGCCGGTGGCGCGCAGGGCCCGCGGGTGGATGACCAGGACCTTCTTGACCGCGGGGCCAAGCAGTTCGGGCAAGTGGCCCAGCAGGCCGTTGCCGACCATGACAGGGTATGACTCCCCTGGGGTGCTTCCGGTGACCTTCAGAGTGGTCGGTGCGATAGGCATCAGTCTAGTTCCTCCTGATGGTGGTGATTTTTCTAGCGTACGCGTGCGTTCGGCCAGAAGTTGCATCTCGTGAGGCTAATCACAGCGCTTCCAGCTGCGGCAAAAGCTCGTCGATAATTTGCGGAACGGACTTTCCATCCACCAGAACGTGCACGTCAGCGAGCATTTCGTAGATGGGGCGGCGTTTTTCGTAAACGGAGATCCAGCTGTTGAGGGCTTGGTCACCAGCCAGCAGCGGGCGGTGCCCGTCGCCCTTGATGCGCTCGGCTGCGGCCTGTTCACCCAGCTCCAGGTAGATCACCGTCCCGCGCGAAAGCAGCTGCTGGTTCTCTTCGCGCAGCACTGCGCCTCCCCCGGTGGCGACCACGCCGGTGCGCAGCCGGCACAGCGCCTGGACTTCCAGGTCGCGGAAATGCGCCTCGCCGTGCTCGGCGAAGATCTGCGCGATGGTTCCGTGGTGGGCGACGATGGCCGCGTCCGAATCCGCAAAGCTCGTAGAAAGGGCCGTGGCCAGTGACTTGCCCACGGTGGACTTGCCACTGGCCATCGGACCAATGAGGTAGATCATTGAAGCGCGCTTCCTAGACGCCGGTCGAACCCAGGTTGCCCGGGATGTTCGCCAGGTAGGACTCGATATTGCGCTTGGTTTCGGCCACCGAGTCGCCGCCGAACTTCTCCAGCAGGGACTGGGCGAGCACCAGGGCGACCATTGCTTCTGCCACGACGCCGGCTGCCGGCACCGCACAGACATCCGAACGCTGGTGGTGCGCGGTGGTGTCCTCGCCGGTGGCGGTGTCCACGGTGCGCAGGGCGCGGGGCACGGTGGCGATTGGCTTCATGCCGGCGCGCACGCGCAGCACCTCGCCGATGCTCATGCCGCCCTCGATGCCGCCGGCGCGGTTCGAGTTGCGCTTGATGCTGCCGTCTTCGGCGTGCACGATCTCGTCGTGGGCGGCCGAGCCGCGGCGGGCGGCCGTGGCGAAGCCGTCGCCGACCTCCACGCCCTTGATTGCCTGGATGCCCATCAGGGCCGCGGCCAGGCGCGCGTCCAGGCGACGGTCCCAGTGCACGTAGGAGCCGATGCCCGGAGGCAGGTTGTAGGCCAGGACCTCGACGACGCCGCCCAGGGTCTCCCCTGCCTTGTGCGCGTCATCGACTTCGGCGACCATCGCCTCGCTGGTTTCCTGGTGGAAGCAGCGCAGCGGGTCGTTATCCAGCGCCGCAACGTCGGTGGCCGTGGGAAGCGGCGCATCGGCTGGGGCAGCCACGGAGCCGACGGCGGTGGTGTGCGAAACGAGCTGGATGCCCAAGTCGTTCAGGAAACGGGAAGCCACGGTGCCCAAGGCGACACGGGCCGCGGTCTCGCGGGCGCTGGCGCGCTCCAGGATCGGGCGGGCGTCCTCGAAGCCGTACTTCTGCATGCCGGTGAAATCGGCGTGCCCCGGACGCGGCCGGGTCAGTGGCGCATTGCGCGCCATCGAGGCCAGTTCATCCAGGTCCACCGGATCCGCGTTCATCACGCGTTCCCACTTGGGCCATTCGGTGTTGCCGATTTCAATGGCTACCGGGCCGCCCTGGGTCTTGCCATGGCGGACACCGCCAAGGAAGGTGACCTGGTCCTTTTCAAACTTCATGCGCGCGCCGCGGCCATAGCCGAGGCGTCGGCGCGCCAGTGCCTCTCGCACTGCTTCGCTATCCACCGATACTCCGGCGGGTAGTCCTTCGAGAATTCCAACAAGTGCCGGGCCATGCGATTCGCCCGCGGTCAACCAACGCAACATGTCATCTATTTTGCCATGGCACGAACTGATTACTGGTGTCGGGCCAGACCCAAAGAGTCATACATCGCATTTGTGACGTCCATGCGACGCGATTCCTCCCATGCACCGGCGCTGAAGAGCCGCACTTGTTCCACCGCCTGGTGCACCAGCATGTGCAGCCCGCTGATCACGGTTCCCTGCCAAGACCGGGCCAAGGCCGAAGGCCACGGATCGTAGGCGACATCCAGCAGGATTCCGGTGCCTGCGCCGATCGCCGGCACCCAGTCATCGGCCGCGTGCGGCGGCAGGGTGGAGAAGACCAGCGGAATCTCGTTGAGCGTGGCGGCCAGCTCCTGGCCGATGCCCGAAATCTCGTGGACGGACGTTTCCATCCCGAGCTCGCGGGCCAATTCGACAGCGCGGGTGGCACGGGAGGCTGCGCGCACCACCAGCGTCAGCTGCCGGGCGCCGACTTCTGCGGCGGCCTCGATGGCGGCCAGCGCGGTGTTGCCCGAACCCAGGACCATCGCTTGCGCGCTGCGGGCGAGCCCGAAATCCGCCAGGGCCTGGACCAGGCCGTCGATGTCGGTGTTTTCCCCGTAGAGGGTGCCGTCTTCGCGGACCACCACGGTGTTCAGCGCACCAAGGCGTTGCACGCGGGCGGATAGCTCGTCCATCTGCGGCACGAACGCATCCTTCAGCGGCATGGTGACCGAGCAGCCCGCCCAGTTTCCTGCGCGCAGCGCGGCCGCGTGCCCGGCAGCATCCCCCGGCTCCAGATCGATCGCGCTGTAGCTGATCGGCACGCCGAGCAGCTGGTAGGCGGCGCGGTGCAGCACCGGCGACTTGGAGTGGCTGATGGGGTGGCCGAGAACGGCTGCCTGCTTCATGGCTTCATGGACTTTCTGCTTGTGGCTGCCCGCACAGCGGCAGCAGCGCGACTGGCAAGCACGGGAATCCGCGCTAGCAGACTCCTGGATTCTGGTTGCACCAGGCGCGGAATTCCGCCTGGTTCTGCCGGTGCTCAGCGTAGGTCGAGGCGAACTTGGTTTCACCGGTTTCGATGTTGACCGTCACCCAGTAGTAGTAGCCGTTGCTTTCCGGATGGGCAGCAGCCTCGATCGCGGAATTCGCCGGCGAGCCCAAGGGGGTTGGCGGCAGGCCGGTGTGCACATAAGTGTTGTACTTGTTCGACGCGTCCTGCTTCTCCTGGGCGCTGAACTGGAGCGAGTAGCGGTCCAGCCCGTAGATCACCGAGGAGTCGACCTGCAGCAGCCCGTGGGTTTCGCGGTTGCCCGGGTCCAGGCGGTTCTCGATCGCGCCGGCGACCGTGGCGTAGTCCGGGGTGCGTGCCTCGGCCTGCAGGATCGAGGCGACCTTCAGGGTGCGGTAGCCCTCTTCGAGGTCGGTGATGCCGGCCTGCTCCAGGGAAGCCTTGGTGGCCTTGACCAGTTCGCCCAGGACTTCTTCGGCGTCGGCGTTCAGCGGGAAGCGGTACTCCCCCGGGTGCAGCCAGCCTTCGAGGCTCGGCACCGAGGCAGGCAGGCCGAATTGCTGCGGCTTCTTGGCCAGCGCCTGCAGGTCCTTTTCCGCCAGTCCCGAGCCCTTGGCAATCTCCTTGATCGCCGCGTCCAGGCGCATATTGGCCTTCAGCCCGATGTAGAAGACCTTGTCCGGACGCTGGTTCACGAGGATATCTGCCGCGTCGGCCGCTGGCATCTGCTTCTTGAGCAGGTAGGTGCCGGGGTGGATCAGCTTGCTCTGCGCTTCGGAGTCCGCGACGGCGTCGGTGAACAGGCCGTCGCTGGAGACGACATCGAGCTCCTCAAGCTTGCGCGAAATGATCTTCAAGCCCCAGCCATCTTCCACTGTGAATTCCACCGCGGCGCCGCCTGGGCCTGGATAGTCGTCCGGGTTGAACTGCTTGAGCACGGACTTGACGAAGTAGACCGAACCGGCGACCACCAGTGCGAAGATCAGCACGGTGGCCAGCATGACCAGGTTGCGCTTGCGCTTGGAGCGCTTGCGCCGCTGGGCCTTGCCGGCGGCGGCCTGGGCAGTTTGGTCATCGTGGGGATCGCTGCTGAGCACCGCGGCCTGCTGCGCGGCGTCGGCCTCGTGCGGGTAGTGCTCCTGGGCGGCATCCTCGTGCCCGGCAAATGCTGGCGCATCGGAGGCGGCGGCTGCCTGGGCGGGGAGGAACCTGGTGTCGGTTCCTTCCCCGTCCGGGGCTTCGTGGTCTGCGGGCTCCTGCCAGCTGTCCTCGGCCGCCGCCAGCGATGGGCGGTAATGCCCGGTGCCGGTCAGTTCCGGTTCTGAGGGTTGTTCGATCGGCAAGCCAGTGCCGGCGGCAAAGCGTTCGTATAGCGCGCGATGCGTTTCGCGTTGCCGTTCATGGCGGGCTTCTTCTCGCATCAACTCTCATCTCTCGGGTCTTTGTGGTGCCCTAGCGGTTGTGGGCTAGCGCAGCACAATCCGGCTGGCTTGTACGCGCACATTGTTGCGTCGCATTTCCAGCACTTGCTGCAAGATCTCAGTGGCCGCGACCTGGTCGACCACCTTGCGGTGATCTTCCATCTTCTTGCCCGAGGCGTGCAACGAGCGATGCGCGTTCACGGTGCTCAGGCGTTCGTCGACCATGAAAACCTCAAGCTCGATATTAGCGCTTGCAGCTTCCTGGGCCAAGGCAATCGCGTAGTCACGTGCCATTTTAGTGGATTCGGTCGCGTTTCCAGCCAGTGATTTCGGCTCCCCGATGAATACCTCGGTGACGCCGCGATCGGCAATGATGCGCAGAAGCATCCGCAGATCCGAGTTCTTCTTCGCATCCCGGCGCAGGGTCATCACCGGAGTGGCGAGGATTCCGGAGGGATCAGATGCGGCGACGCCGACGCGGGCCAGGCCCACGTCGACGCCGAGAGCGGCATTAGCCATTGGCCAGTGCCGCCTGGATTGCAGCCAGTGCGTCATCGATCTTCGATGCGTCCTGGCCACCGCCCTGTGCCATATCGTCCTTGCCGCCGCCTCCGCCGCCGAGCACGCCGGTAGCGGTGCGCACCAGCGCGCCGGCCTTGAAGCCGTTGGCGCGGGCCTCGTCGTTGGTCACAGCCAGCACCAGCGGGCGGCCGTTGGCCACGCCGATCAGCACGATGACTGCGGCTTCGGAACCCAGCTTGGCGCGCAGGTCCAGTGCCATGGTGCGCAGGGCGTCAGCCGAGTCGATCTGCCCGGCGTTGTGGGCCAGCAGTCGGGTGCTGCCGATGGTGGCGACCTTCTGCAGCAGCGCTGCGGACTGGGCCAGCATGGCCTGGCTCTTGAGCTCGGCGATCTGCTTCTCGGCGGCCTTCAGCTTGGCAACGGTGTCGTTGACGCGCTCGCACACCTGGCTGGATGGAACGCGGAACAGGCCCGAGAGCTCGGAAACCAGGGCGCGCTCGGCGGCTCCGTGGCGGAAGGCTTCCATGCCGACCAGGGCCTCGACGCGGCGATTGCCCGAACCGACCGAAGCCTCCGAGAGCAAGGTCAGCTGGCCGATGCGCGCGGTGGTGTCCACGTGGGTACCGCCGCACAGCTCGCGCGACCAGTCGCCGTTCATCTCGACCACGCGCACGTCGTTGGAGTACTTCTCCCCGAACAGGCTCATGGCGCCCAGCTTCTTCGCCTCGGACAGTGCCATCTCATTGGTGACGACCTGGTAGTTCGAGGCGATGGCCAGGTTCACTACCTCCTCGACTTCGCTGCGTGCCGCGGCGGAGAGCGCCTCGGCCCAGGAGAAGTCGAAGCGCAGGTAGCCGGCCTTGTTGAAGGAACCGGCCTGGGTGGCCGTTGGGCCAAGCAGCTCGCGCAGCGCGGCGTGCACCAGGTGGGTGGCGGAGTGCGCCTGCTCGCCGGAGCGGCGGCGCACCGCGTCGACCTGGGTGCGAACCAGTGCTTCGGCTGGCAATTCGCCTTCGCGCACGATGACCTTGTGCACGTTCAGGCCCTTGATCGGGGCCTGCACGTCGGTGACTTCCAGCACGAAGCCGTCGCCGGTGATCAGGCCGCTGTCGCCTGCCTGGCCGCCGGACTCGGCATAGAACGGGGTTTCGTTCAGCACCAGGTCGATTTCCTGGCCCTGCTCGGCGAATGGCACAACCTGGCCATCGCGGATGATGCCGCGGATGGAGGATTCGCCTTCGAGGGTGTCATAGCCGGTGAAGTGCACGTTGCCGGCCTCGGCCAGCTGGGTGTACACCGAAAGGTCGGCGTGGCCGGCCTTCTTGGCCTTGGCGTCCTTCTGGGCGCGGGTGCGCTGCTCGTTCATCAGTTCGCGGAAACGCGACTCGTCAACGGACAGGCCTGCTTCGGCGGCGATCTCCAAGGTGAGGTCGATCGGGAAGCCGAAGGTGTCGTGCAGGGTGAAGGCGTCATCGCCCGAGAGGTTCTTGCCTTCCTCCTTGGCGTGGCCCAGTGCCTCGTCCAGGCGGGTGGTGCCCGAAGCGATGGTGCGGCGGAAAGCGCGTTCTTCGGCGTAGGCGATGCGGGCAATGCGCTCGAAATCGGCCTCCACCTCGGGGTAGACGCCCTTCATGGCGTCGCGCGATACCGGGAGCAGCTCGGGGAGCACCTCGGTGTCCACGCCCATCAGGCGCATTGCGCGCACGGCACGGCGGATCAGCCGGCGCAGCACATAGCCGCGGCCTTCATTGCCCGGGGTGACCTGGTCGGAGATCAGCATCAGCGAGGAGCGGATGTGGTCAGCGATCATGCGCAGGCGCACGTCGGTGGCGTGGTTCGGGTCGGCTGGATCCTCGGTGGAGGTGTAGGTGACGCCGGCAAGCTCGGCGGCCTTGTCGAGCACCGGACGGACCTGGTCGGTCTCGTACATGTTCTCGACGCCCTGCAGGATCATGGCTAGTCGTTCCAGGCCCAGGCCGGTATCGATGTTGCGCTTGGGCAGTTCGCCGGCCACATCGAAGTCGGTCTTGGAACGTACCGCGGAGAGTCGGTACTGCATGAACACGAGGTTCCAGATTTCCACGTAGCGGGTCTCGTCGACCGCTGGGCCGCCCTCGACACCGTAGGCGGGGCCGCGGTCGTAGTAGATCTCGGAGCATGGACCGCCGGGGCCGGGCTGGCCGGTATTCCAGTAGTTGTCTTCCTTGCCGGTGCCTACGACGCGCTCGGTAGGCATGCCGATCTCTTCTTCCCAGATGCGGCGGGCTTCAAGGTCCTTCTCGTCTCCGTCTTCGTAGACGGTGACCCACAGGCGTTCCTTGTCCAGGCCGTAGCCTCCGTCTTCGACGGAGCTGGTCAGCAGCTCCCAGGCGAAGTGGATGGCTTCGTTCTTGAAGTAGTCGCCGAAGGAGAAGTTGCCGCACATCTGGAAGAAGGTGCCGTGACGCGCGGTCTTGCCCACTTCTTCGATATCGCCGGTGCGGATGCACTTCTGCACGGAGGTCGCACGGGAGTACGGGGGCTCTTCGCGCGCGGTGAGGTAAGGGATGAACGGGACCATGCCGGCCACCGTGAACAACAGCGAAGGGTCGGCCGAGACCAGCGAGGCACTAGGTACCGCCGTATGGCCCTTCGAGACGAAAAAGTCGACCCAACGACGGGCAATTTCCTGCGTTTTCATCGTGTTACGGATGATCCCTTCACTTAGCGGCGTCCACGCCCAAGGCGGAACGTAATTCTTCTTCGCGGGAGCTCATTCCTTGGCGGAAGGCTTCCCAATATTCCGAGGCGCGGTCGGTGTACTTGCCGACCTGGCGGTTTAGCGCCGCCCCGGATGAAACTTCAGCGTATTTCTTGGACGCGAGCACGCCAACGCCCACTCCAATCGAAACCCACAAGAGCTTTTTCATTCTAGTCTCCTTGGCGGCCACCAGTTGGCCGTATCCTATTCAGCGCGCCGATACGTGTTCGATCAAACAGCGTTGCTTGCTTAGCGGCTGCGGCGAGCCTTGCCGCTTGGCTTGGTGTTCATCGCGACCTTCACGCCTTCGGTGAACGCGGCAACCTTGATCAGCGGTTTGCCAACGGTGGCTGCTACCAGCGAGGACAGCGCGGACACATTGGCGGTGGTGTCAGAAACGTTGCTGGTGATGGCATCGACCTTCTTGAGCTGGTCGTTGGTGGTCGCCACGGTGTTGGCGACTTCGCCGATCAGCGGAGTGGTTCCGTCAGCCAGGTCCTTGATCGATTTGCGCAGCTCGTCGAACACCTTGCCCAACTTCATGATCGGCACTGCCAGCAGCACAACTAGTACAACAAACGCGCCGGCGGCGATGAGCCCTGCAATATCCGAACCCGACATGTGCTTCCTCTTCTGCTTTGGGTTTTTGGTGCCAGTCCACCTTATCGAAGTCAGAGCCCAGATAGGTAGTTAAGCGACAAGCCCGCAACCGTTTCCGGTTGCGGGCTTGGAACTAGCGCACGGATTTAGCGTGCGTAGTACTCGACCACGAGGTTCTCTTCGCAGGTCACTGGGATTTCGGTGCGCTCTGGGGTGCGCACGAAGGTAGCCTGGAGGGCTTCCAGCTTTACGTCCAGGTAAGCAGGAGCGGCTGGCAGCACCTTCGAGTGCTCACCTGCTGCAGCCATCTGGAATGGAACCATCTTCTCGCTCTTCTCGTGTACGTGGATCAGCTGACCCGGCTGTACCTTGAAAGACGGACGGTCTACACGCTGGCCGTTGACCAGGATGTGGCGGTGAACAACCATCTGGCGTGCCTGCTGGATGGTGCGGGCGAAGCCTGCACGCAGAACCAGGGCATCCAGACGGGACTCGAGCAGAGCCAGCAGGTTACCGCCGGTTTCGCCGCCGAGGCGCTTAGCTTCCTTGAAGGCGCTCAGCATCTGAGCTTCGCGGATGCCGTACTGGGCACGCAAACGCTGCTTTTCGCGCAGACGTACTGCGTAGTCGCTGTCCTGCTTCTTACGGGCGCGGCCGTGTTGGCCTGGACCGTATGGACGGCGCTCCATGTACTTTTCAGCTTTTGGAGTCAATGCAAGGCCGAGCGCACGCGAAAGGCGTACGGTGCGGCGGGCACGGGCGTTAGCCATAATGTGTCCCTTTCGATTAGCGACGGTATCTACTGGCCTCCAGGTGGGAGAGTGTGTGGGCGTCGCGTCCCTGCTTCACTTCAACCCTGCCTCCACGCTCGATGACTCGAATGCGGGACAAGGCTTGCCAGCCAAAGATCAAGTTTACACGAAACGGCAGCAGCTTTCTCTGAGGCCTAGCGCACAATCAGCGCTTGCCCTTGGAGCGCTGCGGATCCTTGCCCCGGATGATTTCACGCAAACGGGACAGGCGGGACCCTATGGTTTTTTCCGCACCGTTATTGGTCGGCGTGTAGTAGTCGGTGCCCACCAGATCATCGGGCAGGTACTGCTGGGTTGCGATGGAGTGCGGAGCATCATGGGCGTAGATGTAGCCCACGCCATGGCCCAGCTGCTTGGCGCCGGGATAGTGCGCGTCACGCAGGTGGTCGGGAACCAGCGATCCCTTGCCTTCGGATACGTCGGCTAGGGCGGCGTTGATCGCATTGTACGAGGCGTTGGACTTCGGGGCCGTAGCCAGATGAACCGTTGCCTGCCCGAGCATGATCCGTGCTTCCGGCATGCCGGTGAGCTGCACCGATTGGGCGGCTGCTACGGCAACGGGAAGTGCGGTGGGATCGGCCATGCCGATATCCTCCGAGGCCGAGATCATCAGGCGGCGGGCAATGAACCGGGGGTCCTCCCCCGCAGAGAGCATTCGCGCCAGGTAGTGCAGGGCCGCGTCCACATCCGAACCGCGGACGGACTTGATGAACGCGGAGATGATGTCGTAGTGCTGGTCGCCATCCTTGTCGTAGCGCTGGACCGCCTGGTCCATGGCCAGCTGCACATGGTCGTCCGTAATCAGCACCGGTGGATCGATGCCGGCGCCCGCGGCGTTCCAAGCCACCGCGCCGGCTGCTTCCAGCACGGTCAGCGAGCGTCGGGCATCACCCTGGGCCAGGCGGACAATGGCGTCGCGCTGCTCCTCCTTGAGGAGCACCTGGCCGTCGAAACCCCGCTCGTCGGCCACAGCGCGCTCGAGCAAGGTGGACAGGTCGCCGTCGGTCAGCGGACGCAAGGTCAGCAGCAAAGAGCGCGAAAGCAGCGGCGAGATCACCGAGAAGGAGGGATTTTCCGTCGTCGCAGCTACCAGGACGACGACACGGTTTTCCACGCCGGGCAGCAGTGCGTCCTGCTGGGCCTTGTTGAAGCGGTGGATCTCATCGAGGAAGAGCACGGTGGTAATCCCGCGCAGATCGCGGTCATCCTTGGCCTGTTCGATGACTCGCCGGACATCTTTGACACCGGCGGTGATGGCCGAAAGTTCCACGAATTTGCGGTCGGTGGCGCGGGCGATCACGTGGGCGATGGTGGTTTTGCCAATTCCCGGAGGGCCATAGAGGATCACACTGGCAGGTCCAGCCAACCCGGTTTCAGGGTTTTCGGCCAGCTGCCGCAAGGGTGAACCCGGGCCTAGCAGGTGTTGTTGGCCGACGAGCTCATCCAAGGTCTTCGGGCGCATGCGCACCGCCAGTGGCGGACGGGGCCGGTTGACTTGGGGCTCACGCGCATCGCGTGGCTCATCGGACAGGGAATCGAACAAATCGCTCACCCCCTAAGCCTACCGATATTCTGGAAGCCCCACCGTCTTTTGAAAGGTTCGCCATATGCGCGCTGTCGTCCAGGTCGCTTCCACCGCCCATGTTGAGGTTGAAGGGCAGATTACCGGCCAGCTCGACTCCCCCGGTTTGGTGATCCTACTTGGGGTGACCCATGAGGATGATCAGGCGATCGCACGCAAGGTGGCCGAAAAGATCTGGCAGCTGCGGATCATGGAGGATGAAACCTCCGCCGCCGGGGTGAATGCACCACTGCTAGTGATCAGCCAGTTCACCCTGTACGGTTCGGTGCGCAAGGGCCGCCGCCCATCCTGGTCCAATGCGGCACCCGGTCCTCTCAGCGAACCGCTGTACGAGTACTTCGTGGAGTACCTGCGCGATTTGGGTGCGAGCGTTCAGACCGGTGTATTTGGCGCGATGATGAATGTCTCGCTGACCAATACCGGGCCGTTCACGATGATCGTAGACTCGGCAGACCTCCCCTAGTGGCCGGTGTTCTGCACCAGTTGGGTCAATTGTTCGAAGCTGGCTCGTTGCTCGGCTAGTTCTACCTGGCCGGTGGCGGAGAGTTCGTAGACCTTCCGGCCCGGGCCGCCTTGGCCTTCTTCCCAACGGGTTTCCACGAGACCCGCGGCTTCCAGCTTGGCCAATGCGGGGTAGAGCGTGGCTCCCTTCAGCGGGCCAAACCCACGTTCCTGCAGGGATTTCGCCAGTGCATAACCGTGGGCCGGGCCAGCCGAGAGTTCGGCGAGTAAGAGCATCGGCAACATGGCGCGTTGCCAGCTACCCGGAAAGCCTTCGGGCTTAGTCATCGTCGCGCTCCTGCAGTGCCCGGGCATGGGCTGCTCGTTCCTTGAGCTTCTCTTGGACGTAGGCCTTGCGGTCAGCCGGACGCAGCTCGTAAACGCTCACCGCGGCAAACACCAGCACTGCGACCCCAAAGAAAATATCCCCGCCATTTCGCGCTGGATCCATCAGGCCAGCGACCGCGCCGACCGCGAATAAAGCGACTACGGTCAAGGGGGCCATGCGGCGTAGAAGCCAACGACGCTTGAGCGCCTTTTCGGTGTTCACTGCCAGCCCAATCACGAATTCATTGGGCGTTCCGAATTCAACGTTTGGGTCAACTTTTTCGCCTCGGGTCGCCGCATCATCGAGATGTTCTCGCGCAGTACTCAGCGACTCGTTGGCTTCCTTGTGACTCATGCCGTAGCGTCCGCGCAGTAGTCTGGTGGTTTCCGCGAACCACTCTTCGGTGCCGAGAAGGATTTGTTGCCCGCCAGCGGCTTTCTGCGCTTTATAGGCAGGCATCAGATAGAAGCAAGCAACCACCAGCCCTGCGCCAAGAATTGGAGCTAACCAATTTGGCAGGGGCAGCAGATTATTGCTTCCTCCTATCTGCGCGATTAGAGCGGCAGCTCCAACCGACACGAGGATACCTACCGGTCCCAGTATCCAGGACAGGCCGAATTTCCCCTTCAATCGGTTAAACCACCACAGGTATCCCGATAGTGCGATCCCTGCCCCGGCAGTTAGAGCAGAAAGCTGCCAGTAGTGCCACGAACTCGAGGTCCACCCATCGCGGAACCCGATCCAGATTCCAAATCCAGTGCACAGCAGGCCAACAAGCATCCCAACAACCGACAAAAGCGCAGTACTTGATTCGACGGGAAGTTCCGCGTCCGCGCGCTGCTCTGGCGTCAATAGACATTGAGCCCGTGTCGCACCATATTCGCCCGAATGGCCGAAGAGTTCCTCGGCCCGCTGCCCGCTATCGTGAACCATGCTCAGGGTGCGCTCCAGTTCGAGCGCCACCTGCGCATTCGTGAGGTCGTTCCACACCATTGAAGCGAAAAAGGTTTTAGCCCATTCCTGGTCCGCTTCTGGGTAACGTTCGATGATATCGTGTGGTTCTTCTGCTGGCACGTATCGCTCCAAAGTGGTCGTGGGAACTGGTTCTGTAAACTAAGTCAAAAACCAACCTAGTATTAAAAATACTCATAGTCCACTAAAAGAGCTAATGCCAGGTTAAAAAGAAGCAGGATGAAACGCGTAAACGTTTCATCCTGCTTCGTAAGCCTGGAGAAGCCTACTTGGCTTCGGCCTTGGCTTCGGTCTCTTCGGCCTTCTTCTTCTCAGGCTTGAAGTCGATGCCGGCTTCCTTGCGCTGCTGCGGGGTGATTGGCGCAGGAGCCGCGGTCAGCGGATCGAAACCGCCACCGGTCTTCGGGAAGGCGATGACGTCGCGGATGGACTCCGAGTTGGTCAGCAGCTGCAGCACGCGGTCCCAACCCAGGGCGATGCCGCCATGCGGTGGGGCGCCGTACTTGAAGCCCTCGAGCAGGAAGCCGAACTGGGTGTCAGCCTGCTCCTGGGTTACGCCCATGAGCTTGAAGACGCGTTCCTGGACGTCGCGCTGGTGGATACGGATCGAACCGCCGCCGATTTCGTTGCCGTTGCAGACAATGTCGTAGGCGTAGGACAGGGCCGATGCAGGATCAGTGTCGAAGGTGTCCATGAACTCCGGCTTGGGGCTGGTGAACGCGTGATGCACAGCGGTCCAAGCGCCAGCGCCCACGGCTACGTCGCCCGAGGCGACAGCGTCAGAGGCAGCTTCGAACATCGGTGCGTCGACGATCCAGACGAAGGCCCAATCGCCTTCCTTGATCAAACCGGTGCGGTGGCCGATCTCGACACGGACCGAACCGAGCAGTGCGCGGGATTCGTTCTTCTTGCCGGCGGAGAAGAAGATGCAGTCTCCGGCGGCTGCGCCGGTAGCTGCGGCCAGTCCGGCCTTCTCTTCCTCGGACAGGTTCTTGGCCACTGGGCCAGCCAGCTCGCCATCTTCCTTGATCAGCACGTAGGCAAGGCCCTTGGCACCGCGCTGCTTGGCGAATTCCTGCCAGGCATCCAGGGTGCGGCGCGGCTGCGATGCGCCGCCAGGCATGACCACGGCGCCGACGTACTCGGACTGGAAGACCTTGAAGGAGGTCTTCGCGAAGTACTCGGTCATTTCGGTCAGTTCCAGGCCGAAGCGCAGGTCCGGCTTGTCCGAACCGTACTTGGCCATGGCCTCCGAATACGCCATGCGGCGGATCGGGGTCGGGACCTGCACGTCGATCAGGTTCCACAGTTCGGTGACCAGCTTTTCGCCGAGCTCGATGATGTCATCTTCCTCGACGAACGATGCTTCGATGTCCAGCTGGGTGAACTCCGGCTGCCGGTCCGCGCGGAAGTCCTCATCGCGGTAGCAGCGGGCGATCTGGTAGTACTTCTCGAAGCCGCCGACCTGCAGCAGCTGCTTGAACAGCTGCGGGGACTGGGGCAAGGCGTACCAGCTGCCCGGGGTCAGTCGGGCCGGCACGACGAAGTCGCGGGCGCCTTCCGGGGTGGAGCGGGTCAGCGTCGGGGTTTCGATCTCGATGTAGCCCTGGTCGTGCAGCAGGTTGCGTGCCACGCGGTTGGCCTCGGAGCGCAGGCGGATGTTGCGGGCCGGGGTCGGGCGGCGCAGGTCCAGGTAGCGGTGGCGCAGGCGCGCTTCCTCGCCGACCTCGACGTGCTCGTCGACCTGGAATGGCAGCGGGGCCGCGGTGTTCAGCACGGTCACGGTCTCAGCGATGACCTCGATCTGCCCGGTAGGCAGGTTCGGGTTCTCGTTGCCCTCCGGGCGGCGCTCGACGGTGCCCAGAATCTGCAGCACGAACTCATTGCGCAGCGGATGGAAGTCCTCTTCATCGCGCACGACGACCTGGGCCACGCCCGAAGCATCACGCAAATCCAGGAAGGCGACACCACCGTGGTCGCGGCGACGCGCGACCCAACCGGTGAGTGTGACCTGCTGTCCAATGTGCTCGGCGTTCAAGACGCCCAGCTGATGAGTGCGTAGCACTACGATCCTTTCGGTCGGTTGGGAAAGTTTCTTCCCATGAAGTTTAGTGCACCGTGATTGGTGCGCGGGCGGGCGATGACGCCCGAGAACTAGCTGATGGCGATCTTCAGGTCCGCTTCGGCCGGCATCCAGGTGGACGGATCCGCGGCGACCTGCTCGCCGGAACGGATGTCCTTGACCTCGTGGGCGCCATCGGCATGGGTGAACCAGACGAACGGAATCCCGCGTCGATCAGCGAATTTGATCTGCTTGCCGAACTTCTCCGCGCTGGCTGCTACCTCGCAGGCGATGCCGCGCTCGCGCAGCTGCGAGGCTACATCCTGCGCTTCGTGCCAGGACTCGTCGTTGGCCAAGGTGACATATACCACCGAAGGCACCGAACGGCTTGCGGTCACGGACTCTTCGGCAAGGATGCGCGAGACCAGGCGGGTGACGCCGATGGACAAGCCCACACCCGGGTAGTTCTTCTTGCCCTTGGAGGCCAGCGATTCGTAGCGCCCGCCCGAGCAGATCGAACCCAGGGATTCGTGGCCCACCAGCACGGTTTCGTACACGGTGCCGGTGTAGTAGTCCAGCCCGCGGGCGATGGACAAATCGGCCATGACCTTGCCCGGTGCGCGCTTGGATGCGGCATCGATGACCTGCGAGAGCTCATCCAAGCCGGTATCCAGCAGTTCGTGGCTGACGCCCAGTGCGCGAACCTGCTCCACGAAGGACGTGTCCATGGTGCGGATCTTGGCCAGGGCCAGGGCGGCGGCAGCCTGCTGCGCGGTGGCGCCGACTTCTTCGACCAGGATCCTGGCGACGGCGTCATCGCCGATCTTTTCCAGCTTGTCGATGGCGCGCAGGACCGCATCCGGATCTTCCAGGCCCAGGCCGCGGTAGAAGCCCTCGGCCAGCTTGCGGTTATTCACCCGCAGGCGGAAATCGCCGATCGGCAGGGCGGACAGCGCGTCGGCAATGGTCAGCGCCAGCTCCACGTCGTAGCTGAAGGGCAAGGTGCCATCGCCCACGACATCGATGTCGGCCTGGGTGAATTCGCGGAAGCGGCCATCCTGCGGGCGTTCGCCACGCCAGACCTTCTGCATCTGGTAGCGGCGGAAGGGGAAGGCCAGGTGGCCTGCGTTCTCCACCACGTAGCGTGCGAAAGGCACGGTGAGGTCGAAGTGCAGGGCCAATGCGTTGGGATCGTTCTTCTCATCCTCCGCGGCCAGCCGGGACAGTCCGTAGACTTCCTTGTCGATTTCGCCCTTGCGCAGAAGTTGCGCGCGGGTTTCCACCGCACGAGTCTCGATGTTGGCGAATCCATGCAGTTCGAAGACGTGGCGCAAGGTATCGAGCACATGCTGTTCAACTGCCCGTTCGGCGGGAAGCCATTCCGGGAAACCTGATAGTGAGGCCTTGCGTGCCATGAAACTCCTTAGTGCAAATTGGGCTACCTACCCATCTTATAGCCCGAAACCCGAGAAACCTGTGCACGTCGGCTTACTAAGAAGCGGAGGTCACAGGTAGAGTTGGCTAAAGCAAGTGCTCGTAAAGTGAAAGAGTTTCAGCGGTGACCACCAGTCAGCAATCCGACGACAGCCAGAAGACCCCATTGCCACAGGCCCAGAAGCCTGCCGCAAAGCCGGTTGTAGCGCCAAGCGTCGCACATACCACTCCCCTCGACGAAGCGGCAAAGTTCGCCCGTGTGACCGAGGACGGCCACGTCTTCGTGATCATTGACGGCGCCGAATTCCCAGTGGGCCAATACCCCGACGCCACCCAGGAAGAAGCCCTGGGCTACTTCGTGCGCAAATACGATGACGCGCTCTCGCAGCTGATGCTCCTGGAGCAGCGCGTCGTTGCCAAGGCCCCGGCCGGCGAGCTCAGCAAGGCTGTGCAGGCGCTCTCGGCCACCGTTGCCGAACGCCATATGGTCGGCGACATCCCGGCGCTGGAAACGCGCCTCGAGAATGCCCGCGTAGCCGTCGAGGCATTGACCAGCGAACAGCGCAAGGCCAACGACGAAGCTCGCGCGGAACAGCTCGCTGCCCGCGAAGCCATCGTCGAACAGGCTGAAGAGCTGGCCGGCAAGCGCCCGGAGCAGATCCAGTGGAAGACCGCTTCGGCGGCGATGAACGAGCTGTTCGACGCCTGGAAGGGTTCGCAGCGTTCCTCGGTGCGCCTGCCACGGTCCACCGAAGATGCGCTGTGGAAGCGATTCCGCTCCGCCCGCACCACCTTCGACCGCCATCGCCGGGCCTACTTCTCGCAGCTGGATTCGACCAACGCGGCCGCCAAGGAAGTGAAGGAAGAGCTGATCGCTCGCGCCGAGGTGCTGCAGGGGTCCACCGACTGGACCGCTACCGCCGCCGAATACCGCAAGCTCATGGACGAGTGGAAGAAGTCGCGCCGTGCCTCGCGCAAGGACGACGACCAGCTCTGGAGCCGCTTCCGCGCCGCCCAGGATGTCTTCTTCCAGGCCCGCGCCGCGGCCAACGCCAAGATCGATGAAGAGTACTCCCAGAACCTCGTGGTGAAGGAAGCCCTGCTGGAAGAAGCCCGCGCGCTGCTTCCCATCAAGGATCTGGCTGTTGCCAAGAACAAGCTGGATTCGATCCGCACCCGTTGGGAAGCTGCCGGCAAGGTGCCGCGCAACGACCTGCAGCGCATTGAATCGGCCCTGCGCCAGGTCGAGGACGCGGTCAAGGGTGCCGAGGACGAGCAGTGGCGCCGTTCCAACCCGGAGACCAAGGCCCGCTCCAACTCGATGCTCTCGCAGCTGCAGGACACCATCTCCGCCTTGGAAGATGATCTGGCAGCAGCACAGGCCAAGGGCAACGCCAAGCAGATCGCGACAGCCCAGGAAGCCCTGGATGCACGCCGCATGTGGCTGAGCACCTTGGAGAAGTCGGCTGCCGACTTCCAGTAAGTAATCCACAGATCGCTTGCACACCGCCAACGCGGCGGCGCGAACTGGTTCAGTAGCTCTATGGAAACGAGAAATTCCCCAGCTACCGGACCTCGCGCCGCCGCGTTGCGCATTCCCGGGGACCTGTGGATCGCTGGTGAGATGTTCACCCGCAACGAGCTGCACGCCATGGCCCACAACGGCCTGCTGCTCGAGGTCCTCGGTGATTATTTTTTGCCCAGCAGCATCCGAGTCAACGCGTCGGTGCGGGCACGGATTGCAGGTTTCGCCTGTGGCCGCGAGCTGGCCCGCGATGCGGTGCTAGCTCGCCAAACTGCAGCCTGGATCCATGGGCTCTTGCCGTCAGTGTCCACATTGTGCATCTACGCCAAGAGCTACCATCGGCCGTTCTACCCCGGGCACGGGCTGAGAGCCGAATTCGCCCAAATGCAGGTGCCGGATACGGACATGGTGTTCCGCAGCCGCATCAGGGTGACCACCGCATTGCGCAGCGCCTGCGACTGCGCGAAATACGATCCTTTGCCCATTGCCAGCCGCGTGCTGGGCACAGTCGCGGCCCTGGCAGATCCCTACCTGACTTTGGACGCCATCAAACAAGCCCTGGCATCGGAAGTTCCCTCACCCGAGCGCTCCCGGGCCCTGCGCCTGGTGCAGTCCTTCTCCGATACGGCGCAAGCGGCCTAGGCTGGACCGCGGGGTGCAGCGCGCAATTAGCGACGGGACCCTGCGGTGGTGCGGTAGACATCGTAGACGCCATCGATGCGGCGTACTTGGTTCAGCACGTGGCTCAGGAACTTGGGATCGCCCATTTCGAAGGAGAAACGGGAAATTGCCACACGGTCCTTGCTTGTCTGCACGCTGGCCGAAAGGATGTTCAAGTGGCTTTCGGAGAGGATCCGGGTGACGTCGGAGAGCAGCGACTTGCGGTCCAATGCTTCGACCTGGATCTCCACCAGGAACACGCCATGGTGCTTGGTGGCCCACGTGACATTGACCAGTCGATCCGGCTGCTCGGCGAGCTGCGTCAGATTCAGGCAGTCGGTGCGGTGCACCGAGACTCCGGCGCCACGGGTTACGAAACCCTGGATTTCATCTGGCGGCACCGGGGTGCAGCAACGCGCCAGCTTCACCAGCACATCCCCCAGGCCCTCGACGATCACGCCGGCGTCGTTGCCCGTAGCCGGGCTGGGAGCCACTGGGCGGACTACCGCTTCCTCATCGACCTGTTCGGCTTCTGGAGGGCCAATCAGGGCCGTTAAATGCTCAATGACGTTCTGTGCACTGGTATGGCCGTCGCCAACGGACTGGTACAGGGCCGAAATGTCCGTGTGGTGCAGTTCGTTGGCTACCGCCGTGAGCAGGTCGTGAGTCATCAATTTCTGCAATGGCAGCTGGTTGCGACGCAGTTCTTTGGTCAGCAGCTCCTTGCCCTTTTCGATGGCCTCCTCGCGGCGTTCCTTGGAGAAGTAACCGCGGATCTTTGCCTTGGCACGAGGCGAGCGGACAAAGTTCTGCCAATCCTGGGATGGGCCAGCGCCTTCGGCCTTCGAGGTGAAGACCTCCACCACATCGCCCTGCTTGAGCTCGGTATGCAATGGGACGAGCTTGCCATTGACGCGGGAGCCGATGGTGCGGTGGCCGACGTCGGTGTGGATCGAGTAGGCGAAATCCACCGGTGTGGCACCAACCGGCAAGGACATGATGTCGCCCTTGGGGGTGAACACATAGACTTCAGCGGAGCTGATCGTGTAGCGAAGGCCGTCCAGGAACTCTTCGGAGTCGGCGGTATCCGCCTGCCACTCCATCAAGGAACGCAGCCAATCCATATTCTGCTCCGGCGAAAGCATGGAGTTATCGGTCTGCCCATGCTTGTACTGGAAGTGCGCGGCTACACCGTATTCGGCGCGTACGTGCATATCGTGGGTGCGGATCTGGATCTCTACCGGCTTGCCTTCAGGACCCATCACCGTGGTGTGCAGCGACTGGTAGAGGTTCAGCTTCGGGATCGCAATGTAGTCCTTGAAGCGGTTAGGCAGTGGATTCCACTCTGCGTGCACGACGCCCAGGGCGCCGTAGCAGTCCTTGACGGTATCCACCAGGATGCGCACGCCCATGAGGTCATGGATATCATCGAAGTCCTTGCCGCGCACGATCATCTTCTGGTAGATCGAGTAGTAGTGCTTTGGCCGGCCGGACACCGAGGCATGGATGGCTACATCGCCGAGATCGCCCGAAAGGGTCTGGCGGATCGAGGAGAGGTACTTTTCACGTTCCGGAGTGCGATCGCCCACCATGCGGACGATCTCCTGGTACACCTTGGGGTGCAAGGCAGCGAAGGACAGGTCCTCCAGCTCCCACTTGACGGTGTTCATGCCCAGACGGTGCGCCAGCGGTGCGAAGATCTCCAGGGTTTCCTTCGCCTTGCGCGAGGAAGATTCCGGGGACACGTAGCGCCAGGTACGGGCATTATGCAGGCGGTCGGCCAGCTTGATCAGCAGCACGCGGATGTCGCGGGACATGGCCACGACCATTTTGCGCACGGTCTCTGCCGGGGCCGCGTCGCCATAGGTGACCTTGTCCAGCTTGGTCACGCCATCGACCAGCATGGCGATTTCCTCGGAGAATTCCTTCTTAACGGACTCCAGGGAGTAGTCGGTGTCTTCAACGGTGTCGTGCAGCAAGGCGGCGGCAAGAATCGAGCCGGTCATCCCCATCTCCGCCAGGATCGTGGCGACGGCGACCGGGTGCGTTATGTACGGGTCGCCGCTCTTGCGCTTCTGGCCTTCATGGTACTTTTCGGCGACCTCGTAGGCGTGGACCAGCAGGTCCAGATCCGCCTTCGGATGCTTGGACTTGACCGTACGCAATAGCGGTTCAAGGGTCGGCGATGTGCTCGGGGTGCTCCCCCGGCCAGCAAAGCGCACCAAACGAGAGATAGAGCGTCGTTTCGAATTGTTCAGGTTAGGCGTATTCGCCATGCCCCGCTCCTTCCCGTTGCCGTTGGATTCTTTCCCGAGCCTGCGTGAAGCCCGACGGAATCCAACGGTAGTTCCGGGCCACCAGATCACTGGCGGCCGTGCACTGAAAAAACACCTTCTTTAGTTCAAACGTTATAGCACGTTCGCGCGGTGACAACTAATTACGCATCTTCCCGCTTAAGCGAAATGGTGCCCCCAGCAAATGCTGGGAGCACCAAATTCAGATCTTCGGATCGGCTTAGGCAGCAGCCATCTTCTGATTGTGCGCTACCACGTCGTCGTCCTTGTGGCGGAGCCAATGGAACATGGGCGCCTGGACGAACAAGGTCGACAGGGCCGAGACGATGATACCGACGAACAGCGCCAAGGACAGGTCCTTGAGCGTACCGGCACCCAGCAGGTAGGAACCGATGAACAGGATCGCGGCCACTGGAAGCACGGCAACGACCGAGGTGTTGATCGAGCGAACCAGGGTCTGGTTCACAGCGAGGTTCACCAGCTGCTCGAAGGTGCGCTTGGACTGCTGGGTGTAGTCCTTGGTGTTTTCGCGGACCTTGTCGAAGACCACCACGGTGTCATACAGCGAGTAGCTCAGAATGGTCAGGAAGCCGATGATCGCGCTGGGCGTGATTTCGAAACCTGACAGCGAGTAGATGCCCGCAGTGACGATGACCACGGCGATCAGACCGGCAATCGCGGCCAGTGACATCTTCCAGGTTCGGAAGTAGGCAGCCATCAGCAAGCCCACCAGGACCACGAAGGCAACCAGGCCAACCAGTGCCTGGCGCGAAACGTCTTCGCCCCAGGTAGGGCCGATGAAGTTACTGGTAACTTCATCGCTGGAGACACCGTAGTTCTCCGCGAGCTGGCTGGCGATGGCCAAGGTCTGGTCATCGCTCAAGCGCTCGGTCTGCACGCGCATGGTGCCCGGCGCAATGTTGGTGACCGTTGCCGCCGCACCCGAAGCCACCGAGGCAACAGCCTTTTCACCAATGGAGATATCTGTTTCCTGCACATCCGAAACGGTGAATTCAGAACCACCGCGGAAGTCGATGCCCAGGTTGAATCCGCCCTTGACCACTGGAACCAGGATTGACAGGATCACCAGAATACCGGCGATCAGGAACCACAAGCGGTGCTTGGAGGTGAACGGGTAGGAACGCTTGCCGGTGTAGAGCTCGTTGCCCCAAGTGACTAGCTTATTCATTGTTCTCCTCCTGGGCCTTGGCCTGCGGGCTGGCAGGCTGCTCGGCCTGTGCACGGCGGCGCTCGGCAATTGTCATGCGCTTGGCGGCTTCAACCGAAGCCTTGGCATTCTTCTTGCCGCGGTTTGCCTCAACGTTTTCATCAAAGCGGCGAACCTTGCCTGCACCTTGGTACAGCGGCTTGACGCCAAGCAACGATGGGTCCATGCCCGAGAGCGGGTGGCCGTTGGCGAAGAACTTGGTGCGTGCCAGCAGGACCAGGGTTGGATGGGTCAGTCCGTACACCACCACGAGGTCAACGATTGCGGTCAGGCCCAGGGTGAAGGCGAAGCCTCGCACGTTGCCCACGGCAACGATGTAGAGCACTACTGCAGCCAACACGTTCACGGCCTTGGAAGCCAGAATGGTCCGCTTGGCACGCTTCCAGCCGATATCCACGGCGCTTGCCAATGGCCGGCCTTCGCGCAACTCATCTCGAACACGCTCGAAGTACACGATGAACGAGTCCGCGATCAGGCCGATGGCCACGATCAAGCCAGCCACGCCCGCCAGCGACAGGCGGTAGTTCATGCCCCAGCCAAGCAGGACCAGGCAGAGGTAGGTCAGCACACCGGCGACGAGCAGCGAAGCGATGGTCACCAAGCCCAGAGCGCGGTACTGGAACAGCGAGTAGATGAACACCAGGACCAGGCCGATAACACCGGCAATGAGGCCCGCGGTCAGCTGGTCAGCACCCAGCGTTGCAGAAACCTGGCGCTCTGACTGGATGTCGAAGCTGATTGGCAGCGCGCCGTACTTCAGCTGCTCCGCCAGCGCCTGCGAGGTGTCCTGGGTGAACCCGCCGGAAATCTGCGGACGGCCATCGGAGATCACCGCATTGGTGGTTGGCGCCGAGATGGTCTCGCCATCAAGCACGATCGCGAACTGGTTCTGCGAACCCTGCAGGGCAATCAGACGCTGCGTGGTGTCGGCGAAGATCTTGGTGCCTTCGGCATTGAACTCGATCACGACAACCCATTCGCCGGTGACCGAACCATTGACGCCGCGAGCGAGCTGCGCGTATGCGTCCTTGATCTTGTCGCCGGAGATTTCCTGTGGGCCAAGGATGTACTTGACGCCCATGTCCGTATCGCAGGAGATCATTGGCTTGGCTGGGTCCGCAGCGTCCCCGCCGCGGTCCTTGAGCTCGGTTTCGCAGTCGTAGCCTTCAAACTCCTGGAAGAGCTCTGCGGTGATCCAGTTGGTGTCCGATGGGTTCTCTGGCTTGCCCTCAGGCTTGGGCAGGTCTTCCTTGGGAGTGCGATCTTCCTCAGGGGTGGCTGCGTAGCCGCCGGTGATCAGCACCGGGCGGAACTCCATGTTGGCCGAAGCCTGGATCAAATCGCGAGTGGTCTGGTCCGGGGTGCCCGGCATCGAGACCACAACGTTGCGACCGGACTGGGTGGTGATTTCCGATTCGGTTACACCGGAGCCGTCCACACGCTGGCGGATGATCTCCACCGCTTGGTCCAGCTGCTCTTGGTTGATCGCTTCGTCGCCCTGGACCCGAGGGGCCAGGATCATCTCGGTGCCGCCTTCGAGGTCGAGGGCCAGCTTCGGTCCCCATCCGGTTTTACCGTTCGCTGCACCACCCACCAACACGCCGGCTGCGATGATGAAGACGATCAGCAACCACAGCAACGCCTTGCGCGCCTGCTTAACAGGTCTGATTGATGACATCTAATGTGCTTTCTCGTTTGAGTGGCTTGGCCTTCAGGCCACCGCTATGCTGCCCGGGACTTAGGCGTTGCGCTCGTCCTTGCCCTCATCGTTCAGGCGACGCAGGGACTCTTCCGGGGTTTCGGTGGTGCTGGCGGATTCTGCTGCGCCGTCGGCCACGGCCGGGGTTGCTGCATCCTTGTCCAGGAAGGTGGCAATGGCCTGGCGGTGCAGGTTCAGCACTACGCCCGGTGCGACCTCGACCTGGACGCGATCCTCTGCGTCAACGCCGACGACGGTGCCGAAGATACCCGAGTTGGTCATCACCTTGGCGCCTGGCACGGTGTTGTTCTTCAGCTTCTCCTGCTGGGCGGCCTGCTTCTTGCGGCCACGGAACATCATGAAGATCAGCACTGCGAACAGCGCGACCATCAGGATCAGCGAAGGGTTGAAGCCGCCACCAGCGGCCTGAGCGATTACGAGGGGATTCACGTATTTACCTGCTAACGAATTGTTGCGATTTGATCTGAAGTTCTGGGATGCTGTTGCGGCTATTTCTGGCGTAATACAGCAAAGACGCCCCACCTCGCCCCGAAACGGGCATAGGTCGGGCGTCTTTAGTCTAATGCGTCACGGTGAACCGGCAGACCATTTACGCGGGCAGTGAAGTAATGCTTGCCTAATCCTCATCGTTTTCATAGCTTTGCGCACTGGCGAAGATCGCATCCTTTGGCATCGCCAAGCCCAAATGCGCCCAGGCTCCGGGCATGGCAATACGACCGCGCGGGGTCCGGCCCATCAGCCCTTCACGCACCAGGTATGGCTCTGCGACAGTCTCGACGGTTTCGGTTTCTTCACCCACGGCGATGGCCAGGGTCGATAGCCCCACCGGTCCCCCGCCGAATTTGGTGCACAAGGCTTCGAGCACACCCCGGTCCAGGCGATCAAGGCCACGTGCATCGACCTCGTACATGTCCAAGGCGGCGGCGGCCGCTTTGGCATCGATCTCTTCGAGCTTATGCACCAGCGCCCAGTCACGCACGCGGCGCAGCAGGCGGTTGGCGATACGGGGCGTACCGCGGGAGCGTCCGGCGATCTCGGTGAACGCGGCCGAAGTGACGCTCAGATCAAGCATCATGGCCGAACGGCGCAAAACCAGTTCAAGCTCCTTGACCGCGTAGAACTCCAGATGGCCAGTGAAGCCGAAGCGGTCACGCAACGGGCCGGGCAACAGTCCGGCGCGCGTGGTTGCGCCAACGAGGGTGAAGGGCGGGAGCTCCAGTGGAATGGCCGTGGCGCCGGCGCCCTTTCCGACGATGATATCTACGCGGAAGTCTTCCATGGCCATGTAGAGCATTTCCTCGGCCGGCCGGGACATGCGGTGGATTTCATCGAGGAACAGCACCTCGCCTTCGGTCAGCGAGGAGAGGATCGCGGCCAAGTCACCGGCGTGCTGGATCGCTGGGCCGGAGGAAATGCGCAATGGCGCGTTCATCTCGGCGGCGATAATCATCGACAAGGTGGTCTTGCCCAGGCCCGGTGGGCCAGAGAGCAGAACGTGGTCCGCGGTGCGCTCGCGGATTTTCGCTGCTTCAAGCACCAGCGAGAGCTGCTGGCGCACTCGGGACTGGCCCACGAAGTCGTCGAGGTTCCGCGGGCGCAGGGCCGCTTCGATTACCCGTTCCTCGGGTTCGCTGCCGGCATTCGTGAGCCCGGTGGAGTCATTCATGATCAGTTGATCCTCTCGCAGACCGCTTAGGCGCGGGTTCCGCTGGACATGCTGCGCAGTGCAGCACGCAAGATTTCTGCGACGTTGCCGGTGGCAACGACATCTGGATCAGCCTTGGACAGCGATTTCAGGGTGCTGGTTGCATCCTTTTCGCTCCAGCCCAGGCCGGTCAGCGCCTCGATCACCTGCGGTTCCCAGACGCTCGCGTTGCCGCCGCCGGAAACCGGGGCCACTGGCGCGCCAGTCGGGATCAGCTTGCCGTTCAGTTCCAGCACGATGCGGCTCGCGCCCTTGGGGCCAATGCCCGATACCTTGGTGAAAGCGGCGGTGTCCTTGGTGTTCGCCGCGATGCGGACTTCCTCCGGAGAGTGCACCGCCAAGATGGCCAAGCCGGTGCGCGGCCCGATGCCCGATACGGAAACCAGGACCTCGAAGACATCGCGTTCCTCAGCGGTGGCGAAGCCGAAGAGGGTCATCGAATCCTCGCGGACCACCATGGAGGTGAATACCGTAGCCTCGCGTCCTGCCTGCAGGGTGGACAGCGTCCCGGGGGTGGCATTGACCAGCATCCCGAAGCCGTTAACGTCAATTACCGCGGTGTTCAGGGCTACCGCCTGCACGGTGCCGGTCAATGAGCTGATCATGCCACTCCTTGGGATATATGTTCGATCGAACCCAGTTTATCGAAGATACCTACGAATATCGATCCGCCGCGTTCCCCGGTGGGTCGAGGCCGCTGCCGTGCTGGCCGGCTAGCGGCGCACTGCGCGGCGCTTGGCCGACGCCTCGGCGGCAATCCACGCCTGCTGCGCACCGGTCAGCTGCGACGAACCACCGGCATTAGCCGCGGAGGCCGAGGCATTCGAGCCGGTGGCCGCACCGCGCCAACCGTGGGTAATCGCCAAAGCCACCGCATCAGCGGCGTCGGCAGGCTTAGGCGGTTCATCGAGCCGGCAGATCTTGGCAACCATCTTGCCGATCGCCGCCTTGGTGGCCTGTCCCGAACCGGTAACCGCCGCCTTGACCTCGGTCGGCGTGTGCAGGGCCACGGGTATTCCGCGTCGCGCTGCCGCGGTGATGACAACACCGGTGACCTGCGCGGTGCCGATGACCGTGGAGACGTTCGCCGAAGCGAACACGCGTTCCAAGGCGAGCACATCGGGCTGATGCAGATCCAGCCATTCGTCGATGGCGTTGGCGATCTTCAAGAGCCGGGCATCGAGCGGAGTGCCCGGAGGGGTGCCGGCGACGGTGACGTCCACCAGCGAAACTTGCCTGTTTGCAGCGACGTCGACCACGGCAAGACCGCAACGGGTCAGGCCGGGATCGACGCCAACAACACGTAAGGCCAAGCCTTACTGCTCTTCGTCCAGCGCGGCGCGAACCTCGTCGGACAGATCAGCGTTGGTGTAGATGCCCTGGACATCATCCAGTTCTTCCAGCGCGTCGTAGAGCTTGAGGAACTTGCGAGCTCCTTCAACGTCCAGGTCGACCTTCATCGATGGAATGAATTCCATTTCGTCGGACTCGTAGGCGATGTCCGCTTCATCCAGCGCAGCGGCCACAGCGCGCAGGTCCGAAGGGTCGCAGACGATGGCGAAGTTCTCGTCCTCGTCCATGATCTCGTCGGCACCGGCGTCCAGCACGACCATCAGCAGGTCGTCTTCGGTCAGCTCGCCCTTGGGCAGGCGGACAACGCCCTGGCGGTTGAACAGGTAGGCGACCGAACCCGGGTCGGCGATGGTGCCGCCGTTGCGGGTGATGCCCACGCGGACTTCGGAGGCCGCACGGTTCTTGTTGTCGGTCAGGCACTCGATCAGCAGGGCCGAGCCCTGCGGGCCGCGTGCTTCATAGATGATCTCGGTGTAGTCGACGACCTCGCCGGTCAGGCCAGCGCCGCGCTTGACGGCGCGGTCGATGTTGTTGATCGGCACGGAGTTCTTCTTGGCCTTGCTGACTGCAAGTTCCAGTGCCGGGTTGCCGGCCATGTCGGCGCCGCCGGCACGGGCGGCAACTTCAATGCCCTTGATGAATTTTGCGAAGGCCTTGGCGCGCTTGGCGTCGATCGCGGCCTTCTTGTGCTTGGTAGTTGCCCATTTGGAGTGGCCTGACATGCTTTAAGCGTCTCCTCGCGTGAGATTGATGAAAAATTGGTGGATAGCGGTGCTGCCGGTGACTTCCGGGTGAAAGCTGGTTGCCAACAATTTTCCCTGGCGTACTGCAACAATTCTACCCTGTTCGTGATCCGTCCCCGCTTGAACGGTGCTGATCACTTGGACGTCCGGGCCAATTTGCACGGCTTCCGGTGCGCGGATGAACACCGCCTCGAGATTTTGCCCGTTGAAGTCCAGCTGGTGCTCGAATGAGTCGATCTGGCGCCCGAACGCGTTGCGCTTGACCGTCATGTCGATGCCGCCGAAGCTTTGCTGTACCGCGCCATCTCGCGAGATTGCAGGGTTCTCGATGCGATCGGCCAGCATGATCATTCCGGCGCAGGAGCCGTAGGCTGGCATGCCTGCTGCGATGCGCTCCTTGATGGGACCAGCTAGCCCGTAGTTGCGGGACAGCCGATCAATCACCGAGGACTCGCCGCCGGGAATCACCAGCGCGTCAACCTGCTCCAAATCGACGACGGTGCGCACCATGTGCGTGCGCTGCCCGAGCCGTTCCAAAGAGGCCAGATGTTCGCGGAAATCCCCTTGCAGAGCGAGGACGCCTATTTTCGGCATGGTTCTAACCTTCATGGTGTTCAGTGGTTGGCAGCACGAAAAATGCGCCGAAATAACGTTAAACCCGAAGGCGCCGTGCGCCTGTTTTGTTTCCCGGTGTGTCGCGGATTCTTCGACGCCGCCTCCCGGCAAGGGGCGGAACTTGGTAGGTTCAAGAACATGATTGCTGATATTTCTTCCCTCGAACTTGCCGGCGGCGTGAGCATGCCCTCGATCGGTTTGGGCACGTGGCCCATGCGTGGACACGAGGCGGCTGCAGCGGTGCTGTCCGCCCTCGACGTGGGCTACCGCCGCATTGATACAGCGGAGAACTACGAGAATGAGGACGCCGTGGGCAAGGCCCTGGCACAGAGCCGGCTTCATCGCGATGAAATTTTCGTAACCACCAAGTTCAACAAGCAATGGCATTCGGCCCAAGGCGTGCGCCAGGCGTTGGAGAACTCCCTGGACCGCTTGGGTCTTGAGTATGTGGATCTGTTCTTGATCCACTGGCCCAACCCCCAGCAGAACACCTATGTCGAAGCGTTCACTGAGCTGGGCAAACTAGTAGACGAGGGCAAGATCCGGGCTGCGGGAGTCTCGAACTTCAAGCCCTGCCAGCTGCAGAACGTCCTGGATTCGGGGCTCGTGCCGGCGCTGAACCAGATCCAGGTTGATCCTGAACGGCAAAGCGTCGAATGGCAAGGTTTCAACACCGAGCATGGCGTTCGGACCGAAGCCTATTCCCCGCTGGGACGCAAGAAATCTGGATTCCTTTCACATCCTGCCCTGGTCCGGATCGCCCAAGCGCATGGGAAGAGCAGCGCGCAGGTGACCTTGCGCTGGCATGTCCAGTCCGGGCGGGCAGCGGCACCGAAATCGGCAGACCAGCGGCGGCAGAGCGAGAACCTGGACATTTTCGATTTCCAGCTCACCCAGGCGGAAATGGCCGCCATCAATGCCATGGATACTGGTGCTGGCCCCTTCACCGATTCGGATGAGTTCGGGCACTGAATTCCCGCAATACCTGCATGCTGCAGAAACGGAGAACCCAAACATGCTTCACGGCTACCAGCGCCCGGATATCGAAGTGGCGGATTACTTCGACGAGCACGGTGCGCTGATCCCCTATGGCCAGCGCTGGGATGAGCAGCCTCCAGCGGAGAGCTATTCGCTGACCTCCCATGTGCAACGCTTTGCCCCGGTGCCGCAGGTAGCCCAGGCGTTGCTGGATTGCCTGCGCGAGCAGTTCGAGGTGCGTTGCTTCGAAGATCCCGGGCTGGCCAGGCAAATGCGGATTCAACCGGGCCATGTGGTGCGCTCTGTTCGCGTGTTTCCGATGGATTCGCGCTGCGCGCCACTGGGCATGGTCTTCACCACGTTTCCCGCGGTGCACCTGGAGCTCGGCGCGTTGTACGGCGCGTCATTTCCGCCGTGTGGCTGCGATGGATGCGACGAAGTTGTCCCAGAAATCCTTGAGGAACTCGAGATCCAGGTGAGTGCCGCCGCGTCCGGAGGATTCGGCGAGTTCCTGGATCGAGGCATGGACCGCCTCGTGCACTGTTTCGACGTTGACGGGACAGGATTCGGCGAGCAGTCCCGCGGCCTCGAAGACATATCGCCGGCACGGCTAGCCAGAGCACGCGCAAATCTTCCCTCAAGCCGCGTGTGGGCACCTTGGCCATTGCGCTAGGTCAGTCCAGCGTCCACTCTCGAAGTCCGTCGTCGAATGCGCCATAGGCATTCACTGTGGCCTCGCTGCGCTTCAAGGAGGCTTTTGCTTCATCTTCCCGTATGCATCCAGCAGCATCGAAGACTTGGCACCAGGCCACAGGTTCATTTGAGAGCTGGTGCGGAACCCACCGCAATTCGCTGACATCCCATTCGCCGGGCGCTTCCTGGGTAAACGTTGCCTTTACGCTGATGCCTTCGCGGTTGAGAATGGTTGGTGTGGCGTGTTTTGCCACGGAATTGCCCAAACCGTAGACGATCCAGGTTCCGTCGTGCTTCTCAATGGGCAATACCGAGTGGGTGTGGTGCATGTAGATGAAATCGAAGACATCGGACTCTGCCAAGGCTCGACCGAGCCTTTTCTGGGACGCTGTCGGTTCGGTGCTGTATTCAGCCCCATCGTGCACGGCAGCCACGACGATGTCCGCTCCCGCCTTGCGCGTTGCCTTGCCCTTGGCGATCAGTTGCTGCGCATCCACCCCGCTATCGACTTGCCAGTCAGCTTCTTCCGGCAAGCCATTGAGCGAATAGGTGCTGGTGACTACACCGAGCTTCACGCCTTCCATGTCCAGGATCGATGGCTTCTCGGATTCTTTTTCACTGCGGTAGGAGCCGGTCGCGAAAAGCCCATTCGCTTCCAGGGCGTCCAGCGTTCGCTCTACTCCGGCCGTCCCGGCATCTACCGTGTGATTGGTGGCAGTGGTGCATCCGTCGTAGCCAATAGCGCCGAGGTCGGCCAGGATTCGATCTGGGACCGTGAACCGCGGATACCCCGAATACGGAGGGACACCAATCGGTGTTTCCAGATTGCATAGCGCCACATCTGCGTCCTGGACATAGGGTGCCAGGCCCGCAAGCAAGGGGCTGAAATCGTAGTCGCCGCCGTTGCCCGTTTCCGCTCCAGCCGCTTGTTTCGCTTCATCCAATAACTGCGGATGCAGCAGCACATCGCCGGTAACCATCAGCGATAGCTCTTCGGGCTCCGAGGGCGCGGCCGAGGCATCCTCTATCGCTGAACTCGGAGCCGGTTCCGGC
This sequence comes from Glutamicibacter sp. Je.9.36, assembly GCF_051129975.1. Lineage (NCBI taxonomy): Bacteria > Bacillati > Actinomycetota > Actinomycetes > Micrococcales > Micrococcaceae > Glutamicibacter > Glutamicibacter sp. Je.9.36. Next base: position 379,422 of record NZ_JBCPSN010000002.1, read on the forward strand.
GAGGCAGGAACGCTGGCCTGGACGGAGGGCTGCGGGGCTGCTGGTTCTGCGTTGTCGCTCGGGACTGCAGAGCAACCGCCAATCAGCAATGCGGCCAGCATCGTTGAGCTCAGCGGAAGAAATGCAGGTAGTGCACGTTGGGGCATGCATCGAGCCTAGCTCAGCTGGGCATCTGGGGTGTAAATGCAAGCTGAATCACGTTTTCCATGAAAACCTAGGCCTATGCAAAACCCGCTTCTGACTCCCAGTACCAGGCCCTACCAATGGCCAGCCTTCGACCAGCTCACCGCTGAGCATTACCTGGAGGCAGTCCGGCTCGGCGCAGCCGAACAGCGTGAGGAGCTGCAGCGCATCATCGACGATGCTCAGGCTCCCACTTTTGAGAACACTTTCTTGGCGCTGGAAGCCAGCGGGCAGACCCTGCGCCGTGCGCTCATGACGTATTTTTCGGTGATTTCCGCCCACGGCACCGAAGATCTGCGGGCGATTCAGTCGGAGATTTCTTCGATCTGGACTAAGCAAGAAGATGAGATTTACCTAAACCAAACATTGTACTTGCGTCTACAAACTTTGAATTATGAGGGTCTCCAGGGTGAAGATGCCCGCCTAGTGGAGCAAACGCTGAAGAATTTCCAATTGGCCGGCGCAGGCTTGGGCGACGCCGAGAAGGACCAGCTGAAGGCACTGAACGCCCAACTCGCTGAGCTTTCCACGCAGTTCGCTGACCTCGTCCTGGAAAATCAGAATGCCCACGCTGTGCACTTCGACGACGCTGAGGAGCTCGCAGGTCTTTCCAGCCAAGCGATCGAGTCCGCTGCGCAAGCCGCCAAGCAAGCAGGCCACGCATCGGGATACTTGCTGACGCTGGTTTCGCCTACCCAGCAACCGGTCCTGGAGTCGCTCGCGTCAAGCCAGTCCCGCCGCAAGGTGTTCAATGCCTCGATCAGCCGTGGCACCGAGGAAAACGCGACCATTCATGTGGCCGCCGAAATGGCACAGCTTCGCGCTGAGCGCGCCGCTCTGCTCGGATTCGCCAACCATGCAGAAACCGTGCTCGCCCAGGCCACTGCACCTTCCACCGCTGCGGTGGAAGAACGACTGGCCGAGCTAACCAAGGCCGCCACCGCAAATGCTCGCCAGGAAGCCGAGGTGCTGGGCAAGATCGCCGGTGCCGAAATCAACGCGTGGGATTGGAAATACTTCTCCAACCAGGTCCTGCGTGAGGAGTACTCGGTGGATTCCGAGGCACTGCGCAACTACTTCGAATTAGACCGGGTCCTGGTCGATGGCGTCTTCGCGACCGCTACCAAGCTGTTTGGCATTACCTTCAGCGAGCGGTTCGACCTTCCCGCCTACCACCAGGATGTTCGCGTCTTCGAAGTTTTCGACGCCGATGGCAAGCCGCTGGCGCTCTACACCGGCGACTACCTGAGCAGGGATACCAAGAAGGGCGGTGCATGGATGACCAGCCTGCGCGATGCCGCTTCGTTCCTGGATGAGCCGCCAATCGTCACCAACACCTTGAACATCACCCCGCCTGCGCCGGGTGATCCGGTTCTGCTGTCCATGGATGAGGCAAATACGCTGTTCCACGAGTTCGGCCATGCGCTGCACGGGATGTTCTCCAGCGGAAAGTACGCTTCGCTTTCTGGCACCTCGGTCCCCCGCGATTTCGTGGAGTTCCCATCGCAGGTCAACGAGATGTGGATGCTCCACGAGGATGTCGTATCCGGTTATGCTATCCACCACCAGAGCGGCGAAGTATTGGACGACGCGCTGATCGAGAAGATCCGCGCGGCTTCGCTATGGGGCCAGGGTTTTGCAACCGCTGAGTACCTTGCCGCCAGTGTCCTCGACTGGGCCTGGCACACCATCAGCGCCGGGACTGTTATCGAGGATCCGCTGCAGTTCGAACAGGACGTGCTTCAGGGCGCCGGCTTCGACTCCGCAATGATTCCGCCTCGCTACCGCACCGGTTATTTCCAGCACATTTTCGCCAATGGATACTCCGCTGGCTACTACTCCTACATCTGGAGTGAGGTGCTCGATGCCGACACTGTGCAGTGGTTCGAGGAAAATGGGGGCTTAATGCGCGAAAATGGTAATCGGTTCCGTGAGGAACTGCTTTCGCGCGGCAATACGCGCGATCCCCTTGAGTCCTACGAATTATTCCGCGGCCGCACCGCATTGGTTGAACCGTTGTTGCGCCGTCGAGGATTGGTGAACGCAGAATAATGACCACTATTGCCTCCGCACAGGAAGCACTAAGCCACTGGCATCAGGCACTTGCAGTCGCCACCGGCGGCAAGATCTTTACCACCCACGGATGCTCATGGGCATGGCAGCCAGTACGCAAGCGGCTGATCCTGCTGTTCCCCGAACAGCCAGAACAGGCGGGCCTGCGTCCGGCGCTAGCCGAAGGCCATCGGCTCGGCGCCCGGCGCGTGGAAGCTTGGGTTAACTCAGGCGCCCACGCAGATGAGCTGAGGGCGACCGGTTTCTCCGATAATGCCCAGGTTTCCTGGCATGCTGGCCCATTGGCCATTCCAATGGATCGTTGGACCGGCAAGATCCGCTTGGGCAATAACGTGCCTGAGGCCACGGGAGCTGATGCGGCCGAGCTGAACGTGACGAACCTATGGCGCGAGACCAGCACCCAGCTCTCCAGCGGGCATCCGGCATTGCGCCGCGTCGAGCATGCCTTGGCTCGTACCGACGAGGGAGAGATCGTGGGCCGGGGCTTTGCCCAGCAGGGCCTGAACGGCCAGCTCATGGTGCATTCCTTGGCCGTAGGCAAGGAACATCGCCGCCATGGCGTTGGCACTGCCTTGCTTCATGGCCTGTCGCGATCAATGATCAATCCGCTGTCGCCACCAGACGATGAGGTACCTCAGGAGCTATTGGCAGCAGCGACTCCGTCAAGTGCCGATTTCTTCAGCGCCAATGGGCTCAAGCTTCTTGGTCGCGGACGCCACATGGTCTTGCGCTCGTGGAACCAGTAGCCAGCCACTGATAACGAGAAAGCTCAGCCGGTCACGGGACGTTCCGTGACCGGCTGAGCTTTCTCGAATGGCCTTACCGCGATTTGTTGACTCGATAGACAAGCCGGGCGAACGGTCCGGCTTGTCGCGCTCCAACCAGTTCGAGGCGCTCGCTGGAAATAGTTCGTGGCAGTACGGGCGCACCAGACGATAGCGCGGCCGGGGCGATAGTCAATGCCAAGACATCGAGGGCATCGACATCCAGGAATTGCCCCAGCAGTTCACCGCCGCCAAGTACCCAAACATTCTTCTCCCCCGCGCTGTCGCGAATTGCCGGCAAGAACTGCGCAACGGGCCCGTTCACCAGCTGCACATCAGCCCCTTCTGGAATAGGCAACTCCCTCGAAGTGAAGACATAGGTCTTGACCCCCGGATAGTATTCATGCCACTTTTGCGGATTTTCCATGAGCTGTTCATTCTCGATCATCCACATATAGGTGTTCGCGCCTTCGACGTGCACACCAACGTTTTCAGGCAATAGTTCCGGATCAGGCTCTTGGGACCCCGGAACATCAAAGAGCCATTGCAGGCTATGGTTCTCGTCGGCCAAGTATCCATTGAGAGTGACCGCGGCATCGAAGATAATCTCGCTCATGGCACATAGTCTGCCACAGGAAAAATTGCTCGTGACTCCGGGGTGCACTTCGCTACCGGCATGACTGCTCCAGGGCTGCACCACCAGCAGGTCGCCATCGATGTCCCGCAGGCTCCGGTCGAGCAGTAAGTGGTCGGGGTGCGCCGAGGTACTCGCGATTCCAGGCAGCGAATCTGGTTGGGCGGGGCCGGAGACGGATTGCTGCTCGTAAACGCACCACCTGGAATCAGTTGATTCATGCTGGCTGGAAAGAACACTTGGAGGCAAAGGCTAGATCGCAGTCTCGTGTCGTATCGGGCCCCTGCATCACTACCGGCAGCGCAGAAGCAGCGAGGCCGAAGAAATTGGACTGATCTGTCCACTTCTTCGGCCTCGTCATCAGCTACTCAGCGCAGTTCCTACCTGCCGCGCTCCGAAAGGCGGTGAGGCACTGGCACGTCGGCGATGTTGATGCCGTGGTGCAAGATTGAGCGGTGTCCAGCCTAGTCTGGAATCCTGATCCACTGGCTACTTTGTATGTGAGCTATGTGCGACGCAAGGATATTTTTCTTGGATACGACTCACTATTACCCTTGCTCAGATCTCTTTTATGCCCACAGAACCGACGAGCCTGTCGATGGCAAGCCGATTGTCGACAGGAGCGTCGACGGCTGGCCACTGGGATCCGAGTACTGCGGCGCTGAGGTCGGGTTGATTGAAATTTGTCTGCCATGGCTCTCGTACACGAGAACTTATAGGCGTTCGAGTGTGCACAGGGTGTCCCCGGTCGGTGGTTGAGTCGCTCTCTGCACCCATGCTGGCATCACCAACGACCGCAGCGAGGGTTCACATGGGCCCATTCTGCAATGATTGGACTGCTCCGGTCGAACCTTGGAACGAGTCGACACAGCATCCCGCTCGGAACCGTCAGTCAATTCAACTTAGTTCGCTACCTGCGTCAGAAGGTCCATCAAGCCAGAATACGTAGAGTTCTCCGCTAGGACGCGCTCATAGTCTTTACGGGCCAAGGCCTTCTTCCCATCCGCGGCGTAGCTCATCCCTCGCCCCACCAGCGCCAGGTGCCGCAGCTCCGCTGGGCGCGACCTCATACGAAGTGCTTCTTTAAAAGCAGTACGCGCGGCCTCGTAGAAGCCTTGTTCCCGCAGCGCGGTGCCTCGTTGGATCAACAGGTAAGTGGACGGCTCATCATCGTTCGTGAGCCCGTCCGTCATGTTAATGATCTCTTCCCACCGGTCAGTCTCAGCGTAGAGTTCCGCGAGTGACACCGCCGCCACGGTAGTGGGTTCAAGGCCTTCGACGATGCTGATGGCTCGGTCTGCATTGCCTGCGTCCTGTTCCAACTCTGCCAGAATGAGGCCAAGCGTTTGGCGCTCCAACGGCAATGTGACGGTGACGCCCGTCGCAATCGGGACTGTGACCTCGCCGTCGGCCACATAGGAGATGAAGAACTTATCCGTTGCTGGGTCATAGCCTTCAGTCCACAGCCAGTCAAGAATCGCTCGCGATCGCTCGGCATCGCTGGCTGGTAGGCAGACTCGGTGTAGTTCAACCATTGCTACCGACGGAGCTGCTTCTGGATGGTCCTTGCCAATTTGCTGGAGCATCGCAGAGTTCGCAGCGCCCTCGACTTGCTTGTACAGCTTCTTCTCCCATGCCGGAGCAAAGAGCCCAGGCTTGGGCTTCTTCGGTTTAGCCAGGGCCTGTGTGGTACGAGCGGCGGCGGTGGTACTGGAGGAGGCCTTGCTGGCACGTGAGCGCCCGCCGGCTGGGACTGTTTTCACATGAGAGATCCCCGTTCCGGGGATTCCGACCGTCCTGGTGACCCGACCAGAACTATTGGCGCTGATCCGAGCGCCTTTCACACCGGCGGAGAGCCCGAGGCTCTTCGTCGAAACGTTCATCCGCACGCCGGGCGCGATCTTGAAAGACTTCCGCATTCTGAAACCCAAGGGTCCCCCATCAACTAGGTCGGAGTTGCTGCCCGTATTGCAATCAGCCACACTGAACTGTAATTGCTCGTAAGTAGCGCGACGGGCAGTGACTTCAATTCGATGGTAATACGCCTAAACAGGCTTACCTCCCTGCTGAGCAGAATATTTCAGGCGGTCTTTTTTGCTCGAGGCTGCTCAATCAATCTGGGGATAGTGCGGGGCATCATCAAGACCTCGAAGTACATGCCGGTCCTTGCTCGATCGCGATAGAGAATTTTGGCGATCTGTCTATGAGCTTCATCCGACAATTCCGCACGTGTCGCTAGGAACTGAGCGATCGACTCTTCAAGACTTCTTTGGATGTTCTTTCGGCGCTTTTTGATTTTCTTCGGCGCCGGGTCTGGTGCGGACACTAGTCGATGAGCATTTCAACAAACGATTCCAACTACGCCAGGCCTGGAAGAGTAGTTACATCCATTAACATGCGAGGTGTCATAGCCATCCGCGCCTCGCGCAATCTTGCCCAACGTCATGACCTCTATCGTATGGTTGTGGTCTCCAACTCTGGCCGTGACGGAGCACTTCTCAGTCTTAGTCCACGGCAGCAGCCCCAAATCGACCTCTAAAAACAAAGACCCACGCCACCAAATTCTCGGTGACGTGGGCCCGAATTGCCTGATACTTCAGGGCTTACCAGCCGCGCTCCGAAAGGCGGTGAGGCACTGGCACGTCGGCGACGTTGATGCCGACCATTGCTTCGCCCAGACCGCGGGAGATCTTGGCCAGCTCGTCCGGGTTGTCGAAGAAGGTGGTTGCCTTCACGATGGCCTCGGCGCGCTGCACTGGGTTGCCGGACTTGAAGATTCCCGAGCCGACGAACACGCCGTCGGCGCCCAGCTGCATCATCATCGCAGCGTCGGCCGGGGTGGCGATGCCGCCAGCGGTGAACAGTACTACCGGCAGCTTGCCGGTCTGCGCGATTTCCTTGACCAGCTCATACGGTGCCTGCAGCTCCTTGGCGGCCACGTACAGCTCATCTTCCGGCAATGCGGCCAGCTTGGCGATCTCTGCACGGATCTTGCGCATGTGCCCGGTGGCGTTCGAAACATCGCCGGTGCCGGCTTCGCCCTTCGAGCGGATCATTGCGGCACCTTCGTTGATTCGGCGCAATGCCTCACCGAGGTTGGTGGCACCGCAAACGAATGGAACGGTAAAAGGCCACTTATCGATGTGGTTCTCGTAGTCTGCTGGCGAAAGGACCTCGGACTCGTCGATGTAGTCGACGCCGAGGGACTGCAGGATCTGCGCCTCGACAAAGTGGCCGATGCGCGCCTTGGCCATTACCGGGATGGAGACCTCGGCGATGATGCCGTCGATCATGTCCGGGTCGCTCATGCGCGAGACGCCACCCTGGGCACGGATGTCCGCAGGAACGCGCTCCAGAGCCATGACGGCCACGGCACCTGCATCTTCAGCGATGCGTGCCTGCTCTGGGGTGACTACGTCCATGATGACGCCGCCCTTGAGCATTTCGGCCATGCCGCGCTTGACGCGGTCCGAACCGACGACGGAGTTCTGGTTGTTCGTAGACATGGTGAGGAGGGTTCCTTTCGACACTGCGGTGACTCGCTTTTGCCCCAGAATTTCGGGGAAATAAGCGAGGTGGTACGCCAGTAATCGTAGGATCGCTTTGCTTTATTACCTCGCGTGTTGCGTCACAATGATGTACCGGTAGACTTATCCACCGATCAAGGGTTAGTGCGTAACATAGCCTTTCAATCTTAAACCACTAGTCAGAAATGATTTTTGCACGCAGTTGAAGGTTTTCCTCCAGTAGCTCAGCGACAATGATTTTTGCTGGTTTTTCCTTGGCGTCATATGCGCCAGTTTCCATGCGCACCACTTCATTCGACATGTGCTTCACCAGGCGTACGCCCCTGCCAATCTTTTCTGCCACTGCCTGCAGCTGTTCGGCGTAGTCCAATAGTTGCGTGGTGTAGGCACGGGTGAAGGATGGATCGGGGTCGTCGGCGCGTTCGTGAATGCCGCTGAAGCATTCGGCCAGCTCATCAGTCCCAGGCTTCACCGCTTCCATCACTTGGAGCAGTGCGCGGTCATCTGCCCGTACTGTGCCTACGAGCCCCAGGCGGTAGTGGTGTTCGGTGGCCACAGCCGCCGCGAGCCGTTCCAGCGGATCCAGGGTATCGAGCCAACCGCGCAGGAACCTGTCGCAGTTGGCATCATGCTCGTAGCTCAGGTCTTCAAGCAGCTGATCAATCATGCCGATTGAGTAGCGGGCTGCACCTTGGATGGCGAAACGCATTTCATGCTCGGATCCGCTAATAATCCAGTCGCGGATTTCTTCGATGGTGCCGATTGGTTCAGGGGACCTGGGAATATTCAACGATGCTCATTTCAGGAAGAAGTTGCTCCAGCATGCCGCAACAGTCTATTTGGTCTTGCATTGCAGCAGGCCAACATCGTGGCTTTTGCATTAAATGACGTTGGGCCCGACAGAACATTTCCATGTTCTGCCGGACCCAAGTACCAGCTATTGCCTAGTTCGGGGTTTCACTGTCCCACGCTTCGGCAATGGCACTTCGAACCTCGGACAAGGTCTGCGGGATCGCCTTGGTCTGCGCGATGATCGGGAAGAAGTTCCCGTCCCCGTTCCAGCGCGGCACGATGTGCTGATGCAGGTGCGCGGCGATGCCTGCTCCCCCGGCTTCGCCCTGGTTCATGCCCAGGTTGAAACCGGCGGGGTTGGAGACCTTGCGCAGCACGCGCATTGACTGCTGCGCCAGCGCTGCCATTTCTGCCGTTTCCTCCACCGTGATATCGGTGTAGTTGGGCACATGGCGGTACGGGCACACGAGCAGGTGGCCCGGGTTGTACGGGAACAGATTCAGGATCACGTAGCAGGTTTTGCCACGGTGCACGATCAGCGCTTCTTCGTCGGTACGCCCAGGACCGGCGCAGAATGGGCAACTGGCCTCATCCTTGACCTGGTCCTGTCCGCCCTTGATATAAGCCATCCGGTAGGGAGTCCACAGGCGCTGGAACGAATCCGGCACTCCGGCGAGTTCAAAGTCGTCGGTGACGGACCGGTCTGCTTGTTCCTGCATGCTTGGTGGACTCCCTATCCGAACTAGTTGTTGTTGTCGCGGCTCTTGATGGCTTCAACGATGCGGGCTACCGCATCGTCGACTGGAACCTGGTTCTCCTGGCTGCCATCGCGGAAGCGGAAGGACACGGCGTTTGCATCGGCATCTTCGCCACCGGCGATGAGCACGAATGGAACTTTGTCCTTGGACGCGTTGCGGATCTTCTTCGGGAAGCGATCCGTCGAGTCATCCAGTTCCACGCGGACACCCTGCGCCTTGAGCTTGGCAACAACTTCACCGAGGTAGTCGTTGAAAGCCTCGGCCACTGGGATCGCGCGAACCTGTACCGGCGAGAGCCATGCAGGGAAGGCCCCTGCGTAGTGCTCGGTGAGCACGCCCAGGAAGCGCTCGATGGAACCGAACTTCGCAGCGTGGATCATCACTGGTTCCTGGCGGGAACCGTCGGCAGCCTGGTACTCCAAACCGAAGCGCGCTGGCTGGTTGAAGTCGTACTGCACCGTGCCCATCTGCCAGGTACGGCCGATGGCATCCTTGGCCTGGACCGAGATCTTCGGACCGTAGAATGCGGCTCCGCCTGGGTCGGCAACCAGTTCGACGCCGGATTCGGTGGCGACGCGCTCCAGCACGGCGGTAGCTTCATCCCACTGCTCATCCGAGCCGATGAACTTGTCCGACTCCGGATCACGGGTGGACAGCTCCAGGTAGAAGTCGTCCATGCCGAAGTCGCGCAACAGCGAGAGCATGAAGTTCAGCAGGTGCTCAACCTCGGCCGGCGCCTGCTCCTTGGTGACGTAGGAGTGGCTGTCGTCCTGGGAGAAACCGCGCACGCGGGTCAGGCCGTGGACCACGCCGGACTTCTCGTAGCGGTAGACGTGGCCGAATTCGAATAGGCGCAGCGGCAATTCACGGTAGGAACGTCCGCGGCCGCGGAAGATCAGGTTGTGCATCGGGCAGTTCATGGCCTTCAGGCGGTATTCCTGGCCCTGCTTGGTGATGTTGCCATCTTCATCGCGCTCTTCATCGATGTGCAACGCCGGGAACATGGTGTCCGCGTAGTACGGCAGGTGGCCCGAGGTGTGGAACAGCCCATCCTTGGAGATGTGCGGGGTGCCCACGTACTGGAAGCCTTCTTCGACGTGGCGGTCGCGCACGTAGTCTTCCATCTCGCGCTTGATGATGCCGCCCTTGGGGTGGAACACCGGCAGGCCCGAGCCCAGCTCATCGGGGAACGAGAACAGGTCCAGTTCGGCACCGAGCTTGCGGTGGTCGCGGCGCTCGGCTTCGGCCAGGCGCTCCTGGTAGGCCTTCAGGTCGTCCTTGGTTGGCCATGCGGTGCCGTAGATGCGCTGCAGCTGCTTGTTCTTCTCGCTGCCCAGCCAGTAGGCGGCAGCCGAGCGAGTCAGCGCGTAGGCGTTCTTGATCAGCTTGGTGTTCGGCAGGTGCGGTCCGCGGCACAGGTCCTTCCAGACAGTGTCGCCGGACTTGCGGTCCACGTTGTCGTAGATGGTGGTTTCGCCAGCGGCCACCTCAACGGTGACACCTTCGCCGGAAGTGTCGGCGGAGTCGGCCTTGGCCAACAGCTCGCACTTGTATGGCTCGTTGGCCATTTCAGCCTTGGCTTCCTCCGGGGAAACTTCGCGGCGGACAAAGAGCTGGTTCTGGTTGATGATCTTCTGCATCATCTTTTCCAGCTGCTTCAAGTCTTCCGGGGTGAATGGGTCCTCGACATCGAAGTCGAAGTAGAAACCGTCGGTGATGTAGGGGCCGATTCCCAGCTTGGAGTCCGGGCGCAGCTGCTGCACAGCCTGGGCCATCACGTGGGCGGTCGAGTGGCGCAGCACCTCCAATCCTTCTGGATCATTGATGGTTACGCGGGTGACAGTGGTTCCGGCTTCCAGTTCGCGGGCCAGGTCGCGCAATACGCCATCGACGTGCATGACAACCACGTCTTTATCATTGGCAAAATGCTGCAGACCGGTCGTTCCCGCGTCCACCTGTACCTGCTCGCCGTCAATGGTGAGAGTCAGCTGCTCGCTCATGAGATCGGATTCTACCTTTCAATCTGTGATGGCTTCATAGCTTGTGGCATACCTTGGCCACAGCCAGCCAGAATCCAGTTTAGTTCAGGACCCCACCTCAGCGTGCGCTTACCTCGGGTTTTACGAAGATTGATCGCCCTCTTGTGACTCGTTCAACAGCGAATCTGCATTGAACAGGCTCATGACATGCCAGATTTCACGATCGCCCGCGGGCTGCGAACTGGTGACTTTGCCGTTTTTCAGATCCTCGCGGAAAGCCGGAATCACTTCTTCCATGCGACGCATGAGTTCGTCGCATTCATCTTGGGTAAGCATCAGGTTGCTCGTTTGCATCTGCGCTTTAATCTCCCCGGACTCCTCGCCGCGATAGTGCCTTTCTGCATGCCGAAGCGTCGCTTGCAGGCGGCGTTGCTCGTCATGGACCACTTGGCTGAGGTAGGCATCCATGGCCGTCCCGGTCCGGTCCTCCGGGCGCTCTCCCACTTTGCCGGTCGTATAGCCGCGAGCCGCAGGCTTCCATACGCGGTCACGCCTATCGCGCGCCAGTTCCGGAACTTCAACGATCATGTCGGCTTTGGCCAGCTCACGCAGATGGAAACTGATCTTGTTCGCGGGTACACCAAGAGCCTGCGCGAGGTCTGCCGCGCGTGCGGTTTCCATTGCCGAAAGCGCGTCAAGGATTTGCCGGCGCAAGGGGTTTGCGATGGCCTTGAGCATGGGGGTGGTGAATGTGACCGGTGGCTCATGGTTGCTCATAAGCACAGCATAGCAATCCCACAAATAAAGTTGCGCAAATTCTATTGCGCAACTTTATTTGCGAATCTATAGTTGGTGCCATGACCAGCATCCAGGCCAACGATCCATCGGGCATCACAGCGATTATCACGGAGCCTTTGCCGCCTTTGCGCGTGCAGCGCAACTACCGGATGTGGCTGCTGGCGGACTCAACATCTTTGCTGTCGGGCAGTATTTACGGGTTCATCTTTCCTTTGATCTTGCTGTCTGCTACGGGGTCCCCGGTTTTGGCCGGAACCCTGGCCGCAGTGGGAATGGCAGCACGGGCGAGCGTAATTTTGGCCGGCGGAGCCATGGCGGATCGTACCGACAAGGCTCGGATGATTCTCATAGGAAGTTTCGCCGGTGCTGCAATCACGGCAGCCATGGCCCTGGGCAGCAGTGTCGGTTCACTGCCGGTTGCCTTCTTATGCCTTGCCCACGTCCTTATGGAATTTCGCAGCGGATACTTTGGCTCAACAACCAACGCCGCCCTAAAGGATCTCGTACACCCCAAACAGCTCGGCCGCGCGATGGCGGCGAATCAAGGCCGCGACTCGGTGCTGATGCTCGGCTCCGCTCCCCTGGGCGGCGTGCTTCTGGGCTTAGGCGGTGGCGTTGCCCTGCTCATCGTCAGTGTCCTGAATCTGATCGCTGCGGCCAGTGGATTTGCACTGCGTCATCCATTGCGGGCAGCCAAGCGATCTGGGCAAGATTCCAATGGCACCAGCAATGGTTCCGAAGAGGAAGTGGCCCACGGAATTCTGGCAGGCATGCACTGGTGCTTCTCCCGGCCACAGCTGCGCGCTCTGCTGATTTTGATTACGGTCGTCAACATCGGCGTCAACGGGCTGATGACAACGCTGATCTACGGACTTCAACAGCGTTCCGAAGAACCCTGGGTTATCGGGTTAACTTCTACCTTCATGGGCGTTGGAATGCTGCTCGGATCGTTGGTCGCAACGAAGCTCATCGATAAATTCCGCAGTGGTTTACTGACCTGCACCTGTCTCACCATTTTGGGTGTAGCCATGCTGCTCATCGGGTTTAATACGAACCTGCTCTGGATGGGGACCATGCTGATGATCAGCTTCCTCAGCGTTCCAGCTCTCAACGCTGCGGTGGGTGGATACTTCATGGCCTCCATTCCGAAGCAAATGTCTGGGCGCGCTAATTCCCTAATCACCTTTATGGCACTGGCCGCTTTGCCCTTATCTCCGCTGCTTACCGGATTTGGTCTGGAATCGGTCGGCATGGGACCAACGCTGATATTTTTCGGGGCATTCGTTTCCTTAGCAGCAGTCATGGCCTGGCTCTCACCGCAGGTACGGCGCATACCCCGTCCTGAGCATTGGATGGCGGCATCGCCCGAACTCACCAGCGCATCCGCCCCTCAACAATCCCCCGCCCCAGCGGCCTCCACCGAATAGGAGTATCCAAAGTGAATTCCGATCCCACGTCGCCCAGCGATTTCCGGCTCAAGCGATCAGCCCGGAAGCGAATCTTCAGCAGCGAAAAAAGATACCGCCATACTTCTGCATTGACGCACCAAGCCGACGATGCAGTTGCCCAGACGAGGTATCAAGCGCTGCGCAACGAGCAATGGATCTATTTATAAGGAGGCAGGAAAAGTCTTGGAAGATCCGCAAACCCATGGCTTTCATTTTCAACCCCTCCTACCCTAGGAATATGAACAAACCGGCCCCACCTGTCATCAGTGCCATTACCCTCGGAGTGCGCGATGTCGGTGCTTCCACGAAGTTCTACACCGAGGGCCTGGGGTTTGAGCTGGTCCAGCCAGCCCACCCGGAAATCGCTTTTGTCCGTGCCGGCTATGGCTTGATGCTCGCCCTCTGGGATGTGAAGCAGATGCCCAGCGAGTACGGCGACGTCGGGCACAGCCAGCTGGCGCCACCGATCTCACTGGGACACAACGTGCACTCTGACGCAGAAGTGGACCGACACTACCGGCGAGCGCTGGATGCGGGAGCGACTTCTGTCACCGAACCGACGGTGCAGCCGTGGGGTGGCAAGAGTGCCTGTGTGGCTGATCCGGATGGCTTCCGCTGGGATTTTGTGCACAACCCGTCGTTTGTCGTCGACGCCGATGGGCATGTTTCCTCGGTTTGAGAATTATCAGTCTTCAGTGATCTTCCTTGATGCCTCCCGTTCAGGTCAGGGTTCATAGGTGCTAATTTGCCCAGGCTCATCACTAGTGCCTGCAAAGCAGCAGGTCTTCGCTGCGAAATGGTCGATGGCGTCCGTGACGCTGAGGAATGGAATAGCCGGCGCCCCAAAGGGCTCTTCGTACCAAAGTTGGACGCATGCTCCGTTGCGTACTTCGATTTCTGGGTCCATCCCCTTGAAGAGTACTTTGGCTCCACGAATGAGCGCATCTTCGGCCTCCCAGGACGTATCTTCATCGAAGTAGATGAAGTCGTAGTCACGAATTCCTCTTTGCGGATCTTTGCCTTCGAGCACGTTCCAAACTGTTTGGGATAGTGCACCTGCAGTGAGCCACCAATCATCTGCGCTTACGCCCGTTCTCCCCTCACGTCAAGTAGCTCTCCTATTGGACCCGATGCACCTGTTAGGTAAACCCTGTCAGCGAACTAGCTCATCATGCCCCTCTCTGGTCCAGGCCTTCAGCTTCCATCCGTTTGGCAAGTTCCCCGACACTTTCGATCTTGCGTGCTCCCTCACCGAGGTTTGGCCGATAGCTTGGTCGCGGCCGGGTGAGCTCCGCGAGGTAGCCTGCAGCAGGCAGGGTCTCTGGCTGATGCAGGTCCCAGGCGTTCAACGCTTGGAGGGAGATGCCGCGCGGTCCGGTACGGCGCGTGACCCCGTGGATGAGCAGCATGCGTGTGGAGAAGAGCAAGGGCGCTGTGCGCTGCTGCGTGTCATCGAAGAAGGTGGCGTCGATGCAGCCAGTCCCATCATCCACGGAAATGAAGACCACACGCTTGCCTCCGCGCATGGGAGGAGTCTGAGTGGCCACCCGTACCCCGGCGACCAGAACTTCGGTTCCGTTGCGCAGGTGCAGCAGCTCGGCTGCCTGCGTAATGGGCAGGTGCGCCAGCCGTCGGCGGTACGAGGTGATCAGATGCTCGCTGGCGTCCAGATGCATGAGGTCCAATTCGGTACGTACTACTTCCGCGGGATCCAGTGCTTTGCCGGTCTGGTCGATATATTCGATCTGCCCCAGATCCAGGGCAAGTTGTCCGGGTCCCGGCCGGTATTTGGCCGGAAGGGAGCTGTGCGCCATGGATTGCGTGTGGGCGATCGTGTCGGCACGGGAGGTCCCGGCCAATAGGGAATCGAACACTCCGAGTGCTGCAAGGTTCTGGTAGGTGCGTCGCGAGAGTCCTGCGCGGGCGCGGACATCGGCGAGGTGCTCATAGGGCTGGCCTGCGACCAGGCGTTGTACTTCGCGTTCGCTCATCTGATGGATATCGCGGAAGGCCAGACGGATTCCATAGCGCCCAGGGCGCAGCGAGCTGGGTGCGCGGGGCACCACAGGAACCTTCACTGGAGCGGATTCGAATATTCGTTCGACTCGGTAGTGCCCGGTGGATCGGTTGATATCCAGCGGGAGGATGGGAACGCCCATTCTGCGTGCTTCGGAGACCAGCAGCCGCTTGGGGTACATGCCCGGGTCGTGCTCCCAGATCCCGGCAAGGAAAGCTTCGGGGTGGTGCGCCTTGAGCCAGGCCGAGTGGTAGGTGGGTACGGCAAAGGCAGCCCCGTGGGCCTTGCAGAAGCCGAAGGAGCCGAAGCCGGAGAGCACCTCCCAGACTTGGTCAATGGTTTCCTGGCTATAACCGCGCTTGGCCGCTTCGGCGCGCACATACTTCTCTACGGCTGGTTCCTTCTCCGGGTTGCCCAGCAGGCGCCGGTAGACATCGGCCATGCCCAATCCGCATCCGGTGAGCACATCAAGCATGCGCAGCACCTGTTCATGGAAGACGGTCACCCCGTGGGTTTCGGCGAGCGCCGGAATCAGATCCTCGTGCAGGTATTGGGCAGGGGCGAATCCGTGGCGGTGCTCCAGGTAGGGCTTGACCATATTCGACTGCATGGGACCCGGGCGGAACAGGGAAATATCGATGATCAGGTCGTTGAATTCGCGGGGCGCGAGTTTGCCGATCAGTTCGCGTTGCCCCGGGGATTCGATCTGGAAGCAGCCCAGCGTATGGGTGGAGCGGATCAATTCGAAAGTGGGTTCGTCATCCAGCGGCACCCTGGACAGGTCTATCACTCCGGTAGCGGAGATGTAGCTGTCGTCGGCGTGCCCTCCGGCGCGGGCGGCCGCTTGCTTATCCGGGTGCATGCGGGCGATCTCCTCGAGCGTGTAGGCGATGGCTGATTGCATGCGCACACCGAGCACGTCGAGCTTGATCAAGCCCATCAGGTCCATGTCGTGCTTGTCGAACTGGCTCATCTGCAGTCCAATGCCCGAGGGCTGGACCGGGGTGCGGTCCAGCAGGCTCGCGTCGGAGAGGATCACCCCGCAGGGGTGCATGGAGATATGCCGGGGCAGCCGGTCCAGGCGTTCGGTAGCGTCGATGAGGATATCGAGCTGGGTGTCATCGGTAATGCGTTCTGCCAATGCGGCCAGCTCCGGCTTCTCGGTGAGCGCTTCGCGGAAAGAGGATGCGGAGAAGCGCCAGAGCTGCTTCGCGATCTCATCCACCTGTTCCTGCTCTACCCCGAGGGCGGCTCCTGCATCACGGACCGCGCCGCGCGCACGGTAGGCGTTCTGCATGCTCATCAGGCTGACGCGCTCTTCCCCGAAGCTGGAGAAGATCTCGCGGTAGATCTCGTGGCGGCGTGCGGATTCCACGTCGATGTCGATATCCGGCAGGGTCGTGCGGGTATCGGAGAGGAAGCGTTCGAACACCAGGTCGTGGGCCAGCGGGTTCACCTGGCTGATGCCCAGCAGGTAGTTCACCAGCGAGGAAGCGCCGGAGCCGCGGGCGGCCACGCGGATTCCCATGCCGGTGATCAGCTTGACGGTTTCGGCGACGGTCAGGAAATACCCGGCGAAGTCCAGCCTATCGATCACCCCGAGTTCCAGAGCCAACTGTCTTTCAATGAGGCTGGGATTGGCGTGCGGCAAGAGCCCGGGCACCGCTGCATGGACTCGCTCGGTGAGTTCTTGCATGGCCGGACGGTGCAGGCCGATGATCTTCGCTTCGGGGATCACCGGCTGCTTCCATCCAAGATCGGCTACCGGGTCCGCCGCTGCCCATTCGGCGAGCGCTTCAGTTTCCCGCAAAAGCTGCTGCGCCCAGCTCCTTTCTGTGGCTTGGCCGATCTCCTTGGCCAGCTGGCGCATCTGTTGCGGGGTTTTCAGCCACCCCTGGCCATTGGGTTGGCAGGAGTCCAGGTTCTTCAGGCTATGCAGGGCGCGCGCTGAGTCCAGGATGTCTGCGGTAACCGCTCCATCGGGGTCCACGTAGCGCACGGCGTTGGTGAGCACGGCCCTGATCCCCCGCTCCTGGGCGTAGCGCAGCAAGCGGGCTGCTTCACCGAGGCTGTAGCGCGATCCAGGGCTGGAGAGGTGCGTGGTAATTTCCACTCGCAGCATCTTTCCCAGCCGCTTCTTCCAGCTGGCAAGCAGTGCCCGGGCTTGGGCGTAGCTTCCCTTGAGGATCGCGCGGGCCACGTCTGATTCGCCGCCGAGCAGGATCATCAGGTTCCCGGCAGCACCCAGGTGTGCCAGCTGCTCGGTTTTCAGCCCCGGAACCCCGTGCGCAGTGCTGTGCGCGAGGGTGATGGCTCGGCACAGCGCCGCATACCCTGCGCCATTGCAGCGCCCACGGGCCAGCAGGACAATCCGCCCTTGGGTTTCTCCGTGGTTATCGAGCACGGCAAGGTTCACCCCGAGAATCGGGTGCAGCCCTTCTGCCATACAGGCCGCCACATGCTTGACCGTTCCATAGAGCCCGTCCCGGTCAGTCAGCGCGAGCATCTGGGCACCCTGCGCTTTGGCCGCTTGGGCCAGCTGCTTTGGGTGCGAGACTCCGTAGTGGGCGCTATAGGAAGAACTGACGTTCAGGTGGGTGAAGCTCATGGAGGTCCTTCGAATATATGTTCCCCTGCAGGGGAATTAGGCGCTGCGGGCCAGCGACTCATGCACACGCACCAGACGCCACCGTTCGGTTTGCGCATCAAAACTCACATCAACGCTGTGCACTTGCCGGGATCCGCGCACCGCGACCAGTTGCAGGCGCCACATCTCATAGTCGGCAATCCCTGCACCGGCTCCGCGAGGAATCCGCAGGTTTTCATCCCACCATTTGCGGCGTTCGAACCAGCGCTGAGGCTCGGCCACCAAGTGATAGTCCTGCCCTTGCCAGCTCACGCGCAACGGCATTCCATCAGCTGCACGAGTAACCTCGATCGACTCGGTGAACATCCCCACGTGTGCACTCCTTACTTAGTAGAACCATTCTATTCGAACACGTGTTCGAATGACAGTTACACTAGTCAGAGCGACCGACAGTTTGGGTTGGCCGCGTATGTGGTGAGAGCAATGGAAAGCCTCAATCACAGAACACTTCCCTAATGGCGCTTAGTCCTATATGTGCATTATGCATAGCGCCATAAATTACAAAACGATGAAGCGAATGGAAGCTCATCGCAATACCTCGTCCGCGTTAGATTAATGAATTGACTGCTCGAAGTAACCCCAAGGGCGCGGAGGACACAGCTAATCCACACATTGAAAAAGGACCACAGATTCCTCCGGAGGCAGCCACCTGAACATCACCGTCATTGCGAGACCCAATCCGAAGAATAGTGGACTATCGGTGTTCCCGAAACAAGGCTCATGGCGCAAGCCAAACACCTCACTGAGCTTGATTCAACGGCCAGCACGCCAGCCGCAGATGTCCTAGAAATAGATCCAGAAAGTAACAATGTAACGATCAGTTTGAGTCAGCCGAAGGAAAACGCGAATGCGCTTGATGACGCGAAGCCAAAAATGCGTTCAGTTCAAACTGAACTTACGGCTGCTTCAAAAACCTCCCGAACGGCAGTCAAAGATTTACGCAAGACAGGGTTGACCGTTCGAGAACTCGCCAAACTCATGGAGCTGAGTCCCGGGCGCGTCACCCAGCTAGAACATCACGCTACCCCAGAACCACGACCTGGCCATTCCAATAGGCCACTTCCCTGCATTCCCTCAATCAGCAGTTTTGTACCATGCGGGGACTATTCATTCTCTATTACAGAAGGAATGCGCGGGGTTCGTTCTTCGCATAGCGGTGTGGACAAGAAACGAAACGAAGAGTCACTTAAGGAGTGAACCGGTTTCTGCGGTGGCAGAGCGCGTCGCTGCAAAGGTCGATATACCTCGCGCTTCTCGATTCGTTGCGCTCTCGAAATCCTTCGTTTCCGAAATCCCTTGGTGCTATTTGCTCCTCCGCTCCAATCGCCTCTTTGGTGGCCCCGTTTCTTCCGAAACGGACAGCGAAGGACTCATGCCCGTCTCCGCGAAGGGCCGATCAAGGATCGGATGCAGTCGACGCCGTGGCCATACTTGACGTCTCCCCACTGGGCTGAAGGACGCCGGGACCCGTAGGAGTCTTGGGTTCTTCGCCCACCCGGGGGACTTCATGTTCCACGTCGCTCAGGCACTCATACGTTTTCGATCAAGCTTCGTCGCTCAGTCCCATAGCCGAGGCCAACACAGGTAGTGCCAGTTCGATGCTCCTGTCCAGCAAGTCCGTGTTCTTTCCTTGATACTCGGCAAAGACCTGAAGCGTGGAAAACACCGCCACAATTGCCGGCGCTAGGAATGAGACAGCGTGTGAACGGCCTTCGAGCCCGAAGCCTATGTTGCCAACTGCTGCCGTTAGGAGAAGAGCGGGGCGTTCACGAACGCGCACCGCCGAGGACAGCCACCGCCAAGCATCGCACCCTCGTTCCCTCGACCATGACTTAAGTTCATCGGCGACCCTGACGAGCTGGCCTAGATCGACTGCCTGACCGACGACACCCTGGTGGTCACCAAGTTCGAATGCCTCGCTCGTTGCAGGACGCACGTGACATATTCGAGGACTTCGCTAAGCGCACCATCGATTTCTGCCTCGGCGAGTCCCATCCACGACCCCACCGACCCCGTCGACAAGCACCTCTTCAACGTCCTGACTATGCTCACCGAATTCGAATCCGACCCCACCCGAGCCCGCGAAGGCCAGCAGATCGCCAAGGTCAAGGGCAAGCTCCGCGACAAGCAACCCACGCTCTCCCGAAACAGTAAGTCGTTGCCCAACCAAGAACTCCACCAAATTTCCATCGCCAACACTATTTGTCAGATGGAAATCCAAGAATTTAAACTTCCAATGTCCGGATACAAGTAATTAACCCTTATCCTGACACCCTTTGAAAGGGGCTTCTTACGCTAGGTTGGGGTATTGCTTAATCTAACGGATCACAACGCCGTAAGGAGCGCTGGTCATTAGGATATTTAGACCACATCAATTGAAAGGAACGACTATTGAGATTCCAGCCTGCAGAGATTGAGTCAGCTCCCGTCTACGCCAGAGTCGAAGAATTCGACAGCGGAGAAGGGATCGTTCTCCTAGATTGCACGTCTGCGAATTCTCCGGAGCTTCAACAGCTCCTGGAGGAGTCGCATCAGCAATTGCGGCAACGATGGCGCCGCTCTTTCGGGCTCATCGACGATTCTGATAATCCTTCCATGAACCTCCTCAGCAATGTGCCTGCGGCCATTGTGACGGTACGTGTAAAAGATCTGAAAAATTTGCAGGCAACATTGGATTCTGCCACTTGGTTCCGGGTTCAGTTGCCTGCTCTGACATCTATTTCAGAGAATCCACCAACGATCAGCGCAACAGATATAGAAGTTGTTCCCCCTAAAGAAGCCAACAAACTGTCAGCCATTCTTGACATGGATAATTGGCCCCGCGTACCCGCCCCTCGACTTGCTGCGGTTCTCGATGCAATCCCCCCGGTTGACGGGGTGGTGGTGCACGACGTCGGACAGGGGTCTGCCAATGCGCTGTTCGACTCTTCAGGGGAAGCAGTCATCTATTTTGACACCGGACGTGCCGGGAAAGCCGGGGCCGGTATGGTCCGCGGTGGGATGGTCGGAAAGACGAAAGTGCCTTCCGCGCCCGCAGGGTTGCAGTTGTGTGCCTGTAGCAGTCCCCTTGTTGTGT
This sequence comes from Glutamicibacter sp. Je.9.36, assembly GCF_051129975.1. Lineage (NCBI taxonomy): Bacteria > Bacillati > Actinomycetota > Actinomycetes > Micrococcales > Micrococcaceae > Glutamicibacter > Glutamicibacter sp. Je.9.36. Next base: position 400,118 of record NZ_JBCPSN010000002.1, read on the forward strand.
TATCCCACTGGGATCTAGACCATTGGGCAGCCGCCAAGGATGGAAAACGCGAATTGCTAGAAAGTAATTGGGTGGTTCCAAGCCAAAAAATTGGGGGAACGCACTCGACATTCGCGGCACTGATCCTAAAATCTGGAGGGTCCATATTTGTCGTCAAACGAAGCTCCTCACCAAAGACAGGCATGGCCCTTAGCCAGAACGTGTACATCAAATATGGGAAGGGAAAGAATAAGTCTTTCAAGGACCGGAACGATAGCGGTTTGGTGCTCACCGCCACCATCAACTCATCTTCCGGTCGCCACACGATGTTCTTCCCCGGCGACGCCAGATACGACAAGTGCGAGACACCTCCCCGAGAAGTTGATTTATTGGTTGCATCCCATCATGGCGCTGATCCGGGAGGACCTTTGAATCTTCCCAAGCCAAAGAATGATAACCAATCTCGGCTGGTGTATTCCTTTGGTCATCCCAATGGCTATAAACATCCGACCCAAGCTGCCCTGAAAGCTCACCAGAGTCAAGGCTGGAACGACAATAACTTGAACCATTGCGGTCAGAACCAATCCTCGCCAGCCGGCAACGTCAGGGCCACTTACTCAGCATCCCGGAAGACATGGCAGAGCATAGTATTTCCAGCCAGTTCCCTCCCCACAGCAATAGGCCATTTCGGCAAGATCCACAAGGAGACCCTGTCCTCATAAATTTCATAATCGAGCCATCTTCGCCGCAGGATCATATGAAAGGATATCCTTGTTATTCTGATATCGAAATAATGGGGACATCCGTTCCTGCATTATGGTTCCAGCGATGGTTGCAATGAAAACAGGTCGAACCTCGGCGCAGGATCGCCAAGAGACTATGAATGAACCGCGGCATAACTGCTGTATTCTGACGCTGGCGGTCAAAAGACAGAGAGCAAGGAAACGTAGACCAACTAGGTGGCACAAATGGGTTTGAAATCGTGGTTTAGCAGGAGGGAAAAACCTGACGCAGCGGAAGCCTCACCCACCATAGATCTACCGCTGTTTCCTCTCGATCTGGGTCTCCCTTTCAACAAGGACGTAGAGGTCTCCGGAACCATGACGTTCGCCCACGATGACGTCCTTGCACTGATGAAACGCCGAAACATGACCAGCGAGCACGGTTACCTGGAAGCCGTGGCAACCCTGCAGCCAGACCCCGACAACCCGGTGGAAGCGAACGCAATCGAAGTTCTCGTCGACGGCATCCGTGTCGGCTGCCTGTTGACGGGGCTCGGCAAGTCGGTCCGGCAACACACTACGTCGCCGGTGAACGCCAGCTACCAGCTGCACACGTTTCGAACCGGAGACAAGGTCAAAGCCAAGGCCTTCGTCTGGCTCGATAACAGCCACCCGAGCTGGAGCTACAGCAAAAGCACGCCTGCACCCCTCATGTTGGACACAAGGGCAAAGGAAGCCGAAGCCGGCCACAAACACACTGTGCAAGAAGGCCTGAAGGCAGGCGGCACGCGGCAAAAAGAGTTCGAGAACGCGCTTGTCGGAGGAGTCCATTACTTGGAACTCGTGGAGCCGATCAAGCAGTTAAAGCGCGAAGGGAAACTGCGCGAAGCGCTCAAGCTTTGCTACGTGGCTATCGAGAGCGCCGAGAGGGGCAAAAGCGGCGGCTGCCCGGCGCCGTTCTACACCATCCAGGCAGCCATCGTGCACCGAAAACTCCGCGAACGAGACGAAGAGGTTGCTGTCCTGAAACGCTGGATGGCGGCTTCCCCAAAGCGCTTCCGCGAGGGTAGCAGAGTTGCCGAGCGGCTGGCCAAGATCGAGTTATCCAACAGGTAGGCAACCCTATAGGATAGTAGTGAGGCAGGCGGAGGCAGGCCCGGAATCATCAATAGGCGGCCTCCATGGGCAAATGGCAGGAATGTTCTACCAGCGACTGTTCGAACCGGGCTGCGTTCACTACCCGGACGAAACCGGCTTGGTGCTTACAATGTCTCGAATCTATCCTGCATAACATGGGGCTGGAAGCGGCAGAACCCTTCCCCGGGCGGAACGTTCGCTGGCTGACTCGGTGTCGGCTCTGCCAAGCAGAATGCCACTACCTGCTTAACTACCTTTTCGACCTCCAAAACCGAAAGGACGAGCCAGCGTGCCGGCGATGCTTCTTGGTTGATTGGTCCGCACACGCCAACCTCTTGTCTGGTACGAACAGGAACGTGAGCATCCAGGAACAGTTAGCGCGCCTCGAACAGAACAACTATGAGCCCGTCGAGTTGCTCTTCGTCCTACCTCGCGACGGATACCCCATCATCACCAGGTGCCGCTCTTGCGGACGACAAGTAGCCCATCGCATGGGTGATATCGGCTGGGGGTGCCCATGTGTGGCCAACCCCAATTCTTCGGCAGGGAAGCTCCCCGGTGCAACGAAGAAGAAAAATCTACTCATCGACTCCAGCTCCCCCGCTCTGGTGTGGTGGGACGTCGAAGCGAATAACCCTCAAGACCTGAACACCGTGACTTTGCTGGCCAACCGCGTCTGCGCTTGGGTATGCCCAAACTGTGGGCATCATTTCACCGCCAGCGTCCGATCCATCACCCAGTGTCTGGAGTGTCCAGAATGCGATGCTCGAAAGCGTGAAGGGCGTGCGCGTGAGCGTGCGATCCAGAAGGTGACGCCCATCACGTCTGTGCCGGAGCTCCTCGAAGCGTGGAACGACGAGGCCGACCCGAATCTGATCATGGTTGGGGATTGCAGGCTCAGGAAGCTCAAATGCCCCGAGGGGCACCACCCGCGGGTCACTCCCAGCCTATACCTGTATTCCGGTTGCCCCAGCTGCCGCTCTGCGCGAACACGCACCGAGGGGAACCGGCCCAAGCTGGCCAGTGAACTGCCGGAAATCGCAGGCCAATGGCATCCAAGCCGGAACGGTAAATGGACGCCTGAGAACGTAGGGCCGGATTCCAAAAGGCTGGTCTGGTGGCAGGCAAAGTGTTGCGGCCATGAATGGCAGGAAGAGGTCCGCCAGCGCAACAAGCGGCCACGGTACCTATGTCCGGAATGCCACACGATTCTGGACTCCCTCGCGTGGTTGGACCCGGGCATGGCCGCCGAATGGAGCCCAGAGAACCCTGCCACCGCATGGCAGGTACGCCCCACCGGCGCTACAGGGTTCATGCCGGTCTGGGTGTGCGCCGTGGAACCACTTCACCAATGGAAAGCATCGTTGGCCTCCCGATACGCCGGGTCCGATTGTCCAGAGTGTCGGCTGGTTGGAAAATCGAAGATCGAACTGGAACACTTCGAAGCTGCACGGGAGCAGTTTGGTTCCGCCCGATCCGGACCGAAGCTCATGGATTCGGCCTTCACCCAGCGCAGCCAGTGGACCGTTGACATTCTGGTCGAAGCCTCCGGGGTGAAGTTAGCCATCGAATACGACGGCTCATACTGGCACTCTCCCGAAGCGAAAAACCTTATCGATCTAGCCAAAAGCCGTGATCTGATGGCCGCTGGCTATCTGGTGGTACGCCTTCGGGAGAATGGCCTTCCGACCTTGGGCATCATTGACCCCCGTTACCTCGAACTTCAGGTCTACTCGGTCGCACCACGCCCCAAAAGCACGATGGCTGAGATCTCTCAATGGGTGACGTCACGAGCCCAGAAAAAATCAAAACGCTTCTGATAGCCAATGAACCTACGATGAGCGGTCCCTCTCATGTCTGGACGAAGTGAACCCTATTGGTAATCCTGCCGCCGTTTAGTGAAAGAACAGCTTTAGTAGGCGATTCCGGTCAAATGCCGATAACTTCACATTTGCACGAGTGTCCCGCTCACTGTATTGCTAGGTGGGTTCACAGCATCTGTAGACAAAGTGACGTGAATATCAACCAGGACCCCTAAGCGAGGGTCCTTTAGTCGTTTACCAACGCTGAGTGGGCCATGCCCTACACGGCGCGGCAATTTCGTCCAATGGCGACTCTCACCTCGACTCTGGGCGGCATCTCGATCCTCCGTCCACTGGTCGGCTCTCCGTGGGGCGGTTCGCACTGTCCTGCCCGAGACCTTCGGTAAGACACGACGTTGAATGGCACGTTACGTCTGCCCCATCGTGACCCGTCGTCTCTTAGACAATGCGGTAGCAACTAGCGTCTGCGCGAGTAGTGCCGCACCACGGTGACCACCATGACGTCGGAGTGGAAGCGCTGGTAGGCATATCTGACGACCAAGTCTCCAGACCCACTACACCGGCCATGGCTTGGCCGGATTCGATCAGCCCTCCTATCCACCTCGCACAATGCTGTCCCGGTCAGCAGCGCCGTCAGCGGTAACACGGTGATCAACAAGTCGACGAACGAGACAGAGCGGATTCTGTTGATGACGAAGGACATGGCCCGGTAGAGCCACGTGTTCGAGTACAGGTTTCCGCTCGCGGTCAGGTACATGTGCACGCCCAACGCGAATACCAGCAGCACCGTGAAGATGAATGCACCTCCAACCCTGATGACGGTGTCCAGTAATGCCTGGAATATTTCTGGCCAGCTAGCATTGGGCAGGAGCTTATCGAGGGCGCACCAACCTTGCCGAGCCGCGGATCAGGCCGCCGCATGGGACGGATCAACGCGGACGGAGTCCCCCAAGCTTTTCGCGCAGGCTTCCCGCGCAGTATTCCTCCTTGAAACGTCCGCAGTTTGAAGCTCGGGAACCAGCAGGTGAGAAATGTTGGCGGACGTTCCCGGCACAGCCGCGGCGGCGAGGTTAAAACCGTCCATATCCGTTTCCTCGGCCCAAGTTTCAAGTTCATAGACGACTTTCTCGGGTGAACCCCAGATGACCGGCCCGTCCCCGACCAGCTTGGCGTATTCGGTAATCTCCCCCACTGTCCATTCGCGTTCCGAATCCGCTTCGGTCATGGCCGAGACCACCGAGGAAAGGGCTTTGGGTTCATGGAAGGAGAACACCTCGTCCGGATTCAGCGCAGCAAATTCCATGCCCGTCCATCCGACATCAGCACAAACGCAATGGTGAGATCTGCCACTTACAGGTAGGAATCGAGCTTGGCCTATGCCTTGGCGTCGGTTTCCTCGACAACCACCAGTTTCTGGTTGAGCGCCGATACTTTGGAGACGTCGCCCACCGAAAGCAGAGACCGCCTCGTGCAGGGTGCGCACCTGGTTGCCTAGAACCCGTTTGCTGGGGACATGTACAAACACCGAATCGGCATGGCGGGCGACGAACTTCACCCCGCACGGCGAGGCACCGACCTAGAAAAGACGCCCAGCCCCAGCGCCGGGATCTCAAGTCCCGGTGCCAGCTCGATCGCGTGCTGTTCTTGCATCACGGCTCCCTCATCTCTGACGTGTGCTTTTACCCGCGGGGGCATCCCTTCTGATATTCATTCGCCCGCCTGTGAAAGTCCAGTCCAAAACGGCCTGCCATTAATCGGGAATCAAGCACAATGGCTGAGCCGGGACGAACTCGCGCCTTGTCCGCGCCACACTTGGTCATTCAGAGCGGGGCTCCTAGATTCCCGCCAGCTACACCGATAGCATCGAGAGAGCACTAGCCAATCGTTCCAGGAGCTAAATCCCATGTCCCATAAGGTCAAAGCCGTTATTTCCCGCGTCAAGGACGCACCCGTAGAGGTCGTAGACATCATCGTTCCGGATCCGGGTCCCGGAGAAGTAGTTGTCGATGTGCTCACCACCGGTGTCTGCCACACCGACCTGCACTACAAGCTCGGCGGAATTGGCGACGAGTACCCGTACCTGCTGGGCCACGAGTCCACCGCAGTAGTCAGCCAGATCGGCGAGAACGTCACCAACGTCAAGGTCGGCGACCGCGTGATTCTGAACTGGCGTGCAGTCTGCGGCCAGTGCCGCGCTTGCGCCAAGGGCGAGCCGAAGTACTGCTTCAACACCTTCAATGCCACCCAGAAGATGACCCTGGAAGATGGCACCGAGCTTTCCCCAGCGCTGGGCATCGGATCCTTCGCCGAAAAGACCCTGGTCCACTCCGGCCAGTGCACCATCGTGGATGAAGAAGCCGACCCGGCCGCAGTAGGCCTGCTCGGTTGCGGTGTCATGGCCGGCATCGGGGCAGCGATCAATACCGGCGAGATCAAGCGCGGCGAGTCCGTCGCAGTGATCGGTTGCGGTGGCGTGGGCGCTGCTGCCATCGCCGGCGCGCAGCTGGCCGGCGCAACCACCATCATCGCGGTGGACGTGAACCCGGACAAGCTGGAAGGCGCCAAGAAGTTCGGCGCCACCCACACCGTGGATTCCTCCAAGGTCGACGCCGTGGAAGCCATCCAGGCGCTGACCGGCGGCTTCGGCGCCGACGTCGTCATCGACGCGGTGGGCCGCCCGGAAACCTACAAGCAGGCCTTCTACGCCCGCGATCTTGCTGGCCGCGTCGTATTGGTAGGCGTGCCAACTCCGGAGATGAAGCTCGAGCTGCCGCTGCTCGATGTCTTCGGCCGCGGCGGCTCGCTGAAGAGCTCGTGGTACGGCGACTGCCTGCCAAGCCACGACTTCCCGATGCTCGTCGAGCAGTACAAGCTCGGCCGCCTGGATCTGGATGCCTTTGTCACCGAACGCATCACGATCGAAGAAATCGAAGACGCGTTCACCAAGATGCATGAAGGCACCGTGCTTCGTTCGGTGGTGGAGCTCTAATGGCCGCCCGCATCGAGAACGTCGTCACTTCCGGCACCTTCTCTCTGGATGGCGGGACGTGGGATGTCGATAACAACGTCTGGATCGTCGGCGATGATTCCGAGGTGATGGTCATCGACCCGGCACATGATGTAGCCAAGATCCGCGAAGCTGTGGGCGATCGGGAAGTCATGGCCGTGCTGCTTACCCACGGGCACGATGACCACATCCGCGCGGCTGGCGAATTCGCCGACGCCGTGGATGCACCGCTGTTCTTGAACCCGGAAGACCGCATGCTCTGGGAAGCTGTCTACCCCGAGCGCGATGTGGACGCAGAAATCAGCGAAGGCGATTCATTCACCATCGCCGGCACCACGCTGACCGCCCTGCACACCCCGGGGCACTCTCCGGGCTCAACCTGCTTCTACGCCGAAGACCTCGGTGTGCTGTTCAGCGGTGACACCCTGTTCAACGGCGGCCCGGGGGCTACCGGTCGCAGCTACTCCAGCTTCGAGACGATCGTCGAGTCGATCCGCACCAAGCTGCTGGTCCTGCCAGCTGAAACCGTGGTCAATACCGGCCACGGCGATGCCACCTCCATCGGTGCCGAAGCACCGAACCTGGATGAATGGATCAAGCGCGGCCACTAAGCACCACGCATCGAGCGGCAGCAGGCCTTTAGAGCCGGCTGCCGCTCGTGTTTAAAGTTGATGCGCAAAACATCTGGTGATGGCAAGATTAAATACATGCCTTCAGATAAACGCTACAAGTCCGCCACTGCCCTATTCCTGGGCGCAGCAGTATTCATCATCGTCGGCATCGTCGTGCTGTGGTGGGACAGTCGGCAAGAAGTAGTTTTCTACTCTGGATCCTATGTACCGCTGGTCGAAGACTCTGAAATCTACTTCGGCCCGGGTCCCACCGAAGTTCTCGGTTGGGTGCTGGCTTTGCTCGGCGTTGGCGCGCTGGGGGTTGCTGGCGGCTTATCGCTTCGCCAGCTCGCTCGGTTCAAGGCCTGGTTCCTGATCGCCGGGCTGCTGTTGGCAGCAGGTGGCATCGGAGCACTGCTATGGGACTACAACCAGGTTCGAACCTTCGGCTGGTTCGCCTATGCCCCGCTGAGCGAAGCAGCATTCGTTCCTGAAAGCGCAGCCCACGCCATGGGCGAGCTGGGACTTGTAGCAGGAACCCTGCTGGCCAGCAGCTACCTGGGGTTCCTGCACGGGTCCAAGCCCCGCGGCTCAGCCATCCGCGGCTAAAACAGCGAGTTGCTGTGCGCCTCAATCAGCTCCGGCGAATTATTGCGCACATTGCCAACAGCGGTATCGACCTCATGCATGGTCCATTGGGAAGCCACATCGAAAGCTTCGGCGCGAATCTGCTCGATCAGCCCTTCACCGTCTTCCTCGGCAGGGTTCATCCACCGGCCCATCATCTCCTTGCCCAACGGAATGGGCAGTCGATCATGCAGGCCCGCAAGTTCGCCGAGCACCCCGGGCTCTTCCGCCGAAGGTGAATCCATGGTCATGATCGAGGTGGAAAGAATCCAGGACCCGTCCTGGTCCTTCCACCATTCGTAGAGGCCGGCGAAGAAGATCAGCTTTCCATCCTCGCGATGCACGTAGAAGGGGCGCTTTTTGCTGCCTTCCTTTTTCCATTCGTAATACCCTTCCACCGGGACGACGGCACGGCGCTTCTTCACCGCCGAACGGAAGGTCGGCTTGGTGCTGGCCGTCTCGCTGCGCGCATTGAAGGCGCGCACCCCGACCGCCAGCTCCTTGGCCCATCCTGGCACCAGCCCCCACCGTGCTACATGGATCTGGCGGTGCAGCTCATCGTCGATCAGCCGCTCGAGCACAACCGGCACGTCGGCAGTCGGAGCAACGTTCCAGGACTGGCGCAGTTCCAGATTGGCGTCCGCTTCCGCCTCGGCCTCTGCCACCAGATCGCCGATGGCTTTGGCCATCACATATCGTCCGCACATCGCCTACCCCTTAGAACCGGCATCAAGGAAAATCTGCTCCCCAGTCTAGCGAGCGGAGCAAAAGAATCCAGCGAACTTTTTCTACCCCTCCGGGAACAAAGTAAACATCATTGCCGTTACACCATGTATGAGCAACGAATTGAAGCTTGACCAGTACGTTCCCGCTGCCGGCGGAGTCACCATGTTCACCACCAGCTGGTGCGGCTACTGCCGCAACCTCAAGCGCCTGATGGACCAGAAGGGTGTCGCATACACCGAGGTGAATATCGAAGAAGTCGAAGGCACTGCAGAGATCGTCGAGGCGTTCAACAACGGCAACCAAACCGTGCCAACCCTGATCTTCCCGGACGGCACCGCAGCCACCAACCCGCGCATTGACGAGGTTGTTGAGCGAGTCGGCGCCTAGATCCGGCCGCGAACCAAAATCGGCACCCGCATCGGGTGCCGATTCTTTTTTAAGCTGTGCTAGATGCCTTGCAGCGCGGCGTGCTCGCTATATTCGTCGAGCAGCGCTGAAATAAATGCTTCGGTGGTGACAGCGGCGAGCAGATCATTAGCCGCGCCTACCGTCGTGGGATCCATTGGAATGCCCATTGCTTGGTAGACCCCATCGAGGACTTGCCGCAATGGCGCGGAATCCTCGACAACAAAGACCGAAGAGAACAGCCATGCCCCGGAAACCACACGCTGAGCTGTGCCTACCAGCTTCACTGGATAGTTGCGCGGCGATTTCCCATCAGGGAGGCCATGCACCGAATGATCTCCCGGGCAATACTCCCCCGGGATTGGCCCGACTTGCGCATTCACGCCAAGGCGCTGGAAAGCGTTGGCATACACCCGCGCGAAGACCTCGAAGCGATTCTGCTGGCGCATCACCGCCTCGGCTTCGGGCTCAATATGATCAACGATCAATGTACCCCGGTGATACGCGGCGGCCCGGCCTCCGGCTTTGCGCACCAAAGGAGCAAATCCTTGCTGCTGCGCTACGTCACGAGCCGCCTCATAGCCCTCTAGCCGCACATCGCGCTGGCCGAAGGCCAGGGTCGGGTCCGGACGATAGAGCCTTAGCAGCGCGCCGCTTTCGCCAGATTGGACGCTGCGCAGCAGTTGCACTCCACGTTCTAGGTCAGCAGCCGGGTCTCCGCTAGGATTTTCGATTTCCACAGATAACGGCGCATCTGACTGGGGGTTCCACAAACTCATAAATCTGAGTCTAATTCAGCAATTCGCTCCGGGCGGAGTAGATGTCACAGCATCCGATTGCCGATGGCCGAGGTTTCTGGGCCATAATAAAAGGCGTGCCAAATTCTTCTACCCCTGTCATCCTGATCGGCGGACCGTCCGGCTCCGGCAAGTCCTATCTCGCGTCGAAATTCGGCCGACCCCACCTGCCGCTGGACGAGTTCTACCGCCAGATCAGCGAAGACGGGAATCCCGTTGATTTCCCCCGTACCGGTTACGGCGAAATCGATTGGGACAATTCGGCTACCTGGAATCAGGAAGCCGCACTGCAGGCTATCGATGATTTGCTCCACCGCGGTACCACTCTGGTCCCCAACTACTCGATCACGACCTCGAGCTACAACGGGCATCGTGAAATCGCTTGCGCAGACGGGCCGATTGTCGCCGAAGGCATCTTCCTCTACGAAATCCTTGAGCCGCTGCGCGCCAAGGGCATTAACGTCCAAGCGTATTACGTGGACGAACCGGCATTGGTAACTGCTCTTCGACGGTTCGTGCGCGATGTAGCACAGCGCCGGAAACCGGTCCTGTTCTTGGTCAAGCGCGGCTATGCACTTTTCCGGGCCCACGGTGCAGACCGGGAAAAGTACCGCCAGCGCCAGTTCACGCTGAAGTCCAAGCCAGAGCTCAAGAAGCTGCTGGCCAAGCTTTCAACCGGCGCATCGAGCTAGCGCGAACGGACCGTCAGGATCTGTTCAGCACGGCCGAAAGGGCCTGCTTCATCGTGCAATACCGTTGAGGTCAGGCCGATGCCGTCTGTGCCGAAGCTCTGCTGGACATCCAGGCCCAGCCACTTGCCCTCGGGCTTGCGGTACATGTGGATCTGCAGATCCACGTTCGGGTAGATCCAGGTTCCTTCCCCCGGATCCACGCGCGGCACCACACCGTTTGCCGTGTCGATCATTCCCACCAAGCTGGACAACGCTGTGGCGTCTCCTGTGTCGACGAGGTCATAAGGAGTACGCAGCCACGCAAAACCTCGACCCGGCCGCAGCTCATCATTGGCGCGCATCTCGATGGATTTGATGTAGCCGCCGGGCCACTGCTCACTGATTTCGCGCACCGCGCAGGCCTCTGGGCCTGGGATTTCCTTGTCTTCAACCCCTGCAACAGCACTGGTGTCACCCGTAATCACCCGCCACGCGCGCGCAACGATGCTGGTGCGGCCCTTGGCCGTCATTTCGGCCTCGATCAATTCGATCGTCCGGCCGGGACGGACCATTCGCGTTGAGATCTCGAATTCTCCGGCGTGAATAAGGCCATGGATCTCATAGCTGATCCGTGCGATGCGCATGTCTTCACGAGGCTGGAAATTTTCCAAGGCGTAGGCCAAGATTCCAGAGGCGGGACCCATGTGCTGCTCATGGGGATTCCACGCACCTTGGGAATGCCACGACGAGCGATAGCGGCCTTCACCGAGTGCTTCGAAATAGAAATCGCCATCAGCTAGGACCTGTTCAAGCTCCTCGTTGAGCTGGTGCGTCATCGTTGCCCTCCTGGCATCGCAGTGTTCAATACTCTGCCCTCAGGTTATCCAAGAGTAATTGAAATCACTAAACTAGCTGGCTGTGTCGTGCTCATGGGCTCGTTGGCCTGCATGATCCATGATTCCGAGCACCTCGGCAATGCCATTGACCGCCCACAGGGCATGAGGAGTCATTGTGTCGAACTGCGCAGATTGCCCCGCCTTCACGTGATAGGTGCGATCTCCTAGCTTTAGCTGGATTTCTCCGAGGAGCACTGTGAACCATTCCTTGCCCGGATGAATACGCAGCTCGGTGGGAGCAGGCGCCTGCGAAGGGTCGAAACGTATTTTCGACACATTCACCCCGTTAACTGCGTCATCGGTGGACAGCTTCCACATGGTTATCCCGGGCATCGAAATCGGCTCCGGGCGGATAATAATCTCGGCTTCAGAGGTCGATACGAGCTCATCCAAGCTGGTATTCAGTGCCTTGGCTATTGGAACCAGCTGGTCAAGGGCAATACGCCGGCCTCCCGTTTCAATCCTGCTGAGCGTGGAAACGCTCAGGGAAGCCTTGCTCGCCAACGATTCCAACGACCAGCCGAGGTTCTGCCGCAACGTTCTTATGCGCTGGCGGATAACTTGGTCAACTTCGAATTCTTGCGTCATGCGCAAAACGGTACACCCCGCAGCGCAAAACGTCGATACCGTGGACACAACATCACAAATAGCAGGGAGAGGAATCATGGAACATTTCGAAGCGATCATTATCGGCGGCGGCAGTGCCGGGCTCGCGGCCGCAGTCGCATTGGGCCGCTCACGGCGTACCGTCCTGGTCATCGACGAGGGAAATCCGCGGAACGCGGCAGCGCAGCATGCCCACAACGTTCTGGGAAACGAAGGCATCAACCCGCTGGACCTCCTGGCCCGCGGACGGCAGGAAGCGATTGGCTATGGTGCGCGGATCATCGAAGGCGAGGTGGAGAACCTCACCGGTTCGCTGGACACCGGATTCAGCGTCTCTGCTGCAGGGAATACCTTTAGTGCCGAACGAATCGTGTTGGCAACGGGCCTCATTGATGATTTGCCGTCGATTCCGGGGCTGGCCCAAGCATGGGGTGATACCGCGATCCATTGCGCATACTGCCACGGCTGGGAAGTGCGTGACCAGGAGATCCTGGTACTCGGAATCGGCCCCATGAGCACGCACCAAGCAATGATGTTCAGCCAGCTCAGCTCGAAGATCACCTTCGTCAACCACACCCCGGATGCATTGAACGATGAAAATCGCGCGACACTTGCCGCATTGGGAATACCGGTGGTTGAGCAGCCAGTGAAAGCAATCGATTTCGACACCCAAGGGACTCTGGATTCAGTCACGCTGGCAGACGGCCAGAAGATCAGCGCTCAAGCGCTGGTCGTTGCAAGCCGAATGAACGCACAAGCCTCGCTCTATCTCAAGCTCGGCGGACAGCTTGCCGAGCACCCGCTTGGCACCTTCATCCAGGTCAATGAATTGGGTGCCACGGCCCTGCCAGGGGTTTATGCGGCAGGGAATGCCAGCAACCTAGGCGCGATGGTCATGGCAGCAGCCGCAGCCGGAACGATCGCAGGAGCAGCCATAAATGCGGATCTGCTCGGAAATCAGCTAGCTAAGGTCCAGGCGCAAGCGAATCCGTAACTGCTGGCTCTACCCCTTCGGGCACCGGCCCAAACGGGGGGTAGAGCCAGGGCCGCCGGGTGAGCATGAAAATAGCCCGCATCAATTTTCCGGAAAAATAATATTTACTAAAATACTAGTCAACAGGCAAATAACGAATGTCGATGCAACGATTTGCATTGCCAAAACGCCCAAGTATCACGCATCACGCCCCACGGACCAGCGATCAATGGTACGCTTGATTTGTTACCTCAACGGTTGCAGGTGTGAGTCCCCGCCAGTAATTGTTAGCAGTAGGATTTGTAGCACAGCCAACAAATCGTCTGTGCTTTACAAATCGGCTCATCGATCTTCAGATCGAATGAGCTCCTATCGAAACGAATTCTTCATCTTCTCTTCTTCACTGCAGATAAAACATCTCGACGACTCCGTACGTCACTTTTCTGTGGATTCCTTGTTCTACTCCGCTAGCGTGGGGTCATTACCCGTTAGCAGCCTGGAATCCGACGATGTTTAAGCAAGTGCAGCGACCCCCGTTTTGGCCGATACCGGCAAAATCAGTATTCGATTCTCCGTATCGACGGCAGGCGAATCGTTCTCGGCAGCTCTGCGCGAGGTAACCCCTAAATTTTCCGATTCGGAACTTCGGATCGGCAACCAGGCCACATCGTGGCCAATCAATAAATAAGGATATAACACTATGGCCACTGGCACCGTGAAATGGTTCAACGCTGAAAAGGGCTTCGGCTTCATCGCTCCTTCGGATGGATCGGCTGACGTCTTCGCACACTACAGCGCAATCCAGAGCTTCGGTTTCCGTAGCCTCGAAGAGGGCCAGACTGTTGAGTACACCCTGGAAGCTGGTCCAAAGGGCCCACAGGCAACCAACATCCAGGCTCGCTAAGAGACTTTCTTCAAAGGTGTAGTTCCCCGCAAGGTTGGAACTGCACCTTTGTTGCTTTTAACCGGTTCTTAGCTGCAGGCTTCGACCGGAGGACGTTCCCGAAGAACCCCAACGCCAAGCAATCTACCTGGCAGTGCCGTTTGCTTCGGGGCAAGCGGAAAGCTGCAGCTATCGGCATCGGTAGCTGGAATTCGGCTCGGAATTCGACTGTCAACTGCACGGCTAGTAGATTGCGGAAACTCCACTGTGGGGCCACGGCAATGAATTGAAAAGGGAGCTGCATTCGCGACAGGTTAGGAACGGTTGCCGGCGATCCGTTGGAGTCCGACTACTTGCCTGGGTAACTTTGCTGAACCCGATTCTTCGAATTCGCCCACCAGTCCCAGTTCATAGAGCACGTGCAAAGTTGACGGACAGATGGTGCCACCGCGAAAGTCCCTGAGGAACTCACGGTGCTTGTCATAAACCGCTACTGGCACACCGCTGCGAGCAAGCATTAAACCGGCGGCCATTCCAGCCGGCCCTCCCCCAACTTTGATTCACTGCCTTCTGCCTGCCATGAATATGCTCTCCTTCATTCGAAGTGCCTATTACCGAATTGGATTTGCAGCCTACTCGTGAACAGTTCCGGCGCTATTAGACTTCATATTCACAGCGATCATGAACATCGCAAAAATCAACAGCACCACGGCCAGTCCGCGGAACCCTACAGCTGCCAAAATTGGGCCAGCGGTGAGACCGCCAAGCACACCAGCCAGATTCATGCAGAGGTCCGACGTGCCCTGCAACTTCGGACGTTCAGCAAGGCCAACTGATCCAGTAATCATCGTTGCGCCTGCAACCGTCGACGCCGACCAACCGAGGCCTAGACTAAGCAACGCCAAAGTTGTCACGGTATGGTTCTCTGCATTGCTCCATACCAAGATGCTTGCGGTAACTAGCAACGCCTGCCCGGTAAAGATGACCGTTCGTGGACCTAGCATATCTGTGAGCCAGCCAAAGACTGGTGAGAGCGCATACATCCCCGCAACATGGACCGAAATGGTGATCCCGATGAGCGTGAGGCTTGCCCCTTGATGCTGCATGTGAATTGGAGTCATCGACATCATGGACACCATATAAAGATGAGTCAAGGCAACGGTAAGCACGGCATGCCTGGCAGCAGGAGTGTTTCTTAGGATGCTCCAGCCGCGGCGGCGAAGCTGAACCTCGCTCGTTTGGGCAGCCGCCTGACGCTGTGCGATCTGCAACGGATCGGGACGCAAGCCCAGCCAATAAACAAGAACTCCTACCAGCTGGGCGCACATCGCAATAAGAAAGCCGCCGGTAAACGGTGGAAGGCTAATGAACTGCGCTAGCTCTTCTCCAGGTTCAAATAAATTCGGGCCGATGACTGCACCCGCAGTTGTTGACCACACAACCAGGGAAAGGTCACGGCCTCGTGTAGCCGTGGTGGACAAGTCGGTGGCAGCGAATCGAGATTGGAGGTTCATTGCCGAACCTGTTCCCAGAACCAGCATTCCAAGCAGCAGCAACGGCCAGTATCTCAGAAAAGCTGCGGCAATGATGACGACAACACCGCTGGCTGCCAGCAATGCGCCGGTCGACAGCGAAATACGCCGGCCGAACTTCTGGGCAAGCAATGCCAAAGGCAACGCCATGATGGCAGCACCTAAAGTATTCATGGTCGCGGCCATGCCAGCCAATGCATCGAGTCCGGAAATGCTTACGATCAGCAGCGACCCCAAAGTCAGGGTTGCGCCACCGCCTAGGCCTCCAAGAATTTGTCCCGCAGCGAGGACGGAAATCGACTTGCGTCGAATCCGCTGAATCTGCTGGTCATCCAATGAACGCTGTTCATCCGAAGTGGATTCGATCTGCACATTGACTCCCCCGCATTTATAGCTACCTGTACTGTCTAAGTATCTACTATTTATCTCCGAGCGTTGAGTGCGCCGCTGTGCATGACTATGGACCCACCGAAGCTGGGCTATAGTCGGAGTGGTCGCATCCCCATGAATTTCCAATTCAATGGGCTAGGTAACTCACCTTGGTTGCGGATCCGCATCTTTCGACGCTCGAATAATACTGGCGTATCGCTCTGCCGGGTCAGCAGGCAGTCCCACTTTAAGTTCACGGTTCACATCAACAGCGAACACCTCTGCGGCTCCGGATTGGAGTCCATCTCGCGGTCTTCAGACCCCAGTTTGGCTGAGCCGTCGGCGAAGGCGCAAAATTTCGGACCCGTATGTGAGATCGGTCCTTTCGAATAGGGCAAGGGCGACGCATGCTTCTGTGGAAGCATACCGAGATTGCTATTACGCCTACTCAAGTTACTCGTTTTCGCGAATCGCTGCCGCAGGCAGCTTACCCTTCACTGTCTCAAGACCACTGCCTCCAAAGCTCAAAATACGTGCCTTGTCCGGCGCAGTCTCGATCGTTTCCATAACGTGCACCGCGAAGAGCGCCACTTGAGCTTCAAATGGTTCCATTTGAGGCCAGAACTCTTCGCCACCAGATTGAACCGCGTGGTTGAGCACTTATTCGAAAGTGCAGTCGAATGCGTATAGCTCTTGGGAGTCCGCATACCGCAAGAATACGTATCCATCTTCAGCAGGAGGCACAATAAAGACCTCGCCAAGCCCCGATAATTGGTGCTTCAATCGCTCCAGTTTGCATGGCAAGCTAGGCATTTGGACCCCCATTCTTGCTTTGGCAGAGAACCATAATGATGCAGCGATCTGATTATTCGACCGCCGTGCTGAGGTCTGTCTCTTCTGCTTTTGTGGCCGAAGGAGTTTTTGCCTTAAGAGGCTGGACCCGCGTGGATGCTAGTCAAACCCCATTGCTCACGATACCTGCGAAATCTCGCCAGTTCGCGTTCATCTGCGGTTGCGGGCCAGGTTGCTTCCGCCCAAGCCATAATTCCCCGCGATCTGGCGGTTGTCCTTGTCTCAATGGGGATACTGCGAGAACGAGCTCCAGATTTCATAACCGCTGCTCACCGCGCAAACGGGACATTGGTCCACGCACCGGGTTCGCACGTGATAACCATTGGCGTTTCCAACACCACAGGCGCCCCAAGATCTTGCTCGGTCCACCGCTGACGTACCGTTAGCCCAGCCGGATACGTCAACTTCGGAACAGCTTAAATGCCAGCAGGCCCGGACTCTGCATGAGTCCGGGCCTGCTGGCCATCACCAATTAAGCTGAAGATTTTCTAGATTAGAAATCCCAGTCTTCGTCTTCGGTGTTCACTGCCTTGCCGATCACGTACGACGAACCGGAACCGGAGAAGAAGTCGTGGTTCTCATCAGCGTTCGGGCTCAACGCAGCCAAAATCGCTGGCGACACATCGGTCACGGTCGACGGGAACATTGCCTCATAGCCCAGGTTCATCAGCGCCTTGTTGGCGTTGTAGTGCAAGAACTTCTTGACGTCCTCGGACAGGCCTACCGGATCATAGAGATCGTGGGTGTACTGGACTTCATTTTCGTACAGTTCATACATCAGCTCGAAGGTGTAGTCCTTCAGCTCCTGCTTGCGCTCCTCGGTCTCGTTTTCCAGACCCTTCTGGAACTTGTATCCGATGTAGTAACCGTGAACAGCTTCGTCGCGGATGATCAAGCGGATCAGGTCTGCAGTGTTGGTCAGCTTCGCATGCGAGGACCAGTGCATTGGCAGGTAGAAGCCCGAGTAGAACAAGAACGATTCGAGCAGGGTCGAAGCAATCTTGCGCTTCAGTGGATCTTCGCCGTGGTAGTAGCTCTCAATGATCTGAGCCTTCTTCTGCAGGTTCACATTTTCAGTGGACCAGCGGAAGGCTTCGTCGATTTCCTTGGTCGATGCCAAGGTCGAGAAGATCGAGGAGTAGCTCTTTGCGTGTACCGATTCCATGAAGGCAATGTTGGTGTACACGGCTTCTTCGTGTGGGGTGATCGCATCTGGAATCAGCGAAACAGCGCCAACGGTGCCCTGCAAGGTATCAAGCAGGGTCAGACCGGTGAAGACGCGCATGGTCAGCAGCTTCTCGTCTTCGGTCAGGGTTCCCCACGACTGGATGTCGTTGGACAGCGGCACCTTCTCCGGCAGCCAGAAGTTATTGACGAGACGGTTCCAGACCTCTACGTCCTTGTCGTCCTGGATACGGTTCCAGTTGATTGCCTCAACCTTGTTGGTGAGCTGAATCTTCTCGGTCATTGCCCCTCATCGAAAAGCTAAATCGTATTAAGAACTTTGCTTACAACTCTACCGTTCTTTCGAACGCCACCTGTACAGCAAGGCCCCAAGTTATTGTCAGATCGCTGACACGATCTGAGGTCGTTTTGATATGCAACAGCTGCCGTTGGGCGAAACCATGCGGCAGCTGTTGCGTGATGCCATTGCCCGGCTAACCGGTCAATGGATCAAGGTCTTACAGTGCGCAGGAAACGCAGCCTTCAACCTCGGTGCCTTCCAGCGCAAGCTGGCGAAGGCGGATGTAGTACAGGCTCTTGATGCCCTTGCGCCATGCGTAGATCTGGGCCTTGTTGATGTCACGGGTGGTGACAGTGTCCTTGAAGAACAAGGTCAGCGACAGGCCCTGGTCTACGTGCTGGGTTGCGGCAGCGTAGGTGTCAATGATCTTCTCGTAGCCGATTTCGTAAGCGTCTTCGTAGAAGTCGATGTTCTCGTTGTTCATGTAAGGAGCCGGGTAGTAAACGCGGCCGATCTTACCTTCCTTGCGGATCTCGATCTTCGCTGCGACCGGGTGGATCGAGGAAGTCGAGTTGTTGATGTACGAGATCGAACCGGTGGGAGGAACTGCCTGCAAGTTCTGGTTGTAGATGCCGTGCTCCATGACAGAAGCCTTCAGCGCCTTCCAGTCTTCCTGGGTAGGAATCTGCATGCCGTCGAACAGCTCGCGGACGCGCTCGGTAGCTGGAACCCATTCCTGCTCGGTGTACTTGTCGAAGAATTCACCCGAGGCGTACTTCGAGTTCTCGAAGTTATCGAAGGTCTCGCCGCGCTCCATGGCGATCTTGTTCGATGCAGTCAGTGCATGGAACAGGATCGTGTAGAAGTAGATATTGGTGAAGTCGATGCCTTCTTCGGAGCCGTAGTAGATGTGCTCGCGGGCCAGGAAGCCGTGCAGGTTCATCTGGCCCAGGCCGATGGCGTGCGACTTGCTGTTGCCGTCAGCAATCGAAGGAACCGAGGCGATGTAGGACATGTCCGAAACTGCGCTCAGGGCACGGATGGCGATGTCTACCGAGGTAGCCAGATCCTTGCCGTCCATGGCCTTGGCGATATTCATCGAACCGAGGTTGCAGGAGATGTCCTTGCCGACGGTCTTGTAGCTCAGGTCGTCAGAGAACTCCGAAGCGGAGGAAACCTGGAGGATTTCCGAGCACAGGTTCGACATGGTGATGCGGCCGGCAATCGGGTTGGCCTTGTTCACGGTGTCTTCGAACATGATGTACGGGTAACCGGACTCGAACTGGATCTCGGCCAGGGTCTGGAAGAACTCGCGGGCGCTGATCTTCGTCTTCTTGATCCGAGCGTCGTCTACCATCTCGTAGTACTTCTCGGTGACGGAGATTTCGCTGAACGGTACGCCATAGACGCGCTCGACGTCGTACGGGCTGAACAGGTACATGTCTTCGTTCTTGCGAGCCAGTTCGAAGGTGACATCCGGAATAACAACACCCAAGGACAGGGTCTTGATACGGATCTTCTCATCAGCGTTTTCGCGCTTGGTGTCCAAGAAGCGGTAGATGTCCGGGTGGTGTGCGTTCAGGTAAACGGCACCTGCACCCTGGCGTGCACCGAGCTGGTTTGCATAGGAGAAGGAATCTTCAAGAAGCTTCATCACCGGGATGACGCCGGAAGACTGGTTCTCGATCTGCTTGATCGGCGCACCGTGCTCACGCAGGTTGGTCAGCGACAGGGCAACGCCACCTCCGCGCTTGGACAGCTGAAGCGACGAGTTGACTGCGCGGGCAATCGATTCCATGTTGTCTTCGATGCGCAGCAGGAAGCAGGAGACGAGTTCGCCACGCTGTGCCTTGCCGGCGTTCAGGAAGGTTGGGGTGGCAGGCTGGAAGCGGCCTTCGATGATTTCATCGACCAGGTGCATGGCCAGCTTTTCATCGCCACGTGCCAGGTGCAGGGCAACCATGCATACGCGGTCTTCGTAGCGTTCCAGGTAGCGCTTGCCATCGAAGGTCTTCAGCGTGTACGAGGTGTAGAACTTGAAGGCGCCCAAGAAGGTTTCGAAACGGAACTTCTTGCCGAAGGCGTGCTTGAACAGATCCCGGATGAAGTTCATCGAGTACTGATCGAGGGTTTCACGCTCGTAGTACTCGTGCTTGACCAGATATTCAAGCTTCTCATCGAGATCATGGAAGAACACGGTGTTGTTGTTCACGTGGTCCAAGAAGTACTGGCGAGCCGCGTAGCGGTCCACCTCAAACTGGATCTTTCCATCTGGTCCGTAAAGGTTCAGCATGGCGTTGAGGTCGTTGTAGCTCAAGCCCTGGAACTGGGCTGGGAGCTCCTTTGAGCTATTCATCGTTGCTGCCGGTTCTGCGACGCTGGTGTCCAAAAGGTTTCAAGCCCTTCTTTGACGTTGAGAACGTCTTCTGAGGTTCCCATAATTTCGAATGTGTAAAGCACGGGTACGTTGCATTTCTCGGCAATGCGTTTTGCCGCAATGCAGTAGTACTCGCCAAAGTTTGTGTTCCCTGCACCGATCACGCCGCGAAGATTCACGCGGTTCGCTTCATGCCGCAGGAACTTCATGATCTGCGGCATGATCGAGCGCTTGCCACGCTCTCCGCCATAAGTGGGTATGAGCAGCACGTATGGTGCAGTTGAGATCAGCTGCGGTTCGGTCGCATAGACCGGAATCCGTGCGGCATCCATCTCAAGTTTGTCCACGAAACGCTTGGTGTTCTCCGAAACAGATGAAAAATAGATCAGTTTCGAATCGGTGAGTTCCAGCGGTTCCTGGGCCTCAGCATTTTGCCTATCGGCAAGCGCTGCAGGTGACATTGCTTTTCGCCTCCACTACAAGCTAGCGGATGGAATTCTTGATTAGTTGGCTGGAGCCAGCAGCTCGATCTTGTCTGGGCGGAAGCCCGACCAGTGATCGTCATCGGTGATTACGACAGGTGCCTGCATGTAGCCCAAGCCACGAACGTGCTCCAAGGCTGCCGCATCCTGAGAGATGTCTACCTTGTTGTACTCGACACCCTTCTTATCCAGCGCGCGGTACGTAGCGTTGCACTGAACGCAGGAAGGCTTCGTGTAAACCGTGATGGCCATGTCCCTGATCCCCTTTAAAAAGTCTTTGTTTCGGCTAGGATCCCGGTTTTTCGGAAAAGTCCTAGCCATCCTCTCGGATGCCTCAAAACCACTGTTTCGAGGTGCTTCTGGTGCGAGCCGCACCGACGGGTTCAATACTACATCTTGTGTTTGGCGGGTCAAGCGGCCACAACATGATGTATTACAAGTATGTCATTCATCCACGGCAACGTCCACAGGAACTGTGGATATTAACCCCCGTTTAAACCGCGATTTCTCGCGGACTCGAGACCTTTGTCCACAGGTTGGCAGAAGTCCGCTGTGGGTTAAAAATTCTTCTTGTGAGATGTTCGTCGGCGTGTTCTGCACCCTCCATGTAGTTCGGGGTACACGGTGTGCACCACTACATGTAGTGTCGCCCCTGGCACCCACAGTTTGGCCGACGCACGACCGGCTGTGGAGAACGCGCAGCAAGGGCAGCTGGCGATTTGCCAGCTGCCCTTGCAACGAAGCTCAGTGGCGACGCAGAAGCGTCTTAGGCCGGGTAGGTGCGGGCACCGAAGATTCCCTGGCCTACACGCACGACGGTGGCCCCCTCGGCGATGGCCAGCTCGTAGTCGCCGCTCATGCCCATGGACAGGTGCTGGAAGCTTTCAGGAGCATCCTGCTGCAATTGGTCACGGGTTTCGCGCAGCAACGCAAAGCTGCCACGGATAGATGCTTCGTCCTTGGTATTTGCGGCCATGGTCATCAAGCCCACTGGCGTCAACCGATCCAGCGGCGCCAAGCCGCTAAGCAAGTCCGCTGCCCCAGCAGCTTCGATGCCTGATTTGCTTTCCTCGCCGGAGGTATTGACCTGGATGAAGACTTCAAGCGTCCGATCCTCTGCCTCCAAACGGCGTTGCAGGGTCTGTGCCAGTTTCAGCGAGTCCAAGGCATGGAATTCATCAGCGAACTTCGCCACGAACTTCGCCTTGTTGGTCTGCAAGGGACCGATAATCGCATAACGCAGGTGCGGGAAATCCTCGCAGAAGTGCTCGTACTTGCCTTGGGCCTCTTGGACCTTGTTCTCCCCCAGCGTGTCCACACCGGCAGCAATGGCCAATGCCAAGCGATCGAAATCGATGGTTTTGGTGACCGGCAGCAGCCGAACCGAGCCAGCGTCGCGGCCGGCAGCTAGTGCCGCCGTGGCGATCTTCTGGTTGACAGCAGCCAGGTTGCGGGTGAAATCCTCGATGGTGGCCGCGTGGGTAGCGGCAGGTTGCGAAGCCAAAGCGCCAACTTTCTTGATGTCACAAACGTGTTGCTGGTGCCAAGGGCACCAGCAACAAGCATAGGCATAAAAGGACTAGAACAATTGCCGCCAATTGGTTTTAGCCAGATTCAGCAGCTCGTCGCCACGCCCGGAGAGCACGGTGCGTATGGCATACAAGGCAAATCCCTTGGCTTGTTCCAACTTGATTTCCGGTGGCATCGACATCTCCTGGCGGTCGGTCACGACATCCAGCAGCGCAGGACCGTCATGGGCCAGGAATTCTTGCACCGTGGCTTCAAGCTGCGCCGAATCATCTACCCGGTAGCCCTTGAGCCCCGAGGCGGTAGCCACGGCCCCGAAGTCGGGGTTGTGCAGATCGGTGGCGTAGGTGACGAACCCGGCGGCCTTCATTTCCAGTTCCACGAAATTCAGCGAGGAGTTGTTGAACACCACGATCTTGATCGGCAGCTTGTTCTGCGTGGCGGTCAGCAGCTCACCGAGCATCATGGCCAATCCGCCGTCCCCGGCGAAGGCGATAACCTGGCGCTGCCGGTCAATTGCCTGGGCGCCCAGGGCATGGCACAGTGCGTTGGCCATGGAACCGTGGTTGAAGGAGCCGAGCACCCGTCGCTTGCCGGTCATGGTCAGGTAGCGGGCTGCCCAAATCACCGGGGATCCCACATCGGCGGTGAAAATCGCATCCTCATCTGCGTGCTGGTCGATCAGCCGGGCCAGATACTGAGGATGGATTGCAGCACCCGGCTTGGAGGGCGTGGCGAGCTCGTCGAGCTTCGTACGGGTCTTGCGGTAATGCTCCACCGCTGTCTCCAGGTGCTTGCGGTGGGTCTGCACCGGCAGCAGCGCATCCAGAGCCGCCGCGGTGTCCTTCACGGCGCCCACCAGCGGGATGTCCACCCGGGTGCGCTTGCCGATCTGCTCGCCGCGGATATCCACCTGGATGATGGTCGCGTCCTGCGGATAGAACTGCTGGTAGGGGAAGTCGGTGCCCAGCATCAGGAGCACGTCGCATTCGGCAATCGCCTTGGCGCCCGAAGCGAAACCCAGCAGGCCCGTCATGCCCACATCGAAGGGGTTGTCGTACTCGATATGCTCCTTGCCTCGCATCGCATGCACGATCGGCGCGCCGAGCTTGCCAGCCAGCGCGATCACCTCGTCATGGGCTCCTGCCACGCCCGCACCAGCCAGAATGGTGACCTTGCGCGAGCCTTCGAGGATCTCCGCGGTGCGCTCCAGCTCGTCTTCATTGGGCAGCACCCGCGGGTTGGTCTTGGTGATTTCCTGGGTGGGCGTGCGTTCCATCTCCGCCAACGCGACATCGCCGGAAATCACCAGTACTGCCACGCCGCGCTTCTCGATGGCCTCGCGCATCGCAATGCGCAGCATGCGCGGCATCTGCTTGGGGTCGGAAACCTGTTCGGCATAGACCGAGCAGCCACGGAAGACTTCCACCGGGTGGGTCTCCTGGAAGTAGTTGGAACCGATCTCCTCGGTAGGGATGTGCGCTGCAATCGCCAGCACCGGCACGCGCGAGCGGTTCGCGTCGTACAGCCCGTTGATCAGGTGCAGGTTCCCCGGACCGCAAGAGCCGACGCATACCGTCAGCTCTCCGGTGATTCCGGCTTCGGCCGCCGCGGCAAAGGCAGCGGCTTCCTCATGGCGGTGGTGGACCCATTCGATCCGCCCGTTCTCCCGCAATGAATCGGTCAAGCCGTTCAGGGAATCCCCCGGAAGGCCGTAAATCCGGCGCACTCCCTGGGTATCGAGCTGTTCAATCAGGTGGTCGGCTACGGTAGGCAAAACATTCCTCCTGCACACAATTTTCCAGTGGGTCTATTCTTCACCCTACTGCGCCAGCCACCTTGTGTCATGGGTTTTTGGCGCTGCCGAAGGTTCCTCCCAACACACCGGCAGGTGGCGCACGCAACGAGCGCTGCCTACCGGGCAACGCCGGCTACCCCGCACCGGTGCACCCAGGTCCACCGCGCCTACTTTCCCGGCATCCCGGGGCCTGTGGGCGAAGCGCGCCGCGGCGGATCATCGATGGGAGCCAGCCGTGGTTTCCAACAGCATGCACCGGCTCAGCACCATGGCCAAGAGCGCGGCCGCCGCCAATGCCGCGGCCGCGTAGAGCACCCGCGCAATCACGGTGCTGCCGGCGCCGAAGGCCAGGACACCCTGGATGAAGACAAGGCAGAGCAGCGCCATGGGATGCGACGCGGTCCAGGCCAACACGACCCAGCTGGCCAGCAGCAGCGGTCCTCCGGAGAAGAGCACCCGGCCCGGTCGCCGACCCGATACCCGCCCTGGGCTGGCCACGCCGGCGGTGATAGCCGCAACCGGCGCGATGAAGGCGAACGCAGCGTACGTGCCCCCGTTGACCAGCGCTCCCAGTGCCATGGCCAGGATGAGCGGCCGCGTGGCCAACTGGCCCAGTTCGGCACGCACCGCGTCACCGCCGGGTGGACCGGGGCGCTGCCCGCCATTGGATAGGCTGGAAGCTGCAGCAGAGAACTTCAAGGAGAGACAATGCCCGAACCGCGCCGCATGGCCAATACCACCGAGCTGGCCGCCGGAAAAACCAACGGAGCGATCTGGAAGCTGGAAGCCGGGCAGCGCGACCTCGACGCCAACGTGATCTCGCTGGCCCCGTCCGGAGAGATCGGGGAGCACCAGGGCCCGGAGCTGGACGTGGTGCTGCACGTCTTCGCCGGCTCCGGGGTCCTGCATACCGCCAGCGGATCCATCGAGCTGGCCATCGGCGACATCATCTACTTGCCCGCCCGCTCCCAACGGCGCTTCGTGGCCGGCGAAGCGGGCCTGGGCTACTTCTCGGTGCACCAGCGCAAGAAGCAGGCCGGGCTCATGCCCGCCCTGCGTGGCAGCTAGCTCCAGGCCCCGGTCTGGATGAAGCGCTCCAGCTGCGCGGCGTAGGGCTCCAGGTCCAGGCCCTGCTCGGCCACCCACTGCTCGTTGTAGTAGGTGTTCGCGTAGCGCTCGCCGGAGTCGCAGATCAGCGTCACCACCGAGCCCTGCTCGCCGCGCTCGAGCATCTGGGCGATGATCCCGAACGCCGCGTAGAGGTTGGTTCCGGTGGAACCGCCGGCAAAGTAGCGGGTCTTGGCGCGCAGGAAATGCATGGCTGCCAACGAGGCGGCATCGGGCACCTGCACCATCTGGTCGATCACCCCGGGCACGAAGCTCGGTTCCACGCTGGGCCGGCCGATCCCCTCGATGCGCGATCCCTGCCCCGTCGCGTAGCCCATGTCCCCGGTGCGCCATCCCCCGTAGAAGGAGGAGCCTTCCGGATCGCCCACGCAGATCCTGGTTTCGTGCCGCTTGTAGCGCGCATAGCGCCCGAAGGTGGCGCTGGTGCCGCCGGTCCCGGCGCCGACCACGATCCAGCTGGGGATCGGGTGGGCTTCGGCGGCCATCTGCGCGTACACCGACTCGGCAATGTTATTGTTCCCGCGCCAATCCGTGGCCCGCTCGGCATAGGTGAACTGGTCCAGGTAGTAGCCGCCGGTTTCGGCCGCCAGCGCGCGGGCCGCCTCATCGACCTGGCCGGCCGCGTCCACCAGGTGGCAGCGTCCGCCGTAGAACTCGATCAGCTCGATCTTCTCGCCGCTGGTGGACTTGGGCACCACCGCGATGAAGTCCAGCCCCAGCATCCGCGCGAAGTACGCTTCGGAAACGGCCGTGGATCCGCTGGAGGCCTCCACCAGCGTGGTGCCTTCGCCGATCTTCCCGTTGACCAGCCCGTAGAGGATCAGCGAGCGCGCCAGCCGGTGCTTGAGCGAACCGGTGGGGTGCACCGACTCGTCCTTCAAATAGAGCTCGATCCCCCAGTGGGCGGGAAGTTCGAAGCGATGCAGGTGGGTGTCGGCGCTGCGGTTCGCGTCAGCGTCGAGCAGGGAAATGGCACGGCGTACCCAAAGATCTGTCATGGCTCCACTCTAACCGTGGCGAACGGTTTTAACCCTGGCGGCGTGGTACCTTCGGAATCGTGAAAAGAAGGCTGGTTACCGGCGGTTATGCCGCCATCATCCTGCTCGGCTTGGGCTGGGCGGCGTGGGCGGTGCTTTCCGCCGCCGGGCTGGAAACACTCGCCGGCGGGTGGATGGGGCAGGACGCCACCGTCACCTCGGTGCCGCGCATCGGGCAGCTGCCCTGGTTCGGGCTGATGGCCGCAGTGGCGTTCTACGCGATCTGGCAATGCCTGCCGCAGGAACGCACCGGGTTCCATCGCCGGCTGCGCCTCTGGGTGCTCGGCGCGGTGCTGTGCAATGCGCTGTGGGTGGCGTTCTTGGAGCGCGACCGCATCGGCACCTCGCTGGTGTTCGGCCTGCTCCTGCTGGCACTGCTGATCCGCATCGTGGTGATGATCGGCAAGACCCCTGCCCTGCAGCAAGTGGACCGGTGGATTACCCGCGCCAGTTTCGGGCTGTTCACCGGGTGGCTTTCGGTGATCGTGCTGGCCGAAACTGTCGCCTTCGCCGCCCTGTCCGGGGCCGACGCCAGCTCCCTGATGTTCAAGGGCGCCTGCGCCCTGTCGGTGCTGCTCCTGGCACTGTTCCTCAGCGCCGTGAGCTTCAAGAACCCCATGGGGATCTACCTGAACGCCGGCGCGCTGTGGGTGATCGGCTGGATCATCGTGGACCGCTACACCGGCCACGCCACCTCTCCCGGGTTTGCCACGGTGCTTTCGATCGCGGCGATCCTGATGCTGCTGTGCCTGCTCAGCGCGCTGCGGACCCGCATTCGCAAGCTGCGCCCGCCCGCAGCCTCCCAGTAAATTCCCAGTTCGCAGTCAGCGCAACGGCGCGGCCTTGAGTGCCCACCCCCGGCTGGCTAGGCTGGGAGCTGAGACCTCAAGGTCCACCAGACTCAAGGTCCATCAGAGAGGAACAACATGTCGAAGACTGCCAAGAGCTTGAAGCAAGTTGAAAAGTCGCTGGCGAAACTCGCCAAGGCTGCCAAGGAAGAGCTGCCGAAGGAAATCCGTGGCGGCTGGAACGAGGCCGTCTCCGGTGTCAACACCGAAGCCATCAGCAAGGCCGGCGCCAACCTGATCGAGAATGTCGGCGGGAACTCCAAGGCCGCCAAGCGTGCCCGCGCCTCGGTGGAGAGCGCTGTGCAGGTCGCGCAGAAGAACCTCGCCGCCCAGGACAAGAAGTCCGGCAATGGCGGCAAGTTCCTGGTCATCTCGCTGATTATCGCCGTCGTGGCCGCGGTCGTGATTTCGCAGAAGAAGAACTAGCTTTCAATCCCGAAGGCGTGGCACCTGCATAGGTGCCACGCCTTCGCTGTTTTCCCGGTACCTTCCGCGCGGCCTACTTCGCGCGGGCCCGTGCGGTCTTGAGGGCCGCCGCGGCGCCGAGCAGCGCGATCACAGCACCCACCGGAATCAGCCAGAAGCTGTTCGCACCGGTGGCTGCGAGCTCTTCGCCGGCTTCCGGCCGTGCTGGCCGCGTCTCCTGCGGCGCCTGGGCCTGGGGTGCCTGGGACTGGCCGGCTTCCCGGGTCGGCTCCGGGACCTGTGCAGGGAATTCCCCGCTCGGCAGCGGCGAAGGGTTCCGGGTTGGTTCCGCGGCTAGCTCTTCGTCCTGGTCTTTGCCCTCTTCTTCGCCGGGCTCCTCGCTGGGTGCCTGGCCGGCCAGATCGAACACTTCATCCGCCGCACCGAGGTTCGCGAAGACGGTCTCGCCGGTGGCTTCATCCACCGCATCGTTATCGGTCACCACGTAGACCTGGCCATCGGCTACCGCCAGCCCCTCCAGCTTCTCCTGGGTCCAGCCGCTGGTTTCCTGCAGGACCGGCAGCACATCGGCCGCCAGCTTCTTCTGCACCAGCGGCACTTCTCCTGCCTGGGCCGGCGGAAGCCGGAACTGGTAGACGGCCTTGTGCTTGGCGTCCGGCCCCACCTGGTTATCGCGCTCGATCACCGCGTAGGAGCCATCGGGCAGCGCGGTGATTTCCGACAGTCCATTCCATGCACCGTCGGCTGCCGGGTCCAGCTGGTAGCCGTACCAGCTGAACTCGCCGGTGGACGGGAGGTATTTGCCCAGGCGGACGACGTCCTCGCCGGGCAGTTCGCGCTGCACCGCGAACACCACTTCTTCCTGCTTCCCGGACCCGGTCGCGGCGATGCCTTCCAGCCCGTGCTTGCCCAACCCTGACAGTGCAGGCAGCTCGATTTCTTCCTGCACCGCACCGGCCGCGTCGATGCGCACCAGCAGGTTCTCCGCCCCGGTTTCCCCTTCATGGGCGGCCCAGAATCCGCCGTCCGCGCGGGCGGCAATGCCTTCCAGATCCAGTTCGACGCTGGCCGAGGTGACCGCCATCGAGGATTCAACGGTGGCCGGGGTCCCGGTTTCCAGGGTGTAGATGCGCGGCTGGTACGCGTTGTCGCTGACCGCGAAGAGCTGCGAAGCATCGGCCGGGTTGGCCGACAGGCCGCTGAGCGCGCCGAAAGGCACCGGATCGGCGGCATCCGAGGACAGCTGCGGGAACTGCGGCGCGGCGGCGCCGAAGGAGTACAGGGACACCGCCGAACGCACCTGGCCCTCATCGGTTTCCGAGGCGATGGCCAGCAGGTTGCGCCCGGGGATCGGCAAGATCCCTTCCGGGCCGTTGGTAGTCGGCAAGCTTTGCAGATAGCGCGGGCTGGATGGTTCGGACAGGTCGTACACGGCCACGAAGTTCCCGCGTTCGGCCGCGATGAATCCGTAGTCCACGCCGCCGAATTCGGCGATGGCCAGCCCCTCGGGCTCAACGCCCTTCTTGCCTGCGCGCTGCTCCGGGAACAAGCCCTGCGAAAGCGCGAGGTGCTCGAAGCTATTGCCGGCATCCCACACCACGTCGCCGGTGGCGGAGTCGAAGATCGTGAATCCGCGGCTGCCGCCCTTCCAGTCGCCCTCATTGGCCGTGGCCAGATAGCGGTCCTGGATCCAGCCGATGGCATCGGGTTCGCGCGGCACGCCCTTCAGCTCCCCGCTGGGATCGAGCACGCCGTCCTTTTCGGTATCGATCCCCGCCAGGTCCACGGTCCCGGTGCTGAAGGCGCCGGTAATCCCGCCCGAGGCCAGGTCCACCAGCACCACGCCGTTGTTTTCCTGGAGGGTTGCCGCCAGCTGGTTCTTCTCGTTGATCGTGACGTACTCGGGCTCGGGGTCTTGCGGGGTGTCGAGACCGGCCGCGGCCAGCAGCGGCAGCGCAATCGGTTCGGTGCGGGAACCGGTGGTGAGCGGGACTTCGCGCAGCTTCCAGCCGGCCGGGTCCGCGCCTTGCAGGTCCATGATGGCGATCGATCCGGCCGGGGCTTGCGGCAGCGCGCCTTCGCCGGCATCCTCGTCGCGTTCATTCTCGATGGCGATGCCCGCGTAGGCGCCGTCGGCGGACAGCGCGATGGAATCGGGCTGGCCTGGCAGTGCAAAACTGTGCACCAGCGTGCGGTCGGCAATCCGCACCACATCCACCCGCCCCGAGGGGTCGCTGTAGCTGGCCGAGGTGTTCACCACCACGAACACGTAGTCGCCGTAGGCGGCCACGCTGGTGGGCTCGTCCTCGGCGCTGCCCAGCTGGTGCAGGCCCAGCAGGCCCAGGCCCTTCGGTGCGGCAGGGTTGGAAATGTCCAGGAAGCCGACGCTGCGCGAGAGCGCATCGGAGTAGATCAGCGTCTTGCCGTCCGCCGATACGGTGGAGATTTCTGCGGCGGTCTGGGCCGCGGCGCCCTCGGGATGGTTCTGGTAGACCGGGTAGGTGGCTTCGCGTTCGAAGTACTCCCCCGGGTCCGCGGCGGCGGCTAGCGGCGACAGGCTCGCGGCGATGACGGCGGCGGCCAGGATTCCCGGGGCCTTCTTGGATATGCGGTGCACGTAGTTCTCCCCCATGCTGGTTGCGGATGACTCCCCAAGAGTTCCAGCACCACCTAGCCAGAAAGTGAATCCTCGGCAACTGGCAGCCAACCAGCAGGTGTCGGGCGTTCTCCCGCTCACATTTAGTTGAAATCGCGCAACTAAAAGCGGAGAGTGAAGCTGTACCCCAAGGAGAATCATGGAACTGCAACGCATCACCGTTCTGGGCACTGGCGTGCTCGGCGCACAAATCATCTTCCAAACCGCCTACCACGGCTTGCCCGTCATCGGCTACGACATCAGCGAGCAAGCGCTGGCCGCCGCAAACCAGCGGCTGGATGCCCTGGTTGCGCAGTACGCCCAGTACTTCGGGAACCCGCAGAAGGCCCAATCCGCCCGCGAGTCCATCGAACTGACCAGCGATCTGGCCGACGCGGTGCGGGAGGCCGACCTGGTCATCGAGGCGGTGCCCGAGAATCTGGAGATCAAGGCGCAGACCTACCGGAAGCTGGCCGCGCTGGCCCCCGAACAGGCCATATTCGCCACCAATTCATCGACCCTGCTGCCCTCGGATATCGCCGAGTTCACTGGCCGCCCCGGACAATTCCTGGCCCTGCACTACGCCAACCACATCTGGTCCAACAACACCGGCGAAGTCATGGGCACACCGGCAACCACCCCCGAAGCCTACGAAGCAGTGGTCGACTTCGCCGAGCGTACCGGGCTGGTCGCGATCCGGGTGCTCAAGGAGCAGCCGGGCTACGTGCTGAACTCGCTGCTGGTCCCCTTCCTGCAGTCCGCCAGCCACCTGCTGGTCAACGGGGTCGCCGATGCGCAGACCATCGACAAGACCTGGAAGCTGGGCACCGGGGCTCCGCATGGTCCGTTCGAGATCTACGACATCGTGGGGCTGAACACCGCCTACAACATTTCCCGTGGAGGCGATGCAACCAGCCAGAAGTTCGCCGAGCTGCTCAAGACCCAGTACATCGACCAGGGCAAGCTCGGCGCAGCGGCCGGCGAAGGGTTCTACAAGTACAACTAGCCGCCGCGGGGCGCGCCACCAGGCAGGGGCGCGCCCTCATCCCAGTCGGCCAGCGGCGGAAGGCTCTTCGGATCCGCTATTTCCAGCCCCACCACGATCCAGTCGTGGTCGAAATCCGTGCCTTCGGGAACATGCAGGGTATCGACCACCGGGACAGGGTCATCTGCCAGTCCCCCGGCCTTCGCCGCACGTCCATGATCCCGGTACTGGATGCGCACCACCCGGGCGGCGACTGCTGCCACCGGCACCCCCGTGCCATCGAAGGTGCCGTGGTCATCGAGCTCGAAGGAGATTTCCCCGCGCCCATTGCGCACCTGGGCCAGCTGCCAGCGCACGTGATCGCCTACCGAAAACGCTGAATGGCAGCAGGCATGGAGCGCGCCGTAGATTTCTACTGTGATCTGCATGTTCGGCAATCTACCCGATAGGATTGCCAGGTGGCCCATATAGACGTGACAGACATCCAGTATTTCCTTTCCGACGGCACCCAGCTTCTGGGCGGCGCGGCCTTCAAGGTCACCGCCGGCTCCAAGACCGCGCTGATCGGACCCAACGGCACCGGCAAGACAACCCTGTTCAAGATCATCGCAGGAGACCTGAAGGCCGACGAAGGCTCCATCAACCGCACCGGCACCCTGGGCATCATGCGCCAGTTCGTCGGGCAGGTGCGCGACGACTCCACGGTGAAGGACCTGCTGCTGTCCACCGCCGCACCGGCTTTGGCCCAGGCCGCCGCCAAGGTCGCCGAGTACGAAGCCAAAATGCTCACCAGCGAGGACGAGAAAGTCCACATGCGCTACGCCGAGGCGATCATCGAGTGGGGCGACGCCGGCGGCTACGAGCTGGAAACCACCTGGGACAAGGTCTGCATGGCCGCCTTGGGCATCGGGTTCGACAAGGCCGGGGACCGGCTGGCGCGCACCCTGTCCGGCGGCGAGCAGAAGCGCCTGGTCCTCGAAGCGCTCTTCGAAGGCAACGACGAACTGCTGCTGCTCGACGAGCCGGATAACTACCTTGACGTGCCCGGCAAGCGCTGGCTGGAAGAGATCATGTCCCGCTCCAACAAGACCGTGCTGTTCATCAGCCACGACCGCGAGCTGCTGGACAACGCCGCCACCCGCATCGTGACCCTGGAACCGGGCCACGGCGGGGCCACCGCCTGGGTGCACGGCGGCGCGTTCGGCTCCTATGTGGAAGCCCGCAAGGAGCGCAACGAGCGCTTCGAAGAGCTGCGCAAGCGCTGGGACGAGGAGCACGCCAAGCTCAAGGAACTGGTCAACATGTACAAGACCAAGGCCGCGTTCCGCTCCGACATGGCCAACCGCTACCAGGCGGCCACCACCCGGCTGGAGAAGTTCCTGGAGGCCGGCCCGCCGCAGGCGATCCCGCTGGAGCAGAACGTGCAGATGCGGCTGAAGGGCGGGCGCACCGCCAAGCGCGCGGTCGTGGCCGAAAAGCTCGAGCTGACCGGGCTGATGAAACCCTTCAATACCGAAATCTGGTTCGGCGACCGGGTGGGCGTGCTGGGTTCGAACGGCTCGGGCAAGTCGCACTTCCTGCGCCTGCTGGCCTCCGGCGGATCCGACCCGGAGCGCGAGCATCTGCCGGTCTCCGATGTGGTGATCGCCCCGGTGGCGCATGCCGGCACGGTGAAGCTGGGAGCGCGCATCCGCCCGGGCTACTTCGCCCAGACCCACAGCCGCCCGGACCTGTTTGGCCGCACCCTGCTCGAAATCCTGCACCGCGGCGACGAGCACCGCTCCGGAATGCCGCGCGAGGCGGCGGCCGGAGCGCTGGATGGCTACGGGCTGGCCGCGCAGTCCGAGCAGAAGTTCGAATCGCTCTCCGGAGGCCAGCAGGCGCGCTTCCAGATCCTGCTGCTGCAGCTCTCGGGGGCAACCCTGCTGCTGCTCGATGAGCCCACCGACAATCTGGACCTGCACTCGGGCGAAGCCCTGGAGCGCGCCATCGACGCGTTCGAGGGCACGGTGCTGGCGGTGACCCACGACCGCTGGTTCGCCCGCGGCTTCGACCGCTTCCTGGTCTTCGGCTCCGACGGCACCGTCTACGAGTCCGACGAGCCGGTCTGGGACGAGGCCCGGGTGCAGCGCAAGCGCTAGGTTGCCTCCTGCATGGAGCGCCAGGTGCTGCGGGCTTTCCAGCAGCTGAATCCGGCGGCCGCGGCCAGCACGCAGAGGGCGGCCCAACCCGCAGCCGGCGACGTCGACCACCGCTCGTTCTGCGCGAACAGCGCCGGGATGGTGCTGCTCGGGATGCCGGCGCTGAGCATCAACCATGCGGTGGCCACGGGCACGTGGACCGGGCCGAGCCGGCGCAGCCCCAGCCCGTCGGAGAGGAACAGGCCCAGCCACATCAGCGCCCAGGCCAGCCAGATGACCGCGAACAGCGGGTCCGGGCCGATGGACAGCACGCTCTTGTAGAGCGCGATCGCGGCTACGAACGCACTGAACCAGCCCAGCGCGGCCGGGTCGAAACCGTACAGGGTGTTGAACCCGACCAGCAGATAGGTCATCCCGAACAGGTAGCTGGGCCAGGTGGCATTGACCAGTGCGATGTCGCTGCCTGCCTGGCTGAGTATCAAGGTCGGCAACATGATCTGCAGCGCGCCGACCATCAGGTTGAGCACCGCCGCCGAACGGGCCGGAATCCGGCCCAGCCCCACCAGCGCATTCACGCTCAGAATCAGTCCTACGAATACGAGCCCCACATGGGCCATCTCATCCTCCACTCGCGAAGGGCACCCACGCCTGGCCGGTCGCCCACTGAGCTCAGTTTCAGCGCAGCCGCCGGGCCTTGGCAAGTTCGCACCGGTTCATTACTCCACGAGCTTGCCTGCCTGCGATACCTCGGTGATCAGCGCGGCCACTTCCGCAGGCACCTCGGGGATCGGCTCACGGGTGATGCCCTCGGGCGACCAGATGAGATTCACCTGCAGCTGCGGATCGGTGTGCGGATAGTCGCTGCGGTTATGGCAGCCGCGGGTTTCCCGGCGCTCCAGCGCCGACTCCAAGGTGGCGCGCGCGGCCAGCACCGAGGACTTCAGGTCGAAGGCGTGGCACAGATCCTGGTAGCCGGCGATGTCCGGGTGGATGCCCACCCGCGCCATCCGCGCTTCGACCTCTGCCAGCTTCTCCAGGCCCAGCTTCAGCCCCGCCTCCTCGCGCACGACTCCGGCGTGCTGGGTCATGATGTCGCGGATCGCCCGCTGCAGGGATCGGACATTTTCCTGCCCATCGGCGGCCAGCAGCCGGTCCACTTCCCCGCGCGCCTTCTCGATGGCCGCCTGCGAACGCGGCTGGGAAGTGAGCGCACGCGAATACCGGGCAGCTCCCTGCCCGACGATCCGGCCGAAGACCAGCAGCTCGATCAGCGAGTTGCCGCCCAGCCGGTTGGCCCCGTGCAGGCCCGAGGAGGCTTCGCCGATCGCGTACAGGCCCGGTACTTCGGTTTCGTGGGTGAGCGGGTCCACCTGCACCCCGCCCATGGAATAGTGCGCCGTCGGGGCGATCTCGATCTTCTGCTCGGTGATGTCCAGCATCTGCTCCTCGAGCAGCGTCTGGTAGACCCGGGGCAGCCGTTCCATGATGGTGGCCCGGGGCAGGTGCGAGACATCCAGCCAGACCCCGCCCTTGGCGGTGCCGCGTCCGGCGGCGATTTCGGTGTAGGCGGCCAGGGCGACCCGGTCGCGGGTGGACAGTTCCATGCGCTGGGGATCGTAGCGCTCCATGAAGCGTTCGCCCAGGGCGTTGGTCAGGATCCCGCCTTCGCCACGGGCCGCCTCGGAGACCAGGGTCCCGGCCACCGATTCGGGTTCGATGATGCCCGAGGGGTGGAATTGGACGAGCTCGGCATCGCGCAGCCGGGCACCGGCCTCCACGGCCAGGCGGAAGGCGTCGCCGGTGTTCTCGTCGCGCCGAGAGCTGCTGCGCCGCCAGATGCGGGTGTGGCCGCCGGCGGCCAGGATGACCGCGTCGGCATGGATCAGGTACCCGGTGCCGTCGTTGACGTCGAAGCCGTAGGCGCCGAAGATCCGCCCCTCGGCGACCAGCAGCTCGGTGATATAGACCGAATCCAGGATCGGGACCTGCAGCTGCTGCGCACGGCGGACCAGGGTGCGCTGGATTTCCAGCCCGGTGTAGTCCCCGGCGAAGGCGGTGCGCCGGAATTTGTGGGCGCCGAAGAAGCGTTGGGAGATCCGGCCGTCGGTTTCGCGGGCGAAATTCATGCCGTAGCGTTCCAGGTCCTCGATGCCGCGGGCCGCGCCTTGGGCGACCACCTGCACGGTGCGCGAATCGGCCAGGTAGTAGCTTTCCTTGATGGTGTCCGCCGCGTGCTGCTGCCAGCTGTCCTCGGCGTCCATCGTGCCCAGTGCGGCGTTGATGCCGCCGGCGGCCAGCGCGGTGTGCGCGTCGTGGCGCGGGCGCTTGCCCACGGCCAGCACGTCGGTGCCCGATTCTGCCAGCTCAATGGCCGCGCGAAGGCCTGAACCGCCGGTGCCGATGACCAGTACGGAGGTGGATATCTGCTGTTCGTTTCTCATGGTTTCCAGCATCGCCCCGCACCCAGAATACGTCCAATGAATTATTGGCATGATGTTGATAGCAGTAGGCTATGCACCATGAACCTAGAGCAATTGCGCGGCTTCACCGCCATCGCCGAAGTGGGGCACTTCACCCGGGCCGCCGAGCAGCTGCATCTGGCCCAGCCATCGCTCAGCCGGCAGATCGCCACGCTGGAACAGGAATTGGGCTCCGAGCTGTTCCACCGGGCCCGCGGCAACATCACGCTCACCGCCGCCGGGCAGGCATTGCTGCCCCGGGCACGCCGGATGCTGGCCGACGAGGAGTCCATCCGCTCCGAAATGGCCGACCTGGCCGGGCTGCATCGCGGGCGGGTGCGCCTGGGCGCCCCGCCTACCCTGTGCGTGTCGCTGGTCGCCGAGGCGCTGTCCATCTTCCGCACCCGCTACCCCGGGGTGCAACTGCAGATTTTCGAAGCGGGCTCGCACAAGCTGCTGGAGCAGCTGGACGGCGGCGCACTGGATCTGGCGCTCATCGTGACCTCGGAGCATGCGGTGAACGACAACCATCTGGAGAACCTGCCGCTGCTCGAAGAGGAATTGGTGGTCATCGACGCACTGGAGCACCCGCACCTGGCTGGCCAGGAGCTTGATTTGCGCGCGTTGGCTCCGGTGCCCCAGCTGGCCTTCTCGCACAGCTACGATCTGCGCGCCAGCACCGCCCTGGCCTACAAGAACGCCGGCCTGGTGCCCAATATCGTCGTGGAAGGCGGGGAGATGGACGCGGTGCTGCGCTTCGTGCAGCGCGGACTCGGAGTGGCCGTGGTTCCGGCGACGGTGGCGCTGGACGCCCCGGGAGTGCGCTCCATTGCCTTGCGCGAACCGCTGGCCCGCACCATCGGGCTGGCGCACCGGCGCGATGTCTCCTTGACCCGCGCCGCCGCGGCCATGGCGCAGCTGCTGGCCGAAACCGCGCAGCAGCTGGCCGCCGGCCACGGGCAAATCAACTCCCTAGCTTGATCCCCAGGTGGCTGGCCATCGCCTCCGCGAGCAGGCCCAGCTGCAGCGCACTGATCCGTGCCCCGCGCAACCCGTCGACCCCCTCAGCCTGGGCGAAGTCCAGCCCCTGCAGGTCGACCTCGCGCAATTGCGCCCCGGCAGCGGTAATTTGCCCGGCCCGCGAATCGACGAAGCCCAGGCGCTGGATCTGCCCGCCCAGGTCGATCTCCTCGAATTGGCAATTGACGAAGAGCACATCGCGCACCGTCGCACCGCGCAAATTCAACCAGCCGAATTTGCAGTTCTCGAATACCACGCCATCGAGCTGGGCCTCGGCGAAATCCGCGGAACCGAAGCGGCTGTGGGTCACCCGCACATCGTTGAGGAACGCACCAGCGGCTTGCAGGGCGGGAGCCCCGGATTGGTCCAGTTCGCACTGCATCAGCCGGGCATTGCGCAAGGCCTCGATCTGCACGGAGCTGAAACGGCATTCCTCCAGCCGCGCGCCATCGGCCGCCAGCGGCTCATCGAAATCCCTGAAGTGCAGCAGTTCAACGTAGTCATCGCCCAGATCCCCGCGGTAGCCAGGGGCCAGTTCGGGCAGGGTGAAGCGTCGGAATCTCGGTGCCAATGCGCGTCCTTAAAGTGCTTGTTTCGCAGCCAGGTTCCCGGCCACGTCATCCAGTGCCGCATCCAGGTGCGGCCAGCGGAACTCGTACCCGGTCCCCTGCAGCACCCCGGGCAGCGCCCAGCGGGACTTGAGCAGCATTTCCGGTTCCACGCGCAGCACGAACATGGCCGGCTCCAGCATCCAACGATACGCGGGCAGCCCGAATTTCGCGCCAGTGGCGCGGCGCAGCGAGGCCATCAGCGCCCGGTTGGCAACCGGGTTCGGCGAGCTGAGGTTGACGGGGCCGGTGATTTCGGGGTGGTCGATGATATGCCCGATCGCGCCGATCGCATCATCCACGTGGATCCAGCTGAAGCGCTGGTTCCCGCGCGTGCGGTGCCAGCCGCTGCGTTCGGCTCCGCTCGGATCCGGGCCGATGCCGCGGTAGCGCCGATGCGCCGGCCACCAGCTATCGTGTTGCGCCCCGCCAAGCCCGAGCCGTGCAACGGCAAGCAGCTTGCGCGTGGCCGGGCCGTCGCCGAGCACGATGGCCATGCGCAGGGCGACCCGGCGCGTGGGCAGCTCGCCGCGGAAGAACTCGCGTTCCCAGTTGCGCGCCACATCCACCGAGAACCCTTCGCCGATCCGGCCGTCCTCGGTGTTCGGCGCATCCATGCTGTGCCGGTAGATGGTCGCGGTGGACGCGTTCAGCCACAGCGCCGGCGGATCAGCGGCCTGGGACACTGCCTCGTGCAGCGCGCGGGTCGTGTCCACGCGCGAGGCGAGGATCTCGTTGCGCGCCGCCTCGTGATAGCGGCAGCCGACATTCTTCCCGGCCAGATTGACCAGCAGTTCTGCACCATCGATGAGTGCCGCCAGCGCCGGGCCATCGCCCCACTGCGCATCCGCTGTACGGCCGCGGCCGATGACCGCCACCTGGTATCCAGCCCCGCGCAGCTGCGCGATCAGCCGTTCGCCAATGAACCCGCTGGCTCCTGCCACTACCGCCCGCCGTGCAGCGCTCTGCATCGTTCCCCGCTCAGAAGTCGTTGATCACTAGTTTCTTCATCTTCAGCATATGCTCGAATGCGCCGGGACGCTCCATCAGCTCACCCATGTTCGAAGGCACGATCTGCCAGCTCACCCCGAATTTGTCGGTCAGCCAGCCGCAGGCCTCGGCTTCCGGCACCGCGGACAGCGCCTCCCAGACGCGGTCGATCTCCGCCTGGCCATCGCATGGCCATTCCAGCGAGACGCCGGGAGTGAAGGTGAAGTCCTGCGGCACGGCCGAATCCATGGCCGCAACGCAATCCTCGCCGAGCGTGAATTGGGCGTACATCAGCGCTTCGGCGGTAGCGGATTCGGTCGGTTCCCCGTACGGGAAGGCGCTGTCCAGTTTCGCGCCGAGCACCTGGCTGTAGTACTCGATGGCCTCGACCGCGCGGTTCTGGGCCGCACCGCCGAACATCAGCGCAGGAAAGACCGAGGCGCGCGGCTCAACGGGCTCATCGGACTCCATCAGCTGCCAGGAGACACCGTACTTGTCGTTCACCCAGCCGTAGCGTGCGCTGAACGGGTAAGTGTCCAGCGGCATCAGCGCCGTGCCGCCCTCCAGCAGCGCGGCCCAGGTGGCATCGAGGGACTCGCGCTGGCCGGCGTTGAAGACCACGATGATCGAGATCGCCGGATTGGGCGTGAATTCCTGGCCCGCGTTGATCAGCGTGATCTTGGTTCCCCGCACCCACAGCGAAACGGTCAGCGCCTTGCCGGCGAAGGGTTCCTGGAATTCCAGCAGGCCCTCGGTGGGATAGCGCGATTCGACTTCGGTTTTTGCCTCCGGCAGGGCGCGGGCATAGAATTCCCCCGCTTCCTCTGCAGTGCCTTGCATCCATAGATTGACGGTGAGCTTTTGCATGACGGTCCTCCTAGCTGGGCGATGCTCCAAAGCTACCCCGCAGGGCCCTCCAGCAACAGATGGGCCAGCGAACTTTCAGCCCCGATTCATCTGCTCGTCCCGCGTTGTTCGCCCGGTGAACTGGTCCATCGAGCGGTATACGCCGATGACCTTGCCGGCCACGAAATCCCAGGCCGGTCGCGGCAGCACGCCGCGCAGCAGCTGGCCCAGCTTGCTGGTCCACGGCATCAGCACCAGCGGCGTGCCGGCAAGCATCGCCCGCCACGCCCGGTCCACCACGACTTCCGGCTCCAGGATCGGGGTCAGCAGCATCGGCTTGGCGCCCGCGAACATGCCGGTGCTGATATAGGTCGGGCAAATGGTGCTTACGGCGATCTGGTCGTTGCCTTCCAGCTCCAGCCGCAGCGAATCGCTGAAGGACAGGGCCGCGGCTTTGGAGGCCGCGTAGACGCTCATATTCGGGTTGGACACCAGCGCGGCCGCCGAGGCGATGGTCAGCACCCGGCCCTTGCCCCGTCGGCCCAGCTGCGGAAGCAGGGCGTGGGTCAAGTACATCGGGGCGAGCGCGTTCACCTGCATGGCCGCGGTGATCTGCGCGGTGCTGTGCTTCGCGAAGGAGGTGCCGGTGACCACCCCGGCGTTGTTGACCAGCACGTCGATTCCCCCGCCCTCCACCGCCGTGGCGGCGTAGCGCTGGATTTGGCCCTGGTCGGCAAGGTCCACCACATGGGTCTCGACAGTGCCGCCGAGCTGGCGCAGCTCTTCGGCAGCCGCGTCGAGCTTGGCCGCGTCGATGTCCCAGATGACCACCCGTGCCGCGCCCTCGAGGCAAGCTTGCTTGGCGAAAAGCAAACCCATGCCCTGCGCGGCCCCGGTGACAAGGACATGCAAACCGGCTACCGACTGGAGAGGTGTCTTGCCCATCAGTGAACTCCTTGAGGATCAGTATGGCAACAGCCTAGCCTGTGGCGCGGATTACACTTGGCTCATTTTCATCGAGCGCGCCCAGCAAACACCGCTAGCCTTGGATCATTGGACCGACTCGTCGAAAGGACGACCGTGCGCATTGACCGCCTGGACGCGGATTTGATCGAACTGCTCACCGAATCGCCGATGCTTCCGGTGATGGAGTGCGCCCGGCGCTTGGGTGTTGCCC
Source organism: Glutamicibacter sp. Je.9.36 (assembly GCF_051129975.1). Lineage (NCBI taxonomy): Bacteria > Bacillati > Actinomycetota > Actinomycetes > Micrococcales > Micrococcaceae > Glutamicibacter > Glutamicibacter sp. Je.9.36. The sequence goes on from NZ_JBCPSN010000002.1 coordinate 440,683, forward strand.
GCGGCACGATCAGCAGCCGGCTGGCCCGGCTCCACGAGGCCGGCGTCATCCAGGGCATCGTCCCGCGGGTCAAGCCTGCGGGGTTCGGGTACACGCTGGTCGCATTCTGCCAGGTGGAGATCATCCAGCGCTATGGGCACGATCCGGTCGCGAGCGCATTGGAGGAATCCATCCCGGAAATCCTCGACATGTACACCGTGACCGGCAGTTCGGACTTGCAGCTGCGCGTTGTGGCCCGGACCCCCGAAGACCTGCAGGCGATTTTCAACCGCATCAACAAGGTGCCGGGTGTGGCAAGGACCTCATCCTCCTTCGCCCTGCACGAGCATTTCCAAGGAAGGACACTGCCACTGGTCGCAGCGTGCGCTAGGGCCGAGGCAGAAGTGGAAAAGACTGGGCAGATTGACTAGTAAAATGGGTTGATTGGCGGCGATTGCTATGCAGCCTGCATAGAAACAGGGGTTGCGATTGCGCCGGCAGATTCATTCAACCTACAGTCGATGCTTGTGAATCGCGACACGCGAGGATATGAGCAGGGCCACCGCTGACCACGCACCACGGCTTTGTCATACGAACGATTGCCAACCTCGTGCAGCTCTGGCAGTCAGAGAGGAAACTCATGACCCTTCACCAGCGCCCCTCCTTGCAGGAAGTGCCCGCTTACAAGCAGGGCAAGCCCGCAGCCGCTGGAGCCTCCAAGCTCTCATCCAACGAATCCCCGCATAGCCCGCTGCCCTCGGTGCTGTCCAGCATCCAGGAGGGCCTGGCCACCATCCACCGCTACCCGAGCATCGCGGCGCCCGAATTGACCGGCGCCCTCAGCTCGCAGTTCGGCGTCCCGGCGGAGCACATCACCCTGGGCGCGGGCTCGGTCGAGGTCGCGGCCCAGATCATCCATGCGGTTGCCGCCGAGGGCGACGAAGTCATCTACGCGTGGCGCTCCTTCGAGGCGTATCCTTCGCTGGTGCGGATCGCCGGAGCCACCCCGGTCGAGGTGCCCCTGGATGCCGATAGCCGCCATGATCTGCCCGCCATGCTGGCCGCGATCACCGATAAGACCCGATTGGTCTTCATCTGCAACCCGAACAACCCGACCGGCACGGTGGTGGAGGCCCGCGCGCTGGATGAGTTCATCAATGCCGTGCCGCGCAACGTGCTGGTCGTCGTCGACGAAGCCTACGTGCACTTCGACCGCTCGGCCGTGCGGGCCGATGGCATCGAGCTGTTCCGCAAATACCCGCATGTGGCCGTGCTGCACACCTTCTCCAAGGCCTACGGCCTGGCTGGCCTGCGCGTCGGATACGCCATCAGCCCGCTGGAAGTTGCCGGGAACCTGCGCAAGGTGGCCGTGCCATTTGGCGTCTCCGACTTGGCACAGCGCGCGGCAGTGGCCTCGCTGGCCGCCATCGGCGAGCTGTCGCTGCGCATCGAGGAAGTCGTCACCCAGCGCGAGCGGATGTACGAGGGCCTGGCTGCCGCCGGGTACCCGGTCGTGAAGTCGCAGGCGAACTTCGTCTGGGTGGATGCCGGCGAGGCAACCGAAGAGCTTGAAGCCAAGCTCGCCGCCGGCGGTGTAGTGGTTCGCGCCTTCCCCGGTGACGGGTTGAGGATTTCCTCCGGTACCGCACACGACGTCGATCGCGTGCTCGCGGCCCTGCCCGTCCAGGAGGCCACCGCGTGAGCGCAGTCAAAGCCCCCGAGCAGCTGCATACCGGGCTGACCCGGCGCCAGATCTCCATGATGGGCCTGGGCGGCGCGATCGGCGCTGGCCTGTTCGTCGGCTCCGGCCAGGCCATTTCCATCGCCGGTCCGGCCGTGCTGGTCTCCTACCTGATCGCTGGAACCGTCATCATCGTGATCATGGCCATGCTCGCGGAGATGGTAGCCGCCAATCCGTCCTCCGGCGCGTTCTCCACCTTCGCTGGCCAAGCCATGGGGCGCAGCGCAGGGTCCACCCTGGGCTGGCTCTACTGGATCCAGCTGGTCGTGGTGATCGCGGCCGAGGCAACCGGGGCCGCGGCCATTACCGCCGGCTGGGTTCCGGCCTTCCCGCAGTGGGCATGGGTGCTCGGCTTCGTGGTGGTCCTGACCGGAGCGAATCTGCTCGGCGTAAGGAATTACGGCCGTTTCGAATACTGGTTTGCCGTGATCAAGGTGGCTGCGATCATCGCGTTCCTGGTCTTCGGCGCCTTGGTGCTGACCCGGGTGATCCCGACGCCGGAACCAGTTGGCTTCGCCAACCTGGCCGCCCATGGCGGCTTCGCCCCCGGTGGCATGGCCGGCATCGCCGCCGCAGTCCTGATCGTCATCTTCTCCTTCGGCGGTACCGAAGTGGTGTCCATCGCGGCCGCCGAGTCCAAGGACCCGGCCGGCAACATCAAGCGCGTGGTCAAGTCCGTGATGATGCGCATCCTGTTCTTCTACCTCGGCTCGATCCTGGTCATTGTCGCCCTGGTTCCCTGGAATGATCCGGCGATCGTGGACGGCCCATTTGCGGCCGCACTGGATGTCATGCACATTCCAGGCGTGGGCTTCTTGATGAATGCCGTGGTCGTGGTCGCCTTGCTTTCGGCGATGAACGCGAATATCTACGGTTCCTCGCGCATGCTGTACTCGCTGGGCCAGCGCAAGCTCGCCCCGAGCGCCGTCACCCACGTGACCGGCAATGGCGTGCCGTCGAAGGCCGTGATCGCCTCCGTGGCCTTCTCCTTCCTGGCCGTGGGCCTGAACTGGATCTGGCCCGAGGCTGTGATGCCGATCTTGCTGAACGTGGTGGGTTCGACCATCATCTTCATCTGGTCGTTCATTGCCGTGACGCAGCTGATCCTGCGCCGCCGCGCGGACCGCGATGGCGGGCATCTGCCGTTGCGGCTGTGGGGTTTCCCGGGCCTGTCGATCGCTACGATCATCGTCCTTGCGGCGATTGTCGCCATCGCGATGACTGATCCCGCGGCGCGCACCCAGCTGCTGCTCACCGGCGGGCTGACCGCCGTGATCTGGGTGATCTCCAAGATCGCGCTGCGCGATAAGCGCGAGGAACCGGCGGACGCCTAGCTCCCGGAAGCCTAGGTCCAGCGATTGCTGGACCTAGGCTTTCCTTTTGGCCATTTCGGTGATCCAGATGGGAGCGAATGGTGAAATGCACCCGGCTGAGGTCGGGTAGTCCACCAGCACCTGCAAGGTCTCGCCGATGGCCAGGGCACGTCGGCGCAAATGCTCATGCTCGATGCCGATGTGCGCCAGGGTCGTATTCATCGCCCACTGCAGGCGATCCGGTGCGGCGCTCATTCGGGCTTCGATCGTGTCAAGCAGCTGTTCCAGGTCCAGCAGTTCCGGGGCCTTGACTACCTGGTGGGCAGTCAGCTCCCAGCCGGCAGCCAGCTGTACCGGGTCGCTCTGGCTCATGAGCAGCAGGCGGAGCTCCTCGAGCAGCTTGGATTTCTTGACGATGTAGCTCAGGAACCATGCTTGGACCTTGGGAGTGCTGGCGCCTTGGCTCCACACCTGCAGCTGTTCCAAGGTAAAGCTCCGTGGTTTGGCGATCAGCAGCGCGACCAGCCGGGTTGCGGTTTCGCCGGTAGCCCAGAGTTCGTCGGCAAGCTCCTGGTTGCTCTTCAACGACTTGGCCAAGGCGCGGAGCTTGCCCAGATTCACGCCGAAATCATCGCCGTGCTTCTCATTGACCGCGCGGTACTTGGGGTCTTCGAGCTCGGCCAGTGCCTGTTGCACTTGGGCAACTGTGCTCTGGGGTGCCAGTTCCATCTATTTTCCTCTCGCTAGTTGGGCTCAACGGGTTGGCGCAGGATCGTGCGAAGCTTTTCCGGTGCCACCTTGCGAGGGTCGCCGAGGTAGATCTCGTGGTGCTTGCCAGTCATGCGCAGTCCCTGGCCGGGTATGAATTCGTGGTGCATCGTTGCCAGGATTTCGGCTTCTGCATCGTAGGGGCCAATGTGCAGCGTCTGCACGCATTGGCCTTCAGCAAGCGACTGGAACCGGATGCGCCCAGGGCAAGGCAACGGCTTCTTCGCCTGGGCGGTTTCCAGAGCCCTCGCGTAGTCGTCCTCGTTGATCCACGCCGGGACCATCAGCATCATGGTCCAGCTCCACTGTTCCTTGTCTCTCCGTTCGGTAAAGACCGCCATATCCTCGGCCCACCACAAGCCTTCCAGCGGCGGGACGACATAGTCCTTGCCTTGCGCCTTGCTCGCGAATTTGAGTTTGTAGGCCACCGGATACAAGGTTTGCAGGGCTTGCTGGTACAAGTTGCTGGTATTCGGGTCACCTGATCCATCGAACATCAGGTAGCGCATCGCTGGCACCTGCAGGACACGGAACTGCCCGGCCACGGACCGATAGCTGTCCAGCGATTTCTTGAAGTCGATTTTCGCCGTCAATGTCTCCCCTGGAATCTTTCCGCTCAGAACCACTTGCGCCATTTGAATACACCATATAGTGCGGCAGCAAATCCCAGCATGAGGCCGGCAGCAATCGGGTAGCCGAAGGTCCAATGCAGTTCTGGCATGTTCTCGAAGTTCATCCCGTAAATCGCTGCAATCAAGGTCGGGGCGAACAGGATCGCTGCCCAACCGGAAATCTTCTTCATGTCCTCGTTCTGGCGCTGGGCTACGAGGGTGGAATTGACGCTCAAGATCTGCGATAGCGCATCCCGGTATTCCACGGCTTGGGTATGCGCGCGGGTGAGGTGGTCAGTGACATCCTGCAGGTAGGTTTCCAGCTCGGCGGGCACCGGGTACTTCTTGAACCCGTCGTCGAGCGATTGCACGACCTCCAGCAATGACGCGGTCGCATGCTGCATATCGATCACTTCTTGGCTCAGGCGGTAGATGCGTTCGGTGACTGCGGCATCGCCACTGAAGACTTGCCGTTCGATCTGCTCCTTGTCGATCCCCAGGCCGTGGAGCACGGGGGCGTATCCATCAACAATCGCATCAAGTATCCGGTACAGCACTGCTTCGGCGCCCAAGCGGAGCAGCTCCGGGTCTTTGAGCAGCACCTGGTCCTTGCGAAGCTTGCCGTTCCTGATTGACTCGACGAATTCCTCGCCGTCTGTGCCGTCGATCCACCGGTGGTCCTGGCAGAGCACCGCCACAGCGCCTTTGCGCATCAGGATGTGGAACTCGGACAGCTCGACTTCTTCGGATTCATCGAGGTACAACGCTGAGCGAACTACCAGCAGGAGCACCTCGCCGTAGCGTTCGAGTTTAGGCCGCTGGCGGGCGTGCACGAGGTCTTCGGCCAGCACTGGATGCAGTTCCCACGCCTCGGTGAGATCGTGGATGTCAGCTTCATCCGGCGTGGGATACAAGGACAAAGCAATGCGCTGATCACCAGTCTGGCCGAACGCCAGCGCATCGGCCGCGCTCGTGCCTTCCGGAGCGGATTCCACGTTGCCATCATCAATATAGCGAACAGCCATCGAGGTATGCGACGAATTCTGGGTACCGAAAAATGGTCGGGAATTCGCAGCCCGGCGTTGAACACGTGACATATTGCTCCTGAATGATCTTCGTTCATTCAAGTATCGCAACTCCGGCGAGAATACCGGCGCTGAAACGGTCCTCCGCTTGTCGGCGGCTGAATCTTGCTAGGGGGTTCTCAAGGTTCGACGATTTCTACGTCCAGCTCCCCCGCGCGCCACTTAGCTGTCGTTTCATCCGCCAACGCTTCAGCTTCCAATGCCTCTGCGGGAGTCATGAAATACGTATTGATCCGCAATTTCTGTTCCGGATCCAATTCTGGTGAAAGCAATACCATCGGTCTGCTCTCCGGAATCTTCACCGCGTGGAACAACCCGCAATGCCGGGCAGTGTGGTGTATCAGGCAATTCAACCCGGCAGACTTGATATCCGTTCGTCCACCCTTTTCCCACGCGTCCAGATGATCAATTTCGCACCGTTCTACGGGCATGCTGCATCCAGGATAGGAACAGCCCCGGTAGGCTGCCCGGATCGCACGGCGCTGGGACTTGGAATACAGCCGTTGCGTCCGGCCTAAATCGAGGGGCAGGCTCTTGCCATTGAGCACTACCGGATAAACTCCGGCATTGCACAGCGCAGTTCTGACTTCACCAGCAGACAAGGACATCCCACTGCTGTTGACCGCGTAGTCTTGTGCTTGCTCTTGCATCTTGTCCCAATTCAGAATGATGCTCACCTGCGGTGCGACCAACCCAGCACGTTGACCCGGCGGGTCACTGGTGCTCGTCCTGTCACTCATCAGCATTGCCATGAATCCAACTAAACGGCGTCGCTCGGGCTTCAAATCCTCCCATGGAGTGACAGCACCAGTGGTAGCTGATTCAGTATTGCGTTCTTCAGGATCTCCCGGTTGGCAACATTCTTCCTCGTCATCCGAGGTCTCCGAAACTTGTTCGTTGTTGTCTGCCGGCGGACTATCGTCTTCGGTTTCTTCGTCCGCCACCGGATCGTCTTTTGCCCAGTCCGGTTTGGACTCCGCATCGTCCCAACCGGAGCCCTGCTGACCCGTGAATTGAGCCTCGGCTTCTTTCAAGCCGTCCCTGTTCCCGGCCACGGTGGCAGGATTGTCCAGTTGCGCGAAGTAGGCCTCGATATACGCCGCCTGGGAGGGCAACACACGAAGCGTATACTCGATCAGGCCCTGGCGCATGCCCTTCTTGAAGATGCCAATGCGCTCCAGCAGAGCTTTCAGCGGGCGTTTGCCGGCTTTCACCTGAGCCACCAAGTCATTGATGTGCTTACGAGCCGATTTGGGTTCTGAGCGCAGGAAAGCGACTGATTCAGCTTCCAATCGCGCTTTCTCCGCCTGGCCGGCTTCATCGTCGCCGAAATCATTACGTGCAGAATGCAGCTTCAAGGCCGTAGAAGCTACCAAGCGCGGGTCCACATCCGGGGCTTCGAATTGCGCGGCTAACTCCGGGAGCCACGGCTCTACCGGTTGCCCTGCTTGATCGACACCACCTAGCAGGCAGTCGGCTTGGACTAGCCGAGTTCCTGCAGTGCCGCGCGGAATATTCAGCCAGTCGGTCATCATGCCTTTGGCATCTTTGAAATGGGTGCGCCCGGTAGTGGCATGTCCTTCGGCGGCTTCAAGTTGTTCCAGCGTGGGATCGACACCAGCATCGCTGATCGCTTGGAAGGAGGCATGATCAAGTTTGTGTGCACCGGTGCGGCGTAGGGCATGAGCTGCGTGGACCTGTGCTCGACTGAGCTTTTGGTTGAGTTCCTCGACATACAGCGCGAATATCGCAGCGTGGCCGGCCGGTACGTCGCCGGACAGGATCGAAGTAGCCAAGGCGATTAGCTTGCCCGCCTCGACCAGATTCGATAGTGCTTGTGCCGTCACTGTGCTCATGGGATACAGCATGCCGTGGGCATCGCGGGCACCGGCGGTGGGCAACACGGTTTGTGGAAAACAAAAAATCCTGAAATCCCGGACGAACCGAAATTTCAGGATTTTAATTTGTGGAGGTAAGGGGATTCGAACCCCTGACCTTCTGCATGCCATGCAGACGCGCTACCAACTGCGCCATACCCCCAAAAGGATTGCTGCCCTGATCAGGCAACTCCATAATCATAGATGACTACCTGATCAGGATGCAAATTGAGGGTTACTTCTGGTTTTCAGAAAGTTCCTCAGGCAGCTCGATGACTGGGCAGTCGGCCCACAGGCGTTCGAGCGCGTAGAAGATGCGGTCTTCCTGGTGCTGAACGTGGACGACTACGTCGCCGTAGTCCAGCAGGACCCAGCGGCCCTGGCCGAAGCCTTCACGGCGGATCGGACGCATGCTGTACTCGTCGAGCACCTCAGCGACGATTTCGTCGACGATTGCGTTCACCTGAGGTTCTGATCCACCAGAGACAATCAAGAAAGCGTCGGTGACGCCCAAGCGGTCGGCAACGTCCAGCGCGACCATGTTTTCTGCCATCTTCTCGGAAGCCGCGTGCGCGGCAACCTTCACGAGGGCAATTGATTCTGCGTGTGCTCCCATAGAGTGGGGTGTCTCCTTATAGAGGTGTAGATCGAGAACCTAATTGTCCTACGAAAACTAGTTGCCAAGCAACATGATCAAGCCAGCAATCAATGCTGCACCGCCCACGCTGAGGGCGACGATCATCGCGATCAGCATGTTATTGGCGCGGCGGAGGCCGTGCGCCTGCACGTCAAGTGGCTGCAAGCCCTGTGCATTGACCGCATCGATGCGTGGCATGTCAACGTCCGGGGCCGGTCGGGCCGTATGGGTTTTAGCCTTCTGATCCGCCGGCGCCTTTGGCGCAGGCTTAGCGGCTGGTTTTGCAACTGGCTTGGCTGCAGGCTTGGCCGGTGCCTTGGCCGCAGGCTTGGCGGGGGCCTTCGCTGCGGGTTTGGGCGCCGGCTTGGCCATAGGCTTCTTGGCTGCTGGTGCCGCTTCGTCCTTCTTGGAACTGAGCTTGCCGCCGGCGTTGAAGTCCAGCGAAACACTCTGCGTCTTGGGCCCTTGCACGCCGGTTTTGGCGATGCGGTCCTCGACCTCGCGAATGTTGCCCATGGCGCCGGTGAAAGGATCGGAGGCCTTGTCGTCCTTGCCCTGGTTGGCATTCTGGATGCGCAGGCGTTCACGTTCCGCGGCACGGCGGGAAATGATGGCCGCGCGGGCTGCCATTTCACGCTGGTGGGCGAGCACTTCGAGATCGATCTCGGAGTCGTCCTCCCCCAGCAGGTTTGGATCGACCGGGGTCTTCGGCGCGTGGGCACGGCGGGCGGCTAGCGCCTGCTCGACGCTCATGACCGTAGTCTCCGGGGCGTCTTCCTTGGGCGCAGGCTTCTTGGCGGCCGGGGCCTTCGGCTCGGCCTTGCCCTGGTCTGCCAGCGCCTGGAGGCGCAGTTGACGGCGGGTCAGCGGTTTAGGTTCCTCCGCGGGGGCGACCGTTGGAATATTAGTGGTCAGCGCGCCGACCTCTTCTTCCAGGCGACGACGCTCGCGCAAGGCCTCGCGGTCACGGGCACGGCGCAACGACGCCCGTTCGCCCAGGGACTCTTCGGACTGTGATGCGCTAGCTGGCTCAGCTGCAGGCTTTGCGCTGGGAGCCTTGGCTGGGGCTCCAGCAGGCTTGGCCGCTTCTGGCTTGGCACCAGCGGCCTTGGCGGCTGGCTGGGCCGGCTTGGCTGGAGCTGGTTTTGCCGGCTCTGGCTTGGGTGCAGGCTTGGCCGGCTGCGGCTTGGCTGGAGCTGGTTTGGCTGGCTCTGCCTTGGGTGCCGGCTTGGCCTTTGGGGTCGCGTCAGATTTCGCTGGCTTCGCCGAATCCTCGGCCTTTTCCGCGCTTTTCGACGCGTGCTCCTTGGCTGCCTGCTCGGCCTTGCTGTTGGCCAGCAAAGCTTCCATCTCAGCACGTCGTTTTTCGCGCAGAGCTCGCCTGCTTGAAACCGGCTGCGAGTTATCGCTCATCCTGATGCTTCTCCCGACCGCATAGACAAATACCGTCACCCTTACCTAGAGATTATGCCGTGCTACCCCACCTTATGTGAGGTTACGACTCGGTATACAGCCCATATTTTGCAATGTACTGCACCACACCGTCCGGCACAAGATACCAAACCGGCTTGTCGGCGGCGACACGCTCCCGGCAATCGGTAGAGGAAATTGCCAGTGCCGGAATTTCCAATTGCGAGACATTGTCGCGACCCACATCCGCGATGACATAGCCAGGGCGGCTCACGCCAACGAAGTGGGCGAGGTCGAAGACCTGGTCGATGTCGCGCCAGCTCATGATCTGGCTCATCGCGTCGGCACCGGTAATGAAGAAGAGCTCCGCATCCGGGCGCAAGGCGCGCAGATCGAGCAAGGTGTCACGCGTGTAGGTGGCGCCTTCGCGGTCGACGTCGACCCGGCTTACGGTGAAGCGCGGGTTCGACGCGGTGGCGATCACGGTCATCAGGTAGCGGTGCTCGGCGCTGGTGACCTGGCGATCGGCCTTCTGCCAAGGCTGGCCGGTGGGCACGAAAACGACCTCATCCAGACCGTACTCGGCGGCTACCTCGCTGGCAGCGACCAAGTGGCCATTGTGGATGGGGTCAAAAGTACCGCCCATCACGCCGAGGCGCAATGGGCGGTCTTGAGGCTTTTGCTCTGCCAAGACTAGTGGCTATGCGGTACGTGAGTCTTGAACTGGCGGTGGGTGTCCTCTGGTTCAGGCTTTGCCTCGTGGCGGTTGCCTACGTTGGTGTAGGAAACGGTAATCAGCAGCAGGACCATCAGTGCTGCGAAGATGCCACCACCGACGATCACAGCGAAAGTGTGAGGATCCATGCCGGTGGAAGCGGCTTCCGAAGCCAAAATCAGCGCGTTCAAGATAATTCTCCAGTCGTTTTCACGAGTTCGCTAAGCCAGCAACCTGGGCGGCTGGATCAGTAGCTCGAAAAGTAACGGTACGTTTCTTCTACATCGTACCGAAAAGGGCGGTCAGAAACTATTTGCGAATGTGCCCGTCGCCCTGGACGATCCACTTGGTCGTGGTCAGTTCGGCCAGGCCCATCGGTCCGCGAGCGTGCATCTTCTGGGTTGAGATGCCCACTTCTGCGCCCAGGCCCAGCTGCCCGCCGTCGGTGAACCGGGTCGAGGCGTTGACAATCACCGCGGCCGAGTCGATCTCCGCCACGAACTGCTCGGAAGCAGCCAGCGTGGAGGTGATGATCGCCTCGGTATGGCCGGTGGAGTAGGCGCGGATGTGCTCCAGGGCCTGGTCCATGCCATCGACGACCTTCACCGCGATGTCCAGGTCCAGGTACTCGTTGCGCCAGTCATCCTCCCCCGCCGGGATGGTCGGCAGCTGCGGAACCAGCGCGGCGGCACGGTCGTCCGTGTGCAATCTCACGCCGGCCGCGGCCAGGGCCTGCAGCACTGCCGGGGCCACAGCGGCATCCTTGTGGACCAGCAGGGTCTCCACGGTGTTGCAGACGCTGGGGCGGTGGGTTTTCGCGTTGAGCAGGATATCGACGGCCATTTCCTCGTCGGCGCTCGCGTCGAGGAAGATGTGCACATTGCCTTCGCCGGTTTCGATGACCGGGACCTTGGCGGTGGTGACCACGCGCTGGATCAGCTCGCGGCCGCCACGCGGGATGAGCACGTCGATCTTTCCGCGCGCGCCCATCATGGCGTCGGCACCGGCACGGCCGAATTCGTCGACCGAGATCACGATGTCGCGGGGCAGGGAGACGGACTCCAGCGCGTCGCGGATCACCGCGACCAGCGCCTGGTTGGAGTTCAGCGCCGCCGAACCGCCACGCAGCAGCACCGAGTTGCCGCTCTTGAGCGCCAGGCCGGCGATGTCCACGGTGACGTTCGGACGCGCTTCGTAGATGGTGCCGATGACGCCCAGCGGGACGTTGACCTGGCGCATGCGCAGGCCGTTGGGCAGGGTTTCCCCGCGCACCACGCGACCGACCGGGTCGGGCAGGCCAGCGAGTTCATGCAGCGCGGAAATCAGGCCGTCGATGCGCTTGCCATCGAGCTTCAACCGGTCCAGCAGGGCCTCGGAGGTGCCATTGGCGCGGCCGGCAGCCAGGTCCTTCTCGTTGGCGCGCAGGATCATCGCACGGTTCTGGTCGATGCGCGAAGCCATGGCAGCGAGGGCGCGGTCCTTCCAGTCGCGGTTGGCGCGCTTGAGGATCCGTGCGGCGCGGCGTGCACGGTCGGCCAGCTGGTGGACCGAGGTGGTGACGTCGGTGGTCGTTTCTTCGGTGTTTACGGCATCCATACTCATGCTCCTCATTCTAGAAAATGGGTTCGATCAAAGCTAGGTCGTCAACATGCACTACTGATCTGTCGTAACCTTCGCCCAGCTCTTCAACCAGATCCGTGGTGTTGTGTCCGAGCATCTCGGGCAGTTCATGGGAGCTGAAGTTCACCAGCCCGCGAGCGAAGGGGTTTCCTTCCGCGTCGCAGATCTCTACGGCGTCGCCAGCCTCGAATTCCCCACGGACTGCGGTAATGCCGGCTGCCAGCAGCGAGTTGGTTCCCTTTTCGATGGCCTTGACTGCGCCGGCATCCAGGATCAGCTTGCCTTCGATGGAAGCCAGGTAGGCCAGCCAGACGTCGCGGGCCGAACGGCGGGAGTTGCGGGCCGCGAACCAGGTGCCTACATCCTGTCCGCGCAGCGCCTTGGCGGCGTTGTCGGTGCTGGTCACCAGGGTGGGAATGCCCGCCGAGGAGCTCAGGGTCGCGGCATCGACCTTGGTGATCATGCCGCCGGTGCCGACTCCGGCTGCACCCGGGGTGCCCAGGTCTACCGCTTCGAGCTCGTCGGGGTGCTCGATGGTGGTGATGCGACTGCCGCCGTCATCAGGGTGCGCGTCGTAGACCGAGTCCACGTCGGAGAAGAGCAGCAGCGCGTCGGCCTTGACCAGGTGGGCCACCAGCGAGGCGAGGCGGTCGTTGTCGCCGAAACGGATTTCGCGGGTGGCGACCGCGTCATTTTCGTTCACGATGGGCAGCACGCCCAGGTTCAGCAAGCGAACCAGGGAACGCAGCGCGTTGGTGTAGGAAGAGCGGCGCATCAGATCGTCGGCGGTGAGCAGCACCTGGCCTACGCGCTGGTCGTACGCATCGAAAAGCTGGGTGTACTGCGCCAGCAGCAGACCCTGGCCAACGGCCGCCGCGGCCTGCTGGGTGGCAAGGTCCTTGGGACGCTTGGCCAACCCGAGCGGGGCCAGACCGGCGGCAATGGCACCTGAGGATACAAGAATGACCTCGGTACCGTTGTTGACAGTTTCAGCGAGAGTGTCCACCAGGAACTTCAACCGCTCGTGGGATATCCCGCCGCTGACCGTGGTCAGCGAGCTGGATCCAACTTTGACCACTAAGCGCTTGGCTTGAGGCAGTTGGTGGGGCGAGGTAATGGCTGAAATTGTTTTGGTGGCACTTTCACTCATACTTTAATTTTCCTCCTGGGTTGCCTTTGGTTCCGCAGTCTTTCGTCCGTACTTGGAGTCAACCGATTCGGTCCAGACGCCGGCCTTGCGTTCGGCTTCCAGCTCGGCGCGAGCCGATGCCTTGGCCGCCCGGCGCTCTTCGTGCTCGGCACGCTTTTCCTCGCGGGTCTTGCGATCGCCGCGATCCTCGAGGCGGATGTCCTCGCCGCGTCGGCTGCCGCCGAGCAGTTCGGCGCCGGCTGCCATAGTTGGCTCCCAATCGAAGACCACTGCGTTGTCCTCGGCGCCGATGATTACCGCGTCCCCTGGCTTGGCACCGGCCTTGAACAGCTGGTTTTCGACACCCAGCTTGGCCAGGCGGTCAGCCAGGTAGCCGACAGCTTCATCGTTGCGGAAATCGGTCTGCATAATCCAGCGTTCCGGCTTTTCACCGATAACTCGCCACATTGGCTCAAAGTTCTGCTCCTCGCGGCGGATGGTGAACTCGGCACGCTTGGTGGTACGTGGACGAATCACAGGCACCTCGACTACTGGGGCTTCAACAACCTGTTCAGCGCGTGCCTGCTCTACCAATTCAGCCATAGCGAAGGACAGATCACGCAATCCGTTACGCGAGAGCGCGGAGATCTCGAAGACGCGGTAACCGCGTTTTTCCAACTCAGGGCGCACGAATTCAGCCATGTCGGCACCGTCTGGCATGTCAACCTTATTAAGTGCGATCAGCTTCGGGCGCTCGATCAGCGGCACGATGGTGCCGTCGGTGCCGGCGAAGGTGGAGTCGGCTTCGTAGTTGGCCAGCTCTGCTTCGATGATGTCCAGGTCGCTGATTGGGTCGCGGTCCGCTTCCAGCGAGGCGCAGTCCAGCACGTGCACGATGGCGGCACAGCGCTCAACGTGGCGCAGGAACTCGTGGCCCAGCCCCTTGCCTTCGGAGGCTCCAGGGATCAGGCCAGGCACGTCGGCGACGGTGAAGCGGGTTTCGCCTGCTTCGACGACACCCAGGTTAGGCACCAGGGTGGTGAACGGGTAGTCGGCGATCTTCGGGCGTGCCGCGGACACGGCGGCGATCAGCGAGGATTTGCCGGCCGATGGGTAGCCCACCAGCGCGATATCCGCCATGGACTTCAGTTCCAGGACGATATCCTGGCCGGTCCCGGGAATGCCCAGCAACGCGAAGCCCGGGGCCTTGCGCTTGTCCGAGGCGATGGACGCATTGCCCAGGCCGCCCATGCCGCCCATTGCGGCGATGTATTCATCGCCCGGCTTGACCAGGTCGCCGAGGATGTCGCCGTCCTTGGTCTTGATGACGGTGCCGGCAGGTACGCCCAGGACCAGGTCCTCGCCGCTCTTGCCCGGATGCAGACCGCCCTTGCCCGGCTCGCCGTTGCCGGCCTTGCGGTGCGGCAGGTGGTGGAAGTCCAGCAGCGTGGTGACCTGGGGGTCGACGCGCAGGATGATGTCTCCGCCCTTGCCGCCGTTGCCGCCGTCGGGACCGCCAAGCGGCTTGAACTTCTCACGCTTGATGGACACACAACCGTGGCCACCATTACCTGCGGTGACATGAAGGGTTACGCGATCAACGAATGCAGCCACGGGGCCATCTTCTCCTAGTACGGGGTTGCGAGGGTTACTCGCTTAAAAGTCTAACTATGCACGCAAGGGGCGGACCGAAATCGGCCCACCCCTTGTGTACTAAAAAATTTGCCTGTTGCCTGAATTAGGCAGCAGCCACAATGTTCACCACGCGGCGACCACGACGGGTGCCGAACTCGACTGCGCCAGCAGCCAATGCGAACAGGGTGTCATCCTTGCCACGGCCTACGCCGGCGCCTGGGTGGAAGTGGGTGCCACGCTGGCGAACGATGATTTCGCCTGCCTTGACTTCCTGTCCACCATAGCGCTTTACGCCTAGGTACTGTGCGTTGGAATCGCGACCGTTGCGAGTGGAACTCGCACCTTTCTTATGTGCCATGCCTTTTAGCCTCTTTCGCTACAAAAATGGATTCTACGATTGCCTGAATTAGGCGATCGAGGTGACCTTGACCTTGGTCAGAGCGGCACGGAAGCCCTGGCGCTTCTTGTAACCGGTCTTGTTCTTGTACTTCTGGATTACGATCTTCTCGCCGCGAAGGTTTTCTACAACCTCAGCGGTGACCGTGACCTTAGCCAGATCGGCAGCTGCGGAAGTTACCTTCTCGCCATCTACCAACAGCAAAGCTGGAAGCTCGATGGAGCTGCCTGGGGCAGCCTGAAGACGGTCAACGGTGATGAGGTCTCCAACGGAAACCTTCTCCTGGTGGCCGCCTGCGCGGACAATTGCGTACACCACGTGGGTACTCACTTCTACTCGACGTTTATTGTCTTACCGGCGCAGATATCGACCCGAACACCCACAAAGTGGATGCGATCCCGGGGATCTCATGCGCTTGTGCCTTGACGCCGAGCGGACCAAAAGTCCGTGATCTTGGCGTTTAGCACCGATCAACTAGATTACGCTAGTCCACACCGCTGGAGCAAATACAAACTGCCCCAGCGAGGGAAGCGTGATCAAGTTCATCTATTTCAGTTCGCGTACTGGAACACCCACACCGAGCATTACCGGTTGCCCGGCAGGCTCAGCTGGCTTATCTTTCTGCGAACCGGAGGCATCCATCTGAACTACCGAACCGGTAGCGGCGGATACCTCTGCCACGAGAACCTCTGCAGTCGCATCGCCCTGGACCGAGGTGGCCCGACGACTGCGACGCTTTGGCTTCGTGGAATTCTGTGGGGCTGCCGCGGTGGCGGCTGCTGGGACGGAAGCCGCGGGGCTGCTGGACTCAGCAGGAGCGCTGGCAGCAGGCATGGCCAGGCCGGTAAGCACCGGCTGGTCCTGCTGTGCCGCTTCCTGCGGACGCGAAGCACGGCGTGAGCGCTTGCGCGGCTGCTCCTGGGGCGTCGAGGCGGCAACAGGCTCAGGAGCAGCATGCTGTTCCTGGTTGGCCTGAGCTTCCTCGTTGCCCGAAGCGTTTTCCTCGGACTGGTTGCGGCCGCGTCCACGGGAGCGTGAACGGCGGCGCGGCTTGCGGCTGCCGTCCTGCTCGTCGCTGGACTCATCCTGGCCCGGCAACGCTGCTTCCAGCGCTTCCAGGGTAACCGAGGCCTCGGCGGCCTGCGCAGACGCCGCGGACTTGGCCACAGGAATCTGTTCGCCCTCGATGCTCACTGCGTTTTCAGCAGCGGCATCCAGGTGCGAAGCGGCGGCAATGCTGGCCAGGGCGTTGCGCGTGGCTTCGTCCTTCTCCCCTGCTGCCGGCTCCTGCTTCTCAACTGGCTTCTGCTCGTCCTTCTCGCCGCCACGACGGCGGCGGGAGTTGCGGCTTGGCTTGTCGTTGAACTTCTTGCTGTGCGCTTCGCCCTGCGAGTTGAAGCTCTTGCGCGATTCAACTGGCTCTTCGTGGGTGATGAAGCCAGCACCTGCACAGTGCTCGCACTCTTCACCGAAGACTTCGAGCAGGCCGGTGCCCATGCGCTTGCGCGTCATCTGGACCAGGCCCAGCGAGGTCACTTCAGCAACCTGGTGCTTGGTCCGGTCGCGGCCCAGGCACTCCACCAGGCGGCGCAGCACCAGATCGCGGTTGGATTCCAGGACCATGTCGATGAAGTCGATGACGATGATGCCGCCGATGTCACGCAGGCGCAACTGGCGGACCACTTCTTCGGCCGCTTCCAGGTTGTTCTTGGTCACGGTCTCTTCGAGGTTGCCTCCCGAACCGGTGAACTTGCCGGTGTTCACGTCGATGACGGTCATCGCTTCGGTGCGGTCGATGACCAGCGAACCACCCGAAGGCAGGAAGACCTTGCGGTCCAGCGCCTTGGCGATCTGCTCGTCCACACGGAAGTTGGCGAAGATGTCCTCTTCGGCTTCCCACTTCTCCAGACGGCCCATCAGATCCGGCGCCACGTACATGACGTAGGCCTCGATGGTGTCCCAGGCGTGGTCACCGGAGACGATCAGCTTGGTGAAGTCCTCGTTGAAGACGTCGCGGACCACCTTGATGGTCAGATCGGGTTCCGAGTACAGCAGTTCAGGAGCCAGGGTCTTGGTGGAGTTGGCCTGCTCTTCGATGCCTTCCCACTGCGCACGCAGCCGGTTGATATCGTTGGTCAGTTCTTCCTCGGAAGCGCCTTCGGCGGCGGTGCGCACGATGACGCCCGCGTTTTCCGGCAGGTGGTCCTTCAGGATCTTCTTCAGTCGCTGGCGTTCGACATCCGGGAGCTTGCGCGAGATGCCGGTCATCGAACCACCTGGCACGTAGACCAGGTAGCGGCCGGGCAGGGAGATCTGGCTGGTCAGCCGGGCGCCCTTGTGGCCTACCGGGTCCTTGGTGACCTGCACCAGGACCGAGTCGCCAGCCTTCAGGGCGTTCTCGATGCGGCGCGGCGCGCCTTCGAGAGCGGCTACGTCCCAGTTCACTTCGCCTGCGTACAGCACGGCGTTGCGGCCGCGGCCGATATCCACGAAAGCAGCTTCCATGGATGGCAGCACATTCTGCACCTTGCCGACGTACACGTTGCCGATCAGCGAATCCTGCTGGGTCTTGGAGACGAAGTGCTCTGCAAGCACTCCATCTTCCAGTACGCCGATCTGGATGCGGTCCTCGCGCTGGCGCACGATCATCTTGCGCTCGACGGATTCGCGGCGGGCCAGGAACTCGGCCTCGGTGATCACCTGGCGGCGGCGACCGGTTTCGCGTGATTCGCGGCGGCGCTGGCGCTTGGCTTCCAATCGGGTGGAACCGCGCACCGAAGCGACCTTGTCGTTGACCGAGCTGTGGCTTTCGATGCTGCCACGCGGGGCTCGCACACGGGTAACGGTGTTCGGCGGATCATCCTGCGAGCCGCCCTCAAGTTCCAGATCCACTTCCCCGCGGCGACGGCGGCGGCGGCGACGCGAAGTCACGTCGTCGGCATCGGCGTCTGCCTCGGGATCTGCGGCAGCTGCGCGGCGAGCAGGTTCCTGCTTCTTCGCAACAGCCTGGGCCAGAACAGCCTGAGCTGTTTCCGGCACGGCGAAAGGATTCAAAATCATGGTGCTGCCGTGTTCGGCCAGCAGCATGCCGGTCTGGTCAACGTCGTTCGCTTCCTCAACCGGTGCAACTTCCTGCTCGGCCGGGGCAGCGATTTCAGCGCTCTGCTCCTGGACGTCTTCCTGCCTGTCCTGGACGTCTTCCTGCTTGGTCGCGGCGAGCTCTACAGCCTCGTCATTCGCGGTATTGCGCACTGCCTGCGCCCGGCGTTCGGCCTGGCGGCTGGCCCGCTTAGTGGAATCAGGGGTGGAAATCTGGGTGCGGCGGGTGGCCCGCCAGCGGTATGGGCTTTCTTCGACACCGGCAGCGGCATTGAGTTCGGCCAAGGTCATGGCGCGACGCAGTGGTCGCGCGGGTGTGGTTGAAACACTGGTACGGCGGGCTCGTGTTGAACGGTTGCCCCGCTTATTACCTTGCGTTCCGCCCTTTCGTTGATTTGCTGCGCTCATTTAAATTCGCGTACTCCTACTATGTCCCGCTCGGGCATCCTCCACAGACGGCGCCGTTGCTGAAACTACAATCATCACGTGTCGCTTGGCCTACTTATCTTCCAGTAGTCCGGACACAAAAGCTCGCTATTTTCCGCGGGTTCGACGCTGGTCCAAATTTCTGAACCAGGCGCAAATCCTGCGGATCAACGTGGCCTAAGAAAACCGGCTGCTTTCCTTTGCAGCCCTACGATCCGCGGTATTCCCCCGGGAGGCGCACATATTGGGCACTCAACCGAAGCGATGCATCGCCTGTCGATCTGTTGTTTCAAAAGTCTGTCGTCGGGTTGAAAGCAGACTGTGGATCCGCGAACAACCATTCCCATTCTCTCATATTTCGTTCACGCCTTGTTCATTGCTTCTCACCAGATGCACAGAAATGCTTCCTAGGATGAAAAAGGCCTTCGCGGAATAACCCGCTTTCCTATGAACTTATGGAATAGTCAAAACATGGTTTCATCACAAGAAAATAGCCACGGCTCGGGCGTGTTGCCCTGGTGGGCTAAGGAACGCGGCTTCGGGCTGTTCATCATCGTTACGGGATTGATCTCTTGGCTCGCCGCCGGAATCCTGGTTCTGGAACGCTTGGAGTTGTACAAGAACCCCGACTACATCACCAGTTGCGACGTCAATCCCTGGATCTCCTGTGGCACCGTGATGAAATCCGAGCAGGCAGGAATCTTCGGATTCCCCAATCCCTTCTTCGGGATTGTTTGCTTCGCTGTTGTTATCGCCATCGGCTTCGCCCTGCTCGCCGGCGCAACAAACCTGAAGCGCTGGTTCTGGCTGTGCTTCCAGTTGGGCATCACCGCGGCTATGGGCTTGGTGATCTGGTTCTGGTCCCAGGCCCTGTATGAAATCAACGCCCTGTGCCCTTACTGCATGGTCGTGTGGGCCATGACGATTCCCTTGTTCGTGTTCACAACCGCACGCAATGTGCTTACCGGCGTGATTCCTGCTGGAGCCGGCGTGAAGAAGTTCTTCGCCGAGTGGAGCTGGATCATTACCGCCGTCATCTTGGCGCTCGTTGCCGCATCGGTCGTCCTGCGTTTCCCGCTCGCCTTCTTCGGCTAGAGCCCGGCTTCCATGCCCACCTGCGGGGCCGCTACTTCGGTAGCGGCCCCGCAGTGCTGTTCCTGGCGCTCCCCCACCCCGCCGCCAACCAGGTCGGCCGGCCTTGTGCCACTGCTTGTTGCACCCCGGCGCGCCACCGGCGCCAAGACATCCCGCTTCGGCCTTCGATCCGCGTCAAAACGGCCATCGGCAAGGCCGGAAAGGGTTCGCCGTCAACGATCTTCCGGATACTGCCCAGCTAGACCCGGTAGATTAGAAGCATGGCAAGTGACATATGGAACACAGAAAATGCCCAGGACTACGGAATCAACCTGCTGATTTCCGAACACCTTCGGCTCCGTGAACTACAAGAGGAAGATCTTGCGTTCCTCACCCAATGGTGGAATAGCCCAGAATTCATGGCCCTGCAGGGCAACCTGGTACTTCCCCACCCGATCACCGAAGCCGCAGAACTCTTCAAATCGCGCAGCGTCAACCGTGGCACCACCGACGGCGTGGGACTTTCCATCACGCTTCCCGATGACACGCTGATCGGGCACACCGCTTTGTACGACTACAACGCGCCGGCCCGTTCGGCCGAATTGATGATCATGATCGGTGGTTCAAATGTGGGCCAAGGCTATGGCACCATGGCCACCAAGATGATCATCGACTACGGCTTCCGCGAGATGGGCCTGAACCGCATCGGCTTGAACGCCTGGGCGTACAACGAGCGCGCACTGCGCACCTTCAACCGCGCAGGATTCCGCGAAGAGGGCCGGGTGCGCCAGGCTGGATTCCACGATGGGTCGTTCCACGACAAGATCATCATGGGCCTGCTGGCCAAGGAGTACTTCAACGCCAAGTAGTCCGCACAGGCAGAGAACGAGACCTTAACAGAGCTGGGGCCGCGCATTGCGCGGCCCCAGCTCTGTTGCGTCAGTTCACTTCTGGACCAGACCCGCATAATCGGTCTGATAGCCCGTTACCGGCTGGTGAGGGATTTCTTCCCAGCGTTCTGGATCTTCTTGCTGGACTTCGCCCGATGCCATTCCGAGCAGCAATTCCTTGAGCGCAAGAACATTTTGGCGAATCAACTTGCCGCAGGACTTCTGACCGAGGCTTCCGTCACTGCTATTTCCACTGGTTTCAAAGAAGACCACCGGGTTTCGATGCCCATCGGCATTGAGCCCCCGGTAGTTCAAGCCCAGCATCATTGCAGAGACGACGCCGCAGGAATGCCGAAGAAATCAGCCCGTGGGTGCACGAATCAATGCCTTCGGGCACGAAAACGGGATAGTGGCCAGTGCGAACGCCAAAAAATCAGCATTTCGGTGTTGCCTTGGGACCTTGTCAAGTCGTTAGCCTATTGTTAGAGCTATCAGAACCAACTACAAGGAGCGACTATGGCTTTTTTCCGTAAGGTCAGGCCCGCCGCGTTGTTGAAAAAGCAACCTCAGGACGACAAGCCGACACCCGCCGAGCACCACCGTGTTCCGGCCAAGGACGCCAAACCAGATTTCACGGTCACCAGCCTGTGGACCGACTTGCTAGGACGCCTAGGCATTCGAAGCGCCCAGCTGCTGGTAGTTGGCGCGCTGGCAACATTCCTCATCATCGGCATGCTCCGCTTGACCATGATCGTGATCCCCACGTTGCTGGCCGTCATCATTTCCTGTGCGTTGTGGCCCCTGGTGGTCAAGCTGCGCAAGTTTGTTTCCCCGATGCTGGCAGCATGGATCGTTTTCCTCGGGTCCCTATTGGTCCTCGGAGGCATCGGCACCGGCCTGGTCTTCTCGGTCATCAAGGAATGGCCAAAGCTCGTTGACCAAGCTGTTGAAGGCTTCAACCAGCTCAATGACATGGTTCAGGGCTTCATCGGCACGATGCCTTTCAGCGTCGACCAGAGCCAGATCGATAATGTTGTCGAAACAGTAACCGGCTTCTTGACCAGTTCCCAGTTCGGCACCGGCGCCTTGAACACGCTGAGCGCAGCAGGCAGCTTCGTGACCGGCTTGGTCCTGCTGCTGGTGATCCTGTTCTTCTTCCTGAAGGACGGCGACAAGATCTGGGCCTTTGCCGTGTCGTGGACTCCACGCCACTACCGCAACAAGTGGATTCTTTCCGGCGACCGCGCGCTGCGCACCTTCGGCGGCTACATCCGCGGTACTGCCACCGTGGCCGCGGTGGATGCTCTGGGCATCACCGCGACACTGCTGATCGTGCAGGTTCCACTGGCCATCCCGCTAGGCGTCATCGTCTTCCTCGGCTCCTTCGTGCCGATGGTAGGTGCCACCGTTGCCGGCATCCTGGCCACGCTGATTGCATTGGTAACCAACGGACCTGTGGTGGCGCTGATCGTGCTGGCTGCGGTAATCTTGGTGAACCAGCTGGAGGGCAACTTCCTGCAGCCGGTCGTCATGGCCAACGCCCTGAGCCTGCATGCACTGGTCGTGCTGATGGCACTGACCGCAGGCACCGTCCTGGCGGGCATCGTTGGCGCCGTCCTGGCGGTGCCACTGGTGGCCGCTTCATGGGCGGTAATCAAGGTATGGACCGGGCGCGACAAATCCGATGCGGTGGCTGAAGCCAGCGAGGACATCAAGTCTGAAGTCGAGATCAGCGAAGAGCAAGCGGCTTTCGACAAACTCGAAGCCAAGGAACAGCACCAGGAATCCCTCAAGGACTCCGAGTAGCTGTTGCGGCTGGGGCGCTCCTGCACGTCAGGGGCGCCCTTCCTTTTGCCACTTAAATGCTCTTGATCGAATTATTTCCAATTAATTCTCAAAGAGTTCACGCCCTCATCCAGCCCCGGCTTCCCGGGGTTTTCACGCTGGGGACAAGACCGGTGGACCGGATCCCGCGTTGCCGTGGATGTGGTTTGTGTGTTTAATGTGACTGAAGTGATGGAAGTGGAGCGACGCGGGATGCGCAATCGCCTTGAGAAGTTTTGCTGCATGTCTTCGTTTTCCCCAACAGGGAAAACCCGCGCCACGCTTCGCCCGCAATCAATGCGCTAACGCGCACTGAAGACTGGGAGGTATCCACGTGCTGGAATTCAGCAATGACGGAGCAGATAAGTATCTTTCGCACATAGTCGGCCCTATCACCGACCACCACCAGGTGGTCAGGATCGGTGCTGCAGAGCAACTGCCGCTCGACTCGACTGCACAGGCGCTCGGAAGTTCGGTGCAGCAGGCAGCTAGCCCGCAAGGAGCTATGCTCGCCCGGGACAGTTTGGATGACTGGTTCTAGGACCCGCTTCCAGGCATGAAAAATCCCGGCAGTTTCCAGCTGCCGGGATTTTCGCGTTTCGACCTACTTGCCGAACCAGATGCCGATCTCGCGCTCGGCGGACTCGACGGAGTCCGAGCCGTGGACCAGGTTCTGCTGGACCTTCAGGCCCCAGTCGCGGCCGAAGTCGCCACGGATGGTGCCTGGAGCTGCGGTGGTCGGGTCGGTGGTGCCAGCCAGCGAACGGAAGCCGGGGATAACGCCCTGGCCTTCAGCCACGATCGCCACCACTGGACCGGAGAGCATGAACTCAACCAGCGGCTCGTAGAATGGCTTGCCTTCGTGCTCTGCATAGTGCTCGGCGAGCAGCTCGCGAGTAGCTTCCAGCTGCTGCAGCTTGGCAATGGTGTAGCCCTTGGCTTCAATGCGGGCAAGGATCTGTCCGGCCAGACCGCGCTTGACGCCATCTGGCTTGACCAGGATCAGGGTACGTTCAGTCATGTGACTACCTCTTCGTATCGTTGATGTACTTCTTAGGTTCTCAGGCTTGCTCGGGGTTCGCTTTTTCCCAGGCTTCTTGGGCGGCCGCGCGGCGCTTGTTCACTGCGTCGATTTCGCCGCCCTTGTTCAGCGCATACCACCAGCACAGGGCGAAGGCCGCTGCGAGGTAGAACATGTCCGGCAGGATGAAGCCGCACAGGAAGAACACTACCTGCAGGATCCAGCCGATGATGTAGCCGATCTTCTTGCCCAGCAGGGCGCAGTTGAAGATGCACAGCAGCGCCACGGCGCCTCCGAGGCTGAGCACGACCACCGGTTCTCCGCCACGCTTGAGCCCGAAGGCCGCCAGGGTGACGAACACCGCCAGCAGCGCCTCGCAGACCAGCACGGTTGATGCGAACATCATTTTCGTGGAGCGCTGCTTCTTCTTCATCCCAGGACGCCACTCGCGCTGGGCACGGGTGAGTTTAGCCATCAGGATTCGCCTCCCTTGAGCAACAGTGAAATCTCGCCCACCAGTGTAATCGAACCGGTCACCAGCACGCCGCCGGACAAGTCGTTGCCTGCCTCGGCGCGGCCCACCGACCACTCGATGGCATCTTCCAGGTCCTCGGTGACGTGGATGTCCTCTTCCGGCCAGCCAGCGTCGATCGCCATGGTGGACAGTTCGCCGGCCGGGATGGCCCGCGGCGAGGACGACTGGGTGATGCAGATGTCCTCAACCATGTCACCGTACTGCTCGCGCATGGTGTAGAGCATTGCTTCGGCGTCCTTCTCCTGCAAGATGCCAACCATCAGCACCAGGCGGGTGAAGCCGAAGGATTCCTTGATCGCCTCTGCGGTGACGCGGATGCCATCCGGGTTGTGGCCGGCATCCACCAGGATGCTCGGTGCCGCGCGGACCAGTTCCAGGCGGCCCGGGCTGGTGGCGGCCGCGAAGCCGTCGCGGACCAGATCGGCATTCAGCTCGCGCTGGCCGCCGCCCAGGAAGGCTTCCACCGCAGCCAAGGCCACGGTGGCGTTCTGCGCCTGGTGGGCACCGAACAACGGCAGGAAGATCTCGTCGTAGCGTGCTGCTTGGCCCTGGATGGACAGCAGCTGCCCGCCCACGCCATGCTGGCGTTCCAGGAGCTTGAAGTCCAGGCTGTCGAAAGCTGCCGGCACCTCAAGCTCGCGGGCGCGAGCCAGCAGCACATCGGCGGCATCCACCGGCTGCACCGAAGAGACCAGGTAGCCGCCGGGCTTGAGGATGCCGACCTTTTCTTCGGCAATCTCGCCCGGGGTATCCCCCAGCAGGTCGGTGTGGTCCAAGGAGATCGGGGTGATCACCGAAACGTCGGCATCTGCCACGTTGGTGGCGTCGGTGATGCCGCCCAGGCCGACTTCGAGCACCACGACATCCACCGGAACCTCGGCGAAAACCGCGAAGGCCAGGATGGTGACAGCTTCGAAGTAGGTCAGCTTGTTTTCGCCGCGCTCGACGAGCTCGGTGTCCACGATCTGAAGGAACGGGCTGATTTCATCCCACACGCGCACGAAGGTCTCGTCGTCTACCGGGGCACCGTCAATGGCGATGCGCTCGGTGACCGAGATCAGGTGCGGCGAGGAGTAGCGGCCGGTGCGCAAGTCGTGCGCCATCAGCAGCGACTCGATCATGCGTGCCGTCGAGGTCTTGCCGTTGGTGCCGGTGATGTGGATGACCGGGCAAGCCTTGTTCGGCTCGCCGAGGATCTCCATCGCGCGGAACATCGGATCCATGCGCGGTTCCATCTTGTTTTCCGGCGCACGGGAGAGCAGTTGCGCGTAGACGCGGTCCAATTCGCTCACTAGTTGGCCTCGACTTTTCCAGAATCCAGCTTGGCCACGGTGACCTGCTCGCCATCCACCGAATCATCGGCGACAAGTTCCAGCTGCGCGGTCAGGGTTTCACCTGCCACCAGCTCGCGGTTCGCTTCCAGTGCCGCGATGGCGGCCGTGCTGGCGGTGACCACGGTGCGGATGCGATCCGATACCTGCAGGTCCGCGTCCTTGCGGGCGGACTGGATGGAGCGGATCATGTCGCGTGCGGTGCCTTCGGCAGCCAGTGCCTCGGTGACCTCGGTATCCAGCACCAGGAAGCCGCCGTCGATGACTGCCGCGGCAATTTCGCCTGCTGCATCCACCACGGTGTCCAGGGTGTACTCGCCTTCGGCCAGTTCCAGGCCGCCGGCAGTGACTACACCGTCGGTGACCGACCAGTCCCCGGACTTGGCGCCCTTGATCGCCTGCTGCACGTTCTTGCCCAGGCGCGGACCGGCCGCACGGGCGTTCACTACCAGCTGCTGGCTGATGCCGTAGCTGGCGGCGTCGACGCCTTCGGCATCGATCAAGGTGACGGCCTTCAGGTTCAGCTCGTCCTTGATGATCGACGCGTAGGTGCCTTCCAGTCGGGCAGCGCCGGTGAGCACGACCTTCAGCTCGGCCAGCGGCAGGCGCACGCGCAGGTTCTTGGCCTTGCGCAGCGAGGAGCCCACGGAGCAGATCTTGCGGGTGGTTTCCATGGTTTCCAGCAACGCGGCGTCGGTTGGGAATTCGCTGGCTTCTGGCCAGTCCTCCAGGTGCACCGAACGTTCGCCGGTCAGCCCGCGGAAGATCTCTTCGCTGGCCAGCGGCAGCAGCGAAGCGGTGACCTTCACCAGGGTTTCCAGCGCGGTGTACAGGGTGTCGAAGGCCTGGGTGTCTTCATCGAAGAAACGCTGGCGCGAACGGCGCACGTACCAGTTGGTCAGGGTGTCCATGTACTGGCGTACGGCCTCGGTAGCATCGGAGACCTCGTAGGAATCCAGTGCCTCGGTGACTTCGCGCACCAGCTGGCCCGTGGCGGCCAGCATGTACTGGTCCAGCGGGTCGGTGGAGTCCATCGAGCGCTTGGCCTCGTAGCCGGCCCCGTTGTTGGCGGAGTTGGTGTAGAGGTTGAAGAAGTGCCAGACGTTCCACAGCGGCAGCAGCACCTGGCGCACGCCATCGCGGATGCCCTGTTCGGTCACGACCAGGTTGCCGCCGCGCAGGATCGGCGAGGCCATCAGGAACCAGCGCATGGCATCGGAGCCGTCGCGGTCCAGGACCTCGGTGACATCCGGGTAGTTGCGCAGGGACTTGGACATCTTCTGCCCGTCCGAGCCCAGCACGATGCCGTGGGAGATCACGTTGGTGTAGGCCGGGCGGTCGAAGAGCGCGGTGGAGAGCACGTGCATGGTGTAGAACCAGCCGCGGGTCTGTCCGATGTACTCAACGATGAAGTCCGCCGGGTGGTGGCCGGAATCGAACCATTCCTGGTTGTTGAACGGGTAGTGCACCTGGGCGTACGGCATCGAGCCGGAGTCGAACCAGACATCGAGCACGTCTTCCACGCGCTTGAGGGTGCCGGATTCGGCGCAGCCCTCATGGGCCTTGGTCAGCTCGTCGATGAATGGGCGGTGCAGGTCAGGCTGGCCTTCGTGGTTGACCGGCATGCGGCCGAAGAAGTCCTGCATTTCCTGCAGCGAGCCGAAGACCTCGCGGTGCTCGCATTCGGCACCGGTGCATTCCCACACCGGGATCGGCGAACCCCAGTAGCGGTTGCGCGAGATGGACCAGTCGCGGGCGTTTTCCAGCCACTTGCCGAACTGGCCGTGCTTGACGTTGCCCGGGATCCAGTTGATCTGCTCGTTCAGCTCGACCATGCGGTCCTTGAACTTGGAGACCTCGACGTACCACGAGGAGATCGCGCGGTAGATCAGCGGGGTGCGGCAGCGCCAGCAATGCGGGTAGGAGTGCTCGTAGGAGGCCTGCTTGACCAGCTTGGCCTCGTCCTTGAGCACATTGGTGATGGTCTTGTTGGCGTCGAAGACCTGCACGCCGGCGATCTCGGCCAGCGGGCCGTTGCCGAAGACCGGCAGGAACTTGGCGCCCTCGTCTACCGAGAGGATCACCGGGATGCCGTGCTCTTCGCAGACCTTCTGGTCATCCTCGCCGTAGGCCGGAGCCTGGTGCACGATGCCGGTGCCGTCGGCCACGGTGACGTAGTCGGCGGTGAGAATCTGCCAGGCGTTTTCGGTGCCGTACTTCTCGGTGTCGGTGTAGGTGTCCCACAGCGGCTGGTAGCGCACGCCGGCAAGCTGCTCACCGGTGTAGCTGGCGGTGATGGCCGCAGCGGCTTCCTTGGCATCCTTGTAGCCCAGGTCCTTGGCGTAGGAGCCGAGCAGGTCGCGGGCCAGCAGGAATGGCCCGGCGGCGGCCGAAGCCTTCACGCCGGCCTCGCCTGCAGGAACCACGACGTAGTCGATCGCCGGGTGCACGGCCAGTGCGGCGTTGGTTGGCAGGGTCCACGGGGTGGTGGTCCACGCCAGGGCCTGCACGCCGGCAAGTGCCTTGGAGGCTTCGGTTTCACCGGCAAGGATGGTGAAGCCCACGGTGACGGTCTGGTCCTGGCGGTTCTTGTAGACGTCGTCGTCCATGCGCAGCTCGTGGTTGGACAACGGGGTCTCGTCCTTCCAGCAGTACGGAAGCACGCGGAAGCCCTTGTAGGTCAGGTCCTTGTCCGAAAGCTGCTTGAAGGCCCAGATGACCGATTCCATGAACTCGACGTTCAGGGTCTTGTAGTCGTTTTCGAAGTCGACCCAGCGAGCCTGGCGGTTCACGTACTGCTTCCACTCATCGGCATACTTCATCACCGAGGTGCGGCAGGCGTCGTTGAACTTGTCGATGCCCATGGCTTCGATCTGCTTCTTGTCGGTCATGCCCAGCTGCTTCATGGCTTCCAGCTCGGCTGGCAGGCCGTGGGTGTCCCAGCCGAAGCGGCGCTCCACGCGCTTGCCGCGCTGGGTCTGGTAGCGCGCTACCAGGTCCTTGACGTAGCCGGTGAGCAGGTGGCCGTAGTGCGGCAGGCCGTTGGCGAAGGGAGGGCCATCGTAGAAGACGAATTCTTCGCCCTCGCGCTGGTCAATGGAGGCCTGGAAAGTGTCGTCGTTCTTCCAGTATTCGAGGACGCGCTTCTCAAGATCTGGGAATCGCGGTGAAGCCGGGGTCGAACCGGTTGGGTCTGTAGTGACCTTCGGGTAGAAGCTCATCGAATGGGCCGTCCTTCAAGCGTAGGGTCGATAAATCCTTGCCTACGAGGACGGCACGAATGCCGCGGTACCACCCCGCTTATCCCCCAACGCAATGATGGGGAATCGCTTATCTTCAGCTGTGACGGG
The DNA here is from genome assembly GCF_051129975.1 of Glutamicibacter sp. Je.9.36. Lineage (NCBI taxonomy): Bacteria > Bacillati > Actinomycetota > Actinomycetes > Micrococcales > Micrococcaceae > Glutamicibacter > Glutamicibacter sp. Je.9.36. The sequence goes on from NZ_JBCPSN010000002.1 coordinate 469,150, forward strand.
CTGGTCCCGTTCGGTTCTACTTGGCGTTCATGATGCCCGCGGTTCTTCCGAAGACTCACCGGTGATAGCCGGATCAAAGTCGCAGTCCTTATATCCTACCGCGTGATGCCCCAGCTGAAAATTCCCGGCAGCCTTCGAAATGCAAGTGAGCGCAGGCTCACAGTACGCAGCTGGAAAACCGAAAACGGCATTCCCTGCATTTTCAGGATAGCGCGCCCAGGGGGCCTTGCCGCAAGGCCCCGCATAGGGTCCATAATCAATATCTTCCCCACGAGAACTAGCCAGACCAGGGAGCCCGCGTGCCTGCCAACATCGCAAACACCAGCTATTTCGATGCCATCGAGCACAGTCCAGCACCGGAGAACTCGGCCGAGACTGCCCAGGACCAGCAACGGCTCTGCGAAATTGCCCAACGGGTTGGGCAGCTTCGATCCGAAATCATGGAGCGCATTGCCCGACGAGGACAAGACCAGGCCGGCGTGCTGCAGCAATCCCTTGAACGCGATGTTGAACTCAGCGAATTAGCACAGCGGCTGCGCCAGCTGGACCGCATGGGTCCCTACGCCTGCTTAGGCTTCATGGAAATAGCCGGGACCGGCGAGCGCCTATACATTGGCCGCAGTGGCTTGAGCGACGACCAGGGCAAGCAGCTGCTGCTTGATTGGCGAGCCCCGGCAGCAGAACCATTCTTCGCCGCCACCCATGAGAAGGACCATGGGTTGGCCATGAGACGCCGCTACCGTTGGCGCCGGCAACGCATCTGCGACTATTGGGATGAAGTGTTTGATTCCTCCCAGCTGGCTTCCCACGCCCGCCTGGATGACCACTCTTCATTTCTCGCTTCCCTTGGCAGCAAGCGTTCACCAAAAATGCAGGACGTGCTCGCAACTATCCAGTCGGACCAGGACGCGATCATCCGGAGAAGCTCGCAAGGCGCGCTGGTGGTTGATGGCGGGCCGGGTACCGGCAAGACGGTGGTCGCTCTGCATCGAGCCGCCTATTTGCTGCATGCGGATCCACGGCTTCAACGCCAGGGCGGCAAGGTTTTGGTGGTAAGCCCGCACGAGGCCTATAGCTCCTATGTCGCTGACATTCTTCCGAATCTCGGCGAGGACGAGGTGCTCATTTCAACGCTTTCGAACATAGTTTCGATTGGCGATGATTTGCCCTCGGAACCGGATCACGGAGTCCACCGCATTAAATCCAGTCTGGCAATGCTGGATGCAGTCAAGAGGGCCGTGCAGGTCTTTGAAGAGCCTCCCTCCGTTGACGTTCAAATCGACTTTGGGGAAGCTCAAGCCACCCTGACAACGCAACTGTGGCGCACTGCGGTCACCATGATTGGCGAAGCAACGCCGCACAATGAAGCACGCATCGAATTGCGTGATGCCCTCATTGATCAATTGCTCCCCCAAGCCCTCAGAGGCGAAGACACGAAGCCACTGCCGCGCTCGGAGTGGGAGAGAAATCCAGCACTGAATGGGTTGCTAGATGAGCACTGGCCTGCCCTGGATCCATGCAAGCTGCTGCGGGCGCTCTGTTCAACCCCGGAGCTGCTTCGCTACAGCGGCAGAGACCTTAGCAACGAAGAGATCGAACAGCTACTGGCAAGTTCGGCTTCTGGCCGATGGACCACGTCGGATATTCCGCTGATTGACCTTGCGCGCTTTCTCATTGGCGACCCGCACAGCGAAGCGAAACGTCGTGATGAACAGTTCAGAGTGCACGCCGAGCGTACTCGATGGAAAAACGTCGTTGATGATCTGATGGACTCGGTTGACGACAGCGAGGATCTGGCATCCCAGCTCATCCACCACGATCTCCAAGAGCAGCTTCTCGCCGGAGCTCCGGCGAACAATTTGGCCTCGCTCAATTACGACGGACCCTTTTCGCATGTCATCATCGATGAAGCCCAGGACCTGACCGATGCGCAATGGGCAATGATCCAACGCCGTTGCCCATCAGGGAGCCTGACGATTGTGGGCGATAGGGCCCAGGCCGTTCACGGCTTCAACACGACATGGGAACAGCGTTTGGCCAGGATTGGCATTCGCGGCATCTCCGTATCCTGCTTGGGGGTCAACTACCGCAGCACGGCACAGATCATGGAAGCAGCCGCAGAACAGATCCGGGCACAGATGCCCGAGGCGAACGTGCCGCGATCATTGCGCACGGATGGTGCACCGGTGCGTTATGCCCGCCTGACCGAACTGGAATTAATACTCGATGATTGGCTAGGCGAAAATGCCGAGGGCACGGCGGCAGTTATCGGGGCCTCTGGCTTCCACGACTCTGGCAGGGTCCGCTTTCTTTCGCCAGAGAACGCCAAGGGCCTGGAATTCGATCTGGTGCTCGTCTGCCAGCCACGCTCCTTCGGCACCGGATTAAGCGCAGCCGTGCGCAGATACGTGGCCATGACCAGAGCGACAGCTCAACTGGTAATACTTGCCGATCAATAACCGGCAGCAGCCTTTAGTAGGCTGGCATTCATGAGTACTTCCGAGCCGCAGTGGTTGGACACCCAGAATCAGCAGCACTCGTTGGCCTCGCCAGTGGTGCTGCGCTGGGGGCAGCACCTGGTGACGGCAATCCTGCTTGCCATCGCGCTGCTGCGACAGGTTTCAGCGCAAGGAACTGTCCTGCCCGCGATCCTCGTCTCGGTACTCTTCGCCACCTGGTACAGCCTCGGCTTCGTTTCCCGTGCCAAGAAAGGAGTCTTCGCCAAGCCCGCGTGGTGGTTGGCGCTGCTGCTAGGGATCTGGATTGCAAGCCTCTTCGTTTCCGCTGAATTCATGTGGTTGGCCTTCAGCCTGTGGCTTCTCCTGGGCCACCAGCTGCCATTTCTTCCCTCAATATTGTGGTCAGTGGTCGTCTACGCCTTTACTTTGCTCGCTCCCTACCTGCACAATGCCGAGCTCAGCATTGCCGCCATTGCCGGCCCCTTGGTCGGCGGGCTGTTCGCCTGGGGCATCTCCCGGGGCTACCTTCAGATGGAACGCGATGCCGAAGTGCGCACATCCTTGGTGGATTCCCTGGTGCGAGCCCAGCAGGAAATGGCAGACCTGCAAGGAGAATTGGCCCGCTCCCAGCATGAGGCTGGCATCGCCACCGAACGCACCCGCTTGGCCCGCGAAATCCACGACACCGTGGCCCAGCAGCTCTCCTCCATCGGATTGCATGCCAAGGCGGCAGAAGCCTCCAAAGACCCGGAGTCTGCCTCGGCGGCCCTGAGCCGCATCGATGAGCTTTCCGGGCAGGCGCTGACCGATTTGCGTCGCATCATCGCCGCCCTGGCTCCGGCAGAACTCGATTCCCAGGCGCTCGCCGGAGCCTTGGGCCGCGTCTTGGAGAATTTCAAGGCCGATTCGAAGTTGGAGACCCGATTGGATATCGAGCCGGGGCTGCCCACTTTGGATCCGAATGTGCAGATCGCGCTGCTGCGGACCACCCAATCCGCCCTGTCCAACGTGCTGCGCCATGCCCAGGCCTCCACGGTGTCGCTCAGCCTGGGGTCCAGCGGCGACGAGGTACGTTTGGATATTGTCGATGACGGCATCGGCTTCGTTCCCAATACTGGTCGCGTTCAAACCAGTACGCACACCGGAGGCTTCGGCCTCACCGCAATGAACCAGCGCCTGCGCGAACTCGGCGGCGGTTTGGATGTCGAGAGCTCACCCGGTGAAGGCACCGCCCTGTGCGCCCACCTTCCGCTTCGCTTAGCAAAGGACAACTCATGATCCGGATCCTGCTGGTCGACGACCACCCCATCGTGCGGACCGGCCTGCGCGCGCTGTTCGAGAACTACGACGACATCGTTGTCATTGGCGAGGTTTCCAGCGGCGAGGAAGCGGTGGAATTCGTCAAGGCCAACACCGTCGATGTGGTGCTCTGCGACCTGCGCCTGGGTGCCGGGATGAATGGCGCACAAACCACCGCAGCGATCCGCCAACTGGCCAAACCGCCTTATGTGCTGATCCTGACCACCTTCGACAAGGACTCAGAGCTGCTCGCTTGCATCGAAGCTGGAGCCGCCGGCTACCTGCTCAAGGATGTCAGCGCCCAGACCATCGTCGAGTCCATCCGCCAAGCCTCCGCCGGGCACATGGTCCTGGCCCCGGAGATGACCCAGCGCGTTGTCGAGGGCATGCGCCGTCCCAAAATCGAGCTCACCAAGCGCGAAAAGGACGTATTGGTCCAACTGTCTACCGGTGCCGGCAACAGGCAAATCGCCAAGGCCCTGTTCGTCTCGGAGGCGACGGTCAAAACCCACCTGGTCCACATTTTCGACAAGCTCCAAGCAACCACGCGTACCGACGCGATCAACAAGGCCAAAGACCACGGACTGCTGTAGCTGATCGACAGAATCCCGGTGACACGCCGGGGTGTGTCTCAACCTTTCGGTTGAAGTTTTATTCACCCCTTTCCACGATGGCCTGACCTGCGAAATCTCGTTAACTGGAACTATGAAAGTTCCAGTTATCCCCCGGATCGGCGATTCGCTGACCAGCCGCCGCGGAGCCCGCATTTGGGCCGCCGGCATCTTTGCAGTAGTTCTCGTTCTCTTTGGTGCGCTGAGCAGCATCCAAGCCCCAACCCGTGCGGCCAGCTCCCTGGTCGAAGGCTCCGAATCGGCACAGGTCGCCGAAATCCTGGATGCCGACACCAGCGATTCCCAGAGCTCGGCACTGCTGGTGGCCAACCGCACCGATGGCCATGCGTTGAGCAATGCCGACACCTCTGCCTTTGATGAGCAGACCGCGGCGCTAGGCCACGACGCGGAGCTTTCCGCCGGCCCCACCATGGCCAGCGAAGACCAGCAGGCAGCCATGGTTCCGCTCACCTGGGATACGGTCTCCGATTCGGCCGACCGCCAGAAGCTGGATGAGATCCGCAGCTGGATCCAGGCCCACCCCATTCAGGGGCTGGCCGTGCAGGTCACTGGTTCTACCGCCTTCGCGGTAGATATCACCAATGCCTTCGCCGGGGCGGACTTCACCCTGCTGGCCGTCACGGTGGGCATCGTGGCAGTTTTGCTGATCCTCACCTACCGTTCGCCGGTACTCTGGCTGATCCCGCTGGTCGTTGTTGCCATCGCCGATCGCAGCGCTTCGCTGGTGGCGAACCTGCTGGGCAACGCCTTCAATCTGCACTTCGACTCCGGCGTGCTCAGCGTGCTGGTCTTCGGCGCCGGCACCAACTACGCATTGCTGCTGATCTCCCGCTACCGCGATGAACTGCAGAAGAATGCTGACCACCGCCAGGCGCTGTCCAAGGCGTGGGCGGCCAGCTTCGAAGCGATCCTGACCTCCAACCTCACCGTAGTGCTGGCCCTGCTGACCTTGGGACTGGCCGTCATGGAAGATACCCGCGGGCTGGGCATCGTCTGCGCCGCTGGCTTGCTGATCGCTGCGTTCTTCGTGCTCTTTGCGCTGCCACCGATCCTGGCCTTTGCCGGGCGCAAGGCATTCTGGCCGCTGGTCCCCCGCCCGGGTCAGGAAAGCAAGAAGGAAAACTTCTTCGGACGTGCTGCTCGTGCTGTGATGACCCGTCCGGGCCTGAACCTGGCAGCATTGGCGGTCTTGCTCATGGTTCTGGCCGGAGCGCTGACCGGTACCCGTATCGGCCTGGACCAGACCCAGCAATTCCGCAACGCCACCGAGTCTTCCAGTGCCATGCAGACCCTGGCCGCGCACTTCCCCGCAGGTGAAACCCAGCCGATCACCGTGTTGGCGCAGGGAACCGATGTCCAGGTCCTGCGAGATGAATTCTCCGGAGTCGAAAACGTCAAGCGTGTTGGCGAATCCTCCCAGCTCGGCACCACGCCATGGCAGCAGTTCTCTGTCATCTCGGCTGTCGATCCCGGCTCGGCCATGGCGCAGGACCTGGTAGCGGACCTGCGCGGTGCTGCGGCAACCGGCAGTACCGGGCAGGTGCTTGTTGGCGGGCAGAGCGCCGAACAGCTTGATTCGCACCAGATGCACCTGCGCGACCTGTTCGTGATTGCCCCGCTGATCATGGTCATCTGCTTCGTGATGCTCGGCTGGCTGACCCGTTCCTGGCGAACCGCACTTGCCTTGGGTCTGGTGAATTTGCTCAGCGCGGCCGCCGCCGTCGGCTTGGGTTCCTTGGTTTCCTCGGTGGTCTTCGAGGCCAACGCCTTGGATGTCCAGGTGCCGCTGCTGGCCTTCGTCTTCTTGGTCGCCTTGGGCGTGGATTACACCATCTTCTTGACCCAGCGAGTTCGCCAAGACTCGCAGGTGCTGGCGCTGGGCGACGCAGTGGTACTGGCCGCAAGCCGCACCGGTTCGGTGATCACCAGTGCCGGGCTCGTGCTAGCAGGTGTCTTCGCGGCACTGGCAACACTGCCACTCACGGTATTGGGCCAGCTTGGCCTGATCGTCGGACTCGGCGTCCTGCTGGACACCTTCGTCGTTCGCACCCTGCTGCTCCCGGCGCTGTTCGCAGTCCTGGGCTCAGGCAAGCATCCACTCTTCGGCACAACTTCCTCCGCTGCAGAAGCAACTGCAGAACCAACCGTTCAGAAAGAAAACAAAATCAATGCGTAAGCTCGTGAATTTCTCCTTCGCCTACATGGTCCTCGGTGTAGCTTCCGGTCTTTTCTACCGTGAATTCACCAAGATGAACGGCTTCCCTGAAGGCCAGTGGACCCAGCTCTCCGTAGTCCACACCCACCTGCTGGTGCTGGGCTTCATCATCTTGCTGCTGGTGCTCCTTCTGGAAAAGGCCTTCGGCCTGAGCCAGCACCGCAAGCTCTTCGCGTGGTTCATGGGCACCTACAACGCGGGCGTGATCCTAACCGCGGGCATGCAGCTTACCCACGGCATCATGACCGTACTAGGCGTTGAGTCGTCCAAGATGATCTCGGGCATCGCGGGCCTTGGCCACATGTCGATCACCGCAGGCATGATCTTGCTGTTCATCATGCTGCGCCGCAGTGTCGGCGCCCAGAAGCCAACCCAGAAGGTTGAGCTGGCCGGCTAGCCCAGCCAAGTACCATAGCGGAACTGAAAGTCGGTCCAGACGAAGATCGTCTGGGCCGAGTTCGCTCGCGCTTCTGGCACCCACTGCCAGGACCCCAAGATTGGCCACTTGCCTAAGGATAAAATGATCCGCTGCTGCTATAGATTGAACTAACAATCTTTCTCCCAGGAGCGGTCATGAGCGACGAATTCTTTGGAAAAGCTTGCCGCCCGGTTGCCGGAATTTTCGGGCACGGCAACGGAGGAGAACTACTTGGCTGTACTGGATTTAGCTTTGATGGACCGCTACGCATCAGCCCATGAAGAAGCCCAGTTGCTCCAGACCGCCAATGAAATTGGTTTGGATAAGCACCAAGCGCTGAGATTGCACGAATCTGGCGAAAGTCATCGGACTGCTGGGACTTCCGCCGCAGCTAATCGAGGTAGCCAAGGTGGCGCCGGTGGCTTCCCAAGATCATGAACCCATCCGGGAGCCTCAGGGCAATCATCAGATCGATCTTGACGCCATGGTGGTGCTCACCGGCGATATGACTCGTCCGCGTTCGGAGATTGAAGCTCAGCTTGCGTCCGCAGGATTCACCCCTCATCGCGCGATCACCAAGAAAGTAGCCTTGCTGGTGGCCGCGGATCCTGACTCGCTCTCCGGGAAAGCCAAGAAAGCACGCGACTACTGCATCCCTGTTGTCGGCGAAGATTATCTCTGGAACACCCTGCTCAGCTGACACCTGCGCCAGGTACAGCAATGGGCGATGTCCCCCAGCAATGATTTGCCGAGGGACATCGCCCATAGTTGCTAGAGCCCGGGGTGAAACTTACAGGCTCTCAACCAATTTTTTTGCCGAAGAGAATTCCATCATCGCTTCGCGCTCTACGACCTTGACGCGGTCGCGAGTGATCTCGCCGAAGCGAGTCGAAACGGTGCCGGCTGCGGCGCCCAGTTCCTTCTCGTGCGCGTCCAAGTTCTTCCAGCCATCCCAGTTGGAGAAGTTCACGCCGCGGCTTTCGAGCAGTTCCGAGATCTTCTGGGAAGAATCCGGCTGCGCCAGCTTAGTGAGGTCTTCAAGCAAGTGGGTAATGGTCTCCAGGGCGTCGCCCTTGGTGTGGCCAATCAGCCCAATCGGGCCACGCTTGATCCAGCCAGTGGCATACAGGCCGGGAACGTGAGCGCCGGACGCGTTCAGCACGCGGCCTTCCACGTTGGGCAAAACGCCCTTGGCCCCGTCGTATTCGATGTCGTTGACTGCCGAACCGAAGTAGCCGACGGCACGGTAGATGGCCTGCAGCGGGTACTCGACGAATTCGCCGGTGCCGCGTGCGCCGCCATTTCCGTCGAGCTCGTTGCGCTCCACCTTCAAGCCGGTGACCTTGCCGTCTTCGCCCAGTACCTCGACTGGCGACTGCAGGAAGTGCAGGTGCAGGCGGCGCGAGGCGCTTGGAGCTTCTTCGCGCTCTTCCTGCTCGATCAGCCAGTTGGTCAAGGTGGAGACCATGGTCTTGGTCTGGTTATTGGTCTTCATGGCTTCATCCGAAGCCTTGTCGAATTCGAAGTCCTCTGGGTACAGGACGATGTCAACATCCTTGGAGTGCGAGAGTTCGCGCAGTTCCAGCGGGGTGAACTTCACCTGGGCCGGGCCACGACGGCCGAAGACATGCACGTCGGTGACGGCCGAGTCATTCAGCTGCTCGTAGATGTGCTCAGGGATCTCGGTTTCCAGCAGCTGGTCAGCATGCTTGGAAAGGATGCGGGCCACGTCCAGGGCAACGTTGCCGTTGCCGATGACAGCAACTTCCTTGGCGGACAGGTCCCAGTTCTTGTCAACATCTGGGTGTGCGTCATACCAGGACACGAAGTCGGCGCCGCCGAAGGACCCTTCAAGATCGACACCTGGGATGTTCAGGTCTGCGTCCTTCTGGGCACCAGTGGAGATGATCACTGCGTCGTAACGGGTATGCAGGTCTTCCAGCGAGATGTCGCGGCCCAAGCCGACGTTGCCGTAGAAGTCGATCCAGTCGTTGTCCAGCACCTTGTGCAGGGCGTTGATGATGCCCTTGATACGCGGGTGATCCGGGGAAACTCCGTAGCGGATCAGACCGAATGGCGTAGGAAGCTCGTCAAAGAGATCAACGTGCAGCTTCAGTTCACCCGATGCGACCGGCTGGCTCTTGTTGAGCAGGTCAGCGGCGTAGATGCCAGCCGGACCGGCACCAACGATGGCAACACGCAGCGCCCGGGAATGGAGGTGCTCAGGGACGATAATTTCACTCATCAAACAACTTCTCTTTCTTAGTCAACGAATGAGGCCGGCGCGGTGGCATCGGCATTCTCTAGCGGCAGGAGGTCTACCAGTTGGTCGGAGGCTTCCGGGGCTAGCCGAACGACGTCACCAATAACGATAACGGCCGGATTCGCCACTGCGGCCTTGCGGGCGCGCTTTACTATCCCTTCTAGCGTACCGATAGTTGTGCGCTGCGTCTGTGAGTAACCTCGCTCAACTATCGCAATCGGTGTACTTGACGGTAAACCACGGGTAAGCAATGTCTCAACAATTTGTGGCAAATTCGATACTCCCATCAGCACCGCAAGGGTGTGATCGGAGCGGATCGGCACGTCCGCGAGTTCGCTGTGGCCACTGACTACGGTAAACCCGGCCGCAATTCCCCGGTGCGTGACGGGAATGCCAGCGGCCATTGGCACGGAGACTGCACTGGTAATGCCCGGAATCACACGCGTAGGGATCCCGTATTTCGCGGCGTGGAGCAGTTCCTCGCCGCCGCGTCCAAGTACAAACGGGTCGCCACCTTTGAGGCGAACTACCCGCTTACCTTCTAAAGCGTACTTGACCAGTAATTCATTGGTTTCATCCTGGGTTTTGACGTGGCAGCCTGGTGACTTGCCCACATCGATGACAACCACATCATCGGAAAGTTCCCCCAGCAACGCGGTAGGTCCCAGCTTGTCGGCCAAAACCACTTCCGCGGCAAGCAGTGCCTTATAGCCGGCGATGGTAATCAGCTCGGGATCCCCCGGTCCACCGCCGATCAGGGTGATATGCCCTTTAGCCATTGTTTTCTCCCGTTCGGGTCATTCCTCGATCGCGCAACAGCTTGCGTTCAATCGGAGCAAAAAATACCAATTCGATCAGCACACCCACCAGCAGGATGGTCAAGATCACCAGCATGACCAACGGCAGGTCTGCCAGATCGCGGCCCCGTTGCAGCAGTGAACCGACACCAAGGGCCAGCGAACCGCCCACCGCAATCAATTCGGCAGCCATCAACGAACGCCAAGCGAAAGCCCAGCCCTGACGCAGTCCGGCTACATACCCTGGCATGGCAGCTGGCAGCTCAATGTGCAGCACATGCTCCCACTTGGAGGCACCGAGCACCTTGGACAAGGACTTGTACTGCGCTGGAATCATGTCGATCCCGGCGAGCAGGCCATTGATGATGGATGGAATCGCGCCGAGCAGCAGAACCGTGTAGATGGTCGCATCGCTCAGGCCAAAAAGAATGATGGCTGCGGGAACCCAGGCAATAGAGGGCAATACCTGCATGGCCGATACCAGTGGCCCCACCCCCTTGCGCAACAGCGGCTGATGCGCCAGCAGCAACGCCAGCGGGGTGGAAATAATCACGGCAATCGCGAACCCGCTCACGGCGCGGAACAACGAATTGCCCACGGCCGCAACCAATGATCCATCTGCCAGCAATTGCGGAAGCTTAGCCGCGACAGCCAGCGGACCGGGGAAAAGGTCTTCGCGCAGTGGGCTTGCCCAGGAAATAATTTGCCACAGGCTCAGAAGCACAACCACAGTGAGCAAGGGGGCAACCCATGAATCGAGCTGGTTGTTCGGGCGTAGCTTGATAACGCGCGCGGGTTTGAACCTAGTTCGAGATTCTGTCAGTGAGCTCATGTTTCCGTTGCTCCTTTCTGAGAATCGTGGTTAGTTCATCGGCCAATGCGGCGGCCTCGGCCGGGTTATTGCGGAGTTCGCCGGTGATCCGGCGAGTCTCCAGGATGCGCCCAGGGTGCGAGGAGAGCACCAGAATGCGGCCGGAGAGGCGAATCGCCTCACGCACATTGTGGGTGACGAAGATGATGGTCTTGCCCGTTTGCCTCCACAAGGCCCGCAACTGCTCATGGAGCATGTCACGCGTGATGGCGTCCAGGGCAGCAAATGGCTCATCCATCAACAGAACCTGGCGGTCCTGAGCCAAAGCCCTGGCCAAAGCTACGCGTTGGCGCATGCCGCCAGAAAGTTCATGCGGCTTCTTGCCGCTTGCATGCCCCAGCTGAACGAGGTTGAGCAGTTCCTCCACGCGTTGCTGGCGTTCCGGAGCTGGCTTCCCCGCGAGCTTGAGCGCCAGGTCAACGTTCTCGCTGGCAGTCAGCCACGGCAGGAGGTTGGCATCCTGGAACATGAATGCCGCGCCGTCTTCAGGTACTTCAAGCCAGCCGGAGCTTGGCGCCAGTAGCCCAGCGATCATGTTGAGCAAGGACGACTTGCCGCAGCCTGAGGCCCCCAAGACAGCGATAAACTCTCCGTCTTCAATTTCTGCACTGAGGCGATCTATGACCAAGCCAGTGCCTGGGTAGCTCACGGAAACTTCATTCAGCCGTACTCCCATTACTTCTCCTGCTGTTCAAGAAAACGCGTATCCACGAGTCCGTCTGCGTTACCGCCAGACCCCACTCCTACGGCTAATGCGTGGTCCACGAGTGACTGGTAGGTTTCAGGCAGGGGGTCCTCGCTGAAGTGCACCTGCTTCAAGGCTTCAGCGATCACTGATTCGTCAAAGGAACTTCCGTTGGCTTCGACCAGAGCTTTCTGCACAGCGCCCAACTTCTGTTTTGCGTCCGCATGATTGAGCCAATCGATGGCTTGGGTATTTGCATCGACCAGCTTCTGCACGGTTTGCGGATGGCTAGCCATGAATTCCTTGGAGACCACCAGAACCGTTGTCGGGAACTTGCCGTCGGGCCAGAGCTCGGCTTCATTCACCAAGCGGTGTCCCCCGTTCTTCCCGACTAGCAATGAAGCGTAGGGCTCCGGAAGCCAAGCGCCATCAATTTCACCGCGGCCGAAAAGCTGTGCGACGGTTCCATTGGAGCTCGGGGTCACCGTGGCGTCCTGCTTCAAGCCCAGGCCCTTCAGGTAGCTGCGCAAGGCAACATCCTGGGTTCCGCCGAATTGCGGGCTGGCCAGATTGCTGCCGGCCAGTTCCTCGGGCTCAGTGATCTTCTTGTCGACAACCAGGCTGGCTCCGCCGTAGGCGACGCCGGACACCACGTTCAACGACTCGCCATCGCTGGACAGGTAGCTGTTCAACGCCGGGTTTGGCCCCAGATACGCGGCGTCGATGGCCCCCGAGTTCAAGGCTTCTACCGCTGCCGGTCCCGCGTTGAATATCTGGCTTTGGACACTGGTACCGTCTTCTTCAAGGTGATCTTGGAGAAGACCTTCGGACTGGGCGATCAAGGCCGGAGCATGGGTGAGGTTGGCGAAATAGCCAATCTTCAGCTCATCTGCCGGTCCGTGATGTGCCGCCTGCGCTGGTGCTTCATTTGGTCCCGGAAGAAACGTCGTCGCCACAGCAACTGCGCTCAATGCTCCGACCGCCGCCAGCCCGAGGAAGCGTCCTCGGAAGCCGGTCTTCTGCCCATGAGCCGTCAGCCGGACCCGGCCTTGGTTTCCTGTTGGCTGGCCAGCATCAGGCTGCTTCATTATTTTCCTCGATGATCCCCGCCGCAAGGGTGCGCCCCGTAGCTGGATCGATCAGCAGGAAGCTTCCGCCAGTGCGCGAGGTGGCGTACTGCTCGATGGCCAACGCTGCCTGGCTGCGCAAGGTGATCCGGCCCAGGTCGTTGAGCTCCAAGGAGTGGGCGGGCTGCTGCGAATAGTCGGCCACGTTGATGACATAGTCGATGGTTGACAGCTTGGCTGCGGCGACCTTGGTACCGTGCTTGATCAGCAGCCGTTGGCCGCTAGTGAGCTTCACTGGATCCAATACGCAGATGTTCGCCTGGAACTCCCGGTGCGCGGTTGGCAGTTCGCCGGCGACGATGGTGTCGCCGCGGGCAATATCCAAGTCGGTCTCCAGCTCGACAACGATGGCGTCGCCGGCCTGGGCGCTGTGCGCGGCACCAGCAGGGGTGCTGATGGCCTTGATCCGGCTGCTCACCGGCTGGCCGTTGGAGAGCACCTGCACGGACTCCCCCACGGCCAAGCTGCCATCAACCAGGGTTCCGGCATATCCGCGGTAGTCGCGGTACGCGTCCGGGTCCAGTCCTGGAGCCAAGGCGCCCTGCGGGCGGATCACGTACTGGACATCCAGACGGGCAGTGCCCCCGCCGAGCCGTGGCTCGATGTCCTCGAGCAGTCCGAGCAAAGTCGGGCCGGCATACCAGTCCGCCGAAGCCGAAGGATCGACGATGTTATCTCCCTGAAGCGCGGAGACCGGGATGACGGTGGTTGACTTCAGGCCGAGTTCTCCGGCGAGCGCGAGTACTTCGGTCTCGATCTGGCTGAAGGCAGCTTCGTCCCAGTCGATCAGGTCCATCTTGTTCACGGCGATGACCAGCTGCGGAACCCGCAGCAAGGCGAGCACGCCGAGGTGGCGCCGCGTCTGCTCCAGCACGCCGTGCCTCGCATCAACCAGCACGATCGCCGCGTCTGCGGTCGACGCGCCGGTGACGGTGTTGCGAGTGTACTGCACGTGTCCGGGGCAATCGGCCAAGATGAAGGACCGCTTGTCGGTGGAGAAGTAGCGGTAGGCCACGTCGATGGTGATGCCCTGCTCGCGTTCGGCGCGCAGCCCGTCGGTGACCAGCGCGAGGTCCAGGGTTCCGGCGCTGCCGCCGAAGCCGCGTTCGGCGCTGGTACGCGCCAGGTCATCGAGCGAATCGGCGAGGATGGCCTTGGCGTCATGGAGCAGGCGGCCCACGAGAGTGGACTTGCCGTCGTCGACCGAACCGGCGGTAGCGATGCGCAATAGTGTGGTGGTCATCTTAGAAGTACCCTTCGGTCTTGCGGTCTTCCATTCCCGCGGCGGAAATACGGTCGTCGGCGCGGGTGGCTCCGCGTTCGGTGATGGTGGCGACGGCCAATTCATCGAGCACCTTCGCCACGGTGTCGGCGGCGGAGAGCACCGCCCCGGTGCAGCTGGCGTCGCCCACGGTGCGGTAGCGCACCTGCTTGACGACGACCGGCTCATCGGCGTTGGGCTGGCTGACGCTGGTCAGTGCCCGCCACATCCCGTCGCGTTCGAAGACCTGGCGGCAGTGCGCGAAGTAGATCGGCGGCAGCTCGATGTTCTCGCGCTGGATGTAGGCCCAGATATCGCGTTCGGTCCAGTTGGAAATCGGGAAGGCGCGCACATGCCAATCCGGCTCGTGCCGCCCGTTGTACAGGCTCCAGATTTCCGGGCGCTGGTTGCGCGGATCCCAGACGCCGAACTCGTCGCGCAGGGACAGGATGCGCTCCTTGGCGCGGGCCTTGTCCTCATCGCGGCGCGCCCCGCCGAAGACCACGTCGAAGCCGTTGGATTCGATGGTGTCCAGCAGGACCCGGGTCTGCAGGCGGTTGCGGGTGCCGTCGGGCAGCTCGGCCAGCTCTCCGCGGTCGATGTACTCCTGCACGGAGCCTACGACGAGGTTCAGCCCGTACTTTTCCACGACCGCGTCGCGGAAGTTGAGCACCTCGGCGAAGTTGTGGCCGGTATCGATGTGCACCACGGGGATGGGCACGCGGCCCGGGGAGACGGCCTTGGCCAGCAGGTGCAGGACGACTACGGAGTCCTTGCCGCCGGAGAACAGCAGTCCGGGCTTGTCGAATTCGGCGAGCACTTCGCGGATGATGTGGATTGATTCGGCTTCCAGGGCGTCCAGGACGCTGCGCTGGGTGCCTGCAGGCGCGTTAGCGGTGATGGTCATGATTCGCTCCTTAGACGTGGATTCCGCATTCGGTTTTATTCAGCCCGGCCCAGCGGCCAGCCCGCGGGTCCTCGCCCTCGGCTACCGGCCGGGTGCAAGGCTGGCATCCGATGGACGGGTAGCCGTTGGACAGCAGCAGGTTCACGGGTACTTGGTGCGCGGTGGCGTAGTCGATCAGCTGATCGAAGCTCCAGGGGGCCACGGGATTGAATTTGACCAGTCCGTGCTTCTCGTCGAAAGCGACCAGGGGCGTGTTGATGCGGGTCTCAGCTTCGTCACGGCGCACCCCGGTGAACCACGCGCTGTATCCGGACAGGGACTTGGCCAGCGGGTCCATCTTGCGCAGCTGGCAGCAGGCGGCCGGATCCCGGGAGAACAGGTCCTTGCCGAACTTCGCATCCTGTTCGGCCACGGTCAAGGCAGGCAGCACGTCGACGATGTTCACGTCCAGCGTGCGGGCCACTTCGTCGCGGGTTCCGTGGGTTTCGGCAAAGTGGTATCCGGTTTCCAGGAACAGCACATCGACCTTGGGCAGCTGCGCGCAGACCAGGTGCGGCAGCACGGCATCGGCCATCGAGCAGGCCACCGCTACCTCGTCGGCGTCGAGGTGCTCAGCTGCGAAAGCGACGACCTGGTCCGCTGTGGCATCCCAGCCCAGCTCGGCGGCGCCCAGCTTGGCGATGCGCCGCAGTTCAGCCTCGCTGCGGGTACGTACTGGGGTCGGCTTGCTCATTTCAGCTCATCCTCTTCAGCTCGGTGGGCCCAGGCAGCGAAGGATTCCCCTTCGGCAGCCGAGGCCGAGTAGTTCTTCACTACCCGCTCCACGTATTCGGGCAATTCATCAGCCGCGACCTTGAGCCCGCGCACCGTGCGTCCCAGGGCGGCTTCGCCATTTTCGAAACCGGCCAGGGTGCCACCGAGGTGAACCTGGAATCCGGAGACCTGTTCTCCCTGGTCGTTGGTTATCAGCTGCCCCTTGAATCCGAGGTCCGCGGTTTGGATGCGGGCGCAGGAGTTCGGGCAGCCGTTGACGTGCAGGGACAGCTGGCGAGGCAGCTTGCCCTCGTGGTCGGCCAGGCGATCCTCGATTTTTGCTACCGCGTCAATCATGGTGTCTTTGGTGTCCACAATGGCCAGCTTGCAGAATTCGATACCGGTGCAGGCAATGGCCGAACGCTTGAACAAGCTGGGGAATGCCTCCAGGCCCAGGGCGCGGGCCGAAGCGACGAAGTCCTGCACCTGCTCTTCGGCGATGTCCAGGGCGATGATCTTCTGGTGCGGGGTGGTGCGCAGCCGGGTGGATCCATGGGCTTCGGCCAAATCGGCAAGGCCGGTCAGCGCGGTACCGGATACGCGGCCAGCCGGAGCGGTCAACCCGATATAGAACTTGCCGTCCTTCTGCTCGTTGACTCCGCTGTGGTCTCCTGCTTCGGTGGGCTGCTCCGGCAACGGGCCGTCGGGCAGCTCATAGCCCAGGTACTCATCTTGCAGCACCTGGCGCATTTTTTCCGTGCCCCATTCGGCCAGCAGGAACTTCAGGCGTGCGCGGTTGCGCAAGCGGCGGTACCCGTAGTCACGGAAGATGGAAACTACGCCTTCCCAGACATCCGGTGCCTGCTCTTCGGTCACGAAGGCGCCGAGGCGTTCGCCAAGGCGGGGGTTTGCCGACAGCCCGCCGCCGACCCACAGGTCGTATCCGGGGCCGAGCTGCGGGTGGACGGTGCCGATCAAGGCGATGTCGTTGATTTCGTGGACGACATCCTGGCTTGGGTGGCCGGTGATGGCTGTCTTGAACTTGCGCGGGAGGTTCGCGAATTCCGGCTTGCCGATGTAGCGGCGGGAAATTTCGGCGATCACCGGGCTGGGATCGATGATCTCGTCCTTGCTGATGCCCGCCACCGGAGAGCCGAGGATGACACGGGGCACGTCGCCGCAGGCCTCGGTGGTGTGCAGGCCGACGGCTTCCAGCCGCTGCCAGATCTCCGGGACATCGACGACGTCGATCCAGTGCAGCTGGACGTTCTGGCGATCTGTCAGGTCGGCGGTGTCGCGGGCGAAGTCGGTGGAGATCTGGCCGATGACGCGCAGCTGCTCGGTGGTCAGGGCGCCGCCGTCGATGCGCACGCGCAGCATGAAGTAGCGGTCTTCAAGTTCTTCTGGGCTCAGCGTCGCCGTCTTGCCGCCGGGGATCCCCTGGGCACGCTGGGTGTAGAGGCCCCACCAGCGGAAGCGGCCGTGCAGATCCTCGGGTTCAATGGAATCGAAGCCCTGCTTCGAGTAGATTTCCTCGATGCGCTGGCGCACGTTCAGGCCGTTGTCGGCGGCCTTCATCTCTTCGTTGGCATTCAACGGGGCAGGGCCGTCGATTTTCCATTGGCCGTTGGGTTTTGCCGCTCTTGTGGAGCGAACTGGTGTGGTTGTCTGCGTCATGTCCACCAGCGTAGGAACTGCCCCCAGGGGGTCGGCAACCTGCCGGTGTCACATGGCTACGCGTTGCCTAACGAGTTAGGACTTCGTCATCTGGAGACATGAAAAGCTCCTCTTCGAGCGCCTTTTGCAGTCGCACAAGGAAACATTGAGCAATCATTACGTCAGGAAGCAGGGGGCTTGTCACCACGCCTGCCCCCGTGCTAGCCAGCTTCTGCTGGAAGAATCCGTCGGCGAGCAGCGAGCTGAGCACGAGCACTGGACGCGCGGCAGCATTTCCCACGACGTCAGCGATCCGCGGCTGGGCTCCTGCGCAGTAGCCCACCTGCACTTCGCGCTCCAATAGGACAGCGAGCTGCTCGGCGAGATTCTTGACCTGGTTTTGCCCGACGTCCAATCTCGTGCCCGCCGCCGCCAAGACAACGAGCGGGTCGTTGGCCAGGTGCCCTGCGGCGCGTTGCGCCAGGACCTGGGCCAGCTCCGGCAGCGGACCCAATGGCAGGGCGGCGGAGGTTCCCGCGCGCGAGGCGACCGCCTGCGCAATGTCGTGCGTCGTATGAACGCCGTCGGAGACCAGCAGCGGCAAGACCACTGCCGGCTCGCCTTCAGGCAAACCGGCGATAACCGCTTCCAGCCGGGGCTCTTGGACATCCACATAGGCTTCGTGCCATACAAGCTGCACCGGGAATCGCTGTTCGCTCCGCCGTTCCAGATCGGCACGCAGATCATGGATTAGTTGCTGCCCGTTGGCGTTGTCCGTGCCGTGGGATGTTGCGACGACATGTATCTTCTGCTGGGTCGCTTGACTCATGAATTGATCCTCACCGATGTTGTTGGGCGCCTATTTGGCGCTGCGCACTAGCTTGTGGTTGGCGGCCTGCGCCTGCGGGCGGATGACAATCTCATCCAGATTCACGTGGGCCGGGGCGCTGACCGCATAGCGGATGACTTCGGCAACGTCTTCACCGGTCAAGGGATTCTCCACACCGGCGTAGACGTTGTCGGCGGCGCTCTGGCTTCCCAGGCGACGGAGCGCGAACTCTTCTGTCTGCACCAGGCCGGGCAGGATCTCGATTACCCGCAGTCCGTTCTCGACTTCTTCCAGACGAAGCGCCTGGGTCATGGCACGTTCAGCGGCCTTTGCCGCGTTGTAGCCGCTGCCGCCTTCGTAGCTGGCCAGTGCAGCGGTGGAGGTAACGTTCAAGACGGTGCCTCGCGCCTCGCGAAGCTGGGGCAGCAGTGCACGGGTCAAGCGCATGGTTCCCATGACATTGGCTTGCCACATGAAGTCCCAGTTTTCATCGACCGCGTCGGCCCAGGTTTCGGTTCCACGCGCACCGCCGGCGCAATTGACCAGCGTATCTGCGCCGCCTTGCGCGGTGACCGTTTCTACCAATGCGTCGACATCTGCCTGCACGCTGACATCTGCTGGCACCGCGATCGCACCGCATTCAGCGGCGAGCTTGTCCAGGCGGTCGGCCCGGCGGGCCACTGCGAAGACGGTCCATCCTTGTGCGCGCAACGCACGGACTGTCGCCTGGCCGATTCCGCTGGAAGCTCCGGTAACAACGGCCGAACGGGAAGAAGTCTTATCTGTAATTGTCATACGTCAACTGTAGAACCAGATCATTACCAGTTGGTAAGGCATGAATTTCTCTTACATTTCATGCGGCAAGATTTTCTTCCGGGCCAGGGCCTGGAATCCAGGGCGGCGCGCGTCGGCGGTGCCGCCAGGGCCATGGCCGATGCTGTCCCGCCTGCGCCTACTGCGCGGCGGCAACGTGCAGCTGGCGCGGCTGGCGGAGGAATGCAACCGGAGGGAATATCTTGCGTAAGCGGAGCCATGCAGGAATGCGCCAACGCCAGACGGCGCTGCTATGCCCGGGTGCACCGTGCCGCGGGTGCGGGCGACAAGGCGATTCGGCGTTCGTGGCAGGACGGCTGAGCCAAGGGCCGCCGGTCCGGCACAGGCTTTTGATCCAGCTGGTCCGGCTGGACAGCGGCGTGGTGCAAGCCATGGGCAACAATGACTGTGCGCCGGACAAAACATGGAAGAATAGACGCATGGCAGAAGAAAACTTGGGCACAGACACGCCCGCAACGGTTTCCGTTCCTGACAAGCCCGCTTTGGAAGGCTTGGAAGAACGTCTTTCGTCCCGGTGGCGCACCGAGGGCACCTATCACTTCAATGAGGACACGACTCGCGAAGACGTGTACTCCATCGACACTCCCCCGCCAACCGCTTCGGGTTCGCTGCACGTAGGACACATGTTCTCGTACACACAGACCGACGTGTTGGCTCGCTACCAGCGCATGATCGGCAAGAACGTGTTCTACCCACTTGGTTGGGATGACAACGGCTTGCCGACCGAGCGCCGCGTGCAGAACTACTTCGGCGTCCGTTGCGACCCGACCAAGCCTTACATCGAGGGCTACCGTCCACCGGAAAAGCCTGCGAAGAACCAGCGCGACTGGGATGTCATCAGCCGCAAGAACTTCATCGAGATCTGTGAAGAGCTGGCGGTCGAAGATGAAAAAGTCTTCGAGCAGCTGTTCACCACCCTGGGCCTTTCGGTGGACTGGCGCATGACCTACCGCACCATCGACGACAATTCGCGTGCAACTTCGCAGCGCGCCTTCCTGGACAACCTGGCAAAGGGCGACGCCTACATGGCTGAAGCTCCAACCCTGTGGGACGTGACCTTCCGTACCGCAGTGGCCCAGGCCGAACTCGAAGACCGGGAAATGCCCGGCGCCTACTACCGCTATGCATTCGACGCTGAAAACGGTGAGCAGGTCTTCATCGAGACCACCCGCCCGGAACTGCTCGCTGCTTGCGCCGCGCTAGTGGCCCACCCGGATGACGAGCGCTACCAGCACTTGTTCGGCAAGACCGTGACTTCGCCGATCTTCGGCGTTCCCGTCACCGTCCACCCGCACCCATTGGCCCAGGCCGACAAGGGTTCTGGCATTGCCATGGTGTGCACGTTTGGCGACTTGACCGACGTGACCTGGTGGCGCGAACTGCAGCTGCCAACCCGTCCGATCATTGGACGCGACGGCCGCATCCTTGCAGACACCCCCGAGTGGATCACCACCGAGGCCGGCAAGGAAGCGTACGCCCAGATTTCGGCAAAGACCGTGTTCTCCGCCAAGGAAACCGTCGTCGAGATGCTTTCCGACGCGGGCCTGCTTGATGGCGAGCCGAAGAAGATTTCCCGTCCGGTGAACTTCTTCGAAAAGGGCGACAAGCCGCTGGAAATCGTGACCTCGCGCCAGTGGTACATCCGCAACGGCGGCCGTGATGAAGAACGCCGCAACCAGATGATCGCACGCGGCCAGGAAATTGATTTCCACCCGTCGTTCATGCGCTCGCGCTACGAGAACTGGGTTTCGGGCCTGAACGGCGACTGGCTCGTTTCCCGCCAGCGCTTCTTCGGCGTACCAGTGCCAGTGTGGTACCAGGTCAACGAGCACGGCGAACCGAACTACGATGCGCCGCTGTTGCCAACCATCGACCAGCTTCCGGTTGACCCGGCAGCAGACGCGCCGACCGGCTACACCGAGGACCAGCGCGGCTCCGCTAATGGCTTCATTGGCGATGCCGATGTCCTGGACACCTGGGCAACCAGCTCGCTGACCCCGCAAATCGCTGGCCGTTGGGGCCGTGACGACGAGTTCTTCTCGAAGGTCTACCCCTTCGACCTGCGCCCGCAGGGCCACGACATCATCCGAACTTGGCTGTTCTCCACCGCGGTTCGCGCAGATTCCCTGCACGGCAACGCTCCGTGGAAGCACGCTGCGATTTCGGGCTGGATCCTGGATCCGGACCGCAAGAAGATGTCCAAGTCCAAGGGCAACGTGGTTGTACCTAACGAAATCCTGGATAAGTTCGGCGCGGACGCCGTACGCTACTGGGCAGCCAGTGCCAAGCTGGGTGCCGATACCGCGTATGAAATCAACCAGATGAAGATCGGCCGCCGCCTGGCCATCAAGATCCTCAACGCCTCGAAGTTCGTGCTGAACTTGGGCGCGACCGATGCCAACGTCCTGACCGATGACGCTTCGGTAGTCACCAACGGGCTGGATCGTTCGCTGCTCGCTCGCCTGTCGACCGTTATTGAAGACGCCCAGCGCGCTTTCGACAACTACGACTATGCTCGCGCACTGGATATCACCGAGTCGTTCTTCTGGTCGTTCACCGACGACTACGTCGAATTGGTCAAGGACCGCGCCTACGGCGGCCACGGCGAAGCCGAGCAGGCGTCGGTCCTGGCTACCCTGGCCACCACCCTTGATTCCGTGCTGCGGCTGTTCGCGCCATTCCTGCCATTCGCTACCGAAGAGGTTTGGGGTTGGTGGCGCACCGGGTCGGTGCACCTGACCCAGTGGCCAAGCACCGGGCACTTGTCCGCTGCAGTGGAGGGCTCCGACCCGGCGGTACTGCCACTGGTTGGCGTCGCACTCTCGGGCATCCGCAAGGCCAAGTCCGATGCGAAGGTCAAGCAGCGTACCGAAGTGCTCTCGGGCGAGATCCACGCTCCAGCGTCCCAGGTTGCGCAGCTCAAGGCAGGATTCGAGGACTTGAAGTCCGCGGCGAACGCCCGTGAGCTGACCCTGGTTGAAGCCGACGGTGAAATGATTGTCACCAACGTTGAATTGGCTCCGGCTGAAGAAACCGAATAGCAGTTGAACCAGAAAAACCGGTTGCCATCCCGTCATCGGGATGGCAACCGGTTTTTCTATTTCTGCCCTTGCTCCTCCCCCGCATCGGGGTCATCCGCCTCGGGTGGAGACTGGACGGTTTTCTCCATGGGCCGAGCCGCGCGTCGACGTTCGCCGGTGAAGTGTTCCAGTTGGTCTTCCGCGCTGGACTCAAGACGATGCCTCTGGACCGGGCCTCCTGACCCGGCAGCTGGCGAATTTCCGTCGGTCATCTTCTCTTCCCATCTACTTGCAGCCAGCAGCTGGATCCCCATCGATGTCCAGCTGCTGGGCTATTAGTGCTTAGTTCTGTGCGCTCTGGTATGCCTGCTGGATCACCGAGCCCCAGTACGGTCCGAACATGGTGTTGCGCACCGAGCTGTAGCCGAAGCTGTTCACAGAGTTCTGGTAGCCGTTCGATCCGCTCCCCAGGAACCATGGGCCACCGGACGAGCCGCCGGTCATGTTGCATGGAATGCCTTGGGACTGGGACTGGCCAAACGGATCGTCGCTGGAGTATCCGCTGCACGATTGCAAGGTCTCGCCGTTGAATGGCGAAGCAGCTGGGTAGCCGTAAGCAGTGTAGTACTCTCCGCGCGCCTGGTTGAAGGCGACCCCCGAAGCGCCAACGGCATCAGTCAAGGACGCACCACCGCTGGAGCTGACCACGGCGAAGCCTGTGTCATAGGTGATGTCCCCGCCATTTGACCATTCAGTCGGTGCCACCAGCTCGGTCGCTGCGAAGGAACCGTAGGGTGCTTTGCCGTTTTCATAGGCTGGAACGAAGACCCAACGGGTTGCGAATGAACCGGGTCCTTCATTCAGGCAGTGGCCAGCGGTGGAGACCGTCGACTCGTTGGCAGAGACGACAGCGTTGCCAGAGCACACGTAGTCTGATCCGCCGAGAGTGAAGAACACCTTGCCGATGTGCGAAACCGGTGTTTCCTGGGTAGCGCGAGTCTTGCCACCCTTCGTTTGGGCCTGCTTTCCGGCTGCCGCCTGCGCGCCATGACCGGCGACCTTGGCCGGCTTGCCGGCTTCAACCTTGGCAGCCGAACCTGACTTGCCAGCTACGAGTGAATCTGCGTTCTTTGCGGCTTTCATCCGATCCGCG
Organism: Glutamicibacter sp. Je.9.36; assembly: GCF_051129975.1. Taxonomy (NCBI): domain Bacteria; kingdom Bacillati; phylum Actinomycetota; class Actinomycetes; order Micrococcales; family Micrococcaceae; genus Glutamicibacter; species Glutamicibacter sp. Je.9.36. Next base: position 492,329 of record NZ_JBCPSN010000002.1, read on the forward strand.
GTCCAGTAGGATACCGCTGCGTCAGCCTTCTGTTCCGAGATCGTGATTGACTCTACGTCGCCACCAGTGGTCGTCGGCGCTGCCGAGGCCATCGGTGCCACGCCGAGCATCAGCGCGCCTGCAAGAACCGCGGCGCTTGCCAGCTTGCGGCGCCCCTTGCCCTTGGATGAATCCGTAATTAGAGAACGAATCTGCACGATTTAACTCCTTGTCCAGTGGCTTCTTTGCCACTATCGATGGGGGTGCTGTTGCACTCGTGGGAAACAGTCAAACACACACTTCAAGCATTTTCTACAGGAATAATTTCCTCCGCCCACCGCGTCGCCGACCTGCAACGGCCACCAAGTTGTGAAGCGAAATAGTTTTGAAACAGATACTTTCAATCGATTCCCCGGCGCCACGACTCCCCTTCGAATGAACCCGTGCATTTCTGGTGATTTCAAACCAGCCCCTAAATACCAGTGAGCCGAATCACACGCCCAGAGTCCGACCTTGCCGCGCGAGACCGGAGCAGCGTATGTGAATTTATGAAATAGAAGCTTCGGTAACAGATACTTTCCCGGCTCCGCGATGTCTGCCCTGTAGGAAAAAATATGCATTAATTAGGCTTTAAAATTGGACTTATTCGACACCCAATAGAGCCGGTTGCCGATGCCGACGGCCTACCTCCACGACTTGCCTTGCGATCCGATGACGCTCCTGCGCACTCTGCAAAGGCAGCTTGAACTGTCCGCCCGCCGCGAGCCGTTGCCCTGGATTCATGAGCCATCATCCGAGCCTAAGAAACGGAGGTTCGAACGACGCACCAATTGGACTGCGGAACCGTCTCTGGCCAATATGAACCGCGTGCTCCGCGATCAGACGAGAAGGTGAAGCACCGGTGCAACGAATGGCGGATGCACAGAATACTGGTCCGGCCCATGCGGATCGGCACCTTGATGGCGCGCCTTCCTCCGTCGGCGGATAGCCAATCGTCCCGTGGATTAGTGGCATCGGAGGGCGAACACCCGGCCCTCCATGCCAAGCGCCTTCACTGTTTAAAAACCAAGGACGCTGCCTCGCAATGAGACAACGTCCTTGGAACAGAAAATTCCCGCTTAGTCGAAAACCGGGCTTTCGGTACGAGTGCGTTTCATTTCGAAGAAGTACGGGAAGGATGCGAGCTGCGCCGCAGCGTCAAACATCTTTCCTGCATCTTCCCCAGTTGGAATACGGGTAATGACCGGACCGAAGAAAGCAACGCCATCAACGGCGACGATTGGCGTGCCTACATCCTGCCCCACCAAGTTGATGCCTGCCTCGTGGCTCGAGCGCAGCACGTCATCGTTGGCATCGGTATGCGCAGCTTCAGCGAGTTCCGCCGGCAATCCCGCCTTCTGCAGCGCCTTGGCGATGACCTCATCACGATCTTCGATCTTCTCGTAATGGAACAATTCACCCATGGCGGTGTACAAGCTGTCCTTGACTCCCTCGCCGTGTTCCTGGGCAGCACGCGTAACGACCCGCACCGGCCCCCATGAGATGTCCATCTTGGCGCGGTAGTCAGCTGGAAGGTCGCGGCCTTCGTTAAGCATCGAGAGGCTCATGACGTTCCAGTTCACGTCGATGTCGCGGACCTTCTCCACTTCCTTGATCCAGCGGCTCGTCGCCCAAGCGAACGGGCAGATTGGATCGAACCAAAAATCAACTTGCTGACGTTCAGCCATGAACTACCAACTTTCTTCCGAAGAGAATTTTTGAATACGGCTAGGCGGACTTCATATCGCGCTTGGCCACCATCGCGTGAGAGAGCAGCGTGGGATCTTCACGGTCAATGACGGTTGCCCGAGTAATAACCACTTCGGCAACGTCGTCGCGGCTTGGAAGGTCGAACATTACGCCGCCAAGGGTTTCTTCAAGAATCGACCGCAAACCACGCGCGCCGGTCTCGCGTGCAATAGCCTGTTCTGCGATTGCTTCCAGTGCCGACTGGTCGAAGCTCAAAGCCACGCCATCCATCTGGAACATCTTCTGGTACTGCTTGAGAAGTGCGTTCTTTGGTTCGGTCAGTACGCGCACTAGCGCGTCCTTATCCAGATGCTCCACCGTGGTGATCACCGGCAGGCGACCAATGAATTCTGGAATCAGGCCGAACTTGAGCAAGTCTTCCGGCCGAACATCCGAGTAGGAAGCGGTCTCCGACTTCAGCGCTTTCAGCGGAGCACCGAAACCGATGCCCTTCTGCCCTGCCCGTGAAGAAATAATTTCTTCCAGTCCGGCAAAGGCGCCGGCAACGATGAACAGGATATTGGTGGTGTCGAGCTGAATGAAATCCTGATGAGGGTGCTTGCGGCCACCCTGGGGCGGCACCGCAGCGACAGTGCCTTCAAGGATCTTCAGAAGCGCCTGCTGGACGCCTTCGCCGGAAACGTCCCGCGTGATCGAAGGGTTCTCGCTCTTGCGGGAAATCTTGTCGATCTCGTCGATATAGATGATGCCGGTCTCGGCCTTCTTGACGTCATAGTCGGCAGCCTGAAGCAGCTTGAGGAGAATATTTTCCACATCTTCACCCACGTAGCCTGCTTCAGTCAGGCTTGTAGCGTCGGCGACTGCGAAAGGAACATTCAGCTTCTTCGCCAGCGACTGCGCCAGGTACGTCTTACCGCATCCGGTAGGACCAATAAGCATGATGTTGGACTTCGAGACTTCCACATCATCCAGCGGGTCATCGTTAGTCAGCGCCGCAACAGGACCGTGGTCCTGGTTGCCGTGGATACGCTTGTAGTGATTATAGACAGCGACCGAGAGAGCACGCTTGGCGTTCTCCTGGCCGATGACGTATTCCTGCAGCGAGTTGAAGATCTCGCGTGGCTTAGCCAAGGAGAACTCTTCGTGCACCTGCTCTTCGGCGAACTCTTCAGCGATGATTTCGTTGCAGAGTTCGATGCATTCAGTACAAATGTAGACACCATGGCCTGCAATTAGCTTCTTAACCTGCTTCTGGCTCTTCCCGCAGAAAGAGCATTTCAACAGATCCGAGCCTTCACCCATGCGTCCCATCGCACCATTCTCCCGTTTACTTGAGTAGCTGTGGACTTACTCAATTCTAGGCTAGTAGTCCCCCAAATTAGATGAATATGGCGGTTTACCTGTGTTGTGCCGTCTGCCTTTGGACAGACCAACAACTAGGTAAACCGCCATTCATCATGGATTATTCCAAGTATGCGCTAGCTTCCCAGCTGAGCACGGTTCAGCTTACGAGGAGTCAATACCTCGTCTACGATGCCGTACACCTTTGCTTCGCTAGCAGTCATGAACAAGTCACGCTCCACGTCGCCGCGCACCTTCTCAACGTCCTGGCCGGAGTGGGAGGCAATGGTCTCTTCCAGCCAGCTGCGCATGCGCATAACTTCCTCGGCCTGGATCTGCAGGTCAGTCGCGGTGCCGCGTTCGCCGCCACCCATTGCTGGCTGGTGGATCAATACGCGCGCGTTAGGCAGGGCCAAACGCTTGCCCGGGGTACCAGCTGCGAGCAGTACTGCTGCTGCCGACGCCGCCTGGCCAAGGCACACGGTCTGGACCTCTGGGCGGATGAACTGAATCGTGTCGTAGATTGCAGTCATCGCGGTGAAGGAACCACCTGGCGAATTGATGTACAGGGTAACGTCGCGCTCAGGGTCCATGGATTCCAGGACCAGCAGCTGGGCCATCACGTCATCGGCCGATGCGTCATCAACCTGGGCGCCGAGGAAGATGATGCGATCTTCGAATAGCTTTGCGTATGGGTCCTGGCGCTTGAAGCCGTATGGGGTGCGCTCTTCGAACTGTGGCAGGATGTAGCGGGCCGACGGCATCTGACCGCTAACGGCTTCCGGATTGAAGTTCATGGTTTTCTCCTAGGACAAATCTTTGGGTATCAAGCGATGCGGTGCGACTATTTGTTGTCGTCGCCTACGAAACCGTTGACCGAGCCTGCGTGGGTTGCGATCTGATCGAAGAAGCCGTACTTCAAGCCATCTTCTGCGGTGAACCACTTATCACGCTGGTTGTCGATGAGGATCTGCTCCACGGTCTGACCGGTCTGTTCTGCAGTCAACTCGCTCATGACCTTCTTCATGTGCATGATCAGTTCAGCCTGGATCTTGATATCCGAGGCGGTACCGCCGATGCCGCCCGATGGCTGGTGCATCAGGATGCGGGCGTTCGGCGTAGCGAAACGCTTGCCCGGGGTGCCCGAGGACAGCAGGAACTGGCCCATCGATGCGGCCAGACCGGTTGCTACGGTCACGACGTCATTCGGGATGAAGTTCATGGTGTCGTAGATGGCCATGCCAGCGGTGATCGATCCACCTGGCGAGTTGATGTACAGGTAGATGTCCTTCTCAGGATCCTCTGCCGAGAGCAGCAACAACTGCGAGCAAATGGCATTCGCATTGTCGTCGCGGACGTCGGAGCCCAGCCAGATGATGCGCTCCTTGAGCAGGCGGTTGTAGATGTAGTCATCACGGCCGGCCGGCTCTGCGGCTGCCATAGTGGGAGTGCGCGAATCATTTGACATGTTCTCTACCTCTTCCAAACGTGTAGATCAGTTTCTGGAATCTCTGTTTCTAATCCCATAGCTACAACTGGTTACTTTGAGATTACTTACTTCAAGCCATTCTTGGGCCGTTTCATGCCCCTGTTTCGCTCACGGCGCATGATGCACGCCCGCAGCGAACAAAAATGGCCATCGGCGGCTTGTTTTGAACAAGCGGCCGATGGCCATCAGAGTTTAGTGAAGACTACTTGGCCTCTTCGGCCTCAACCTCAGCAGCTTCTTCTTCACCGGCTGGCTTGACGAAGGAGGTCAAGTCAACTGCGGCACCGTTGGAATCGGTAACCGTAGCGAACTCGAGAACCTTTGCAAGTGCCTTGCGGCGGCGAACTTCGCCCATGAGCATTGGAACCTGGCCTGCGCCATCCAGCATCTGTGCAAACTGGTTTGGCTCCATGCCGTACTGGCCTGCGGTCTGAACGATGTAGTCGATCAGCTCGGACTGCTCGACGCCAACTTCTTCAGCATCTGCAACAGCGTCGAGGATGATCTCGTTCTTGAAAGCACGCTCGGTGTTCTCGCGAACCTCTGCGCGGTGCTCTTCGGTGTCGTGGTCTGCTTCAGCGTCTGGTGCGTTGAAGTGCTGCTCGATCTGCTCGTCGATAACCGATGCAGGAACAGGAACCTCAACCAGTTCAACCAGCTTGTCCAGAACCAGCTCGCGAGCCTCTACGCCCTGCTCGACAACCTTGCCCTCTGCAGCGTCCTTCGACAGGTTCTCGCGCAGTTCGGCGATGGTGTCGAATTCCGAAGCCAGCTGAGCGAAGTCATCGTTAGCTTCTGGCAGTTCGCGCTGCTTCACAGCGTTGACGACAACCTTAACGGTTGCGGTCTTGCCGGCGTGCTCGCCGCCAGCCAGGGTGGTCTCGAAGGTTGCGTCTTCGCCGGCGGACAGGCCGGTAACAGCCTCGTCCATGCCCTCAAGCATGTTGCCGGAACCGATCTGGTAGGACAAGCCCTGTGCGGAGTCGACTTCTTCGCCTTCTACAGCAGCGGTCAGGTCGATGGTCACGAAGGAGTCTGCAGCTGCTGGAGCTTCAACTTCCTTCAGGGTGCCGAAGCGGCCGCGCAGATCGTCGAGAGCCTTCTCGATGTCCTCGTCAGCAACTTCCTTGGCCTCAACAGAAACTTCGATGCCCTTGTAGTCCGGAAGTTCAACCTTTGGACGTACGTCTACCTCGAGGGTGAAGACCAGCTGGCCTTCGCCTTCCTTTTCGAGGGATGGCAATTCGGTGATGTCTACCTCTGGGCGGGACAGCGGGGTGAGTTCGTTCTCAACCATTGCCTTCTGGTAGTACTCGTTCAGACCTTCGTTGACGGCAGTCTCGATGACATGGCCGCGACCGACGCGCTGGTCGATCATCTTTGCAGGAACTTTGCCCTTGCGGAAGCCTGGGATCTGAATCTGCTGAGCGATGGTCTTGTACGCCTCATCGACGCGGGGCTTCAGTTCCTCGTAAGGAACTTCAACGGTCAGCTTAACCCGGGTCGGGTTGACGTTTTCGACGGCGCTCTTCACAGCGTTGTACTCCTGAGTTGTCTAATATTAGGTCTAATCTGCAAAAAACCCCGCAACATGGTGGCGTTGCGGGGTTGTTCGACAGAGTCGGGGTGACAGGATTCGAACCTGCGACCTCACGCTCCCAAAGCGCGCGCTCTAGCCAAGCTGAGCTACACCCCGATTAGCAGTGAACAGTCTAACCCGAGTTATCCTGTATCCACTAATCGTTTGTGATGCTTACTAGTTACTTTTTACGGTTCTTAGTGATCACAAGATCTAAATTATATTTAGCTCTCAAATTTCACGAGCTGAATCCGAAGATTTTCACTCGTAAAGTCGGGGTGACAGGATTCGAACCTGCGACCTCACGCTCCCAAAGCGCGCGCTCTAGCCAAGCTGAGCTACACCCCGATTAGCCAGGAAGCCGCATCAAGCGATGCTTTGCTCCAACTAACCGTTTTGCTTGAATACCGAGAATTTTTCAATTTCCGCCACTCACGAGGACTGATCTCTCAGTTCTCAATTCTACGGCTGAATTGCTTCAGCCATAAAGTCGGGGTGACAGGATTCGAACCTGCGACCTCACGCTCCCAAAGCGCGCGCTCTAGCCAAGCTGAGCTACACCCCGGTAAAGTTCAGAAGAAAGCTTGTTTCATCTGGACTAACCGTTTTGCAATCGGTCCGGGAATGTTTTGTTTCCCGTGCTGATCACAAGAAACTAAGTTACACGGGTTCGAACCAAAAGCAAAATCGAGGATTTTGCATGTTGCAGAAAGACATCCGCATGATTTGGCGGTTTTCCTCGTTTCACAAGCCAGAATTTAGCCAAAACTCGCTTTTTCGTGAGTTGAATTACAGGTAGATTTTCGAGCGACCGCAACACCAGTGCCGCCGGCCGACTGGAAGACAAGATCCACCCATTCTCCTTTGAAGCATTGACTGGGACCCAGATGCGGCCGATTATTTTTTTCCAGGTGTTCAAGCAGCGACTGTTGCTTTGCTCGGCGACCCGGCACATAATCCGTGGCTGCTGGACTGAACCCCGGTCGAAACCAAGCGTCACGCTTGCAAACCTGACGCCATGCCAACAGCTCCCAGGTAGGCGTTAGGAGGGTGCGAGTTTGGCACATTTGAAAGCGGGAAACCGCCATTTCCCGAAGCTGCACCCCGGAACCCGAGGCTCATCGAATCAATTAGCGACGTTCGGCGACGACTCTTCTCCGCCGCTGACGAAGTGAAGGGGCTTGGGAAAAACGCTCCCCGCCGATGCATAAGAATGCGATTTGACGTCCAGGAGCAGAAAAATGGAAGCCGCAAACATTCTCGGAGCCTCATTTCTGTAGTGACCCGAAATGGCTGCACTATGCGGAGGAGGCCAGGAAAAGAGAGGCCTTCGTCCAGATACGCGAAAAGGCCCCGCACGGCGGGACCTTTTCATTTGGAGGGGATGACGGGAATCGAACCCGCATCATTAGTTTGGAAGACTAAGGCTTTACCACTAAGCTACATCCCCATTTCGAAACTTCTGCGCTTCGAACAAGATTCAGTCTAGACCATAAAACTCTTGCTTTGCAAATCGGGGATTCCATGTCTCACTTGGCACCTCTCCCCTATCACTGCCGTGCGGTGATGGTTAGCAAAACACGCCGACGAGCCTGAACGAAAAGAATTCCGCTCGTCCCATCGACGAATCTGCAGCTTATGGCTTCACACGTTTGCGCGGAAGCTTCTGGCAACGAGGGCACCAGTACAGCTTGCGGGCCGCGATTTCGGCCAGGGAAATCTGCGCCGAACATTTCCGGCACCCCATTCCCTGCCGCTGATAAACGTAGTACGCGTTATCGGGCCAAACCACACCCTGTGGGTCGCGGTCTTCGGGCAAGGTAGTGATGATCTTGCCATCGCGAACCCCGTCTTCCATTACCGATACGATGTCCCACCAAAGTGATTTGGCCTTTTGAGCACTGAGTTCATTCGCCGGCAATTCCGGAGCGATTCGATTCCGGAATAGGGCTTCCGCTCGGTAGATATTGCCGACACCAGAAATGAGCGCCTGGTTCATGAGCACGATGCCAATGGCTGTCTTGGTCTTCATCAAGTTCGCCCGGAATTCCTTGAAGCCCGCTTCAAGCCGAATATCTGCGTCCGCTAAATCAGCCTGGCCTTTGGCTGCCCTGAAACGCACTGCCGACCCAATCAATGGATCCGGGCCGAGCTTATCCAGATGAATCTGGACCTGTTCGTACTCCAGAACCTCGCATGCAGTTGGCCCGCGCAAATCAGCCCAGCCGTGTTCGGAAACGATCCGCGCTCTAACTGCTCCTACCGGTGCGGGCGGGCCGGTGTAGTTCTCAGCATCCGTACTGGCACTGGCTTCGATTTCACCAATCTTCCGAGGGGCGCCAATCGAGGAAGCACCCGTAAAGTAGCTGTCTCCCCCGAAATTGAACGCGCCGTAGAGCCCCAGATGCACTCGCAGATAGAGATCGTTGGAAAAGCGGCAGAAGAGCTGCTTGCCCTTGGCAAAGGCCTGTTCCAGCTGATGGCCGTCGATGCGCGCGGCATCGGAGCTGAAACGGCCCTGCGGAGAAGTAACCAGGACCGTTTGCCCGCCAAAGACATCGTCGAACTGGCGGGCAAGACGGTGAAGGGAATGACCTTCAGGCACGACTAGTCGATGACCTCGCCGGTCGTTTCATACGTGGCGATCTTGCCGATGCGGCGTACGTGGCGCTCCGCTTCGCTAAATGGTTCAGCGAGGAAGGCCTCGATAAGTTCCGCAGCTTCTGCTACTGAGTGCTGGCGCCCGCCAACGGCTATGACGTTGGCGTTGTTGTGCTCACGGGCCAATTTCGCGGTATCCATGTTCCACGCCAGTGCGGCGCGAATCCCTTCGACCTTGTTGGCAGCAATTTGTTCGCCGTTGCCGGAGCCGCCCAAGACGATACCCAGTGCGTCCACGCCCGCGCGCTGGTCATCAACAACAGCTTGTGCCGCGTTGATGCAGAATGCCGGGTAATCATCCTCCGGGTCGTAGGACTTCGGGCCGTGGTTGACCATTTCGTAGCCCTTGGCGGTCAGGTGCTTTACCAGGTAGTCGCTGAGCTCAAGTCCTGCATGGTCAGTAGCGATATGCACGCGCATAGTCGATTGCCTCATTTACTAGGGAGGGTTCTTTTACTGTCCTATCTAGGATAGCGACCGCGGCACGCGCTCCGGCTACTTCTCAGCTGCGCATCACGGAGTATGAACCGAATAAGTCTCCGAGGCGTCCCAAAGCGTGCAATTTCGGGACGCTATTGGAAAATTGAGTAAATTGTTCGGCCCGATGACTTGCGCAATGCCCGGTCAAAGGTGACACAATAGACAGATATTCAATATTCATTTCACAACTTCCACCGGTGGATAGCCATCGCCAAGAATTGGAGAACCCATGCCAGGAATGAACCTCACTCGCGCCGAGGCCAGCGAACGCGCAAATCTGCTCAACGTTGACAGCTATGAGGTAAGCCTGGATCTTACTCGCGGTGAGCGCGTCTTCACTTCCAAGACTACGGTGCGGTTCTCCGCCACCGCCGGCGCTTCGACATTCATTGATGCAGTCACCGATTCGGTACGCTCCATCAATCTCAATGGCGTCGAGCTGGACCCAGCGCAGCATTCAGATGGCATCCGTATCCAGTTGCCGAACCTCGCCGCAGAAAACCTCCTCGTGGTCGACGCGGACGCGCTGTACATGAACACCGGCGAAGGCCTGCATCGATTCGTGGACCCAGTGGACCAGGAAGTCTACTTGTACACCCAGTTCGAGGTCGCGGACTGCCGGCGCATGTTCGCCGTCTTCGAGCAGCCTGATTTGAAGGCCACCTTCCAGTTCTCGGTCACCGCGCCAAAATACTGGAACGTTGTTTCCAACGCCCCGACTCCTGCGCCAGAGGAAGACGGCGATTCAGCAACTTGGGCCTTTGCCCCAACCCAGCGCATCTCGTGCTACATCACCGCCCTGATCGCAGGCCCCTACCAGGTCGCCCGCGATTCGCTGGTTTCCTCCAGCGGCCGCACCATCGAGCTGGGTGTCTTCGCCCGCGCATCCATGATGCAGTATCTGGACGTCGAGAACATCGTCACCGTGACCCGTCAGGGTTTCGAATTCTACGAGAAGAACTTCGGCACCCCCTACCCATTCGAGAAGTACGATCAGTTGTTCGTTCCCGAATTCAACGCAGGCGCCATGGAAAACGCTGGAGCGGTGACCTTCCTCGAGGAATACATCTTCCGTTCCCGTCCAACCGGTGCCATGATTGAGCGCCGCGCGATCACCATCCTGCACGAGCTGGCACACATGTGGTTCGGTGATCTGGTCACCATGAAGTGGTGGAACGATCTGTGGCTCAATGAGTCCTTCGCAGAATTCATGTCCACTCTGGCGGCCGCGCAGAACACCGAGTTCACCAGCGCTTGGACCACCTTCAATACGTTGGAGAAGAACTGGGCCTACCGCCAGGACCAGTTGCCGTCCACCCACCCCATTGTCGCGGAGATCAATGACCTTGAAGACGTAGAGGTCAACTTCGATGGAATCACCTATGCCAAGGGGGCCAGCGTTCTGCGCCAGCTGGTAGCTTTCGTAGGCCAGGAAGAATTCATGGCTGGCGTACGCGAGTACTTCGCCAAGCATGCCTGGAAGAACACCGAGCTGCCAGACCTGCTCAAGGAACTGGAAGCCGCCAGCGGCCGCGATCTCAGCGGCTGGGGCGCATCCTGGCTGGAAACCGCTGGTGTGAACACCCTCAAGGCCGAAATTGAAACCGGCAATGACGGCGCTATTACGTCCTTTGCCATTCGCCAGTCCGCCGTTGCCCAGTTCCCGACTTTGCGCCAGCACCGACTTGCGGTTGGCTTCTACTCGCTCGATGAGGCCGGAACGCTGCAGCGCGTGCACCGCGAAGAACTTGATATCGATGGCGAGCTCACCTTCGTTCCCGCGCTGGCCGGCATGAAGCGCCCGGATTTGGTTCTGCTCAATGACGATGACCTGACCTACGCGAAGATCCGCCTGGATGAAGTTTCCTTGGCGACCGCAACCGAGCACCTGAAGGACTTCCAGGAGTCGCTGCCGCGCACTCTTGTTTGGTCAGCCGCGTGGGACTCTGTACGTGATGCCGAAGCCCCTGCAAGCACCTACGTCCAGTTGCTGCTGAACAATATTGGCCACGAGGTGGATTCCACGGTGATCATGGTGCTGTTGCGCCAGCTGAACACCTCACTGGATCTTTATGTTGCTGCAGAACGCAGCGAAGAACTTTCGGTGCAGGCTGCCGACCAGCTGTGGCAGCTGGCTTCCAATGCTGAAGCAGGCTCCGACGCGCAGCTGCAGTTCGTCAAGGCCTTCGCGCACCGCTCGCGCGCCGCCGCCCAGTTGGATCGCGTCAGGAACTTGTTCGACGGCTCGGCAAGCTTGCCAGGCCTGGCCATTGACACCGATTTGCGCTGGTCCTTCGCAATCGCGCTGAGTGCCGGCGGCTACCTGAGCGATGCTGATCTCGACGCAGTTCTGGCCAGCGACGACACGGCCAAGGGCAAGGCCTCGTGGTACACCGCGCGAGCTTCCCGCCCAACTGCAGAAGCCAAGGCAGAGGCATTCGGGGCGGCAACCGCTGCTACCTTGTCCAACGATCAGCAAAGCGCCGTCATTTCCGGTTTCAACAACGTGCACCAGAACGCGTTGATCTCCGGATACGCCGAGGACTACTTCGGGCTGCTGGTCAACGCGTGGGAATCCTACTCGCATGAGATGGCCAAGCAGATTGTGATCGGCTTCTACCCCAGCTCCAACGTCTCGCAGGAAACTTTGGACCAGACGGATGCATTCCTGGAATCCCTGGGATCCAAGCACACGGCGATGCGCCGTCTGCTGGTGGAATCGCGTGCCGACGTGGTCCGGGCTCTCGCTGCGCGTCAGGCGGACGCCGAGGCACTAGAAATCTAGCGTCGCTCGTATGGTGGCGGTGGCTTCTGCTCAATGCGGAAGCCGCCGCCACCTTTCGGTTAAAAGTGGGAGAATAGACCTATGGACCTCTCGCAACATGAATATCGGGTAGGGCTCGAATGGACAGGCAATCGTGGAACCGGAACGGAAAGCTACCGCAGCTACGGCCGGGACCATGTATTGCGCGCATCGGGCTTGCCAGATTTGCCGGGCACCGCGGATCCAACATTCCATGGGGATCGCGATCGCTGGAATCCAGAACAACTCCTGCTTGCTGCCCTGAGCCAATGCCACATGCTCTCGTATCTGCATGTAGCAGTTACCCGCGGCGTGAATATCACGGGTTATACGGACGATGCTTCTGGAACACTGCGTCTCAATCGGAATAACAGCGGTGAATTCACCCAAGCCATCTTGCGGCCCGTCGTTTACCTTGCCGATGAATCCCAACGAGAACTTGCCGATTCGCTCCACTCCCAGGCGAACAAGGTTTGCTTCATCGCCCGGTCCGTCAACTTCCCGGTTCTCCACGAGCCGGTATCCCCTAGCTCCTCCTGAGGATTTTTACGAATGACTGAAAACCTGCCACTTGCACATGACCCGAAAAAGGATCCCTTCAGCAATCCCCTGGTTCTAGGCCGATCCAGCCAAGAATTCTTGGATGCCGCCGAAACGCAGATCGACGTTGCCAACTATCCCGGTACCTTCTACGCAGAGGTTGGCGGTCGCGAGATTTTCGCTCAGCTGACCAAGAATTTCTACAGTTCCGTTGCCGAAGACGAGGATTTCCGTCGGATGTATCCAGAGAAGGAGCTTCGGGCTGCCCAAGTTCGCCTCCAGCTGTTCCTGGAACAATACTGGGGTGGTCCGACAACGTTCTCCGAGCATCGTGGCCACCCTCGGCTCCGCATGCGTCATGCAAACTACCCGGTGAACGGCCACTACCGTGATGTCTGGCTGGGCCACATGGACAAGGCTATCGACCAGCTAGAGCTGCCAATGCTGCAGGCCGAAACCCTTCGGGACTACTTTGAGCGTGCGGCTCACTCGTTGCTGAACACTCCGGATGAACACCGGAATCTGCTCTAAGAATTTATGGACTAGAACCGCCACGGGCGAGTTCTAGTCCATATCCTTATTACTGCTTAGCCGAGCAAAGAGGCTTTGCGGACAAGGACATGCCCTCGCTCGTTGCTCAGTCGAGTCCAACTGCCATTGCGGAATACTCGGCTTTGCCCGCCAGGCGCCAGGAAACCCAAGGCATGCATGGCAAATGCGGAGCCCATAGGAATCTTCAAATCTTCTCCTGGCACATCCGCAGCCCAAATTCGCTGCCGTATCTGCACAAGCACAGGCAATCCCGGGTTTTCCGGCAATGCTTGGGCGACGGCGTCGATGCCGTTTTGAGCTGAGGAAGTTAGCATGTCGTTCGCTACGGCTCCTGCATCTTCCCAGCCTGAGACCGGCACGGAGATCCCAGCCCATTTAGGGTTCTCTTCAACCGGTGGGAGCGCGAAGTCGACGGTTGACTCCCCCATGCGAGCAAGGCGATCCTGGATCGATGCCAAGGAATAGCTGGCCTTGAGATCTGCAGGCTGCGCCAAGCGATGAACTCGCATTCCGAGGATGGTATAGCCGCCTTGACCGAGGTCGGAAGGGACCAAAACAGGTACATAGACAGCCAAGGCCGTATTTCGAGCGACGAATTGGGCCGCATCATCTTCAATTGTTTTCGCCCGGCTAATAAAGTTCGCTAAGTCGCTTACTGAATTACTGTCGTCGAAAATCACCGCATCACTAGCCATATATTTATCGTCTCACGGAGCGGCTACTACGCGTGGCGACTTTGCTCATGGCGTGATGCTGCTCCGTGAAACGTATAGTTTTCCTATGAGTCCGAATCTCAACTGAACATATTACTTTCGAGTAGCATTAAATTTGGTTTTGTTCCGCTATCGCATTCCAAGGAGCCCGCACAGTGACCGAAGACCTAGGCACCACCCAGATCCTGCTGGATCTGTTGAATCTGGATGGAGAAGACCAGGCGCGCACGGATGAGGATATCTTCATCGGCCATACCCCTGGGCAGACTCGACCTCGCGTCTTTGGCGGGCAGGTTCTGGCCCAATCGATCATGGCCGCCACGCGTACAGTTGAAGCGACCCGTGCGATCCATTCCCTGCACGGTTACTTCCTGCGTCCGGGAGACCCGAACCAGAACATCACTTTCGGCGTACAGCGCCTGCGCGATGGCCGCTCATTTTCCGCACGTCGAGTGCACGCCTACCAAAATGGCGAACCGATCCTGTCAATGATCACCTCGTTCCAGGAACCGGCAAACGGCCTCGAACACCATGATCCAATGCCTGCCGGAATCCCGGATCCCGAGTCGCTTCCGACTACTGCAGATCTCGTGGGGCACCTGGACCATCCAGTGGCAAAGGAATGGGCTTTCGAACGGCCTTTCGACGTCCGGCATGTTTCGGAACCGATCTACCTTCCAGGAAATTCGGCCAAGCTTGCCGATAGTGCTGTTTGGCTGCGCACCACCTCGGCAATGCCCGATGAGCCCGCCCTGCACCGAGCTGCCTTGGCTTACGCGAGCGACTACATGCTTCTTGAGCCTGCCCTGCGAGCCCATGGAGTGCCATGGGTACATCGTGGCTTGAGCATCGCCAGCCTCGATCACGCAATGTGGTGGCACCGGGATTTCCGAGTCGATGAATGGCTGCTCTACGTACTTCATTCGCCATCGGCCTCGTCGGCCCGCGGGCTTGGTGCGGGAAAGTTCTACAACAAGGCAGGCGAGCTCGTCGCGACCGTCGCCCAGGAAGGCATGATCCGCCTGCCTGAGTTCGCAGAGGGGCACTAGCCCTCAATCGATAGCGCACCGCCCGCGTGGTTCATGCGTCCAGTTCAATATCGCCTGCTGGTACGGCCATACAGGTGAGGATCTGGCCCGGTGCTACGCGGGCGCTCGGCTCCAACGGGTAGGAAATCCTGCCCCTGAGCAGGCTAACGGCGCATTCGCCGCAAGAACCTGAGCGGCAAAGACTAGCCGGTTCAAGCCCTTGCTCTTCCAGCGCATCAAGCAGCACTCCATTCTCCGCACTCCAGGTGAAATTCTTTTCGCTCCCGCGACAAGAGACTTCTGCGGGCGGATAGTTCTCAAAAAGGCGTTCCAGATCGGTCGCCGGTGATGCGAAGGTTTCGCTGTAAATCTGCGAAGCAGAAATTCCCGCTTGCTCGCACGCCTCGAATACCATCTTGGTGAACTCTTCAGGCCCGCACACCACCACCCTGCTGCAACCGCGTAGCCGTGCTGCGATCGCAGCAGCCGCTGGCCGCCCCTCGGAGGTGTCGATGCGATCCAAGCTGATTGGCGCCTTCAGCCCGGCAACCATCTGTTCCAGCCGGGTGTACAAGGCACTGGCTCCGCCACGTTCGACATGGATGAACCTCAGATCTTGGCTGCCATTCACCGCTGCAGCATCCCCGAGCAGCCCCAAAGCAGGAGTGATGCCAATTCCAGCGCTGACGATGGCAGTGCTGGACCCTAGTACATTAGCCGAGGTCAGCACTCCGTACGGCCCTGAGACAAGAAGCTGATCGTCCTCCTGCAGCTGTGCTATTTTCGCTGAAGCTTCACCTTGGATGCGAACGGCGATACTTATCCCCCGGTCGCTCACCGATGTGATGGTGTAATTTCTCCACAGCGGATCTGGCAAGTGAACCCTTAGATGCATGCCCGCTTCATACTCCGACTTAATCCATCCGTAAGGATCGTGAAGCAGCAGTTCGACTACTCCTGAGCCCAAGTCCTCGTTTCGAAGTATGGTCATGAACCGTGGAGAGATCTTCACTGGAACCAGTTCTTCGGCCTCGGTTGTTTCGTTTTCTATTTCAATTGAGGCACCAGTCTCTAAGACCCCGGATTCCAGAACGGTTCCATAAATGCCACAGTGAACGTGGCCAAAGTGCGTTGCCAGCAAACGGGGACCGTTGGTATCGACTTCGGTAGTATCCGGATTTACCGAGGTTGCTGAGCAACGGGCGATTGATTTGGTAATGGCAATACGGGTTTCGCCTATGCGCAGCACTTTGCCAATAAGCCCATATTCCGAGTATGCGGGCAGGCCTTCCACCAAAAGGTTGCCTCGATACCGCCGGGGATCCAAGTGCACCCCGGATACTCGCGACAGCTCCGCAACCGTATTGGGGTTAATAATCGAAATGCCCGACAGTCGCGAATCGAACATTCCTTGCGGTGCAGACACCAATCTTCGCGGTTTTGGCCCCTGCGCCGGCAAGTGATTCGACAGATAGGCGCTGGCGGCATCCCTGCCATGCTGGCTACTGGCATCAAAGGTCAATGGTGCCGCACCTGTAGATGCTGGCGCGGTCATGGTGATAAGTGGAAAACTGGATTCAACTTGCCACTTTTGCAGGCTCTTGTTGTTCTTGAGAATAGTGAAGCTTAGGCAGCTCTGCCACTGCCCGTCTTGGTGCTCAATTGTGCCGTTTCCGAAGGCGACACAGCGATCGCCTTCTAGCCCGCTTCCCTTATTGGCTGCGACCGGACTGACTGCTTCGCCTGGTAGCCCTTTAACAGGAAAGCGATATATTTGAGCAATTTTCATGATTACATTCTAGTAAGTGCCGAGTTCAGTACGGGAGTTCCAGGCGGCGCCAACCGAAGGCGCCAGAGGATATCGGAATTTCAAAACAGGTAATGTTCTGCCCCTCCGGCTACATGGACTGCTCCCCGACATCTGCGGGTGCTTCCAATCGCCGCGCGCCCACACCTTCACGCGCCAATTGGTCTTCCGGATTCAGGAGGCTGCAGGCCTGCATCGACAGGCAGCCGCATCCAATGCATCCCATAAGCCGATCTTCTAATTCCTCGATGGCACGCCGCCTCGCTTCGAGTACTTTCTTCCATTCCTCTGTCGCGCGAAGCCAGTCTCTTTCCTCGGGGATTTTTCCCATCGGCACTGGTGCCAAAGCACGCTTGATGTCGCTGAGTGGGATACCCAACTTACTGCCGACACTGATCAACGAGATACGACGCAGCAAGTGGCGAGGATAGCGTCGCTGATTCCCAGCTGTCCGCATGGAAGCGATCAGCCCAATATCTTCGTAATAATGCAGTGCAGATCTGGCCACACCAGTGCGTTCGCTAACCTGCCCGATGCTTAGAAGTTCACGCCCGGGAAAATCTTTTTCGCAATCCCCAGATTCCGCTGTGTGAAGCATCACCACCCCTTTCCTTGACCTCAAGTTTACTTGAGGTCTTAGGGTGGAAGTATTCAAAGTTGTTGGCAAAAGCTCGGGCTTTTGCATCAGTCACTGGAGTTTCATTCCAACTCCAGGCAGAGGAGCGGCTCAGTGAGCGAATTATCAGATGGATTCCGTGCAGCCTTCCGTCACCATCCTGCTGGAGTAGCAGTGATTACTGCAGCGGTCGACGGGGCATTCTACGGTTTAACTATCTCTTCCCTCGCTTCGCTTTCCATTGATCCCGTTGCCGTTTCGTTCTCGCTGGCCAAAGAATCCGGCGCTGCCGGCGCTGTGCTAGCAGCACCGAGTTTCGTGATCCATATGCTCGGCGAAGACCAGCACGAGCTGGCAAATAATTTCGCGCGCCCGGGTGCCCCACGATTTACCAGCGATCAACATTTCCGGGTCTTGCCCACCGGCGAGCCACATTTCATCGAGGCTCCCGTTGCTTTCCGCGCCAGTATTCACTCATCCATCAGCGTTGGAGGCTCCCGCCTGATTGCTGCTGAAGTCCATGAGGTACTCTTCGGGCATGCGCAACAGCAACACCTGCTCTACCAGGATCGCGAGTACCTGAAATTGTCCGGATTGCGTGCCGATTCGACGACGAGCTAACTGAACGATGCCTCCTGCGGCATAAAAATAGCCGCCACAAATGTGGCGGCTATTTTCATGCCCGTGGATTAGTCGCGGGTCAGGCGACGGTGGGTAACACGGTGTGGCTTAGCCGCGTCGGCACCCAATCGTTCAACCTTGTTGCTCTCGTAAGAGTCGAAGTTGCCTTCGAACCAGTACCAGTTCGATGGGTTCTCTTCAGTGCCCTCGTACGACAAGATGTGGGTCGCGACTCGGTCCAGGAACCAACGGTCGTGGGAGACCACTACAGCGCAACCCGGGAACTCAAGCAGCGCGTTTTCCAACGACGACAGGGTTTCAACGTCCAAGTCGTTAGTAGGCTCATCGAGCAGCAACAGGTTGCCACCCTGCTTGAGGGTCAGTGCCAGGTTCAGACGGTTGCGCTCACCACCGGAGAGAACACCTGCCTTCTTCTGCTGGTCTGGGCCCTTGAACCCGAACGCCGAAACGTAGGCACGCGATGGCATCTCAACTTGACCGACGTTGATGTAATCGAGGCCGTCAGAAACGACCTCCCACAACGACTTCTCTGGGTCGATATTTTCGCGATTCTGGTCGACATAGGAAATCTTGACCGTGTCGCCGACCTTCAGGGTGCCACCGTCAAGCTCTTCCATGCCAACGATGGTCTTGAACAGGGTCGACTTGCCGACGCCGTTGGGACCAATGACACCCACAATGCCGTTGCGTGGTAGCGAGAAGGACAGACCATCGATCAATACACGATCGCCGAATCCCTTCTTCAAGTTTTCGGCTTCGATTACCAGCTGGCCCAGGCGCGGGCCTGGCGGAATCTGGATTTCTTCGAAGTCCAGCTTGCGGGTACGCTCGGCTTCCGCAGCCATTTCCTCGTAGCGCGCCAGACGCGCCTTCGACTTAGTCTGACGGCCCTTGGCGTTCGAACGAACCCACTCGAGTTCTTCTGCCAGACGCTTAGCAAGCTTCTGGTCTTTCTTTCCCTGAACTTCCATGCGCTCGCGCTTCTTCTCCAGGTAAGTGGAGTAGTTGCCCTCGTATGGGTGCAGGCGACCGCGGTCAACTTCACAGATCCATTCGGCGACATGGTCCAGGAAGTAGCGGTCGTGGGTTACGGCCAGCACAGCGCCCGGGTAAGATGCCAGGTGCTGTTCCAGCCACAGTACGGACTCTGCGTCCAAGTGGTTAGTAGGCTCATCGAGCAGCAGCAAGTCCGGCTTCTGCAAGAGAAGCTTGCACAGCGCTACACGTCGACGTTCACCACCGGAGAGGTGGGTAACTTTCTCGTCGCCTGGTGGGCAGCGCAGCGCGTCCATTGCCTGTTCGAGCTGATTGTCGATGTCCCAAGCGTCGGCAGCGTCAATCGCTTCCTGCAGCTTGCCCATTTCTTCCAGGAGCGTGTCGAAGTCGGCACCGTCCTGTGCCATCTCTTCCGAGATTTCGTTGAAGCGAGTGATCTTTTCATAGATCTCGCCAACACCTTCCTGGACGTTGCCCAGGACGGTCTTTTCTTCATTCAGTGGGGGTTCCTGCAGCAGGATGCCTACCGAGTAGCCCGGTGAAAGACGCGCTTCACCGTTGGAGGGAGTATCGATCCCCGCCATGATCTTTAGGATCGTTGACTTACCAGCACCGTTGGGTCCCACGACGCCAATTTTGGCACCGGGGAAGAACGACATGCTGACATTGTCAAGGATGACTTTGTCGCCAACGGCCTTGCGAGCCTTGGTCATCGTGTAAATGAATTCCGCCATGTTCTTAAGGCTAGTCTGTTGCGGGGGTCATTTCCGAATCCACACACCACTATTTTGGGTTGGTGGTGCCCGGATTCACACGAAACCCTCAAACACCACCAGAACACGCGTCTTCAGGCCGCTTCCCCATCCTCGCTTTGCCAGTTCGCTTCAGTGTCGGACGAACGTGACGGGTGCTGCACACGCTCCATTTCGCCGGTATCTGTCCGTACACGGTTGAAGGAACTCGTTCCAAAACGCAGATCGTGACCAATTGAATAAGCCTCGATATCTGCACTGTTCCCTCGCGAGCCATCTGCTCGTTCAAATTCTCGGATCAGCAATTTTCCGAAAATCATTACATGGTCGCCTTGCCCCAGGGATTCCATGGAATTCTCTGCCAGGGCACGGAACGCCGAGACCGCATACCAATTGGTTGGCCCGTCGACCCACTGCCCTGTTTCAAGATCGCGTTTTCGCTCATGCGTCGCTACTCGGAATTTCAAGATGGAAACACCCTTGGGCGTAATGCTGAGTTGAGGTTCCGTTCCGATAATTCCGCGGATTGTCACAAGATCGCTCATTGGACTGCCTCCTATTGGATACAAATGGCAGAAGCCCTTTCTGCCATTGAATCCGATGATGGCGCACCGCAAGATCCGGTCGGACGCAAAGTCAACGGTCTGTGGATAAATCTTTAGCCCATTGCGGTTTGAATGCGCCTTTCAATAGCATGGCGGCTATGACGATTCCTGGCAGGATCCAGCCGGACCAACCCAAGATTGATGCTCTTGTTGCGTCCAAAGGAACTCCCATCACCATAAACAGTGAAACCAATCCCACGCTGGCGTTGAAGGCTCCATGCGCTAAAGCCGCTGGCCATACGGAATCGCTGTAGGTACGCAACCAGCCAAGGAAGGCGCCAAATACGGTGCACATGCCGCACATAGCCATGACTCCCCACGCGCCCGTAGCCATCGGATAGTTGTAGCCCAGGAGAACCAGTGGTGCATGCCAGATCCCCCAGACGACGCCGGATACAAGAATTGATGCAAGCTGCCCATAAGGCTGCAGGCGAATCCAAAGCCATCCCCGCCAACCAATCTCCTCTCCTAAGGCAAACAAGGAATTCATGAGGCCAGCGACAACTATCAACCCCGCCTGTCCGAGAAGATAGATTGTCGGACCTTCTTGGCCGGAGACAACGCGCAGTACGGTGAAATTCTGCAGATCACCAGGGAAGACCCCTAGCCATGTTCCGATGAAGGGCGCTTGAAGTATGAGCCCGAGCGGAATCACATAGGACAGCACCAGTGCGATGGCAAACTTCCCCGGACGCTTGATTGGCCAGAGCCCAACCTCGGAGGTGAAGCTCGTTAGCCGGCGTTCGACAATGGCAATCACTAGAGCAGCGATGGTCGGGGTAAACATCATTGCCATGGCGATTCCCGGAAGCTTGGCATCGTTTATGCCTTCTCCCATCCAAAGCGGCAGCGCTACGGCCCAAGCTAAAACCACGCTGAGCACACAGAAGCACACGATGCTCAACACGCTACCGATTCTCAATTTCGGCAACTTAACTACTCCTAATCAGATGATGATCTACATTCGTTTCTCCACCCTATCGGCCTCAAGTCGTATTTTTGGTGATCAATGAGCTAAACTATTTTCGGTCATGCCTCCGTAGCTCAGCTGGATAGAGCAAGAGCCTTCTAATCTCTAGGTCGCCGGTTCGAATCCGGCCGGGGGTACAAAATAAAGAACCGCCGTTCACTTGGTAAAACAAGTGAACGGCGGTTCTTTTTTATGCTCATTACCGGGTCGGATTCATAGAAATTACCACAGTTTTACCACAGTTTAGTTTTTGAGCGGGTCGTTGAGACACCAATAGTAAGCGACTTTGGACAGTAAGATCGGGCTCAGGAAATGCTGCAAGTAATTAGGAGCGAAGCAAATTGGAATACTTCCCGGATCTAACTAGCCGATCAACGAGATGCGTGGGAATGTCGCACTACATGAGCGACTAGAAACGAGAGGCGTTCGATCCTACTTACGTCATCGCCAAGGTGGAACCGCGAAACAAGATTGATCCCAACGCAGTGAAGATCATGACGCTGGAGGGAAAAAAGATTGGCTATTTGCCCGCAGGGCTGGCGAAGAACTATTCACCGCTGATCAAGCAGATTGGCGAACTTCGTCTGGATTGCAGAATGGTAGGCATCCAGCTCTGGATGGACGTTCCGCATCTGGTCTCCCTCCGCAAGCAGCTTAGTAGTTAGCACCTCGCTTTTCCTTGCGGGCATCGGCAAGAGAAATGACATTGCTCTCCGGCTCGGGTTCAGGGGTCCAGTGGCTGGTGAGTTTCTTGGCAACGTCATCGTGCATCTCGTCTAGTACATGCTGGTACCTGGCCAGCATTGCGACTTGCGACCATCCAAGAATCTCCATGACTACCCGCGGATCAATGCCCAGTAGTAACAGCGTCGTGGCCGCAGCATGCCGGCCATCGTGGACTCGTCCATCTGGAACCCCTGACGTCGCCAGGAAGTCCTTCCAGGCTTGCCAATCGGCTCGGTGATCTATCGGCTGGCCGTTGGGCCGGCAGAACACCAATTCGTGGGCCACTCCTGCTTGATCGGTGTAGGGTGCCCAATCTGCTGTGCGCTGCAGAGCTTGGACTTTGCGGTGTTCCTTCAAAGCGGACATAAGTTGATCCGGCATTGGCACACTTCGGTTTCCCGCAGCACTCTTCGGCGGACCTGTAAAGAATCCGCCACCCTTCCGAGCAGGACAGTTCGAACCGTACCTACGTCCGCACTCGGAGCCCTCGGCGCAACCATGCTTCCAAGGTAGAGAGAAGACCTCACGCACAATCTTGAAGCGTCCGGTCTCGAAATTGATGTCCGACCAGGAGAGGCCGAGCGCTTCACCCTGCCTAGGGCCAAGTGTCAGATTCAGAATCCACCGAGCGCCATCGTCCAACTCGCCAGCGGCAGCAAGCATCTTCCGCACGTCCCCGGTCGTGTAAACCTGCGGCTCAAAATCAGACCGTCCAGCAACATCAACACGCAAAACCGGATTGCTACCCAGAACACCACGATTCACAGCCACGTTCAGCGCTCGCCGTAAGACTCGGTGCAGGCCAAGGATAGTGCTTGGTGACAGCGGGTCCGCCGTTGACCCCTGCTTGGTGGATCGCTTCCTGCTCCCCCGCGCATCTTGGTAGAGAATATCGATGTCGGTCGGGGTGAGCTTATCTAGGCGCTTAGACGCGATCCTGTGGCCGCGCACGTAGTTGTCGATCTTGGAGCGATGCGCGTTGATGGTGCGTTCCTTGATGTCGTTTGGGGCGATCACGTCGAGATAGTGATCCAGCCACTCAATCAGCCTCGGCGCACGAGACAAGGCCACCGAGCCGCCGGACGCCTTGTTGATCGCAGCGCGTAGCTTGGTAGCGCATTCGGCCTTGGTCTTGCCGTAGACGGATTTGCGGACGGGCTTGCCGCTTGGGAGGTAGCCGGCAACGTAGTTCGATTGCCACTGGCCGTCTTTCCGCTGGCGGGGCACCGTGCCTTCGTTGTTGCTGCGCCTTGTTTGGCCTGAGGTAGTCATGGCTCTTCCCTCCTTGGGGAAATTGTGCGCGCCAAATAGACCCCCTTGGCGCGGTTGGTTACGAGATGTGGATAAGTGGTTAGGCAATGTGTTCGCTTGGCGGCCAGAGAGCCTGGATCTGGTCGCCATCTAGCGTGGCCAGACGGTCCAAGAGTACTTGCTCGGTAACACCGAGCTCCTCGGCCATTTCAATCGGGCAGCGCGACCAGCCAGCAACATCCTGCAGGCTCTCAAAGGAGACGAGGAAGCGTGCCACTTCCAGGCAGACTTGCCGTTCGATGGCCGGCGACTGGCAGCCGTTGTGGCCGTGCTGGATATGGATGGCCTCGTGCGCCAGGAAGCACTTGCGCTCAATTGACGTGAGTTTCGGGTCAATCCAAATGCGCCGGCCATCCGTGGCCGCGACTATGTCCGGGTACGGACGATTCCAAATAATCATGACGTGCGCGAGTGAGCGCAGCATGCCCCATACATTCTGCATAAGTTCGAATATATGTACTAGTAGAACTGTGTGCGACTATGAAGGGTCAAGGAGTCAAACTGTCGGGAAGAAATGCTAGGGGGAAGCTACCTCTTCTCAGAATCCCCGATTATGCGATCATGTCTAGCTCGAACCGTTGCTTGCATCATTACACTTCTGGCAAGAGCAACGACATCAATTACATTCCATGCGAATGAGATCGAAGTTACCCAAAACAAGACGAGTTCGGTAACCCAATCTAGACTGGCTCCAAGCGACATATGGAAAACAGCTAGAAACAACAGGATGCACTGCATGCCGATAGCAATCATGAAGGGCCGGAAAAATTTCTTGACGCCTTCCTCGGATTGATCCAGGAATGAAAGATATTTTGGGGAAAGAAAAGCCACTACCATGGCGAATCCGGCGAAAATAATACCGAGTAGTGCCGTGATGATGGAAACGAAAGCAGTCGTGGTGGAAACCCTCAACTCTGTTGTTCCCCAAGCCGTTTGTGCACTGGCAAGCAATATTCCGACAGGTACACCAACAAGAAACTCAGATGAAGCGAAAACATCCTTGAACTTCAGGGCGCCCACCGCTGCAAGGAATCCATGTTCTCGCCTCATGCTACTCATCCTATTTTTCTCCTACCGCGAATTGTGGCATCAATTAGACCCTCGATAAAGACCGGCCAAGAAGTTACCTTCCTGGTTATCCTCTCAGAGGCTACCGACGATTCCTGCGAGTAGGTAACCTTCTGATCGTCCTTGACCCCCTTGGCCGAAATCATTGCCCAAGACTTCTTGGCAGCAGATACTTTAGATTCGAAGGCTTGGTCTTGCTTGAGGGCAGATTTGTTTAACCCAGCTTCTTGGTCGCGGGCCTTTAGAGTTTCAGTAATGCTAGCGGCTTCAAGAGCGTCCAATCTCGCCATCTCGCTCTCCCAAGCTTCTGCCCCGTCCGGATTTGGCCTCGCAAACACGGTCTTGATTTCAGTAACCCGCGAAGTCTCGTTGATCCATTTCCAGAACGCGACTTCATCCATCACGGGGTCAACATGCCAATCCGTAACGGGGACAGGAAGCAATTTTTCGCCGTCGTTGAGTGCCTTGGCGAGAACGCGAGCGATTGATTTCGCTGACACGCCGGGCATCGGGGCAATGCCAACGACTCGACGTGATTCAAGTACGGCGATACCAGTTACCGAAGTTCGCGTTATTTCTGTTGGTCCGTCCTTCCAAGCCTTGGATTCATCGTCAAAGTCTGATCGAACAGTCTGCTCGGTCGAGATACTTCCTATGCGCGCAGTCAAGGCTCCGTCGTCCGGGTGGTTCACGAGGTTGCCAATATTCCACTTACGCCCGTCCTCTCGCATGCTGATGGTGCCCGACAATTCCAGGACAGCGCGCAAGTGAATCAATAGCTCTTCCGAGTAGCGAGGAATTATTGTCGGTCGCTTCGGATCAAGTTCTCGACGGTTGATGCGGAACAAGGTTACGTCTATTGGCTTTTCGCTAAACCACTGATGCGGTAGAGGATCCCCAAAGTTCTTATTCAACTCAGAACCTGCCTTCTATGTCACCATCGCGCTCGCCAGTTTCTTCGTCGAGCTGTTCACTCCTGGTCTTCACCTTCGGGTGTGCTGCGAGTTGCTCGCGTGGTGGTACTGGGATGTTCCTGGCTTCGTCGCCGTGGAGTTCTGTGATGCCGTGGTCCGGTTCGGTCTTCTGTCCAGGGCGAGTGTCACTCGTGGGCGCCACCGCTCGCAGGGTGCGGGGCGTTGCGTCTTCTGGGTCTGAGGTGCGTTGCTCATTATTACCTGCTTCAAGGTCGACGAGGACCCGAACCATGTCAACAACGGCCTTCCGCGATTTTGGCGAGAGGTTGTCTGCGCCTGGCGGAAGTTCGTCAGCTAGTGGCGGGCCTGGGACTGGTTGTCCCGCTGCTGCGAAAGCCAATGTCTCGTCCACCCCAGCCAACCAGGCAATCGCGGCCAGGGTCTCCTGGCTGGGCTTTGACTTGTAGCTGCCATTGCGAATTTGGTTGAGAGTCGTAGCGGTAACCCGGTACCCATTTTTCTGGGCAACAAAACTCATTTGCCTGACGGATGTCTTGTGCTTGGACACCGCTAGGTCAATAAGCTCTGGTAGCGAGTTCGTTGGTTTCACAACTCAAACCTTCCTCGGATCGTCGTAACTTGAGCAACAAGAGAAAACGAATCTCTGACAAGTAACTAGTCAATCATCCCAGTTACTTTAGGGGTTTTGCTACTTATCGTCTTGACAAGTAGATGAAAGATGATTCATGATGTACTTGTCATAGTGAAAAAAGGAAGGAATACTAGTTATGCGTAAGGGATCAAGGCATCTGCACCTCGTTCGAAAGGAGAGTTGGATGCGAGTAAAGAACCCGAGCGGCCTCAAGAGGAAGCGGATCAACCGGCACTATAGCCAGCGAGATCTAGCAATGCTTGTCCGTCGCTCACAGACAACCATCTACCTGATTGAAACCGGGCAGATGAAGACTCTGACGGAGGACCTTGCACTGCACATCGCCGCACGACTCGACGTGGACTGGGAGGACTACTTCGAACTTGAAGAAAACGAAGTCATGCCCAATGTGAAATCTGATTCACGAATCACAAGCCAAAAGGCCGTGGCATGAGCAATACCCAGGACAAGAAAATGCCCCCAGCAGGTGCAACTGCTGAGGGCAACGAAACCAAACATTCAAACGGTAAGTAAGGAGTGATTTCAATGACCAGTGTAGTCAACTTTCCGCAGACTCGCAGGGGCGAGCGTGTAGTGGATGTTGAACCAGGGGTGCCGACTGAGACCAGACCGGTCCGGTTGCTCTACTCGGTTGTCGAGGCTGGTGAGCTTCTCTCGGTGAGCAAGCAGACCATTTACGACTTGATCGATCTAGGTGAACTGCCCAAGGTGATGATCGGCCGGACAGGCAAGACGATCCGTGTCGCTGCCAAGGATCTGCAGGCGTACATCGATAACCAGCGGGTGGAGGTGCAGCACTCGTGGGCATTGTAGCTACTCGCATTCGGCCGGAAGCCGCTGCCCGACTGTGCGGGTTCTGCGGTATCGAGCTGAAGGAAAACAAGAGGGCTCGCGGTTCGGAGCGCGACAAGTACTGTGCCGAGCATCGCGGTGAAGCTGCACGCTTTGGTTGGTGCGAAGGACGCAAGCCAAGGAGCAAGAAGTGAACGCCATCATGTGGATCTTGTTCAGCGCTGCCTACCTGGTATTCCTCGGAGTCCTTGGCTCGGGAATGTACTTCTTCATCACCGGGGCGAAGGCCAACGAGAAGTCCGCTGAGCTGAAGCATACGCAGGTCGAGGCAGGCCGGGCAATGCTCCGGACGCAGGAAGTCGCGAACCGGGTCGCCGACGAGGTTGGCAGGAAGCTCGCCTCGGCAAGCGGACTCGAAGGTATCGATATCGGGTTCACCCCAGCTGGAAGTGAACCTTGCCAGTGCATCATCTGCAAAGCGAGAAGAGGACAGAACAATGACTAAGTCTTGGTTCCGAAAGAATCACCAGTCAGTTTCCCCAGCACGTCTGGCCGAAGCACAGAATCTGGTAGCTCGCCAGGATGCTTACGACCGTGCGAAGGAAGCCACCGTTCACTTGCTGACTGCTTTGAAGCAGTGGCCAGGGTTCGACTCCACCGGCAACATCAACGGAGCCATCGATCACACGCTAGTGAACATCGACCGGCTCGATGACGCGTTGGACGAGCTGCGGGACCAGATCGATAAGTTACGGGGCATGCAGATTGCAGAGATGGTGCAGCGCTCGGGCCACCCATCCACGCTGACCGTGCCGGTTGGATCAGACATCAACGTTCTTGACGCACCGACCGGAGTCATGCGAGCTTCGAGATTCCCGCTCCCTTCTGCCCTGCCGGACGCAGCGACGCAGCGGATCGTTGTTCCGCCCAAACGTAAATCCATCATTGATGACCCACAGACGAGTGATCAGCAATGAGCCGGGTCGAGGGCCGCGTGGTGATCAATCCGAAGGGCTCCGGCCGGCCGTCTGCGTCGTTGCATACGTCCTGGCTGGAATCGCCGAAGGCTGATCGCGCCAAGGCCGCTAAGGCAACGGTGAGTGCATGGGCGAAGAACAAGTACCGCGGGTGCAACGTCTACGTCGAGGTCGGCACCGTCGCGGACGGCGACAACGGCGTGGGCCACTTGCACGTGAACGGTTTGGAGATCGCTGATTTCTCCGCGGTGCTCCTTCCTCCCCCGGTGCCGGCCCAGTCCTTGTTTGAAGGGTGATTCCCATGAGTCCTGCAGGCGTTCTTCGTTTCGCGGTGCGCCGCATGTTCTGGGTCCATATGCCGGCCATCGGTTTGCTCTTGCTGCTCTGCATGCTGACCGCGCAGTTGCCTTCCGGTTTCAGTGGCTTGTGCGCTATTGCAGCGTTCGGCTGGGTTGTCCTGGCTGTTGGCGACTGGGTGGCGTCTGACCTTCGCGCTTTCCGCGCCGCATAACTGTTTTCTTTCCAAATCTTTTGAAGCACTAGAGGTGTATTTTTTTGGCTAAATTCAACGGCAGACTTGAAGTTCTTGCCCTTTCCGCTGTTCATCAGCACCCCGATAATATCCGTGAGGACTTGGGCGATCTGACCCAGTTGTCCGGCGAGATCAAGTCGCTGGGCTTGCTGAACCCGCTGCTCGTTTACCCGCACCCGGACCGTGAAGGTGACTTCGTGGTGCAGGACGGCAACCGTCGTCGTGCTGCTGCCGCGCAGGCCGGCCTGACCGAGGTTCCTTGCGTGGTTCTTCCAGAGCCCACCGAGGAGCGTGGTGCTCGCGCTGACATCGAGACGATGCTGACCACTGGCCGCAACCACCGGCCACTGTCCGAAGCCGAAGTATCCAAGGGCATCCAGGGCTTGCTGGATCTTGGCATGGATATCACGACCGTGGGCAAGAAGTTCAAGATGTCCCGCAAGGAGGTGCAGGCTCGCGCCAAGGTCGCCCAGAAGAACGACGGAGTATCCAAGGCGTACTCGGCCGGCCGCCTGAGCCTGGACGCGGTACAGCGCTTGCAGGAGCTGGAAGAGAAGTCCGATATCCCGAACCTGTACGAACGCGCCGTGGAACGCATCGAGGACATGCCTAACGGCGCCAGCGTTGAGACCGTCGAGCGCGTCATTACAGAGACTGAGATGTCGATCAAGAAGTCACAGCGCGTGGCGGAGCTGAAAGAGTTGGACGCCAAAGAAGGCGACTACGAGATTTCCTACAGCAGTGGTTGGTCAGCCGTTGAGGACGAGATGACCGATGAGGAGCATGTTGCCGCCGGCCACAAGTACCGCTTCAACTACCGGGACCCGGAACCGGTTTGGTACGCGAAGCAGAAAAAGGCGAAGCCCGAGCTGACCGAAGCTGAGAAGCAGGACAAGCAGACCCAGGACAAGCTCAAGAGCATGCTCAAGATTGTGCAGCGCTCCCGAATCGCGTTCATCAAGAACGCTTTCGAGACGGTGAAGCCTTCGGAGTCGCTGGCCAAGGACGCTATCGCAAAGCAGATCAACTCCTTAGTCCGTTATTCCGAAGAGGGTCGCACCATTCTTGGCGACGTGGTGGGCATCAAGCCCCCAGAGTTTGACGGCACACCCGCTTCCAGCGAGCTCTTGGATCGCTGGAATGACGAAGTGCACAAGCATCTGGTGCGCCAGTCAATGGCTTACCTGGGCATGGTGCTCGCGTTTGCCGATCAGGTCAGCGTCGAGGAATCGCTGGGTAAGTTGCCGGGCTTCGAACGCTCGGGATTTGAAAACCACCGGCACGGCTCTCGCTGGAAGAGCGCTCACGATTACTACAACTTCCTCACTGAGCATCTCGGCTACGAACTCGACATCGACGAGAAGCTGGCCATGGAGTACTCGGCCATGAACGAGCCCCATCGCAATCGTGAACTGGACTTGGTCCCTCTCCCTGACGAGGTCACCGCGACCTGTGGAGGATGCAATCAGGAAGTCGTTGCCGACTCCCAGTGGCAGGGCCTGTGCGTCGACCGCGACGGAGAGAACGAGTAGCCATGGCCACCAGAAGCATGGCGAGCATTACCCGCCAAGCCCCGAATATGGCCGCCGATGATCAGGACTGGCGAGCCGGAGCGCTCTGCAAGAGCTGGGACTTCAAGAAGAAGGGCGATCCCTGGCACCCGGCCAGCGAATCCCGCGTAGCGGCCATCGAAGGCAAGAACCTCTGCGGAGGATGCAAAGTCCAGTTCGACTGCCTCATCGACGCAGTCCAATCAGACACCAAGCACGGCATCCGCGGCGGACAGACACCCGACGAACGAAGAAGACTCAGGAAGTAGGAACCACGAATGCTGCAATTCACCGTAGACCTGCACCGATTCCGCCAAGCCCTGGCCTCGACCAAGACCCACGTCTCCAACGACAAGGACGACGCGATCGGCCGGAGCATCGACTGCACGATTCGCCCGAACCGCGAACTGCTAGTCACTGCCACCAACGGCCTGACCGTCGGAGTCGCACGCGTACACATCGATGAAGAGAGCTTCTACGGAGAACTCGGCCAGTTCTCCATGACCCCGGAAATCGCCGGCACCATCATCGACATGTTCGCACCAGGCAAAGAGGACTGGGACGTCCAGCTGGAAGTGATCGTCACCTTCACCACCGAGCAGCAGCCCGGCGAAGAAGACATCACCGTATCCACTATCAAGGTGCGACGTCTCGGCCAGCTCTTCGGCGGCGACCAGCTCACCGTCACCACACCAGTCCAGACCAACAAGGACCTGACTCGCATCTGGGCCAGCCTCGGACGCGCAGCGCAGCGCAACCGCGCAATGCTCCCGCCCACCAGGTTCGACCTGAAACGCATCACAGCGTTCCGGGCAGCGCAGACCACCTACGGCGAACCGCTCACCGTCTGCGCATTGGCCAACGGATTCGGTTCCCTGCTTGTCCTCTGCGGCCACTACTTCATCGGCATGCTCCGCGCCGACCGCGTGGAACTCGACGATCAGGACAAAGACAACTACGACGGCATCAAAGAGCACTGGGCCAAAGAACTGCCGTCACTCTTCGCCGCAGTCAGCTGAAACCTTGTCAACAAATTAACAAACCAATCACCTTGTACAGGAGGAACCGAAATTGAGCATCACACCAGAAACCAGAAGATCGCTCGTCGAAGTAGACGGACTCGGCGCATTCGTCACCTCGCTCACCATCGCTGAGCACACCGGCAACCAGCACGCATCCGTCATGCGCATAATCCGCGACAACAGCAACGACCTCAACGAATTCGGAAGGGTCGGATTTGAAATCCGACCCTTCGAGACAGCCGGCGGAACCCAACGCCGAGAAGTGGCCCAGCTCAACGAGCAGCAAGCAACCTTGCTGATCACCTACCTGCGGAACAACGAGCAGGTGCGCACCTTCAAGAAGGAGCTCGTGAGGGCCTTCTACGAGATGGCCCAGCAACTCACCACCCAGCGCTCGCCGATGTCCGAGGACGACATTGTTGCCCAGGCGCTTCAGATCACCAGTGCGCGGGTCAAGGCGCTGGAATCAAAGGTGGAGCAGGACGCTCCGAAGGTTGATTACGTCGATACCTTCGTGGCCGACGAGGATCTGATCACGATCCGCACCCTGGCTTCTGATCTGAAGATCGGTGAGAACGAGCTGCGCGCAGTTCTTCTGGACCGCAAGTGGATCTACAAGCAGGAGTCCTCGCGCTGGTCGGAGAAGGAGCAGCGAAAGAAGCCGATCTATCGGTACAGCGCGATGGCGGACAAGAAGAACTACTTCCACGCCGTCCTCGCGCACGATGCTCCGCGGTTCCGTGGCGAGGTAATGCACACGCTGAAGCTCACCCCAGAAGGCGCGGTAGCTGTGACCCGTTTGGTCAGCCAAATGAGAAGAGCCGCGGACTCGCTCATGAGCGTGAAAGGACCGGCGGCATGAGCAAGCTAGTCACCCTGTACACGAAGCCAGGAACATGCAACCAGTGCACCAATACCAAGCGTGCACTGAACACCGCCGGCATCCCTTACCAGGAGATCGTCGTCAACGAGTCAGATAAGCAGTCCATCGACGAGTTGAAGCTGATCGCGCAGAAGAAGGGCGTCCCGGCAACGATGCCCTACGTCCTGGTCATGGATATGGAAACCAAGGATTCTCACGACTGGTTCGGGTTCCGCCCGGACAAAATCAATGAACTGAAGAAAGAGGCACAACCATGAGTACCACTATCACCTTGCGCGACATGGACAACAGAGACGATGCCGGTGCGCCGTTCGAGTTTACCGACACCACAGACCAGGCCATTAAGTACATTGACGGCCCACTGCGCAAAGACATCA
Organism: Glutamicibacter sp. Je.9.36; assembly: GCF_051129975.1. Lineage (NCBI taxonomy): Bacteria > Bacillati > Actinomycetota > Actinomycetes > Micrococcales > Micrococcaceae > Glutamicibacter > Glutamicibacter sp. Je.9.36. Next base: position 524,456 of record NZ_JBCPSN010000002.1, read on the forward strand.
GGGAAGGAGGTCCACTCGTTGATCGTCTGATCGCACTGCTTCGCGCCAATGTACACGGCAGTGCAATCGCAATGGCGAGGCACTGGGGCGTGTACCTGTCCGTGGATTCAGGAACTAGCGACTCAATTGATGTCCTCACGCTTGGCGAAGACGGCGACTATTGGCTGGTCACGGGAACCACTGATGCATGGGCCGCCGAGGAAGCTATTCGGGCGCATCACTCATATGACACCGGTGAAGAGCTCGATGAGCTGATCGGTGACGAGCCGTTATCGATCGAACGCCGGCACGACTTGAAGTGGGCTGTGGGTGGGCTACAAGTATCCCGTGACGAGGAAGATTATCTGCTCACCGGCATCGTCCAAGGTGAGTCCTTCTCGGGGTTCCTGGTGCGCTCATGAGCACGGTCATTGAAGCCCGGCGCCTCAACGGCACCGACACCGGCAAGACCGTCGAGTTTGCGCCGACGAAGGGCACGTTGGAGTCCATCACCCACGGATCCTACGACGTCGAAGGCGGCAAGAAGATGAAGTACGTCAGAGTCATGCTGGACGGCCAGCATCACGTCCTCATGCCATCGGACAAGATCACCATCACCGGCCAGATGAAGAAGCCAGAGGTTCAGTCATGATCGCCCCGAAGTCCTACATCACTGAGGACCTGGTCGAGCAGGTGGCCATCGTCTCCTACGAGCAGACCAGGATCCAGAATGGCGAGCTGCCGATGCCTAGCTGGGCCGGCGCCGGAGCGTTCAACCGGTATCAGCACAAGGTGGACATCGCAGAAGCACTGAAGTTGATCCTCCCGGTCATGATCGAGCAGGGCTGGAAAGCACCCGAGCCAAGAGACGAAATCCAAGGAGATCCCCAATGCCTGACCAGCCCCCGCTAAACCCGGACGCGCTCGAAGCTGGCGCGAAAGCGTTGTTCATGCGTGAAAGGAAGTACCACACGCCGAGCATTGAATGCCCAGAACCGCCGAACTGGGAAGACCTCACCGAAACCAGCATGGAACACTACCGGGGCAACGCACGCGCTGTCCTCGCCGTCGCCCAGCCGGAAGTTCGCGGGTACATCATCGTCGACAAGAAAACCAACGCGATTGACTGGGACGGTGAACTCCACACGAGTATCGAATCAGCCATTGAATCCATGACAGGGCCACACCAGAGCATGTGCCGGACAGCTGAAGAAGAGGACGACGCGGCAAACGACGGCAGGACAGCCTGGTGGCGCTTCTACTCGATCCATGCCGTTACTGACGGACCGGAGGTGAACGATGCCCAGGCATGGCGAACGGGGCCTCACCCCGAAAGGTAAGACCCCGTTCTGTCGCGCAAACTACGCCTTCTTGCGTGTGATCAGTCCCCAGATAACGAGGACGATCAGCGAGCCGCCGATGGCCAGCAACCATGTAGACAGATCCCAGAATTCGTTTACTCCGACTCCGAAGATCGCGGATCCAATCCACCCGCCAACAATAGCGCCAACAACACCAAGCACCAGGGTAGCGAGCCAGCCGCCACCCTGCTCACCAGGCTTGATCGCCTTAGCGATCGCGCCAGCAATAAGGCCTAAAACAATCCAACCAATGAAACCCATAACTTCCTCCTGTTGGGATCGAGTGACTTCGTTCAGCATCAGGACTGAGATGCACAAGGGAAAACAATACAGGTCGGGGCACAGGAATTACTAATCAAAAACATAGGAGATGATTTCCATGGGCGCTAATGACAAGCATGAAGCCACCTACCACGGCGGGGAATTCACGCCGGACACTGCGACCATACGAACGTTCTATACAAGCGACACTGACGGAAACCCTATTCCGGGTCGCGCTGCCCAGTTCAACCGCTGGCTTGAAACCGTCCGCGCCGAAGCAAAAACAGAAGCGCTCAACGAGGTAGCCAACGCTTTTCAGTACAAGGCATGGAACGAACTGATCCAGGGCAGCCTGCAAGACCGGTTGCGCGTAGCCCAGCCAATCACCGCATGGCTCCGTGCCCGCGCTAACCAGTCTCAGGAGGAAAAGTGACTGAACCAGCAACCCCTAAACGCCCCAGGAACGATGGCCCAGTCCCACGTCTCGACCCGCTCCGGGACATGGATGAAATCCATACCGGCCGGCTCAACAACCTCGACCACTTAGGGCTCCACGCCTGCATCAACATCCCGGGAGAACCACGACTCTACGGGCGCATCACCTACATCACCCACCAACTCCACGCCACCGTCGTGGAACTCACCTGGAACGGCGTCCAAATCAAGCACCGAAGCGACCCCGAACAAGTAATAAGAATCGAGGCCCACCAATGATGCTAATCAGAGCGCTCACCGACGACTCGGAAAAAATCTACGTCTGCCGAAACCCGCACACCCGCCGCTGGATCACCCTCCAACGCGGCAACGCCCTCGCAGACACCAAACACCCCAAAGAAGCGCTCGCCGTAGCCAGGGCGCAAGCCCGGAAGCTGCCGAAGCCTAAGAACATGAACAGGAACGCCAATGTCGTGGTTGAAGCAGTCGGACGTATCGGCGAATCATCCACTGATTTTGCGTGTTCTGGAAGTGAACTGGGTCGATGATCGCCTACTGAACGAGGTCTACGGGTGGGTGAATCGGTGCGCCACGCAATCGGCTGCATTCGATAAGGACTACATCGTAGAGGTCGGCACAGCCAGGATGCTGGCCGGCCTGAGCCGGTACGCCGAGCTGCTGAAGACCACGCTGTATTGCGGGATCTTCGAGGAGAAGGAAATTGAGGAGAACGGCAAGAAGCGTCGGGTCCTCAAGCTCGTGGAAGAGGAAGACCTCTTCCACATGATCCTCAAGTCGGATAAGGACCGCGAGAAGAACCGTCGCGCGGATACCTACGACATGGCCAAGAAGGGCGCCATCATCAAGCGCGATGGCGCCGAGTGCCGCTGGTGTGGCCGCATTGTCACCTTTGGCAATGACCGCAAATCGATCAAGGCCCACACCATAGACCACCTTGACCCGACCGATCTGGACACCAGCGACCCCACGCCCATTGACCGGCTCGTGGTTGCCTGCCTGGATTGCAATTCAACGAGAAAGGAAGGTGACTTCTGGGATAAAGAACTCAGACCGGCACCAAGAACCCCGTACTTCACCGCCGCCGCGGCCGCATGGCTGCGTGACAAGGCGGGAATCCTGGTCAAGGTCTCGACTGAACGTGTAGAGCTCCACGCTCCTAAGCCAGCTCCGGCATCGAGCCCAGTGAATGGTCCGGCCTCCACCGAGGTAACGGCAAGCGACGAAGCAACGGATACCACCGGCTCGTCCACCACCACCGGCAAGAATGCGACGGCAGCCAGCAAGGTTGAGCACTCCGAGGCAACGGATAACCCGGCCCGGAAAGAACGCCTGTCCACTTCGGACATGGCCACCGAGCTCCACGACATCGAATACTCGGAAATGATCGCAGCACTTGAACGCGAAGCCGTAGAGACTCCCCGCCAGGGTGAGGCTCCGGCCGGCGACGAAGCAACGGATACCCCCGGCTCGTCCCCCGCCCAGTCACCGATCAACTCCGAATCAAAAAATAATCAGTTGATCATCAAGAAACCTGAGGGTGTCGGATCTGGATCTGTCGGGACGGGTCGGGCCGGGAAGGGTCTGGCAGGGCTGGGTGGCGCGATCACTCACCTGCTGATTCCCCTCCTCCTGCTAAGCCTTCGAACAATACTCAGCCCCGTTCAAGACGTAGAAGACCTCGTAGGAGGAAGAGCTAATGAAGTACAACCAGAAGCTGTTCAAGAACCCTGTCCTCTTGTGGAGTGAATCAGAGTTCCAGTCTCATGTGCAGAGCCTTGCGAAGTCGTTGGGTTACACGCAGCAGTATCACACCCATGATTCTCGGCGTTCGAATCCGGGATTTCCTGATCTGGTGTTGATCCATGGGCGGACGAAGATGTTGATGTTTGCCGAGTTGAAGGCCCAGGCCGGCCGAGTGAGTCCAGCGCAGGAGTCGTGGCTGAATGATCTTCGTTTGGGTGGCCAGGTGGCTGAGGTGTGGCGCCCATCTGATTGGGTGTCTGGCCGGATTCTTCAGGTGTTGCGAGGAGGTGCGACCGTTGCCAGAGCATAAGGATGCTGCGGATTGTGGTTGCTGGGGTTGCCAGTCGATCGCTCGCGAAGGTGCTGGGGTGTGCGTGGTTCATCTAGTAGCCGAGCAGGACAAGGTTCCACCGGCTGCGTCGGCTGATCTGAATCTCTGCCCGACTTGCGATGACCGGATGCGTGCTGATCTTCACCTGGTGGCTGATCGTTGGGATGAAGCTCAGGACGCATTGCATCCGTCGCGAGGTGGTGACAGCGAGCGTCACGCCCAGCGCACTGAAGCACCGTTGCCATTGAACGTCTCGGTATCGGATGCGTTGATGATCGTGCGCGACAACATCTGGTCTGTGGCTCTCAGGCTGATCGATGATCATCCTGGTCTCATGTTGCCGGCTGATCAGACCACGCCGAGCTTGGCCGAGTGGCTGGCCCGGTGGCAGATGGTGAAGATCGCAGAAGCCACCGACAAGAGCTTCACCCGCCAGGCGTATTGGTGGGTTGCCGAGGCAGCTGATCAGATCGCGGCCAAGACGTACGGTGTCGAGACCACGGCCAAGCTCCCGGACCAGTACTGCAAGCGCCCCGGGTGCAAAGGCCAGTTGTTCATTGCCGAGAGGTCCGATGGTGTGAAGACTGTCAGGTGTGCAGCTGATGCCCATCACGCGGTGCAATGGGACACCTGGTCGAAGATGCTGAAGGCGTCTCGGCCACAGCGTCGACGTGCTCGGCCTCCCCGTCTGGGCCGGGTTTGACGGACTTGACTTAGTGGCGTAAATTTACTGATTGAATGGCCTTACTGGCTCAAGCGATAGCCCCGGATCACAACAGTGGTTCGGGGCTTCGTCGTGAGACGATTACGTCATGAGCAATCTCGACCTAATTGATTCCATCTGTGGTACTTGCGGTAAAGAAGTCAGCCTTACAAAGCTGAGGGTCTCCACCAACTTTCAATATGGACAAGACTTCCCAGTCGATGACTTCGAAGTTTTCATCTGTCCGCGCTGCAACAGCGGATCTGTACTAAATCTGAAACTTCAGTACAAGCAAGGGCGACGGCGGGAGGAAATCGAATTGCTTCAACGTTCAGCCGTGAACAATGCAGACATGTACACACTGTCTCCTGGGCCGCTACCAATGCCCCGACTGAAGAACCTTCCCGATGACATCGAGTCAGCATGGGACGAAGTGCTGAACGCGGGCAGAGCTTCAGCATGGACTGCCGCCGAACTGATGTGCCGAAAGATCCTGATGCATATCGCTGTCGACCAATTCGATATGGATGAAGGACTGAACTTCACAGCGTACGTGAAGAAGCTAGATGAAGAGCGGTTTTTCCCACGCATGATGATGCCGGTCATTGACGGTATCCGTGAACGTGGCAACCGAGCAACTCACGACTTAGCTAGCACGCCGAAAGAGCAAGCTATAAAGACTCTCGACGTGACACATTACGTGTTGCGAACAGTTTACGAGATGTCAGCCTAGCCAACCACAGCCCCGGACCAGCCATACGGTTCGGGGCTTCGTCGTACCCGGACGCAGTGAGGTGATCATGGCGCGCATGCGAGTCTGCACCGAGCATGGTTGCCCCGCACTCAGCACGGAGAAGCGATGCCCCGAGCATGCCCGGGCCTATGAGAAGAAGCGCGGCAACAGCTACCAGCGCGGGTACGACGCAGCGCATCAGAAGGAACGGCAGCGAATCATCAAGGCTGGCATCCACAACTTCGCATGCGCTAAGTGCCGCAATCAATTCGAACACGGCGAACCATTCCAGCTCGGCCACACCGATGACCGCAAAGCTTGGACCGGCCCTGAGCACATCAGATGCAACCTTAGAGCAGCTGGTATCGCCTCGCATGCGGTGTTCGAACGACCCTCGTGACCCCTGGGGGTAGCCCCCTTCCCGCCCGGGGTGCCCAGTACCGCCGGGGAGGTCTCTAAATAGTTTGTCAGGTTCAAGGAATTCTGAAAACCCTAGTCAGGTTCAAGTTTCACTGGTCTGTCAGGTTCAAATCTGGTTCTGGATTCAGCACCAAAACCAGTAAGTCTGAATCCACGAAATGCATTGAAAAGAGTGGGCGCGATGCCCCTCTCAACACACCGCGCGACGCGGTATGGAAGCAGGTATCTCATGGGAAGTGGAGGAGCACGCGTGAACTCTGGCCCGGCGCCAGACCCGAACGCACTTCGCCGGATGCGCAAGACCGACTCCTCAGGATGGACCACCCTTCCTGCCGAAGGTCGCAAGGGGAACGCACCAGCATTCCCTTTGGAGAAATGGCGTGACCAGGAAAAGTTCAAACCCGCAGAAGAGCGTGACGAGGCCCTAGCCAAGGCGCTGGACGCACGCGAACTAGCTGTGTGGAGGGAAATCTGGAAGACGCCCCAAGCGGTCGCCTGGGACGGGCTGGGGTGGGGCCACGACGTAGGAATGTACGTCCGAGTCCTGGTTGCAGGCGAACGAGGCAACCTCAAGGCAGCAGGCGAAGCGCGACAATGGTCTGATCGCCTCGGCCTATCCCAAACAGCGTTGCTCCGTAACCGCTGGCGCATCTCCACCGACGAACTCGGCGAGAAGCGCGAAGAAAAGAAGCAGACGAATAACCGCGCTCGCCGTGAGTCTGCCCGTGATCGCATGCATGTAGTGCGCAATGGATCAGGAAAGTAGCGAGTTTGTTGTCGATTTCCCAACGATAGGGTTCCTTGCCGCAGATTGGATCGAGGCGCATTGCCCGATTCCTACCGGTTTCGACCGTGGATTGCCGTTTGTGCACCGTGACTGGCAGTTGTGGTGCACGGTCAACCACTATCGGGTGAAGCAAAAAGCGATGTGGCGTCCGGAACGTCCGATCTTGGCCCCGGCTTTCGAAAACCGCCGTTCCCAGGTCATTGCACCGCAGAAAACAGGCAAAGGCCCTTGGGCTGCCTCGATAACGTTGAACGAGGCTCGCGGTCCGGCACTATTCGGTGGCTGGGCACATGACGGTGAAGCATTCGAGTGCTCAACATACGACTGCAGCTGCGGTTTCGTGTACGAGTACGAGGAGGGAGAGGCCAAGGGAATCCCCTGGCCTACTCCCCTGATCCAGCTGTTCGCCACATCGCAGGAACAAGTCGACAACACCTACGGTCCGTTGCAGGGCATGGTCAAGGACGGGCCACTGTCCGAGTTCATACGAACAACCGAGAGCTTCGCCAGAATCGGCGAGGACGGGCTGATCCAAGCGGTCACTTCATCGGCTCTCTCCCGCCTGGGTAACCCGATCACGTTCGGCCTGTTCGACGAGACCGGAACATTCACCGATACGAACAAGCTGAAGAACGTAGCTAAGACAGCTCGCCGTGGCTTGGCCGGCATCGGTGGCCGAGGCATTGAGACCACGAACGCCTACGACCCGTCGCAGGCTTCGACTGCACAGGAAACCTATGAGTCATCCGCGAAGGACTTGTTCCGTTTCTTCCGCCGGCCGCCGGAGCATCTGAAATTCAAGAATGCTCGTGACCGCCGGAAGATCCTCGAGTTCGTTTATCGCGGTTCACCTTGGGTGGATCTGGACGGCATTGAAGCTGAAGCCATGGAAATGATGGAGAAAGACCCGGAGGAAGCAGAACGCTTCTACGGGAACATCCTGTCCCAGGGCAAGGGCGCGTGGATGCCTGAAGGGCTGTGGAGCCGAACGGAGTCTGTTGCGTGAATATCTGCCTTGCATTCGACGGTTCTGAGAAGCACGACTTCACCGCGATTCGTGCCGAAACTCTGGGTGGCTGGCAGTTCACTCCCACCTACGGGCCGGACCGCCGGCCGACCATCTGGGATCCGGCAGAGTTCGGTGGCCGTATTCCACGCGAGGAAGTGCACGCAGCGGTGGAAGAACTATTCGCGGCCCACAAAGTGGAACGCATGTACTGCGATCCGCCCTTGTGGAAGACCGAGATAGAAGCCTGGTCCTCGAAATACGGTGATGACCGGGTCATCCAGTGGGAAACCTACCGGCAAGCACCAATGCACTCCGCATTGGAGCGATTCATCGTTGATCTAGAATCCGGCGCACTGCTGCACGACGGGTGCCCCATCACCGCGCTGCACATTTCCAACGCGCGAATGTTCGCCCGAACCAACCAGCGCTACATCATCCTCAAGCCCTCAGCCCATCAGAAGATTGATGCGGCCGTGACCTCCGTGCTCGCGCACGAGGCTGCCTGTGACGCTCGCGCCGCGGGCTGGTCCACCGGGTGGAAGCCGCAAGACGGCATCTCCCGGCAAGCCTACGGATTCAACTAGATCAAGGAGGTGCTCTGTGGCTGATGCAGAGGTAATTGCACGTGAGCGCCTGGACGTTGGCGAATGGGAGCTCAAGCAGCAGGAGCAGGACTGGGATTACCGGGAACGCTACATTGCCGGCGACCAGGACCTGCCCTACGCCCCGGAAGGAGTGAATGCCGAGTACCGGCAGCTGCAGGACATGTCCATCGCCAACTGGATGGAAATTGCGGTCAAAGCACCGACGCAGCGACTGCAAGTCGATGGCATCAAGACCGGACGCAAAGACACCGCTGACGAAACTGTCTGGAATGAAATTTGGCAGCCGAACCGGCTGGATTCCCGCCAGGCAATCCCGTTCCAGGAGATGTACACCCATGGCCGCGGCGTCATGTCGGTTTCTGCGAACCCGAAGAACAAGAAGACCCCGAAGATCCGTCCTGAAAGCGGCCGGCGAGTCTGGCTTGGTGCTGATGCGGAAGATCCGTTCACGCATACTTGGGCAGTCAAGATTTTCAGCGTGCAGGAGCGCCGCGGTTCCTCGCTGTTACTTCCATCCTCCGTAAAATACTCGGCGTCGAATCGGATCGCGTTCGTCTACGACGAAAACGAATGGTTCAAGTACGAAGCCGCGGGCGGATCCTCTGCCTGGACGCTATCCGACTATGGCCGGCACGGACTGGACGCACTTCCTTTCGTCGGATTCGACTACAACCTGAATGCAGACGGCAAACCGCGATCAGCCATACAAACGCTGATCCCGCAGCAGGACGCATTGAACACCATACGGTTCAATACCCTGCTGGCCATGCAGTTCTCGGCCTACCGCCAACGAGTCTTCACGGGCTACGACCCGGTCGTTCGAGACAGCTCAGGCAACCCGATCATCCGCATGGGCCCAGACGGAAAACCAGTGCTAGACGGCAACGGCCTCCCGCTGCCGATGCTCAACAGTCCCGGTCGCCTCGGTGTAGACCGAGCATTGGTATTCCCTGGCGCAGACACCAAGGTATTCGACCTGCCGGAGTCCAACCTGGACAACTACATCAAGGTACTCTCCGAATTCCTCACCGACTTCTTCGCAATCGGCCAGATCCCTCCCCAGTACATGCTCTCCCGCATGGCCAACCTCTCCGGCGATGCACTCGCAGGAGCGGAATCCACGCTGCAGGCACTGGTGAAGGACCTCAAGCGATCCGCAGGCGAGTCACTGGAACAAGTCATGCGCCTGGCAAACCGGGCCCGCGGCGAATCCCACGAGGACACAGGCAGCGAAATCATCTGGGCAGACACCGAGCCTCGTTCCTTCGCGCAAATTGTTGATGCCATCGGCAAGCTCATTGCCGGCGGCATGGCACGCAAGGACGCATGGCTGATGCTTCCAGGCGCAACGCCACCAGCTGTCAAACAGTGGGTGTCGAACTCCGACGCAGAGCGCCAAATGCAGGACCTGATGATCAATGACCTGGAACAGAAACTGATCCAACCATGATCACCTACTCCGCGGCCGCGACCGAGCACGACCGCCAAATGCGACTACTCGCACTCAAAGCACTGCGCGTAACCCGCAACGCCTGGCGGAACATCTCCCTCGTGGACCTCGACCGCTCATGGACAGAAACAGCGCCGGAACTCACCAGAAGCGTCCAAGCACTCATGACCGCCGCAGCCACCGAAGGAGCCGCCTTCGGGGCCATGGCGCTCGCCGAGCAGGGCGCGTACGTGTTTCCTCAAGGCTTCGTGAATCCACGGGCTTTCGCTTTGTCTGCGCCTGATGGACGGCCTTTGGAGTCGTTGTTGTATTCGCCGGTGACGAAGACGAAGAGCTTGATTGGTGCTGGCATGGTGCCTCAGCAGGCTTTGGCTATGGGCGGTAGGGATCTGGACAGGATCACTCGGACGGTCTTGTCCGATACAGGCCGTGGGGCTGCTTCTGTGGACCGCGCGTCTCGTGCAGGCGTCGGTTATATCAGGATGCTCAACCCGCCGTCGTGCAGCCGTTGCGCGGTGCTTGCTGGGCGGTTCTATCGGTGGAATGCCGGGTTCCTCCGGCATCCTCGCTGTGACTGCCGCGGGATTCCCGCGCAGGAGTCCCATGCCGACGATTTGCGAGTTGATCCGTACGAATACTTCAACTCGCTGTCGCCGGAGGAACAGGATAAGCACTTCACGACGGCGGGCGCGCAGGCGATTCGTGACGGTTCGGATTTGTTCCAGGTGGTCAACTCCCGCCGAGGCATGTCCTATGCGGGAATTTCTCAGGACGGTACGAGACGCGGCCAGTCTCTTCTTTCGTTGAATACGGATGAAGGCACGACCAAGCGCGGTGATTTTGGTTCCTCCGAGCGGCTCAGGGCCGATTCTGAGGGCTTCGAGCCGGTGGCTCGGAGCAAGTACCAACGAACAGTGCAGAAGCGCCTGACACCGGAAGGGATCTACGCGCAGAACCTTCCGCGAGAACAGACGCTTGAACAGCTTCGCCGGTTCGGGTATATCCAGCCCGGCGGTCAGAACCCCAACGGTGTCATCGCGAACCCTTCTAGGCCTGTCTCCACGATGAGCGAGGCCCAGAAGCGTGTGCAGCGAGCCACCTTGGCATGGGATGCGGTGCAGGAAGGCCGTAACCCGTTTGGTAAAGGACCTCTCACCCCGCAGATACGTGCGCAGGCTGAGACGAACTATCGCCGGTGGATCGGTTCCGCTGGCGAGATTTTCACACGGTAAACCTTCTTCTCGGTGCGATGCCGGGAGGACTAACCCTGCGATAGGGGAAAAGAAATGCCTGAATCTACGACTGCACCTGCATTGATGCACGGGTTCATTGACCCATTTGCACCTGGTGGGCTTGAGCAGCTGCTTGCGTTCAACCGTGCCAAGTTCGGTGACGCGGTCATGTCCGCGAACGCTGGTGATCCTGCTGGCGGGGCACCTGCTGGAGGAGGTGATCCGGCCGGCGGCGGTGCTGGCACTGATCCAAGCGGCACTCCCGCGGGAGGTGGCGAGCCGCCGGCAGGAAACGAACCACTGGGCGCCCCAGGTATCAAGGCTTTGGAAGCGGAACGGGAAACCGTGAAGCAGCTCAAGGCCCAGCTGGCCGAACGCGAATCGAAGATCAAGGGTTTCGAGGACGCTGGGAAGACCGACGAGCAAAAGCGCGAGCAGGAGCTTGAAGATCTTCGCAACGGCAAGAGCACCACCGAATCGGAGCTGGCTAAGACCCAACTGGCGGTCCTGCAGTACCAAGTTGCCGCTGCTAAGGGCTTGGATCTGGAAGCGGCCGAGCGCTTGCGCGGCAGTTCCAAGGAAGAACTTGAAGCGGACGCTGACGCATGGATCGCGAAGTGGGGAAAGGCCTCGGGCAACGGTGTTGTCCCGGGCGCTGGCCACATCGGTTCCGGAACGGAAGAAGTAGCTCCCGGCATGGCACGCATGCGCCTGGGCTACTCGCAGTCACCCAAAAAGTAAGACACTTCGGCCGATGGGCCGCGGTGACACGCAACTCTGAAAGGAGAAGCCACCATGGCTCTCACTCTGCCCGAGGCAGCTAAGCTGTCGACCACCCACCTGCAGCGAGGCGTCATCGAGACCTTCGTTCAGGAATCCTCCATCCTGGACCGCATTCCCTTCATGAACATTGAAGGCAACGCCTACGCGTACAACGCTGAAGGCACCCTGCCAGGCGTTGAGTTCCGTGCCGTGAACGGCGCGTACTCGGAGTCCACCGGTACCGTGAACCAGTCGACCGAGTCGCTGGTCATCCTCGGCGGCGACGCTGACGTAGACCGCTTCATCCAGAAGACCCGCAGCGACCTGAACGACCAGCGTGCGGTGCAGACCGCGATGAAGGTCAAGGCCGCTTCGTACAAGTTCCAGAACTCGTTCTTCAACGGCGACGTGGCGACCGAGCCTCTGGGCTTCGACGGCCTGAAGAAGCGTCTCATCGGAGCGCAGGTGCTGGACGCTGACGTTGATGGCGCTCCGGTGCTTGGTACCAACGGCGACGCAGCGCACGACTTCTTCGACATGCTCGACGCGCTGATTGCCCAGGTGCCGGGTTTGAACGGTTCCAACGGCGCCATCTACGCCAACGCGCAGATCTCCGGAAAGATCCGTTCGGCCGGCCGCCGCATCGGTGGCACCGAGATTGTCCGTGAGGACCTGACCGGCAAGCGCGTACTGCAGTACAACGGCATCGCGATCCTGGATCCATCGGACGACGCAGCAGGAAACCTGATCCTGCCGCAGTCCGAGACCATGGGCGCTTCCCTCGACACCTCCTCCATCTACGCCGTGAAGTTCGGCCAGGACGAAGGCGACCGAGGCGTAACCGGCCTAACCAACGGCGGCGTGCAGGTCGATGACCTGGGCGAGCTGCAGGAAAAGCCTTCCTACCGTACCCGCATTGAGTTCTACACCGGGCTGGCACTGTTCGGCGGCAAGGCCGCTGCACGCCTGCGCGGCATCAAGAACGCTTAAGGAGCGACAAACATGGCAACTCAGCCTAAGAAGGAACCGACCGAAGCCGAACTGTACGCAGCCGAGGAAAAGGCCCGCGTAGAGGCTATCGAAGCCCAGAAGGCCAAGGACGAGGATGAAGCGGCCAAAGCCAAGTCCGAGCCGAAGCCGGGAGCCAAGGCTCCCGATGCCAAGACGGCGTCGAAGCCCGCAGCTAATCGTCGCGCCCCGGCAAAGGCCAAGCCAAAGGAACGCGTCGAAGTGTACGAGCAGCGTGGGCCGAAGGGCTTGTTCAAGGTCACCCGCAACATCGACACCGGCGCGACCACCGCCGAACTGATCGAGGACTAGCAAACTCCGCAGAAGAAAGGGGCCGTCATGCCCGTTAGCGTAACTCCTGAGGACATCGCCGGTGTATGGCGGCCTCTTTCCGAAGCGGAATCTGTCATTGTTCCAGGCCTGTCCAACCAGGCATGGATCAGGTTGCTCGTGCCACGCCCGGATCTCGAACAGCACTTGGCTGACGGCACAGTCTCCTTGGAGTCGGTGGCATCGGCCATGATCTCGATGATCATTCGAGTGCTGAAAAACCCGGACTCGGTACGCCAGCTCGCAAAGTCCTATGACGATTGGTCCCGTTCGCAGACGTTCGATAATTCGGTATCGACCGGCGAGCTGTATGTCAACGAACACGAACTGGCTCTGGTGACACCAAAGCCAGCGATACTCCCGGCCGGCGCCTACAGCGTCTCGCTCTGGGGGTAGGCAATGGATCTGTTCGACTCCCAAATGATCGCCGAGGGACGGCGAGACGCGCTCTTCGCTATGACCTCCGAGTGCATCGTGAAGCGTCCAACCGGAACAACCTACGACCCCGCGCTGGGACACGAGGTGGCCACCTACGACACCATCTACACCGGCCGATGCGCTCTGAAAGTGGAAACCGCACAGCCAACCGATCTCCTGCTGGCAGGAGCCAACTACCAAATCACCAACATGCTGGCCAAGTTGCCCATTCTCTCCGGAGCCGAAAAGGGCGACCTGGTAGAAATCACCTCTTCCCGATTTGATCTGCCACGGCCGGGCACGAAGGCCGAACTGGTCGAACTTGCTGACGGTACCCACCGCACAGCGGAACGATGGAGGGCGGTGTCCTCGTGAGCCTCGATGACTCGGAACTGCGCATGCTTTCCCAAAACCTTGGACTTGTTCCAGACGGACTAATCCCTAAGGTTCGAGGGGTCGTCAAGAAAGGCGCTCTCAACGTCAAGACCGCGATGCAGCAGGACCTTCGAAAGTCTAACTACTTCAAAGTCGCAGCACGTTCTGTCGACTTCGAGGAAGTCAGCTCCGGCGCATTTGGGCAAACTAATATCGCGGCGGAGATCGGGCCCAACAAATCCCGGCACGCAGCTGCCGGACTCGCCGGCATCGCCTACTTCGGCGGCGCCAACGGCGGTGGCGGAACAGTCCGCGACCCATCCGAAGCGCTCGCCGATGAAGCACCGAACTTCGAGAAGTACCTCCTGGATGTCTTGGAGGGACTGATATGAGCCTCGAAGTGTTCCGTGGCATCGAGACGATGTTCCCACCTGGCACGCGGGTGCATATCCACGAGGCCAAGCTGTCCAGTCCTCCGAAGCTCTCCGACTTCCCGTACGTGGTGCTGCACGGAGGGTGGGGCGAGGAGACCTCGGGTGAACGCGGCGACCGTTCCAGCGACGACATTCCGGACCAGACGGCGTTCACGTTGCGTTGCACGGTCGTGGCCTTGTCGCTGGAGGGTCTGAACGCGTTGGCCCGCACTTCACGCACATCCTTGAACCGTCAGCGTCCGGTGGTTGCCGGCTGGCGGTTCTCTCGTCTTCGCCAAGTCGAAGTACTCACGGCTGAACCGGATAACCGGGTCTCCGTGGAAACCACTAACCCCGTGTACCTCGTGGACGAATACCCGTTCATGGGCTCTCGGGTCTGACCGAAAGGACACATCACCATGGCTAAGCCTGGCTTTGTGGAAGCCCGACCCAAAGGGGGCGGGGGCATCCGGCTAGTTCCGGAGCACTACCTGACCAATCCGGCACTCGGCTTCGTCGAAGTGTCATCCATTCGTGACACCGGCGTGAAAGCGAAAGCTAAGCCGGCCAGCAACGCTGAGGAGGATGCCAAGTGAAGACTTCCGCTGACGGCAAGAAGAAGTGGGCCATGCTGCTCACCAAGCCAGCTGGACCGATCCCTACCGCAACTGAGCTTAATGCAGGCATCGACTTCTCGTGCGTGGTGCTTGAGTCGGACATTACCTGGTCGCCGACCGCATCCGACCGCTTCAACGAGAAGGTGTCCTGCCAGAAGGGCAACGCCCAGGCGTTGGGCGCTTCGAACTACGAGACCGCGTTGACCTTCGTTCGCGAATGGCTCACCACCGGTTCCGGCGCGGACATCGCCGAGCTTGATGCCGCGTACCAGGCAGTGATCGTCAAGGACACCACCGTGTGGATCTACCTTCGCGAGACCGACAAGGACTCGCCGGAGGCTTGGGCCGCGGGAGATGAAATCTTCCTCGGTGGCGAGCTGAAGACCGACTCGCCTACCCGACCCGGCAACGATGGCAACATCAAGCGCCGTGTGGAGTTCCTCGGCCAGAACATGGTCAGCGAAGTCCTGGTGCCTGCAGGCGTTTAGCCGGCACCCCCTTTTACTAGCCCGGTGACGTGGATGGGCTCCTGCGTCACCGGGCTTCCCCATACCTATTCGGAGCCCGACACCTGAAATGGAGCCCACCATGACTGAACTAAACCCTGCTGAATTCGACTTTGAAGCGTGGATCGATGACGCACGCCTCCCCGAGGATTCGGGGACCGTGTTCAAGCGCGGCGACCTGGTCGCGAAGATCAACCATCTGGCCCGGCAGATCCGCGTGGAGAGTGATGCCCAAGCTGGCGAGAAGACCAGTGCTTCCCCGCTGATAACCAAGTTGATGAAGGAACGCGAAGAGCTCATGAAGGCTTTCGCCCGGTCCGAAGTCACCTTCTACCTGCGCGCACTCCCCCAGTCCAAGATCAAGGAACTGGTCGACCAGCACCCGCTCGCTGACGACGCGTCCCGCGACGATCAGCTGGCCCAGCGGGTCGCGTTGAACCGGGCGCTGCTGGCCGAATCCATCGTCGCGTTGGAATCCCCGACCTTGGAGAAGCGCGACATTAAGATGACGATCCCGCTGGTCGCCACCCTGGAAGCGAAGCTCGGAGCGGCCCAGCTCTCCAAGCTCCTGACCAAGCGTCAGCAGGTGCAGTCCGAAGCGCCAGCCCCGGACGCAGATTTTTTGCCCGATGCCTCTGGCACCAGCCAAGACTCCGGCCAGTAGTCAACGTCCTGCGCACAGCCCGAGCCGTCCAGAAGCCGCCCATGCACTGGTTCACCAGGCAGCGCGGCGACTGGACGGACAAGGACTACCTCCTGTCCTTGGTCCTCACCATCTACGAGGACGGACTGTGCTCCTGTGGTCAGCCCACCGAGCTGGCCCACCACCCGGACAACGACGGCTGGTACACGGCGCACAAGAAGGTCTGCCAGTCCTGCGCAGCCCGTGAGCGCTCCACCCAGGGGCTCGGCAAAGAGCCGTACAAGCCCGACCCCGGCGAACGGGTCTACACCAGCTACGACAGGCCAGCGGATAAGCCAATCCGCGACCTGCCGGGATAACCCGAAGGAGGGCACATGGCCGAACGCAGAGTAGTAGCCAGGCTTGAAGCTGTGGTGTCGAACTTCATCAAGGGGTTCAAGGACGCCAAGAAGTCCACCGACGATCTGACCCAGTCCACCCAGAACGCCAACAAGGCGACCCAGGACAACGCACGCTTCTCCGAAGAAGCGGCGAAGAAGATCAAGCTCGTTGCCGACGCGGACCAGAAGGCAGCCAAGGCCGCAGGACTGCTCTACAACGCCAACGGCCAGCTGGTCACCTCCAACGGCAAGATCGTGGCCTCCTCCCAGGCCGCGGCGCACGGTGTCGACGCGTTCTCCGACGCCGTGTACCTGGCCAACGTCGAGGCGCAGGAAGCAGCGGCCGCCACCGAAGCGGCCGTGGCCAAGCAAGCCGAGGCCTACCAGACCCTCGCGCCTGCCGTCACGATCGCCGGTGGCGCACTCTCCCTTGCCTTCGGCAAGATGCTCCACACCTACGCCGACTTCGATAAGTCCATGTCCGAAGTCCAGGCAGCCACGCACGAGACCGCCGGCAACATGGATCTCATGCGCGACGCAGCCGTCACCGCTGGCGCAGACACCGCCTTCAGCGCCTCCGAAGCCGCCGGCGGCATCAAGGAACTGGCCAAGGCAGGCGTAGACACCCAAGCCATCATCAACGGTGGTCTAACCGGTGCTCTGTCCCTGGCGGCAACAGACAACATCGAAGTGGCCAAGGCCGCCGAAATCGCCGCATCAGCGATGACACAGTTCAAGCTCTCCGGCGAAGAAGTCCCCCACATCGCCGACCTGCTCGCAGCAGGTGCCGGCAAAGCTCAGGGCGGCGTCGAAGACCTCGGCATGGCCCTGAACCAATCCGGACTCGTCGCCAACTCCGTAGGCCTCACCATCGAGGAAACCACCGGAGCGCTCACCGCCTTCGCCGCAGCCGGCCTCACCGGCTCCGACTCAGGAACCAGCTTCAAAACCATGCTCCAAGCACTGACACCGAACTCCAAGCAAGCCGCAGAGCTCATGGAAGAACTCGGCATCAGCGCCTACGACGCCAACGGTCAATTCGTAGGCATGTCCGAATACGCAGGCATTCTCCAAAACGCCCTCAAGGACATGTCCGACGAACAACGCAACGCCACCCTGAAAACAATCTTCGGATCCGACGCAGTCCGCGCCGCCAACGTCCTCTACGAAGAAGGCGCCGAAGGCATCCAGAAATGGGAAGAAGCCGTCAACGACGCAGGCTACGCCGCAGAAACCGCAGCCAAAATGCAAGACAACCTCGCAGGCGACCTCGAAAAACTCGGCGGAGCCTTCGACACAGTCTTCCTCCAAGCAGGCTCCGGAGCCAACGACGTACTCCGCGGACTAGTCCAAACCGCCGAAAGCTTCATCGACGCCGTCGGCACCATCCCGGAACCAGTACTCTCCATCGGAGGCATCCTCACCGGCATCGTCGGAGGCGGAGCGCTCGCCGGTGGCGCGTTGATCACGATCATCCCGAAGGTCAAGGAAACGGTGGACGCGTTCAAGGATCTGCGTGCCTCGGGTAGCAAGGTTCCAGGCGTTCTCGGCAAGGTTGGCAAGGCCGCTGGCATTGCTGCCATTGCGTTGGGCACCTTCGAACTCGCAGCGCAGATCGCCGGCACTGGCTTGGACGATCTGGGCGACTCCGCTGACTACATCGAGAAGCTCACCAATGGTGCACCTTCAGTGGAGGCACTAACCAAGCGCCTCAACGAACTGTCTTCGGCCAGCGGTAACGGCGGTGCCGGCATTGTTGGTATCGGTCAGGCCATTGAGACTCTGAACCAGCCCGGCGGCCTCAAGGCGCTGGACTGGGTGGCTTCGCTCGGTGGCATCCTCGATTCGGACGCGAAGCTTGCTTCCAAGGCAGTCGGAGAATACGACACCGCGCTGAAACAGCTGCTCGATTCTGGCGCAGAAGCCGAGGCATTCAAGGGATTCCAGGTTGCAGCCCAACAGGGCGCCGACTACGGCCAGACCCTTGAGGAAGTCGCAGGCCAGTTCCCGGAGTTCATTGATGGACTGCAGGGCCAGGCTGATGCAGCAGGCGTAACCGTCGAGAAGCAAGATCTGCTGAACTGGGCTCTCACAGGCACCAAGCCAGCGGCCCTAGAAGCCGCCCAAGGTGCCGACGTAGCCACAACAGCACTCGAAGAAGTCGGCCTCACCGCAGAAGGAACCGTAGACGACGTCAAGAAGTTCCTCGACGTCCTCTTCCAAGCCGGAATAATCACGCGAGACCAGAATGCCGCATACCGCGACTACCAAGCCGCCATCGACGAGGTCGGAGAATCGATCACGAAGAACGGCAAGACCCTAGACGTGACCACCGAAAAGGGACGTGCCAACCAGGCAGCATTCGAAGGCCTCGCACAATCCGGCGAAGACTACTTCCGGGCGCTCGCCGAGGGCGATGCTTCTGAGAAGGAGCTTCAAGGATCCTTGCAGTCGACTTACGACTCGCTCATTACTGCTGCAGGGCAGTTTGGGATTACGGGTGAGAAAGCCGAAGCGATGGCCCGAAAAGTCATGGGCATTCCGGAAGACGTTTCAGTGGAAACGTGGATGTCGGAAGCTGCGCGTTTGGAAGCTGAGAGAACCAAGGCTGAGATAGATGCGCTCGATGGGAAGACCGCTCACGTGTGGATCACCACGCATGAGAACTCCATCTACTCCGAGTCGCACGTTTCCAACGGCCGAGGTGGATCCGGTGGCCAGCTGAAGGCCACCGGTGGTGCGATCTTCGGACCCGGGTCCGGAACTTCGGATGATGTGCCGATCATGGCTTCCAACGGCGAGCATATGCTCACCGCCAAGGAAGTCCAGCTCATGGGTGGGCACGACAGCGTCTACCAATTCCGAGCGGCACTGAATGCTGGTTCCATCCGTGGCCACGCTACGGGCGGCGAGATCGGAGGCGTATCGGTGGGCATCCCTTCGGCTTCGGTCATGCAGTCCACCGCGGCCCCGGTCATCTCGTCCGGATCCAGCCTGCCGCCGATCACCGTCCAGATCAACGGTGCTACTGACGAACTCCGTGTAGCTCGCGCTGTAACGGATGCGATCAGTGACAAACTCCGACGAGGGGATGTGCGAATTGGCTGATGAGCTTGTAACGCTGGGTGGCGTGCCCCTAACTGGGGTTCAACGCGAAGGTTCGTGGAAGCGACTAGGGGAAATTGAAGGGTGGTGGGATTCTCCGCAGCCTAAGAGAAATCGTATTGCGCGAGACAACTCCGATGGCGAACTTAGCACCCCCATATTCTATGAACCGCGCCTGATCACCTTCGAAGGACGCGTTTCATCGTTGAATCATGGGTATTTGCATGAGGCTCAGCAGTTGATTGCATCGTTGGCGTTCCGAGGTGCGGCGAAATTCGTGGTCTCTGGGCATGGGCCGGTTCAGTGGGCTTCGGTTGATCCGCGGGGGAAGATCTCTTGCACCCTGGAAACTGATACTTACCTTAGATTCCAGATCCCCCTCGAAGCCGTTGACCCGTTTAAGTATGGGGCTACTGAATCGTTCGCTGTTGCTTCTGGTGGTGCTTCGTTTGTTCATCACAAAGGCAAAGTTGAGGCGTGGCCGGTGGTGACGGTGACGGGGAGCATGCCTGATGGGTATACGTTGTCGTATCGTTCGCAGTCGGTGTCGGTGCCGATGGGTATCCCGTCTGGGGTGACGCATCGGATTGATTTCAAGAATCGGCGTTTGTATGTGAATGGCGAAGTGTTCTTCGGCGCATTCGGTTCGACCGGGTTCCGGCCGGTTCCTTCTGGTCCGCGTACCGCGTTCGGGCTGTCTTGCCCGTCTGGTTCTGGAACTGCTGTTGTCAGCGTGACTGACACTTACTTCTAGAGGGGGTCTTGTGGCTTATCGTTTGACGCTGGTTGACGGTGCGTCGTTCATGCCTGTTTATGATCTGTCGGTGGATGATTTCCCGTGGAAGCGTGTTTGGAATACGGGGCATCAGGGTTCGTTTAGTTTCAAAGTTTCTGAGTTGGAACTCATGCCGGAACTACACCGCACCAACCTCTGGCCCCTGGAATACTGGCTGGTGGTCCAATGGAACAACACGCCAGTGTATGCGGCGATCATCACGGATCAAAAGTACAACTGGAAGTCCCGCACGGTAACTATCGACTACGCGGACATTTGGTGGTTTTGGAATCGTCGCCACGTGCTTTCCGATAGGACCGCTGCGGCTGGTCAGTTCTCGTTCGAATGGCGGAACATCAGTTATGAGACTTTGTCGATCCGCGCCGTAAAGATAGGGACACAAAGTTACGACGGAGATCTGAATTGGAACCTGCCAATCTCGTTTCCCACCGAGACCTCGGGATCGGTTGATCGTGATGTTTACGGGTACCAATTCGAAGAAGTCAAAGAGCTCCTTGATGAATCGATTGATGCTGGTGACTTGAATGTTGACTTCAGGCCGTATTGGAAGTCGGATAAGTCGTTGGGCTGGTCGATGGAGTTCGACCAGTCTGGCATCCTCCTGGAATACGATTTGGACGCAGCAGTTTCGCCGGTGCTCGATCTTGATTACAAGGTGGTTGGCTCTGAGTTGGCGAACCACGTGTACATCACGGGTGAGGGGTCTGAGGAAGACATGCTCGTGACCACGTCGCAGAAGCCAGGTGGTTCACCGTACCCGGCGTTGGAGCGTGTGATTGCTGGTAAGAGTGTGGATAAGATGCCGCGCTTGCAGGCGTTGGTGACGGCTGAGCGGACTAATCATGATGCGACGATCCGCCAGTGTGGGTTGAAGGTTCATGCTGATGGGCCACCGCATGTTGGGCAGTTCCGGCTTGGTTGCACTGTGCGGTGGCGAACGATCAGTGACCCGTATTTGCCGAATGTGTGGCATGAGCAGACATTGATCGAGTTCTCGGGTTCGTTGAAGCCTGAGGTGACGTTGACGATGACGGACTGGGGTGGCTAATGGGTATCCCCAACATGAACACCGGCAACCTGAAAGACCTGGAACGCCGCATCAAACGGCTGGAGCGCGGCAGTCCGCTAGCATCCGCTTCCGTTGGCCGCGGCCGAGTCCGCTTCTACGACGGTTCCGTTCTCCTGATCGAGAATGGTGCTCTGCAGGTTACTGGTACAGCGACTATCACCGGGACCCTGGAATCTAATGGCGTGCTCAACGCTAACGGCGTCAACAACCTCAGGGGCGAGAACCATTTGACTGGACCGACTGATGTCGCCGGTAATTTCGAAATTATTGCCGGTGGCCAGTTCAAGGCAGGTGACTCGCTCATCTATCCTGACGGCTCCGCCAAGTTCGGCGCTTTGGGCATCGCATCGGACGGACGCATGACTGCTGGACTTTTTGAACTGCGCCCGGATGGTTCAGCGGATTTTGGAACGCTGGGGATTGCAGCTGACGGAACTCTGACCGTACGCAACGACGTGAATGTAATAACTGGCGGAAAGATCAAGGCCGGCAACGTCGAAATAGATCCGACTGACGGCGGAACTATACGGACGTTGAATGCGACCATATCTGATAACGGGGCAACGTTGCAGATCCTGTCACCCGCAGGGCTTCAGCTGAACGGAATTTCGACGAATATAGCCTCGCCCGATATTTTCATGCCGAGCCTCTCCACCAAGTTAGGAGCGGAGCCGAACTTGCACATCGACGAAAACAAAAAAATTTGGATCTGCGGCTAAAGGTTGTCGGGACACAATTGGCTACCTGCCATATTTCGGACAGCCATGTTCGCAGATAGTCGTTTGGTTTCGCTTCCCGCAGTAATCACTTCGGGAATCTTTTCACCTTCAGCGAGCCTCTCGCAAGATTGCTCGGCAAGCTTGAGCAGCTCTTTATCTGTCATCTTGCTCAACGAGTGATCGCTCATTCGCGCCCCATTCAGGTAATTCTCTTCCGGCGACAGGCTCTCCTCGGGAACCGCGAGCGTCGGCTCAGCATCATTACTATTCTCGGCGCTCGCCGATGGCGTGGCGGTCACGGTGACAGTCGCCGTAGGTTCCGGTGTGCTTTTCGCTGCCGAACAGCCAAAGAGAGCGAACACGGGTACAGCAAGCAGAGCAATAAGTTTTGGGCGCATGCCCACCAGATTAATCTAAGGAGCCGACAAATGGGAGATCCAAGCCCGGAACCAGAGGTAACAATCGAGCAACGACTCGAAACCCTGGAAGCAGAAATCGGACCACTGCAGAACCAGGTTCAGATCCAAGAGCTGGTGATCAGCCAGTACCAGCAGGCACTAGCGGCAGCGAATCACCAGACTGCAATCCTCACTGCACAACTCAAACTCGCACAACAACCCACCGCATAGCCGGTGGGTTTTCTGATGCCCAAAGGGGGCCTGAATGCCTAACATCACTTTCACGGTGCAAGATATTGGCGGTCACAAAATGGACCCCAAGGAAGTCGAAGTGATCTTCGAACCTAACGAGGCGCTGATCGGTGCCGTGGCGCCACGTGCCGGCTTCTTGTATCCGACGGAACCCGTAGTTGAGAAACCTGACCCAGTGTCAGGGGAAGTCTCCGTCTTGCTGGCTGATACTTCGTTGATGCTTGGTGACGCTTTCTACCGGATGCGCATCCGTTGGCTCGGTGGTGACGCTGGAACCGCGCTCATGGACTTCCCCGGGTGGAAGATCCGTCCCGGGGCGGACGATGCGCTGCTCTCTGAAGTCATCGATGTTGCAGGCGGCGGCGGTGGCGGAATTATTACCCCGTACATCTGGTGGGTAGGCCTCACCGAGCCACCATCACGTGGCTACACGTGGCTTTATCTCGACCCTGATAACCCGGACCTTGAAACAGGACCAATACCAGAGCTCACTTTGGGCGATGTAGTAGTGAGGTGGTGACGCCAGTGGCAACAGTTATTGGGCGTTATGTAATTATTGGCAATGTCCGTGGCCCTCGTGGTTCGAAGGGCGATCCAGGCGACCCGCTGAATCAGGTCGGCTGGGACTACATGAAAGCGAACTTCGATGCGCTGGACGGCTCGGACGCCCGTGCCCCGATCTTCGCCGGCCGAGACTCCGGGGTGAACCACGTCCATTCAGACTCGCAGGACTACCAGACCTGGCTAGGATCACGAGACACTGATGGAGGCCCTACCGACTACGCAGAATTCCACCTGCGTAACCGATTGGGGATCCACGACAGCGACGGCCAGTTCATCGGCCTGACTGACTCGGCGTTCTTCTACTCCGAGCTACGAGTGGACAAGAACACGTTGCAAGTCCCGCCAGAGGTCCTGAACTCGTGGGGTCAGCGTGGCGGATGGGGCTCTGGCGGAGGTTCCGGGCTTGCAAACGGCGACCGGATCATTGACTCTAACGGGGACCTGCAAATCGCTTTCCCGAACGTGAACAGCATCCCTATATGGAGTTCTTCGACTGGCTACCTTCTTGGCCCGTTCTTGGAGACCGCTTTTGCGGACACCGGCGCGACGGTGCATGGCGAGGGACGCTCAGCCGAACGAGTTGAGCATACTGCCGCTCGCATTGGCTCCTACCCAGCACTGCTGACCGTCATCGGCGGCAGCATCCCCGCCTCGGGCAGCGTCGTGGTGACGGCGTCGAACATGGAAACCATGGCCGCGCTGAAACCGTACACCGGCTGGCTCAATGGAGTACACGGCACCCTGGCATCTACTTCCACGGAGATCACGTTCGCCCGAAGCGCGTCAGGCAGCGTCGTGGCGGTAGCAGCCGATACCCCGTTCGTCTCCGAACTCGGGCAGGCCTACCGCAGCAGCGTGCCTATGCTGAACATCGGCAAGAACAGCCTGCGCACAATCGGATCGAACGTCAAGGTTATCGAATACACGGACAATACGGTCAAGTGGTTCTCGCCCATGATCAAGCGTGTCCTGGTGATCGGGCAATTCGTGGACTCCACCGAAACGCCTGGAAGTTTGCAGGACGTTGAAGTGACTGCCGTCAACGATTACCAGCGCTCCAAGTACGGCGACTGGTTCTTCGACCTGCGCGCCTACCTGACCGGCTCCCAAGTCTGGGCAGACACCGGGATCACACCAACCTCAACGGATCTGCAGCAGCAAGCAGACGGACTCAAACCTGATTCCCTCTCCGTTGATGCCGCTCATTTGAACTCGACGGCGAACACAGCGGTCGCTAATGCGATCCGTGCACATGTCAACAATCTCGGCTGGTACTAGGAGGCCATCATGTCAATCGTTATCAGGGATACTCGCCAAGTCGTAGCTTCGCGTCCTCTCACAGCTCCACGCGCACCGGGTCGTGCACTGTATCAGGCACGCTTCAGCTTGGGAGATTCACCGAATCTTGTCGGTATGCAGACCGGCGCCGGCGACGGGCTGCGCCTCGATGTGTGGCAGGGCGACGCGAACATGCTCGCCGTGTCCAGCGGGCAAGTCATCAAGGGTTCCGGGCCGACCATCGGCTTCGTGGGCCTGCCCATCAGTGGTGTGGGCGGTGCCGTATTCGTAGATATTCCAGCCCTGCCAACTTCGGGCAGCATCTACCTGGATCTGTTCCGGGGAACATTGGGTGGTTCGCCGGATGGCTACCGGTTGGAAATCAACACCTCGGGCATGCGACTTCGCGAACGCGTCAGCGGCACCATCAACACCCTATCCGGATACCAAACGCTGAGCGCAGGAGACCGAATCGGCATTCGCTACGCCGGCGGAGTGCTCACTGCATACCTGAACGGCGCCGCAGTACTCACGTCAGCTGCAACAGCTCTCACCTTAAACGGGTTCGTGGGATTCGCTCAGGCAAATGGTGTCGGCTTCGCGTTCGATAACTTCGACACGGAAATCTACTAGCCTCCGTAGAAATCCATTTCTACGAGAGGTGTTCCAGGGGTGGGGTTCCAAACCATCTGCGTGAATGTTTGGCCGTTCACGGTAATTTCGCCCCATTCCTGGTATTCGCCGCCCGCGACAGGTGGTTGCAGTTCGTCATGACGCTTCAGGTCCAGTGGACCAAGCACGTATAGGTACACGCTCAGACTCTTTCTTGCACTCTCCCTGAGTGCCCCAAATCCTAAGCGTAAGGCAGAGGA
Organism: Glutamicibacter sp. Je.9.36; assembly: GCF_051129975.1. Taxonomy (NCBI): domain Bacteria; kingdom Bacillati; phylum Actinomycetota; class Actinomycetes; order Micrococcales; family Micrococcaceae; genus Glutamicibacter; species Glutamicibacter sp. Je.9.36. The sequence continues at coordinate 550,030 of NZ_JBCPSN010000002.1, forward strand.
TATTGAGCAAATTGCCAAAACCTGGAATTCCAGAGAAATGATGCACAAACGTTATTTATTTATTTTTCAAGTATTCGTTTATCGGAACAGTGCCAAGTTGAATTCATAAAGTTTAGGAGGCCTAGTTGTCTACTCGAACCCAGACCAGCCGGAACCCACCGAGGGGTGCACATGCCAGCGTGGATTCATGAACCGCTAGAACCGGGAGTACGCCATGATTGAGTCGATTCCGTGGGCGGCGATTGGTGCATCCGGGATGTGGTGGCGCAACCCTGCCACAAACAGCCTGACCGATCTAGTCGTCCAGGATCCGCTGCGATCGAATCGGGTTGGAGAGCATCTCCAGAATTGCATCGGCCTTCCAGACGATTCCGATATCCGACTCCGCGCTGATCCTTCCCGAGTAAATCCCGAGCAACTCAGTGAACGGGTGGCCGGTTCCGATGAAAACATTGCCACTTTGGTCCGCGCTCATCCCGTCACTCTTGAAAACGACTGGTGAGCCGGATTGTCCAGGGCGGCTTCGCGAATCCACCAAGAATGTGGGGCGATTTCCGTAGTTGACGTCGAGGTCGGAAGCAATGGTTGCACGGCTCCAGATAGCGAAGCGGCCATCTGAGGCGGTGCCGAAAGGAAATCCGATGATGCTCAGATCGGAACCAGGCGAAAGCTGTTGGCGACGCGGAGGGGGTGTGAATTGGTAGGGATAGTACTTGAGTCCATTTTGCGGTCCAATGAGTATCGCGACCATGTCCCACGATGCGTTTCGTGGGTGTTCGTACCATATGGCGCGCCCATCCTGGTCGTACAGTTCGTAGCTCACGCTTGCCCATTGACCTACATTTGGGGTGTTATGCCACGTGTGCAAAGTAGTTGGCAACGCGGCGCTTCCCGACGGATTTCCAGTCACAGGGTCACGCCCAGTGACGACATGCATGTTGGTGATTAGGAACAAGTTTCCGGCGTGTTCCATGACAAATGCAGTACCCTCTCCGAGCTTGACATCTTCACCACCACCCAACGGTTTTCTCTTAGTTTCAACATGTAAGGACTTCACGGACTCGGGGGCGATCAACTTGGTACTTCCTTTCGAACTACGGCGAGAATACATGTAGATGACAAAAGCATCTGAGATAGACAATGGCAGATGCAATAGGACACGTTCCTTTTATGACGAGGAAAGAATCATGTGACAAAGAGCCGGGGCATCCTGATTCTTATTGCCGACGTGTCAGTGCGATGGTAGGTCCACCTTCCTCACGGGCTTGGCCTGCATGACCCGTTGAATTGCTCTTTCCTCCCGGCCATGAATGAAACGGTTTCTGATGCCGGGGATTCCGAATTTCTTGGGCGTCGATTTGTGCGCCCGTTGATTGGAGGTGGGCTTGATGCCTGCTCAAGTTTTTCAGTCGTCCCGTAATCCCCCCGAGGGGTGTGTATGCCGGTAATTCCTGAGTTCCTGGGCGGGCCGAATGGCTGGCTCGGGTATACGGCTGCATTCATTCTGCTGATTGCTTTCTTTTGGAAGCCGGTGAAGGTGATCTGGTCGAGGCTCAAAGAGTTTGCGGCGTTCCTCGATCAATGGAACGGAAAGCCCGAGAAGAAAGACCGGTCAGGCCAAATAGTGCAGCATGCCGAGCCTGGTGTGTCAGCTCGCATCCTCACTTTGGAAGAGAAGACGGAGCGCATTCACCATGAGGTCACACCTAATCATGGCGGGTCGATCAAGGACGCGGTCAAGCGTATTGAGGACCGCGGCAACGAAACCGCCTACAAGCTAGCAGAAACGACAGAGAAGCTAGACGAGCACATCGTCATTGCCAAAGAATCCGATAAAGCCCAAGAGCGGCTCGTCCAGGATGTCGGCAAACTGAAATCGAAATACGCACCAGAAACCTAAGCCACCCACCCCGGTGGCTTTTCTTATGCCCAGGCACGAACGGTGTCTGGGTACTTCTATGCCCGAAAGGCAGGAACTAGCCATGACCGAGATCAAAGATGCGGCGGCTGGGAAAGACGTCGCCGCTGCCGACATTCCCGAGGATGACCAGACCTTGGACTGGGACGTGACTCGGTTCGGCCGCATGATCGACCACGCCTCGGATGAAGCACCCACCACTGTAGCCGCTGGATCCGGCGAGGAAGAAGGCAACTAAATGCCCCGTATCGACACTCTGGTCCGGCACCTCGAAGCACGTGGGCTCAAGGTCGAATACGTGCCCGGGTGGTCCACTCGTGGTTCGGCATCGTTCAACCCGAAGGGCGTGATGGATCACTGGACGGCTGGTCCGAAGGGCTCCAAAACCCGGCCCTCCTTGAACGTGGTCACCTATGGCCGCCCAGGGCTGCCCGGCCCTCTATGCAACGTGTACCTGGATCGTCGCGGTGTTGCAGTCATTGTCGCTGCTGGCCGAGCCAACCACGCCGGGTATGGATATTGGAAGGGCCGCACGGGCAACACGTACTTCTTTGGTGTGGAGGCCGAGGCGGCCAACGCTGACGACTGGACCGACGAAATGCGCGACTCCTACCCACTGCTGAACGCCGGTCTGCTCGATGCGATCAACGAGGACGACGCATCCTACGTGTGCGGGCACTCCGAATATGCGCTGCCACGTGGCCGGAAGATCGACATCAACGGCTACACAATGGATGACATGCGCGAGCAGACGCAGCGAGTTCTCCGAGGCCAGAAGCCGAGCGTCAAGCCGGCCGGATCCAGCAAGCCGAAACCAAAGCCTAAGCCCCAGCCGAAGCCGGAGGCAAAGAAACAGCTGAACTCGACCCCGCCAGATGGCAGCACGGTCTTCCCGACGGATTATGAAGACTTGATTCTTGACAAGGACTTCGGCGAGATCACCGTGGGAGCATTCCAGATCCTGATGGAAGCGATCAAGATCGGCGTCCGCTACAACCAGCGCTGGGACGGGGACTGGGGAAAGCTCAGCGTCAAGGACGCCATGGAGTGGCTTCAGTCCAACGGCTACTACAAGAAGACCCAGCACGCCCGTTCCGGCGTGCCGGAGGGCACCAAGCTCAAGGTCGATGGCGGCGATGGCTACTGGTTCTGGTACGAGCTGCAGCGCTTCCTCAAGGCCCGAGGCTTCTACAACAAGACCACTAAGGGAGTACCGCTGAAGCTGGACGGCGCCCCGGAAGGCTGGACCATTTACGGGCTCCAGCGCTACCTGAACACACAGAACGGAAGTTAGAACATGGCTAAACATGCAGCCGTCACCACGCAGTCCCAGCACCCATGGCGAGCTACCGTCCGCACGATCCTCGCAGTCATCGTGGCCCTGTCCGCCATGGCCCCGTCGATCTATAGTGCGGCCACCCAGGGCAGCCCAGAAGCAGCCACCGGCGCCGCCGCGCTGGCGTTGGGTATCGCCGCAGCGGTTACTCGCGTCATGGCCTTGCCAGTGGTGGAGGAATTCTTCCAACGCTTCGTTCCTTGGCTGGCTGCCGGACGCCAAGGCGATATCGAATAGACCACTGCGCGGCGGCAGGGCAAGGTCACCGCACCGCTGGGCTCGCAAAGGCGGCCGCACCACGGGAGCCTGTCCAGATAGGTCCATCAAAAAAGGAAGCCCTCAAATCTCAACGTGAGATTTGAGGGCTTCCCTTTTGGTTAAATGACTTTAACCATCAAAGCAAGAATTTGCGATCTATCAATAAGGAGCATGGCGGAAATAGATATTTCGAGGAACAGTTTTAACTACGTCTCGGAAATACCTAAATTATAGTAGCGTTGTGTGTCGATTCCGATCTCTCAGGTATTGTAAGTATGGTGCGAAATCCTATGAACCCTTTTATGGCTACCTGGAACTGGTTAGCTTTCTGGTGCAACTCTAACCCCGGGTGGTCAGGTTCAATCGCAACACTTAGTGGCGTCCTATGTGGTTCTGCTTTGCCCCATGCTTTTGATGGATTTTGGTCCTTTTCGCTCGTTGTAGTCACCGCCGCGCTAACGGTGCTGCCACCTGTCGCAACGACATATTGGAGTCGAAAAAGCGATGTCGATGAAGATGCGACTGCGGCGCGCGAGAGAGTCATGGATGAAGCGATACCCCCACTTCTCGAAGAAGCCTGCCAGCTATCGACTACAAGGGCGGGCGAGAGGATAAAAGCACTGAAGAATGCCAGTCGCACTGTGGCTAAGGATCTCATTGTGGCTTACGCCCTAGTGCCTAATGTCAGAGCTGTGGTTTACCAAGTTAGCGACGACGGAAACAAAATGACGGTGCTAGCACGGGCAGGAAGAAATCAAAAGCCTCAACCCTTTGTTCGTGGCACCTCACGCGGTGACAAAGCCTTCAAAGTTCTGTCTATGCCCAGCAACTTTGAGTTCGTAGCTGATCTGTCGCAAGCTCCAGCTTCTTGGGAAGGAAGCGGAAAAGGATATAAGACATTCATATCAGCGCCTATCCGGGTTGGGGAATTTGGATTTGGAATGCTGACTCTGGACGCGCCCAACGTTGGAGATCTAGACTCTAGAGATGGATCTACGGTCTCACTTCTGGCTGCTGCGCTGAGCATTTATTTCAGCGAGGCAACACGATCGACCCGAAATCTAAGCTAAGATATCCTTATTGGAAGGAGCCACCAATGGGAAAGATTGAACTCGTTGGACGCAAGCCACGACCGACGAAACCCTCACTTAAAAAATCTGAGCAGTTCCAAAATGCACTCACTACCGTGCGATCTGAGCGGGAACAGCGCGAGCGCGTTAGAGTAAAAAAATTCTTATCGCCAAAAACTGCATAATCGTCAACAGTGCCCCGTAGATTTCTGCGGGGCACTGTTGTCCTGTTTCTAGATTGTTCAGCCCCTTGACGACAACTACTGAACCAACCGAAACAAAGCTTTCGACAGAGTGCCCGAAAGAGCTGTACGCCTCAGCATCACGGTGGACCGCGACGAGTGAATCTACACCACAATTTGCACCACATATTTGATGGGACCGTGCGGAAAATGCCGTGCCCGCTCCCCATCGGTTCCCCGGAATCATGCGGATTTTGACGGTGGCGGAAACGGTCGGAAACCGCTTGGAGGTTCTTCTAATCTCTAGGTCGCCGGTTCGAATCCGGCCGGGGGTACAAAATAAACCGCCGTTCACTTGGTAATACAAGTGAACGGCGGTTTTCGCATCTATCCAGATCTAGGAGTTTGACCAGTGTTAGGCCTCATTTCTAGCCTGAGGCCCTTTCTGGCCGAGCCTGTCAGCCAGCCCTCGTCCTATTTGCCGGCCACTAAATAAGCACCCGCCCAAGAAAGTTCCTTCCAGCGCGTTGTACCCATGCATCCCGCCTCCCCCGAATCCAGATGCTTCACCGGCCGCATAAAGCCCGTCAAGAACTGTTCCGTCGTATTTGAGGACTCGCCCAGATAGGTCTGTCTGCAGTCCGCCTAATGACTTTCGCGTCAGAATGTGCAGCTTCACAGCTATCAATGGCCCCGCCGCAGGATCGAGTATCCTGTGCGGAGCGACTGCTCGGGTCAAACGGTCTCCGATGTACTTTCGGGCATTGCGGATCGATTGAATTTGGCGATCTTTGTTAAATGGATTTTCAGTTTGCGAATCACGAACCATTAATTGCTGGTGAAGCCGCATCGGATCAATATGTGCTTCCGGGGCGATTGCATTCATCTTCGTGACGAGCTCCTCGACGGTAGTCGCTGAAACGAAATCCGCACCTTTGTTCAAGAAATCCGTGACCGGCCCCGGAGCACCCTTGCCAAAGATCCGGTCCTTGATAACTCCGGCTTTATCCCGATTAGTCAGATCTGGATTTTGCTCCGACCCTGACAGCGCAAACTCCTTCTCGATAATTCGCTGATTCAGCACGAACCATGAATAGTCGTACTTTCGCGCAGTGGGATCGGTGCGCAGGTATTTCAACGTGCCCAAAGTGTCGTGCCCCGGAAGGCAAGGAGGACGAAGGCGGTTCCCTTCAGCATCGAACCACATCGGGCTCGGACCGGGCAAAATTCTAATTCCATGAGCGGGCCAAATTGGGTTCCAATTCTGGATTCCCTCTGTGTAATGCCACATTCGATCGCGGTTAACAAGACGCGCCCCCACCTCCTGCGAGAGTTCAATGCCGCTGCCGTCAACATAATTCGGAACGCCGGTAATCATGCGCCCCGGCGCGATGCCGAGCCTGTCGGGCCAGAATTTCCGAACCAGGTCCTGATTTCCGCCTATTCCCCCGGTTGCAATCACCACTGCTTCAGCCGAAAACTCGAACTCCGAAACCACGTTTCTTGACGACTGTTGCCCGCGTGGAGCGTCATCAGGCGACAAGACCTCACCGCGAACGCCGGTAACTGAACCGTCAGTGGTCACCAATCCAGTAACCCTGTGGCGGTTGAGCAACTCGGCATGTCCCGTTTGCAGTCCGTCGAGCACCCTATTCACAAATGGCATCGACACCCCGGTGCCAGTTCCCCAGGCGATGTGAAATCTGGGTACAGAATTCCCATGCCCTTCGGCGCGACCATCGCCGCGCTCTGCCCAGCCCACAACTGGAGTCAGATCTATGCCTTTTTGCTTGATCCAGGACCGTTTTTCAGTAGCTGCGAACTCCACGTAGGCTTTGGCCCAACGTTGCGCCCACAGGTCCTCATCGTCCAACCGGTCAAATTGTGCACTATGCTGCCAATCCGACCAGGCAAGGTCAAAAGAATCACGAACTCCCAAGCGGCGCTGTTCAGGAGTATCAACGAGAAACAGTCCCCCAAAAGACCAGTAAGCCTGGCCGCCGAGATTACCCCTGTTTTCCTGATCCAGGATTCGGACTCTCAGTCCTGCATCAAGTGCCTCGGACGCTGCAACCAACCCGGCCAATCCAGCACCCACGATGATCACTCCGCATTGTTCGGAACTCAACTTCACGATCCCACCTCTGCACGCAAGAAATTTACGAGTTTTCATCTCGAGCGTACTTCCCGGTGGGCAATGCCACCACACCCGTATTTTCCGCAAAGAAATCTGCTGACTAGCGAGAACTTTCGTTCTTCACCACCGTTTCTTTTCCTGGTCCGGCCGTCGAATCTGTGAATGTCATGATCGTGAGCCGTGCAGCGGCGCATAATCACTCAGAATCCCGACTGAACAGTAACTTATCCCCCTAATTTGAGATAAACTCTAGGAATTGTAGAAATCGAAAGGGACAGTGCCCGATGACCCAACTGGTCGCCCACCTCGCGCGACAGAGAATCACGGAACGCACCAGCATCAATCTAATATTCCTTCTTGCAGGATTATCTTTTGCGACTTGGGCAGGCCGCCTCTCCATTATCGACGCTGTTTTCGATTTCTCTGGCTTGAACCTCGGGTCGTTCTTGATTTGCAGCACCATCGGAACTTTGCTCGGAATCTCCCTTATTCCGTCGGTGAGCAAATTCGTTCCAACACGCCGCCTGTTGTGCTGTTTGCCCATCGGATTAGCAGCATGCTTGGTCGTACTGGGCATAGCTATTTCGATAACCGAGGAAGCCACTCTTGCCTACGTAGCCCTGTTCTTTTACGGGCTTACTTTTGGCTGTTTGGACATCATGATGAACGTCAGCGGCGCACAGGTTGAACGTCGTGTCGGGCGTAGCATCATGCCTTCCCTTCATGGGTTCTTCAGCCTGGGAACCCTAATTGGCGCCGGGGTGGCAACAGCAACCATTTCCTTGAATATCTCGAGCCTTTGGCACTTCTCGTTTGTCGCGGTCATCATTCTTCTTCTCGCTTACGTTGCCCATCGAGGTATTACCTGCTGGGAAAACGAAAATTTGGTTCCAATCAACAAGGATGTCCCCCAGAACCGAACTCAATCAACGCACAAAATGGGACTCTTGCTGCTGCTTGGCATAATGGTCGCCGGTTTAAGTTTCAGCGAGGGTGCGGCCAATGATTGGATTGCCGTTACTTCGGTTGACGGGCACGGTTTCAAGCATCAAATTGGCGCGCTCATGTTCACCTTGTTCGTCGGAGCAATGACGCTGGGACGCTTTGTCGGCGGTCGCCTTGTGGACCGCTTCGGCACGAAAAATACACTCCTGATCATGGGAATTATCGGCCTTCTCGGCGTCGGCTTGTTCATCACCGGCACAAGTCCCTACCTAGTAGGCCTCGGTGCAGCATTGTGGGGCCTCGGTAGCTCGCTCGGCTTCCCCTTGGGCATGAGCATCGCGGCTTCCCGCGGAGAACGCCTGGGTCCAAAAGCGGTGAGCATCGTCAGTGCGTTTGGATATGGAGCAATGCTTGGCGGTCCGCCATTTATTGGTTTCGTCGTCGATACCTTGAAGTTGCCTCAGGCCTTATGGATTTGCGCGGTAGTTCTGATTATTTCGTTGTCCTTGACGCCGGCGGTAACCCGCAACCGGAAGCCGTCCGACAAGACGTCCTAGACGGGCAGAACCGCCCGCTCCTTGATGTTTCGCATGACTATGGTGCTCGTCAATTTTTCCACGCCCGGTAGGTCAACTAGGACCTCGTCGTATACACGCTGGTAATGCGGCAGATCCTTGGCAAAGACTCGCAATAGGAAGTCTGGCTCGCCGAAAAGGCGCTGCGCATCAACTATTAGCTCTTCCCTCTCTACCGCTAATTCAAAATGCTTAAGCTGTGCTCTGTCTTTCAACGTGACGAAAACCAGGGCCTCGAATCCCAGTCCAACCTTCTCCGGGTCAATCACCGCTTGGTAGCCGCTGATGACTCCCCTGCGCTCAAGATCTTTGATCCGGCGATGGCAGGGAGCCACCGATAGCCCAACTTTTGCAGCTACCGCGGTAGCGCTCATCCGTCCGTCATTCTGCAACTCGGCCAAGATCGCACGGTCTAGTTCATCCATGAAATTAGACTACAGCACAAATAATTTGCGCCATTTAACGCCAGAGCAATTTTTTCTTGCCGTATGGACGGATGTCCCCAAAGAATCGGCAAGCACATTTCACGATTTTTTCCTTACTGTTATCAGAGCACAGGTTTCTAGATTTTGGAGAAGCAATGGATCTCTCGCAGTTCACCGGATTCCTCTTGGTATCGGTGACGTTGGCGTGCACGCCCGGCGCCGACTGGGCGTACATCATTTCCTCTGCACTGGGCAAAACCAGCTATCGCCCAGCCGTATGGGGATTGCTCTCGGGATACCTGGTTCATACTGCATTGCTGGTGTGCGGAATTGCGGCCCTGGTCGCGAGTTCCCCGTCACTTCTCCTCTGGCTCACGGCAGCCGGATCGGTCTATCTGCTGTGGCTAGGCATCGCGACCCTGCGTTCTTGCAGGAACGCCAGGTTCTTTGATGCCGATGCTCCATCTACCTCGGAGATTGAAGCACTCGATGGCGATTACCCTCGGAGCAATCCCGAACCTACCGATAGCACCGTCGCGCTATTGGACAAGGTCCGGCATCGATCGCTACGCGGCCAATTCCTCAAGGGCCTGCTCACCAGCGGTACTAACCCCAAGGCACTACTGCTGTATGTGGCCCTCATCCCGCAGTACCTGGATCCGTCCCTGGATCTTCCGCTCTCCCTGCAAACCGGCGCTCTTGGGCTTACTCATTTCGCGGTATCGATCTTCGTGTACTTCTCCGTTGCATTAGCTGCCAAGGTACTGCTTCGTTCCCGGCCCATGGCGGCACGCATCGTAACCATGTGCTCCGGAACCATAATGATCCTCTTGGCCCTGGGCTTGGTCTACGAACAATTCTTCGTCGCATAAAAAATTTATTGAACACTGATCAAGACAATTGAACGGTGATCAAGTATGCTCTTAATCGATGGCTCTTCGGCCATCTGTAACGCAAGCATGAATGGCTGCCCGATCATGGAGCCCGCCGTTCAAGCTACGAACCTTGCGCTGGAGCACCCGTGGAACTACCCCCAATTCGATTTGAGAACGTCACTGTCCGCTTTGAAGAACGCGATGTCCTCAAAGATGTGCGCTTGACTCTCAACGAACAGCGCATCGGCATTATCGGGGCAAACGGTGCCGGGAAGAGTACGCTCTCCCGGCTCATCAATGGCCTCGTTTTGCCTACTGAAGGATCCGTGCACGTTGGCGACCTGAACACTCGGAATCATGCAAAGCAGATCCGCCGCGATGTTGGTTTTGTCTTCCAGAATCCAGCAAATCAAATCATCATGCCGCTGGTCTCTGAAGACATTGCGTTCGGACTGAAGAATTTGCAAATTCCCAAAGCAGAGCGCCAATTGCGCGTCCATGAGACACTGGCAGAGCTCAACATCTCGCATCTGGCAGATCGCGAAAGCCACACTCTTTCCGGCGGCGAGCAGCAAATGGTCGCACTCGCTTCCGTCCTTGCCATGCGGCCACGAACCATTGTTTTCGATGAACCCACTACGATGCTGGATCTGCGCAATCGACTTGCTTTCCAACGCGAAATTGCCAAGCTGGCGCAACGTGCAATTGTGGTGACGCACGATTTGGAAATACTTGAAGATTTCGACCGCGTTCTCGTGGTCACCGACGCAGCTATCGCATTCGATGGCCGACCGGACGAAGCAATCGCCCATTACCGCCAATGGAGCCACGCATGATCGCGTCCAAGAATACTTCGTATCTAGCGCGTGTTAAGCCGGGATGGAAATTCGGGACATTGCTGGTTCTGAGCATCGGGCTTTACTTGATTAGCTCGTGGCAGGTCTTGCTGCCCCTGTTCATTCTCAGTGCGATACTGCTGCTTTCGGCTAGGGTCGACCTCAAGCAGCTGCGCATGCCGCTGTTCTCATTGGCCATGATTCTCGGCATCGTCTTCATTCTTCTCGGCCTGCAAACCGATTGGGCCAACGCCGTGGTCTCGGTCCTGCGGCTGCTGACCATGTGCCTGATGGCCTACGCCGTCAGCCTCACCACAAGCTTTGACGCGATGCTCGAGCTCTTCCAACAGGTTGCCTCTCCATTACGATTCCTTGGATCTAATCCAGCGCAAATCGCATTGGGATTGTCCATGACAATACGGTTCATTCCGGAGTTGAAAAAGGTATACCTCGAAGTCCGCGAAGCCCAGCATGCTCGGGGTCTGGGCAACAATCCGTTGGCCGTGAGTGTCCCATTAGTTATCAGATCACTAAAAATCGCTGACGAGACAGCCGAAGCGTTAGACGCCCGCGGCTACGATTCAGCACCGTACCGACGCTAAGCGCGTCATCTACTTCCATCTCGCTCGCACTTCCAAGGAAACACAATGCCAACTCGCACCGACTCAACTTCGCAAACTCGCAATACGGTATACGTCGCAGTCTTTGCCGCCATGATCGCGGCCATGGGGCTCCTCCCCCCTATTACATTGGGGATCATCCCGGTACCCATTACCCTGCAAACCCTGGGTGTCATGCTGGCCGGCGCCTTATTGGGACCTTGGCGAGGTTCGTTGGCCTCATTGGTTGTCGTAGTCCTGTCTTTGGCAGGGCTGCCCTTGTTGGCTGGTGGGCGTGGTGGGCTTGGAGTCCTGTTCGGGCCGACCGGCGGATATCTCATTGGATGGATTTTCGGGTCACTCGTTATTGGAGCCCTCTTCAAATACTGGGTTCTGCGCTACGAAAACAAGGTCGCCCGATTCACGTCCGGACTGGCCTCGGCTCTCCTTGGCGGAATCGTCGTCATCTATCTGTTTGGCGTTCCGTGGACCGCTGCTGTTACCGGGCTTGCTCTGGGCACATCCTTGCTGGGGTCTCTCGGATTCCTGCCGGGGGACGTCCTCAAAGCCGTAGTCGCCACCCTGGTGGCCCTGACCGTGCACCGTAGCTACCGCGGGTTGATGAAGTAGCTCGATGGAACTGTGGCAGGCACTGGCAAGGTGGGCCAATCAACGACCGGATCATCTTGCCCTGCTCACGGTTGAAAGCCGGCTGACTTATGCGCAGTTGGCCAGCAGAAGCGGTGCTCTGGCCAAGCGGCTAGAATCCGTTCCAGGCAATCGGATCGCTGTGCACACCAGCGATCCGATTGAGATGGCCATCGCTTTTTATGCGATCGCGCGCAGTGGCAAGACATTGGTGGTGATTGACCCTGCTTGGCCCGGAAATCTGGCCACTTCCATGGCAGCCGCTCTTCAATGCGATTTTGTGCTTGAATCGACGGTTCCGCGGCCTTTGCCCGGCGTCCCAAGATTCGCCTTGCCGCCCGAGCCATCCGTGTCCGGTGAATACATTGCGCCCGCGACCAAGACTCATTGCGCTGAAGACCTGCTGATCATTTGCACTTCTGGAAGCTCATCGCGTCCCAAGCCTGTGCTCCGGAGTGCTGCATCGTGGGAAGCGTCCCTGAGTGCCGGCGCCACGATCTTGGGCGCTTCGCCAGATGATTCCACTCTTTGCCCGAGTCCCATATCCCACGGTCTGGGCCTCTACGCGATGGTCGAGTCCCTGCATGCTGGCGGCACCTTCGTGGCTTCCGGAAAATGGGATCAAAAGGGCGTTGCATCATTGCTGGCGCGCGTCAGCTGCTCCCGTATCGTCAGCGTACCGACAATTCTTGGCAAGGTGCTGGCCCTGGATGACCCGGCACTGTTCTCCAGCCTGCGATTGGTCATCAGCGGAGGGGAATCCCTGGACCAGGAGACCATTCAAACTCTTCACCAGATGGCTCCCTCGGCGCGCTGCGTTGAATATTTCGGGAGCAGCGAGCACAGCCTCATCGCGTATCGCGAGCGGCTGGCCAACCAGCCGCCAACTCCCTATTTCGACGGCCAGCTGTTTCCCGGGGTGCAGGCTCACACCCATGAGGCAACGCCGGGTTCAGGCTTTGGCTCGCTCTATATCGATAGCCCGTTCAACGCCAAGAGGTACGACCTGAGCTCGGACGCTGTCATCGCTCGGTGCGGCACAGCGATTGGCATTGGTGATCAGGCGAAGCTCCTGGGTTCAAATCGCATCGTCCTGTCCCGTCGCAACGACGGGATGATGAATCTCAACGGAAACAATATCCACCCGGGCGAAGTGGGCGCAGCGCTTAATGCCGAGGGGCTGGCCAATGCCGTAGTGCGGATCGATGCATCGAGCGCACCAGCCAGGTTGCTGGCCTTCACGGTTTCGCCACACCGCAATCCCTCCGCGCTTCTCACCGGCCTGCAGAAGCATTTGCCCCAGTACAAGATCCCGCACCAAATCATTTACTTGCGATCGTGGCCCGAGACCTTCAGCGGAAAATTGAATGCCTCGGCTTTGGACTTCCAGGATCTGGACATTGAACGGAGCGACTGGCTCAGATGAATGACGCCTTCATTATCAACGCGGCACGCACGCCCATCGTCAGAGCAGGCAAGGAGTATTCCCGCATTACCGCAGACCAATTGCTGGCTCGGGTGATCAACGCGCTAATAGATCGAAGCGGTATCTCCCCTGCGGATGTGGACCACGTATTTGCCGGCAATGCGGCGGGACCGGGCGGAAATATAGCGCGAGTGTCTGCTTTGGCGTCGGTGCTGCCCAATACCGTCAGCGCGACCAGCATCGATGCCCAATGCGCCAGTGGACTGGACGCAATTGCCGCCGCTGCGCGGATGATACGTTGCGGTGAAGCGCATGTCGTGGTGGCCGGTGGCGTGGAGTCGGTGAGTACCGCGCCATGGCGGGTTGAAAAGCAAACCTCCGTAATCCAGCCTCCGCGTCTCTACTCGCGTGCCCGATTCACTCCAGAGCGAGACCCGGACCCCGAAATGGGCGAAGCTGCGGAGAATATTGCCCAGTCCTACGGCATTGCACAAGAGCGGCAAGATTCTTTCGCTTTGCAGAGCCACCAGCGTGCGCTGCGCGCTCAAGCGGCTGGACTCTTTGATCGCGAGCTTGTCACCGTGGATACAAGCAACGGGCAAGTAGCGGCCGACACCTGCCCCAGGCCCGGACTGACACTTCGCAAGCTCGCTGCGCTCAAGCCGGCATTCGTACCCGGTGGCACCGTGACTGCGGGAAACTCCTGCCCGATTAACGATGGCGCAGCCGCGGTAATCTTGGTGAGCGAACAAATGCGTCAGAGACTGAACCCAACCTTCGCAATGCGCTACCTTGCTTCTGCTTCAGGTGCTTGCGATCCCGGCATTCTCGGCATGGCGGCGGTACCGGCGTACCGCAAGCTCATCGGCCTGCTGCCATCCGCTGCTGCTTCCAGCACTCCATTGATCGAGTTCAACGAAGCCTTTGCGGTCCAGGCCCTGGCATGCCTCGATGAACTAGGGATCACCGAGGTGAAGGTGAACCAGGATGGCGGCGCCCTGGCATTGGGACACCCCTACGGTGCCAGCGGCGCGATTCTTGCGACTCGGCTGTTCTGGCAGGCCAATCAGGCTCGGATACCTGGGCAAAGGGCGATCGCGCTCATGGCCGCCGCGGGTGGCACCGGAAGCGCGGTTGCTTTCGAGTCAGTACCGCATTGAGCCCTTGGGGCATTGGCCTAGATGTTGAACCCCAAGGCCTGCATCTGATTCCGGCCGTCGACACGGTTCTTCAGCACTTCATCAATCTGCGCTTCGCGTAGATCGGTCAGCGGGCAGGCGGGCGTCGTCAACGTCAGGTAGATTTACAGGACTGAATTGTCGTCGATACGCAGTGCGTAAAGCAGGCCCAGGCCAACAATGTTGACTCCCAGCTCGAGGTCATTCACGTCCCTATGTGCTTCGTCGATTTCTGCGATCAACCGCGTTGCGCTCTCATGTGCACCACATTTGCAGCTTCGGACATGCGCTGCTCCCCGATTCAGCCCCCGGGACCCCTTTCGCCGTCGGCTCGTCCACGAAATACCAGAAGGAATGCAGGCCCCTCGGGCGTTAATGAACAGAACCGCTCACCCCCCCGTAGGGAGCAAGCGGTTCTGGTTGAAACAGCCTAAATTAGATGTTGAAGCCCAGGGCTCGCATCTGATCGCGACCGTCATCGGTGATTCGTTCTGGACCCCAAGGCGGCATCCAGACCCAGTTCAAACGGTGGTCGTCCACAACGCTCTCCAGCGCCTGGCCGACCTGCTCTTCGATAATATCGGTGAGCGGGCAAGCGGCGGTTGTCAGCGTGAGGTCCAGCAAGAGTACGCCGTCATCCGCGTACTTCAGGCCGTACAGCAAACCCAGGTCGACAATATTGACACCCAGTTCAGGGTCAATGACGTCCTTGAGCGCTTCCTCAACGTCTTCCAGAGGAGTCGTAGCGGCTCCCGTGCTCTGTTCGGTCGATTCGCTCATGACTGTAACCTTAGGCCTTGACGTTCAGGTAACGGTCGTAGCCTTCTTCTTCCAGACGGTCAGCCAGTTCCGGGCCGCCCTGTTCTGCAACTCGGCCATCCACGAACACGTGCACGAATTCTGGCTTGATGTAGCGCAGGATGCGGGTGTAGTGGGTGATGAGCAGGGTGCCCATTTCGTTCTCGTCCTGTGCGCGGTTAACGCCCTCGGAGACAACCTTCAGAGCGTCGACGTCCAGGCCGGAGTCGGTCTCGTCCAGTACTGCGAACTTGGGCTTGAACAGTTCCAGCTGCAGGATCTCGACGCGCTTCTTCTCGCCGCCGGAGAAGCCTTCGTTGACGTTACGGCCAGCGAAGTCGGCATCGATCTTCAGCTTGCTCATAGCTTCCTTGACGTCCTTGGTCCAAGTACGCAGCTTTGGAGCTTCGCCGTCGATGGCGGTCTTGGCGGTACGCAGGAAGTTGGTCATGGTTACGCCTGGTACCTCTACCGGGTACTGCATAGCCAGGAACAGGCCAGCCTTGGCGCGCTCGTCGACGCTCATCTCCAGGACATCTTCACCATCGAGGGTGATGGAGCCGGAGGTGACGTTGTAGCGCGGGTGGCCAGCGATGGTCGAAGCCAAGGTCGACTTGCCCGAGCCGTTAGGGCCCATGATTGCGTGGGTTTCGCCGGTCTTGATGGTCAGGGTTACACCCTTGAGAATTTCCTTCTCGCCCTGCTCGGTGTCAATCGAGACGTGCAGGTCCTTGATTTCCAGAGTAGACATACGTCGTTCCGTTTCTTTCTAAAAAGCGCTAAGGCTAAAAAGCTGGTGAAGCGAGCACTACCTAGTTCTCGGTAGCAGCCAATTCTTCTTCGATGGTGTCGGTCAGTCGCTCCTGCAGAGCCTCATCGCCGATCTGCTGAACGATTTCGTTCAGGAATCCGCGAACTACCAAGCGGCGTGCGGTCTTTTCATCGATGCCGCGAGCCATCAGGTAGAAGAGGTGCTCATCGTCGAAGCGGCCGGTGGTCGATGCGTGGCCAGCACCATCGATCAGACCGGTTTCGATTTCAAGGTTCGGAACCGAATCAGCGCGGGCGCCATCGGTCAGAACCAGGTTGCGGTTGGCTTCGTAGGAGTCGGTACCCACAGCAGCCTTCTGGATCAGCACATCGCCAACCCACACGGTGTGTGCATCCTTGCCCTGCAGCGCACCCTTGTACAGCACGTTCGACTTGCAGTTGGCCACAGCGTGGTCAACGAACAAGCGGTGCTCCAGGTGCTGGCCGGCATCTGCGAAGTACAAGCCGTAGAGCTCGATCTCAGCGCGTTCGCCGGTGAAGCGAGCCGATGGGTTCACGCGAACCAGGTCGCCGCCGAAGGAAACAACAATGTGCTTGAACGAAGCGCCAGCAGCTACCAGCGCCTGCTGCGAGGAAGCGTGAACGGCGTCATCGTCCCAAACCTGCAGGGAGATCACGGTCAGGCGGGCGTTGGCCTGGACGTCGAACTCGACGTTCTGTGCCAGCACTGCCGAACCAACGTGGTCCAGCACAACAGTAGCCTCGGAATTTTCCTCGGCAACAACGATGAGGTGCTGAGCCGCCGCTGCCAGCGACTCGCCGGTGATGCGCAGGGTTGCGTTGGCACCTTCGGCGTTCTTCGGGATCGTCACAACGTGGGTCTCGGAAGCGAACTTCCAAGCGTTGGCCGACACGCGGTCATCCGGGGTATGCGCAACACCGTTCAGCGCGTCGCCAGCCGGAACAACCGACAGCTTGGCGATTCCGTTGCCGGCGAGCTCTATCTTCGGAGCCGCGCCGGTGAGGTCATCGCTGTGCAGGCCCTTCAGGCGCTTGAGCGGGGTGAAGCGCCAGTCCTCTTCACGACCGGTCAGCTTGGCGAAGTCATCTACGTTGGTGCTGGTCAGTCGACCGGCACGCGATGAATCGGGAACTCCAACTCCGCCGCCGTGGCTGTGCGCCTTGGTGGAGGCACCGGCCAGCGGCGAGCTGTCGTTGTCGTTGATCGGCGAAAGGTCTTCGCCCTCTTCGGTGAAACCAGGAATCGATGGTGCGCCGATGCGCGCCTTCTCTGCTGGGATATGGGTGGTGGTCTCCGACATTCTTAGCCGACCGATCCTTCCATCTGAAGTTCAATAAGGCGGTTCAGTTCCAGCGCGTACTCCATAGGCAGCTCGCGTGCGATTGGCTCAACGAAGCCGCGCACGATCATTGCCATGGCCTCGTCCTCGGCCATGCCGCGGGACATCAGGTAGAACAGCTGCTCTTCGGAAACGCGCGAGACGGTCGCCTCGTGGCCCATGGTTACGTCGTCCTCGCGGACATCGATGTACGGGTAGGTATCCGAACGCGAGATCTGGTCGACCAGCAACGCGTCGCAGACCACCGAGTTCTTGGTGCCCTTGGCGCCTTCCTGGACCTGGACCAGGCCGCGGTAAGCCGAGCGGCCACCGTTACGAGCAACCGACTTGGCCACAATGGCCGAGGAGGTGTTCGGAGCGATGTGGACCATCTTGGATCCGGTGTCCTGGTGCTGGCCCTCGCCGGCGAAGGCGATGGACAGGGTCTCACCCTTGGCGCGTTCGCCAACGAGGTAAACGGCTGGGTACTTCATGGTGACCTTCGAGCCGATGTTGCCATCGACCCATTCCATGGTGGCGCCTTCTTCACAGACGGCACGCTTGGTCACCAGGTTGTAGACGTTGTTCGACCAGTTCTGGATCGTGGTGTAGCGAACGCGGGCGTCCTTCTTCACGATGATTTCCACAACGGCAGAGTGCAGCGAATCCGACTGGTAGATCGGTGCGGTGCAACCCTCGATGTAGTGAACGTAGGAGCCCTCATCAGCGATGATCAGGGTGCGTTCGAACTGGCCCATGTTTTCCGTGTTGATGCGGAAGTAAGCCTGCAGCGGGATCTCCACGTGGACGCCCTTCGGGACGTACACGAACGAGCCGCCGGACCACACGGCAGTGTTCAGCGAAGCGAACTTGTTGTCGCCCGCTGGAATGACCGAGCCGAAGTACTCCTGGAAGATCTCCGGGTGTTCCTTCAGTCCAGTGTCGGTGTCAAGGAAGATGACGCCCTGGGCTTCAAGGTCTTCACGCAGCTGGTGGTAGACAACCTCGGACTCGTACTGTGCGGCAACGCCAGACACCAGACGCTGCTTTTCAGCCTCTGGAATACCCAACTTGTCGTAGGTGTTCTTGATGTCTTCGGGAAGTTCTTCCCAGGAGGTCGCCTGCTTCTCGGTGGAACGCACGAAGTACTTGATGTTGTCGAAATCAATACCCGAGAGGTCTGGACCCCAGGTAGGCATTGGCTTGCGATCGAAGTACTTCAGCGCCTTCTGGCGACGCTCCAGCATCCATTCTGGCTCGGACTTCAGGGCGGAAATATTCGCCACTACGTCCTTGTCGACGCCACGGCGCGCATTTGCACCCGCGTCGTTCTTGTCTGACCAGCCGTATTCGTAATTGCCGATTCCGTGGAGTTCGGGGTTCTTCTCCAGAATTTCGGAAATTACACCCGGGTCGGCAGACTCCTGTGCAATCTGATCCGTCATCGCGGCCTCTCCTGCTTCGTGAACTGAATTCGAGTTCTTTTCTCAGCGCGCATTGGCGCCTTTTCACGCCCCACAGGGATGTGGGTCGTGCACACGTGTCCTCCACCGGCCAAGGTCGACAGTCGTCGGACGTCGACGCCTAGCAAGCGGGCGAACATTTCCGTTTCCATGTCGCAAAACACTGGAAACTCTCGTGCCAAGTCTTGTATCGGGCAGTGTCCCTGGCATAGCTGCACGCTATGCATCAGGGCAGTTGCCACTTTGGTATCCACTTTTCGGGTGTATCCCACGAATCCATCTGCACTGAGCAAATTGCCCAGCACCTCGGCTCGTGCTTCCAACCCTTCAACGCCGACCAGCGCCTTGGCGTATCGGTCTTCCATTGATGCGAAGCGGTTACGCGCAAACTTGCGAATCGCGTCCTCTCCGGCCGCATCGCCGAGCATCTTCAATGCGTCGGAAGCAATCTCCAGGTAATCGTTGCCCAACTTCGTCTGCCCGCGGTGCGAAAGCACGTAGCGACGCGACGGACGTCCAGCACCGGTTTTCTGGTTGGCTACCAGTTTCACCTCTACGAGTCCCGATTTTGAGAGCGCGTCGAGGTGACGGCGGACCGCAGCAGGCGTGAAGCCCAGCTTGCTTCCAAGCTCGGCAGCACTGACCGGCCCGTCCTCGAGTACTGCGTACAGGACGCGGTCGCGCGTACGCTCCTCGGTATCCCCAACTGCGCCAACTGTCGCGGCAGTGGAGCCACTAGCTGATTCTGAATTTGATGAATACACAACACAATCATGCGTAAATTTTTGCTCTAGGTCTAGTAAGGAAGGACTTACTAAGGACATGCTTGCCCGACTAGTGCGTTACTTGAATCGAACCTCTGACACTTCCATTGTCCCGCCCACCTCAACGGAACTCGAGGGTTGGTGACAAAACACTCAGCTCAGCCAGTTCGACATGTCGTAGAATGTTTCAGTGTCTTCTGTAACTCCCAGCCTTGTCATCAACGAGCTGGCTAAAGATTTAGGTCCAGTCCCCGCCTTGGACAATCGCATGTTGCGAGTCCTGGAGTCGGTGTCCCTAAAAGCTTATCCGGGTCAGGTCACCACGCTTTTAGGAGCTAACGGAGCCGGCAAATCCACGACCCTCGCTTGTGCCCAGGGGCTGCTTCAGCCCGAAGGCGGAACTGTCGAACTCCTGGGCCAAAACCCCTTCGGCGACAATCCCGAATTGCGTTCCCGCGTCGGAGTCATGCTCCAAGACGGAGGGCTGCCACCCTCAATGCGCCCGGTTCCACTCTTGAGGCACGTCGCTTCCCTCTATCAGAAGCCCATTGATATTGATGCGTTGATCACACGGTTGGATCTCGAATCGTTTGGCACCCGCACGATCCGCCGTCTCTCTGGTGGCCAGAAGCAGCGCGTCGCCTTGGCCCTGGCGCTGGCCGGAGATCCGGAAGTGCTCTTCCTCGATGAACCAAGTGCTGGGCTGGATCCGCAGTCCCGCCAGGTAGTCTTCGACCTCATTGCCGAACTTCGCGATGCAGGAAAGGCCATCATCCTCACCACCCACCTCATGGATGACGCGCAACGCCTCAGCGACTACGTCTACATCATCGACAAGGGCTGTACCGTGGCGCAAGGCACCGTGGCCGAGCTGACGGCCCGCGCTGCCGAAGACCAGGACACCCGCCCGGTGTCCTTCTCCGCCCCGGCAGGGCTGCGCCTACCTGAACCACCGGCAGGATTGCATCTGGAGGAGACCGGAGCCGGCCAATACCGGCTCGACGGGGTCAACTCCCCCGAACATTTGAACTGGCTAACCCATTGGTGGCTCCAGGAGGGCATCTTGCCAACCGAGCTCAACTTGCAGTCACGAAGCCTCGAAGACGTTTTCCTTGAAATCGCACAGAAGGAGGGAAGGGCATGAGCCAAATACAGGCACGCTCCAATGCTGTCTCGCCACTGCGCCGAATCCTGAACCAGGGCAAATACGAATCCATCCAGATGCTCAGCAATGGCGAACAGCTCATTCTCGCTGTTGTCATGCCGCTCATTGCGCTCTTCGTACTTACCCTGACCGATCTGGTCAAGGATGTCGCAGACCGCAGCATTGATGCCGCCGTTCCTGGCGTCTTGGCCTTGTGCGTCATTTCAACAGCTTTCACCGGGCAGGGAATTGGCACCGGATTTGACCGCCGCTATGGCGTGCTGACCATGTTCTCCACTACGCCGCTGGGGAAAACCGGACTGATTTTCGGCAAGGTCATTGCCGTGCTGTCGGTCCTGCTGATCCAGGTCGTCTTAATCTGCTCTGTCTCCTTGTTGTTCCTGGACTGGCATCCGAACCCCTGGGGCATTGCTCCGGCTATACTCTTCCTGCTCTTGGGCGCAGCCGCGTTTACCGCACTGGGCCTGCTGATTGCCGGCACAGTCCGCCCTGAAGCGACGTTGGCGATCACCAACCTTGCCTGGATCCTGCTGGCCGGTGCCGGCGGTGTCCTCTACCCCTTGAGCATGGCCCCTGATTGGGCCCAGCCAACCCTGAATGCGCTGCCATCGGCAGCGCTGGGCGATGCCATGCGCGATGCCCTGATCCACGGCCAGTTCAGCATTGCTGGCCTCATCTTCTTGATCCTTTGGTCAGCAGTTGGCTCCTTTGCAGCCATCAAACTGTTCAAATGGAGCTGACCACCACCCAAATTCCGAAAAGGGAGATTTCAATGTCTTCAGCCCAAGCCACCCAGAGCTGGGCCGATAAACTGCCCACGAAGGTCACTCGCCTCGTGCATGGTCTCGCGATCGCGTCCCTGATCTCGCAGATTGGCATTATCGTCACCGGTGGAGCCGTACGCTTGACGAATTCGGGCCTCGGCTGCTCCCACTGGCCCAATTGCGTTCCCGGTTCGATGACCCCTGTCCCGGAAATGGGCATCCATGGAATCATCGAGTTCGGCAACCGCCTGCTGACCTTTGTCCTGCTGGTCATCGCAGTCGCGTTCCTGATCTCCATCTGGAAGATGCGCCCTACCCACCGCACCCTGTTCAAGCTGTCCATCGGCTTGCTCGCCGGCATCGCGTTGCAGGCACTCATCGGAGCCATCACCGTGTGGACCGGACTGAACGCTTGGGTCGTTTCGGTGCACTTCCTGATTTCCGGCGCACTAGTCATCATGGCAACATTCCAGGTGAACCGCACCGCCAAGGAACTGAAGAACCGCAAGTTCGATCAGAGCAGCAAGTCGATCCGCCAGCTCTCCTTCGCCGCATGGATCTTCTCCCTGCTCGCAGTGGCATTCGGAACTATCGTGACCGGCACCGGACCGCATGCAGGCGATGCCGACGCCCCGCGCCACCTGTTCGATCCGCTGCTGGTAACCCGCATGCATACTGCTCCGGTGTACTTGCTCGTTGCCGCAACCATCGTGGTGCTGATCCTGGCCTACAAGCAGGGCGGAAACACCCAGCTTCGCATCGCCATCTGGTGGCTTGTCGCGGCAATTGCGATCCAGGCAGCAATTGGCTACATCCAGCATTTCAATGGGCTGCCAGTCGCCCTGGTACTCTCCCACATGCTCGGCGCGAGCTTGCTGCTTGCCGCCTCCGCAAACGTCTGGGATCGGGCTGCCATCCTTCCGGAATACCAGCGCAACGATTCCTAGAATCCTGAGTAAATGACTGGGGTTGCCCTGCACTCGATGTGCAGGTCAACCCCCAGTTGCTTAACGCTGTCCCCCGGCCGTTCCACGGCGCGTGAACCACATCAAACCATAAAGTCCAAAGAAGAAATAGACTGTTCCGGCTAGCCAGAATGCGGCAAGCAGCAGCCCTTGATCCACGACGGAAACCGCAAGGAGGGCAGCACCGCAAGCGCAGGTAGCCCATAGAGCAATCCGGGAATTGGACAAGAACCCGATGCCGCAGGCCAAGCCCAGGGCAAGGTATGCGTATACGGCGACGTTCGGCTCGATACTCGTGAACGATGCGGCTCCCAGGAGCACGACTGGCAATAGCAGAGCAGTGCCACCAATGATGCGGATCAATTTCGAACGCGGTTCTCGATTCACCGATTTGGAAGAACGCCCGATGATTCCGACAAGCATCCATGCTGCGACCATTGACGGGATATAGAAGATTCCACTGCTGGTAATGAATCCGGCAACGAGCGCTGTCATGCACAAGGCCGCCGCGTAGCCGTAGATTCGTGCCGCTTTTCCCTTCATGACCGCGGTGGCCGCTACGCCAAGTCCGAATATTGCGAAGATCAGCAGTTGCAATGCGCCTTGCTCATATATCGAGTCATAGCTACTGCCCTCAGCTTCCGGCACAGAAGCGCCAAAAATCAGGTCACCCAGGGTATCTGCCAGAGTCGTGTCGATGATGGAGACAAGGACACCGAGGACCAGTGCCACCGCACCGAGCACCAAGCTATTCCTGCGTAGGGTGGCCCGCTCCTGCGGAGCCGCGTACTCGGCCAACAGAGGGGCTGCAACAGCTTCAGGACTGCCTAGCGCGGCGAGGATCTTGTCATCATCCCTGCCCAGGGCTCGGCCATCCTCGATATGCTGCGCCACATCCTCCAGAAGCTCTAAGCCCATATCCCTTGGAGCACCGCGCAGGAGCTTCCCCAATTCCCGCAAATACGCTTCCGCACTGTACTGCTCAGCTGTCGATGCCATGTTGCTCTCCAAGTAGATCGGTGACTTGCATTGAAATTGCTTCCCATACCCCGCGGAACTCGCCAACCATCAGATGCCCGTGCACGGTAATGGTGTAGTACTTCCGCTTGCGTCCCGACGCGCTTTCTTCCCAGTAGGTTTCTACCAGCCCAGTGGCTTTCATGCGCGCCAGCAACGGATACAGGCTCCCCTCGCCGGCGGTAAGCTTCCGCGCGGTGAGCTCTTCTGCCAGCTCCAACCCGTATTTATCTCCGCTGGCTAACGAAGCCAGCACACAGTACTCAAGGACGCCCTTGCGTATATTCGTGGCGATTTTCTCGCGTTGATCCGACATGCGATAACCATACCTTGCGTAGCAAGACTTGCATAGCAAGATCTAGTCTTATCTCCCCCGATGAGAGTAATTTCTGCCTAAACGCTTGGTGCGCATGCATTGGCCGATGTGAAGGGCGACTACGCCCGAACGCAGAAAAGCGCCCTTCCTGGAATCCAACTTCATTTGGATTCCAGGAAGGGCGCTAACCGGCGCTCAGCTGCGGCGTTGAACCTAGCCGAACAGCGGGCTACCCACGAACGGGTCAATGGCCAAGGCCAGGAATACGATCGACAAGTAGGTGATGGAGATATGGAAGACCTTCATGGCCTTGCGGTTGATCTCAGCCGGCTTATGGTCGCTCTGCGCTTCGCGGTAGAGCACGTGCGATTCGTAGACGAACCAAATGCCCGCGCCGCCAGCGATTGCGGTGTAAACGATTCCTGCGCTACCCAGTGGGACCAGCAGCATCGAGCAAACGACAGTGGCCCAAGCGTAGAGCACAACCTGTACCGAAACGCGGCGAGCGTTAGCGATCGCGCCCAGCATAGGCACTGAAGCCGCGTTGTAGTCATCCGCATACTTCATGGACAGCGGCCAGTAATGCGGCGGGGTCCAGAGGAAGATCACCAGGAACAGGATGATCGCTGGCCATTCAATAGTGTTGGTCACTGCGGCCCAAGCGATCAGCACAGGCATGCAGCCGGCGATGCCTCCCCAGACAATGTTCTGGGCGGTACGGCGCTTGAGGATCAAAGTGTAGAACACGACGTAGAGGAGGATTGCAGCCAGGCCCAAGGCGGTCGTCAGCGGATTGGTGCCAACCCAGAGAACCACCAGCGAGGCTATCGCCAATACCCAAGAGAAGACCAGCGCTTCCCTCGGTGTGAGGTCCCCAGTGACCAAAGGGCGCCCCTTGGTACGCTTCATCAACTTATCCATATCGCGATCGATATAGCAGTTGAATGCACCAGAAGCACCTGCGGCCATAGCTCCACCAACAAGGGTGGAGATCATGAGCCAGACGGAGGGGAAACCCCGTTCAGCAAAGATCATGGTCGGAAGGGTGCTCACTAGCAGCAACTCGATTACGCGAGGCTTCGTCAACGCCACGTAGGCATTGGCCTTGCGTTTCAGAAAATCGCCGGCATTCTCATCAGGCTGACGCGATGCGCGGGGCACTGATGCTGCGGCGACACTTTGAGTCTTCAATTAAACGCACTCAGTTCTTCACGGGTACAAGACAGACACTGCCATTCTACGCTGGATAGAAATTGATTGAAACTCCCCACGGAGAGGATCACAGTTGAAAAATGGTGATTTGGCTCAATTCAAGACGCTACAATCACCTGCCCGGTGGCTAGCCATGCACCTTTGCGGCCTCGCGCTCCCATCGGATTCTGCTCCTCAAGCCGATCTTCCGCAGGTGGCCCCCGCCCCAACCAGCGTTTCCCACGAAGCGTTGCAGCACGTCAAAGTCGACAAGCCGGGAGCCTTCGATGGAACAACCCCGCGCGGCGGGAGAACTCATCCGGTTCCAAATGCCCAACAGCCTTTCGGCAGATCGCGCGTGGTCTCCCGCACCCTGCTCCCAAATGAACAAAGATGGCAACTGATGGCCGCTAGTTGAACAAATCTTATTCCTTGTAACGTTAGCTGGTTGCCGTGCACCGGCTGGCAGAAGTGCCCGGCCACCCATATCCCCCGGCTGCCACCTGCGCACGAATGCGCAGAATGCCTGAGCAATTCGCTCACGCCATGGCATGAATAGCCGTATCAAGTCCACCTTCTGCGCAAACCGAATAATTCTGTGTCATCTTGCTAAATCCAACGCCCCAATACGCCTTTTCGCGATAGAGTTGACTCAGATTGCGCCGTCGCGACCTGCATTCCTCTGAATAAAGCACAGCCGGAGGAATCAGGAGGCGACGGCGTATTGCGTGTCAGCGGGAGATATCTCCCGTCCAAGCCTGAATGGAAGGAACGCCGCTGTGGCGACTGAATCCTTAGTTGAAGAATTCTCACTGACCGAGTTGGACCGTAAGGCCATCGACACCACCCGTGTCCTGGCAGCCGACGCCGTCGAAAAGGTTGGCAATGGCCACCCCGGTACCGCAATGAGCTTGGCTCCGGCCGCCTACTTGATTTTCCAGAAGCACCTGCGCCACGATCCGAAGGATCCGAACTGGATCGGCCGCGACCGTTTCGTGCTTTCCCCGGGCCACACCTCGCTGACCCTGTACCTGCAGCTGTTCCTCTCGGGCTACGGCCTGGAGATGGAAGACATCGAAGCGCTGCGCACCTGGGGCGCCAAGACCCCGGGCCACCCCGAGTTCGGCCACACCGCCGGCGTTGAGATCACCACCGGTCCGCTGGGCCAGGGCCTGGCTTCCGCCGTTGGTTTCGCCTACTCCCAGCGCCGCATGCGCGGCCTGCTGGATCCAGCTGCCGAGGCAGGGACCAGCCCGTTCGACCACACTGTCTATGTCATCGCTTCCGATGGCGACCTGCAGGAAGGCGTCACCTCCGAGGCCTCCTCGCTGGCCGGCCACCAGGAACTGGGCAACCTTGTTGTGATCTACGATGACAACAAGATCTCCATCGAGAACGACACCGACATCGCCTTCACCGAAGACGTGCTGGGCCGCTACGAGTCCTACGGCTGGCACACCCAGCGCGTGGACTGGACCGTCACCGGAGAATACGTCGAGGACATGGCCGCACTGGATGCTGCTGTGCGCGCCGCGAAAGCCGAGACCTCCCGCCCATCGATCATCAGCCTGCGCACCATCATCGGCTGGCCATCGCCGACCAAGCAGAACACCGGCGGCATCCACGGCTCGAAGCTGGGTACCGACGAAGTTGCCGGCCTGAAGACGATCCTGGGCTTCGACCCCGAGAAGAACTTCCAGATCGAGGACGATGTACTGGCTCACGCCCGCGAGGTCGTAACCCGCGGTGCGCAGCTGCACGCCTCGTGGAACGAGACCTTCGAGGCCTGGAAGTCCGCCAATCCGGAAGAAGCCGCCCTGCTTGAGCGCCTGCAGGCTGGCGAATTGCCAGAGGGCTGGACCGAGAAGATCCCGACCTTCGAGCCAGGCTCCACCATGGCTACCCGCGCCGCGTCGGGCAAGGTCATCAACGCGATCGCCGATGAATTGCCAGAACTCTGGGGCGGCTCTGCCGACCTCGCCGGTTCGAACAACACCACCATCGAGACCGCGAAGTCCTTCGCTCCCGAGCGCCGCTCCACCGATTCCTGGTCCGCCAGCCCGTACGGCCGCGTGCTGCACTTCGGCATCCGCGAGCACGCCGCCGCCTCGATCGTGAACGGCATCGTGCTCTCCAGCCCGACCCGTGCATTCTCCGGAACCTTCCTGATCTTCTCGGACTACCAGCGTCCGGCGATCCGCTTGGCCGCGCTGATGGGTGTCCCCTCGATCTTCGTGTGGACCCACGACTCCATCGGCCTGGGCGAAGACGGCCCGACCCACCAGCCAGTGGAGCAGCTCGCTTCGCTGCGCATCATCCCCAACTTCGACGTCGTCCGCCCAGCGGATGCCAACGAAGTCGCCTACGCATGGCGCGGCATCCTCGAGCTGACCGACACCCCTTCGGGCATCGTCCTCTCCCGCCAGAACCTGCCAATCTACGACCGCGCGGCCACCGGCTTCCGCGGCGCCGAAGGCACGCTGAAGGGCGGCTACATCCTCGCCGAGGCTGTGCGCGATGGCGCGGAGACCACTCCGGATGTCATCTTGCTGGCCACCGGCTCCGAGGTCGAGCTGGCTATCGAGGCCCGCGAAGCCCTGGCTGCCAAGAACGTCGCGGCCCGCGTCGTTTCGCTGCCGTCGCTGGAATGGTTCGCCAAGCAGGACGCGGCCTACCGCGAAGAGGTCCTGCCGGCAGCCATCACCGCCCGCGTTTCGGTTGAAGCCGGCGTGGCCCAGGGCTGGCGCGAGCTGGTCGGCGCGCACGGCGAAATCATTTCGCTGGATCACTTCGGCGCTTCCGCCGATTACAAGAAGCTGTACTCCGAGTTCGGCATCACCACCGAGGCTGTTGTAGCCGCTGCCGAAACCTCCATGCAGAACGCTGCCAAGTAAGGAACCGAAGTAAAGATTATGAGCAACCCTAATACCCAGGCCCTGTCCGACGCCGGCGTCTCCATCTGGCTGGACGACCTTTCGCGTGAACGGCTGACCAGCGGCTCGCTGGCCAAGCTGATCGAAGAGAAGAACGTGGTCGGCGTGACCACCAACCCGGCAATCTTCGCGGCATCGCTGTCCAAGGCAGAGGTGTACGGCGAGGCCATCGCCGAGCAGAAGCACCGCTCGGTGGAAGACGCGATCACCGAGATCACCAGCGACGACGTGGCAGCTGCCTGCGATCTGTTCAAGGGCGTCTACGAGTCCTCCCAGGGCTTCGACGGCCGCGTGTCCATCGAGGTCGATCCCCGCCTGGCTCACGAGACCGCACCGACCATCGCCCAGGCCAAGGCCCTGTACGAGCGCGTGAACCGCGAGAACGTGCTGATCAAGATCCCGGCAACCGTCGAGGGCCTGGAAGCCATCACCGAGACCATTGCCGCCGGCATTTCGGTGAACGTCACCCTGATCTTCTCACTGGAACGCTACCGCGAGGTCATCAACGCCTACCTGCTGGGCCTGGAGAAGGCCCACGCTGCCGGCGTGGACCTGTCCAAGATCCACTCGGTCGCTTCCTTCTTCGTTTCCCGCGTGGATTCGGAAATCGACAAGCGCCTGGACGCCATCGGCACCGATGCCGCGGCCGCCGTGCGCGGCCAGGCCGGCGTGGCCAATGCCCGCCTGGCTTACCAGGTCTTCGAAGAGTCCTTCGCTTCGGCACGCTATGAGGTGCTGGCAGCTGCCGGTGCCAACGTCCAGCGTCCGCTGTGGGCTTCGACCGGCGTGAAGGATCCTGCCTACCCGTCGACCCTGTACGTGACCGAACTGGTCGCGCCGCAGACCGTGAACACCATGCCGGAGAAGACCCTGGACGCCACCGCGGCTGAAGCCGAGGTGCGCGGCAACGCGATCGCCGGCGGCTACGATGCGGCCAACCGCGTGCTGGACAAGCTCGCCGCACTGGGCATCGACTACAACGAGGTCGTGGACCTGCTCGAGGTCGAAGGCGTTCAGAAGTTCGACGTCGCATGGAACGAGCTGCTTGAGGACATGGCTGTGGCATTGAAGGGAGCCAAGTAGATGGAGCTTGGTCTGGTAACCTCCGGCGAGGCCCTGGCCTCCGTCGATGCGTTGCTCCCGAAGCTGATCGAAGCGAAGATCGGCAGCCGCATCGCCGCCCAGGACCCGACCATTTGGGGTCCTGAGGCAGAAGCTGAGTCGGCCATCCGCCTCGGTTGGGTCAACCCCTTCGAGGCAGCTGGCAAGCTGATCCCGCAGATCCTGGATCTGCGCGATGAGCTGCAAGAAGAGGGCCTGACCCGCATCGTGCTGTGCGGCATGGGCGGCTCGTCGCTGGCTCCTGAGGTCATCACCGCCCATGACGAGGTGGAACTGGTCATCTGCGACACCACCGATCCGTCGATGGTCAAGCAGATCGTGGAAACCGACCTGCAGCGCACCGTCGTGGTGGTTGCTTCCAAGTCGGGTTCCACCGTGGAAACCGATTCGCAGCGCCGTGCGTTCACCGCTGCGTTCCAGGCTGCCGGCATCGATCCGGCGACCCGCTTGGTGCTGGTCACCGATCCGGGCTCGCCCATGGATAACCCCGATGGCGTGCGCGCGGTATTCACTGCGGATCCGAATGTCGGCGGGCGCTACTCGGCGCTGACCGCTTTCGGCCTGGTCCCTTCGGGCCTGGCCGGCGCGGACATCGAAGCCCTGGTTGAAGAATCCGGGCTGATCAACGATGTGCTGGCTCTGGACGACGAGGACAACCTCGCGCTGCACCTGGGTGCCGCCATGGCTACCGCGGGCCGCGACAAGCTGCTGATTGCCTGTGTTGGCGATGCCCTGCCGGGCTTCGGCGACTGGGCCGAGCAGCTGATCGCCGAGTCCACCGGCAAGGAAGGCAAGGGCGTGCTGCCTGTTGCCGCGCATGTGGATGCACCGGAGCTGGCGAACCCGGCTCAGGACGTGCTGCCGCTGTTCGTCTACGACGCGCTGCCTGAGGATTTCGACGAGGACGCCACCGCCGTGCACTTCAGTGCACCGCTGGGAACCGCCTTCATGATCTTCGAGTACGCCACCGCCGTGGCCGGCTACCTGCTGGGCATCAGCCCCTTCGACCAGCCTGATGTCGAGGCCGCGAAGATCGCCGCCCGATCCATGCTCGATGCTCCGGCGCAGAGCGCACCGGATGCAGTGGACGGACCAGTTGAGCTCTACGGCACCGGGGCCAAGACCTTGGAAGCGGCTGTGGAGCAGCTCGCCGCGCAGCTTCCGGCAGACGGCTACCTTGCCATCCAGGCATACCTGAACCGCAATGCGGACCAGGAGCTTGCCGCGCTGCGCGATCTGCTCGCCAAGAAGACCGGCCGTCCAGTCACCTTCGGCTGGGGTCCGCGCTTCTTGCACTCCACCGGCCAGTACCACAAGGGCGGCCCGGCACAGGGCGTGTTCTTGCAGGTCACCGCGGATCACAAGGAAGACCTTGGGATCCCGGAGCGTCCGTACACCTTCGGCGGCCTGATCACCGCCCAGGCGATCGGCGATGGCGCAGTACTGGCTGACGCCGAACATAACCGCCCAGTGCTGCGCGTGAACCTCACGGACCGCGCCGCCGGAATCGCTGCCCTGCTAGAGGCAGCGAAGTAAGGCACTATGAGCAACCCACTACGCGACGCCCGCGACCGGCGGCTTAACCGCATTGCCGGTCCGGGCGCGCTGGTGTTCTTCGGAATCACCGGCGACCTTGCCCGCAAGAAACTCATGCCAGCGGTCTACGACCTGGCTAACCGCGGACTGCTTCCCCCGAATTTTGCGATTGTCGGCTTCGGCCGCCGCGACTGGACGGCACAGGACTTCGCCGACCAGGCCCGCGAATGGATCCTCGCCAGCGCCCGCACCCCCTTCAACGAAACCGTGTTCGCCCAGCTGGCCGCCGGCATGCGCTTCATCTCCGGCGCCTTCGACGATGATGGCGCCTACGAGAAGCTGGCCGCGACCCTGGACGAACTGGCCGAATCCCGGTCCACCGGGCGCAACCACGCCTTCTACCTCTCGATCCCGCCGAGCTGGTTCGAGGTTGTCTGCCAGAAGCTCTCCGAGCACAAGCTGGCCAAGGACAAGAACCCGGGCTGGGAACGCGTGGTCATCGAGAAGCCCTTCGGCCACGACCTGCAAAGCGCCCGCGAACTGAACGAGATCGTGGAGTCCGTGTTCCCGCCGGACGCGGTGTTCCGCATCGACCACTATCTGGGCAAGGAAACCGTGCAGAACCTGCTGGCTCTGCGTTTCGGCAACCAGATGTTCGAGCCGCTGTGGAACAACAAGTACGTGGACCACGTGCAGATCACCATGGCCGAGGACATCGGCATTGGCGGCCGCGCCAGCTACTACGACGGTGTGGGCGCGGCCCGCGACGTCATCCAGAACCACCTGCTCCAGCTGCTGGCGCTGACCGCCATGGAGGAACCCATTTCCTTCGACGCGGACCACCTGCGCAGCGAAAAGGAGAAGGTGCTCACCGCCGTCCAGCTGCCCGAGGACCTGGGCGCGGCCAGTGCCCGAGGCCAGTACACCTCTGGCTGGCAGGGCGCCGAGGAGGTCGTCGGCTTCCTCGACGAGGAGGGCTTCAACCCCAAGTCCAAGACCGAGACCTACGCGGCGGTGCGCCTGAACATCAATACCCGCCGCTGGTCCGGAGTGCCGTTCTACCTGCGTGCCGGCAAGCGCCTGGGCCGCCGCGTCACCGAAATCGCGGTGGTCTTCAAGAAGGCGCCGAACCTGCTGTTCACCGACCACAAGGACGACGAATTCGGCCAGAACGCGTTCGTGATCCGCGTGCAGCCCGACGAAGGCGCGACCATCCGCTTCTCCTCCAAGGTGCCCGGCACCCAGATGGAGATCCGCGATGTGACCATGGACTTCGGCTACGGCAACGCCTTCACCGAATCCTCGCCCGAGGCCTACGAGCGGCTGATCCTCGATGTGCTGCTCGGTGAGCCGCCGCTGTTCCCGCGCCATGAGGAAGTCGAGCAGTCCTGGCGCATCCTGGATCCTTTCGAGGAGTACTGGGCCTCGCAGCCCACCCAGCCCGATCCCTACGCTCCGGGCTCCTGGGGACCCGAAAGCAGCGATGAGCTGATGGCCAAGGATGGAAGGACCTGGAGACGACCATGATGATCGATCTTCCCAACACCACCACCTCCAAGGTGGCCAAGAAGCTGATCTCCTCGCGCCGCACCCACGGCGTGGTGGCGCTCTCCCGCGTGATGACCCTGGTGGTCATCACCCGCGAGGGGTTCGCCGAGAACGCGATCGAGGCGGCCAACCTGGCCAGCCGCGAGCATCCCTGCCGGATCATCGTGGTGGTCCGCGGCAACAAGTCCGAGGCCAACCGCCTGGACGTGCAAATCCGCGTGGGCGGGGACGCCGGCGCCTCCGAGGTGATCGTGATGCGCACCTACGGCCCGGATGTCGTGGCCGACGAGGCGCTGATCTCCGCACTGCTGCTGCCCGATGCGCCGATCGTGGCCTGGTGGCCGCATGGCGTGCCGCAGGATCCGGCCGGCACCGCGCTGGGCAAGCTGGCGCACCGCCGCATCACCGATTCGGCGGAAACCGAAGACCCCACCGCCGCGCTGTTCAGCCGCATCGAGACCTACCAGGCCGGAGACACCGACCTCGCCTGGACGCGACTGACCCTGTGGCGTGCCCAGCTGGCGAGCATCATCGACCTGATCGGCACCGAGGGGCTTTCCGGCATCACCGTGAAGGGCTCGGATAATTCCCCGTCCACCACCTTGCTGGCCGCCTGGCTGACCCTGTGCCTGGACGTCCCGGTGACCATCGCCGCGGACAAGTCCAATGGCGGGCTCTCCAGCGTCCGGCTGGCACGCGAAGCCGGCGACGTGGAGCTTTCGCGCCCTTCCGGCGCGGTAGCCCACCTTTACCTGCCCGGATCGGCCCCGCAGCGCATCTCCCTGCCACGGCGTTCGGTCGCCGAATGCCTGGCCGAAGAGATGCGCCGCCTGGACGCCGATGACGTCTTCGGCGAGGTCATCACCAAGGGCCTGAACCTGACCAACCTGAGGAGCATCAGATCCAGTGATCGCTAGGCAAATTCTGATCCACGAGAACCCGGAAGCTACCGCCCACGCCATTGCGGCCCGGCTGATCACCTCGATCGCCGATGCACTGGCCGCCCGCGGAGTTGCCCACGTGGTGGTGACCGGCGGTTCGCTGGGCATCGCCGCCCTGGAAGCCGTCGCGGCCAACCCCGCCAAGGCCTCGGTCAACTGGTCGCAGGTGCACTTCTGGTGGGGCGACGAGCGCTTTGTCGCCACCGATTCAGCAGATCGCAACGTGCTGCAGGCCGCAGCCCTGTTCGACGCGCTGGATGAATTGGGCCTGGACCGAGCCACCGTGCACGCCATGGGCGCCAGCGACAAGTACGAGTCCGCCGAGCAGGCCGCCGCGGCCTATGCCGAGGAGCTGGCTGGGGAAGCCGAAGACGGCGCCTTGAACCCCGCGTTCGATGTGCTGATGCTGGGCATGGGCCCGGACTCGCATGTCGCCTCGCTCTTCCCGAACCACACCCGGTCCGATGAGCCAGGAGTCATCGCGGTCCACGACTCCCCCAAGCCGCCTGCGCACCGCGTCACGCTCACCATGGGCACCATCAACACCGCCAAGGAGGTCTGGCTGATCGTGGCCGGTGCCGACAAGGCGCCGGCGCTGGCCAAGGCCCAGCACGAGGTCAACGAGACCGCTGTCCCGGCCTCCGCCGTGCACGGCACCCAAGCGACCCGCTGGATCATCGACCGCGCCGCGGCCACCTTGCTCTAGCCTGCACCGCATCGCCGGTGCCGCGATCCTGCACTCCAGGATCGCGGCACCGGCCTTTGCTTTCCCCTCGCCACCTGCCCGAAAGGTTCCCATGCATTCCGCCCCGCTGCCCGATGCCGCGCAGCCATCCCGCAAGGTCACGGTGATCGGCGCCGGCGTCATCGGGCTCTCCACCGCCCATGAGCTGGCTGCCGCCGGCCACCAGGTCACCGTCATCGCCGACCAGCTGCCGCTGCAGACGGTCTCCGCGGTGGCCGCAGCCATCTGGTTCCCGTACCACTCGGAGAACTCCGCTGCCGCCGATCTGCTGCTCGCCCGTTCGCTGGCACGCTTCGAGGAGCTCTCCGGCATCAAGGAAACCGGCATCGACCTGCGCCGCGGCCTGAATCTGGAAGCGTCCCCGGAGGAAGACCGCTCTTGGGCGCAGATCGTCGCCGACGCCGCCGAAGCCCCGGCAGAAGACATCCCGCGCATTGCCGCCGCCGGCATGCGTGCCACCGTCCCGGTGATCACTATGCCTCTCTACCTGTCCTGGCTGCATGAACAAGCCTTGGCCAAGGGCGTCAAGTTCATCCAGCGCACCATCGGGTCCATCGACGAGCTGAAGGAAGAGGCCGACGCCGTCGTATTGGCCACGGGCCTGCGTGGCGGCGAACTCACCGGGGATGACGGCACCGTCTACCCCATCCGAGGCCAGGTGATCCGCCTGGCAAACTCCGCAGGGTTGGTCCACTGGCTCTGCTATGACGAGCATCCCCAGGGCGTCACCTACATCATTCCGCGCCGCGATGACATCATTGTTGGCGGTACCGACGTGGCCAACGACTTCAACTCCGAGGTCGACCCGCAGACCGCCACCGACATGCTGCGCCGTGCCATCGGCCTGGTCCCCCAGCTGGCCGGCTGCGAGATCCTGGAGCACAAGGTGGGGCTGCGCCCGGCACGCGAGACGATCCGCCTGGAGCGCGTCGACGGGCACGCGGTGCCTGTCATTGCGGCCTACGGCCACGGCGGGGCTGGGGTCACCCTTTCCTGGGGTACCGCACAGCGGGTCGTGGAATTGCTCGAAACCTAGCAGTACCAGCGGCCAATCGGCAGCCACGCGTTTTCCGCGTGGCTGCCGGTCTGCTTTAACCGGCGGCGCGGCTGCGGCAGATCGGCCCGCGCGCTCCCGCAGGCGCGCTATTAACCCCGGGCCAGGTGACGGGAATCACCATTGACACCGGCTTTTCCGAGCGTATTATTTCATTCGTACTACTCGTCCCACGGTTTCGCGAGACGTTATTTCGACCATTGCGATCTCCATGAATCTTCCCAATGCGCGGTCCGCCGCGCAGCACAGCGTGCTGGCCAAACCCGCACGCGCAGTGGCCTTCGCCTTTGCCGGCGCAATCCTCATTGGCGGGTTGCTGCTGTCTTCACCGGCGGCCAACACGCAAGGCACCTTCACATCGTTGGTGGACGGGATCTTCACCGCGACGTCAGCGGTGTGCGTCACCGGCCTGACTGTCTTGGATACGGCAACCCACTACACCCTCTTCGGCAAGATCGTCATCCTGGTCCTGATCCAGGTTGGCGGCCTGGGCCTGATGCTCGTCGCATCGTTGCTGAGCATGCTGGTCATGGGCCGCATCGGCTACCTCACCCGGCTCTCCACGCAGCGCGAAAGCTCCGCCGTTTCGGGTGCCGACGTGCGCACCTCGGCATTGATGATCATCAAGCTGTCACTGGCCATCGAATCCGCAGTGGCCCTCGTCTTGGCCCTCCGCTTCTGGCTGGCCTACGACTACGAACCCGCCAGGGCAATCTGGCATGGCCTGTTCCATGCTGTCTCTTCCTTCAATAACGCGGGATTCGCCCTCTACTCGAATAACCTGATGGATTTCGTGGCGGACCCGTGGCTATGCATCCCCATCAGCATCGCCATCATCCTCGGCGGCTTGGGCTTCCCGGTTCTGGTCCAGCTCAGGCATCATTGGCGGAATTCGCTGAAGTGGACGATGAACACTCGCCTGGTCCTGCTCATGACCGCATTGCTGCTGCTTGGCGGCACCATCTTCATCACCGCCATGGAATGGTCCAATCCGAAGACGCTGGGCGAGCTTGAACCTGCACAGCGGATCCTGGCTGGATTCTTCCACTCAGTGCAGACGCGTACCGCTGGTTTCAATTCCATCGATATCGGCGCGATGCATCCAGCATCCTGGCTGGGCATGGATGTGCTGATGTTCATCGGCGGAGGGCCGGCCGGCACCGCCGGCGGCATCAAGATCACCACGGCTGCGATCCTGCTGTTCATCATCATGACCGAGCTTCGCGGCGAGACCGCCGTCAACGTCCTGGGCAAGCGCCTGTCCCGCTCGGTGCACCGGCAGGCCATCACGGTGGCGCTGATGGGCGTAGCGGCCGTATTCGTCGGCACCATGGGCCTGCTCCTGCTGACCGGCTATTCCCTGGACCGCTGCCTCTTTGAAGCCACCTCCGCATTCGGCACCGTCGGGTTGTCCACCGGCATTACCCCGGATTTGCCGGACCCTGCCAAGGGCATCCTCATTGCATTGATGTACCTGGGCCGCGTCGGGGTCCTCTCGCTGGGCTCCGCGCTGGCCCTGCGCGATCGAAAAGCGCTCTACGAACTCCCCAAGGAAAGGCCTTCAATTGGCTAAGCTACTGAATTTTCGAAATGACGCAAAGGGGCTGTCGAAAGCGAACTCCGTTGCCGTGATCGGGCTCGGGCGATTTGGCGAATCCCTGGCCCTGGAACTGATGAAGTCCGGTACCCATGTCCTGGGCATTGACGTGCATGAGAACATCGTCCAGTCCCTGAACGGGGAATTGACACAGGTGGTTCGCGCCGACGCCTCAAGCCGGGAAATCCTTGAACAACTCGCGATCCACGAATTCGACCGCGTGGTGGTTGCCGTCGGCAGCCACCTGCAGTCATCCATCTTGTGCTGCTCGCTCTTGGTCAGCATGGGGATCCCGCAGATCTGGGCCAAGGCGCAGGACGATCGGCACGGGCTGATCCTGGAGCAGCTCGGAATCCACCACATCGTCTACCCGGAGAAGGACATGGGCAAGCGAGTCGCCCACCTGGTGCGCGGATCCATGATGGACTACCTGGAAGTCGATCCAGGCTATGCCATGGTGAAAATGAGCGCACCAGCCACATTGCACGGTGTGAAACTCAGTGATGCCGGGGTACGCAATAAATACCGGGTGACCATCGCTGCCACGACCAATGCGGCCGGCGAATGGAAGAACACGGACGGAAACACCGTCCTGCAGACCGGAGACAAGATCCTCGTGCTGGGATCGATTGCCGATACCGAGAAGTTCGGGCAACTGGCCTGAGACGCGCAATAGGCGCCTTCCACATGATGTGGAAGGCGCCTATTGACTGCTACGGAAGGGTACTGCCTAGGCTTCGATGCTGAATCGCAGGACCAGAGCGAGGCCGATAATCACGGCACCCCAGATCAGACCAAGAATAATGGTGATGCGGTTCAGGTTGCGCTCGGCTACACCCGAAGATCCCATTGAGCTGGTCATGCCGCCGCCGAACATGTCGGACATACCGCCACCACGGCCCTTGTGCAAAAGGATCAGCAGGGTCAGCAGGACGCTTGTAATGCCCAGCAATACCTGCAAAATGATCTTGATAATATCCAAGTCGACGGTTCCTTAGTTAGATTCAGTCGGTGACGAGATGATGCTCGAACCTGACAATATTAGCAAATTCCTCGGCATCCAGGCTGGCACCGCCAACCAACACGCCATCAACATCGCGTTCGCGCATGATCGATGCGGCATTTGCTGCCTTAACACTACCGCCATAGAGCAGTTGAGTCTTCTCGGCAATCTCTGCACCGAAGCGTTCAGCCAGCGCACCGCGAATTGCGGCGCACATTTCCTGCGCGTCAGCTGGTCCGGCAACTTCACCCGTACCGATGGCCCAGACTGGTTCGTAGGCGATGACCAGGCTTGCGGCCTGCTCAGCGGTTACGCCTTCCAGCGACTGAGCCAACTGGTCCAGGGTGAATGCCACATGCTCGCCGGCCTTGCGTACTTCCAGGCCTTCGCCGACGCAGAGCATCGGGGTCAGGTCGTGGCGGTAGGCAGCAGCCAGCTTGGCGGCAATCACCTGGTTGGTTTCATTGTGGTACTCGCGACGCTCGGAGTGGCCTACCAAAACGTAGGTGCAGCCGAGCTTCTTGAGGAACTGGCCCGAAATTTCACCAGTGTACGCACCTGAGTCCTGTGCGGATAGATCCTGGGCACCGTAAACGATATCCAGTTTGTCGCCCAGGGTCAGCGTCTGCACGCCGCGGATGTCGGTGAAGGGAGGGAACACTGCGACCTCGGCACGATCGTAATCGTGCTCGTGGTCCTTCAAGGTCCACGCCAGCTTCTGCACCAGGGTGATGCCCTGGACGTGGTCCATGTTCATCTTCCAGTTGCCGGCAATCAGCGGCTGGCGCACAAAGGCGCCGTTCTGCGAAATGGTCATTATTAGCCTTCCAATGCGGCAACACCCGGCAGGGTCTTGCCTTCGAGGTACTCCAGCGAAGCGCCGCCACCGGTGGAGATATGGCCGAAGTCATCCTCCGAGAAGCCCAGTGCGCGCACGGCTGCAGCGGAATCGCCGCCACCTACGACGCTGAACGCTTCCGAGTCCGCCAGAGCCTGCGCGACGGTACGGGTACCTTCGGCGAAAGCAGGGATCTCGAAGACGCCCATCGGGCCGTTCCAGAACACGGTATTTGCGCTGGTGATGTAGCTTGCGAACAGTTCAGCGGACTTTGGTCCGATGTCCAGGCCAAGGCCGTTGGAGCCGAAGCTGGCTTCTTCGATCTTGTCTGCGGCCAGCACCTCGTGCTCTGCGTCGGCACCGAACTTGCTTGCCACGACGACGTCGCTAGGCACGATGATGTCGCAGCCGAGCTTCTCGGCCCGCTGCAGGTATTCCTGGCAGGTTGCGATCTGGTCTTCTTCAAGCAGCGAGCTGCCAATGGCGAAGCCCTGCGCCTTGAGGAAAGTGAAGGCCATGCCGCCACCGATCAGCAGCTGATCGGCCTTGCCCAGAAGGTTGTCGATGACAGCGAGCTTGTCCGATACCTTGGACCCTCCGAGCACCACAACGTATGGGCGCTTCGGGGCCTCGGTCAGGGTCTTGAGGACCTTGACCTCGGTAGCAACCAGGTCGCCCTGGTAGCTAGGCAGCAGACTGGCGATGTCGTAAACCGAAGCGTGCTTCCGGTGCACAGCGCCGAAAGCGTCGTTCACGTAAGCGCCGTTCTGACCGGTCAGCGCAGCCAATTCCTTGGCGAACTCTTCGCGCTGCGCATCATCCTTGGAGGTTTCGCGAGCATCGAAGCGGACGTTCTCCAGAACCAGCACGGAGCCCTCTTCGAGGTTTGCCGCCAACTGGCGAGCGGAGTCGCCCACCACGTCTTCGGCAACAGCTACGTCGAAGCCAGCCAGTTCGTCCAGGCGGTTAGCCGCAGGAGCGATGGAGTACTTGGCATCGACCTGGCCCTTGGGGCGTCCCAAGTGGGCCATTACGATGACCTTTGCGCCAGCTTCAGCCAGCTTGCCGATGACTGGCAGCGACGCGCGGACGCGGCCATCATCGGTCACAGTTGCACCGTCGAGCGGTACGTTCAGGTCACTGCGGACCAGAACGTACCGTCCGCGGACGCCGTTGTCAGCGATCAATTCGTCAATGGTGTGAGAAGACATGTCTCTAGGTTATCGACTAGAGGCTGGATCCCACGAATTCAACGAGGTCAACAAGTCGCGAGGAGTAGCCCCACTCGTTGTCGTACCACGCGACGACCTTCACGCTGTTGCCCATCACGGTGGTCAGACCGGAGTCGAAAACTGCCGAGTGGGGGTTGGTCACGATGTCCGAAGAAACCAGTGGATCGGTGGAGTACTCAAGGTATCCGCTCAATGCACCCTCGGCAGCTGCCTTCTCGAATGCTGCGTTGATTTCTTCCACAGTTGCGGTGCGGGCCAGGTTCACGGTCAGGTCGGTGGCCGAACCGGTTGGAACTGGTACGCGCATAGCGTAACCGTGCAGCTTGCCCTTCAGCTCTGGGAGCACCACGCCGATGGCCTTTGCGGCACCGGTCGAGGTCGGGATGACGTTCAGCGCCGCGGCGCGGGCACGGCGCGGGTCGCTGTGCGGTGCATCCTGCAGGCGCTGGTCTGCGGTGTAAGCGTGGATGGTGGTCATCAGGCCATCAACAATGCCGAACTCTTCGTTCAGCACCTTGGCTACTGGAGCCAGGCAGTTGGTGGTGCATGACGCGTTCGAAATGATGGCGTGGTTTGCAGGATCGTACTTGTCCTGGTTGACGCCCATCACGATGGTGATGTCTTCATTCTTGGCAGGAGCCGAGATGATGACCTTCTTTGCGCCAGCAGCTACGTGCTTCTTGGCGTCTTCTGCGTTGGTGAAGAATCCGGTCGATTCAATGACGACATCGACGTTCAATTCGCCCCATGGAAGGTTGGCTGGCTCGCGCTCAGACAGAACCTTGATACGGCGTTCTCCGACGACGATGGTATCGCCGTCCACGGATACCGGCTCGCCCACTGGGCCGAGCACGGAATCGAACTTCACCAGGTGAGCAAGCGAATCGATTGAACCAAGGTCATTGACGGCGACGATTTCAATGTCTGCCTTATGGGCCAGAACTGCACGCAGGAAGTTGCGTCCGATACGACCGAAACCATTGATTCCAACACGGGTTGTCACGTGACTATCTCCTCTAAATGGGATGATGATGCCACGACCGCACGCGAGCGGAGGTGGCCTTCTTTAAGAGGACACTCCGTTGTGCCGTGCTTGCGGATCCCAACGAATTGCCGGGATCCGCAACACACTTGAAACATACTACGCTACATTAGCGCAGAATGTGAGCTAACTTACCAGATAAGTCTTACTTGCCTGGAAGGATCAGCGCTGCTGCGCCGTTGCGGGCAGCTTCGAATCGAGCCTGGACATCTGCCCAGTTCACGATGTTCCAGAACGCCTTGACGTAGTCAGCCTTGACGTTGACGTAGTCCAGGTAGAAGGCGTGCTCCCACATGTCCAGCATCAGCAGCGGGGTGGTTGCCACTGGGATGTTGCCCTGCTGGTCGTACAGCTGCTCGATGACCAGCTGGCCGCCCAGTGCGTCGTATGCCAGCACTGCCCAGCCCGAGCCCTGCAGGCTCATGGCCGAAGCGGTGAAGTGGCCACGGAAAGCGTCGAACGAACCGAAGAAGTCGTCGATGGCCGCTGCCAGCTCGCCCTCAGGCTTGTCGCCACCCTCTGGGGACAGGTTGTTCCAGAAGATCGAGTGGTTGGTGTGGCCACCCAGGTGGAACGCCAGGTCCTTGGACAGCTTAGGGATGTTGCCGAATTCGCCCTTTTCGCGAGCTTCAGCCAACTGCTCCAGTGCCGAGTTTGCGCCAGCAACGTAGGTTGCATGGTGCTTGGAGTGGTGCAGTTCCATGATGCGAGCCGAGATGTTCGGCTCCAGTGCGGCGTAGTCGTACTGCAGTTCTGGCAGTGAATAAACAGCCATGATTCTCCTCAATCTTCTCAATTGGTTGAATCTCCGCGGGAGGGCTCCCGCGGGGACATTTTAATGTTCCAGTTCATCTCCTGGAACGCTGGACTCCGTACCTGGTATTCCCAGATCGCTCGCCTTTTTATCCGCCATAGCCAAAAGGCGGCGGATTCGGCCAGCAATGGCGTCCTTGGTCATTGGCGGTTCGGCCATGCGGCCGAGCTCATCCAAGGAGGCTTGCTTGTGCTCAAGGCGCAGCAGTCCCGCATAGCGCAAGTGCTCGGGAACCTCGTCGCCCAAGATGCCCAGTGCACGCTCAACGCGGGCACCGGCAGCTACCGCTGCCTGGGCGCTGCGCCGCAGGTTGGCGTCGTCGAAGTTCGCCAAGCGGTTCGCCGTCGCGCGCACTTCCTTGCGCATGCGCCGTTCTTCCCAGACCATGAGCGCATCGTGAGCGCCCATGCGGGTCAGCAGTTGGGCGATGGCATCGCCATCACGGATCACCACGCGGTCCACACCGCGCACTTCACGCGCCTTCACCGTCAGTCCCAGGCGGCGAGCTGCACCGACCAGCGCCAAAGCGGCTTCTGGCCCAGGGCAGGTGATTTCCAAAGCGGAGCTGCGCCCGGGTTCGGTCAACGATCCGTGGGACAGGAATGCGCCGCGCCATACAGCTTCAGCGTCGGCGGTAGAACCGTTGACGATCACCGAGGGCAGGCCGCGTACCGGCCGGCCGCGCTGGTCAAGCAGGCCAGTTTGGCGTGCAAGCACTTCGCCGTCCTTGGAAACACGCACAATGTAGCGGCTCCCCTTGCGGATGCCCGATCCGGAAACCATGACGATTTCGGCATCGTGGCCGTACAGCTCGCCGATAGCAATCTTCAACCGCCGGGCCGTCGCCGCGAGGTCCACTTCTGCTTCGATGACAATTCGCCCGGAGACGATGTGCAGCCCGCCGCTGAAGCGGAGCATGGTCGAAACCTCGGCCTTGCGGACCGATGGCTTGCGAATCTCTACCCGCGACAGCTCGTCTTTGACGGAAGCCGTCAATGCCATGAATCAAACTCCCTTACTTGGATCTTCCTAAGACCCGATCGCGGTAAACACCTCGTGATAGGCCGCCGCTAGTCGCAACGGGTCGTGCACAGCACGACCGTCAGATACTCCTACTGTACTAAAAAAGACACGCGCACCGAGTTTTTGCGCTGCCAGCTCAAATCGATCCCTGTTAAGAATCTTTGATTCGTCGGCAATAATTGCATCGAATTTGACCTCGGGTGCGTAACGTCCCAGCACCTCCAAGTGCGCCGCGGCGTCCATCCCGGAAGTCTCTGCCGTATCAAAGGCCAGGTTCATGGTCAGCAGCTTCTTGGCCGTGGTCGATGCCAGGGCCTGGCGCATATCCGGCAGCAGCAGATGCGGGAGCACCGAGGTGTACCAGGAACCGGGACCGAGAATCACCCAGTCCGCCAGATCGATGGATTCCAGCGCTTCGGAGCAGGCCGGCGCATCGGACGGTTCCAGGTACACGTGGGTAACCAGGCCGCCGGAACCGGCACGAGCCAGCTTGGCCTGCCCATCGATTCGGCGACGCACCAAGGTGTCGTTCACCGGGTCGGATTCAAGAACCTCGCCATGGATGGACAGCGGAACCGTGCTCATTGGCAGGACCTGCCCGCGCGCGCCAAGCAGGGCACCTGCCCAACGCAGGCCAGCTACCGGGTTATCGAGCAACTCCCACAGCGCCAGGATCAGCAAATTGCCAACGG
Organism: Glutamicibacter sp. Je.9.36; assembly: GCF_051129975.1. Taxonomy (NCBI): domain Bacteria; kingdom Bacillati; phylum Actinomycetota; class Actinomycetes; order Micrococcales; family Micrococcaceae; genus Glutamicibacter; species Glutamicibacter sp. Je.9.36. The sequence goes on from NZ_JBCPSN010000002.1 coordinate 593,112, forward strand.
CATGGCCGTTCAATGGCTCGTCGGCGTTTTCGGTCGATTCAAAGCGGTACTGCATGACATCGCGCCAGGTACGGCCCCAGTCATTGTCGTCGCACAGCGCAGCCAGCGCCATGCGCAAGTCTCCCGGGGGCAGCACATCGAAGGATCCCCGAAGCCGCCCTGAACTGCCGCCGTCATCGGCCACCGTGACGACGGCGGTGAGGTCGGTAGTCAGACGGCGCAGGGCAGAGAGCGACGAGGACAGCCCGTGTCCCCCGCCCAAGGCAACCACCGATGGGTTGCGGTAATCATCACTTCGAGTCAGTCCCTGGATCGGGATCGGACCTGTAGCAAAGGCCATGGCGGCTACTCACGCCCCAGATCACGGTGGCTGATATTCACCCTGACGTTCGGGAACTGCGCCAGGCGCCGGCCCAGCTCGATGGTGGTTGCTACCGAGCGGTGCTTGCCGCCGGTGCAGCCCACGGCAATAGTCGCGTAGTGCTTATTCTCGCGGCGGTAGCCTTCAAAGACCGGTTCCAATGCCTTGAGGTAGTTCTCGATGAACTCGCTCGTGCCTTCCTGGCTCAGCACATAGTCCGACACTTCCTTGTCCTTGCCTGTCTGCGGGCGCAGTTCAGGTACCCAATGGGGGTTGGGGATGAAACGGACATCTGCCACGTAGTTGGCATCGGCGGGCAGGCCGTACTTGAACCCGAAGCTCATCACGTTGATGCGCAGGATGATCGGCCCGGATTCGCTGAACAGTTCGTTGACTGCACGTGCCAGGTCGTGCACCGACATGGTCGTGGAATCCAAGATGATTTCGGCAGCTTCACGCAATTGATCGGTGATTCCGCGTTCGCGCTTGATGCCGTCGACAATGCGGCCGTCATCCTGCAGCGGATGCGGCCGGCGACCCTGCTCGAAGCGGCGGATCAGCACCTCGTCGCTGGCGTCGAGGTAGACCAGGCGGAACTTCACCCCGCTGGCTGTCAGGTTCGCCAAGGCATCGCGGATTTCCGGGAACATTTCCTTGGAGCGCACGTCCATCACGACAGCCATCTTCGGGATGGAGCCCTGCGAACGGCTCATCATCTCCGTCAAGGGTCCAAGCATGGCCGGTGGAAGGTTCTCCACTACGTACCAGCCCTGGTCTTCCAGAGCATGCGCGACTGTGGTGCGACCGGCACCTGACATGCCGGTTACGATCACGAGTTCGGACTCAGGGGGTTTTACTGCTTCATACTCAGCGGTCATATCACAAGGCTAGTCGACAATTTCGCCTGTAGTCATATTCACACCGGTTAATGAAGCGTCTTCTAGGGACTCTTTGATGGAAGTCGCAAGTTTTTCACCGACTCCTGGCACGTCCATCAGCTCCTCGATGCTCGCCGCACGGATCTTCTTCATCGACCCGAAGTGCTTGCGCAGAGCAGCCTGCTTGGACTTGCCCAGCCCCGGGATCGCGTCCAAATCCGAGGCGATCATGGATTTGGCACGCTTGGCGCGGTGGAAGTTGATCGCAAAACGGTGCGCCTCGTCGCGAAGCCGCTGCACCAAATACAGGGCAGCTGAGGCACGCGGCAGGATCACCGGGAACGGATCGTCGGGCAGCCACAGTTCTTCCAAGCGCTTAGCCAGGCCGACCACAGGAATGTCATCGATTCCCAGATCGTCCATGGCCTTCTGCGCCGCGGCCACCTGGGGCGGTCCGCCGTCAACGATCACCAGGGATGGCGGGTAGGAGAATCGCTTCTTTTCCTGCTCGCCGGTTTCTTCATCCATTTCCCCGGTTGCAAAGCTCTTGGGGTCGATCTTCTCTTTCAGATAGCGGCTGAAGCGACGGTAGATCACGTCGTACATGCTGGCGGTATCATCGCGTGCTGCATCACCGGTGATGGAGAACTTTCGATATTCGCTCTTCTTGGGCAATCCATCTTCAAAGACCACCATGGAAGCAACCACGTTGGTGCCTTGGGTATGCGACGCGTCATAGCATTCGATGCGCAGCAGTGCTTGTTCGGCGCCCAGTGCATCCTGCAGTTCCTGCATCGCCAGCGAACGCGTGGTGATATCACCTGCTCGCTTCGATTTGTGCAGGCGCAGCGCTTGTTCCGCGTTCTCCACGACGGTGGATGCCAGTGCCGCTTTGTCGCCGCGTTGGGCGACGCGCAAGGAGACTTTGGAACCGCGCAGCTCAGTGAGCCAGGTCGTGACATCCTCAATGTCTTCGGGCAGAGTCGGAACCAGGATTTCCTTGGGAATCCGGTCCGCGTGATCTGCGTAGACCTGGGTGAGAAGCTGCTCGACGAATTCAGCGCCGGTGGTATCCGCAACCTTTTCGACGACCCAGCCTCGTTGCGAACGGATACGGCCGTCGCGGACATGGAATACCTGCACGGCGGCTTCCAATTCATCGCCATGAATGCCGAAGATATCAGCTTCGGTACGGTCATCAAGGACCACGGCGTTGCGTTCAAAAACTCTGTTCAGTGCGGCAATGTCATCGCGATAGCGGGCGGCCTTCTCGTATTCGAGTTCGGCCACCGCCTCTTGCATCTTGGCTGTCAGGGCCTTGGTGAACTTAGTAGCCTCACCGCTCATGAAGGTGCATAGGTCATCAGCCAGTTGGCGGTGGTCTTCTTCGCTGATGCGCCCCACGCAGGGCGCCGAGCATTTGTCGATGTACCCCAAGAGGCAAGGGCGACCCGATGCTTCGGCACGCTTGAACACGCCAGGCGCACAGCTGCGCACAGGAAAGACCCGCAACAGCGTATCGAGGGTTTCCCGGATGGCCTTGGCCGGATAGAACGGCCCGAAATACTTCACGCCCTTGCGCTTGTCCCCGCGCATGACCAGGGCGCGCGGGTACTTTTCGTTCAAAGTGACGGCAAGGTACGGGTAGGTCTTGTCATCACGGAAAACAATATTGAACCGGGGATTGTATTCCTTGATCCAGGAGTACTCCAGCTGCAGCGCTTCCAATTCGGAACCTACTACGGTCCACTCCACGCTGCCGGCGGTGAATACCATGGCCCTAGTTTTGGGCGTGAGCCGGTCAGGATTGGCGAAGTAGGAGGTCAAGCGGTTGCGCAGGACCTTGGCCTTGCCAACGTAGATGACACGGCCGTGTTCATCGCGGAAACGGTACACGCCCGGTTTCGTGGGAATGTCCGAAGTTCTCGGACGGTAACTTGCCGGATCAGCCATGGTCTATTTCGCGTCCGGTGGCAGCTGGTTGTAGGAATCGACGCGTTCCTGGCCGGAAAGCTCGGCAATCGCATCGACGATCCGGTCCGTGGCCTGGCGGCGCTGCGGCAACGGGTGCTTGCGTCCGAGCTGGTCGAAGTACAGCGGCTCGCCATAGTGGATATGGAATTTGGCAGGACGGAAACCCTTGGAACCAGCAGGCTGCAGCTTCTGGGTGCCGATCAAGCCCACCGGCACCACTGGTACACCGGTGGTCAGCGCCAGCCAGCCCACGCCGGTGCGTCCGCGGTACAACTTGCCATCGCGCGAGCGAGTGCCCTCAGGGTAGATGCCAATGCCCTTGCCGCCTTCGACGATTTCCACCAGGGAATCGAGGGCGGCAACCGAAGCTGCCTGTTCGCCACGCTGCACCGGAATGGATCCCACGGATTCGAAGAAGGTCTTCATCACCTTGCCCTTCAGTCCCGGGGTGGTGAAGTATTCCGCCTTGGCGAAGAACGCCACGTCGCGCGGGGTCAACGCCTGAATGATCAAGGAGTCGAAGAATGACAGGTGGTTGGAGGCGACAATGAAGCCGCCTTCCTTGGGAACGTTCTCAAGCCCGGTTACTTCCGCACGGCAGACACCGTGGATGACGCCCCGAATCGACGAACGGGTCATGGTGTAGATGCTCATCTACTTTGCACCTTCCTGCATGAGGTCATCGTCGAGGTTCAGCGTGTTTGCCAGCTGTGCTCCGAGCAGGAGCTCAGCAAGGTCCCGGGTTGTCGCCACAGTTGTGCCTGCCTGCTGCAGTTCATCGTCCTGGGCAAAGCCCCACGCGACACCGACCGAAGCCACCGAATTCTCGCGGGCGGCATCCCAATCGTAGTAGCGGTCCCCCACAACGACGCTGCTCGCCGGGTCCAGCTGCCCGTGCTCCAAAGCCTCAGCGACAATGTGCGTCTTGCTCGAACCCATGCTCCCGTGCTCATCCGCGTTGCCGTGAATCGCATCGAGATGCTCATCCAGCCCCTTGCGTGCAATGAGCTGGCGCGCAATGTTGATGGGCTTGGCCGTGGTCACTGCGACGTAGATCCCGGCCGCGCGCAACGCGTCCAGGAGCGCCACAATGCCCGGGTAGATCACGGATTCGGCCATGCCCACCTCGGCATAGCGGGCGCGGTAGGCCGCGATGATGGAGTCGATGTTCCCGTCGGTGACGCCGTCAAGCGTACGCAGCCCGATTTGGAGGGGCGGGCCTACCAGCGCTTCAACTCGTGCTTCGCCCGGATCGGCCAAACCATGGGAGGTGAGCGCGTGGCGGATACCCGAAGTTATGGCACCGGCAGGGTCCACGAGGGTCCCATCCAGATCGAAGAGCACACTTGTTACCGACATATTCACCTAGCCATCTTCCCATGAAGCGGACGCGGGTTAGCAATCCATAACTGAAATCGCATATGTCGAACATTCTCCGCCAGGCATTACAGGATCTCGGAGAGGAACTTCCCGGTGTGCGATTCGCTCACCTTGGCCACCTTTTCCGGGGTGCCAGCAGCCAGGATCGTGCCGCCGCCTGAGCCGCCTTCCGGGCCAAGGTCGATGACCCAGTCAGCCGACTTGATGACATCCAGGTTGTGCTCGATGGTCAACACGGTGTTGCCCTTGTCGACCAATCCCTGCAGCACCTTGAGCAGCTTGCGGATATCTTCGAAGTGCAGACCGGTGGTCGGCTCGTCCAGGACGTAGATGGAGCGGCCATTGGAACGCTTCTGCAGTTCCGCAGCCAGCTTCACGCGCTGGGCCTCGCCACCGGAGAGGGTGGTTGCCGGCTGCCCCAGGCGCACGTAGCCCAGGCCCACGTCCACCAGCGTGCGCAGGTGGCGGGCGATCGGGGTGAAGGCACTGAAGAACTCGGCGCCTTCGGCAATCGGCATGTCCAGCACATCGGCAATGTTCTTGCCCTTGTACAGCACCTGCAGGGTTTCGCGGTTGTAGCGGGCGCCCTGGCAGACCTCGCAGGGCACGTAAACGTCCGGCAGGAAGTTCATCTCGATCTTCAGCGTGCCGTCACCCGAGCAGGATTCGCAGCGGCCGCCCTTGACGTTGAAGGAGAACCGGCCCGGCTGGTAGCCGCGCAGCTTCGCCTCATTGGTCTCCGCAAACAGCTTGCGGATGTGGTCGAACACGCCAGTGTAGGTCGCAGGGTTCGAACGCGGGGTCCGGCCGATGGGCGACTGGTCCACGTGGACCACCTTGTCCAGGTGCTCCAGGCCCTGCACGCGGGTGTGGCGGCCGGGCACTTGCTTGGCGCCGTTGAGCTTGTTGGCCAGCACCTTGTACAGGATGTCGTTGACCAGGGTGGACTTGCCCGAGCCGGACACGCCGGTCACCGCGGTCAGCACGCCCAGCGGGAACTCCACCGACACATTCTGCAGGTTGTTCTCGTTGGCACCGACCACCTTGAGCTTGCGCTCCTTGTCGATCTTGCGGCGCTTGGACGGGATGTCGATCTGCTTGCGGCCCGAAAGGTAGTCTCCGGTCAGCGACTTGGTGTTCTGCTTCAGGCCCTCCAGGGATCCGGAGTGCACCACTTCGCCGCCGTGCTCGCCGGCGCCCGGGCCGATGTCCACGATCCAGTCGGCTTCGGCAATGGTGTCTTCGTCGTGCTCCACCACGATCAGGGTGTTGCCCAGCGATCGCAGGTGCAGCAGGGTGTCGATCAGGCGGCGGTTATCGCGCTGGTGCAGGCCGATGGACGGCTCGTCCAGAACGTAGAGCACGCCCACCAGGCCCGAACCAATCTGCGTAGCCAGGCGAATGCGCTGCGCCTCGCCGCCGGACAAGGTGCCAGCAGCGCGTTCCAGGGTCAGGTACTCCAGTCCGACGTCCAGCAGGAACTTCATGCGCGCGTCGATTTCCTTGAGCACCTGCGCGGCGATCTGCGCCTCGCGTGCGGTGAGCACGATCGTGGAGAGGAATTCCGCGGCGCTGCGCAGATCCATGGCGGCAACTTCAGCGATGGAACGCCCGCCCACCAAGACCGAGAGCGACGCCGGATTCAGGCGTGCGCCGCCGCAGGTAGGGCACGGGATCTGGCGCATGTACTGCTCGTAGCGGTCGCGGGCGTGATCCGATTCGGTTTCCTGGTGCTTGCGGTGCACGTAGGAAATGACGCCCTCGAAGCCGGTGGAGTACTTGCGCTCGCGGCCGAAGCGGTTCTTGTACTGCACGACCACCTTGTGGTCCTTGCCATTCAGGATCGCTTCGCGGGCGGCAGCCGGCAGGTCCTGCCACTGGGTGTCCATGGTGAAGCCCAGCTCATGGCCCAGGCCTTCGATCAAGCGGTTCCAGTATTCGGTGGTGGCCTTGCCCAGCGACCATGGGGCGATCGCGCCCTCGGCCAAGGTGACCTCGCCGTCCGGAACAATCAGGTGCTCATCGACTTCCAGCTTGGTGCCGATGCCGGAACAGGCCGAGCAGGCACCGAACGGGTTATTGAAGGAGAAAGTGCGCGGCTCGATCTCATCGATGGCCAGCGGATGCTCATTGGGGCAGGCCAGGTTCTCGGAGAACGCGCGCACGCGCTGGGGATCATCCTCGTCCAAGTCCACGAAGTCGGCCAGCACGCGGCCCTCGGCAATGCCCAGGGCCGTTTCGATGGAGTCGGTCAAGCGCTGGCGGGCATCTTCCTTGATAGCCAGGCGGTCGACGACCACTTCAATGGTGTGCTTGACCTGCTTGGCCAGCTTCGGCGGATCGTTCAGCTGGATGGTGGCGCCGTCAACGCGGGCACGGGCGAAGCCCTTGGACGAGAGCTCTGCGAACAGGTCGACGAATTCGCCCTTGCGCGAGCGCACTACCGGGGCGAGGATCTGGAAGCGGGTTTTCTCCGGTAGCTCCATCAGCTGGTCGACGATCTGCTGCGGCGTCTGCTTGGAGATCGGTTCGTGGCAGATCGGGCAATGCGGACGGCCCACGCGGGCCCACAGCAGGCGCATGTAGTCGTACACTTCGGTAATCGTTCCCACGGTGGAACGCGGGTTGCGGCTGGTTGACTTCTGGTCGATGGACACCGCTGGCGACAGGCCCTCGATGAAATCCACATCGGGCTTGTCCACCTGGCCGAGGAACATGCGGGCGTAGGCAGAGAGCGATTCGACGTAGCGGCGCTGGCCTTCGGCAAAGATGGTGTCGAAGGCCAAGGAGGACTTGCCCGAACCGGAAAGGCCGGTAAAGACAATCATTGCGTCACGCGGGAGATCAATGTCCACGTTTTTCAGGTTGTGCTCGCGTGCACCCTTGACGACCAGGCGAGTCAGATCAGTTCTTTTACTCTGCGATGAAATAGCCACGAGGCCATACTAATCGAAAACTACTTCGAATACGTGTACGAATGGACGCAACTCACAGTTAATTCTCGCAGCCCCTGCTCCGGCGCACGGCGAGCGCAATGCGTGCCCGTCCATCCACCCGAAATGTCGACCGGTGAGCCAGCGTCCCCATGAATCCAGATCGGACCACGACGTCCCATTCGAGGTACCGGTTGCCCTTGGATTCCCGCTTGCGCCTGTCTCGTGTGCTGTAGCTCCCCGAGTTCGCAGCTATCTCGTAGATGCCAATGAGCGGCGAGCGCATGCTCTGTGTTGCACGAGCGGGAAAACGGATAAAATTCGACGTTCGGTTCACGCCGCCAACCAGGGGTACCGCAACCGCTGATTCGTAACGAAACCACATCGCGAATCTGGCCAAATGTTCCGCGTAGTGGCATCGTCCGCGGCGTCTATGCCATTCGACAGCGATTGTTTTCTGCGCAAGCATTCGACATCATGAGGCAGCGCCACATCGTTCCGTTTCACGCCCCCTCACCGGTCTCTACACCGGACGGGGCATACGGAACGGCCAGTGTTCCTGTAAATCCATGAAACTTCTGCGATGCGAGTCAGCACGTGGCGCGATCCTATTTGTGACCGGCTTTCGGGACACTCTCGTCGAAAGCCAGCTGAGCCTACTCAACACGTCAAAAGTATTGGAAAATTTTCTGTAGACCACTGATTTTTTGGATGCTAGATTCAAGTCATGTTCCATTCATGAAGTTTTCTCTCAATCAGTTCAGAAGACCTACGAATGGATTTGCCATGCCCTCTGATGTTTTACAAGCTGTTCTTCAGCACGCAGATTTCGCTCCCGCTGTTTCTTCGTACGCAGAAATTTGCCATGCAGAATCTTCATCCGCGACGGAGCTAGCTGATCCGTATTTCGCAGCGTACCCACCCGGAATTGCGGCCGGGACTCTTGAAGAAGCGCAATCCGAGATGGAAGAAACTTTTGCCAACGAGTTTGGTCAGCTCCTCGAAAATGCTTCTTTTGTCGCGTCGCGACAGGGAAGGCCGATTGGGGCGATCTTTGTTGTCGAGAAATCGATCTGGGATGAGGATCTATTCGGCCCATTCATCATCGATCTTTTCGTTGATCCCCTCCATCAAGGGCATGGCCTGGGCCACACCTTGATTGCCGCTGCCATGTCTGCGTGCAAGAAGCATGGGGCGAACACCCTGAGTTTGCGGATCGGAGATGGAACTTCCGGTGCTGCACTAAATCTATATAAGCGACTTGGGTTCCGCGAATTGGCCTAACCGAACAACGCTGGTGTCATGCTTCGGATAAGTGAAGCATGACATCACCGCACGCGTCCCATATAGTACTTTCCTCTACGTGCCGGTACGGGTTCCGCTTAGGACGTCGCGTTGGACGTTTCACTGTGTAACTGGCGCTATCGGGAAGCAGAATCTGTCGATGCAGACGGTGATGCAGGGTGCTCCGGAACCTCGGGATACAGCTCTGGCGGCAGGCCCACCGTGAATCCGTCGTCGCGGACGACCGTGCCGCTGATGTCGATCGCGCGGGAAGCGTTATTGCTGCCGTCTGTCAATTGGACGGCCACACCACTTCCCATCTGTTCTCCAGTTACCACAGTGACGTTCTGTGGGGTGATGCCCCGTTCGGCCAGGATTTCCCGAGTCATGGCGACCATTGAATCGTCCAGAACTCCGCCTGGGAAAGGTGCGGTCACTCGGCATACACCGTCCCGATCGGCGGCGTAGGCGGCAGCCACTAGGTCCCTGCCGGCTTGCTCCAGAGAGCCAACCGGTTTACGTCCATCGCAGGTATCACCCGAATAATCCGGGACTACGGAGCATCCCGCGAAGAGGCCTGCGCACATCACCGCACTGACGATGCCCCAACCAGCTGACTGGTACTTATTCGGGAATCGCATGCTCCACCGTTCACGTTCGATCATGCAGACCATTATTGCCGAGGTGTCTCCAGTCACTGGGCAACCGCTCCGTGTCGCTAGGCGCGGATGGCAACTAGTCCAGTGTGCTCCCGCTTCCTTCTGCAAACATCTGGTCCTTGGCGTCTCGATGAAGGTTCCTGAACAGGACAGCAATCTGGGCATCTCACGGTTTATCGAATTACACCGTGATCCAGTTGATTCCACAATTGGTCGCGCTCGGTACCGATGACTCTGGTGGCACTAAAGCTGGTCTCTTGACCATTCCTGGGGTCATCGGTGACGAAATGCCCGTCCCGCAGTTCTTCGACTGTGTACCACCCTGGCGCGTAGTCCTCCTCCGGTAATTCATGCTCGCCCTCTAACCAGTGCACTTGGAACCACATGTTCTCTTGCTTGTCCCAGAAAAACGGGAACGACCGCATAATAGTGATCGAGGTGGTCAGCCACCCTCTGGTCTCTCCGGCTAGCGTGAGCTCCCAAACTGAATCGCGGAATTCATCCAAGAGAGGGTCCCTCGGCCAGTCAGTTTCGTCGAACCATTTCGCAAGCCATCGCATGCATCCGTTCTACCATAGTGAATACTAGGTCTAGCGGTCGCTAGCAATCCTAAGTCCCGTTGGTCGTTCCACTTGCGGGTGCTCCTCGAGTTGTTCTTCTCACGAGAATCTGAGAAATATCGATGCGGAGTCGATGCCAAGGCGAACCTGGAAATCGTGTCGCTACGGATGCAAGTGGAAAATGAATTGGTCATCAGGAAACCAACGCTGCGGGCCTTCGCAACAGTAGCCTCGAACCCGGAGCTGCCCCTTCACTGCACGGAGGTAGAAACCTCTTGGATACTCATCGTCGTCGCCAAGCGTCGGAGCAGCCACTGTGAAAGAACGTTCGGGTGCATGCCGTCGACGCATCACGAAGTGTGTGGACGATTCCTGTTTGTCCATAGCTAGACGGGGACATGGGCCAGCGGTCGGAGGGCAAAGCTTCGATCGGCGCATTAGAGCCGCGTCGAATACTTGCTTAAGTGTTCCGCCATCTGGCAAGCCTAAGTTACTCACACTGCGTTCAACCAGGCTAATAACGTGTTGCTTGTTGGCATCTCCAAGCACCGCAGCGCCGAAAAGCTGTGCGTGGGCGTTGAGCTGTATCTATTGCGAGTTGAGCACGGCGATAAGGTCATACCGGGAAAGCCCGCCAACCTTGACTTAAAGTGAATCGCCATCGGGAAAGTGGGCAACTCGCACTTACCCTTCCCTTTGCGGAAGGTGCAGTGTCGAGGGCTACGGGCAGCAGTGCTGGCGACTTCGGAAACTGAAAAACTAGGCAACGCGACACACCGTATAGGGATGCTTAAGAACCATTACGGTTCACCAACCCGACAGCATTCGGTGGAGTCCCGCTGAAGGCACGGCGAGCGGCGACACACTGGCGGTCGAAAATTGGCGATGCGACAATTCGATCGCCCGTTACCTTGCTGGCAGCTAATCAACCCCGGGAAATATTGGAGCTGTCAACAGCAAAACGTACCCCTATGCCATTTCGCATTCACCTGGCTCCATCCACCGCCGGGATTCGGGATCGACTCCAGAGCCGCGTCGGGGCTACCTTGGCAGGGAGCTGAACGCGGCGCGCAGGTACTTTACCGCGGTTGCTTCGTCGACCGACCACAGTTGGGCGATGCGGGCCAGATCGGCGGCCGCATCGCTGACTTCCTGCTCTGCACGATTCTCGGCGGCTTGGACCACGGTTCCATGGCGGCCGCGGGTGACAACTGCGCCCTGCAGCTCAAGTTCCTTGTAGACCTTGGCGACAGTATTCACCGCGAGGTTCAAGGTGCCCGAGAGCGCACGAACCGACGGCAATTTGGTGCCCGGAGCTAGTTTGCCCTTGGCAATTGCTGAGAGGATCTGCTCGCGGACCTGCTGATACGGCGCCACGCCCGAGTTCGGCTCGATCTTGATGAATTCCAGTTCGGTCATCCTGCACTCCATCCTTTGGACTGTGTTTGGCATTTATCCGAGCCTATCGCGTCAGCCGGGATCTGCACCGTAGTCTGGTTGCATGAACGAACTATTGCTGAACGATGTGACCGTCCGTTGGGTCTCAGTATCCGACATGGCAAACAACGTGTACCTGGTAACTAATCGGAAGACCGGCGAACAGCTGCTGGTGGACGCGGCCGATGACATGCCGGCCATCGAGCGGCTCATCCAGGCGGCCAGTGAAGACGCGAGCGACCCGCGCCTTATCGGCATCGCCACGACGCATCAGCACTGGGACCACGTGCGCGCGTTGGCCGAAGCCGTGGAGAAGTACCCGGTGCCAACCTTCGCCGGTGCAGACGACGTCGCCGGGATCGCTGGAGAATGCGGGGTCAAGATCGACCATGGGCTGAACCACGGCGACCAGCTGAAGCTGGGCGATGTGATCATCGAGGCGATCCACCTGCGAGGGCATACGCCAGGTTCGATCGGCTATGCGCTGGTTGATTCCTCCGGCCAGCCGGTGGTGCTCAGCGGCGACAGCTTGTTCCCCGGAGGCGTGGGCAACACATGGAAGGACCCGCAGCGGTTCCTCTCTTTGCTCACCGACGTCACCGAACGCATCTTCGACCGCTTCCCGGACGAAACCCAGGTTCTGCCGGGGCACGGCGATTCGACGACACTGGGTGCAGAACGCCCGAATTTGGAGCAGTGGCGCGAACGCGGGTGGTAGCCCTTGACTGCATTGCCAGCGGCATCCGTGCCGCTGGCAGCAGCGTTTAATGGTGCGGGACCTCTTCCAGCTGATGCCTGCCGCCGCATCAGATCCGTATAATCACCACTTGTGAATTCTCCGTCCTCCGCACCAATTGCCATCGCCCCATCACGACCAGCCATCATCATCGCGGTTCTCGCCGTGCTGGCGATGGCCTCCTATCCGTTGCGTGATGCCTTGTATCTGGGGATTTCAGGAACTGTTGCCCAGTCGACGCTGCTCTCCGCGGCGGCTGTGTTCTTTTCCGAGATCTTGCTCTTGATGCTGATGGCCGGGGCCTGCACGCTCACCGTCCTGTGCTGGTTCCGTGACCGAGTTGCGTTTTGGCGCCTGGTTTCAGGCGCGATTGGCGCGGTAGCGGCCTATGGCCTGAGCGAGCTGGCCAAGATCCTGGTCGCCGAGGAACGCCCCTGCCGCGCCCTGGATGCTCTCACCGCAGTGGCATGCCCGGAAGCAGGCGACTGGTCTTGGCCCTCCAACCATTCGGTTCTCGCCGCCGGCGTCGCCGCAGCCTGCACGCTGGCCCTTCCGAAGCTGGCCAAGTACGCTATACCGGCCGTCTTGCTCATTGCCCTGTCCCGCGTGGGCGTAGGCGCCCACTTCGTCCACGATGTCTTCTCCGGAGTGGCGTTGGGCATCCTGGTCGTCCTGGTCTGCGTCCGCGTGCTGCCCGGCGTCGTGCAAAGGTGCCTGGCGGGAAGCAATCGCTGAGCCAGCTCACCTTCCAAGCGCTCTGACGATGCCGAGCCTGGAGCAAATCAGCCGAGCTTGTGCCCGATCATGAAAATCCTGCGGAACGGGAAGTTCGTCAGGACGGTACCGTCCTGCGAAGCAAATGACGGGTAGTGCTTGGAGACTTCGGCCCGGTAGTCGTTTTCGAAATCCAGATAGTCTTCGTCGCTGAGCGTGTGGCGGATGGGCAGCAGCGCCGTCCCGCGAACCCAGTTCAGGATCGGGTCCTCCCCCGCGAGCAGCTGGTGGTAGGTGGTTTCCCAGACATTGGCCTGGAACCCCGCGTCCAGGAAGATCCGCTGGTATTCGCCGGGCTCGCCCACCACGTCGTCATGGCGCAGCACCCCTGCCAGTTGGCCGGACCACTTCGGGCTGTCGGCAACTGCGCGCATCACCGCGTGCGACGGAGAGCCGAAATTGCCCGGGACCTGGATGGCCACGTTCGCGCCGGGCTTCAGGTGCTCCAGCCAACCGGCCAGCAGCTCGCGATGCCCCGGAAGCCATTGCAGCATCGCGTTGGAGAACAGCAGGTCCGTGTCGGAGTCAGGGGTCCACGCCGTGGCATCGGCCAGCGCGAAGCCCAGGTTCTCCTCGTGCTCGCTCTGCGTGGCCCGGGCGATCATCTCCGGCGAGGAATCAAGTCCGGTGACCTGCGCTTGCGGCCAGCGCTGGGCCAGCAGCCGGGTCATATTTCCCGGCCCGCACCCCAGATCGATGATCTTCGACGCGTCAACCGAGACCAGCTGCCCCAGCAAATCCAGGTACGGGCGGCCCCGGTAATCGGAGAATTCGGTGTATTTCGTCGGATCCCATTTCATATTCCCGAGCCTAAACGAGAGGCGCACGCAACAACTAGCCCCCAGTCATAGTTCTCAACCGATAGGCTAGGAACATCATGTTGCTCACCGATTATCTGCCAGCAGACGCCAAGAACGTATCCGACGACGAAATCTACGAGGCTTTCGGCCAATGGGTCGCAACCCGTGGCATCAGCCTCTACCCCGCACAGGACGAAGCGTCGATGGCGCTGGCCGGCGGCAACAACGTCATCCTGGCCACCCCCACCGGCTCGGGCAAGTCCATGGTTGCCATCGCAGCCCACTTCTACGCCATGGCCCGCGACCAGATCAGCTTCTACACCGCGCCGATCAAGGCGCTGGTCTCCGAGAAGTTCTTCGACCTGTGCAAGATTTTCGGCGCAGAGAACGTCGGCATGGTCACCGGTGATTCCTCGGTGAACGCCGACGCCCCGATCATCTGCTGCACCGCTGAGATCCTGGCGAACATCGCCCTGCGCGAAGGCTCCAAGGCGGACGTGGGCTGCGTGATCATGGACGAGTTCCACTTCTACGCCGATCCGCAGCGCGGCTGGGCCTGGCAGGTGCCGCTGATCGAGCTGCCGCAGGCGCAGTTCCTGCTGATGAGCGCCACCCTGGGCGATGTCACCCGCTTCGAGCAGGAACTCGAAGAGCGCACCGGCACCCCGACGGTGACGGTCGCGCACACCGAGCGCCCGATCCCGCTGCACTTCTACTACTCCATGGAGCCGGTGCAGGAGGCCGTGGAGGAACTGATCAAGACCAAGCAGGTGCCGATCTATATCGTGCACTTCTCCCAGCTCGATGCCATCGACCGCGCCACCGGGCTGATGAGCGTGAATGTGGCCACGCGCGAGGAGAAGGAAAAGATCTCCGAGATGATCGGCGGATTCCGCTTCGCCGCCGGTTTCGGCAAGACGCTGAACCGCCTGGTCCGCCACGGCATCGGCATCCACCACGCCGGCATGCTGCCCAAGTACCGCCGCCTGGTCGAGCAACTGGCGCAGGCCGGCCTGCTCAAGGTCATCTGCGGCACCGACACCCTGGGGGTGGGCATCAACGTGCCGATCCGCACCGTGGTGATCACCGCGCTGTCCAAGTTCGACGGCACACGTACGCGCATCGTGAACGCCCGCGAATTCCACCAGATTGCCGGGCGCGCGGGCCGCGCAGGTTTCGATACCGCAGGCACCGTGCTGGTGCAGGCTCCGGAGCATGCGATCGAGAACCACAAGGCCATGGAAAAGGCGCTGAAGAAGCACGGCGAGGGCTCGTCCAAACTCAAGCAGATCCCGAAGAAGAAGCCGCCGCAGAACTTCGTGACCTGGGGCGAGAAGACCTTCGAGAAGATCGTCGAGGCCGCCCCCGAGACGCTGAAGTCCTCATTCCAGGTCTCGCACTCGATGCTGCTGAACCTGCTGGAGCGCGAGGACAATTCGTTCGAGGCCGCCCAGCGCCTGCTCAGCGAAAACCACGAGACCCCGGCGTCCCAGCGCAAGCTGAAGCTGCGCGCCCTGGGGATCCTGCGCGAACTGATCGCCACCGAGGTGGTCGTGCGCCGCAATGAGCCAGACGAATACGGCAACTACTACGAGCTGACCGTGCACCTGCAGCAGAACTTCGCGCTGAACCAGCCGCTCTCGCCCTTCGCGCTGGCCGCCCTGGACCTGCTGGATCCGGATTCGGCCAGCTACGCGCTGGATGTCGTTTCGGTGATCGAGGCGACCTTGGAAAAGCCGCGCCAGGTGCTCTCCGGCCAGGAGAAGAAGGCCCGCGGCGAGGCCATCGCCGCGATGAAGGCCGAAGGCATGGACTACAACGACCGCATGAACGCACTGGATGAAATCACCTATGCGATGCCCCTGGCCGAGAAGCTGGAGAGCGCCTTCGAGCAGTACCGCTCCGGCGCGCCGTGGCTCTCGGACTTCGAATTGGCGCCGAAGTCGATCGTGCGCGACATGTACGAACGCGCCATGGGCTTCTCCGATTTCGTCCAGTACTACCAGCTGGCCCGCTCCGAGGGCGTGCTGCTGCGCTACCTCACCGATGCCTACAAGGCCCTGCGCCAGACCGTTCCCCAGGACGCGCTGCGCGAGGACCTCGAAGACCTGATCGAATGGCTCGGCGAGATGATCCGCCAGATCGACTCCTCGCTGCTGGACGAATGGGAAGAGCTCTCCCGCGGCGAGCTGAGCGAGGCAACGGAAACCGCACCGCCTCCGGCACCGGAAAAGCTGACCAGCAATGTGCGCGCCTTCCGCGTGATGGTCCGCAACGAGATGTTCCGCCGGGTGAAGCTGTTCGCCGACGAGCAGGACAAGGCCCTGGGCGAGCTCGACGGGCATAGCGGCTTCGACGCGGACACCTGGGCCGATGCCATGGACTACTACTTCGACGAGCACGAGGACATCGACGACGGTCCCGCCGGACGCGGCTCGAAGCTGTTCATCATCAAGGACATGCCCCAGCGCACCTGGGAGGTGCGCCAGATCTTCGCCGACCCATCCGAGCACCACGACTGGGGCATCACCGCCACCATCTCGCTAGATGACTCGGACGAGGCGGGCGAACCTGTGGTCAAGGTGACTTCGGTGGGCCGCCTGGACTCCTGATGCCCGCCATCAGCTACGCCATCTTGCGGCGCGCCGACGAAGTCCTGCTTCAACTGAGGTCGGGAACCGGCTACATGGACGGGTTCTGGAGCACTGCGGCCGCCGGGCACGTTGAGCCCGGCGAGGCTGCCGTTGCCGCCGCCGTTCGCGAAGCCCGCGAGGAATTGGGCATCCGGATCGCGGCAGACCAGCTCAAGCCGCTGTGCACGGTGCACCGCTACCTGCAAGCGGGCAGCGGCGCCCAATCCCCTGTGGATTTCTTCTTCCTGGCGCGCCAGTGGGACGGTACTCCGCGCCTCATGGAACCGGAGAAAGCCTGCGAGCTTCGCTGGTTCCCGCTCGATGCCCTGCCGCAGAACCTCGTTGCGCAGGAACAGCTGGTACTTTCCCGGCTGGATTCCGGCTTGCCGCCAATTATCTGCATGGGATCCGGCACGGCGCTGGACCAGCCCCGGCATCTGGGCTAGTCGCGCACTCGATGCCCGCGGCATCTTCCCGGAATCCGGTGGCAATGCCGCGGACAGTGCCGTAGGGTATGGCCATGAACGGGTACAAGCTTCGCCTGCTCGGGGCAGGCCTCATGCTGATGGTCCTGGTCGGGCTGCTCAGCGGCTGGTCCGAGCTCTTTGCTTCCGGCGCGTGGCTGGCGACCTTGGTCCAGCTCGGTTCGCTGGTCCTGGGCCTGGCCCTGGTCTACCGCGGGGAAAATGCCACGCCGGCCCGGTTCGGCTAGCCCCTGCAATCGCCAACTAGGCCAGTCGCGCCTTGAGCCACCCAACGGTGGCGGCCGCCTGCTTCGCGTGATAGCTGCGCAGCGTGGGCAGCCCGGGAACCTCGGGCCTGCGCGCCGCGTCCACATAGTAGGCGGCCAGTCCAGCTAATACCGCGCTGACCGCTTCCGTGCCCACCGATTCGAAGATCGGGTGGGAGTCGGCAATGGCGTCCGCATCCAGCGCCGGGTCGAAAATCCGCGCTTCAACCAGCACCGTCAACGCGTCATACCATGCGGCGCCCCGCGAAGCCCACGGCCAATCCACCAGCAGCACTTCTCCGCCGTCTCCCAGCAGGATGTTGTCCGAACGCAGATCCGAATGCACCAGCTGGTCTCCGGCCAGCGCCCCGATACCGTCCATGGCCAGCCCATGGAGTTCTTCCAGGTTCTGCGCCACCCAGGGATCAGCTGGAAGCCAGCCGTCCTGCATGATCCGCGCAAAACCGGCTACGTCCTCGCGCAGTTCCTCTTCCAGCGGCGGCAGCAGCTCGGTCAGGGAATCGGGGGCCTGATGAGCCAGCTGCGCCAGCGTGTCCAGTACCCGTTCCAGCTGTCCGGCCGGCCAGGGAAGCTGCGGGCTGGCCCCTGGGCCTTCAGCGAAGACCAAGGCCTCCCAGCCTTGCCAGCTGATGCGCCCCAGGAACTGCGGAACCGGCAAGGCCGCCGGGAGCTTGGCCGCTATTGCCGCTTCGCGGGCGTGCAATGCCGTGGCCGGGGCGCTGAGGCCCGGATGCACCGCCTTGGCGAAGACCCGCTGGCCATCGGCGGTGAGCAGCCGATCGGCGCTGCCCGGGGAAAACCCCGAGGCTTGGCTTTGCGCCCAGATCACCCGGGATCCAAGGTGCGATTCGATCTGCGCGCGCAGTTCGCCAGGAAGCTGATCCCAGGTGATGCGCCGGGTGAATTGAATCTGCATGGTTCGAATCATGCCAGATCACCGGCTGCCAGCCACAGCGCGTTGCACTGCGGCGAGCCGGCAGCGGGCCGGGGGCCGTCAGGCGACGATCAGCGCGATGCCCACATAGGTAGTGAGCAGCGTCGCGAGCAGCCATTCTGCGGTGGAACCCGTCTCGGCCAGAATCGGCAAAGCCACCCGCCCATTGGACTTCCAGCAGCCGCCAATCAGCGGCAGCCGGCGGAACCAGCGCGGCGAGCCGATCTTGATCGGCCACAGCAGATTGCAGCCGCCGATGGTCAGCATGTCGCCCATCACGTGCACGATCGCGCCCAGGGAGACTGCCATCAGGAACCAGAGGTTCTGCTCCGGCGCATTCATCCCGACGAAAGTCCCGGCGGCCAAGGCGATAATCCAGCACAGCAGCGGCGGCATGAATTTCATGGTCTTCACCGCGAAGGAAATCAGCAGGATCGCGAACAGCGCCGCGGCCGGGTAGACCGTGCCCAACGCCGCGGTCTGCACATCCCAGCCGTTGGCCAGCCAGGCCAGGAAGATGAAGAAGGCGATGCCGATCAGCGAATGGGTGCCGTTGCGGTGCCCGCCCGAAACCGAACCGACAATCCGCGTGAAAATGCTGGAGAACGGGGGCAGCGAGCGGGCGATCGTGGCCCCATGGTGATCCGCGTCGGGCAGCAGGGCCGCGCCAGCGCAGACGATCGCGCCGGCCAGGGTTTCCCAGCGGTCCATCTGGAAAGTTCCCAGCCCCAGGTTCACCGAACCCACGGTGACGTCAGTTGTAATTGCCAACCATGCGGCTGCGCCGCTCACCGCGTGGTGTCCACCCATCATGCATTCAACCTTAGGTCTGGTCACCGACGTTTTAGCGGTGCGACGGAGGTAAGCTGGAACACATGAGTATTGTGCGTGAAGCTGTTCCGGGCGACTGCCCGCAGATCTTGGCGATGATCCAGGAATTGGCCGACTATGAAAGGGAACCTGATGCGGTGCTCAACACCGCAGCAGACCTCCAATCCCATCTGTTCGGCCCCAATCCCCAGGTCTTCGCCCATGTTGCCGAGGATGAAACCGGGACGCTCAGGGGCATGGCCCTGTGGTACCTGGCCTACTCCACCTGGGAGGGCCGGCACGGCATCCATCTGGAGGATCTGTATGTGCGCGAATCCCAACGCGGTTCAGGCACCGGCACCGCTTTGCTGCGCACGCTGGCGCAGATCTGCGTCGAACGCGGCTATAAGCGCTTGGAATGGTCAGTGCTGGATTGGAACGAGCCGGCCATCAGGTTCTACGACGCCATCGGGTCCAGCTCCATGGACGGCTGGAGCACCCGGCGCCTGGACGGCGAAGCACTGCAACAACTTGGCATGCAAGGAGCGAGCTAATGCGCCACTACCGCGGTATGGATGTCACCGACCATCGCATCGAGGTTCCACTGGATCACGCCGATCCGCAGGGCGAAAAGATCTCGGTCTTCGCCCGCGAGATCAGCACCGGCACTGCCAAGCCCTGGCTGCTGTTCCTGCAGGGCGGTCCAGGGGGCAAATCCCCGCGCCCCGGTTCCTTGTCGGGGTGGTTGGCCGAAGCCACCAAGCACTTCCGCGTGCTGCTGCTGGACCAGCGCGGCACCGGGCTGTCCACCCCGGCTAACCGCAAGTCCTTGCCGCTGCGCGGGGACTCGGCCGCCCAGGCCCGCTACCTCTCGCATTTCCGCGCCGACTCGATTGTGCGCGACGCCGAAGCCCTGCGCGAGCACCTGGGCATCGAGCAGTGGAGCACCCTGGGGCAGAGCTACGGCGGGTTCTGCACCCTGACCTATCTCTCGCTCTTCCCGCAGTCGCTCACCCGCTGCCTGGTCACCGGCGGGCTGGCCTCGCTGGATGCCGATGCGAAGACCGTCTACCGCGCCACCTACCAGCGGATGGCAGAACGCAACCGCGAGTACTTCTCCTGGTACCCCGAGGACTTCCAGACCCTGCACAGGATCTACGAGCATGTGCGCACCAATGACGATGAGCTGCTGCCCAACGGCCAGCGCGTCACCGTGCCGCTGGTGCAGATGCTGGGCATGTACCTGGGCGGAAACACCCGGGTGCACCTGCTGCATCACATCTTCGAGGAGGCCTTCAGCCACACCCCGGGCGGCGACCGCCTCTCGGATAACTTCCTCGAAGCGCTCTTGGCCCAGAGCTCTTTCGCCTCGAACCCGCTCTATGCGCTGATGCATGAAACCATCTACGCCCAAGGCGAGCCGACCAATTTCGCGGCCGAACAAGTCCTGCCGGAGTTCGCCGACTTCACCCGCCACGCGGCGACCCCGCTGCTGACCGGCGAGATGATCTACAGCTGGCACTTCGCCGAAGATCCTGCCCTGCGACCCCTGGAGGACGTGGCCCGCATCCTGGCCGAGCACGAAGGCTTCGGCCCGCTCTACGATCTGGATGTCCTGGCCAAGAACACCGTGCCGGTGGCCGCGGCGGTCTACCATGACGACGTCTATGTGGACCGCGAGCTCTCCCTGCGCACCGCCTCGCAGGTGGCCGGGTTGCAGACCTGGGTGACCGATCAATTCCACCATGACGGCATCGGCGACGATGGCCCGGCGATCTTCCGCCGGCTGCTGGCCATGGCCAACGGCGAAGACCCGGACGCCGTGGCCCAGGACAGCTAGCCCGCGCACCGGCTACGTTAACGCGCAGGGCGCTTGAATCCCCGGGGATTCAAGCGCCCTGCGCGTTAAGCCTTCTGCTGCTAATGGTCCAGCTTCGCGGCAACCTGGTCATTCAACCGCTGCAGCAGCGGCACAGCCTGCGCCAGAATCCGCCGCTCCTCGGCGCTGAAGGAATCGATGCCGCCGGCCAGCGAGGAAATCGCGCGCTGCCGGTAGGCTTCAATGGCCTCCTTGCCGTCGCCGGTCAGGCTCACCAAGCTGGCGCGGCCGTCCCCAGGGTCCGGTTGTCGCTGGACCAACTGGTCGTTTTCCATGCGGATGACCAGACCGGTCATGGTCGGCTGGGCCACGCGCTGCTCGATGGCCAAGTCGCCCACGCGCTGGGGGCCCAACCGGTCCAGGGTGGAAAGCACCCGCCAAGCGGTCACCGATCGGCCTTGCCCGGCCGCGCGTCCAAGCAGCCGGGACATGGTGCCCGACGCTAGTGCTACGCCGGTGGCAATGCCACTGGCTTCTGTCGATAGGTCGCTCATGGAAAATACCTTAGCAGAACAGCATAGGCACACTATGCGGGTACGGAAAACCCGCCGGGGCCAGTTGGAAGCAACTGATCCCGGCGGGCGATGGTGCGGATTACTTGGCGGCGTCCTGCTCTGCAGCTTCCGCTGCGCCGGCGAGTTCCGCGGCTTCAGCCGAAGCAGCTGCGCGCTTGCCCCATGGGCTCCACAGCGACAGCACGGTTGCGATAACGATCGCGCCCAGGATGACCAGCAGCGAAACACCCACGGAAATGTCCAGCCACGCGTAATGCAGCGGCTCCCCGCCGTTGATGAACGGCAGGCTGTTCTCGTGCAGGGCGTGGAAGACCAGCTTCACGCCGATGAAAGCGAGGATGAAGCTCAGTGCGTGCTTCAGGAAGACCAGGCGGTTCATCAGGCCACCGAGCAGGAAGTACAGCTGGCGCAAGCCCATCAGCGCGAAGATGTTCGCGGTGAACACGATGAACGCGGACTTGGTCAGGCCGAAGATGGCCGGGATCGAGTCGAAGGCGAACAGCAGGTCGGTCATGCCGATGGTCACGAAGACCAGCACCATCGGGGTGAACAGCTTCTTGCCGTCGACCACGGTGCGCAGCTTGGCTCCATCGAAGTCCTTGGAAATCGGCAGCTTGGAGGTCAGCTTCTTGACCAGGCCGCTTTCCTCGTCCTCATCCTCGTCCTTGAGCTGGTTCCATGCGGTCCACAGCAGGAAGGCGCCGAAGATGTAGAAGACCCACGACCACTGCTCGATGATCGCGGCGCCGAGCACAATGAAGATTGCGCGCAGGACCAACGCGATGATGATGCCGAACATCAGCACTTCCTGCTGGTACTTACGCGGTACCGAGAAGCGCGCCATGATGATGATGAAGACGAACAGGTTGTCCACCGACAACGCGTATTCGGTGACCCAGCCGGCGTAGAATTCCTGGCCGAGCTGCGGTCCGGCCTGCGTCCAGATCACCGCACCGAAAATCAATGCCAAGGAGATGTAGATGCCGACAAAAATGCCCGCTTCCTTCATGGAAGGAATGTGCGGACGCTTGGTGACGTACAGCAGGTCTGCGATGAGCACCGCGCACAGAACAATCAGCGCGATGATCTCGAATTGAATAGTTAACCCATTAGTGCCCACGGACGAGCGACCTTTCGTTGGAGGGTATGGAAAATCGCCGCAAGTCTCTCCGCCGCCACACCAGAATTCGAAACGCTTAGATAGCTGGCTCAGTGATCGGCTGCTGTGCCCGGCGAAACATCATTGGTTCGCGTGTTGACGTCCACAGCATTGGGATACTCCCCTACGTCCAGTGATCAAGTGTAGCGCACAGGAACTGCACAGGCTCGGCCCAAGTCCCAATACTGCGCCGGACAGCAGCAGGGTTACGCGTGCCCGGCGGCCTTCATCTGGCGCAATTCCTTCTTCAACTCGGAAACTTCATCGCGGATCCGGGCGGCCAGTTCGAACTGCAACTCAGCGGCCGCGGCGTGCATCTGCTCGGTCATTTCCCCGATCTGGGCCAGCAGGTCCTCGGCCGGGGCGGCGGCCAGTCCGTCCTTGCGCACGGTGGACGAGGCTTTGGTGCGCTTGGCATTTTTCGCCAACCGGTTGTTGTTCAGCAGTTCCTGGGTGTCGGCATCCTCACGCGCCAGCTGGTCGGTGATGTCAGCGATCTTCTTGCGCAGCGGCGTGGGGTCGATCCCGTGCTCCTTGTTGTGCGCTTCCTGGATTGCCCGTCGGCGATTGGTCTCCTCGATCGCCTGGTCCATCGCATCGGTGATCTTGTCGGCATACATGATCACCTGACCCGAGACGTTACGCGCGGCACGGCCGATGGTCTGGATCAGGCTGGTGGCCGAACGCAAGAAGCCCTGCTTGTCGGCATCCAGGATCGCGACCAGCGAAACCTCGGGCAAATCCAGGCCCTCGCGCAGCAGGTTGATGCCCACCAGCACGTCGAAGGAACCCATGCGCAGCTCGCGCAGCAGCTCCACGCGGCGGATCGTGTCCACATCGGAGTGCAGGTACTGCACCCGCACCTGGTGCTCGGTGAGGTAGTCGGTCAGGTCCTCGGCCATGCGCTTGGTCAGCGTGGTAACCAGCACGCGCTCATCGCGATCCACACGGGTGCGGATCTCATCGAGCAGGTCATCGATCTGGCCCTTGGTGGGCTTGACGATGATCTCGGGGTCGATCAGCCCGGTGGGGCGGATAATCTGCTCCACGAACCCATCGGACTTGCCCAGCTCGTACTTGCCCGGGGTGGCCGAAAGGTACACGGTCTGCCCGATGCGCTCAAGGAACTCGTCCCATTTCAGCGGGCGGTTGTCCATGGCACTTGGCAGGCGGAAGCCGTGTTCCACCAGCGTGCGCTTGCGGGACATGTCGCCCTCGTACATGGCGCCGATCTGCGGCACGGTGACATGCGACTCGTCGATCACCAGCAGGAAGTCATCGGGGAAATAGTCGATCAGGCAGTGCGGGGCGCTGCCGGCATCGCGGCCGTCGATATGGCGCGAGTAGTTCTCGATGCCGTTGCAGAAACCCATCTGCTCCATCATTTCCAGGTCGTAGGTGGTGCGCATGCGCAGCCGCTGGGCCTCGACGAGCTTGTTCTGCGATTCCAGCTCCTTCAGGCGCACCGCCAGCTCGTCCTCGATCCGCTTGATCGCCTTGTGCATCCGCTCGGCACCGGCCACATAGTGGCTGGCCGGGAAGATGTACATCTCGGTCTCCTCGCGGATCACCTCGCCGGTGACCGGGTGCAGGGTGTGGATCGCTTCCACCTCGTCGCCGAAGAACTCGATGCGCACGGCCTGCTCTTCGTACATCGGGATGATCTCCACCGTGTCCCCGCGCACGCGGAAGGTGCCGCGGTGGAAGTCCATGTCGTTGCGGGTGTACTGCATGGCCACGAACTGGCGCAGCATCGCGTCGCGGTTCAGTTCCTCGCCGGTGCGCACGGTGACCATCCCGGCCACGTATTCCTCGGGAGTGCCCAGGCCGTAGATGCACGAAACGGTGGCGACCACAATGGTGTCGCGGCGGGTGAGCAGGGAGTTGGTGGCCGAGTGGCGCAGGCGCTCGACTTCCTCGTTGATCGAGGAGTCCTTCTCGATGAAGGTATCGGTCTGCGGGACGTAGGCCTCGGGCTGGTAGTAGTCGTAGTAGGAGACGAAGTACTCCACCGCGTTATTGGGCATCAGCTCGCGGAACTCGTTGGCCAGCTGGGCGGCCAGGGTCTTGTTCTGCACCAGCACCAGGGTGGGGCGCTGCACCTGCTCCACCAGCCAGGCGGTGGTCGCGGACTTGCCGGTACCGGTGGCACCGAGCAGCACGATGTCCTTCTCTCCGGCGTTGATCCGCTCGGTCAGCTGCTTGATGGCCTGCGGCTGGTCGCCGGCAGGCTGGTACTCGCTGATGACTTCGAAGGGGGCGACCACGCGCTTGATCGGCTGTGCAAGACTCATGCTTCCAGCATATCCACTTGCCCCGACCGTTGGGGTCGCGCCCTAGCCAGCTTTCAGCTTAAATCCGGGGTGCTACTTGCGCATCCCGTAGCGGATCGCATTGCGCTTGACGGTGCGCTGGATGCTGCTGCCGAAGAATCCCACGGTCATGATGGTGGCGGCAATCAGCCCCAGCAGGGCCAGGAAGCCGGAAATGTAGACCACCGGCGAATACGGCCCGGATTCGCTGGCAACGAATTCGGCGCGGCCGCCAAATCCGAGCCACAGCACCAAGGCGACGGCGAAAGCGATCAGGGTGCTCCACTTGCAGATCTTGTACATTCCTACTCCTGTGCTGGCGCCAATTGGCGGTAGAGGGCAGAAACCTGCGCCTCCAGTTCTTCCAAGGTACCGCAATTATCCAGCAGGTAGTCGGCTACGGCCGCCCGCTGGTCATCCGTGGCCTGCGCGGCCATCCGGGCCTCGGCATCTTCCCGGGTCCAGCCGCGGTCCTGGACCATGCGGCGGATGCGTTCGGCGTGCGGGGCGGCCACGACGACCACCGCGTCGAAGCTGTCCAGCTGGCCGGTCTCGACCAGCAGCGGGATGTCCTCGACCACCAGCGAGCCGGCTGGCGCGCCTTGGCGCAGCTTCGCCGCTTGCTCCCGCACCAGCGGGTGCACGATCGCGTTGAGCTTGGCCCGCGCCGCCTCGTCGGCGAAAACTATCGCGCCCAGTGCGGGACGGTTCAGCGACCCGTCGGCCAGCAAAACGGCTTCGCCAAACGTGTCCTTGATCGCAGCCAGCCCGGGCGTGCCGGGTTCGACCACCTGGCGCGCCAACGCGTCGGCATCGATGACTACGGCTCCCAGGGCGGCCAATTTGGCCGCGACCGCAGATTTTCCGGAGGCCACTCCCCCGGTCAGTCCCACATGCATCATGTTCCCACCCTATAAACTAAGAGGGATGAACACCAACGACTCGGCCGCGACACGGTACACGACCTTGACCAGCGATTGCGTGCACGAGCTGGAAATCAAGCGTTCGCGATTCATCACCTACCTCTACCGGGTCGAAACCGAGGCCGCCGCCCGCGCGCAGATCGCGGCCCTGCGCAAGACCCACTTCGATGCCCGCCACCACTGCAGCGCGTTCATCCTGGGCCCCGATCGCATGGCCCAGCGCTCCAACGACGACGGCGAGCCCTCGGGCACCGCCGGCATCCCGATGCTCGATGCCCTGGCCAAGCGCGAAATCGCCGACGGCAGCGTGCTCTCGGATGTGCTGGCCGTGGTGGTCCGCTACTTCGGCGGGATCAAGCTTGGCGCCGGCGGACTGGTCCGCGCATATTCCGAGGCGGTATCTTCCGGGCTGGACAATGCGCAGCTGCACCTGCGCCAGCGCATGCGGATCTTCACCTTCCCTGCCGCCCACGCCGACGCGGCCCGCTACGAGAACGAGCTGCGCGCCGCCGGCTACCAGGTCGAACCGACCCTCTGGCAGGCCGATGCCGCAATCGTGCAGATCGGCATCCCGGACACGCCCGAAGCCGCCGCGCAGCTGCGCACCGGCATCGCCGCACTCACCTCCGGCGCCGGGGAACTGGCCGCCGCCAACACGCAATGGGTTGATCTGATTTGAACTCCGCCGCCAATCCCGAAGGCACGCCCGCTGCCGCCAGCAGCCTCCAGGCCCTGCTGCCCGCCCTGCGCCGCTGGCCCGATGTCGAAGCCGCCAACCTCTACGCCGCCGACGCCTGCGACCGGCTCATCCTGGACACCTGCGCCGCCGCGGCCGGACCCTCGGACCGCTGGCCGGCCGCCATCGCGGTCATCGGCGACCACTACGGAGCGCTGGCCCTGGGCGCACTGGCACTAGGCAGCACGAGCGTGCGCGTGCACACCGATTCGCTCACCGCCCGCCGGGCCATCGAGGCCAACCTCGCCCGGCTCATGCCCGAGCGGGCCGGACACCTCGAATTCTGCACCCTGGAACAGGTCGCCCAGGGCGCCAGTTCGATCCTGCTGGCCCTGCCACGCGGACTGGACGTGCTGGGAGAACAGGCCGCCGCGGCAGCTGCCGTCGCCGATCCCGGCGCGAAGCTTTTCGCCGGGGGCCGCATCAAGCACATGAGCCGTTCCATGAACGAGGTGCTCGCGGCGCATTTCACCCGCGTCGACGTCTCGCTGGCCCGGCAGAAATCCCGGGTGCTCACCGCCAGCACCCCGCGTGCCGAACAGCCCGCCAGCGGCTTCCCGGCCACTGCCACCCACCAGGTGCGCGGCACCAGCTTCACGCTGCATGCCGGTGCCGGGACCTTCGGTGCCGCCCGGCTGGATCCGGGCACCCGGCTGCTGCTGGAAAACCTTCCGGACCTCTCCGGGCACGCCACGCTGGTCGATCTGGCCTGCGGCAACGGCGCGATCGGCATCTGCGCAGCACTGGAAAACCCGCAGCTGCGCGTGGACGCCTCGGACCATTCGGCCTCCGCGGTCGCCTCCACCCTGGCCGCCGCGCAACGCAACAACCTGGCCGGACGCATCACCGCCGTGCAGGATGACGCCCTGGGCCGCCTGCCCGACGCCAGCGCCACCCTGGTCACGCTGAACCCGCCCTTCCACATCGGCAACACCGTCACCGCCGACATCGCGTTCAAGCTGATCGACGACGCCGCCCGCGTGCTCGCTCCCGGAGGCACCCTGCTGTGCGTGTTCAACTCGCACCTGCGCTACCGCAGCGAATTGGCCCGCCGTGTTGGCCCCACCGAACAGCTGGCCCGCGACAGGACCTTCACCGTGACCGCATCCACCCGCGCGCACTAGGCTTTTCCACAGGCCGCATTGCCGGCCGGCACACCACGCACCGCCTGGCGCATGCTGGAGCCATGAACAGAACTGTCAGCCAGGCGCTAGCCGGGCTTGCCCAAGCGATCAAGGACGCGCCGGCCCTCGCGGTGGACGACGCCCTGGCCATCGCCGCGTTCATCCCCGTCCTGCACCAGACGCTGCTCTGCGCCAGTCCAGCCACCGGCCCCGAGCCCCACTACCTGCACGATCCGCGCTACGCCTTGGCCCTGGCCACCGCGGCAGAAGCATCGGCCCACCAAGCCCTTCGCACCCAGATCTACGCAGCCCACCTGGTCGATGACACCGCCGCGCACACCCTGGCCCAGGTTGAACTCGCCGCGGCCCGCCAGGGCACCACCGATTTCTCCCTCCCTGCCCAGCGCACCGGAAAGCGGCCCAGCTTCACCGGCCCTGCGGCACTGCTGGCATCCTGGCTGCGCACCGACCATTTCGAGGCCAAACGCCGCATCCAGTCCGCCAGCCACGTCTTCGCGCAATACGACTACCAGCATCAGCGGCACCAGGCACAGTTCCCGCTGCTGGCGCGGCGCTTCGCCGATCTGCGCCAGCCGCCAGCCGAAGTGCTCAGCGCGGCCCGCCGCCTGGGCGCTCTGGAACCCCAACGCGACGAATACGCCGCACCGGCCACCGCCTCGGCGCTCACCGAAGATGGCGAGCTGCTTGAATCCATCGTCAACCAGCAATTGGACGAGCCCGACCCCGGCACCCGCAGGCAATTGGTCAACAACTTCTTGAAATCCCAGAAAGAACGCTTGGGCAAGAAGCGGCCCGAAGCCCAGGAAGGCCTGTACCGGCGAGACGAACGCGGCGGCCTGGTCCATTACGACCTCGCCCTGCGCCCTACGCGCGCAGAACTCTTCGAATCGGGCATTTCGCAAAGCGACAATCCCCGCTCCGGTTCCGGCCAGGCCGCACGGGAGGCTTTTGCCCAGTCTCCGGGACAACGTACAGAGCAGGATGCTGCCCCTGGCACCTCCTACCAGGCCGACGCCGGAGGCCATCCGGATTTCTTGACCGATGAGGAAGCTGCCGCCAGCGAAGATCCTGTTTCCCCACCGCTTTCTCCCGCGGCACGCCGCCTCAACGGCCTGATGAATCTGCTGGAGATCAACACGAAGCGGCTCCAGGAACTACTGGATGCCGCGCGCAATGGCGGGACCCCCAAGAGCGCCGATGGGAATGATGCGGGCACCGTGGATGTCCCCACCATCACCCCGCAGGTCGTGGTCATGCTGACCTTGGACGAGTTGGAAGGCCGGGCGAGAACCCATGGCATCACCCAGCACGGTTTCAAGCTCGATGCAACTGACCTGCGCCAGACCCTGGCCAGGGCACGCATCATCCCGATGGTGCTCGGCGGCAGGGGCGAGCTGCTTGATATCGGGCGCAGCCAGCGCAAGCATCCGAACTACATGCGCCTGGGTGTTGCGGTGCGCGATCGCGGCTGCATAGTTCCCGGGTGCACCATGGATCCCGAACGCTGCAACATCCACCACATCTGGTTCTGGTCCGAGGGCGGTGTCACTGCGGTCTACTGGAGCGCGATGCTCTGCGACACGCATCATCATGACGTTCATGCCGGGTTGATCAAGGTCATTGCCGACGATGGCGTACCCAAGGTCATCCTGCCCAGCTTCGTGGATCCCACCCAGACCCCGGTGCGCAACAGCTACCACATGGCCAAGGCCGCCTAGTTCGCGGCAATGCGCCGGGGGCCATCCGGCTAGATCAAGAAAGGGCGTCCACCGTGCACGCGGACGGCTTGGGCGTTGATCCCCAATGGACGCAGGTCGATCCGGTCGATCTCGCCCCGCTCATTATTCTCGAAAGTATCAGCCGTAACCGAATCACCGGCAGGGGTCTGGACCGCCAGGCGGCGCTTGGTTCTGGCCAGAGGCTCGCGTGCCGATGCCGGGACGTAGTAGGCGCTGGCCTGCTTCCCTCCACCGTAGAGCCATGAAGCGCGCACCGCGACCGGGCGTGAGCCCCAGCCGCTGAGCCCTGCAATGACCAAGCGCTGGCCGGTTGCCTCTAGCAGTTTCCCATTCAGGTTCTCCCCATAGACCCAGGGCTGGGAGGCGATGCCCAGGAACTCTTCGGCAGAGCGCTGGTTGACCGCATGCACCCCGTGCACCGGGCACACCTCTGAGCAGAAAATGAATCGCGGATCCTCAAATTTCTGCTTGGATCCGTTCTTGTCGTCGTTGCGGCACAGGCAGGCCCCGGTTTCTTCCGTTTCAATGAGGATCGCGTTGCCATACGCCCGCAATGACGTGGGACCAATTCGGTGGTCCGCTGGCACTTCGAGTGCGAAAAGTCCCATCGATTTCAAGCGCATCCAGCGCAGCATGCTCAGCAGCAGGCTGATGCCCAGCAGGACGGCCGCGGCGTACACGTCAAGGCGGTAGCCTTCATCCAAGTCATGCAGCGAATGAACTTCCGTGCTGACCAGTTCCCAGCCCAGCCGGAGCAGCGGGTAGATCAGTGCTCCTACCGCAACCTTCCATACCATGGGCGACATTTGCTTGGTGATTCCAAAATCGCTCTCTTGCCCCGGCGCCAAGGCGATGCCTCCTGAGGCTTCACGCTTCCAGGTTCTCAGCAGGCGTCGGAACCGTGCGTCCATGAGACCTACGGACAGTGCGAGCAGCAGGAAATAGCCCAGCGCCAGCACCAGGATCCTTTGCAGGTCCCCGGCAGGAGCCAGCAGGAAATAGATTCCGGCGGCTACGCCCAAGCCCATCCAGGGTGATTGCCGTCCGCCGCCAAAGATCATGGCCAGGACGGTAGCGACCATGGAGAAGGAGAGGATGTCCATGAAGCCCTTGTCCAGGTACGGGGAATGCAGAAGATCCGAACGGACGAAGACCACCAGTGCAACCAGCGGAAGCCAGGTGGCTGCGGCAACCCAGAAATTGGGAATCGTGCGCGGTACAGTTTCCCACTCCGCGTGGCTGACCTGGCGCACCGGGATCTGCTGTCCGGCAGTTGCGCCTGCCGCATAGTCTGCCGGCGAATTTCCTGTCGTTGCCATGTGCTACTACCTGCCGTTCGTGAATCCACCTGATCGGTGCACTTTTAGTCTAACCTCAGCAAGTATTAAGAGCAGTGCTCCTTCGGAGCTATTCCTGCCCGGCGGATGTCAGCAGAAATAATGACGTGCCAGCCATGCCGGCATGCAAAAAACCAGTTAAACAAACGAAGGTCCAACCCTTGCAGGGTTGGACCTTCGTGAATCAGCTAGAGCTAATCACGATCTCTGCACGAGGCAGAAGCCGGAATTAGTTGCCGGTCAGCTTCTCGCGCAGTGCAGCCAGTGCTTCGTCCGAAGCCAGGGTGCCTGCATCGGTGGCTGGTGCCTCCGAGGAGTACGAAGCTGGAGCTGGCTCGGAACCACCGGCAGCAGCAGGCTCTGCTTCTGCGTCGGCAGCGATAGCGGCAACAACCTGCTTCTTGTGTGCTTCCCAACGCTCCTGGGCAGCAGCGTACTGTGCTTCCCATGCAGCGCGCTGGGTGTCGAAGCCCTCGAGCCATTCGTTCGACTCTGGGTCGAAGCCCTCTGGGTACTTGTAGTTGCCGGCCTCGTCGTACTCTGCAGCCATGCCGTAGAGTGCTGGGTCGAACTCGGTGCCCTCTGGGTCAACACCTTCGTTAGCCTGCTTGAGCGACAGCGAGATGCGGCGGCGCTCCAGGTCGATGTCGATGACCTTGACGAACAGTTCGTCGCCAACGGAGACAACCTGCTCAGCCAGTTCAACGTGGCGAACTGCAAGCTCGGAGATGTGAACCAGGCCTTCGATGCCGTCTTCGACGCGTACGAACGCACCGAATGGAACCAGCTTGGTAACCTTGCCCGGTACAACCTGACCCAGTGCGTGGGTGCGGGCGAAGGTCTGCCAAGGATCTTCCTGGGTAGCCTTCAGCGACAGGGAAACGCGCTCGCGGTCCAGATCGACTTCCAGAACCTCTACGGTTACTTCCTGGCCAACCTCGACAACCTCGGATGGGTGGTCGATGTGCTTCCAGGACAGCTCGGAAACGTGTACCAGGCCGTCTACGCCGCCCAGGTCCACGAATGCACCGAAGTTGACGATGGAGGAAACAACGCCCGGACGAACCTGGCCCTTTTCCAGCTTGTTGAGGAAGGTCGAGCGAACCTCGGACTGGGTCTGCTCGAGCCATGCACGGCGGGAAAGCACAACGTTGTTGCGGTTCTTGTCCAGCTCGATGATCTTGGCTTCGATTTCCTGGCCGATGTATGGAGCCAGGTCGCGCACACGGCGCATCTCGACGAGCGATGCTGGCAGGAAGCCACGCAGGCCGATGTCCAGGATGAGGCCACCCTTGACAACCTCGATGACGGTACCGGTAACGACGCCGTCCTCTTCCTTGATCTTTTCGATGTCGCCCCAAGCGCGCTCGTACTGCGCACGCTTCTTGGACAGGATCAGGCGGCCTTCCTTGTCTTCCTTGGTCAGGACCAAGGCTTCGACGCTGTCGCCAACGGTGACAACTTCACCTGGGTCAACGTCGTGCTTGATGGAAAGCTCGCGGGAAGGGATGACACCTTCGGTCTTGTAACCGATGTCGAGCAGAACTTCGTCGTGGTCAACCTTGACGACGGTGCCTTCGACGAGGTCACCATCGTTGAAGTACTTGATGGTGGCGTCGACTGCGGCCAAGAAGTCCTCAGCAGATCCAATGTCGTTGATTGCGACGACTGGTGCGCTGTTGTTCTCGTTCGAGGTGATGGTCATGTAGTAGGGACTCCGATGTGGATAGATTTGATCAGTCGAAACCCCGGAAGTCCCGGAATTTCGAAGGGGGTAGAACTTGAATGCGGACATGACGAAGCCATGGCACGCTGTTCAAGTCTACGCGCCTAGCACACCGCGGGTCAAAGCGTAACCCGCTAACATCCTCGCCAGCATTTTGTGAACTTCGTCATATCAACTGGATAATGCGACCCGTCCCACTAGAAACCGTGCGGCGTGAAACCCTCGCGAGCCACGCTGAACAAGTGCACCCAGTCCCCCGCTGTTCCCCCGCCGACCAGTTCAGCGCGTCCCGAATCCAGCAATTGGTCCAGCTGCACGGTGCCCAGGTACAGTCCAGCCAGCTCCCGCTCCGAAAGCGCCACCCTCGGCAGCCCGGATTCGGCCTGCTCGTCCTCGATCCGGCTCACCGTGGCGCGGGAATCGGACACCTCGAAGAGGTAGGTTCCCGAGATCAGCTCCAGCCGGTCGCTCACGCTCAATAGCAGCCGGGCATCGCGCTGGTAGCCGCGCGCTTGGAAGGCGGCAACAACATCGAGCACGCGCAGCCACAGCACATCGTCAATGGAACGCACGTGGTAGTCCCGCACGTTCTCCAGTACCTGGCGCAGTGGATCGGCCACCGGGCCTTGGCCATGCACTTCTTCCACCAGATCATGGTTGCCCAGGTACTCGAAGAGCTTGATGCGCGCGGCGTCGCTGGTGGCCACCAGCTTGTGCACCACCAGCTTCGCCTTGGGCTCGTCCCAGCCGCCGAACTTGTAGGTGGCGAATCCGCCGAGCTGGCCAGCGTCATCGTAGTAGGCGGCAAAACGCAGGTTCTTCGGCTTTTCCAGGGTCTCCCAGGTGTCCCAGCGGCCCAGGGCAAAGCCATTGTCGAACTCGGTGCTGTCCACGGATCCGAACGTCTGCTCGAGCGCGCGCACGGCCAGCGCGGCATAGCCGGGCCCGAAATGCTGCGGATCGGCGTCCACCACCCGGCCGGGTACCTGCACGCGCAACTTCACCCCGTGGGCGCACTTGAGCGTGAATCGGCTTTGGTAGGTAGCTGGCTCGAAGCCGTACCGCCCGTAGATCGTCGCTTCCGACGCGGTCAAAGCCGCAATAGGGAAACCCGCCTGCTGGGCATAGGCCAGGTCGGCGGTGATTTGCCTGGACAGGATGCCGCGTCGCCGATAGCTCGGCGCGACGGTGACCGCGGAGATCTTATGCGTTGCCACCGGCGCCTCGCCGCCGGCATTGAGCAGCCCGGGGAATGCTCCATAGGTGTGCACCGGGTAGCTTGCATGGCGCGAGTGCGGTTCGGCCTGCTGATCGAACACCAGGGAAAAGCGCATTTTCTGCGCATAAGTCAGGTCCAGGTAGTGCGTCCAATTGGGCTCTTCGGGCAGCTGCTCGTAGAAGCCGATCCCGGTGGCCCGATGGAACAACTTGATCGATTCGTCGAGTTCAGGACTGCGGATCGCAGCCTGGCAGGTCCGGGTTTCCAGCTGCGGCGGGGTCTCTGGTCTCATCGTGCTCCTTGGCGAGGAAATCGGCTGATCACAGTCTATGCGCCTGTCCGGCCGGCGCAAGGGGTGCATTCACCAGGCTTCGGAGAGCGTGGTGAACCGCAGGCCGGAATCCAGCGCCTGCCCCAGCCCGAGCGCCACGCCCTTGGCAGTACCCGAGGCGGGCTGGTTGAAGTGCCCGATGCCGACGTCCCCGGCGGCCAGCTGGCGGACCTGGGCGGCCACGGCCTGCGCGCCAAAGGTCGCCCCGGCATCCAGGTTGACGGTGAAGTTCATCGGCACCACGCCCAGGTCCCGGCACATTGCCGCGCCGGCTTCGTCCATATGGGCGGTGCCGGAGCGGAAGAATTTCGCGGTGATGCCGAACTGGTCGGCAAGATACCGCTGGTTGCCCATCACCTCGTCGTAGGCCTGGCCGATCGACTCCGTGCCCCCGATGCCGTAGGCTGCCTGCCCGGAAGTGGCCAGCGGGGCGTGGCTGGTTCCGTGGTTGGCGACCTCGAACAGCTCGTCGCTGGCCAGCTCGTCCATCAGCCGCGCATTGGCGCGTGCCCAGCGTTCGTTCACGAAGAGGGTCGCGGGCACCTGCTTGGCGCGCAAGGCGTCCAGCAGGGCCCCATCCACTCCCGAGCCCCGGGGTCCCCCGCAGGCATCGAAGGTCAACGCCGCGGCGGCATTGCCCTTGGGCAGGCCCAGCTCGATGCCCGGGACTTCCAGCCCGAACTGCCCTGCAGGAACATTCTTGAACTTTGCCATGACCTGGCTCCGGCTCGGATACACCGTCTGGAGGCTGGCCGAAGGCCGGGGCGAAGCAGTGGCGGTGGGCGAAGGACTCGCCGTTGCCGAAGCCGACGCGGACCCGGCTCGTTCCTCCGGTCCGCCGGTACTGCAACCGGAGACCAGCGCGGCGGCCAGCGCACCCAGCCCCAGGCTGCCGGTTTTCAGCGCCCAACGGCGCGAGTAGTGCTCCAAGTTCGTCTCTTTCCCCAAGCCCATTCGATCCTGCCGAAAGGGGCAGGAACACCCGCGGTGCCCCTGCCCCTTTCGATTGCTGCCCCTAGTGCGCGGCGTCGTGCCAGGTCCGGCCGATGCCCGGCTGGACATCCAGCGGCACCAGCAGATCTGCGGCCTGTCCCATTTCGCGGGTCACCAGCTCCTGCACTGCTTCCAGCTCCCCCTCGGCGATCTCCAGGATGAGTTCGTCATGGACCTGCAGCAGCATCCGGGACTTGTACTGCCCGGCGCGCAGTCCCTCGTCGATGCGCAGCATGGCCACCTTCACCAGGTCGGCGGCCGAACCCTGGATCGGGGCGTTCAACGCGGCACGCTCGGCGATGTCGCGCAGCCGGCGATCCGAGCTGTTCAGCTCCGGCAGGTAGCGGCGGCGACCGAAAATGGTTTCGGTGTAGCCATCCTTGCGGGCCTGGTCGACGACCGAACGCAGGTAGGTGCGCACGGCACCGAAGCGGTCGAAGTAGTCCTTCATCAGCTTGCGGGCCTCGTCCACGCCGATCTTCAGCTGCTTGGACAGCCCGAAGCTGCTCAGCCCATAGGCCAGGCCGTAGCTCATCGCCTTGACCTTCGAGCGCATCTCCGAGGTGACTTCTTCCGGCTCGACGTTGAACACGCGCGAACCGACATAGCGGTGCAGGTCCTCGCCGTTCTGGTAGGCCTCGATCAGGCCCTCGTCTTCGGACAGGTGCGCCATGATGCGCATTTCGATCTGCGAGTAGTCCACTGTCAGCAGGCTCTGGTAGCCGGCCCCGACCATGAAGACGTCGCGGATGCGCCGGCCCTCTTCCGAACGCACCGGGATGTTCTGCAGGTTCGGGTTCAGGCTGGAGAGGCGTCCGGTCGCGGCCACGGTCTGCGCATAGGTGGTGTGGATCCGGCCATCATCGTGGGTGGCCTTGAGCAGGCCGTCCACGGTCTGGCGCAGCTTGATCGCATCACGGTAGGCCATCAGCGCGATCAGGAACGGGTGCCCGGTCTTGACCAGCAGATCCTGCAGCGACTCGGCATCGGTGGTGAAACCGGTCTTGATCTTCTTGGTGCGCGGCAGATCCAGCTCTTCGAACAACACCACCTGCAGCTGCTTCGGGCTGGAGAGGTTGACTTCGTGGCCGATCGCGGCGAACGCGTCGTTGGTGGCCTGGTCCACCTGCTCGGTGAAGTGGGCACGCAGTTCGTTCAGGCGATCCACGTCCACTGCCACGCCGGCGCGTTCCATCTCGAAGAGCACCGGAATCAGCGGCAGCTCCATTTCGGCAGCCAGTTTGTCCGCGTGCTTCTCGGCCAGCTTGGTAGCCAGGTAGGCGGAGAGGTCGTGGATGGCCTGCGCCTGGGCCAACGTTGGCTCGGCAAGATCCGAAGTGAGCCCCAGATCCAGTTCGCCCTTCTTGGCTTGATGCACCGGCACGGCGTACTTCAGGTGGTACTGCACCACGTCCACCAGGTCGTGGCTGCGGCGATCGGGCTGGATCAGGTAGGCGCTGATCAAGGTGTCGTCCTTGATGCCGGCGATCCGCAGCCCGCGCTCGATGAGCAGGTGCATGGCGGCCTTGGCATCGTGGAAGAGCTTCGGCGCGTTCTCATCGGCCAGGAACTGCGCAAGCACGCCTTCGGCGGCTTCATCGAGTTCGGCCAGTTCCAGCCAGAGGGCTTCCGACCCGCGGAAAAGGGCCAGGCCCACGGCTTCGCCGTCAACCGCAGCAGGCTGGATTGCGATCGGCGCGCCCTTCCCGGCCCCGATGAATCCGTCCAGTGCGTCGGCATCGGCGCCGAGCACCCGGGAGAATTCGGCAACTTCGGGTGCCGCTTCCTCTTCCTGGGCTGCAAACAGGTCGAACAGGCGCTTGCGCAGGGTGTTGAATTCCAGCGCGTCGAACAGGTTCTCGATCTCTTCGCGGTTCGGAGCTTCAAGTTCCATCTGATCGAGCGTGACCGGAAGTTCCAGGTCGTGTTTGAGCTGGTTCAACCGGCGGTTGCGGGTCACGTTGTCCACGTGCTCGCGCAGCGACTCGCCGACCTTGCCCTTGATGTTCTCCACATTCTCAAGGATGCCGGCCAGGTCTCCGTAGAGGTTGATCCATTTGGCGGCGGTCTTCGGCCCCACGCCTGGCACACCGGGCAAGTTATCCGCGGTTTCGCCGACCAGAGCCGCCAAATCCGAGTAGCGCTCGGGACGCACGAAGTACTTGGCTTCCACCGCTGCAGCATCCATCGGCGGGATATCGCTGATGCCCTTCTTCGGGTACAGCACCAGGGTCTTGTCGGTAATCAGCTGGAAGGCGTCGCGGTCGCCGGACACCACCAGCACGTTGAAACCGGCCTCTTCGCCCTGGGTGGCCAGCGTGGCCAGGATGTCATCGGCCTCGAAGCTCTCCAGGGTGATCGAAGGGATGTTCATCGCCTTCATGACTTCCTGGATCAGATCGATCTGCCCGTAGAACTCTTCGGGCGTCTTATTGCGTCCGCCCTTGTACTCGGTGTACTCCAGCGAGCGGAAAGTCGGGGTGTCCAAGTCGAAAGCCACCGCAACGTGGGTGGGCTTTTGCTGGCGGATCATCGTCAGCAGCATCGATACGAATCCGTGCACGGCATTGGTGTGCTGGCCGGTGCTTGTTGCGAAGTTCTCTGCAGGCAGCGCATAGAACGCGCGGAAGGCCATGGAGTGTCCGTCAATAATCAGCAGTCTCTTGTCCGACGAGGCAGTCGGTTTGGTAGTTTCGCTCACACCTGAAAGCCTAGTTGCCATGAGCGACAATTTCACTTCTCGAACCACGCAATCTTCGGCACATCCGTTTGCCGCGCAGCTGGCCCGCCACGGTATTCCCGAATCCATGTGGCCCTACCTGCTGCACAATGGCGTAGGCGAACTCGTGGAGAAACTGGAAATCATCTTCACCGGGTTCGAACCCCAGCGCGTTGCCGCCACCATGCCGGTGGCGGGCAACACCCAGGTCTACGGCATCCTGCATGGCGGCGCTTCGGCGGCACTTGCCGAAACCCTCGGTTCGATGGCCGCTGCGCTGCACGGTGCCGGCCGGGCCAACCCGGTCGGCGTGGATTTGAACATCACCCACCACAAGGCCGGGCGCACCGGGCTGGTCACCGGGGTATGCACGCCGGTGCATCTGGGCCGCAGCAGCACCTGCCATGAGATCGTGATCAGCAATGAGCAGGGCCAGCGTGTCGCGACCGCTCGTATCACCAACATGCTGCTGCCGGTCGAAAACTGATCCCCGCAGGCGCCGCTCCCGCCATGCCCGGCTGATCCGGCTTTCCGGAACGCGGCCCTGGCCGGCAGGTCCCCCTGGCCGTTTAGCCGATCGCGTAGCGAGAGAGGAAGATATCCGCGCCGAGCTCGGTGATCCCCAGGGCAGAGAGCTGCGTGCTGATCCCGCGGCCAAAGATATTGGCCCCGTCGCCCAGCACCTCCGGAACGGTGACCAGAAGCAGCTCATCGAGCGCATCGGCTTCGACGAACGCGCCAGCCAGGTCGGCACCGCCAACCACCCACACGTCCCCGGCCCCTGCGCTCTGGGCGATGTCCCGGCTCCAGAAGCCCACCTCGCCGCGGATGAAGGTCAGGTCCGCTCCGGGCAGTGTCGGCAGTTCATGGTGTGTGAAGACCCACACCGGCTTCTCGCCGAACACCCACGGCACGGTTCCCTCGGCAGCATCGCGGACGATGTTCTCGTAGGTCTTGCCACCGATCACTACGGCGCCGACGCTCCCGAAGAACTCGTCGAAATGCTTTTTCACTCCCGGCTGCGTGGCATAGGGGATGAACCATTGGACGCTTCCGCTGCGATCGGCGATAAAACCATCGATGGAGGCACCCACGTAGTACTTGAAGCTAGTCATGGCTCCAGTCTAGGGGTGCCTCCATCGAAGGCAATATCAAGTTGTCGAGGGACCCGAAAATCGTGTCGGATCCGCCCGCAGCCGCGAGCAGTTCCTAGTGGCTCGAGGAGAAGCCCAGGATCGCTTCGCTCAGCTGCGGCACGATCAGCACCACGCCGAAGAGGACGATCAGGCCGCAAATCGCGAAGCAGGCGTAGGCTCCGGCATTGCTCAGGCTCTGGTTGCGGCCCTCGTCCTTGGCAACTGCCAGCAGGCGGACGCCGAAGGAGTAGGCCGCCACGATCGCCATCGCGGAAAACCAGGTGATGGCGGCGACGATGAGAAAGGCTGTCCAGTCAATCATGAATTATCGGCTTCCTTCTGCGCTGCGGCAACCTTGGCCAGCTTGGCTTCCGCCTTGGCCTTGGCGCGGCGTTCCTTCTTGGTCAGGATGTTCACCGCTGCACCCGAGTTATCGATGTCGGAAATGTTCGACTCGTGGTCATGCGGCTGCTTGCGCGAGAGGAACCAGATGGTCAGCATGGCGCCGGTGCCGGCGATCGCGACGATCACGATGCCGATGGTGCCCAGGTGGGTGATCGCTGCGGCCACGCCGCCGACGGCCGCGGCTGCTGGCAGGGTGAACAGCCAGCCCAACGCGATGCGTCCCGCGGTGCCCCAGCGGACTTCGCCGCCCTTGCGGCCCATGCCCGAACCGATCACGGAGCCGGAGGCTACCTGGGTGGTGGACAGCGCGAAGCCCAGGTGCGAGGATGTCAGGATCGCCGAAGCGGTGGACATCTCGGCTGCGAAGCCCTGCGCGGGCTTCACGTCGGTCAGGCCCGAACCCATGGTGGCGATGATGCGCCAGCCGCCGGTGTAGGTACCCAGCGCGATGGCGAAGGCACAGGTGGCAACAACCCAGAACTGCACGCCGGAGTCGGAATCCTGCAGGCCAGAAGCCACCAGGGTCAGGGTGATGATGCCCATGGTCTTCTGCGCATCGTTAGTGCCGTGGGACAGCGCGACCAGCGAGGAAGAGAAGATCTGCCCGTAGCGGAAGCCGCCGCGCTTGGGCGCCGCGCCATTCTCGCGCTTGGTGATCGCGTAGGCCAGCTTGGTGCACAGGTACGCGGAGATGCCGGCGATCACCGGCGCGCACAGGGCCGGAAGCAGCACCTTGGAGAGCAGCACGCTGTAGTTCACCGAGGCGAAGCCTGCACCGACGATCGCGGCGCCTACCAGGCCGCCGAACAATGCGTGGGAGGAGCTCGAAGGCAGTCCCAGCAACCAGGTGAACAGGTTCCAGATCACGGCGCCCATCAGGCCGGCGAAAATCATCGCCGGCCCAATAGCCACGCCCGAGGTCGGGTCTTCGTTGATGATGCCGCCTGAAATGGTCTTCGCTACCTCGGTGGAGAGGAATGCGCCAACCAGGTTCAGAATTGCGGCGAGGGCAACTGCCTTCTTAGGGGAAATTGCTCCGGTTGCGATTGGGGTGGCCATCGCATTGGCCGTGTCATGGAAACCATTGGTGAAGTCGAAAAACAACGCCAAGGCAATGACCAGGACGACGATAAGCGTCAAATCCATTGAATACCAGCCTGAGGGGTCGAACGGCAAGGAAAAAGAGAACGGGCCAGAAATAGGATCCTGCGAAAGGCATTGGCGTGCAGGACTTCGTTCTAAGCGCAATTTCCATCTTAGGCGTACGGCGCAGTACGTCAATCCGGAACTTCAACCCCATCCGGGGAAAACTCGGATGAACAACTGGTTACCAGAGGGTTAACTAGCCTCCAAGCGCGGTATCGGCGCATCGCAGGCATAAAAAATGTGCGCCAAACCATAAGTGGCTTGGCGCACAATCCAGTGCTTGGCGGTCCCTACTTGACCTGGTCGACGACCGTCTCGGCAACCTGGCGCATGCTCAGGCGGCGATCCATGGAGGTCTTCTGGATCCAGCGGAACGCTTCCGGCTCGGTCAAGCCCATCTTGGTGATGAGCAGCGACTTGGCGCGATCAACCAGCTTGCGGGTTTCGAACTGCTCGGCCAGGTTGCTGACTTCTTCCTCCAGCGCGCGCA
Source organism: Glutamicibacter sp. Je.9.36 (assembly GCF_051129975.1). NCBI lineage: Bacteria > Bacillati > Actinomycetota > Actinomycetes > Micrococcales > Micrococcaceae > Glutamicibacter > Glutamicibacter sp. Je.9.36. The sequence continues at coordinate 633,926 of NZ_JBCPSN010000002.1, forward strand.
GCTCGTCATTGCGGGAAATCGCGATTTCGATGGCCGGGGTGAGGTCTGCCGGGGTGAACGGCTTGACCACGTAGGCCATGGCGCCGGCTTCGCGGGCACGCTCCACCAGTTCCTTCTGGCTGAAGGCGGTCAGCAAGACGACCGGGGCGATGCGTTCCTTGACGATGGCTTCGGCGGCGGTGATGCCATCCATGACCGGCATCTTCACGTCCATGAGCACCAGATCGGGCTTCAATTCGCGCGCCTTCTCCAGGGCGGTCTGGCCGTTGTCGGCTTCGGCGACGACGTCGTACCCTTCGGAACGGAGAATTTCGACGATATCCAAGCGGATCAGGGTTTCATCCTCGGCAACGACCACTCGACGCGGAGTGGATTGCACCTCGGATGGGATGCGGGTGATTTCAGGTAGTTCGCTCATTGGCGCCTTCCTCCATGGTCAGAAATCCTGCCCGCTGAATGGGCAGTATCTAGATGGTTTCAGTTCAGCGAAGCCACGTTGCCTCGGTTTCACATCTAAGCCTACTGGCATGTACTCTTGTTGAGGCGAAGACGCGAGGTTCCTGATTAGGAAATCTGGAAAACCTCTAGTAAAGTAGTCAAAGTGCCAGCCCAAGTGGCGGAATCGGTAGACGCGCCGCACTCAAAATGCGGTATCGAAAGATGTGTGGGTTCGAGTCCCACCTTGGGCACCAGCATGAAGGCCGTTGGATCGGAAATTTTCCGGTTCAACGGTCTTTTTTTGCGCGCGCAACCACAGGGCACGTGCTCGAGTTCACAATCGCGCTTCGCGGGTGCCAAGGCAAAAAATCCGCCCTGCTCCAGAATTCTGGAGCAGGGCGGATTTTCTTGCCTCAGCTAGTGCGCGAAAGAGCGTCTACAGGTTTTTCGGCGTGGAGACGTTTTCCGGTGCCCACGGACCGACCTTCTCGCGAGCAGGCATCGGCTTGCCATTGACCAGCTGGCCGGCATCGGCGAGGTCGCCGACCTTGTGCACGCGCAGCGAGTTGGTGGACCCTGCCTGTCCCGGAGGGGACCCGGCGGCGATGCACACGATGTCGTTGAGCTCCGCCAGGCCTTCGGAGAGCAGCGCCTCGTCCACCTGGGCGGTCATCTTGTCAGTGTGGTCGGCGTAGGCCACCAGGCGTGCCTGCACACCCCACATCAGGGTCATGATGTTGTAGGTCTGCTGCAGCGGGGTGAAAGCCAGGACCGGCCTCTTCGGGCGCAGGCGCGAGAGGCGCCGTGCCGAGTCGCCGGACTGGGTGAAGGCGACGATGTACTTCGCGTCGAGCTGATCGGCGATCTCCACCGCGGCACGGGTGATCGCGCCGCCGCGGGTCTTCGGCTGGGAGCCCAAGCGGGGAATGCGATCCAGGCCGTGCTGCTCGGTCGAGGAGATGATGCGCGACATGGTCTCCACGGTTTCCACCGGGTACGCGCCCACGGAGGTCTCCCCCGAGAGCATGACCGCGTCGGCGCCGTCGAGCACCGCATTGGCGCAGTCCGAAGCCTCGGCGCGGGTCGGGGTCGGCGATTCGATCATCGATTCGAGCACCTGGGTGGCGACGATGACCGGCTTGGCCCAGCGGCGTGCCAGCTCCACGGCACGCTTCTGCACGACCGGAACTTCTTCCAGCGGCAGCTCCACGCCCAAGTCGCCGCGGGCGACCATGATGGCGTCGAACGCATTGATGATCTCTTCCAGCGCGGCCACGGCCTGCGGCTTCTCGATCTTGGCGATCACCGGCACGCGTCGGCCTTCTTCGTCCATGATCTCGTGCACGCGCTCGATGTCCTCGGCATTGCGCACGAAGGACAGTGCGACCATGTCGATGCCGGCACGCAGTGCCCAGCGCAGGTCGTCCTCGTCCTTTTCGCTCAATGCGGGAACGTTCACCGCGACGCCTGGCAGGTTGATGCCCTTGTTATTGGACACCTCGCCTCCGACGACGACCTCGGAACGCACCGAGGTCTGGTCAACTGCCAGCGCCTTGAGCTTGACCTTGCCGTCGTTGATCAGCAGGAAATCGCCCGGCTGGACATCGGTGGGAAGGCCCTTGAAGGTGGTGGAGCACAGGTTGCGGGTACCTTCGATGTCCTCGATGGTGATGGTGAATTCCTCACCAGCCTCGAGGATGTACTTGGCGTTGTCCTTGAAGCGGCCAAGGCGGATCTTCGGACCCTGCAGGTCGGCGAAGATGCCAACCGCGCGGCCGATCTCCGCGGCCGCATTGCGCACATTCGCCAGGGATTGTGCGTGCATGGAGTGGTCTCCATGGCTCATGTTCAGGCGGGCTACGTCTACGCCCGCCTTCAGTACCGCTACAGTATTTTCATAACTTGCCAGGGCCGGGCCCCAGGTTGCCACAATCTTTGCGCGTCTCATTCCGTCAGCCAAATGCCTTTCATGTTCACATAGGCAAAATGCGGCCCACCCGGTATCCGGGTGCGCCGCATTCAAGCCTATGTCACTCAAATGATGCTGATGGCCCTATCGGTTGGAGCAACCGGTGCAGGAAGGGTAGTCGAACCCATGAGGAACTTGTCGACCGCGGCCGCGCAAGCGCGTCCTTCGGCGATAGCCCACACGATCAGCGACTGTCCCCGACCGGCGTCTCCGGCGACGAATACCGATTCGGTGTTCGTCATGTAGTAGCCATCTCGGGCGACGTTGCCCCGGTTGTCGAATTCGATACTGACCTGTTCGTCCAATCCGGAAACTTCCGGACCGGTGAACCCGAGGGCAAGCAGAACCAGATCCGCTTTGATTACGCGTTCGGTTCCAGGCTTCGGGAGGCGCTTGCCAGCAACAAATTCTGTCTCTGCAACTGTAACACCGATCACCTTGTTTTGCTCAGTTCCCTCGCCGGAGATGAAGTTCACGGTCGAAGCCAGGTAGGTCCGCTCGCCGCCTTCCTCATGGGAGGTCTGCACCTCGAAAAGCACCGGCATCATCGGCCACGGCTGGTCTTCGCGGCGCTCGGTGCCCGGCTGCTGCCCGATGGCCAGCGTCGTGACGCTCGCCGCACCCTGGCGCAGGGCGGTGCCGATGCAGTCCGAGCCGGTGTCTCCGCCGCCCAGCACGATCACGTGCTTGCCCGCCGCATCGATGCGCGGGGCATCGAGCTGGCCGGCGACCACGCGGTTGCTTTCGGTGAGGAACTCCATGGCATGGTGCACGCCGTCGAGCTTGTTGCCCGGCACCGGCAGCTCGCGCGGCACCGTGGCACCGGTGGCCACGATGACCGCGTCGTAGTCGCGGCGCAGCTGCTTCCAGGAGATGTCCTTGCCGATCTCGATGCCGGTGCGGAAGATCGTTCCTTCGGCTTCCATCTGGGCCAGGCGCAGGTCGATGACCTGCTTCTCCAGCTTGAAGTCCGGGATGCCGAAGCGCAGCAGGCCGCCGATGGCCTCGTCGCGCTCGTAGACGGCCACGGTGTGCCCGGCCCGGGTCAGCTGCTGGGCGGCGGCCAATCCGGCCGGTCCCGAACCGACGATCGCCACGCGGTGCTCGGTGTGGCGGGCAGGCGGCTGCGGCACGAAGTCGCCGGCGTCCATCAGGTGGCCAGCGAGTTCGGCTTCGACCTGCTTGATGGTCACCGCGGGCTGGTTGATGCCCAGCACGCAGGAGGACTCGCACGGGGCAGGGCACAGCTTGCCGGTGAGCTCCGGGAAGTTGTTGGTGCTCAGCAGCCGGGCGGCCGCATCATCCATCCGGCCCCTGTAGGCCAGGTCGTTGAACTCCGGGATCAGGTTGCCCAGCGGGCATCCCGAATGGCAGAACGGGACGCCGCAGTCCATGCAACGGCCGGCCTGCTCCTCCAGGATGCCGGACCTCTGGCGTTCGACGACCTCCTTGTAGTCCATCAGGCGCACCGGCACCGGGCGCTTGGGCTGGGTGACGCGTTCGGTCACCTTCAGGAATCCACGTGGATCAGCCACGGGTCACCTCCAAAATCTTGTTCCATACCTGCGGCGAATCCGGGTTCTGCCCGTTGGCTACTGCGTCGCTGCGCAGCTGCTGCACGGCGGCGAAGTCGCGCGGGGTGATGCTGGTCAGCCGGCTGCGGGTTCGTTCCCAGTCCAGCAGCAGGCGGGAGGCCAGCGGGGATGCGGTCAATGCGATGTGCTCGGTGAGCAGCTCGTGGATGCGTTCGGCTTCGGCATCGGTAATTGGCGCTACCAGCAGGTCCGACTGCCCGGCAGCCAGCGGGTTCAGCTTGGCTGCATCGAAGTCCAGCACCCAGGCCACGCCGCCGGAGAACCCGGCGCCGAAGTTGCGGCCGGTGGCCCCCAGGATCAGCACCTGTCCCCCGGTCATGTACTCGCAGCCGTGCTCGCCGATGCCTTCGGTGACAATTGTGGCCCCGGAGTTGCGCACCGCGAAGCGTTCGCCGACCATGCCGTTGATGAACAGCTCCCCGCTGGTGGCGCCGTAGCCGACCACGTTGCCGGCGATGACCTGCTCCTCGGGCTTGGACAGGGTGGTGCGCGGCGGGTGGATCGCGATCCGGCCGCCGGACAATCCCTTGCCGACGTAGTCATTCGCGTCGCCCGAGAGCTTGAGCGTAATGCCCTCGGGAAGGAAGGCGCCCAGCGACTGGCCGGCGCGGCCCGAGAGGTTCACCTTGATGGTGTCCCGCTCCAGGGTCTGCAGCCCGAAGGTCTTGGTCACGTGGTGGCCCAGCAGCGTGCCGGTGGAGCGGTCGGTATTCACGATCGCCGCGTCGATGCTGACCGGCAGGCGGTCAGCCAGCGCCGGTCCGGCCGCGGCGAGCAGCTGCTGGTCCAGGTGCGTGTCCAGCCCGTGGTCCTGGCCGATGCGGCGGCGGCGCGCCGCCAGCTCGGTATCCGGCACGTGGGTGATCGCATCCAGGGCCAGCCCGGAGACCTTGTCGTGCGCGGCGAACTGGGCGGGATCGGCCTGGAGCAGTTCGACCTTGCCGATCACCTCGTCCAGCGTGCGCGCCCCCAGCGAGGCGAGCAGCTCGCGCACCTCCTGGGCGATGAACTCGAAGAAGTTCACCACGAACTCGGCCTTGCCGGTGAAGCGTTCGCGCAGCGCAGGATTCTGCGTGGCCACGCCCACCGGGCAGGTGTCCAGGTGGCACACGCGCATCATGATGCAGCCCGAGACCACCAGCGGTGCGGTGGCGAAGCCGAATTCCTCGGCACCCAGCAGGGCGCCGATCAGCACGTCGCGCCCGGTTTTGAGCTGGCCGTCGACCTGCACGGTGACGCGGTCGCGCAACCCGTTGAGGATCAGCGTCTGCTGCGCTTCGGCCAAGCCGATTTCCCACGGGGTGCCGGCATGCTTCAGCGAGTTCATCGGCGAGGCGCCGGTGCCGCCATCGTGCCCGGAAATCAGCACGACGTCGGCCTTGGCCTTGGCCACACCGGCCGCGACGGTGCCGATGCCGGACTCGGAGACCAGCTTCACGTGCACACGGGCGGAAGGGTTGGCGCACTTCGCGTCGTGGATCAGCTGGGCCAGGTCCTCGATCGAGTAGATGTCGTGGTGCGGCGGCGGGGAGATCAGCCCGACACCCGGGGTGGAGTGGCGGGTTTTGGCGATCCAGGGGTAGAGCTTGGCGCTCATCAGCTGGCCGCCTTCGCCGGGCTTGGCGCCCTGGGCCATCTTGATCTGGATGTCATCGGCGTTGGCCAGGTACAAGCTGGTCACCCCGAAGCGGCCCGAGGCGATCTGCTTGACCGCGCTGCGGCGCACCGGATCGAGCAGCCGTTCCGGATCCTCGCCGCCTTCGCCGGTGTTGGACTTCGCACCCAGCTGGTTCATCGCGATGGCCAGGGTTTCGTGGGCCTCGGCCGAAATCGAGCCGTAGCTCATCGCGCCGGTGGCGAAGCGCTTCACGATGGAGCTGACCGGCTCCACCTCGTCGATGGCGATCGGGGTGATCCCCTCGGTCTTGAACTTCAGCAGCCCGCGCAGGGTCTTGAGCTGTGCGGCCTGGTCGTCGACGGCCTTGGTGTACTCCTTGAACACGTCGTAGCGGCGGGTGCGGGTGGAGTGCTGCAGGCGGAAGACGGTTTCCGGGTTGAACAGGTGCGGCGGGCCTTCGCGGCGCCACTGGTACTCTCCCCCGGTTTCCAGTTCCAGCGGCTGGGCGCCGCCGTCGATCTCCGGGTAGGCGCGGGCATGGCGGGCGGCGGCCTCGGCGGCCACCACATCCAGCTCGATGCCCGAGAGCTTGGTGGCGGTGCCGGTGAAGTACTGGTCGACCACGCGCTGGGACAGGCCCACGGCCTCGAAGGTCTGCGCGCCGCAGTAGCTGGAGACCGTGGAGATGCCCATCTTGGACATGATCTTCAGCACTCCCTTGCCCAGCGCCTTGATCAGGTTGCTGCTGGCCTGGTGCCCGTCAACTCCGGGCAGCTCGCCGTTCTCGGCCATCTGCTCGACCGATTCCAGGGCGAGGTAGGGGTTGATGGCGCTGGCGCCGTAGCCGATGAGCAGGGCGATGTGGTGCACTTCGCGGGCGTCGCCGGACTCGATGATCAGTGAAACGCGGGTGCGGTTGGAGCTCTTGAGCAGGTGGTGGTGCACCGCGGAGGTCAGCAGCAGCGACGGGATCGGCGCCCAGGCCGCGGAGGAATCGCGGTCCGAGAGCACGATGTAGCGCACCCCGCGGTTCACCGCGGCGGAAACCTTCTCGCAGATTTCCTGCAGGCGGGCGCGCAGCTCGGATTCGCCGCCGGCCGGGCGGTACAGGCCGCGCACCTTCAGCGAGTACTTGGACCCGGATTCGTCGCGCAGGTGCACGATCTTGGCCAGCTGGTCGTTGGTCAGCACCGGGTAGTCCAGCGCGATCTGGGTTTGCTGGACACGGTCCAGGGACAGCAGGTTGCCGTCGGGGCCGATCGCGGTGCCCATCGAGGTGACCAGCTCTTCGCGGATTGCATCCAGCGGCGGGTTGGTGACCTGGGCGAAGGACTGGGTGAAGTAGTCGAACAGCAGGCGCGCCCGGTCAGCCAGGGCGGCAATCGGGGTGTCGGTGCCCATGGCGGCCAGCGGTTCGGCACCGGTGGCGGCCATGGGAGCGAGCAGCACGCGCAGCTCCTCGGTGGTGTAGCCGAAGGTCAGCTGGCGCAGGGCCACGGAAGCGGAGTTGTGGCGCACGTGCTCCAGGTCCGGGAAGTCGGCCAGCGTCTTCAGGTTCTGCGAAACCCATTCGCGCCATGGCTTGGCGGCGGCCACTTCGGCCTTGATCTCGGCGTCCTCGACAATACGCTGGGCGTCCAGGTCCACGGCGAACATCTTGCCCGGGGCGACACGGCCCTTCTTCACGATGTGCTCTTCGTCGACGTCGATCACGCCGACCTCGCTGGCCAGGACCACCAGGCCGTCGTCGGTGACCCACCAGCGGGCAGGGCGCAGGCCATTGCGGTCCAGCACCGCGCCGGCCATCGCGCCATCGGTGAAGCAGACGGCGGCGGGGCCATCCCACGGCTCGATGAGCATGGACTGGTACTGGTAGAAGGCGCGCAGGTCCGCGTCCATCTGATCGTCGTTTTCCCACGGCTGCGGGATCATCATCATGATGGTCTCGGTCACGTTGCGGCCCGAGAGCATGAGCATTTCGGCGACCTCGTCGAAGGAAGCCGAGTCCGAGGCGCCGGCGGTGCAGATCGGGAACAGTTCCTCGGGCACCTCGCCGAGCAGCTCGGATTCCAGGGTCGACTGGCGGGCGCGCATCCAGTTGCGGTTGCCCTTGACGGTGTTGATCTCTCCGTTGTGCGCGATGGTGCGGAAAGGCTGGGCCAGCGGCCACGACGGGAAGGTGTTGGTGGAGAAGCGCGAGTGCACGATCGCGCAGCGGCTGGTGAAGCGGGCGTCGGACAGGTCCGGGTAGAACGGCTCGAGCTGCGCGGTGGAGACCATGCCCTTGTAGACGATGGACTGCGAGGAGAACGAGGCGAAGTACACGCCCATCTTGTTGTGCGCGCGGCGGCGGATGCGCCAGGCGGCGGCGTCCAGCTCGCGGCGGGTGGCGGCGGGGGCGCCGGCGTGGGCGCCGATGAAGATCTGGGTGATGTACGGCATCACCTTGCGGGCCGAGGCGCCGAGCACGCCGGAATCAACCGGTACCTCGCGCCAGCCGAGCACCGCCAGGTTCTCCTCGGCGGCCATGGTTTCCAGTTCTTCCTGGGCGAAGGCACGTTCGCCGGCGTCGGCCGGGAGGAAGCCCATGCCCACGGCGTAGGAGCCGGCGGCGGGAAGATCGAATGCGGTGACGCTGCGCAGGAAGGCGTCGGGCAGATGCAGCAGGATGCCGGCGCCGTCGCCGGTGCCTTCATCGGCGCCGATGGCGCCGCGGTGCTCAAGCCGGCGCAGGGCGGTCAGCGCGTGGGCGACGATCTCGTGGCTGGCATCGTTCTTCAGGGACGCGATCATCGCCAGGCCGCAGGCATCCTTTTCGGCCGCTGGGTCATACAGACCCTGCGCGCCAGGCAGCGCGGAAAAACGGGTGTAGGGCGAGGGGACCTCCTCGCCAAAACCTGGCGAGGCGTTCATCTGGACTCCGGTCATGCTCATGAGCGTGCCTTTCTGTGGTTCATGCAGGATAGGCGCGCGGCAGCCCCCGGTAAAGGGCTTATTCTCGGCAAGGGCTTCCGGCCGCCTGGATGTTTCATCTAGCTGAAACTTTTCGACAGTGCTAAGCGGGGTCTGCTTGCGCATCGAGGTTTCGGGGACGAACATTTCCCACCTCGTTGTGGTGCTGCACCGGCTGGCCTTTCCAGGGGTCGATCGACCAGCGGGGCGCGTGGATCACACGTTACGCAGGTTTTGTTTCTCGCATGCGCGTGCTTGTGTTTCAGGAATGTTAAAAACTTCTGCCGCTACCGGCGCGGAAAAAGCAGTTTTTTGCGAGCCAGGATCGCGAAAACCGGTTTTGCCAGCCGGTTTTGATAGCCGCCCAATGTTTCGGGCATGTTGCGCCCGAGGGGCGGAAAACTGCCCAGATTTTCCGGACATTTCGCCATATTGGGGCCAGGGCGCGTCATGAAAGCGGATCCGGGCAGCTGCTGGCGCGGCTTAAGCCACCGGTGGCCGGCAAGCGTGGATGCTTGCCGGCCACCGGAATGGTGCTATGGAATTATTGCTGCCGATCTGTGGCGTCGTTGCCCGGATCGGGGCTGGTGCCCGGATCGGAGCTGGACTCCGCCGGTGAGTGCGCGGCGGGCTTGGCGCGATCTGCTTCGACCGGTTGCGCCGGGGCCCTGCCTGGCAGGTAGAACGGATCGACCTGCTGGTTGCGCAGCTTGCCCAGGACCACGATCAGCGCGAGGATGCCGGCGATGGCGATGCCGATCGCCAGCCACTGGTGCACGCGCAGGGCCAGCGGCCCGATGGCGATGATTTCGGCCGGGTCCAGGCGCAGCGATTCGGTGAAGGTGCGGCCGATGCCGTACCAGATCATGTAGCAGCAGAACAGTGCGCCGCGGCGCAGCTTGAACTTCCGGTCCAGCGCGATCAGCACGAAGGCGCCCAGCACATTCCACAGCGACTCATACAGGAAAGTCGGGTGGAAGAGCGTGTCCGCGGGCAGCCCGGCCGGGAAGTTGTAGCTGTCCGCATCGATCTCCAGGCCCCACGGCAAGTCGGTCGGCGCGCCGAACAGCTCCTGGTTGAACCAGTTGCCCCAGCGCCCGGCCGCCTGCGCCAGCAGCAAGCCGGGCACGGCCGCGTCGACGAAGGCCGAGAGCCTGATGCCGGCTTTCCGGCAACCGATCCACGCCCCGAGTGCGCCGAGCGACACCGCACCCATGATGCCCAGCCCGCCAAGCCAGATCTGCGGGATCTCGGCCAGATGGGCGGTTTGCCCGCCGAGCCCGAAGTAGTACATCGGGTCGGTGATCAGCACATGGTAGAGGCGTCCGCCGATGATGCCGAAGGGGATCGTCCAGATGGCGATGTCCCAGAGCATGTCGGAGTTGCCGCCGCGGGCGCCGAGGCGCTTGTTGGTCAGCCACAGCGCGATCAGGATGCCCGCCAGGATGCACAGCGCGTAGGCGTGGATGGTCAGCGGGCCGATCGAGATCCTGGCGAATTCCGGCGGCGGCGAAGGGATGGAGGCGGGCAAGGCAAGCGCCAGCTGCGCGGCAAAAGCCATCAGGCCCGTCCGCTCAGTTCAGCGGCCAGGGCGCCCACGGCCGGCACTCCCCCGTCACGCAGGGCGGCGACCAGCGCGGTGCCGACGATCACGCCGTCGGCGTAGGCGCCGATTTCTTCCACGTGCTCGCGGCGCGAGACGCCCAGGCCCACGCAGGCATTCTCGGCGCCGGCGTTGTGGGCGGCGTCGACCACTGCCTGCGCGGCGGAGGATACCTCGGTACGGGCGCCGGTGACGCCCATCAGCGACACGCAGTAGACGAAGCCGGAGGACGCATCCACGGTGCGCTGCACCCTCGCTTCGGTGGACGAAGGGGCAATGAGGAACACGCGCTCCAGGCCGTGCTTCTCGCTGGCCTGGATCCATTCGGCGGCCTCGTCGGGCACCAGATCCGGGGTGATCAGGCCGGCGCCGCCGGCTTCGGCGAAGCGCCGGGAGAACTCGTCCACGCCCAGGCGCAGCACCGGGTTCCAGTAGGTCATGACCATCACGGCCACGTCGGTGCGTTCGGTGATTCCGCGCACGATGTCGAAGATCTGCGGGACCTTGAAGCCGTTGGCCAGCGCCTGCACGGTCGCTTCCTGGATCACCGAACCGTCCATCACCGGGTCGGAGTACGGGATGCCGATCTCGATGACATCCACGCCGTTCTCGGCCAGCGCCACGGCGGCCTCGATGCTGGTGGCGACGTCTGGGAAGCCGGCAGGCAGGTAGCCGATGAGGGCCGGGCGGCCCTCGGCGCGGGCTGCGGCGATCTTCTGGGCGCTGGTCACGCGGGTCATCTACTTCTCCTCGGATTTCTGCGAGCCGGAGTTCTGCGCAGTGGCCGCGTTGATTTCGGCCTCGGCGTCTTTTTCGTCGATCATGTTGAACCAGGCGGCAGCGGTGCCCACGTCCTTGTCGCCGCGGCCCGAGAGGTTCGCGATGATGATGGTCTCTTCCGGGACCGCGCCTTCGGCGATCTTGCGCGCCGCCAGGCGGATGGTGCCGGCCAGGGCGTGCGCGGACTCGATCGCCGGCAGGATGCCCTCGGTGCGGCACAGCGCCTTGAACGCGTCCATCGCCTCGGTGTCGGTGACCGGCTCGTACTTCACGCGGCCGATGTCGGCCAGGTAGGCGTGCTCCGGGCCGACGCCCGGGTAGTCCAGGCCCGCGGAGATGGAGTGCGATTCGACGGTCTGCCCGTCCTCGTCCTGCATCAGGTAGGACTTCGCGCCATGCAGCACGCCCGGGCGGCCCAGGGTGATGGTCGCGGCGTGGCGGTCGGTGTCCACGCCGTCGCCGCCGGCCTCGTAGCCGTAGATCTCCACCTCGGGATCGTCGAGGAAGCCGTGGAAGATGCCGATCGCGTTCGATCCGCCGCCGATGCAGGCGGTGACCGCGTCGGGCAGGCGGCCGGCCTGGGCCAGGATCTGCTCGCGGGCCTCGTCGCCGATGACCTCGTGGAAGTAGCGGACCATGGCCGGGAACGGTGCGCCGCCGGCGGCGGTGCCCAGCAGGTAGTGGGTGTTATCCACGTTGGCCACCCAGTCGCGCAGCGCCTCGTTGATCGCGTCCTTCAGCGTCTGGGAGCCGACGGTGACCGGGATGACGGTGGCGCCGAGCAGGCGCATGCGCGCGACATTCAGCGCCTGCCGGCGGGTGTCTTCCGCGCCCATGTAGACCACGCATTCCAGGCCCATCAGGGCCGCGGCGGTGGCCGAGGCGACGCCGTGCTGGCCGGCGCCGGTCTCGGCGATGATGCGGGTCTTGCCCATGCGCTTGGCCAGCAGCGCCTGGCCGAGCACGTTGTTGATCTTGTGGCTGCCGGTGTGGTTCAAGTCCTCGCGCTTGAGGAAGATCCGCACCCCGCCGCAGTACTGCTCGGAAAAGCGCTTGGCTTCGGTGAGCAGCGAGGGGCGGCCGGAGTAGTTCTTGTTCAGGTCCTTGACCTGGGCGATGAACTCGGGGTCGTTCTTGGCCGCTTCGAAGGTCTCGTTCAGCTCGTCCATGGCGGCCATGAGGGACTCGGGCATCCATCGCCCGCCGTAGGCACCAAAGTACGGGCCGCTTGCGTGCCTTAGCGACTGTGCATCGATCGACTGGCGGTGCTCGGAGTTTTCCGGAGTGCTCATCGATTCCCTCTTTCCTCGTACGGAGCTTGATTCGTGGTAAGTCTCGTGCCCCGCCGGAAACTCCTGCGGGGCACGAAAAGCAGTTCTGGGTCCTTCGCCGCCGTGCGCGGCTAGCGCTGCGGCTTGGCGCCGGTACCGGCCTTGATGAACGCGGCGACCGAAGCGCGCGGATCGGCATGCTTCACCAGCGCTTCGCCGACCAAGACCGCGTCGGCGCCGGCCGCACCGTATTGGACGACCTGTTCGGTGGATTCCACACCGGACTCGGCGACGATCACCGCCTGGGCCGGCAGCAGCGGAGCGAGCTTGCCGAAGGTGGCTGGATCGACGTCCAGCGTCTTCAGGTTGCGCACGTTCACACCGATGATCTTCGCTCCGGCCTTGCTGGCGCGGGCGATTTCTTCCTCGGTGTGGGTCTCCACCAGGGCGTTCATTCCCAGCTGGTGAGTCAATTCTAGGAAAGATGCCAGCAATTCATCATTCAGCGCCGCAACAATGAGCAACACGAGGTCAGCGCCGTGGGCGCGGGCTTCGTAGATCTGGTACTCGTCGACCGTGAAATCCTTGCGCAGCACCGGAATCTGCACGGCAGCGCGTACCGCGTCGAGATCCTGCAGCGAACCGCCGAAACGGCGGGCTTCGGTGAGCACGGAAATCACCGAGGCGCCACCGGCCTCGTATTCAGCGGCCAGTACGGCAGGCTCCGGGATATCGGCCAGCGCACCCTTGGACGGGGACTTGCGCTTGACCTCGGAGATGACACGCAGCGTGGTGTCGCGGGCGGCCTGGTCGGCATGGCCACCGAGCGCGGCGAAAGCATCGCGCGCAGGGGCTGCCGCTGCCGCGGCCTGCTTGATCGCTTCCAGGCTGGTGATTGCGCGACGGGCGCCCAGGTCTTCCCGGACGCCCGCGATGATCTCATCAAGAACAGTCAATTTAGTGCGATGCTCCGCTGCGAGCGCCGCCCACGCCGAAACCGGCTGCCTTCAGGACCCAGCCCAGGAGCAGGCCGACCACCATGATGCCGCAACCGACCCAGACGATGGACCAGGCGAAGTAGGCGAAGGCGATGCCGGCCACGATTGAACCGGCAATCATGGTCAGTACGCAGGCCCACGCTGCGATGGAGTTACCGTGGCCAATCTCTTCGGTGTATACCGGATCGAGCTCGGTGTTCTGCGACATGTTCGATGTCTCCTCATGTTGTGATGCTGCGTCCCGGCAGGGCGTTGCTGCCCGGGACGTTGGTCTTCAGGTTCCATTCTGCCACCTGCGCGCGAGAACCTCCTATTCCGGAAGCCTTCGTTTCGCGCCGGTGGTGCGAATCACGATCCGCCCGGGTTATTTCCGGCCAGCAGTCGGGTCTTCGCCGTCCGAGAGCTGCTCCCAGCTGGCGATGTTGCGCGAGGACTGGTCCTTGGGCTCCGCGCTGGACCTTGCTGCTTGCCGATCGTACTTGCTGGCCTTGGCGGGCCAGCGGCCGGCGAAGACGAACACCAGCACGGCCTGCAGCGCCATCAGCACTCCGGCGAACACCGCGACCGCTGGCCACGCGCTGAGCGTGTACTCGCCGACGTTCTGGGCCAGTCCGGTAGCTTCGGCCACGGTGGTGGAGGCGACGGCCTGCGGATCGCGCAGCGTCCCGAGGCCGGCGGCAACCACGGTGGCACCGGCGAGCAGGCAGATCGCCGCAATGATGTAGCGGGCGATCTTCCCGGCGATCAGCAGCGCCAGCGAACCGGCCAGCACCACCACGGAGACCGCGGTGACCGAGGCGGCCGCGGTGGCGCCGTCGATGGCGATCCGCGGGATCTGCACGGAGCTGGAGACCACATCGACGGTGATCCATGTGCGGGTGGCCGACCAGAGGCCGATCAGTGCGCCGGCCATGCCGAAGAGGGCGAGGGTGCGGGCGCTGGTCAATTTCTTCACTTCGTTTCACCTGATTCGGTGTTGATGTTGTGGGCCGCACGCATCGACTGCGCAGCCCAGACGGCGCGCAGCGGGGCGGCTGCCTTGTTCACGGTTTCCAGGGCTTCGTCGGCGAACTTCGAGTCGTTGACGATGCCGCCGCCGGCTTGCACATAGGCGCGCTCCCCCTTGAGCAGGGCGGAGCGGATGGCGATGGCCATGTCCATGTCGCCGGCGAAGTCCAGGTAGCCGACCACGCCGCCGTAGATGCCGCGGCGGTACGGTTCGTACTCGTCCAGCAGCTGCAGGGCGCGGGGCTTCGGGGCACCGGAGAGCGTGCCGGCCGGGAAGGTCGCGGCCAGCACGTCGTAGGCGTCCACGTCGTCGCGGGTCTTGCCCACCACATTGGAGACCAGGTGCATGATGTGGCTGAAGCGCTCGACCTCCATGAACTGGGTGACTTCCACGGTGCCGGCCTTGCAGACCCGCGAGAGGTCGTTGCGCGAAAGGTCAACCAGCATCAGGTGCTCGGCGCGCTCCTTCTCGTCGTTGAGCAGCGACTTCTCGTGCAGCTGGTCGTCCTCGTAGTTCGCCCCGCGCGGGCGGGAACCGGCGATCGGGTGGGTGACCACGTGCGAATCGTTGACGGTGACCAGCGCTTCGGGCGAGGAGCCGACGATCTCGAACCGTTCGCCGTCCTCGTTGACGAAGTTGAACAGGTACATGTACGGGCTCGGGTTAGTCGCGCGCAGCACGCGGTAGACATCCAGCGCGTCGGCCTGCGTTTCCAGCTCGAAGCGGCGCGAGACGACGATCTGGAAGACCTCGCCGTCCACGATCGCGGTCTTTGACTTGGCCAGCGCCTTGAGGTACTCGTTCTCATCCCAGGAGTGGGTGACAGCTTCCATCAGGGTTTCGCGCGGCACATCGGTACCGGTGAGCACCGCCGCGGCCGAATCCACCGGCACGGCGAGCTGGTCGAGCATCGCCTGCAGGCGGGTGACGGCACCGTCGTAGGCGTCGTCGACATTCTCGTCGCTGCCATCGAAATTGATCGCGTTGGCGATCAGCGTGACGGTGCCTTCGGCCGCATCATGGGCAGCCATGTCCGCTACCAGGTTCATGCTCAGCTCAGGCAGGTTCAGATCATCGGCCGGCGGGTTGGGCAGCTTCTCCCAGTGGCGCACGCATTCCCAGCCGATGAAGCCGACCATGCCGCCGGTCAAGGGAGGCATGCCGGGAACGGGTTCGGTCTTCAGCGCGCGCACGGTGTCGCGCAAGACCTCCACGCCCGCACCGCCGGTGGGCAGGCCAGCTGGCGCATGGCCCTGCCAGTAGGCTTCTGAACCACGGGTGCTCAGCGTTGCCGGGGAGTTCACTCCAATGAAGGAATAGCGGCTCCAGACACCGCCCGGGGCAGCCGATTCCATCAGGAAGGTGCCTGGGCGGCCCTGCGCCAGGGTGCGGTAGAGGCCGATGGGCGTGAGCGAGTCAGCCAGCACGGTGATGGTCACGGGGATGACACGACGGTTCGCGGCCATGGCGCGGAAGGATTCGCGGGACGGGGAAATCTTGCCAAGGGTTTTCATCTGTGTTCTTCTTCTACGTATTCTTCGAGCGCGTGCTGCGATGCGCAGCTGGGCGCGGCATTCCCGGCGCTAGCCAACCGCGTGTGCCGGTGCTTCGAAAGTCCTACTCGGGGCGGTGGCCCACGATGGCCGGCAATTCCCGATCGGTGAAGCAGGATTCGGTGCCGGTGTGGCAGGCGGCGCCTACCTGGTCGACCTGCACCAGCAGCGCATCGCCATCGCAATCCAGGGCAACGGACTTCACGAACTGGAAGTGGCCGGAGGTGTCGCCCTTGCGCCAGTATTCCTGGCGGGAACGGGAGTAGAAGGTGACCCGGCCAGTGGTCAACGTGCGGTGCAACGCTTCATCGTCCATCCAGCCGAGCATCAGCACTTTCCCGGAGTCGTACTGCTGCGCGATGGCAGCAAACAGGCCATTGGCATCTCGCTTGAGACGCCGGGCAATCGCCGGGTCGAGGCTGTGGGATTCAGGGCTCGGATTCGAGCCGTCGTTAGAAGTAGACATCACCATTAGCATACTGGTTTTCCGCGGAATCCAGAGACCTGTGACGTACCGCTCGTCGACGCGCCACGCCGTCTTGGCGACACCTCTTTCACCTTGCACAATTAGTCACTAGGAGCGTGCTAGTTTCAGAGGTGATGCACTTAGTTCAGGCTTCCAGACTTGCGTTGGCCGAGACCCTGCTTGCGGCAGGACCTACCGCCGACACCCTTTGCGACGGTTGGCAGACCCGCCATCTCGCCGCTCACCTTGTGTTGCGCGAAAGCTCACTGCTTTCTGCTGGCATGTTCTTCAAACCGCTGTCCAAGAAGCTCGAGGCGAAGCAGAACCAAATGGTGATCGCGGCGCAGACTCCCGAAGGCTATGCCGGGTTGGTCCGCAGCTTCCGATCGGGTCCGCCCGCTTTCTCGCCGTTCGCCATCGACAAGGTCAACCAGTCGGCGAACCTCTCCGAGTTCTTCATCCACACCGAAGATGTGCGGCGTGCCCGCGGCCAGTGGGCTCCGCGGGTTCTGGACACCGAGTACACCGAACTGCTCTGGCAGTCGCTGACCCGCATGTCTCGCCTGCTGTTCCGCCATGCGCCAATTGGCATTATCCTGACGCGTCCCGATGGCCAGCGTCATGTCGCCAAGAAGGCTCCGAACGCTGTTTCGATTACCGGGCCGGTCACCGAGCTGATGATGTACTCGTTCGGCCGCATCGACCAGAGCCTGGTCTTGTTCGAAGGCGGGGAAACCGCATTGGAAATCGTCAAGGGCTTCAAGCCAGGGCTATAAAGCTCCCTTGGTTATCCACATTCGTGGGTGTGCCGTCCAAGTTCGCGTCGCACCGGCCTAGGATTTCGAGCAATCGATATCCAACAGGTCTGGAGCTTGGCCATGAACACGCGCAGAGTCCTTGAGCATTACCCCAGTGTCGCTATCGCCATCGTGCCCGCGTTCGTCTTGGTTGCCCTGGTATCAGCACTCTTCGTTTCAGTCGCACCCGCCGATCCGGCGTCCTCGGCTTCATTGCCGGCTGCTTCAAGTACCACGCAGGCACCTTCATCAAGCGAACTGGAGCTTCCGGAGTCGGCAGATATCACGTATGAAAAATCGGATTACGGAGTCCAGGACGCCGGAACGTATTTCTTCGACTTGCTCAATTATGAAATCATCTACCAGGACTCCGCCGATTTCACCCCGATAGTTACCGGAACATGCAAAACGGAACAGTGCTGGAAGACCTTCCGCGAGCAAGAAGACCTCCGAACAGGTCCGGAATACATGCAAACCGGCGGCTACTACTTCCTGCACACGGACTATATCGTCCGGTTTGACGGTAGTTCTGCTTATCTGATGGGCGAGCTCACCTTGTCTGAACGTTCGCTCATTCGTCCCGATCAGGAAACCATCATTGTCGAAGAACAAAATCTGGGTGAAATCACCATGGGACTTGAATACACCGACACCGGATGGAAAGTTTCTGCCATCGCGCTTGAGAGTCCCCCGGGTAAAGCACCGCTCAGCTAATTGAACGTGCCTGATTTCAGGCTAGGCGAATCCATGAGCCCTGAAATCAAACGTCGCCAGCCGCATCGTTTCACTCCAGACTGTTATCAAACGTGGTTACAGGTAATTGGGATTCGGGATTTAGCTGCCCTGAGTTTTCCACA
Source organism: Glutamicibacter sp. Je.9.36 (assembly GCF_051129975.1). NCBI lineage: Bacteria > Bacillati > Actinomycetota > Actinomycetes > Micrococcales > Micrococcaceae > Glutamicibacter > Glutamicibacter sp. Je.9.36. The sequence continues at coordinate 651,832 of NZ_JBCPSN010000002.1, forward strand.
GATTCCTCGAAAACTCTCCACTTTCTTGAAACACGGGCATAGGATGGCGCACAACCTGGCATTCCCAATGATCATGGAGAGTTCGAATGGACACTCGGAAAATTGCAGTTGTCGCGTCCGTTGCAGCTGTTGCACTCGCACTATCAGGCTGCAATGCCGGGAACGCTGAAGGGCCAAAGAGCTCACCGTCCGCCGCTATCGAGACGTCACCGAATCCGGTTTCGACAGCAGAGAAACCGTCGCCGGCCGAAAGCCTCAAGTACAAGCCTGCCTCAGCCGATGGACCCGCAGAAAATGTTCCTGTCCCGGAACGGCCAGCACTTGCGGACGAGTACAGCGTGGACGGAGCAGCCGCCTTCACCAAGTACTACTTTGAATTGCTCAATTACACGATCGAGACGAATGACCCCAAGATAATCAAGAACGTAACTAGTCCTGACTGCACTGTTTGTACAGAATCAATTATTGATTCTGCCACCAGAGCAGAAAAAAGCGGAAAATGGCAAGTTGGTGGAAAACACCATCCGAAAATATTAGATTCCCACATTTCAGGCAAAAATCTCGCTGTGGTTACAGTTCAATACACTGCCGACGCTGCCCAATTTTACCTACTTCCGAATGAAATCGATTCTGAATTCTCAAAGCTTGAGGCCACAGAAGCCGGAATCGGATTGGAATTCGACAAGCAGTGGAAAATTTATACAATCATCGGAGTCGAAGAGAGATGAGGTTCAGGACAGGATTATTGACGAGCCTACTGACAATTTCCGTCGGGGTTTTTCCATACTCTTATACGGTTCTATCCCCCGAGAAGTCTTCCTCGGACCAGGACCGAGTCTTGTTCGATAATAATAAAATCGAAGAAAGACACAAGGAGACAATATACTCTGACCGTATCCCAAAAATTAACATTAGCGACCGGAACGATCGCGAACATAAAAATGAAAATACTCCAAAGGTACTTCCCAAACAGAAGAAATTTAAGTTCCGCGACTTTGACGCTTGCATACCGGGTCGAGAATCAGTGAATATCTGTGACAGTATTCCAGATCAGACGCGCTGTGATGATGGTACTTTTCCGATTACACGCCAGCTTCTAGATGAAAACGGACGTGTCATTAGACAATATCGTTATTGTCTCGGTGATCCCCCGAAAATCACGATCCCCGAGGAACAGGTCATCCCCGAAATCTCAATCGACATTGAACGATTCAGGTCTTATCCAATCAAAGCGTCTTCCATCAACAGTGAGCCGAATGAATTTTCTCTACGCAATGGCCACACGCATCTTTGGGCGACCGCGGAAACTCAAGCGTTCAACTCGGATCTTTCTGGATCCGCTGTTCGAATCAAAGCGATACCGATTCAGTGGAACTGGAACTATGGGGATGGGACTACTCGAAATCTTGATTTCCCTGGAGATCCGATGCCGCATCATACGCTGAGAGATGAAACCCCCACGAGTCACTCGTATGGAGAGACGGGAACTTTCAAGGTCGGGGTGACCACTCTCTACCGCGGAGAATTCAGCGTCGATGGCGGCGCGTGGCAAGCTATACCCGGTCAGGCTGCCGTCGCCAGCGTTCCTATTGAAATTGACGTTTGGCGGACCGAGAAGGAACTGATTGCCAACGAGTAGCCGGGTACAGCTAAGGCCCAGCACCATTTGGTGCTGGGCCTTCGGCTTACGTGCCTAGCGAACTGGGTAGCCAGCTTCGCGGATGGCCTGTTTGACCTTGGCGATCATGTCCTTCGGACCGAAGTGGAAAATCGAGGCGGCCAAAACGGCATCGGCACCTGCTTCAATTGCTGGAGGGAAGTCCTCAGGCTTTCCTGCACCACCCGATGCGATCAGCGGGACCGAGACCTCGGCGCGAACTGCACGGATCATTTCCAGATCGAAACCATCCTTGGTGCCATCAGCATCGATCGAGTTCAGCAGGATCTCCCCCACGCCTCGTTCAGCAGCTTCCTTGGCCCAAGCTACGGCGCACATGCCCGTGCCGGTACGACCACCATGAGTAGTAACCTCATAGCCCGATGCAATCGTCGGATCATCTGTGCGTCGGGCGTCGAGCGACAGCACGAGTACCTGGGAGCCGAAGCGCTGGGTAATCTCGTTGATGACCTCAGGACGGTTCACCGCCGCGGTATTGATCGAGGCCTTGTCGGCGCCGTTGCGCAGCAGGCGATCGACGTCTTCGGCAGCGCGGACGCCTCCGCCTACGGTCAGCGGGATGAAAACTTCTTCTGCGGTATGGCGTACGACCTCATAAGTAGTTTCACGATCCGCGCTGGATGCGGTGACATCCAGGAAGGTCAGCTCGTCGGCACCTGCATCATTGTAGCGACGGGCAAGCTCAACGGGATCGCCAGCATCGCGAAGCCCCGCAAAATTCACGCCCTTCACAACACGTCCGGCGTCAACGTCGAGGCAAGGAATAACACGAATTGCAACGCTCATCAGCGAATTTTCCTTGTCTACTTAGATGCGGCAGGCGTGGATCTGGCTGACCAAGATGGCGCGGGCGCCAACTTCGTACAGCTCGTCCATGATGTTATTGGTCTGCGACTTCTTGACCATGGCGCGCACGGCCACCCAATCGGAGTTTGCAAGGTCCGACACGGTTGGCGATTCCAGGCCTGGGGTCAGCTCGCATGCCTGGTCGGCAAGCTCGCGCCGCACGTCGTAGTCGAGCATGACGTACTGGCGGGCAACGAGCACACCGTTCAGGCGGCGGATCAGCACATCCAAGCCGGATGGCTTGTGGCCGACACGGCCGATCATGACTGCTTCGGAGTTCAGCAGCGGATCGCCGAAGATCTCCATGCCAGCGGCCTTGATGGTATTGCCGGTTTCTACAACGTCAGCGATGGCATCGGCCACGCCCAGCCGGACCGAAGACTCGATGGCACCGTCAAGGCGAACGATCGAAGCCTGGATGCCGGACTTTTCGAGGTAGTGGCGCAGCAGCACGTCATAGCTGGTGGCAATGCGCTTGCCATTGAGCTGCTGTGCATCGTTGAAGGCGCCAACCGGGGCAGCGAAGCGGAAGGCCGACTTCCCGATGCCCAGCGAGAGCTGCTCTTCGACAGCGTCGTCGACATCTGCATCAAGGTACAGATCGCGACCGGTGATGCCTACGTCCAGGATTCCCCGGCCGACATAGACTGCGATGTCGCGCGGACGCAGGTAGAAGAATTCAACTTGGTTTTCCTCATCGACCAGGACCAGTTCGCGGGAATCGCGGCGCTGGAGGTAGCCGGCTTCCTTGAACATGGTGGAAGCGATTTCGGATAGGGCACCCTTATTGGGTAGGGCTACGCGGAGCATTATTGACTCATTTCGTCATGAATGGCGCTGCGGCGATTAGCCATAAACAAGCGCCAAGGATTAATTCGTTGGCCGTTGTTTCTGCCGCCGTGCGTTGACTGCGCCCTGATCGGTAGTGGATCAGGCCGCAATCGCGCGACGGCTATAGATGCTTGTAAACGTCGGCCAAGGTCATTCCCTTGGCGATCATGAGAACCTGAAGGTGGTACAGCAGCTGGGAGATCTCCTCCGCCGCGGCCTCATCGGTTTCGTACTCCGCAGCCATCCAAACTTCGGCGGCTTCCTCGACGATCTTCTTGCCGATGCCATGGACACCAGAGTCGAGTTCGGTGACGGTACGTGAGCCTTCCGGGCGGGATTGTGCCTTGAGCGATAGTTCGCTGAAGAGCTCGTCAAAAGTTTTCACGGAACTTATCCTAGCTGTTTTCTCTGCAGGGGCTGTATTCTGGTGGCCCTTTGTGACAGGGCCACCCGAATGCTAGGGCAGTGCGGCTACCGTCATGACGGCAGCCGAGTAGGCTTCATAGCCTTTGTCCTCGCTGGAGTTTTCCAAGCCAGCGCGGTCAAGGGCCTGCTCTTCGTTATCGCAGGTGAGCACGCCAAAACCGATTGGGGTTTTGGTGTCCACGCTCACATTGGTTAAGCCATTGGTCGCGGCCAAGCAGACGTAGTCAAAGTGCGGGGTACCGCCACGGATGACCACGCCCAGCGCGATGACCGCATCGTAGTCGCCGGCAAGGGTGGAAGCAGCGACCGGCAATTCGAAGGTGCCCGGTACGCGAATCAGGGTGGTGCTCGATTCCAGACCGGCATCCTTGGCGGCGCGCTCGGCGCCGTCAATCAGTCCGTTCATGATCACCTCGTGCCAGCTCGCGGCCACGATGGCCACCTTGAGCTGGGAGAACTTCTCCTGAACGGCCAGGGCCTTCAGCTGTTCGCTGACATCGGCAGGTGCGCCATGCTTGCTCATCTTGATGCTCCTTCTATTCTTCTGGATTCGTGGGGTTCAGGCGCCGTGGTAGGCGTCGGCCTGCTGGTCATCGTCGGTATCGGGCAGATCCAGGTGGTGGCCGAAGCGCGTCTGCTTGGTACGCAGGTAGGCCGAGTTCTGCTCACGGGGCGCAATCTGCAGGCCGATCAGCTCTGCTACCTTGATTCCCGCGTCATTCAGCTGTTCCTGCTTGTCCGGGTTGTTGCTCAGCAGGCGGATTTCGTCCATGCCCATGGCCTTGAGGATGGCAGCGACGGCGAAGTACTCGCGTGCGTCGGCAGGGAAGCCCAGATGCAGGTTGGCGTCCAGGGTATCCATGCCGCCTTCCTGCAGGGCGTAGGCGCGCAGCTTGTTGGCCAGGCCGATGCCGCGGCCTTCGTGTCCGCGGATGTAGATGACGTGACCGCCTTCGCTGGCGATGGTTTCCATCGAAGCATGCAGCTGTTCGCCGCAGTCGCACCGGTAGGAACCGAAGATGTCCCCGGTAAGGCACTCCGAATGGATGCGCACCAGGTTGCCGGGCTTAGCGCCGTCGGGACCGGCGTGGCTGAGCACGACGTGCTCGTGGCCTTCTGCGGTAGCAGCGCGGGCGGTGAAGTCCCCGAAGGCGGTGGGCAACTTGATCGGATCGGTCAGCTCGATCTCGTCGTTGACTCGGCGCCAGCGGGCCAGATCGTCGATGGAGATCAGCGGCAAGTGGTGTTCAGCTGCGAAGACGCGCAGGTCATCCAGGCGCATCATTTCGCCGTCGTCCTTGGTGATTTCGCCGATCACCCCGACCGGTTCCAAGCCGGCGGCCTGGCACAGGTCAACCGCCGCTTCGGTGTGCCCGCGGCGTTCCAGCACTCCCCCGGCCGCAGCTCGCAGCGGGAAGATGTGGCCCGGGCGGGAGAGCTGGGCCGGTTCGGTGGCCGGGTCGGCCAGCAGTCGGCTGGTCAGCGCACGATCGGCAGCGGAAATACCGGTGGTGATCCCTTCGGCCGCGTCGCAGGTGACAGTGAAGGCAGTGCCCTTGGCATCCTGGTTGATGCCGACCATCGGGGCCAGGCGCAGCGCGTCGGCCCGCTTGGCGCCCAAGGGCACGCAAATCACCCCTGAGGTGTAGCGGATGGTGAAGGCCATCAGCTCGGCCGTAGCGTGCTGGGCGGCGAAGATGATGTCGCCCTCGTTTTCCCGGTCCTCGTCGTCGACGACCACTACGGCTCGGCCGGCGGCCAGGGCTGCCAGCGCGGTAGGGATGGAGTCCAAAGTCGAGATGCCCATTACTGCTGGCCTCCGAATTCATTCAGGCGTGCCACGTACTTGGCGAGCACATCGACCTCGATATTGATCTTCTCGCCCACTTGGCGGGTGCCCATGGTGGTCTCGGCGAGGGTGATCGGGATGATGCCGACCTCGACCCAGTGGCCACCGGAATTCGTTGCCGGGGAGACTGCGGTAATGGTCAGCGAGATGCCGTCCAGCGCAATGGAGCCCTTTTCCGCGGTCAGCGGCGCGTAAGCAGCGTCGATTCCAATGCGGAAGGTGGTCCACTGGCCGTGGTCTTCGCGGGCCAGGACCTCGCCGACGGTGTCTACGTGGCCCTGCACTACATGCCCATCGAGCCGGCCTCCGGCGGGGGTGCAGCGTTCGAGGTTGACCTGGTCGCCGGTTTTCAAGGCGCCGATGGTGGTGCGGCGCAGGGTTTCGCCCATGACGTCGACGCTGAGCGTGTCGCCTTCCAGCTCGGTGGCGGTCAGGCAGACCCCGTTGACGGCAAGAGAACCGCCAAGGCCAAGGTTTTCGGTGTGGCCCGGGGCACGCAGGGTCAGTACTGCCAGATCCTTGCCGCTGAAGGTCTCGATGCCTTCTATGACTCCCTGGCCGGTGACAATTCCGGTGAACATGATTACTCCTTGAAATGTTTGGGGTTGCTGGCGCTTAGGCGCGGGGCAACGGTTCTAGATGCAGGGCAATATCATCGCCCAACCGGGTCAACGATTCGTTGCTGGCCGAATCCAGCCGGAAACGCTGCGCGTCACTGAGTGTGGTGGTGCTTGGCATGTTGACCGATGAGCTGCCTGCGCCGATCAGCACTGGTGCTTGGTAGCAGTAGATTTCGTCGGCCAGATCTGCTGCGATGAAGGCCGAGGCGACCGTGGCGCCACCTTCAATCAGCAGGTGGGCCAGGCCCAACTCGTTAGCCCGGGCGATGGCCTCTTGCACGTCGTGGCTGCGGATCTGCGACCAATCGCTTCCCTGGGCGAGTGCCAGATCTGCTGGCAAATCGCGTTCGCCCATGACCAGGCGGAAGGGCTGGCGCTCGTGCAGCTGCCCTTCGGGAGTGCGGGCGGTCAGCCGCGGATTGTCGATGATCGCCGTGTTCGTGCCGACCAGGATGCCATCCACGCGCGAGCGCAGGGTGTGCGCGTGGTTGCGCGAGGCTTCGGAGGTGATCCATTGGCTCGTACCATCCGGTGCGTTGATCCGGCCGTCGAGCGACTGGGCAATTTTCACCGTGATGAACGGTCGGCCTTCAGCCTTGGCGATGAACCAGCGGTGGTTCAGCTGCTTCGCCGCGGAGAAATCCTCCAGCTGGGTGGCTTGGGTTCCGTGGCTGCGCAGGTAGTCGGCGCCTCCGCTGGCGGCGGTGTTATCCGAGACCGCGTAGTACACCTGCCCGATGCCGGCTTCCACGATGGCTCGGGCACAGGGACCTGTGCGACCGGTGTGGTTGCACGGTTCGAGGGTCACTACCATCGTCAGTTCGCGGGCCTTGGCAGGAGGCATCTTGCCCAGGCGCCGCAGTGCGTCGACCTCGGCGTGCGGATGCCCCGCCCCGATATGAAAACCGGTGGCGATGATATTTCCCTCGGCATCCAGGACGCAAGCGCCGACCAGCGGGTTGGCCCCGCGGTGGCCGCGTCCGGCGGTTTCCAGCGCGGTGCGCAATGCGGCGTCGAGCTGCTGGGTCGTAATCATGGTGCTGCTCCCCTTTCAGCGTTGGCGCGAGATGGTTGGATCGAGCATTTCGGTTTCAATCTGGGGTTTCGCGTCGCGCTTGGACTTGGCCCAGACGAAGAAGCCGACCAGGGTGAATGCCCCGTAGAACAGGTACATGAACGCGCTGGCGTAGTAGCCGGCGGAGAACAGCAGCGGCACGCCTACGGCATCGACGGCGACCCAGATCAGCCAGAATTCGACCCAGCCCTTGGCCATGCCGTACGTGGCGAGCATCGAGCCAACGAAGGTCCATGCATCAGCCCAGACAGGTTCATAGGAGCCGAGGAGGCGGAAGATTGGTGTCACTGCGAGGGTACCGAGGATCAGCACGGCGATCAGGCCCAGGCGAGCCTTGTTGGAAGCCCATTCAGGGGTGACGGCGCTACCGGTGCCGTTCTTGGCCTGCTTCCAGCGGTACCAGCCGAAGACCGAGACGGCGATGAACATGATCTGCCGGCCGGCTTGGCCCCAGAGGTTGGCAGTGTACCCGGTATCGAAAATGCTGCCCAGGAACACCGTCAGCAGCAAGAGGTTGCCGACGATTCCAATAGGCCAGGCCCAGACTTTGCGGCGCATGCCGCCCACGGCGCTGGCCAGGCCGAAGATATTGCCTACGACTTCGCGCACCAAAAGTGCCGACGAGCCGATCGCAATTTGTGAGTTGAAAGCTTCAATGAGCCACCGCAGGAAATCCATCATTCCACCCTTCTCGAAGCGGCGGCTCCGGGGGTGTGCATTTGATGGGCCTGTGGCTCTGCTTTAGGAGATAGACCCGGTGCGGGCTATCGGCAGTACCAGTAGGCATATCAAATTCGTGCTTCTCCCATCCAGACTTTAACTGTCGGTACCGGAATTTCACCAGTTCAACCGTTCCCTCAGCTTGTGGCTTTGGTTGCGGGTCGCGGACTATCACCGCCGGTTCGGACTTTCACCGACCCCGGAGCACGTATTCGTGTTTACTGAGTTTATTCTGACACACTTTGTGCGCCGCTAGTGACCGCCCAGCGCAAGATTGCGTAATACATCGATTTCCACCGATGGCTCCTGGGCCGAGTACACCGCGGAACCGGCGACGAAGACATCCGCACCGGCTTCGGCGGCGCGCAGGATCGTGTCGCGTGAAATGCCGCCGTCAACCTGCAGCGCAATCGGCTTGCCGCTGCCGTCAATGGCAGCCCGGGCACGCTTGATCTTGGGAAGGACCAGATCCAGGAACTTCTGGCCGCCGAAACCTGGTTCCACGGTCATCAGCAGAACCATGTCCAGCTCGCCGAGCATGTCCAGGTAGGGTTCGATCGGCGTGGCCGGGCGCAAGGCCATGGCGGCCCTGGACCCGGCGGAACGCAATTCACGAGCCAAGCGGACAGGAGCTGCCGAAGCCTCGGCGTGGAAAGTTACCGAATCCACGCCGAGCTGCGCGTATTCCGGGGCCCAGCGATCCGCGTTCTCAATCATCAGGTGCACATCGATCGGCAACTTGCTGACCTTGTGCAGCGCATCAACCACGGGCAAGCCCAAGGTCAGATTGGGAACGAAATGGTTGTCCATGACATCCACGTGGACCGCGTCGGCAGTGTGGATGCGGTCCAGCTCGCTAGCGAGGTTCGCAAAATCGGCGGACAGGATCGACGGGTTGATCCGCGCATTACGCATGGATGCTCCTTGGAATACTCGGGCTTGGCTAGGCTTTTTTGGTCAGGATTGCCATGAACATGGCGTCGGTGCCGTGCACGTGCGGCCACAGCTGCACGGTGCTCCCATCGCCCAGTGCATGGCCTGCCGATGGCGCGTCCTGATACATCACCGAGGAAACCGCGGCGCTGGTATCCAGCAGTGCCGCGTTTTCGTGGTGCTTCAAGAAGTCTTCCACAACCAGGCGGGTTTCGGCCTGATGCGGCGAACAGGTGACGAAGCCGATGACGCCGCCGACGCGGACCGCGTTGAAGGCGGCAGCGAGCAGCTCGCCTTGCAACTTGGTCAGTTCCGGAATGTCGCGCGGGGCTTTGCGCCAACGCGATTCCGGGCGGCGGCGCAATGCGCCCAAGCCGGAGCAAGGGGCATCGACCATGATGCGGTCGTAGTCCCCTGCATAGTCCAGACCGCCGAAGCTGCGCCCGTCGTCACCGGTGACCATCCAGTAGTCATGCGGCACCGCAGCCAACGAGTTCTCGACCAGGCGAGCGCGGTGCGGTGTTGGCTCGTTGGCAGTCAGGCGGGCGTCGCGCTGCACGGCGATCGCTGCGAGCAGCGCCGCCTTTCCGCCTGGACCTGCGCAAAGATCCAGCCAGTAGCGGTCTTCGCCGGCTTCGGGCAATTCGATAGTAGCCAAGGCGCGGGCCATGACCTGGCTGCCGGCATCCTGGACACGCACGGTGCCTTCCTTGACCCCTGGCACACGCGAAACGTCGCCGTGCTTGTAGGTGGCCGAATCAGCCAGCAAGGTGCCCGGTTCCGCCCCGGATTCCAAGGCGCCGGACAGATCGCCCAGCCCCGGCAGGGACACCAGGTTCACCAGCGGCGCCAGGTTATCCGCTTCCAGCAGGGCTTCAAGTTCGCTGGCGTCGCGGCCATGGGAAATCAGCGCGCCACGCAAGGCACGGACAATCCAGTCCGGGTGCGAGTGCTCGATGGCCAGCCGCTCGGACTCCGAAGCGGCAGCATTGCCCAGCAGTTCGGTCCATTCGTCGGCTTCCTTGGCCGAAACGCGCCGCAGTACGGCGTTGATCAGGCCGGATGGGCCGGCGCCGATCTGCGCACGAGCCAGCGACACGGTTTCATCCAGGGCGGCATGCTTGGGCACACGCATGGCCAGCAGCTGGTGGGCGCCCAGGCGCAGCGCATCGAGGATGGCCGGATCCAGCTCGGCCAGCGGACGGTCAACCAGGGTGGTCAGGATCGCGTCGTAGAACCCCTGGCCGCGCAGTGCCCCGTAGGCCAGCTCGGTGGCGAAGCCCGCGTCGCGGCGGTCAAGCTGGTATTCGCGGATCATCTTCGGCAGCACCAGGTTGGCGTAGGCATCCGCGCCGGATACCTCACGCAGGGTCTTGAAAGCTACCAGGCGTGCCGGGTCGGCCGCGCGCTTTCGCTGGCCGGGTGCGGATGCCGAGTACTTGCGCGGGCCGGCCTGGCCGCGGTTGCGGGTACGGCCCTGCTCATTGCGGCGTTCATTGTCGCGGTATCCGCCGCGTGGTTCCTGTCCGCTCATGCGAAGCTCACTTTCGTTCCCTGGGTGAGCACTCCACGTGCCCAGTCGCTGGCGTTCATCATTTTCTTGCCCGGAGGCTGGATTTCGGTGGGCTGCAGGGCCCAGGTGGCGGTGCCGATGTATACCTTCGGCTGCTTGCCTGGCTCGATGCGCACTTCGCCTGGCGCAAGGTCGGCGATCTCGCGGTGCTCACGCAGTGGACCGAATTTGAAGCGCTTGTCTTCGGCCTTGACCCAGGCGCCCGGGGACGGGGTGGTTCCGTGGGCGCGCCGACGGATTTCCGTGGCGGTCCGGGTGAAGTCCAGCTCCGCATCCACGTCGGTAATCTTCGGTGCGTAGGTGTGCGATCCGGACTGCGGAATGGCAATGGCCTGCCCGGAGTCCAGAGCTTCCAAGGTCTGCACCAGCAGGTTCGAGCCGGACCGGCTGAGCCGCTCGAGCATGACGCCTGCGGTGTCCAGTTCACCAATTCTCTCGGTGACCTGTCCGAATACCGGACCTGTGTCCAGTCCGGTTTCCAGCTGGAAGGTGACTGCACCGGTGATGTCGTCGCCGTTGATAATGGAATGCTGGACCGGGGCGGCACCCCGCCAGTGCGGCAGCAAGGAGAAGTGCAGGTTGATCCAGCCATGGGTTGGAACTGCCAATGCCGCCTCTGGCACTAGCCCTCCATAGGCGACGATGGCCGCGGCTTGAAGATCCAAGGCCGCAAGTTCGGCGGTAGTTTCTTCGGTGATCTTGGCAGCCTTGATAATCGGCAGGCCAAGTTCTGCGGCGCGAGCGGCAACCGGCGATGGGGTCAGCACGCGTTTGCGTCCCAACGGGGCATCGGGACGGGTGAGCACTGCGGCAATTTCAAAACCGGCCTCGTGCAGGTAATCCAGGGAAGTGACGGCGACCTGTGGTGTGCCGGCGAATAAAATACGCATGAGTTAGAACCCCAATCCTGCGCCAAAGCTGGAGCCCAGGGCTCCGGAACGTTTCTTTACGGTGGCGTTAGCGGTCTGCGAGTAGTTGTTGGCCCGCAAGGTGCGCCACGCCGCTTTCTTTTCTTCTGGTGCCAGCCGGTCCAGGAACAAGATGCCGTCCAGGTGATCGGTTTCGTGCTGGAAGCAGCGGGCGAGCATGTCGGCGCCTTCGAGTTCTACCGGGTTGCCGAACTTATCGAAGCCGGTGGCCCTGACGTAGCGCCGGCGCCGAACTGGTGCTGCAATGCCCGGGATGGACAGGCAGCCCTCCACCTGGTCTTCCTGGTAATCCTCGCTGAGCTCCAGCACCGGATTCACGATATGTCCGCGTTTTTCGCCAATTTGGTAGGTGAAGACACGCAGGGAAACACCGACCTGCGGTGCGGCAAGTCCTGCACCGGTGACGTTTTCCATCGTCTGGTCCATGTCTTCGACGAGCTTCTGGAGCTCCGGGCCAAAGTCGGTCACCTCCTGCGCTGGGGTGCGTAGAACGGGGTCTCCGATGATCCGAATTCCCAAAATCGCCATAATCCGCTGGTACCTTCCCTGCCGTGGACATTGGTATTAGGTTTCGCAATGCCGAAAGCTAACCGTTCCAGTCTACGCGGTGGGCGTGCGACTTTATTGAGCTGGCGGCGTGATTTCGGCCAGTGAGGCACGCGACTGCGCGATCCTGAATGAGGCTTCCCAATTCCGGCGCAAGGCATAGAACTTGGACCAGTAGTCGGGCAAAGCTGGAGGCGGGGCCATGAAGGTGCGCGCCCCGGTCTCGCCCAGGGCTACGGCGAGCAGCATGGCATCGGTCCCGTGCTCCCACTCTCCCCACGTGCCTTGTTCGGCATCGACTACTTGCTCTTCGGCTTTGCATGCGGCCGCGAGCTGCATGATCACCTTGTCATCAGGACGCTTGACGAAGCCGTCGCGGTCGGCGTTTTTGGTCTTGTAGTCAACGAGACAGGTTCGACCGCCGATCTTGGCGACCAGGTCGATGGTGCCGGCGTAGCCGACGCTGTGATTCCAAACCGTCACCTCGGCGGCAAGGGGCTGGACGTTGTAGTCTTCCCACCATTGGTCGAAGTGGCGTGCGAAGCCCAACTCATTATTCGCTTCGAGCGCAGCTTGGGCTGCGCCCAGGTCATGTTCCAGATCCAGCGCTTGCAGGGCTCGCTGCTCCGCGTAGTTATGCACCCGGTCCCCGCGCATGGCCGCGGAATCCCGATAAGCTTCGGCCGCACCGGCTGCTTCTCGCACGAGTGAGCGCAATTGGCGCGGGTCCCCCACCGCTTGCACCAGCCGATGATCATCGGAAAGCGCCTTGGCCGCCATGTACCCGGCCCAGCCGGAGAGGTCGAGCTTGTCCATGCCGATCACTGTGGTGATGGATGGGACAATCGCTTCCCCGCCGACTTTTCGGCTGTACATGCGGCCCAGGTCTGTTTGAATAGCCAGTTTTGGTGACGTCATGCACACGATCATGGCATGCGCTCGGCTTGCTTCGCTCCTAGTCGAGACGGAAAAATCAATTTTCCGCGTAGTTCCGCGGTTTTTAGGCCATGTGAACCAGATCTCAGCGTTTCGATTTGTGGGGATGCGAAAACTCGTATAGAGTTTTTACTCGTTGGAGCGAACGGAAACGTTCAGAAAACAACACATTTTGCGGACATAGCTCAGCTGGTAGAGCGCAACCTTGCCAAGGTTGAGGTCGCGAGTTCGAACCTCGTTGTCCGCTCGCAAAAAGATTCACCGACTAGGTAAAACTAGTCACTCTGACTTCGGTCAGTATGGTGGGGTGGCCGAGAGGCGAGGCAGCGGCCTGCAAAGCCGTATACGCGGGTTCGAATCCCGTCCCCACCTCGCAATGAAGATTGCTTGATCTTTTTTGCGCGATTGGCGCAGCGGTAGCGCGCTTCCCTGACACGGAAGAGGTCACTGGTTCGATCCCAGTATCGCGCACGGAATCATGGTTCACCAGACCATGGATCTAATAACTAAATATATGCGGTCATAGCTCAGCTGGTAGAGCGCAACCTTGCCAAGGTTGAGGTCGCGAGTTCGAACCTCGTTGACCGCTCTGTGAATTCATAAGGCAATTTTGAATTCTGTCGAGATTCCTTGAGAATCTTCGGCGCGATTGGCGCAGCGGTAGCGCGCTTCCCTGACACGGAAGAGGTCACTGGTTCGATCCCAGTATCGCGCACGGAATCATGGTTCACCAGACCATGGATCTACTAATTAAGTATATGCGGTCATAGCTCAGCTGGTAGAGCGCAACCTTGCCAAGGTTGAGGTCGCGAGTTCGAACCTCGTTGACCGCTCCAAATAATTGAATATAGTTTTGCGGTCATAGCTCAGCTGGTAGAGCGCAACCTTGCCAAGGTTGAGGTCGCGAGTTCGAACCTCGTTGACCGCTCCAAATAAAGATGGGAATCACTTTTCGTGATTCCCATCTTTGCTTTAACCATCGCTCCAGGCGGCTACCACTTCCCTGACTAGTAAATAGCTAACCTGTGTGCAATCTGACAGCCACCAGCAAAACACCTAGGCAACTGGCGAAATGTCTCTAATACACTTCCATGCGTTGGCCTGAGCCTTTAGGGTGGGTACTAGTTGTGGAGCTACAGGGGTTCCCACAGACGAATGGAGGTGCAGCATGGCAGGATTTGATGATCTGCGTGGCAAGGCAGAGGAATTCGCCAAGGAGAACCCGGAGCAGGTATCCCAGGGTATCGAACAGGCTGGTGATTTTGTCGATGACAAGACCGGCGGCAAGTTCGCCGAGCAGGTAGACGGTGTCCAGCAGGGCGCTGGCGACTACCTCAATGGCCTTGGCGGAGGCGAAGGCGAGAATAACGAGGCCTAATTCCTCGACGCACTCCCCTCGGCTTGCCCGAGCATCCTGGGAAGGTACCGACCGAGGTCGGTGCCTTCCCTGCTTTAACGTCATATCAGGGGAAATAATTCATGCCGATTTTCGGCCAACCGGCGCCACCCTGTAGAAAAAGAGTATGACTCGTCACACGTCCCCAGATGGAGCTGGCCTTTTCCATTCCGTGCTTGCGGGATTGATCACCACCATGGTGGGGTTCGTAGCATCCTTCGCTGTCGTACTGGCCGGATTATTCCAGGTCGGAGCTTCTAGCGAACAGGCCACCTCAGGCTTATTCATCCTGTCCCTCTGCGTAGGCCTGAGCACCATTGCGCTTTCGCTGCGATACCGCCAGCCGATCAGCATTGCATGGTCCACTCCCGGTGCCGCGATGCTCGCCTCACTGGCTCCCGGAGTGTTCGGGTTCAATCAGGCAGTGGGGGCATTCATCGTCAGCGGCGCACTGATCATGTTGACCGGTCTGGTACCGTCCTTGCACCGGCTGCTCACTCGCATTCCGGTCCCAATTGCCCAAGGCATGCTCGCCGGTGTCTTGATCCCGCTGTGCCTGAAACCATTTACAGCCGTGGCCAGCATCCCGTTGCCCGCGTTGGGAATTCTCCTGGTGTTCTTCATCGGGCTCAGGATCCTTCCGAAATTCGCCGTAGCGCTGAGCATGCTGGCGGCGGTGGGTTTCGGCCTATGGCATATTGGCCGCACCGCGACGTGGGATTCACTCGAAGTTCTTCCGCAGCTGCAGTGGGTCGGTCCTGAATTCTCCTGGCAGGCCATTGCCAGCATCAGCGTTCCGTTGTTCGTGGTGACGATGGCATCGCAGAATATTCCGGGCGTGGCCGTGCTCAGCTCCTTCGGGTACACAGCGCCGTGGCGCCCCACCATGCTGGCGACCGGAGTGGGGTCGGCTAGCGGCGCGTTCTTCGGCGGGCATGCCATCAATCTGGCGGCAATCACCGCGGCGCTGGCTGCCGGAGAGCAGGCCGGCCCGGACCCCCGGCTGCGTTGGCGGGCGGCGGCGAGTTCAGGCGTCTTCTACTTGGTCTTCGGTGCCTTGAGCGCGCTGATCGTATCGGTGGCCAGCGCCTCGCCCGAGGGGCTGTTCCAGGCGGCGGCGGGCTTGGCCTTGCTGGCAACACTCGCCAATGCGCTGCTCGGAGCGATGGCCGATTCCTCCTGGCGGTTGAGCGCATTGGCCACGGTCCTGGTCGCTGCCGGCAATCTCACGCTCTTCGGGATCGGCGGAGCCTTCTGGGCCTTGGTGGCAGGGCTCTTAACGCACTTCATCGTCGAGCGCAGGGCTCGACGATGAAGTGGCGGGACCGGTGTTTCCGGCTTAGAGCGCTGGTTCTCCAACTTGGCCTTCACGAGCCAAAGCGGTCAGGCGCGAGACGGCACGGAAGTACTTTTTCTGGTAGCCGCCGGACATCATTTCCGGAGTGAACAGTTCGCTGAATGGCTTGCCTGAGGCAACGATTGGCACGTCCTTGTCGTACAGGCGGTCAGCAAGAACCACGAAACGCAGGGCGATGGCCTGATCGGTGATGGTATCCACGTTGTGCAGAACCAGCACATCAGTCTCGGAAAGCAACTGGCGGTAACGCGACGGGTGAACCTTCGAAAGGTGAGCCACCAGATCGTCGAAGTTGTCATCGGCCAAGGTCTTGTCCGGGTAGCGATCCAGGGCGAATGCCTCGATGCCCGCATCTTCCAAGGGCTCGGGGGCATCGGGCAGGCCACGGTGGCGGAAGTCTTCGCCTTCGACGCGGTGCACGTCGAACTGCTCTGACAGGGTCTTGATTTCACGCTGGAAATCCACTGCCGCGAAGCGCCCCTCGCCCAGCGCACCGGGCAGGGTGTTGGAGGTTGCCGCCAGCTTCACGCCAGCATCGGACAGCTCGCGCATCAACCGGGACATCAGCACGGTGTCCCCCGGATCATCCAGTTCGAACTCGTCGATGCAGACCAGCGAGTATTGGCTGAGCACTTCAACGGTCTGGCGGAAAGACAGCGCGCCAACCAGGTTGGTGTACTCAACGAAGGTGCCGAAGGCCTTGCGGCCCGGGGCTGCATGCCACAGGGAGGCGAGCAGGTGGGTCTTGCCTACGCCGAAGCCGCCATCGAGGTAGATGCCGTTCTTGGTTTCCTTCTTCTTGCCGAAAAGCTTGGAGAGGAACGAACCGGAGCTGTTCTTGCCCACGGTTTCTGCGAAAGCCTTGAGCTTATTGACGGCTTCGGTCTGCGAAGGCTGGTTAGGATCCGGGCGATAGGTATTGAAGGACACTTCACCAAAGCGGTAGGACGGGTGGAATCCGGCCAGCAGTTCTTCGATTGAAAGATTCGGCTTGGTCTCGCTCAGGTGGGTGATCGTCGCCATTGGCTGTGGGAGTCCTTCAGTTGATTGCTCAGGAAATGGTCGGGAAGCCGTGGCTTTCCCATCGGCCAGTTTACCTTGAACGCGGCGAATCATTGCCGAAAATGTCGTAGAGCACACTGGGTTCGCCATGGATGAGGACTAGGCTAGAAGTAATGCCCGTGCCCGCTGTTTCCAGCGTGGCAAAAACTGACACCCGCAAGGATCGTGATTAGGAATGTCGTTGCCCGTCGAGTCCAACGAGAAATATGCAGCCTACGCTCACCCAGAACGACTGGTTTCCACCCAGTGGGTGGCAGACAACCTCGGAGCCGAGAATCTCGTAGTACTGGAATCGGATGAGGACATCTTGCTGTATTCCACTGGCCACGTGCCAGGCGCGCTGAAGATTGACTGGCACACGGAGCTGAACGACGAAGTCACGCGCGACTACGTCGACGGCGAAGGCTTCGCACAGCTGATGGCCGCCAAGGGCATCACCCGCGAGTCGACCGTGGTCATCTACGGCGACAAGTCCAACTGGTGGGCCGCCTACGCGCTGTGGGTCTTCACACTTTTCGGCCACGAAGATGTCCGCCTGATGGACGGCGGCCGCGACAAGTGGATCGCTGAAGGCCGCGAGCTGAGCACCGAGAAGCCGGCCGTGACCGCCACCGAATACCCGGTGATCGAGCGCGTCGACTCCGAGATCCGCGCTTTCCTTCCGGAGGTCCTGAAGCACCTGGGCAACCCGCTGATCGACGTGCGTTCGGCCGAGGAATACACCGGAGAACGTACCCACATGCCGAATTACCCGGAAGAAGGCGCCCTGCGCGGCGGGCACATCCCAACCGCCGCATCGGTGCCATGGGCCAAGGCTGCGGCCGAGGACGGCACCTTCCGCTCGCGCGGAGAATTGGAAGCCATCTACCTCGACGGCGCCGGCCTGAAGCCGGGCGACGATGTGGTGGCCTACTGCCGCATCGGTGAACGTTCGAGCCACACCTGGTTCGTGCTCAAGCACCTGCTGGGCTTCGAAACCGTGCGCAACTACGACGGTTCATGGACCGAGTGGGGCAACGCGGTTGGCGTGCCCATCGTTCGCGGCGAAGCCGCCGGCGAGATGCCTGCGCAGCGCGGAGCCCGCGCATGAGCCAGCTCCCCGATGCACTGAACGAAATCGTCGAGGAGTTCACCGAGGTGCCCGAGGCCGACCGCTTGGAACTGCTGCTGGAGTACTCGCGCGAGCTGCCCGAGCTTCCAGCACGCCTGGCTGATCATCCTGAACTATTCGAGCAGGTTGTCGAATGCCAGTCGCCGCTGTTCTTGGCCGTCGAGGTCTCGACCGAAGCGAATAACCCGGTGGGACTGTTCTTCTCCGCTCCCCCGGAGGCTCCAACCACCCGCGGCTTCGCCTCGGTGCTGGCTGCCGGCCTGGATGGCGCGCAGGCCGCAGCGATTCTCGCCGTTCCCGATGACATGCCCCAGCAGCTGGGTCTGACCCGTGCGCTGTCGCCGTTGCGCATGCGCGGCATGACCGCCATGCTCGGCCGCATTAAGCGCCAGATCTCAGAGCAGCTGCCTGCGTAGGTTTTGCCTCGAACGCAGCTAGAAGCCAATAAGCAGTAGTTAAGGATCCCCAAGCACGTGGGCAAGAAGAAGCAGGCCGCCTCCACCCCAGCGACCGCCGCGCTGGATGCGGCAGGTATCAGCTATGTAGCGCACAGCTATGCGCATAGCGACTTGGCCGAAAGCTACGGCGCCGAAGCAGCCGAGCAATTGGGTGCCAGTGGCGACCGGGTCTTCAAGACCCTGATGGTCTCCACCGGGGCCAACGCCACCCAGGATCTGGCCGTCGCAGTGGTGCCAGTGAATGCGAAGCTGGATCTAAAGGCGATTGGCACCGCGTTGGGCAAGAAGAAGGCGCAGATGGCTGACAAGGCTGCCGCCCAGCGACGCAGCGGCTATGTCCTGGGCGGGATTTCCCCGTTCGGGCAGCGCCAGAAAACCGCTACCGTCATTGACTCCAGTGCGCAGCAGTTCGAGACGGTATTCATTTCTGGCGGGCGCCGCGGTTTCAGCCTGGAGATCGCTCCGCAAGATGCCGCGAAGGCGACCGGAGCCATTTGGGCGCCGATCGCCTCCGGCTAGACAGCGCTTGGCCAGAAAGGGCCCTGCCTGCGGGATCGAAATCTGTTGATCGTTCTCGCGGGCAGGGCCCTTTGCCGCCTTGGGCTACTGGACTTGAAGCAGCGACATGCGCTTGCTCAAGAAGTCGGTGATCGCCCGGGAAAAACCCTGTGGATCCACATTCGGCTCACGCGTGTGCCCTGCCTTGGCAAAGGTCTTGAGCGTGACCAAATCCGGTCGCAGCGCCGCCAGTTTCAAGCTCGGGCCATTAGGGACGAACTCGTCATCACGGCTGTGCATTATCAGCGTCGGGAATTTCAATTCGTCCGCGCGGTCCACCCAATTCAACCGGCGCAGATTGACCGGGGCCGCTTGGCCGGTGACCCAGCGCCCTGCCTTATTGGACAGCAGCCACTGGCCAAACAGGCCCACCGATTGCGGGATCTTATTGGCCCGGGCCTGGTGCGAAAGCACATCTACCCAATTGATTACCGGGCCGACCAGCATGAGTGAGTCAATATGGTGGGCCAGCTTGCTCCGATCGGCGGCCTGCAGGCTGATGGCACCGCCCATGGACCAGCCCAGCAAGATGATCTGCTTTGCTCCGCTGTCCAGTGCGAATTGGATACCCGATTCCACGTCATGCCATTCGGTATCGCCCAGACCGTAGCGGCCATCCGGGGCGCTCGGAGCCAAACCGTCATTGCGGTAGCTCATCAGCAAGGTCGTAACCCCGAGTTCGCTCAAGGCAGGCAGCGCCCGAATGGTCTCGTTGCGTCGGGCGCCTCGGCCGTGCACGCCAATCACCCAGACATCTTCGTTCGTGGAGCCACGCACCAGCCAGGCTGGACCGTCGCCGCCATCCAGGGGCACGACTACGTCTTCTGCGTCAAAGCCCAGGTCCGCGGGGTGCTCGTAAATTGCCCCGGATAGGTTGCCGCGGCGTACTCCCTGGAGGGTACCGTGATAGATCTTCTCGATTTTGCGCGCAACCAGGCGGGATTTGCCCGGAACGGCTTCCGGCGCGGAAAGCCGCAGCGCGCAGGAGTCGAATTCGGTGAGGAAGCTGCACGGACCAGGTTCGCTGGTATCGGCGTCCTTGTTGAAATGCAACCAGAGTTTGCCCTCGGCATCGGTGACGACCTCCCTGATGATGCTGTTGCCGGTGCGGCGTTCTTCCGGGGTCACTACACGTCGGGCGAAGTAACCGGCGAGCGCTGATACGCTGGCGGCCACCAGGGAACCGGCGCCCAGTCCCAGTCCAACCCCAATCAGGGTTGCAGGCACTGCGCTGCGGGGTTGCATGGTATCTACGATGTTCCGAGCCATGTTTTCATCTTTCCATGACCTGGCCCGGGAATCATCTAGCCTGCTCAAGCGTTTTATATTGCATGAATGATGAATCGGTAAACCAATCAGCACAGCCAGCAGACGAAGCGGCCGCGCGCAGCGATGTGCAGTGGCAGCAGATCCTCTCTTCCGAGGAATTCCGCGTATTGCGCCAAGCAGGGACCGAGCGTCCATTTACCGGCGAATACTGGGATACCACTACCGAGGGCGTGTATTCCTGCCGAGCCTGTGGTTCGGAACTGTTCGCCAGCACCACGAAGTTCGATGCCGGTTGCGGCTGGCCTTCCTTCTTCGCGCCGTTGGCCGAAGATCGGGTGCGCTATATCAGCGATGAGTCCATGGGCATGAAGCGTGTTGAGGTGCGTTGCGCCAATTGCGATTCGCATATGGGCCACGTTTTCGAGGGTGAAGGTTTCCAAACTCCAACCGATCTGCGTTACTGCATGAACTCTTTGAGCCTGACCCTGCGTCCTGCCCAGGGCTAATGCCTTTGTCGGTGGCAAGGCATGGATCACATTTAGAGCAAGAGTTGCTTATTCACTGATCACTTAGCATCACTTTTTCTGTTGTTTGAGCGTAGCGTTCAAGGTAAGCACTTGAGCGCTGCCCCAAACATGAAAAGAAGGTGTATGAAATGACTCAGATTTCCTCCAAGCCAGTACCGGCCACCGACGCAGAAGTACTGCAGATCGCAAACTCGGAAGCTTGGCTGACGTTGAAGTCTGCCGCCACCGAGTTCCAGGGCCTCCAGGCACAGGACGGTTCCTTGGCCGACAGCGCATCTGCACCACAGGCTGCCAAGCTCGTTGATTCCATCATCGAGTCGGTGCAGTCCTTGCGCGTGCACTTCGAGCACGACGCAGAGTACCTTGAGCAGCTGGTCACGGACCTGCGCCAGTGGGCAGATGCAGGCTTCGGCGTTCCCGACTTCCTCGATTCGCTGATGCAGTTCCAGCCCCAGGCCCAGCGCATTGACGGCCTGCTGCATCTGGTGCTTTTCCCGATGTACACCCAGAACGGTTCAACCAACCGCCACCTCGAAGCCGTGCTGGTGCAGGTCATGTGGCCTGAGTTCATTGCCGGCCTGGAGAGCAAGGACTACGCCAACGCCCTGTTCGTGCCGCTGCGCTTCATCGACTTCACCGAAGGCTACAACACCAATTCCGCGGTGCTCTTCCCGGAGTCGGTCGCCATTCGGCAGACGCCATCATTCACTTGGGGCGCGATCTTCCAGGATCGTGAGGCTGTACGCTTCCGCAAGGTCCTGCAGGAAGCTACACGCATCACCAACCTCGAACTGCCCGATGACGCCGCAGAGCTGCTCAAGGACCAGCACCTGACCGAAGAAACCTTCATCATGTGGGACCTGATTCACGACCGCACCCACATGCGTGGCGATCTGCCATTCGACCCGTTCATGATCAAGCAGCGCATGCCGTTCTTCCTGTACTCGCTCGAAGAACTGCGTTGCGATTTGACCGCGTTCCGCGAATGCATGAAGATCGCCGCCAACCCGGCTTCGGATCAGAAGAGCGCCAAGATGGCCAAGCTGGTGCAATACGCGGTGATCTTCGACCGCATCTTCCGCTTCGCCATCACCGGCTCGCGCGTACGCAACTACGACGGTCTCGGTGGCCAGTTGCTGTTCGCATGGATGCACCAGCACCATGCACTGCACTGGACCGACACCAAGCTGAGCATCGATTGGGATCAGGTACCCGAGGTGGTTGCAGCCTTGGGGGATGCGATCGACGAACTGTATTGGAAGTCCATCGACCGTCCGAAGCTGGCTCACTGGCTTGCCGCCTACGAACTGGTTTCGGCCACCGTCACCCCGAACCCCGCGTCGGTCTGGGCCAAGGGTCCGGATGCTCTGCCGCTGACCGCGCCGCTACGTGAAATCACCGACCAGGTCATGGACGATGAATTCCCGCTGTCGATGTTCTACGAGGCTCTGAATAAGAAAATGGCCGCCGTCATCGAATCGACCAAGGGCATGACCGGGGCAACGAAAATCTAGCCTTTCCTCTAGGCTAGAAAATGTGAGCAAAGAAAGAATCTCCTTGAACGAGACATCCAGACTAGTGCTCCTTGCCGGTGCTACTTCCGCCTCCGGCATTGCCAGCGCCACCGCGCTGGTTGATGCCGGAGCGCGTGTGCTTGCAGTGGGAAGCAACCAAGAGCGCCTCGACGAACGCCTCCCGTTCGTTCATGCCCGCTATGAATGCGATCTGGGCGACTTCGCAGCGGTCAAGCAATTGGCGCTGCGGATTCATGAAGAGCACGGCAGCATCGATGCGCTGATCCACCTGGTAGGTGGCTGGCGTGGCGGTAAGTCGATCACCGGCCAAACCGACGAGGACTGGGATTTCTTGCACAGCAGCGTGCTGACCACCCTGCGCAACACCTCCCGCGCCTTCGTCGACGATCTGGTCGCCTCCCCCGCAGGCCGCTTGGCGATAGTCAGTGCCGAGGCAGTACTGAATCCGACCCCGTCCAATGCCAACTACGGTGCGGTCAAGGCCGCAGCAGAACACTGGGTCAATGCCATCGCCCGCCTGTTCGCCAAGCAGGCAGAAAATGCCGCCGCGGTGAGTTGGGTCGTCAAGGCATTGAGCGACAAGTCTCCCGAAGAAACGCCTTCCGGGCAGACCCCGGTGCAGTTTCTTGCCCAGGCGGCAGTAGCCCTGATTGGCCAGGATGCCCGCGAGCTCAACGGCACCCGGGTTGCATTGCCCAAGGCCTGATTACTGGCCGGTGCACACCTCTGGGCGCTGCACTGGCATAGCTTTCGACTTCACCCCTTGAACTACTAAGGACCTCCACAGCATGACTTTTACCCACGACGCTTCGATTCGCGGATTCGCTTCGGATAACTATTCTGGCGTGCACCCGCGCATCATGGATGCGATTTCCCGCGCCAACGGCGGCCACCAGATCTCCTACGGTGAGGACCAGTACACCGAGGAACTAGGCAACGTCGCCCGCAATGCCTTTGGCCCGGAAGCCCAGATCTTCCCGGTTTTCAACGGCACCGGCGCCAACGTCATCGCCTTGCAGTCCTTGCTTCCACGCTGGGGCGCTGTCATCTGCGCATCTTCTGCACATATCAACGTGGACGAGAACGGTGCGCCGGAGCGCATCGGCGGCTTCAAGCTGCTGCAGGTTGACACTCCCGACGGCAAACTGACTCCAGAGCTGATCGACCAGGAAGCATGGGGCTGGGGCGACGAGCACCGCGCGCAGCCGCTGGCCGTGTCGATCACCCAGGCCACCGAGCTGGGCACCCTGTACACCCCTGGGGAAATCAAGGCCATCACCGACCACGCGCACAAGCTGGGCATGAAAGTGCATCTGGATGGCTCGCGCCTGTCCAACGCCGCGGCCTCCCTGGGCGTGCCGTTGCGCGCGCTGACCACTGACGTCGGCGTGGACATTGTTTCCCTCGGCGGCACCAAGAACGGCATCCTGCTCGGCGAGGGCATTCTGACTCTGCGCAGCGAACTGGCCCAGGACCTGAAGTACCTGCGCAAGATGAACATGCAGCTGGGTTCG
The DNA here is from genome assembly GCF_051129975.1 of Glutamicibacter sp. Je.9.36. NCBI lineage: Bacteria > Bacillati > Actinomycetota > Actinomycetes > Micrococcales > Micrococcaceae > Glutamicibacter > Glutamicibacter sp. Je.9.36. The sequence continues at coordinate 675,581 of NZ_JBCPSN010000002.1, forward strand.
AAAATGCGCTTCATCTCCGCACAGCTGATCGAGCTCTACGGCACCGATCTGTGGCGCGAATTGGCAAGCCACTCCAACGCCATGGCCGCCAAGCTCTCGCAGGCAGTTGAGGAAATTGACGGAGTCCAGCTGGTCTACCCGACTCAGGCCAACGGCGTCTTCGCCCAGCTGCCTACCGAGGTCAGCGACCAGCTGCGCGAGCACTTCCGCTTCTACGACTGGGATCGCGCGGCCGGCCAAGTGCGCTGGATGTGCTCGTTCGACACCACCGAGGAAGATGTTGCAGCGTTCATTGCCAAGCTGCACGAGCTGCTTGGCGCCTACGCCGCCGCTTAGCATGAACCCGCGGTCGGCGCGCCGTACCCATGCTCGGGTACGGCGCGCTTAGACTCAAATTGTGACCAATGATCGCCCTGCTTCCGCCATTCCGAAGGCCTTTGCCACGGCCCTTGAAGAGTTGTCGCATGCCAAGGTGCGCAAGGAACTGAAATTCACCGAAATTCCGGCCCCTGGCAGGCTGGCGCCGTTCGCGCTGGCACTCAGCGGCGACGTGATGGATGTGGTTGCTCCCGGACACGGCCCCCAGGGCCAGGAGATTGGCCGCACCCCGTTCCTCCAACCAGCCGAGCAGCTGGCCACCGGACGCTTCATCCTCCTCTTCGACCCCGCAGGCCAAGAACTGTGGAATGGCCAGTTCCGCATCGTCACCTACATTCGGGCCCGCCTGGATCATGAAATGGGCCAGGATTCCATGCTGGCTTCCGTCGCGTGGTCATGGCTCGAAGAAGCCCTGCGCGATCGCGACGCCGCATACCATTCCGCTGGCGGTACTGCGACGCGGGTAATTTCCGAGTCCTTTGGCAATCTCGCCGGGGAACAAGACCATATCGATATCGAGCTGCGTGCTTCCTGGTCCCCGGACTCTGACCATCTTGGAACGCACCTGAGCGCGTGGGCCGATATGGTTTGCACTTTCGCCGGCCTGCCTCCCCTGCCCGAAGGCGTGCAGCAGCTGCCTCATCGCCGCCTGAGCTAGCGATTATCAATGCGATGGAGCCGAATAGTCCTAGAATGGAAGCACCATGCCGAATTCTGACTCTTCCGCTCCCGCATCATCCACCACTGCCAACGAGGCCGCCGCACCCGTTCTGACGCCGCTAAGTGCGCCGCGCGACGGTATCCCCGAAGTCATCGACACCGCACCTGCCTTGCGTCGTGCAGTGCGGGCGCTGGAAGCCGGCACCGGCGATCTGGCCGTGGACACCGAACGAGCCAGCGGGTTCCGCTACGGCCAGCGCGCCTTCTTGCTGCAGATTCGCCGAGAAGGTGCGGGCACTTGGCTGATCGACCCGGAGACCCTGGACGATCTGTCCCCGTTGCGCGAGTTCGTCAACGAGCAGCCCTGGATCCTGCATGCGGCCACCCAGGATTTGCCGTGCCTGCACGAATTGGGCATGTCCCCTACCTCGCTGTTCGATACCGAGATGGCTGGCCGTCTTGCGGGATTCCCCCGCGTCTCGCTGGGTACCATGGTGGGCGAATTGCTCGAGCTGCAGTTGGCCAAAGAACATTCGGCAGTGGACTGGTCCACCCGCCCGTTGCCTGAATCATGGCTGAACTACGCCGCACTGGATGTGGAAGTTCTCGAAGAGCTGCGCCAGGCCATCACCGCGGTGCTGGAAGAGCAGGGCAAGCTGGATTTCGCCTTCCAGGAATTCGAGTACGAACGCAATCTGCCTGACCCTTCCCCGGCACAGGTGCCGTGGCGCAAATTGTCCGGCATCCATAAGCTCAAGAGCCGACGGAACCTGGCGGTAGCTCGCGAACTGTGGCTTTCCCGCGAAGCCCTGGCGCAGAGCCGCGACGTTGCCCCGGGTCGGCTCATTCCCGACCGAGCCATCATGGCCGCCGTGGATCAGCGCGCCACCAGCGTTCCAGCGCTCTTGCAGATCCCCGGGTTCCACACGCGCAATGCCAAACGCGATGCCGCACGCTGGGTCGACGCGATCAAGCGCGGCAATAGCACCAGGGACCTGCCCGACCTGCGCGCCCCCAAGCCGGACTTGCCGCACCCCCGCTCATGGGCCGAAAAGAACCCGGCCGCGGCGAACCGGCTGGACGCGGCCAAGCTGGTCGTCAATGAGGTGAGCGAGCACTGGAATATTCCGGGCGAGAATCTCTTGACCCCGAAGTACCTGCGTGAATTGTGCTGGAATGCGCCGGCTCGCATCAGCGAGGCAAGCGTAGCGGACATGCTGGAAAATCTCGGTGCCCGCCAGTGGCAGCGTGGACTTCTTGCGGACAAGCTGGCCGTCGCGTTGAAGCAGGCCTAGGCGGTTTCCAAGAAGGATTCACCGCGGGTTCCCGGATTTGCAAGGTGCTGCACTTGCACTTCAAGTTACTACTGAGTAACGTATGGTTCAGGTCACAGTGATGCTGGCCACTGCCCGGTCTTCACGGGCAGCATGAACCAACCCCAAGGAGCCCGACGGTGAGTGCCAACGCTTCGACCGTGCGCAACAATGCGCGCCCTTCGCTCGACGACCGCGATGTCGTCTTCATCGACGGGGTGCGCACCCCATTTGGCAAAGCCGGCGAGAAGGGGATCTACCACGGTACCCGCGCCGATGACCTTGCCGTCAAAGCCGTACGCGGCCTGCTGGAACGCAACCCGGAAGTTCCTGCCGAGAAGATCGACGAGATCTCCATTGCCGCAACTACGCAGTCCGGCGACCAGGGCTTGACCTTGGGCCGCACCGTGGGCCTGCTCTCCGGCATCCCCAAGTCCGTTCCGGGCTTCGCCATCGACCGCATGTGCGCCGGAGCGATGACCGCCGTCACCGCGACCGCCGGCGGCATCGCTTTCGGCGCCTACGACGTAGTGGTCGCCGGCGGCGTGGAGCACATGGGCAACCACCCCATGGGCGCCGGAGCGGACCCGAACCCGCGCTTCCTCTCCGAGCGCATCGTGGACCCGCAAGCATTGAACATGGGCAATACCGCGGAGAACCTGCACGACCGCTTCCCTGCGATCACCAAGGAACGCGCCGACCGCTATGCTGTCGCATCGCAGGCCAAGCTGGCCAAGGCCTACGAGAACCAGCAGATCCAGGCCGATCTGATCCCAGTGGCGGCCAAGCGGCCGGGCGAAGGCTGGGCCGTGAACTCGGCTGACGAACCGCCACGGCCAGGCACCACCATGGAATCGCTGGCCGAACTGCGCACCCCCTTCCGCGCCCACGGACGCGTGACCGCAGGCAACGCAGCGGGCTTGAACGACGGAGCCACCGCCGCCCTGCTGGCCAGCGGCGCGGCAGTGCGCGAGTTGGGCCTGGAACCGAAGATGCGCATGGTCTCCTTCGCCTTCGCAGGCGTGGACCCGGACGTGATGGGCTACGGGCCGGTGCCGGCCACCGAAAAGGCCCTGGCCAAGGCCGGCCTTGGCATCAACGACATCGGCCTGTTCGAAATCAACGAGGCCTTCGCCGTGCAAGTGCTGTCCTTCCTCGACTACTACGGAATCGACCAGGACGATGACCGCGTGAACCGTTACGGCGGTGCCATCGCGGTGGGGCACCCGCTGGCCTCTTCCGGCGTGCGCCTGATGTCCCAGCTGGCCCGCCAGTTCTCCGAGGACCATTCGGTGCGCTATGGCATCACCACCATGTGCATCGGCTTGGGCATGGGCGGCACAGTGATCTGGGAGAACCCAAACCACGCGGACTTCGGCAGCAAGGCATAAGGAAGAGACAATGACTGCAATGAGCAAAGATTTCCAGGCTGTCGCGCAGCTGATGCACGATGAGACTGTCACCCACACCTTCGTGAAGGATGTGGCCTTGCCACGCGGCAAGACAATGGCACTGCTGACCCTGGATAACGGCCTGGACCACAAGAAGCCGACCACCCTCGGGCCCAATGGCCTGCTGGAGCTGCGCGCCGCGCTGGAAGTCCAAGCAGAACGCGCCAAGAATGGCGAGATCGATGCCCTGGCGATCACCGGCAAGCCGTACTTCCTGATTGCCGGTGCCGACCTGTCGGCCGTCACCCGCCTGAGCGCACCGGATCAAGCAACCGCCATGGCTTCGCTGGGCCACTACACCTATGAGCTGCTTGCCGATTTGGGCGTTCCGACCTTCGCTTTCATCAACGGCCTGGCGCTCGGCGGCGGCTTGGAAATCGCGCTGGCTTGCAACTACCGCACCGTCAGCACCGCCGCGGGCGCATTGGGCCTGCCAGAAGGTTTCCTCGGCCTGATTCCGGGTTGGGCCGGCGTATACCGCCTGCCCCGCCTAGTCGGCCCCGAGAACGCGCTGAAGGTCATGATCGAGAACCCGCTGAACAGCAACCGCACCCTCTCCGGCCCGGCAGCTGCCAAGATGGGGGTGGCCGACGCCCTGTTCGAACCAGCTGACTTCATCGAGCACTCCATTGCCTTCGCTGACTCCGTCATCTCCGGAACCACAGAGGTCAAGCGCCCCAATGCGGTCGATCCAACCGATCCCGAGGTTGCTCGCCGCTGGCTGGATGCGGCCGACGCTGCCGAAAAGTTCGTCGATGCGAAGCTGTCCGGCGCGGCCCCGGCACCGTACAAGGTGCTTGAGGTCTTCCGCAAGGGCCTGGCCATCTCGCAGCAGGAATCAGCAGTCCTTGAAGTCGAAGCGCTGACTGGCCTGATGAGCACCCCGCAGTTCCAGAACACCGTGTACGCCTTCCTGGACCTGGTCCAGAAGCGCGGCAAGCGCCCCGCCGGCGCACCGGATCCAAAGCTCGCGCGCCCCGTCACCAAAGTGGGTGTCGTTGGCGCAGGGCTGATGGCTGGCCAGCTGGCCCTGCTGTTCGCCCGCCGCCTGAACGTTCCGGTGGTTATCACCGATCTGGATCAATCGCGCGTGGACAAGGGCCTTGCCTACATCCATGGCGAGATCGACAAGCTGCACGCCAAGGGCCGCATGAGCCAGGATGCGGTCAACCGCACCAAGGCTCTGGTCACCGGCTCGGTCACCAAGAAGGCGTTCGCTGATGCCGACTTCGTCATCGAGGCCGTGTTCGAAGAACTGAATGTGAAGAAGCAGGTTTTCGCAGAGGTTGAAGCCGTGGTCTCCCCCGAGTGCATCCTGGCCACCAACACCTCCTCGCTCTCTGTCACCGAGATGGGCCGCGACTTGTCGCATCCAGAGCGACTGGTCGGTTTCCACTTCTTCAACCCGGTAGCCGTGATGCCGCTGCTGGAAATTGCTGCTACGGAGTGGACCAACGATTCCTCGCTGTCCACTGCATTCGTGCTGGGCAAGAAGCTGAAGAAGACCACGGTGAAAACCAAGGATTCTGCCGCATTCGTGGTCAACCGCGTACTGCTTCGCCTGATGAGTGAAGTCCAGGCGGCTTTCGACGAGGGCACCGACGCGAAGACAGCTGACTCGGCGCTGACGCCCATGGGCCTGCCAATGAGCCCGTTGACCTTGTTGGCGATGGTAGGTCTGCCGGTCGCGCAGCATGTCAACGAGTCGCTGAACGCCGCTTTCGGCGAACGATTTGCCGTCTCGGAGAATCTGCAGAAACTGATCGATGCGAAGATCACTGCCCTCTGGGTCAAGGATGAGGCAGGAAACCAGGTGCTGAATCCCGAGGCGGAAAAGCTGATGGCCTTCGGCGATCAGCACACGAGCAAGGAACAGATCCTGGCTCGTGTTCAAGATGCGCTGGCCGAGGAAATCGGGCTGCTGCTGGATGAGGGCGTCGTTGCCGAAGCCGCCGACGTTGATCTATGCATGATCACCGGCGCCGGCTGGCCAATGCACCTCGGTGGCATCACCCCGTATTTGGACCAGGTTGGCGCCTCCGAACGTGTCAACGGTAAGAAGTTCAACGGCTAGTACCTTCCGGGCCGCTCTTGGTTCCGGTGCTTCTCCCTGAGTGCTGGAACCATGCGAAAAGCCGGGACCAGCTTCCCTCATGGGGAAAGCTGGTCCCGGCTTTTTGCTGCCCCGTCAGGATGCAGGAACCCCGTACGGCTGGTAAATGCTGCTGTACGGGGTTCCTGCGCTCCATGGAGCGCCGCTTCGCGTGCCCGGATACTAGATGATGTCTTCACCATTGCGGCGGGCTTCCAGCCATTCCTGGATGAACCCCTTGCTGATGAAGAACAGCACTCCGGCCACAATGACCGGCCATGCCAGCACGTACAGGCTCAAGAAAAACGTCGTCATTATTTGCCTCCCAGGCTCTTGGCATCGTGTCCGGCATCTGCAGCGTCAGGCTTTCCAGGTACTGCGTCGAAGTCGCCGGTGCGTACCGCGATGACATCGAAGTCGAATTCCATCTTGGATCTGAACGACAGCAGGTAGCAGACGATAGTACTGACCGAGTAGGCAACCAGCGAGGCGCTCAAGGTCGTGTAGTCGCGCAGGAATCCGAAGACGAACGGTGCGCTGGCCAGCATCGCGACGATACCGACAATCTTGGCAACGCGCAGGCCGAAGAACCCGAAGCTCATCAACGCCACGACCACGCCGATGCCAATCACCGACAGCAGCTCGATCAGCAAGCCGGTGACGCCATTGACTGGGATCAGTTCGAAGCGAACAGGGATGAAGATCGCCAGTGCAACGAGTACCGAAACGGTGAAGGCCTTGTTGGTGACCTTTTTCCAGTAGAAGCTGGCCAGAACCGGGAAGACCAGCGCACCCCAAAGAGCTCCGACGAAGACCAGCAGGTCCAGGATGTTCAGCTGCATGCTCGCGAAAGCGACTGCCAATGCGGTGGCAACGACCATGGTCGCACGGCCAATGAGCAGCATCTTCTTCGGATCGGCCTTGTCCTTGCCGGCAACGTTCTGGCCGTACACGTCAGCCATCACAATCGAGGACAGGGCCGCCAAGTCCGAGTCAGCAGTTGACGACAGCGCACCAATGATCATGATGAAGAACAGTGCCAGCAGAACACCTGGCAGGTAGCTGGCAGCCATCTCGGGGATGAGGTTGTTCATGTCTCCACCCGACGGCTCGAACCCAAGGTACAGGGCGAGCACGCCGAGCATGCCCACGCCGATGACCATCGCTCCGTAGCCGATGGTTGCAGTGATGAAGGTTGGCTTGATCAAGTCCTCGCGTACTGCGAAGAGCCGCTGGGCAATAGTCTGGTTGCCAATTGCGTAGGCCAGAACGGCTGCAATGTAGGGTGCCCCCTGGCCCAGGAATGCTTCAGAGGAGAAGAAATTGGACTGTTGCGGGGTCAAGTTGCTCGCACCGGTTTCGAATGCGGCCGGGAACCCTGCGGCAAAGAAGATCGCCGGGACAATGATTGCTACAGCGCCCAGCATGCCTACGACCTGGACAAAGTCGGTCAGTACCGAAGCACGGAACCCGGACCACAGGGTGTAGAGCAGAACGCCGCCGGCAACGGCCAGCACGCCCTGGATGAAGTTGAACGGCGAGAGCATCGAGATCAATACGCCACCGGCGATGAAGTTGGACATCAAGGAGATGACCGAACCGACAATATTCGACCCGGCCAGCATCAGCTGGCTGGAGCGGCCGTGGCGTGCATGCATGACCTCGGCGAGGGTGTGCGCGCGTGGCGCGACCTTGCGAATCCGCTTGCCGAATGGGTAGATGAACAGAATCATCAACGCGCCCCAGAGCCCATAGTGGATCGGACCGGAGATTCCATAGGTGTACCCGGAGGTGGCTGAGGCGTACATCGACGAAGCCCAGATCCAGGTAGCGGTCATGCTTGCAGCGGAAATGCCGAATCCAATTTTATTTCCCGCCGTCATGTAGTCGTCGGCGTTCTCTTTTTTCTTTCCGATTCGGGTGGAAATAAAGAAGGTGCCTCCGTAGAAGAGCACCAATAGCAAGACAACAGTTAGGGCGCTGAACTGCACTATTTCGTTATTCACGCGCCACCTCCCTCTAATAGACAGTGATGAGATTCGCGCCGGGAGCTAAATGCTCAACCGGCGACTTATCCTGCACGTCTTCCTGCGAGATTTCATCGCAAGGGGTAAATTTCAGCTGACGCGCACAAGCCCCTGGGCCCATGAACCACTTCCCTACACTCAAGTTTCGTTCGTTTATCATTCGTATCGTTCATCCCTAGTCACGGGGAGCACCAGCTCGTGGATTCGTTCCAGAACCTGGCGCTTTTGGCTTCACAAAGTGAATCCGGACCCATGGTTTGCCTGCATCGCACTTGCGGCTATCCATATTGGCGCGCAATGGCGCTTCGGGTCAGTTCAGGCGCGGTACTCGCGTTGGCGAATACCGCCGGTTTTCCATCGGAGGGCTGCTACCCGGAACTCAACACGCGATTACTGCGCGGAGTAACTCAGTCGACGATAAAACGCCGGACAGGAAAACAGCGAAAGCTCTCTCCGAAAATAGTAGCTTCAACTAACTACATACAAATATTAGCATGAATGCAAAGATATTCGAATCTTCCGCAGCAAGGCAGCGGGGCACCCCACTCACCGACCAGCCAGCAGAGGCGCGATGTTGAATCAGCCCATCGTCTGTATCAATTACGGGACGACCTTGCAGATGCGTGTAACGGTGCGCACATAAGTGCGGAAAGCCGGGATAAAAAATATCTAGTTCTGGGCGTTCTGTTCCCCACTGTGCAGCGGAAAGGCGTGATCCAATTGCATCACCCGAAATGCCCTACCTGGATTACTAATCCTTTCCCGAGTGCGGGATTCAGTGCCATGCCGAGCGAGTTCCGGGCACTGTGGATACTCTCAGGACTTCGAAAACACTGCATAAATATACACAGTATTCGATACCGCCTGGCGAACGCATGCAGACCGCTCCCCCGCCGATCAAGCTCATCACTTGCCGCACCCTCCTGACACGGGCGCTTTGCTCTTAGCGCCGGCACAGAGATCTCTGCCAGAATAGGTGCATGACTGACATTGCCCGACCTGCCCGTCGTACGTTCATGTGCGCCTCGGCAGCACTTGGTTCCGCCGCACTGCTCACTGCCTGCGGCGATGGACATTCTGAAGCCGACACCCCCGAGGCATTGCCGATTCCTGAACCAACAGGCGAAGGACAGGCCATCATGAAGGCCACGGACCTTGCCATCGGATCGCGTGCACTCGCTCCAGCCAAGGATCCTTCCGGAAAAGAAGTAGGCGTTTTGCTCTTCCGCAAGGATGAGAAGACCGTTTTGGCCTACTCGAACGTCTGTACCCACCAGGGCTGCGCTGTGAGCCCGAAGTCCAGCAAGGAAGATTTCTACTGCGCCTGCCATGGCTCACGATTCGCACCCGCTGACGGTACCGTGGACGCAGGTCCAGCTATCGCAGCGCTGCCACGCTACGCTGCGGCAATTGAAGGTGACGACATCGTCGCCTACGTCACCGCCGCACAGTAGTTTCCCAGCACTTTTTAAGCACTGAAGGCTGAACCCGGATGGGGTTCAGCCTTCAGTGCTTGCTAGAGATACTCCTAGAACAGCGCAACCTTCTCTGGGGCCGGGAAGAGCTCATCCATCTGGGCCCGTTCTGCGGCGCTCGGAACCCAACGCACCGCTGCAGCGTTGGCTCGAATCTGCTCAGGACGGGTGGCACCGGCAATCACAGAGGCCACCGGCGACTGCGCTGCCAGCCAGGAGAACGCCAATTCGATCGGTGTCAGATCCCGTTCGGCGGCAAAGGCGTCGAATTGATCCAACTGCTCAAAATCGCTGGTTTCCACGAGATGCTGACGCGCGTGAGTCAGCCGGCTGCCCTCAGGGGCATGCCCCTTTGAGTACTTGCCGGTCAGCAGGCCGTTTGCCAGCGGGAAGTAGGGCAAGACGCCCAGATCGAATTCACGAGCCGCTGGAAGCACTTCCAGTTCTGCGCGGCGGTCAATCAGGTTGTAGTGATTCTGTGCCGAGACGAATCGCTCGGTTCCCAATTCACGGGCCACGTACTCCGCCTGGGCGATTTGCCAGCCGGTCCGGTTGGAATGGCCGATGTAGCGAACTTTGCCGCTGGTGACCAGGTCATCCATGGCCCGCAAGGTTTCTTCGATGGGAGTGTTCGCATCTGGGGTATGGAACTGATACAGGTCGATGTAGTCCGTACCGAGCCGCTTGAGCGATGCTTCGACTGCTTTGACGATATAACGGCGCGAACCACGCGCATTGAAGTCCGGGCCATTTGCGCCCTGCATATCCATGCCGAATTTGGTGGCCAGAACGATGTCATTGCGTGCTTGCCCAAGCGCTTTGCCCAGACGGATTTCCGATAGCCCCGGTTCCTTGCCATAGACATCCGCGACATCGAAGAGCGTAATACCCGCGTCAAGCGCCGCATGGATAACCGCGTCGGTTCCTTCTTGGGTTTCGGTCGCAGTTCCTGCGCGGCCAAGATTGTTGCAACCTAGCCCGACGACGGAAACACTCAGGCCGCTGCGGCCTAGCTGACGGAATTCCATGGACACCTCATCTGTTGGTTTGTTCATCCGCTTCACTGAGCGAGGTTATACCCATAGGCTATCTGGTAGGTAGTTGTGCTCAACATTTCACAGCACAATTCACTGCATTGCATATTTATCCATTAGGATGGAAACATGTCTAAAGTTCTTACCAATCTTCCTGTAGGCGAGCGCGTAGGTATCGCGTTCTCCGGTGGCCTCGACACTTCGGTGGCAGTAGCCTGGATGCGCGACAAGGGCGCCATCCCTTACACCTACACTGGCGACCTCGGCCAGTACGACGAGCCAGATATCGACGCTGTACCTGGCCGTGCACTGGAGTACGGTGCAGAGAACTCCCGCCTGGTTGATTGCAAGCCTGCTCTGGTAGAAGAAGGCCTAGCAGCACTCGCCTGCGGCGCTTTCCACATCCGCACTGGCGGCAAGACCTACTTCAACACCACCCCGCTGGGCCGCGCCGTCACCGGCACCCTGCTGGTCCGCGCAATGCGCGAAGATGGCGTGGATGTCTGGGGCGACGGTTCGACCTACAAGGGCAACGACATCGAGCGCTTCTACCGCTACGGCTTGATGGCCAACCCTAAGCTGCGCATCTACAAGCCATGGCTCGACCCCAACTTCGTTGCAGAGCTTGGTGGCCGCCAGGAAATGTCCGAATGGCTGCAGGAGCACGGTTTCCCTTACCGCGATTCGGCCGAAAAGGCCTACTCAACCGATGCCAATATCTGGGGCGCAACCCACGAGGCGAAGACCCTGGAACTGCTGAACAGCTCCATTGAGTCTGTTGAGCCGATCATGGGCGTGAAGTACTGGGACGAGAACGTAGAGATCAAGACCGAAGATGTCTCGGTTTCCTTCGTCGCTGGCCGCCCGGTAGCCATCAACGGCAAGGAATTCACCGATCCAGTGGCTCTGGTCAACGAAGCTAATATCATCGGCGGACGCCATGGCCTGGGCATGAGCGACCAGATCGAGAACCGCATCATCGAAGCCAAGTCCCGCGGCATCTACGAAGCACCAGCAATGGCGCTGCTGTACATCGCCTACGAACGCCTGGTCAACGCGATCCACAACGAAGACACCGTAGCCAGCTACCACAACGAAGGCCGCCGCCTGGGCCGTCTGATGTACGAAGGCCGCTGGTTGGACCCGCAGGCCCTGATGCTGCGCGAATCGCTGCAGCGCTGGGTCGGCTCGGCCATCACCGGTACCGTCACCATCCGTTTGCGCCGTGGCGACGACTACACGATCGTGAACACCGAGGGCGAGAACCTGAGCTACCACCCGGACAAGCTTTCGATGGAGCGCGTAGGCGACGCCGCTTTCGGCCCAGTGGACCGCATCGGCCAGCTGACCATGCGCAACCTGGATATCGCGGACTCCCGCGGCCGCCTGGAGCAGTACGCCAACATGGGCCTGGTCGGCGGCACCACCGCTGAACTCGTCGGCTCGCTGGAAGCCGGTGGAGCTGATGACATCGTGAACGCAACCCAGGTTGATAGCGATGACCTGGCGACCGACCGCGCTATCGAGTCTGCTGCATTCGACGCAGGCACCGACTAGACGCCAAGGCACAGCTAGAGGATCGGCCAGGTTCTCCCTTCACGGGGAGAACCTGGCCGATCTTTTATTCTGCCCGGAAACCGGTCAGCACAAAAAAATAGTCCCAGACGTGTGAACGTCCGGGACTAGCCTGGGTTGCAGGCTGTCAGCCCTCGATCAAGGACAGCAGCGGGCTCACCGCTATGGTGAAACCAATCAACGAAATCAGTCGAAGTACCATGCGGACACGTGCTCCCTGCTTGGTATTCGGTTCTGGCAGGCGGAAGCCCTGTTCAACGATCCACACCAATATGGCAATGACAACACCGGTCAAGGCAACCTGCGCTGGGGCGAGGCCAGAAAGCAGGGACACCACTCCAATGCCGATGATGACACCGACGCAAGCCTGGAAAACCAGGTGCAACGGCGTGCGGGTTGCTCCCATCCGCGGGACTTTACGCTGGGCGCCGGGGGTCTCGTCCCGGTCTTCTTGTGGAATCATTTCTCCTTGTTTCCTGCTCGTTCAAACCTGTGCTTTCGCGGGGCCGCGCGAAGACACCACTTCCTTGGACAACAGCAGGCCATTGCCGCCGTTAAAAACCACAGTACCGAACCGTGGAGCCCGGGCTACTTCTTCGAATCCCAGGGCACGATGAAGCGCCAAAGACGCAGTATTCCGCGCGTTGACCACGCACCATGCGGTCGAAGCGCGCTGCGCAATCCATGACAGCCTGGCCTCGGTAAGGCTTCGTGCCACGCCCCGTTGCCGGTATCCGCAGGCAACCTCGATCCCGGCAAGGTAATAGCCAGCTGGCGCCAACGGATCAGCAGGCTCCCACCAATGCGCTCGGGCCCAGCCAAGCAGCTCTCCGGCCGGGTTCTTGACGACTACCTGGCATTCACCAGCGCCCCAATTTCCAGGTTCAGCCTGACGCCCCAAACTCTCCGACAGCCGACGGATGGCCGGGTGGTCCGCTGCCTGCATCGGCTGCGTCGCAACTATGGGGCTTCTCATTCGTGATCAGTCGATGGACATCGGCTTTGGCGGCATCGGGTGCGCCATCTTCAGCTTGTTCAATTCTGCATAGGGCGCAACACCGATACTCATCTTGGTGAAGTCCAGCTTGGCTTCGCGGATGCACGTCTTGATCGCAGCGACTGCAAGCTTTGGAGCTGGCGATAGGACTCGAATGTTCAGCTTTCGGTTACCGAAATCGCTGGACTCCACCGTGCCCAGTCCGCGCCATGCCAGGTGGCCGGTCAGCGCTTCCTTGGCCTTCTTATCCAGGTACTGGTCGCGCTCGGTGCCATTTGCCGATTTCAGCGCGTACTGTACGATAACCCACGACTGATCTTCTTCCTTGATCTCTGCATAGCCTTCGGCAGCACAGGCTTCAGCGAAACCAGCGAACAATTCGTCGGCGCGGTCGGTGTTTACGTCCTGGACTTCATTGGTCTTGGACATATGCCCCACGGTGCCGTGATTGATCACGAACTGACCCAATTCATCGTCCTCGAACTGCTGGAACCATGCTTCGCGGAATTCCAGTTCGTTCTTTTCGTTCATCCGGTAGGTGCGAATGATCGCCATGTGATTACCCCTTGGGTCTACGGTGTGCTTAGTTATCTAAATTTTTGGAGGCTTCGGCAAGCTGTGCGGCTAGGCGCTCAGCCTTGGATTGCCAGGTGGCGCGGTGTTCGGCATTGAACGGTGCATCGTTGTTGATCACGGTGCCGAGCAACAGTCCAGCTTCTCTTCCAATACTACGAACTAGGGAAGCTGGATAGTTCATGCCTATTTCATGTTCGGCGAATTCATCTTCATCATCAAGGAACACGCCTTGGCTACGTGAACGAATCACGTCCAAATCCATGTCAATGGAGTTGACTTCCCAAGCGCCACGCTTCATCCGTCGCCATCCGATGTTGCTGGACAGGTCGATGTAGACATCAAAATCTTCCAGTGCATCCGCATAGAGGGTGGCAATCCACTGGCCCGAGTGTGGAATCAGGCAGAGCGCATTACTCGCTGCCAAGTGTGCGGTGCCCGGACGGGCTACCAGTGCGCCGGCCGGCTGGTGAAGCCAATGTCCGTATTTGTCCTGTCCGAGATAAAATCCGGGCACCACCCAGTGCGGGCTGGAATCATACTTCCAGGCGCGCGCTACCACCAGGGAACCCTCGGCGATAGTTTCTGGGCTACGGGGCAGGTCTACCGGGCAGCCGGACGATAGGCTCACAGCTTCGGAATCTGACCGGTAGGTAGGTCTTGTCCCGGGAGCGGCCGGGCGAATGGAACCTTGGTTCCCAGAACCTGTGCCAGGGTATCGCGGGCTACTTGCTGTGCAGTCAGTCCAACGCGGTCCAAGACCTCAGCACGAGTTCCGTGCGCCAAGAATTCGGTAGGCAAACCTACTTCGTTCAGAGCCGTATCGACACCCGCTGCACGCATTTCGGTGCGCAAGCGCGAACCCACGCCGCCGGCTCGGACGCCATCTTCGATGCAGACCACAATGCGGTGGCGGGCTGCCAGCGAAATCACCGAGGTTGGCATTGGTAGAACCCAACGAGGATCTACCACGGTCACCGATACGCCCTGGCTGTTCAGTCGTTCTGCGACATCCAGCGAAAGCTCGCTCATGGCGCCCACGGAAACGATGAGAACATCCGGTGCGGAACGGTCCCCCAAGCGTGCCAGAACATCCACGCCATCTGGCAGGCGGTCCACAGCTTCGATGGGTTCACCCACCGAGCCCTTGGAGAATCGCACGACACTTGGCGCATCATTGATGTCCAGGGCTTCACGCAGTTCCTCCCGCAGGCGGTCGGCATCGCGCGGAGCAGCCAGATGCAGGTTAGGCACGATCTGGGTCAGCGCCATATCCCACATGCCGTGGTGGCTGGCGCCGTCCGGGCCGGTGACTCCAGCGCGGTCCAGCACGATGGTGACGCCGGCCTTATGCAGGGCCACGTCCATCAGCAATTGGTCAAAGGCACGGTTGAGGAAGGTCGCGTAGACGCAGACCACCGGGTGCAGTCCGCCAAAGGCAAGGCCGGCGGCCGTAGTCATGGCGTGCTGTTCGGCGATGCCCACGTCAATGACGCGTTCGGGGTGTTCCTGGGACATTTTCTTCAGGCCCACTGGCTGCAGCATGGCACCGGTGATCGCCACAATGTCCTCGCGCTCGTTGGCCACCGCCGCGATCTCTTCGCCGAAGACGCTGGTCCAGCTCTGCGCGCTGGACTTGGAAACCGGCAGACCGGTGATTGGGTCGATAACGCCAACGGCGTGGAACTGGTCAGCTTCATCGGCGCGGGCCGGAGCGTAGCCGTGGCCCTTCTCGGTCAGGGCGTGCACGAGCACTGGGCCCGCGTACTGCTTGGCCTGCTGCAGCGCTTCTTCTACTGCGCGCTGGTTGTGGCCATCGATCGGGCCGATGTACTTCAGGCCCAGGTCCTCGAACAGGCCTTGCGGTGCCCACCAGTCCTTGATGCCCTTCTTGGTGGCATGCAGGGACTTGTAAGTGAAGTCGCCTACTGGCCCGGATCCCTTGAGCTTGACCTTGAGCTTGTCCATGGCGTTCTCGTAGGCCGGGTGGGTACGGAACTTGTCCAGCTGCTGGCGCAGTCCCGAAAGCTGGTTGGCCAGGCCGCCGATGGTCGGGGCGTAGGAGCGGCCGTTGTCGTTGACCACGATGACTGCTTTGCGGTCCTTGTCGGCGGCGATGTTGTTGACCGCTTCCCAGGCCATGCCGCCGGTCAAGGCGCCATCGCCCACCAGGGCTACGGCGTAGCGGTCATTGTTATTCATCAGCTTGTTGGCGCGGGAAATTCCATCAACCCACGACAGCGAGGAGGAAGCATGGGAGGACTCGACCACATCGTGTTCTGATTCACCGCGGTCAGGGTAGCCCGACAGGCCTCCCTGCTGGCGCAAGGTCTCGAAATTCTGGCGTCCGGTAACCAGCTTGTGCACATACGACTGGTGTCCCGTATCGAAGACTATGGAGTCAGTTGGGGAATCGAAGACACGATGGATGCCCAAGGTCAGCTCGATAACACCGAGATTGGGGCCCAAATGGCCGCCAGTACGAGCAACATTGTCGATGAGGAAGCCGCGGATTTCCTCCGCCAAGTCGTCGAGCTGCTCGAGGGTAAGCGCCCGAAGGTCACTTGGTTTCTTGATGGTCTTCAATAAAGACACGTTCATCCCCTTCACAAATTCGCCGACAATAGGCTGGAAAGCCCATGCGAAATACCTAGTTTACCGCGTTCAAGGCTTCTTTCATTATCCGTCAACGTCCGTGCAGGTGCTAATTTCCTAGCAATGACGTTCACTACCCCGAACGCAGGTGCCCGTTCGCGTGCGAGCCTAGTTGCGGTCCAGCGTATCGGCCAGCATTTGCAGCCCTTGCGCTTCGAAGGATTCATCTCCAACTTCATAAGACCAGACGGCCGTCCCCAGGCCTTCACGTAGTTGCATCATTTTCCATGATAATTCTTCGCGCGGATCATAGCCGTAGCCCTGGAAGAAGGCCTGTTCCAGCTCCGGATGCCCCACCCACTGCTGAACTGAGAGTCGCGCGAAGTCGCTGGAAGCTGGACGGAATTCAAAACGCCCAAAATCAATGACTTTCAGTTTTCCATGGTCTACGAGCCAATTACGGGGCTGCCAGTCGCCATGCGTCGGGACGACAGCCACGGATCTAGGCTCGTAGCTGGTGAACAGGTCCCTGATCTGCCGGCACCGTGAAGCACCGATACGGTGCTTGCGCTCGAGCAGCTGAAGGAATTTTGCCGTCAGCCGGGCTTCGTAGTCATGAGCAACACGCTGCTCTTGATCGTGCAGCAACCTGAGCGCGTGTCCGGCCTGCCGGTGCGAATCCGGCGCGTATTCATGTTCTGTCCCTACGCACAGTTCTCCGGGCTGGTAGTCCAGCACTGCCAGGCGGTGCACATCGCTTGAAAAACGCAGCCGCGCGGCCAGCCCAGCTTCGGCAAGTACACGCGTGTACCGGCGATGTGCTTCCAGCTCCCGGATGATGTGATGGTTTCTTTCGCCCGCGGTCTTGAGCACGAAGTGCTTTCCGGCTGCATCCAAATGGAGGACTTTAATGTCCGTCAGCCCCCAAGACATGTCCGAAACGACTGTTGCCTCTCCGAGCCAGGAACGCACTTGGTGCACTTGGCCCGCATTCAGCAGACCTTCAAGGGCAGGTGACGTCATCGGAAGTTCCTCTCCGCCAACAGTTTTCTGGAAGTGATTCCCGAGTCTAGCAATTGATCTCCAGGCTCCCTGCGGGCGGCGCTAAGCTGAGCGTATGCCACCTTCCTTTGATCCTCATCACGTCTCAGCGAGTTATTCGAGTCTCGCCAGCGCCTATATCGATCTGTTCGCTTCGCCCGAGCAGGCGGAGCTTGAAGACAGGGAGCTGATTGCGGCGTGGGCGGGGCAGCTGGAGGGGCCGGTCCTGGACGCTGGCTGCGGGCCTGGGCATTGGACACAGTTCATCGCCGATGCCCATCGGCCGGCTACAGGCGTTGACCTCGTTCCGGAGTTTCTGGACTTCGCACGGCGCAACTTCCCGAAGCCCGATTTCCTGCATGCGGACTTGGCGCAGCTGCCGTTCGAGGACCATCATTTCTCCGGGGTGCTCGCCTGGTACTCGGTAATCCATGCTCCTCCGGCGGAGCTTGCGCAGCTGTTGGGCGAGTTTGCCCGGGTGCTCAAGCCACGCGGCAAGCTGCTGCTCGGATTCTTTGCCGGGGATCAGCTAGAAGCCTTTGGCCACCAGGTCGCCCCGGCCTGGTATTGGCCGCCCGGGGAATTGGAGCTGCTGTTGGAAACGTCAGGCTTCAGCGTACTGGAGGTTGGCACCCGCACCCGGTCCACGGCCCGCACCCATGGTCAACTGAGTGCGCAAAAGGCTGGTTAAAAACCTGAGACCCAAGGCAATTGCCTTGGGTCTCAGGTGTTCCCGCGATGCGGAACTACTTAGAGATTCGCTTCGACCGGAGCCGAGGTGGATCTGCTAGTTGGCAGCGGCGATCTGGCGCAGTACGTACTGCAGGATGCCACCGTTGCGGTAGTAGTCAGCTTCACCTGGGGTGTCGATGCGCAGAACTGCGTCGAACTCGGTAACCTTGCCGTCTTGTGCGGTAGCGGTAACCTTCAGGGTCTTCGGGGTGGTGCCGTTGTTCAGCTCGGTCACGCCGGAGACAGCGAAGGTCTCGGTACCGGTCAGACCCAGCGAATCAGCGGATTCGCCCTCAGGGAACTGCAGCGGCAGAACGCCCATGCCGATCAGGTTCGAGCGGTGGATACGCTCGAATGATTCGGTGATGACGGCCTTGACGCCCAGCAATGCGGTGCCCTTGGCAGCCCAGTCACGCGAGGAGCCCGAGCCGTATTCCTTGCCGCCAAGAACGACCAGCGGGGTGCCGGCAGCCTTGTAGTTCTCTGCAGCGTCGTAGACGTAAGCCTGCGGAGCATCAGCCTGGGTGAAGTCGCGGGTGAAGCCACCCTCGACGCCGTCCAGCAGCTGGTTCTTGATGCGGATGTTGGCGAAGGTACCGCGGATCATGACTTCGTGGTTGCCACGGCGCGAGCCGTAGGAGTTGAAGTCCTTGCGATCCACGCCGTTCTCGATCAGGTAGCGGCCAGCCGGGGTTTCCGACTTGAACGAACCTGCAGGCGAGATGTGGTCGGTGGTCACCGAGTCGCCCAGCTTCAGCAGCACGCGAGCGCCGCTGATGTCCTGGACTGGCTGCGGCTCGGCGGTCATGCCGTCGAAGTACGGTGCCTTGCGTGCGTAGGTCGACTTCTCGTCCCATGCGAAGGTCGAACCCTCCGGGGTGTCCAGTGCCTTCCAGCGAGCGTCGCCTTCGAAGACTCCGTCGTAGCCCTTGGCGAACATTTCCTTGTCGATCGACGAGTCAATGATCTCCTGGACCTCGACAGGCGATGGCCAGATGTCCTTCAGGAAGACATCGTTGCCCTCGGCGTCCTGGCCCAGTGCGTCGGTCTCGAAGTCGAAGTCCATGGTGCCAGCCAGTGCGTAGGCGATGACCAGTGGCGGGGAAGCCAGGTAGTTCATCTTCACGTCTGGGTTGATGCGGCCTTCGAAGTTGCGGTTGCCCGAGAGAACTGCGGTAGCTGCGAGGTCGTTGGCGTTGATGGCCTCGGAGATCTCGGCATCCAATGGACCGGAGTTGCCGATGCACGTTGCGCAGCCGTAGCCCACAACGAAGAAGCCGAGCTTCTCCAGGTATGGCAGCAGGCCGGACTTCTCGTAGTACTCGGTAACGACCTTCGAGCCTGGCGCGACCGAAGTCTTGACCCATGGCTTGGAGGTCAGGCCCTTGTCAGCTGCGTTGCGTGCCAGTACGGCTGCGGCCAGCATGAC
Organism: Glutamicibacter sp. Je.9.36; assembly: GCF_051129975.1. Taxonomy (NCBI): domain Bacteria; kingdom Bacillati; phylum Actinomycetota; class Actinomycetes; order Micrococcales; family Micrococcaceae; genus Glutamicibacter; species Glutamicibacter sp. Je.9.36. Next base: position 694,953 of record NZ_JBCPSN010000002.1, read on the forward strand.
CGAAGGGTTGGAGGTGTTGGTGCACGAGGTGATCGAAGCGATCGAAACCAGGCCGTGGTCCAGGGTGAACTGGGTGCCATCTTCCTTGGTGACATCGACGGCTACCGACGGGCGGCCAGCGCCCTGGGTGTCGTCGGCGTTCGATACGTAGTTGTGCAGGTCCTTGCGGAACTGTTCCTTCGAGGAAGACAGCTCGATGCGGTCCTGTGGACGCTTCGGGCCGGCGATCGATGGAACCACGGTCGACAGATCCAGCTCTAGGTATTCCGAGAAACGGATCTCGCGGCTTGGATCGTGCCACATGCCCTGTTCCTTGGCGTAAGCCTCGACCAGTGCCACGTTCTCGTCGCTGCGGCCGGTCAGGCGCAGGTAGTCGAGGGTGACATCGTCGATCGGGAACATCGCGGCAGTGGAGCCGAATTCTGGGGACATGTTGCCGATGGTTGCACGGTTGGCCAGTGGCACTGCTGCCACGCCTTCGCCGTAGAACTCAACGAACTTGCCGACAACGCCGTGCTTGCGCAGCATTTCGGTGATGGTCAGCACCACGTCGGTTGCGGTGGCGCCAGCTGGGATCGAGCCAGCCAGCTTGAAGCCGACAACGCGTGGGATCAGCATGGAGACAGGCTGGCCGAGCATTGCTGCCTCGGCCTCGATGCCGCCAACGCCCCAACCCAGCACGCCCAGGCCGTTGACCATGGTGGTGTGGGAGTCGGTGCCTACGCAGCTATCCGGGTAAGCGCGCAGTACTCCGTTGACCTCGCGGGTCATGACGGTGCGTGCCAGGTACTCGATGTTGACCTGGTGCACGATACCGGTGCCCGGTGGGACGACCTTGAAGTCATCGAATGCAGTCTGGCCCCAGCGCAGGAACTGGTAACGCTCGCCGTTGCGCTGGTACTCGATCTCCATGTTGCGCTCGACAGCGCCTTCGAAACCGAAGGTGTCGATCTGCACGGAGTGGTCGATGACCATTTCGGCTGGTGCCAGCGGGTTAACGCGGGTTGGGTCACCGCCGAGGTCCTTGACGGCCTCGCGCATGGTGGCCAAGTCAACGACACAAGGCACGCCGGTGAAGTCCTGCATCAGCACACGTGCAGGGGTGAACTGGATTTCGGTGTTCGGCTGAGCCGAAGCATCCCACTGACCCAGTGCATTGATGTGCTCGTTGGTTACGTTCGCGCCGTCTTCGGTGCGAAGCAGGTTCTCAAGAAGAACCTTAAGGCTGTAAGGAAGGCTGTCCGAGCCTTCAACCGTATTTAGTCGGTAAATTTCGTATTCGGTTCCATTGACGTCAAGTACGCCCTTGGCACCGAAGCTGTCCACATTGCTCACGTGGGACTCCTCTCGCCAGACACTCATTCTGTTGCACACGCACACTGTAATTCCAGTTAGGAGTTCCTAACTGAGATAGTCAGGGTCCTAGCGTGGCAGAGCTAAAAACAGTCTATCGCCTAAGCTCATAAAAAGACTCCTCGGAATAAATTTTCATCCGAATTCGTGTCTAATCGGACAATTTCAGGTGTTTAACGGCGCACGAAGAGCCCGATGGACTCCATATGGTGGGTATGCGGGTACAAATCGTGAATCTCCATATGCTCTAATTCGTAGCCACGGCCCATCAAACGCGCGGTATCACGGGCGAAAGCCGCAGGGTCGCAGGAGACGTAACAAATCCGGGATGCAGCGATGGAAGCCAGCTCCGCAGCCACCTGCTTATCGATCCCGGTACGGGGCGGGTCAAGTACCACGGCATCCAGGGAGGCATCCCCGGCGACCTGCCGTAACACTCGCTCAACACGGCCTCGGATCACCGTGGCCTGCGAATAGGAGCGCAGATTCTTCTTCGCATCGGCATGCGTGCCCGGAGCGCCTTCAATTGAGAAGACCCGGCCCTGGGAGCCAACTGCCTTAGCCAACGGGACGGAGAACAAGCCGGCACCCGCATAGAGGTCGGCGATTTGCTCGCCAGCGGCTGGCTCGGTCAGTTCAACTACGCGCTGGGAAAGCAGGCTGGCCGCCTCTCGATGCACCTGCCAGAAGCCTTCACCGGTAATCCTGAACTTCTCCCCCAGTACCTTTTCGGTCAGGAACGCCGAACCAGCCAACGTCTGCAAGCTGCCCTTGCCGTCAGCCGCCGAGCCGCCCCGCTGGCTGAATGCGGCGACATTGACACCCTCCGGGAACTGCTTTGCCACCTTTGCCGCGGCGCCGGCACTTGCTTCGGCCAGCAGGATCAGCACGGTCTGGTCATCCTGGCTGGATACCGCGGCCTCGACACGCTCGATTCCGCTGTAGTCCACAGAGTACAAGCCGGTGGCCTCGATAGCCGGATGGGCCAAGGGCATCTGCGCGATGCCGGTCAACTGGTTGCTGCGGAATGCGCTCATCGCGAGCTTGCCCTGGGCGTCCACCGAATAGGACATCCGGGTACGCCAGCCCAGGCCGTCGGCCGCGCCCTTGACCGCTTGCACCGCAGGGAAGTTGTAGTCCTCCGCCTTCAGGCCGCCTAGACGGGTCATCTGCTCGGCAGCAACCTGCGACTTCAGCTCACGCTGGTGTTCAAGGGTGATGTGGCCGAACTCTGCGCCACCCACCGGGTCACGATGCTTCAGGGCATCAGCGGCATCCCAGAAGTGGGGCACACGGTGCTCGCTGGCTTCGAGCACCTCGGTGACATCGGCACGCCAGAATTTGGCCTCCGGCGCACTGTCCGTCAGGCGCACATTCACCAGCTCTCCGGGAATGCCGTGGCGCACGAAGATTACGCGGCCCTCACGGCGGGCGACGGTGTGGCCGCCATGGGCAATCTTGCCCAGGCGGACGGTGAGCATTGGTGTTTCAGTCATCGATCTTGTCTTTCATCAGAAGCATTGAATTCAGCGGTGTGCCGAGGATTCTTCGGTCGGCCCGCCGCCCAGGGCATGCGAGGCACTGAGCAGGCGCCATGGAACCGAGGCGATCAAGACGCCCGGTTCATAGTGCAGCCGGTTTTTCACTCGTAAAGCGGTTTGGTTGTGCACCAGCTGTTCCCACCAGTGGCCCACTACGTATTCAGGGATGTACACAACGATCAGTTCCCGCGGGGATTCACGCTTGATGGAACGAATATGCTCAATCAGCGCCCCGGGTATATCGCGGTACGGAGAAGCCAGGGCGGTGATCGGCACCGGGATCTGCAGGCGTTCCCAGTCCCGGAGGGTCTTTTCGGTTTTGCTTCGTTCCACATCCACGATGATTGCTTCGAGCTTCGAGGGACGCGAAGCTCGGGCGAAGGCCAAGGCCCGCAGCACCGGCTTGCGCACGGTGGAGACCAGCACCAGTGCATGCACCCGGGAGGGCAGCGCCGTAGCGGCAACGTCCTCATCCACCGCCAGCTCGTCGTCAACCTTCTGGTAGTGGCGTTGCAGCGAATCCATGATCACCATCAAGACCGCAATGCCCAGCACGGCCAACCACGCGCCGTGGACCAAGCGGGTGGCCAAGACGACCACGAGCACCAGCGCCGACAGGACCAGGCCCACCAGGTTCAGCAGGCGCTTGCGCTGCTTGGCCGCACGGATCCTGCGGTCGGCAATGGGAACCAGCACGCGTTTCCAGTGCTTGAGCATGGCCAGCTGGCTGAGCGTGAAGGAAACGAACACGCCCACCACGTACAGCTGGACCAGCAAGGTGACATCGCCTTGGAATAGCAGGACCAGCGCAATCGCGGCAACGCCCAGGGACAATATGCCGTTGGAGAAGCCCAGCCGATCACCGCGGGTACGCAGCTGGCGTGGCAGGAAGCCGTCGGTAGCCAGATGGCTGGCCAGCAAGGGGAAGGAGTTGAAGGCCTGGTTTCCGGCCAGCAGCAGCACGGCAATGGTCAGCACCGAAACAATGACCAGGCCGAAGGTGAAATCGCCGAACACCGCTTGCGCCAGCTGGCCAAGGACCGGGACCTGCACGAACCCTTCAGGGATCGGCGCACCGTCGAGCAAGAATGAGGCCTGCGGGTCGGCGACGACCTTGATGCCGGTGGCACGGGCAAGCATCAGGGTGCCAAGCGTCAGCACGCCGGAGAGCAGGCCCAGCACCAGCAGGATCCGCGCCGCGTTCTTGGCCCGCGGCTTGGCCAGGGTCTGCACGTTCGAGATCGGGACCTCGATACCGGTCAGCGCCGCCGAACCCGTACTGAAAGCACGCAGGATCAGCAATGCACCGACGACACCGTGCAGCCCATTGGCAAACTCTTCTTCCGGCACAATCGTGAAATCCGCGCTCGGGGCAAGCCCGAGGGTACCGGTCAGCGCCATCACCCCGCCGATAGCGACCAGCAGCAGCATGCCGATCACGAAGAGGTAGACCGGAATGGCCAGGGTCCAGCGCCCTTGTCCCCTGCCGCGCAGATTACCGACCACGAGGAATGCGACAAGGCCAGCGGCCACCCAAGCCTTGTATTCGGCCACTGCAGGGAAAATGGCGGCGAGATACAGGGCAGCTGATGAGCTGGACACAGCAACGGTGAGCACGAAGTCGACCAGCAGCGCAGCGGCGACCGCTGTTCCCGGGCGCGCACCCAGGTTCTTCTTCACGATCTCGTAGTCGCCACCGCCAGAGGGGTACTCCATGACCGATTGCCGGTAGGACAGCACCAGCACCACCAGCACGGCAAGGACAGCAAGTCCGACCATCGGCGAAAGCGCGGTAGCCGCGATGCCCGCAATGGCCAGGGTGAGCAAGATTTCGTCTGGCGCGTACGCCAAGGACGACAGGGCGCTGGACGAGAAAATCGGCAACGCGACGTTAGGTGGCAACGGCTTCTTTTTCAGCTGTTCAGTTCTGAAAGGCCGGCCCACCAAGATCCGCTTCAGACCGTCAAATAATGCAGGCACGACACAACGTTATCGCAGGGTGCAAGGCACATGGGTGCTGCACCACCGATAAACTGGGTGCGATCAGCGCTATTGTTGCATTCGGAGCACACAGCTTGTGTGCGCCACTGGACATGCAGCAAGCAGTAGACCCAAGGAGTTCTCGGTGGCACATTTCGTGATCATGGGGTGCGGACGCGTCGGTGTCTCGCTCGCCCACACGCTGGATTCAGCGGGGCATTCCGTGGCAGTCATTGACCAGGACCCGCATGCCTTCCGCCGGCTGAGCAAAGGCTTCTCAGGTTCCACGGTGACCGGCATGGGGTTCGACAAGGACACCCTGGAAGCTGCCAAAATCGATGAGGCCTATGCTTTCGCCGCCGTATCCAGCGGTGATAATTCCAACATTCTCGCCACTCGCGTATCGCGCGAAACCTATAACGTCCCTCATGTCGTGGCCCGCATCTACGATCCAGGGCGCGCCGAGATCTACCAGCGCCTGGGTATCCCCACCGTGGCCGCGGTCCGTTGGAGCACCGATCAGGTGCTGCGCCGGATCCTGCCCGACTATTCGATGCGCGGGGACTTCCGGGAGCCATCGGGGCGCCTGGTGCTTTCCGAAGTTGCCCTGCACCGCGACTGGTATGGGCGGCTGGTCAAGGAGCTGGAAGCGGCCGCCGGGGTGCGGGTGGCCTATCTGACCCGCTTCGGCGAAGGCACCATCCCCGAGAGCCGCACCCGGTTGCAGGGCGGCGACCTGGTGCACGTGATGATGCGGCTCGATGAGTCCAAGGACATCGAGAAGATCCTTGCCAGCCCGCCGGCTGCGCAGGCCAACGAATAATCTGAGAGGCACCCCATGAAGGTCATGATTGCCGGGGCCGGCTCGGTCGGTTCCTCCATTGCCCGCGAACTTGTGATCAACCATCACGAAGTCCTGCTTATCGACCTGCAGCCGGAAATGGCCGAGCGCGCCGATCTGGAAGCGGTGAAGTGGCTGATTGGCGACGCCTGCGAATTGGCTGTCTTGCAGCAGGCGCAGCTTGAAGAGTACGACGTGGTCGTTTCGGCAACCGGCGATGACAAGGTGAACCTTGTGGTCTCTTTGCTGGCCAAGAGCGAATTCGGCATCCGTCGTACCGTAGGCCGCGTGAACAATCCGAAGAATGAGTGGATGTTCGATGACGCCTGGGGCGTGGATGTAGCGGTCAGCACCCCGCGGCTGATGACCGCGCTGGTGGAAGAAGCCGTGGAGGTGGGCGACCTGGTGCGGCTGCTGACGCTGAAGACCGGCGAGGTCTACATGGTCGAGTTCACCGTCCCGCACGATTCGGCGTTGATTGGCCGCAGCATCGGGCGCATCTCCTGGCCCGAAGACACCACCATGATGGCAGTGGTTCGCGATAAGACGCCGTTCCCGCCCAGTGCCGATGATGTGATTGAGGGTGGCGATGAAATCTTCTTCATCACCACCCCGCAAGCCGAAGCCTTGTTGCGCCGCACGCTGCGCGACGCCACCCGCTAGACGGCTTGTGCTGGAGGGCTGGTCCCGTTGCTGGCTTCTGCTGCAGGCTTCGAGACCAGCCAGGCAAACCAGAGCCCCGCTGCATACAGCGGCACTCCCATCAAGGCGCGGGCCAAGCCCAAGGCCACGACGTCATCTGCGATGTACATCGGGATCTGCACTGCCAGGCGCAGCGCGAATACAGCAATGATGATCCAGGTGGCCACCTGGTAGCGGCGCAAGCGCCCGGGTTTCTTGCGCCACTCGGTGCCTTCATTGCGGATGAACCCGAAGAGCAGGCCGATCAGCGGCCAGCGGGCCATCACCGAAATCAGCAATCCCGCCAAGTAGGCGGCCGATACGTAGAACCCTGGAATGTAGTAGTCCTTGGCATTGCCCGAATTGCGTGCGGCGAAGGCACAGATCAGGATGCCGATCAGCCCGGAACCGGCCTGGATCAGCGTCGAGCGCTTGGCTAGGCGGATGATCATGAATACTACGCCAAGACTGATCGAAGCGATCAGCCCCCAGCCCAGATTGGAGGTCAGCGCGAAGACCATGATGAACACGAAACCGGGAAGCACCGTTTCCAGGATTCCGCGCACGCCACCGACGGTGGAGAGCAGATCTATCCCGCCGTCGGCATTTTGCGCGATGCTGGCGTTCGAGCCAATCATTTCCGCGAAACTTGGATGCTTTGCTTCCGGGGTCGTTCCATCTTCCGGACGCGATTCGTCGTTGTTCATGATGTTTTCTTCCAGTTAGACGCCAGCATGCTCTCGTTCCCAAGACCTTGAGGGAACGCGCGGATCACCCGCGGGCCTCCGGCACGATTACGTAGCGCGGATTAAAGATCGTCGGAACTTGCTCCACGGGAGCGACCATTCCCGAGTATTCCACCTTCACGCCCGGCTTGATTCCCGGAACGGATTTCTGGCCCATGAACGCCAAACGCACATGCGGTACCGTCCCGCGACGAGCGGACACCGCACCGAGCCGGTCGACCACCACCGCGGTCAGCGTGGGTGCGACGTGTGGCGCGGAATAGCTAACCGATTGGATGTAGCCCGTGTGCTCCACCCTGCCCTTGACTGGCAGCTGGTCCAAGCTGTCCAGCCGCTGGTAGCTGAGCTTTTGGCCTGAGGGGCCAAGCAGCGGAGTGACGGGTTTATCCTTCAGCGACATGCATTAGCCGATCTGGGTGATCTCTGGTCCGCGTTCTGGACGCTTCAGCTCAGGGTTCTGCTCAGTGCCTGCCGGGCGGGCCTGCGCATTGGCCGGAACGCTCAGGGGCAGGAGTTCGGCAGGTGGCAGTGGCTTGTCGCCGCGGTTAACCACGACAGTGCGCAGGATCCCGTCAACGATGCCAGCCGCTTCTTCGTCTCCAATGGCAGCGCCGCCAATGACCGCACGCAGGAACCAGCGGTGGCCGTCGATGCCGACAAAGCGCAGGGCGACATGCCCGGCGCGACCATCAGGCAGCTGCTGCGGCACCTTGGCGAGCAGCTCCTGGCCGTAATCGCCGTCGCGGGTGAAAATTTCGCCGTTCTGGGCGCTGATATCGCTCTTGATCTTGTCGCTGATGCCAGGCCACAGCGATTCGGACTTCGAGGAAGAGAAAGCCATCAGCTGGATACGCGACTCGGCGATCTCCAGCGACACAGCAATGACACGCTTGTTGGATTCTTCAACGTCCATGCGGACCTTCAAGCCTGCAACTGGCTTGATCAGGATCGAGCCGAAGTCAAGGTATTCCTGCGTATTCTCGACCTCGCTGTAGTCGAACGGGCCGCCCTTCGGCTCGGCCTCGCCCTGGCCTGCCTCAGCAGCTGGTGCGTCGACTGGCTGGTCTTGGGCTTTCTTGCGCTTGAAAATCATGGTGTCCTTAGAAAATCTCGTCTTGCACTCAAGGGTACTTACTTGGAGCTGAATCCGCCGGTCGAACCGAACCCGCCAGCGCCGCGAGCACTGTCGTCCAGCGAATCGGCTTCGATGAACGCTGCCTGCTCGACTTTCTGGATGACCAGCTGGGCGATTCGGTCGCCTCGGCTGACTTCGAAAGACTCAGACGTGTCGGTATTCAGCAAGGTGACCATGATCTCACCACGGTACCCCGCGTCAACAGTACCCGGTGCATTCACAACCGTAATGCCGTGCTTAGCAGCCAAGCCGCTGCGCGGATGCACGAGACCGACATAGCCATGCGGGATGGCCAGCGCAATGCCTGTTGGAATGAGCGCGCGGGCGCCTGGCTCCAGCACCAGCGACTCGCGAGCATGCAAGTCAGCACCGGCATCTGACGGGTGCGCGTAGCTGGGAACCGGCAGTTCGGTGTCAAGCATCTTGATGGCAATGGAAATTGATGGCTCACTCATCGGTGTAGGTCTTCCCCCGGAGTTATGTGAAATAGTCACTCGATAGTTTCTCGTGGCTAACTCTATCGCGCGCGCGGGGCAATCCCCTGCCGCCAGCCCCGAGGTCATGGAACCAGGAAATATTGCCTAAACTTGGAACCATGAGTAATTCCAGCCCCGAGGGTTCGAACGTCCTGTACAGCGAAAAGCTCTGGCCATCGGCCAGTACCTGGATTTGGCCGATCATCATTTCCATCACCGCAGGTATCGCAGTAGCACCGATTAACGGCATCCTTGGATGGGTTGCCGGTGGCGTAGTTTTGATTTCACTGGTCGCGGTGTTCCTGCTGCGCGTGCCAGCCATCGAAGTCACCGATGATCTGGTCACCGTTGGCCGGGCCAGCATTGAACGCAAGTACATCGGCAACGTCGTCGGCTACCGTGGCGACGAAGCTTTCAAGCAGCGTGGACAGAAGCTTCACGGCTTGGCCTACATGCTGTTGCGTGGCTGGATCGACGGTGCCGTGCGCATGGAAGTGACCGACGAGCGAGACACCACGCCGTACTGGCTGACTTCCACCCGCCGTCCCGAAGAGCTGGCTGCCGCACTCTCGGGCGTGATGTACGAATTCACCGAGGAAGGCAAGGCCGAAGCAGCCAAGCAGGAACAGGCAGAAGACGCTTCAGGCGAATAGCATTCACGGCTCCATAGAACAATGCGATGGCGTCCTGGACCTTCCGGTCCAGGACGCCATCGCTGTCAGAACTGTTGCGTAAGCTTCCTAGCCTTCGCACTCGCTGCAGAATTTCTGCCCGTTGCCTTCACGGGCCAGCTGCGTGCGGTGACGCACCATGAAGCAAGATGCGCAGGTGAACTCGTCTGCCTGCTCCGGCAGGATCTCGATGCTCGCTTCTTCCTGCGATGCTTCGCCGCCGGGCAAAACATATTCCTCAGCCAAGGGTGTTTCGGCCTCGTCGACCAGGTTGGCCATGGCTGCGGTCTTGCCTGCCTTGAGCTGAGCGATTTCCTTGGCTCGTTCCGCTTCTGACATTGCTACGGGTGCAGCAGATTCATTTGCCATAATCGTTTTTCGCTCTTTCCTGCAGGTCTTCGTCCTAGCCGGCTGCTTCACAAGGTGAAAACTTATACCGGCATAGAAGTATAGCGTTATTCCGGGTCATCCATTCCCGTTCTTGCCACGCTATGCCATGGGCGGAAGGTTCAAGGAATTACTGCGTGAGGTTGATGACTAATCTTGCGCCACACCCTGCGCGGTGGTAGGAATTCAGGCCTCGAGGTGGCAGAGTTTTACACAGGAAATAGAGCGTGTGGAGGGTAGGAATGCGTCAGCTGAGACTGGTAGGAATTCATGAAAATGGTTCCAGCCTGCAGGTCAGCAGCGACGACGGGATGAGCTTCGAGCTACCTGTTGACGATGCACTGCGCAGTGCAATGGCCGAAATTGCCCGTTCGCGGGCACCAAGGAACCGTGAGGAGTCCTCGGTCCATTCGCCGCGCGAAATTCAAGCGCGAGTGCGCGCTGGTGCTTCCGCCTATGATCTGTCTCTTGAGTGGGATATCCCAGTCGAGGACATCGTCAAGTACGAAGGTCCGGTGCTGGCTGAGCGCGAGCACATCGCCGAGCTAGCACGTCGTGTCGAGGTTTCAGGACCACAAACCGATGCCGAATACCGCGAAGTATTCGGCGAAGAGCCTGCGGATCTTGGTTCCATGGTGGTCCACCGCCTGCACCAGCTGCACATCGACGCCGACTCGGCTCGATGGAACGCCTGGAAAGATCCAGAAGGCCAATGGATCGTTACCGTGCAGTTCGATTCCCCGCTGCCGACCGAGAATGTCGAGTCCCTGGGCTCGGATTCCACTGATGCTTCCTCGAACAGTGCGCGGTGGGCATTCACCCCGGCACGCAAGTCGTTGAAAAACCTGAACCGCTGGGCACAAACCTTGAGCGAACAGGTGGCCCCTGAATACTTTCGCCCGGTCTCTGCGCTGAACCAGCCAGAGCCTGAGCCGGCTCCTGCAGCCAGTACCCCGGAACCGGATGAGACCGAGGAACTGGTCACGTTGCTGAACGCTCGCCGTGGGCAGCGCACGAAGGACCAGGATCCGGAGCGCGAGTCACGCTACAACGAGATCATCGAACGCAGCATGAGCAAGTACGACGCCGACGATGAGGACTCGCTGCCGCACCTTCCACAGGGGATTTCGGCACGCACTTCGCAGCTGGTGGTCGTCACCGATCAGGATGCCGGCGGTGCGAACAGCACTGAGGACAAGCCGTCCGAGCAGAATGCCGAAGAGTCCGCTCCGCGCAAGGCCAAGCGGTCTTCGGTTCCCAGCTGGGATGACATCATGTTCGGCAAGCGCAAGAAGGACACCGATTCCTGACGCGCCGCCGAGCTAGAGCGCATACGGGTGCGGGAGCAGCATTGGTTCAATGCTGCTCCCGCACCCGTATGCGCTTGTTCCGTTGAGAACTAGGTGGTGCGGTGCACCAGCAGCGGGATGAAGCGCTCCCCCGCGGTGAGCGATCCGTGCTGCCCTACCATGTCAAACGCCATCGGCGTAACGCGTCGGCCGTCGTAGAAAGCGATAGCTTCCGCTGCCAGGATCATCAGATCACCCAGCCGGGCTGCATGCTCTTCGGTAATGGCGCCGAAGTAGCCCAGTTCAATGGCTTCCTCGCGCGTCATCACCCAGGCTTTGGTGCCGTAGGCCTGCTGCCAGGCCTCGCGTACGCGTAACCGGCTAGCCGCGTCGGTCTGCGTGTCGAAGGTCAATTGCACTCCACGAGGTTCGCCGCTGGTCAGCTCCACGCCTTCGATAAGCTCCGGCTGCTGGCTGTAGTCGATGCGTTGGGATGCGGGGATGTCCACCATTCCATGGTCACCGGTAATCAGCACCGTGGTTTCTTCTGGCAGCTTGGAGACCAGGTTCTTAATGACGTAATCCAACTCTTCGAGCGTGTCCCGCCATTGGCTGGAGTCCACGCCGAATTTGTGTCCGGCCTTGTCCAATTCATTGAAGTACGTGTAGACCAGCGAATTGCGGTTCGACTCGAAGATGGTTCGGGTAGCACGCGCACGGGCCGCAGGCTGGTTCGCCGGCACGAATTTGGGGCCGCGCAACGACGCGCGAGTCAGGGCCGACTTGGCGAACATCGGAATAGACACGGTAGCCACGTGGATGCCGTGCTCGGCGACTTTCTGGAAAACGGTCGGGCGAGTCTGCCACGCTTCGGGGTCCAAGTCCCCTGGCCATCCTCCGAGCTGGTTAACTACACGGCGCTTGGCCGGATCGATGACGTCATAGCCAACCATTCCATGTTCGCCGGGAGCCAGGCCCGTGGCCAGGCTGCTCAGGGACGTCGCGGTGGTGGAAGGGAATCCCGTTCCCAGCTTCTGCCCCTTTTCGAACAGGCCGCGCAGGAAGGGTGCATGCCCGAGATGGCTCTTGAGCTGGTTCCAGCCCAGTCCGTCAACCATGATCAGTGCCACACGTTTTGTCGGGGCAAAGCCCAAAGCGTTCTCGTAGCCCGGAACGCCCATTGCAGCGGCTGCCGACGGAAGGATCTCCGACAGCGTAGCTTGGCCGTATTTGGGCGCGTCCGGGATTTTCTGTGCCGGGACAGGCAGGTTGCTGCGTTTCTGTTCCTCGATCATGCTCAGGCGATCGTGGCCAGGCGCAGGCGGACAGCGAATTCCCGGGCCTTGTTCACGGCCTGCTGGCCGTCGGCCTCGGCGCTGACGCGGATCACCAAGTCCTCAGGCTGCGAGGTGCCGTTCAGCCCATGGTCGGCATCGCACTGCGGATCGGCGCAGGCGGCAGGGGCCAGATCAATCCGCTTGGTTCCGTTCCAGGACAGTCCGAAGGTCAATTCCTTGACCGGGTCAGCGGCCGAGTAATGCTGCGGCTGGTGGTAGACGTAACTGGTGGCAACCGAGGCGATGCGGGCCAGGGAAATCATTTCGACGGAGACCTGCGCCATGACGTCCTTGCCGTGGTCGTCAAGCTGCTGGTCATCGACGTGCACGATGAAAAGCACCTTTTCACTCATCACCATAACGGTGATATGGCGGTGCACTTCGGTATGGTCGAAGTGAGTTTCCAGATGTACATAGTGGTCAAGCACTGGTTGGCCCATCATGGCTTCAGCCAGTACATCCTGGACCATCTGCGGATAAAAACCCGCACGGACCAGATCATGCTGAAGCTCAGCGCCAGGAGTGGTCGAATACGTTGGAGAACTCATGCCCCAATTCTACTCAGTCGCCACAGGCAATTCACGTTTCGGCGATTGCACTCAGTTACGCAATGCCCGGCGGACGCTATCGGTGCGTTGCTCAGCGTTGCTGATCTGGATGTTCACCGCCAGCACGCTCAACGAATCGGTGGCAACGGTGATCGGCGCGAATTTGGCAACGGTCACTTCAGGATGGTTGTCCTTGAACAGCGAAACGCGGGTAATGAAGTCCTTCAGGGCATCAAGATCCACCGCGGGCAATCCCTGGTAGCCGAAGAGCCGCACGCTGCTGCGCGGACGGCGGATGAGCTGTTCCAGATCATGGGTGGAGAACGGCGCCACCCCGTGGGCCCAATCATCGAGCAGGTTCACCGGATCGCCGCTGAGCCCGAAGGAAATGACTGGACCAAGCAACGGGTCTTCCACGGCCTTGACCACGCAAGCCTGGCCAGCAGGAGCCATGCTCTGCACTTCCAGGGAGTCCACGCCGTAAACCGCCATCAGCGACTTCATATGCGTGAAGTTCGCTTCCAGGCTCTGCTTGTCCGGGATGCTCAAGCGCACGCCGCCCAAGTCCAGGCGTTGGCGCAGATCAGGGTCGTTGGCTTTCAGTGCCACCGGCCAGCCGAATTCTTCGGCCGCCGCAACAGCTTCTCCTGCGGTGTGCACCACCCGATGGGACAGGAACTTGATCCCGTAGAAGTCCAGCAGCTTCTGCACCTGCGCGTCGTCCAATTCCAGCAGGTTGGTCCCCGAGATGGTCTGCACCAATTCATCAAGGTACTCCGCGGCACCGTCCACGTCGATTCCAGCTGGATCCTTCATCGGCTCGTAGGGAACGTCAACCCACTGCTGGTATCCATAGGCCTTGGCCAGGGCGCCGATGACGGTGGTTGGCGAGGTGTATACCGGAATCCCCTGCTTCAGGCCGCCAGTAATTTTCGTATCCGCCAGGCCCGGAACCAATGCCACCACTGGTTTTGGCTGGCCAATGAACTCCTTGGCGACCTTCAGAACTGCGCTGGTATCCAGCTCCGAGTAGGGCAGGTGCGCCAGCAAGATGGTGTGGACCTGCGGGTCTTCCACCAGTTCCTTGATCCGGGCGCGCAGTACCGGAATGGCCTTGGACTGGCCCATGCTGTAGTCCAGCTCTTCGCTCTGCACGACGGTGTTCAGGTTCCTGTCCTCGGCGACGTCGCACACCACCTCTGCGATGGTCGAGGAGTTGGACAGGACCGCAACGTTCGGGCCCATCGGCGCAGGGAAGACCGAAAGCAGGGCCGTGACATCCAGCAGCTCTTCTGATGAACGCACGCGAATCACGCCCGACTGGCGAAGAATTGCGTTCGTTGCACCTGGTGGCGCTTGGCCTACGCGCACCGAGTGGCCCGGTGGAAGGCGGCGGCCCATCACATCGGATTTAGCCACGATCACAGGCTTGCTGCGGGCCAGGCGCCGGGCGATGCGTGCGAACTTGCGTGGGTTGCCAAAGGATTCCAGGTACAACGCGACAACATGGGTACGCAAGTCGTCCTCAAAGAACTGCATCGCGTCGTTGCCGGATACATCAGCGCGCAGGCCTGCGGAAATGGCGCTGCTGGGGCCAACACCTTGCTGCAAGGCCACACCCTGGATGATTGTGCCCATGGCGGCCGACTGGGTGAAGAATCCGACGTTTCCGGATGGCGGAACGTGTTGGCTTCCGGTGGCATACAGCTTCACCTGCGGGTCGGTATTCATCAGCCCGGCAGAACCCGGCCCGACCACCCGCATGCCGTTGGCACGAGCCAGCGACACAAGTTCGCGCTGGGCACTCAACCCTTCCGGAGTTTCGTAGCCGGTGGTCATGATGACCAGGGATTTGACCCCGTGGGTGGCGCAGTCCCCGATGGCTTCCATGACCCCTTCGCGCGGAATGCACAGGAAGGCGACATCCACCGGTCCGGGGATTTCGGTGATCTTCCCGTAGGCCACCATGCCGCCCACTTCCAAGGCCGCATCGTTCACCGCATACACGGCACCGGTGTACCCGGATTCCACAATTTGTTCCAGCACGTCGTGCCCCAGCTTGCCCCAGGTGCGGCTGGCTCCGATGACGGCAACGGACCTGGGCGCCAGGAGAGCAGCAACACTGCTCGCCTCGGCGCGATGTTCTCGCGCCTCGGTCACTTCGCGGGACTTCTCGGTAGGACTGATGGAAAATTCGAGCATGACTACGCCGTCTTCAAAATGCCGTGCGACCGCGTACCCGGCATCGGAGAAGACGGTGAGCATCTTCCGGTTCTCTGGAAGTACCTCGGCCGAGAACTTCTCGATATCGTTTTCACGGGCCGCCGCGGCCAGATGCTCCAAGAGGATCGAGCCGATACCGGTGCCCTGGTATTCGTCCGAGACGTTGAAGGCGACTTCCGCCTCCCGCGGGTCATCCAAGCGGTCGTAGCGGCCGACGCCGATGATCCTTGCGCCACGAACCACGGTGAAGGCGACGCGATTCACATGGTCGACATTGGTGAACCGTTCGAGCTCTTTAGGGGTCAGTGACGACTTATACGTAAAATAGCGTAAGTAGACTGACGTCTCAGACTGCTGCTTGTGCATCTCCTGGAGCGCTTGGGCATCCTGCGGAGTAATCGGCCGCAGGTGTGCAGTTGTCCCATCGCGAAGCACAACATCTGCTTCCCAATGCGCCGGATATGCCGCCGAAAGTTTACGATCCACCATAGGCTTAGGATAGTCGGCAGTTCGGCGTTGCGCCCAGATGCAACACGAAGATTCGGCAGTTCCGGCCCTAAGACAGTAGATGAAGGACGAACAGAGTAATGGCTCGTAAGAAGTCTGAAGAGATTCCAGCGGATTTCGTTGAAAATATCGTCGATATAGACGTCACCAATGAAATGGAATCATCCTTCTTGGAGTATGCCTACTCGGTGATCTACTCCCGCGCGCTTCCCGATGCCCGTGATGGGCTGAAGCCAGTTCAGCGCCGCATCCTCTTCCAGATGGCGCAAATGGGCTTGCGCCCAGAGAAGGGCCATGTCAAGTCCGCCCGCGTGGTCGGCGAAGTGATGGGCAAGCTGCACCCCCATGGCGACACCGCGATCTACGACGCCATGGTCCGCCTGGCCCAGGACTTCTCCCTTCGGCTGCCGCTGATCGATGGCCACGGAAACTTCGGATCGCTCGATGACGGCCCGGCAGCCCCGCGTTACACCGAGGCCCGTCTGGCAGCCTCGGCTGTTGCCATGACCGCGAACCTGGATGAAGAGGTCGTGAACTTCGTCCCGAACTACGACAACCAGTTCATGCAGCCCGAAGTGCTGCCGGCAGCATTCCCCAATCTGCTGGTCAATGGCACCACCGGCATTGCCGTGGGCATGGCCACCAACATGGCTCCCCACAATCTGGGCGAAGTTGTCGCTGCTGCGCAACACCTGCTCAAGGAACCGGACGCCACCGTCGAAGAACTCATGAAGTTCATTCCGGGCCCGGATTTGCCCTCGGGCGGCAGCATTACCGGTTTGGACGGCATCAAGGATGCCTACCGCACCGGTCGTGGCTTGTTCCGCACCCGAGCTACCGTGGCCCTGGAGAAGATCTCCGCACGCAAGTCGGGCCTGGTTGTCACCGAACTGCCTTATGGCGTGGGCCCTGAAAAGGTCATTGAGAAGATCAAGGATGGCGTCAACAGCAAGAAGATCTCCGGCATCTCCGATGTTGTCGACCTGACCGACCGGCATCACGGCCTGAAGCTGGTTATCGAGCTGAAGAACGGTTTCAACCCGAACGCTGTCCTGGCCAGCCTGTACAAGTACACCCCGATGGAAGACTCCTTCGGCATCAACAACGTTGCCCTGGTCGACGGCCAGCCACGCACCATGGGGCTGGGCGAACTGCTCACCGTGTATGTGGACCACCGGCTGGATGTTGTACGCCGTCGCACCGCGCATCGCCTGGCCAAGCGTGAAGACCGTTTGCATCTGGTGGAGGGCCTGCTGATTGCCATCGTCGATATTGACGATGTCATTGCCATTATCCGATCCTCCGAGCAGACCGCAGAAGCACGCGAACGCCTGATGACGGTCTTCGACCTGAGCGAGCCGCAGGCCAGCCACATCCTGGAACTGCGGTTGCGCCAGCTGACCAAGTACTCCACGCTGGAGCTGGAGACCGAAGCCGAGCAGCTGCGCAACGAAATCGAGGAACTGCGCGCCATTTTGGAGTCCGATGAGCTGCTGCGCACCCTGGTCTCCGATGAGCTCGGGGAAATGGCCGACACTTTCGGCACCCCGCGCCGGACCAAGCTGCTGAAGTCTGCTCAGCTGGCACCGCTGAAAGGCACCGCGTTGCCTGAAGAAGTCGGGACAGGCAAGAAGGCCAAGTTGGCCATGGAAGTCTCCGACAGCCCGTGCTGGGTATTGCTCTCGGCCACGGGGCAGCTCGCCCGGACTCCTGATCGGGACGTCGTGGACTACTCCTCGGCGCGCATCAAGCACGACGTGCTCACCTCGCAGGTTGCCTCCAGCGCCCGTGGTGAGATCGGAGCGCTGACGAGTACCGGACGGATTATTCGCATCTCGCTGATCGATGTTCCGGTGCTCCCGGAATCCCATGGCTTCCCGCAGCTGGCCCACGGCGTGCCGATCTCCGAATTCCTCAAGCTGGGCAAGGGCGAAAGCGCGGTGGCACTGGTTCCGCTGAACCAGGTGATTGCCGTTGGCACCAAGAACGGTGTGGTCAAGCGGGTCACCCCGGACTACCCGCTGAACCGTGACGAGTTCGAGGCGATCACGCTCAAGGACACCGACGTCGTGATTGCCGCGGTGCCGGCCGAGGATGCCGATGAGCTGGTGTTCATGACCAGGCAGGCTCAGCTGCTGCGTTTCAGCGCTTCGGCTGTGCGTGCCCAGGGCCGCACCGGACAGGGCATGGCCGGCATCAGGCTCGCCGCCGATGACCAGGTGATCTTCTTCGGTGTGGTTCCTGCCGGTGCTAGCGACGCGGTGGTAGCCACGATCGCTGCCGGTTCGCAGACCCTTCCTGGCACCTCGGGCCAGTCGGTGAAGCTCACCGACTTCTCGGAGTTCCCGGCCAAGGGCCGCGCCACCGCGGGCGTGCGCGCCCACCGTTTCGTCAAGGGTGAGGACTACCTGCAGCTGGGCTATGCCGGCCAGGGTCCAGCGCGTGCCAGCTCCACGGCAGGCGTAGTGCGTGCTTTGCCGACCGAATATGGCAAGCGCGATGGTTCGGGCGCGCCTTTGGCCCAGTCAGTGAACATCATTGGCGGAACCATTGCCGGCGGGCACGATGCTCTTGCAGCACCTGCTGCCCAGGACCTCCAGGCAACCGCGCGGCAAGAAGCGTTGATTCCCGAGCCAACCAAGGCAAAAGCGGCCCCGGCCATCACGCCGGGCGAAGACGCGCTGCCTTTCGACGACGGCGGAGTAATCCTCTAATCCAGCAGCGCCAGAACTGAACGCGGCGTCGTTTCCACCTCCTATCCGTGGGTGGAAGCGACGCCGCAGTCCTATGCGCTGACCCTGGGCTTCTGGCTTCCCAGTTCAATGTGGTGGGTGCACTGCCCGGCAAGCATCTGGTCATGGGTGATCAAGACGACGGTTCGTCCGGCAAGGGCGAGATGCAAGGTGGAAAGCAGCTCCTGGGCTTCATCCACCCCCAGATGGGCAGTCGGTTCATCAAGCAAGATGATCTGGTGGCCGCCCACCATGGCACGGGCCACGGCGAGCTTGCACCGCTGACCGCCGGAGAGCTGGTGCCCGCCGGAACCGATGCGTGCCTCGAGGCCTTCTGGCTGTGTTGCCAACCAGTCCGACAGCCCGACTTGCTCCAGCACTTCTTCCAGCTGCGCATCGCTGCGCAGCTGGCCTTCAGTGACGCCCAGCATCAGGTTCCGGCGAATCGAGGAGTCGAAGAGGTGCGCCTCTTGCGGGCACCAGGCAACCGATGACAGGTCTGCCTGCTCTAGATCCAGCAGGTTCCCGCGGGCGTCGATGCCCTTCAACGTGCCCGACTGCGCTGGCAACGCGCCCAGCAACGCGGTGAGCAGCGTCGATTTGCCAGAACCCGATGGACCGGTAATGGCCGTCCACTGCCCTGCCGGGATGCGGGCGTTCAGATTCTGCAGAACTGGCGTTCCCTGCTCGTACCCGAGGCTCAGCGCTTGCGCATCGAAGCCGGCGATCCAGCTTTGCTTCGCCGGCGGGTTGCTCTGCGCTGCTCGTGCGCCGTGGCTTTGCATGCCGCGTTCTTCCAGCTTCGATGACAGTACCTTCAGCGCCCGCCCCTGCTGCACCGCCAGCAGGGCATTGCCAGCGCTCTCCCCCAAGGCCAGGCCCAGGAGCACGGCCAGTGCTGTAAACGATGCGCTGCTGTGCGATTGCGCGGTGATGGCGATGGCAAGCAATACGCTGGTCAACGTGGCCAGGGCCGTGGCGCTGCCTTGGCCCAGGGCATGCCGGCGAGCGCGCTGCGTATTGCGTGCTTCGGCGTCCTGGAAGCGGCCAATGGTCCGTTCCATGGCCTGGTTGCTGCGCAGTGCGGACTTGTGCCGCAAGATGCCCAGCACGCTCTGGTTCATCTGCATCCGGTGGCTGAGCTGATGCACGAGGTGTTCGCCTTCAATGCGCTGCACAAGCCAACGCACCGGGAAGACCAGCACCAGCAGCGCACCGAGGGCCAGATATCCGAATTCGGGCTGGATGAAGTACAAGGCCGTTGCTGCTGCAACCCACACTACGATTGCCTGCAGCGGCGGGAACAGCACCCGGGCCAATAGGTCGCGCAGTTCATCGACCTCGGCCAGCAAGAATCGCAGGATGACCGAGGAACGGCTCAGCAAGCCCCACTGTGCAGGGTTGGCCACCATCGCGTTCCACATCTTCTCGCGCAAATCCGAGGCGTAGGCCAGCACCGCGTCGTGGATCGCGAGCTGTTCCAGGTAGCGGAAGGCAGCCCGTCCGATGCCCAGGCCGCGGACCATCGCGAAGGCTACGGTCAGGTGCAAGATGGGAGGCTGGTAGCTGGCTTCAACGATCAGCCAACCGCTCAGGGCCGCGAGCGCCACGGCGCATAGCACGCTGGCCGTCCCCCAGAGCACGCCCTTGGGCGCAGCTTTGTACCCGGCAAGCAAGTCGCGCATCGGGGTGAACTTGGACTTCACCGGCCGTTGGCCAGTGGCGCCAAGCTGCGTTGCCCCGGTGGCTCGCGACCGGTTGCCTGCGGATTCTTCACGGTGGGCAGGGCCAGCACCATGCGCTGTGCTGCCGGCACGTTCGTCCTGCCCGAAGGCGGGGTCGTGGCTGGCGACCAGCATCGCGCAGCGGGCTGGAAGTTCACTCAGCAGTTCGCGTACTTGCTGGGCGTTGCGCTCATCAAGGTGCGCGGTAGGCTCATCGGCCAGCAGCACGGTGCAGTGGTCGTCGCTGTGAACCCGCAGCAGCGCGCGCAGCACTTCCAGGCGGCGCAGCTCGCCGGGTGAATATTCTCCGATCGGGCGCTCGAGCATGGACTCCATCGATAGCCGGGAGCTGAGCTCTCGGCGCAGTTCCGCCGGTGCCGCGGGGGCGTCCTGGTCCAGTTGCCCGTTGCCGGTTGCTGCGTTGAATTGCGGATGCTGGCTAATCACTGCTAGCTGGCCGGCTATGAAGACCCGCCCGCTGGCCAAGGCCGGGTCGAAGGTGTTGTCGCTGCTGTGCGCCTCGGCGATCAGCTTGAGCAGCGTGCTCTTGCCCGAACCGCTGGCAGTGGACAGTACCAGGCGCTCCCCCGCGCGCAACTGAATATTCACGGCTTGGTGGATTGGATGCATGCCATCGTAGCTGATCAGCAGGTCCGCGACGTCCAGGACGCTATCTGCGTTCCTGGCAGTGCTGGCACGAAGCTGATGGACCGGGGTGGCAGCGGTGATGGCTGTGTACTTCTGGTAGGCAGCCAGCCCGTCATCGGCCGCATGGTAGGCAGAGCCCACTTCGCGCAGTGCCGAGAACAACTCGGGTGCCAGGATGAGGATTATCAGCCCGGCGGCGAGATCCATATTCCCGCTGACCAGTCTCACGCCGATCATCACCGCGAGTACCGCCACCGAAAGGGTTGCGATCAGTTCCAGCCAGAAGCTGGACATGAATACGGTTTTCAGGTTGGCCATGGTGGCCGCCCGGTATTTGCTGCTGACGGCGGCGATGGCGCTGCCGTGGGCCCGTGCCCGGCCCAAGCCCAGCAGTGCGGGCAAGCCCTGGGCGAGTTCGTAGAGCTGGTGGGCAAGCCGATCCAAGGTGGCTTGGGATTCGTTGAGGGTGTCCTGGGTGTGCATGCCGATCAATGCCATGAACACCGGCACCAGCGGGATCGTCAGGAGCAGCACCACCGCGCTGATCCAGTCCAGCTGAAGAATGTAGAGGCCAAGCAGCAGCGGGACGGCCAGGGCGCCGATGAGCGCAGGAATGAATTTGGTGAAGTAGTCATCGAGCTTCTCAAGGCCATGGCTGGCCAAGGTGGCGGTGACCGGTATGGAATGCTGTTCCGCTGCGGGGACGATGGCTGGTTGCGCGGCTTGCCTGCGCACCAGGTTCAGCCGTAGCCGTTCCTTCGCGCCCAGGCCCATCCGGCGGGCGCCGGCGTTCAATCCCCATGCGCTGAGCGCTCGAAGCGCGGCGCCGGCCAGCGCCAGGATCAGCAGGTGCGATTCATTGGCCCCTCCATCGGCCATGGTGGCGATCCATTGGCCCAGCGCGTAGGCGACGAATACCAGCCCGACGACTTTGAGCGCGGAGAACAGCGCCAAAACCAGGAATTGTCGTGGCGTGATCAGTTCACGCGGCAGGAATCGCGGGGCTGGCATTACTACTTCTTTCCCTCGGAAATGCGGTTACTTGATGATGGAGACGACTCGATGAGTTTCTGGAATGTGCTCTTCGCGCAAGCGCTTGCGGAAGACCCAGTAGCTCCAGGCCTGGTACGCCAAGACCATTGGCACGCCGAAGGCGGCCACGACGCTCATGAGCTTCAGGGTGTAAGCAGTGCTCGACGCGTTAGCCACGGTCAGGTCGAAGGCCGGGTCGATGGTCGATGGCAGCACTACCGGGTAAGCGGCGGTGAAGATCGCAGCGACCCCGGCGAGCAAGGTGGCGCCCAGGGCGATGAAGGAGAGCCCCTCGCGCCCAGCGCGGCCGCTGGCTATCGAAATGGCCAGGCAGACCGCTGCCAGGCCCAACACCGCCCAGGCGATGGTGGAATCGTTGTCCAGCAACACCAGCAGGACCCACGCGACTAAGGGCAGGATTGCTAGCGGCAGCCAGCGGCCTACGAGCTTTCCTGCTTCATGGCGGACTTTTCCGTCGGTTTTCAACCGCAGGAATGCCAACGCATGGATCCAGCAGAACGCCACCACTGCTGCGCCGCCGAGGACGGCATGCCAGTTCAGCCACGCGAAGGCCCCGCCGATTCGGTCGCCGTTCTCGTTCAAGGGCAGACCCAAGGTGGTCAATGCCAGCATGGCACCGACACCGAAGGCGGCCACCAGCGATCCGATCCCCAAGGCCAGGTCCCAGGCTTTCCTGGTTGCTGCGGTGATCGCCTTGCCCCGGTACTCAATGGCAACGGCACGGAAAATCAACGCCAGCAGGACAAAGGTCAGCGGAATGTAGAGGGCCGAGAACAGCGAGGCGTACCAGTGCGGAAACGCTGCGAAGGTCGCACCGCCGGCGGTCAGCAGCCATACCTCATTGCCATCCCAGACCGGGCCGATGGTATTGAGCAAGAGCCGTTTGCGCTTCTCGGTGGAACGGCCGAGACCGATGAGCATGCCCACCCCGAGGTCAAAGCCTTCGAGGAAGAGATAGCCGCACCAGAGCAGCGCGATCACAATGAACCAAAGTGTTGGAAGCCAATCCATTGATGTTCTCCTTAGTCCGTGCCGCTAGTAGGCGAAGGCCAGTACGTCGTCGTCATCGTTGTCCGGGTCCGATGGGCCGTCCGCTGGTGAATGATCTGACGGTTCAAGCTCTGGCATTGCCGATGCCACGCCGCCACGAATGTAGCGGCTGAGCAGGACCAGTTCCACGACCAGCAGCACACCGTAGATTGTCGTAAGCGCGATCAGCGAGAAGAGCATTTCTCCTGCACTCACTGTCGGAGAGACCGATGCGGCGGTGTACATGAACACCTGGTCCACGCCACCCATCTGCGGGTTGGGGACTACGGTGAATGGCTGCCGGCCCATTTCGGTGAAAATCCAGCCAGTGGCGTTTGCGCCGAAGGGTGCGGCAATGCCTAGCAGGGCAAGGCGCGAGAGCCATTTGTTTTCTGGGACGGTGCCCTTGCGGGTGATCCATAGCGCAACGCCGGCAGCCAATGCCGAGAGCCCGCCGAGGGTGATCATCAAGCGGAAGCCCCAGTAGGTCACTTCCATCACTGGCAGGTAGTTGATTTCCTGGCCTGCGTACTTGCCGAAGGATTCATCGTTCGGATAGTACTTGCCGTATTTTTCCTGGTATTCCGGAATCAGCGTGTTCACGCCCTTGATTTCGGTGGTGAAATCCCCATTGGCCAGATACGAGAGAATGCCCGGGATTTCGAAGACCGCTACGACGTTGTCGCAGTTGGTTGAACCCTTGGCGGTGATATCTCCCAAGGACAGCACCGAGAAGCCTGTTCCATCGTGGCAAGCTGCCTCCGCAGCAGCCATTTTCATCGGCTGCTGCTCGAACATGAGCTTTGCTTGTTCGTGCCCGCTCAGTGCCACACCGAGGAACGCGACCATTGCTACCGCGGCGCCGATGCGCAGGGACTTGATCCAGACTTGGTAGTCCACCTTGTCACGGCTTTTACCGCGGCTGGGATCTTCGCCCACGACAACATATCCGTTGGCATCCACCGAGTCGATGCCTTCTTTGCGTCGGCGGTAGAGATGGAACCATGAGATGCCCAGCAGGAAGCCGCCGGCAACGGCGAAGGCACCGAAAATAGTGTGCGGGAACGTCACTAGCGCGGTGTTGTTGGTGAACACCGCCCATGCGTCGGTCATCACGGCTCGACCGTCAACTATTTTCGTTCCAACCGGGTGCTGCATCCATGAGTTCGCAACAAGGATGAAGTAGGCGGAAAAGATCGTTGCCAAGGATGCGCACCAGATGGTTGCCAGGTGCACGCGTTTGGGAAGCTTCTTCCAGCCGAAGATCCAGAGCCCCAGGAATGTAGATTCTACGAAAAAGGCCAGCAGAGCTTCCATGGCCAACGGCGCTCCGAATACGTCCCCTACATAGCGGCTGTATTCGCTCCAAGCCATGCCGAACTGGAACTCTTGGACAATGCCCGTGGCGATGCCCATGATGAAGTTGATCAGGAAAAGCTTGCCCCAGAATTTTGTCATTCGCAGCCAGTGCTCGTTGCCGGTGCGATGCCACATGGTTTGCAGCGTGGCCACGGTCAGGCCTAGTCCAATGGTCAGGGGCACCATCAGGAAGTGGTAGACCGTCGTAATGCCGAATTGCCAGCGGGCAATCTCTAGAGCATCCATGGATTCCTCAACTATCGTGGGATCGAAGTTCAATCACTTTTCTACGCTCCGTAGAAAAGTTCTCCAAGGCCACCATAGACGATTTCGACAGCGTGTAGAAATCGAGCCGATGAGCAATTTCCGAAACTGGAGACTTCGCCAGCGCGCACGTGGGCGCAAATACTAAGCCTATTGACAGGGTTGTGTCTACGGTTCTTAAAAAACCCAAGTCAACAAGTTTCACCCGCCACATTCTCGCAACTCATTGCGAAACGGGTAAAGCATGTACTCACCCCTCTCTTTTACATGCCGTAGAAATATTGTGGAAAGATGGCTACAATTAAGAACCCAAGCAGTGTGCTTGCACTCCATGAGTCAAGCAACCGCGTCAAAACTAATGCAAGTGAGGTACGACCTAGTGGCCAGCCTTGGCGATCTGGAACGCTCCGTCATGGATCTTCTGTGGGATTCTGCAGAACCACTCACCGCGAATGACCTTCGTGATGATTTGGCGGCGCTTGGCACCGACGCGAAAGAACTCGCAGTAACTACGGTGCTGACTGTGCTAGCCCGTCTCGAAAAGAAGGGTTTGGTAGAGCGCGAGCGCACTACCCGCCCTCACCGGTACGCAGCTTCATCCTCCCGTGAGGATCACACCGTTGGACTACTCAACGACGCCCTGGGCACCGCCCAGGACCGTGAAGCAGTCCTGGCACGATTCATCGGAGGCATCACCCCCGACGAGGCAGCATCCCTGCGTGCTATCTTGGACTCAGTAAAGTCCGCATAATTTAGAAGAACTTCGGGGACTGAGTGCTTCTCACCTCATATTTCCTAGCGGCGTTGGCTATCGCATTGGCGTGGCCGACGCCGTTGGCTTTATCCAAGGCTAAATGGACCGCCCGCTCACCTGTGCAAGCGGTACTCCTTTGGCAAGCCATCGCATTAGGCGGTGGACTTTCCATGATCGGCTCGATGCTTGTCTGGGGTTTGGCCCCATTGGGCGATGACCTCATCTCCGCGCTTCATGGCGGCTGGCTCCTGATAATGGGAGATCCCAGTGTGCCCGATCCCGGCGAAGTGCACCTCTTCGCCTTGAGCGCAGCACTGCTCTTCGGATTTCACCTGGTATTAACCCTCATACGGGCCGCTTGGCGCATCTCTCGCCAACGAGCCAAGCACCGGCATCTGCTGCGCCTCTTGAGCAACCCGTCCCAGACGCGGCCAAATACCCTAGTGATTGATCACGACATGCCTGTTGCATATTGCGTGCCGGGGATCTCGCAATCGGTGACCGTGCTATCGCGCGGATTGCTCACCCAGCTCTCTGCCGAAGAGCAGCAGGCGGTTATTGCCCATGAACGCTCCCATTTGGATCAACGGCATGATCTGCTGATCCTGGCATTCACGGCGTGGCACGAAGCGTTGCCTTGGCTACCGACTTCACGCCTTGCGCTCGATGCAGTGCGCCAACTGATTGAAATGCTCGCCGACGACAAAGCACTGGAACAGGTCAATAGGCACACGTTGCTCAAAGCCATTGTCACTGTCGCCACCGCCGCAGCAATGGATGATTCGTCGTCAAAGAATCATTCGTCCAGTGCCGGCCTAGTTGGCATGCCTGATGGTGAAGTCTCCTCCCGCCGGCTGCAACGCTTGCTCTCCCCGCAGGATCCGCTGGGCCGCCCGCAGCGAGCACTGGTGCTCCTGAGCACCATCATGTTGCTGATCTGCCCGACAGTCCTGCTCATCGCACCGCGGTTGCTGGACTGGTAGCACTCGCTTGGCGCAAACAGCGAAGTCCCTGGACCCCGTTGGGGCCAGGGACTTCGCTGTGTGCATTGCCCTAGACGTCGATACGATCTCGTTCTAGATCGTCGGCGCCGTCGATAATGAACTTCTTGCGAGGCGCCACATCGGAACCCATCAGCAGATCAAAGACCTCCTCGGCTGCCTGCGCATGCTCGATGCCGACACGGCGCAGCATACGATGACGCAGGTCCATGGTGGTTTCAGCCAGCTGGTCTGCGTCCATTTCTCCTAAGCCCTTATAGCGCTGGATCGGCTCCTTGTAGCGTCGGCCTTCCTTCTCCAAGTTGGCCAGCAGCTTGGTCATTTCCACCTCCGAGTAGGTGTAGATAACCTCATTCTGCTTCGACCCCGGATTGATCACCTCAATGCGGTGCAGCGGCGGAACCGCCGCATAGACGCGACCGTGCTCGATCATGGGACGCATGTAGCGATAGAACAACGTCAGCAGCAACGTCCGAATGTGCGCACCGTCAACATCAGCATCCGTCATCAAGATGATCTTGCCGTATCGAGCTTGCTCGATGTCGAAGCTGCGCCCCGAACCGGCACCAATCACCTGGATCATCGCTGCGCACTCCGCGTTCGAGAGCATGTCCGAGATCGAGGCCTTCTGCACGTTGAGGATCTTGCCTCGAATTGGCAGCAGCGCCTGGTACTCGCTGGAGCGCGCGAGACGGGCGGTGCCCAATGCACTGTCGCCCTCGACGATGAACAGTTCAGACTTTCCAACTTCCTTGCTGCGGCAATCGAGCAGTTTGGTTGGCAGCGAGGAAGATTCCAAGGCGGTCTTGCGACGCTGGGTCTCCTTGTGCATACGTGCCGACACGCGAGATTTCATCTCGTTGACGACCTTCTCCAGCAGCGTGGACGCTTCAGCCTTCTCGTTGCGCTTATTGGATCCCAAGCGATCGTTGAGTGCTTTCTCCAGCACCTTGGAAACAATCTGGCGTACCTGCGGGGTACCCAAAATTTCCTTGGTCTGCCCTTCGAACTGCGGCTCTGCCAGTCGGACGGTCAGCACGGCAGTCATGCCTGCCAACACGTCGTCCTTCTCCAGCTTGTCCTTCTGGCCGAACTTGAGCTTCCGCGCATTGGCCTCCACGTTCTTGCGGAAGGACTTGAGCATGGCCTGTTCGAAGCCGGCAGTATGCGTACCTCCCTTGGGGGTCGCAATGATATTCACGAAGCTGCGCAGCGAGGTTTCGTAGCCGATTCCCCAACGCACCGCGACGTCAACTTCGCAGACACGCTGCACATCTTCGATATGGCTGCGACCACTGCCATCGATGACCGGAACTTTTTCATGGAAAGATCCGCTGCCATGGAAACGCCAGATGTCCGTGACCGGCGAGTCGCTGCTCAGATAGTCGACGAACTCGCTGATGCCGCCATCATGCTGGAACACTTCCTCGTGAGGCCCGTCCGCACCCGGGGTATCCGGTAATCCACGTTCATCGCGCAGGGTGATGCGCAACCCAGGAACCAAGAAGGAGGTCTGGCGCGCTCGATCCTGCAAATCCTTATAGGAGAACTTCGCATCCGGGGTGAAGATATGGTTATCCGCCCAGTAGCGAATGCGCGTTCCAGTCACGCCACGCTTGGCTTTGCCGATAACACCCGGAGCCGTCGCCGTCTCATGAGCCTTGAAAGAAGCGTCCGCTTTCTTGCGGCCCTTATCGGTAAATTTGCCTGGCTCTCCACGACGGAACTGCAGGCCGTAGGTCTTGCCACCGCGGTCAACTTCGACGTCCAAACGGGCCGACAAGGCGTTGACGACCGAGGCGCCCACGCCGTGCAGACCGCCGGAAGCATTGTAGGAGCCGCCACCGAACTTGCCGCCGGCGTGCAGCTTGGTGAAGACAACTTCCAAACCGCTCAAGCCTGTCTTGGGTTCAACATCGACAGGAATGCCGCGGCCGTCATCCTGGACTTCAACGGAGCCGTCAGAGTGCAAGATGACGTCAATTGCCTGGCCGAAACCGCCCAGCGCTTCGTCAACTGAGTTATCGATGATCTCCCAGAGGCAATGCATCAAGCCACGGGAGTCGGTGGAGCCGATGTACATGCCTGGGCGCTTACGAACCGCTTCCAGGCCTTCCAAGACCGAAAGGTGCCGGGCGCTGTAATTGTCGGATGAAGCCACTGAGCTGTTGTCTCCTACTTGCATGAGAAAGTACGTCTTATTCCATATTCTAATCGTTAATGTGTTCGAATACCCGCTATTTTCCGGTGCTGCCCAGCACGCCGGTCTCCTATGACCTTATCCACATGCGCTACGCGGTGAGCGAAAGAACAGGCAAATCGGGATAAAGTCGGAGCCCAAGCTGGTTGTATAGAGTAACCATCAACTTTAGGAGGCTGGCAATGACTACTACGACCGCTAGTCGTGAACTGAACGCCCTCGACCGGTGCGACCGCTGCGGCGCACAGGCCTACGTGCGAGCCGTGCTGGCTTCGACAGGCGGTGAGTTGCTCTTCTGCGCTCACCATGCCCGCGATGTAGAACCAAAGCTGCGTCCGCAGACTTCGGTATGGCAGGATGAGTCTTCGCGACTCTATGAAAAGCCCAAGGTGGACGCCAACGACTAAACTCGTGGCCAGCCACTAATTCGAGAAGGTGACCCAATTCTGGGTCACCTTCTTCTTGCATTAACGGCAAATAAAAAAATGTGGCCAGCAGTTCATTGAATGAACTACTGGCCACATCCTCAGATTCTTAGTCTAGGTAATCGCGCAGCACCTGGGAACGCGATGGGTGACGAAGCTTGGACATCGTCTTGGACTCGATCTGGCGAATGCGTTCACGAGTCACACCGTAGACCTTGCCGATTTCATCCAAGGTCTTAGGCTGGCCATCGGTCAGGCCGAAGCGCATGGCCACCACACCTGCTTCACGCTCTGAGAGCGTGTCGAGCACCGAGTGGAGCTGCTCCTGCAACAAGGTGAACGAAACTGCATCGGCTGGGACTACTGCTTCCGAGTCTTCAATGAGGTCACCGAATTCGGAGTCGCCGTCTTCACCCAACGGGGTGTGCAAGGAAATTGGTTCGCGACCATACTTCTGGACTTCGACAACCTTTTCAGGGGTCATGTCCAGTTCCTTGGCCAGCTCTTCTGGGGTTGGTTCGCGGCCCAGGTCCTGGAGCATCTGTCGCTGGACACGTGCCAGCTTGTTGATGACTTCAACCATGTGCACTGGAATACGAATGGTACGTGCCTGGTCAGCCATGGCACGGGTAATTGCCTGGCGGATCCACCAGGTGGCGTAGGTCGAGAACTTGAAGCCCTTGGTGTAGTCGAATTTCTCCACTGCACGGATCAGGCCAAGGTTGCCTTCCTGGATCAGGTCCAGGAACAGCATGCCGCGGCCGGTGTAGCGCTTGGCCAGCGAAACTACCAGGCGAAGGTTGGCTTCCAGCAAGTGGTTCTTGGCGATCTTGCCGTCGTGGATGATCTGCTCATAGTCCCAGCGCAAACGCTGGTCCATCGAGCCGTCGTCCTTTTCCAACTTGTCAGTCGCGAACAGGCCCGCTTCGATGCGCAGAGCCAAGTCAACTTCCTGCTCAGCGTTCAGCAGGGCGACCTTGCCGATCTGCTTCAGGTAATCCTTGACCGGGTCAGCGGTCGCGCCAGCGACCATGACCTGCTGCTGTGGAGCATCATCGTCACCGGTTGAAAGGGTGAAGCCCTTCGAATCATCGTCAGACTTCGGGTCCTTCGAATCGGTGCCTTGCTCAACATCGTCATCGGCGTCAGCCGACGCTCCGGTTGATTCGTCTTGCGCTGCAGTTTCAGCAGCGACCTTTTTAGTCCGAGGCTTGGCCTTGGTAGCGCGCTTCTTCGCTGCAGGGGCGGCTGCCTCGACCTCGGCCGCTTCAACCTCGGCCTCAGTTGCTTTGCGATTAGCGTTCGTCTCAGAAGATGACACGAATAACCTTTCTAACGATGCGTTCCGGATGCACCTGCCGGTAACACCACTATGACCCTGTCAAGTCCGATGGCGTTTAATCATTGACTAAACACCGAGAGCTGGCACATTGATATCAACGCATCAAGCCCGCCTAATGTTCCCGAAATCCGGAGATTTCAAGACATAGGCAATTCGAACCTAACCGGGTCTGTTGTCCCATTATCCATGAATTGCCACCGGGACACCACTTGGGACACTCCGGCTATTGCTGCTCAGCTGAAACTAGCACGCCATGCCCGCAATTGGTCGGTCGCCCATTCGGGCATGATTCCATGGGACATCAGCTTTTGCAGCAGCCTGGCCAGCTCGTAATTCGGGTTTTCCTCGACCGCTCGACCCAACAGGCACAACGCCATGGTTCCCCTGCCTCGCGCCCACTCGATCCACGCAAGAATGCACAGCAGGGCCTGACGCGCGTTGCCTTCAGCAACGCCGAGCAGGTCTCTGGCGACCTGCCACAACCGGTCAATCCTCTGCCAGTCCGGAGCATGCCAACCACGTCCCAGCAAATAGTTGGTCAATGGCGCGGCGGCAGATTCGCGATCCCCGCGCATCACGCCGAACAGCACATCCAGTGATGCTTCGAGTCCCTGACCAGCCAGGTACGGAAGAAGGTCACGCACGATTTTCACTTCCAAGGAACCCAGCAGCAATGCGGCGTGCTCATGCTCATCGTGAATCCAGGCCCGGGCTTCCGGCTCAGCCAGGTCCATGGTCTGCAGCCACGCTTCCAAGCAGTTGACGACGTTGTGCTGCTGATTCGAGATGATCTTCAGGATCTCAGCAGCCTGCGGCCATTGCGGGATTCCGCTACCGTCCCATGGAATGTCCAACGGTGCGGACCCGGCGAAGACCAACGACAAATGCGTTTCGTTCGTTTCCACCGGGCGCACGGGGGTCGGCTCAGCGTAATCATCGGTCGCGTAGTTCCAGACCACACGATCCTGCCGGCACCAGCTGTGACGCAGCAAGACCTTTTTGCTTGTCAGCCCCTGCTCTAGCTGCGCCACCAGATCCGCGTAGGGAATACCGGAGCCGGCCGACGTTCCTTCGGGCGCATAGACCACCAGAACCACCCCTTGGATATGGGGCATTCGTTCTAGCAGGCTCAGCAGCTGCGCGGTCCACGTCCCGCGCTCCGCCGCGGTGTTTTCCTCGGGCAGATCAACTCGCAAGGTCGCTTCCAGATGGTCCTCGTCTATCAGCATCAGCACGGCCGAATTCTGAGGATAGAAACCTAGGGCATGGGGCACATACGCCAAGATGTCCTCGCAACTGGACAGCGAGAGAGGGTGGCGTTCCGGTGTAGTTGTCATGGCTCCACGGTGCAACGCTGCGCTAGGCGCATGAGGTCAGAGGCTGCGAGCTGTGGAGAACCTTTCGGATCGCCCCGGTGCGGGCTTACTGCTCGGCGAGGAAGCGGCGTGCCTTGCGGCGTTCAACGACCATGAACACCATACCGAGCAATGCCATGGCGAACTGGACTGACAGGGCCACGCGGAAGGCCTGAAGATTGTAGAGCTCACCCACCGAGCCGTTGGCCTTATACAGCATGTCCATGATGAATCCGATGACGTAGATCGTGACAAAGGCACCTATGAACCCGCCGGTGTTCACCAGGCCGGTGGCCGTTCCCAGCACCTGCGGCGGGTTGAACGTTCGGGCGAAGTCGAAGCCGATTACGGAGGCCGGGCCACCGGCGGCAATGGCGATCATCAATAGCACCAGAATCCATAGCGGGGCCTGTCCTGGCCAGAACAGGACGACTGCCCACATCACCAGGATTGAGCCGACAATGCCCAGGGCAAAGTTGGAACGCTGGCTGGCATGGCGCGAGGTCAGGGCGCCGAGGATCGGTCCCACCACGATGGAAACCACAACGAACACCGCCATCAAGCCCGATGCCAGCGCACCGTCTATGCCTTGGCCTTCGACAAGGAAAGGATAGCCCCAGGTCATCATGAAGGTGTTGATCATGAATGCCGTGGAGAAGTGGGTCCAGAACCCCAAACGGGTCCCTGGCTGCTTCCAGGCCCGGGCAATCCGCGAGCCGGTCTCCTGCTCCCCCTGGCCGGACCCTTCCCAGGTCCTGCCATTGCGCACGAAAGCGATCGTGGTGATGAAGGTGGCAAAAGCGAAACCGGACATGACCGAGAACGCCGCGGACCAGCCGACGCCCAGCAAGATCATATGGAAAGGAAAGAGGCTGATGAGCTGACCGAGCTGGCCGAAGGTACCGGTGAGCTGGGTCAGCACCGGGATTCGCGAGCCGGAGAACCACAGGGGCAACAGCTTGAGCACCGATACGAAGACCATCGCGTCACCCATGCCAACCATGACACGCCCGGCCAACCCCATGGGGACGTTGACTGAAATCGCAAGGAACGCTTGGCCTGCGGCCATCAGCAGGGCGCCGCAGGTAATCAGGATGCGCGGACCGAATTTATCCAGCAGCAGCCCTACGGGCACCTGCGCGCCGGCATAGACAACCAGCTGCACGACGGAGAAGGTCGCCAGAATCTGCGCGCTGGCATCAAATCGTTCGGTGGCTTGGATGCCAGCGACGCCGAAGCTGGTGCGCTGCGAAATTGCAGAAATGTAGGCAAGAATTGCGAAGCCGAAGACGACCCACGACTTCGGTGAATTCAGATGGGCCTGGCTCACTGGTCGTGATCACCTGGCAACGGTTCGATGTGACCGTTTTTCAACCAATCTTCAGTGTTCTCAATGGCCGCAAGGAAATGCTCGGCGCTGGCGCCCAATTCCTCGGCATCCGCCATCTGCTCGTCTTCATCCAGCAACAGCGAGCGCGGTTCATGTTCCTTGGCATGCGCATCGAACCGTTCTTCGAATCCATCGACCATTTGGCGAACATCGCTATTGGTTTCGAGCTGTTCGGCAAGCTGCTGGTCCACCAGTCGACCTGCCTCACGCAGCTTGTCCGTTGGCAAAGCCAGCTTCAGTGCCGCTCCTACGTATTCCAGCGTCGCAACGGCAACGGCCGGGTACTCGGATTCGGCGAGGTAGTGCGGGGTGTGCAGGGAGTATCCCACGACATCACGGCCAGCTTCGCTCAGGCGAATTTCGAGCAGCGAGGCCAGACCTGCTGGCGATTCCACCGTAGGGCTCCACGTCGAGATGTTCTCGATCAGGTCCTTGCGGTTTCCATGCGCGGTAACGCCTACCGGGCGGGTATGCGGCACCGGCATCGGCAACGATGCGGTCCCCACAACCAGCGATATGTTGAAGGCTTCAATGAAGGAATGCAGTTCCGCGACCACGCGTTCCCACTTCAAGTCGGGTTCTACACCGGTGAGGAACCAGAACTTGCGGTCCATCTCATCGGTCATCAGGTAGATCTCCATGCGTGGAGCCTGGTATCCAGCGAAGTGGTCGCCCAGGAAAGAGACCCGCGGGCGCTGGGAAGTGTAGGCGATTAGCTCATCGGCGTCGAAAGTGGCGAAGAGCTCCGAGTCGAGGCGTCCGAAAAGCTCGTTGGAGACCTGCGAATGGTTATGCCCGGCATCGCTGATGCTCTTCAGCGAGACGAACATGCCAAGACCTTGAAGGCGCGAGTCATCCAAGTCGTCTGCGACCAGCGTCATCAACGATTCCTTGGACATTTTCTCCTCATTCAGGGTCGGCATCCGGCAAAGCGGGAGCGGCAACCATCGGCTGGGACTGCACTTCAAGTACAGATCAATGGTCCATCTTATCGCTACTTGGCTTTCGCTCGCTGTGAAGTAACGCACGATGACGCGGAACCTCGGATAACCTTGGGGTAGGAGACGCACAGCCCGCCGGCATGAGCTGTTCCGGAAAACCACCGGGGCTGTCGCGACCTTAGACCCTACAAAGGCATAGAAGGAATGATTTTGTGATCAACTCCAGTGATCTCACTTTGAGCGCCATTGGCGCCGACATCAAGCGCAAGAGCGCTGACACCCTCATCCTGGGTGTACTCAAGAACGGCGAAAAGGTGTCCATCGCGGCATCCCCATTCACCGCCGAAACCACCACTTCCCTGGAGCAGTCGCTTTCAGCTTTGGGCGTTGCCGGGAAGGCCGACGAAATCACCGCGCTGCCAGGCGTAGACGGTGCCAAGACCAAGACCTTGCGGTTCATCGGCCTGGGTGTTGACGAGCTAGCTGATCTGACCGAGGAGAAGCTGCGCCGCGCCGCCGGTTCGGCTGCCCGCCAGCTGAGCAACGCCAAGAGCGCCATTTTCGCTTTGCCTGCTGACAGCGTTGAGCGCGTGGCCGCCATCGCAGAAGGCATCGCGCTGGGCAGCTACCGCTACGAAAACCACCGTTCGAAGAAGAGCGAGAAGCCGGTACTGGCCGAAGCCCAGATCGTCACCTCGGTAGCGACATCCAAGGACCTGCCAGCAGTACTCAAGCGCGCTGCCATCCTGGGCCGCGCTGTACGCGGCACCCGCGATCTGATCAACGCCCCAGCCAACGTGCTGTACCCGGAATCCTTCGCCGCAGCAGTGAAGGACCACGCCAAGTCCCTGCCGCTGAAGGTCACCATTTTCGACGAGAAGCGCCTTGCCAAGGACGGCTTCGGCGGCCTGATCGGTGTTGGCGGCGGTTCGGTTCGCCAGCCGCGCATGGTCAAGATCGAATACGCGCCGTCGAAGGCCGCCAAGCACATCGCCTTGATCGGCAAGGGCATTACCTTCGACACCGGTGGCACCTCGCTGAAGCCTGCTGCCGGCATGCACGCCATGAAGTCCGACATGTCCGGTGCCGCCGCGGTCTTCCAGACCGTTGCCGCAGTCGCCGAGCTGGGCCTGAATGTCAAGGTCACTGCATGGCTGTGCCTGGCAGAAAACATGCCTGGCGGCGCCTCGACCCGTCCGGGCGATGTGCTGACCATGTTCGGCGGCAAGACCGTTGAAGTGCTCAATACCGACGCCGAAGGCCGCTTGGTCATGGCTGATGGCCTGGCAGCTGCCAGCTTGGAGAAGCCGGATGTCATGATCGACATCGCTACGCTGACCGGCGCGCAGATGCTGGCCCTGGGCCTGCGCACCGCAGGTGTCATGGGCGACAAGCAGGTCACCAGCGACTTGGTTGCCGTCTCGGACAAGGTGGGCGAATTGGCTTGGGCCATGCCGCTTCCGGAGGAGCTGCGCCCGTCCATCGAGTCGCAGGTTGCCGATCTGGCGAACATCGGTGAGCGCATGGGCGGCATGATGACTGCTGCCGTGTTCCTCGAAGAGTTCGTCGGTGAAGTAGACGGCAAGAAGATCCCTTGGGCCCACATCGACTTCGCTGGTCCTGCGTTCAACGAAGGCAGCGCCTGGGGCTACACTCCGAAGAACGGCACCGGCTCCCAGGTACGCACCCTGGTTGCCTACGCAGAGCAGCTCGCTGCAGCAAACTAGCCGCAGCAACGCAGGACTAATGGCAGTTCCTGTGTCCTGGAACTCATCCCGGTATCGCCAGAACTATCTGCACGATGCCGGGATGAGTTTAAAAATAAGAGACATACCTGACTTTTAATGCCCCGAAGGTGACTGCAACCATTGGACGGTACTAAGGTAAGTTTTGAAACATCACCGTGGATTAATGGTGCGCGCCCGCATGTGTCACGCTCCAGGAAGTCCACACCCGATCCCCTGGTCGGCCTAAGCCGGCCTCACTAAGCGAATACGAGGGAGCGTTCACGTGGCCGATTCGGCAGCAACGCAAGAATTTGATGTCCTCATCCTCGGCGGCGGATCCGCTGGATACTCGGCAGCATTGCGCGCCATCCAGCTGGGCTACACCGTTGGATTGATCGAGAAGGAAAAGCTGGGCGGCACCTGCCTGCACACCGGCTGCATCCCAACCAAGGCTTACCTGCACGCAGCAGAGCTGGCCGAGAACGCTCGCGAGGGTGCCAAGTTCGGCATCAACTCCTCGCTGGAGTCGATCGACCTGGCTGGCGTGCGCAAGTACAAGGAAGACATTGTTGCTGGAAAGCACAAGGGTCTCCAGGGCTTGCTGAAGATGAAGAAGGTCAACGTTATCACCGGTAACGGCCGACTGGTCTCCCAGGATTCCATCGATGTTGATGGCACCGTCTACAAGGGCAAATACATCATCCTGGCTACCGGCTCCACCTCCAAGACCATGGGTCTGGAAATCGGCGGCCGCGTACTGACCAGCACCGAAGCACTGAACATGGAAGACCTGCCAAAGAGCGCCATCGTGCTCGGCGGCGGCGTCATCGGTGTCGAGTTCGCTTCCGTATGGAAGTCCTTCGGCGTCGACGTCACCATCGTCGAGGGCCTGCCTTCGCTGGTTCCAAACGAGGACCCAGCCATCATCAAGAACCTGGAGCGCGCTTTCAAGAAGCGCGGCATCAAGTTCAACACCGGCGTCTTCTTCGAGAAGGTCGAGCAGGATGCTAATGGCGCCAAGGTCTCCCTGGCTGACGGCAAGGTCCTGGAAGCAGAGATCGTTCTGGTTGCAGTGGGTCGCGGTCCGGTCACCGAGGGCCTCGGCTTCGAAGAGCAGGGCATCACCATTGACCGCGGCTTCGTGATCACCGATGAGCGCCTGCACACCGGCGTTGGCAACATCTACGCAATCGGCGACATCGTTCCAGGCGTACAGCTTGCACACCGCGGTTACCAGCATGGCCGCTTCGTAGCCGAGGAAATCCACGGCATGAAGCCAACCATCGTCGAGGACATCAACATCCCGAAGGTGACCTTCTGCGAGCCAGAGATCGCTTCCGTGGGCTACTCCGAGCCGAAGGCCAAGGAGAAGTTCGGTGCCGACCAGATTGAAACCACCGAGTACAACTTGGCTGGCAATGGCAAGTCCTCGATCCTGGGCACCAGCGGCATCATCAAGATGGTTCGCGTCAAGAACGGCCCAATCGTTGGCGTTCACGGCATCGGCGGCCGCATTGGCGAGCAGATCGGTGAAGCCCAGCTGATCGTGAACTGGGAAGCTTACCCAGAGGATGTATCGCAGCTGATCCACGCACACCCAACCCAGAACGAGTCCCTGGGCGAAGCCGCAATGGCTTTGGCCGGCGCCCCGCTGCACGGTTAATCACGCTTTGGTCATACAGGCAGCGCGTTAGTTCAACGCGCTGCCTGTATGCACTAGGCTCGGAGGCAACGCCTCCCACCACTTTTCAAGCTTTATAAAACAAGGAGATACGGGACGATGTCTGAAACCGTAAACCTACCCGCACTGGGTGAAAGCGTTACCGAAGGTACGGTAACCCGCTGGCTGAAGCAGGTCGGCGACCGTGTAGAGGTAGACGAGCCGTTGGTGGAAGTTTCCACCGACAAGGTTGACACTGAAGTTCCTTCGCCGGTTGCCGGCATCATCGAGGAAATCTTCGTAGCCGAAGACGAGGACGCTGAAGTTGGCGCCCCACTGGTTCGCATTGGCGATGGCTCCGGCGCTGGCGAAGCTGCACCAGCAGCTCCGGCCGCTGAAGAAGCACCTGCCGAACCAGCCGCTGAAGAAGCACCAGCCGCACCTGCAGCCGAAGAAGCTCCAGCAGCTGCACCAGCCGCCGGCGCTGCTTCAGGCACCGAAGTGACCCTTCCAGCTCTGGGCGAGTCGGTTACCGAAGGTACCGTCACCCGCTGGCTGAAGGAAGTAGGCGAGGAAGTCTCCGTCGACGAGCCACTGCTTGAGGTTTCCACCGACAAGGTTGACACCGAAGTTCCTTCCCCAGTTGCAGGTACCCTGCTGGAAATTCGCGTTCCAGAAGACGAGACCGCTGAAGTTGGCGCTGTTCTGGCTGTTATCGGTGCAGCTGGCGCTGCTCCAGCTGCCGCCCCAGCCAAGGAAGAAGCACCAGCTGCTGCTCCGGCTCCTGCAAAGGAAGAGGCTCCGGCTGCTCCGGCTCCCGCTAAGGAAGAGGCACCTGCCGCTCCGGCTGCTCCCGCTCCTGCAAAGGAAGAGGCACCGGCTGCTGAGGCAACCAATGAGTCCGGCTACGTCACCCCACTGGTCCGCCGCTTGGCTAACCAGCACAGCATCGACATTGCTTCGGTGAAGGGTACCGGCGTTGGCGGTCGCATCCGCAAGCAGGATGTCCTGGACGCTGTTGCCGCCCAGGAAGCTGCTGCACCAGCCGCTGCACCAGCTGCCGCCCCTGCCCCTGCCGCCGCGAAGCCAGCTGCTCCTGCAGTTGAGGTTTCCTCGCTGCGAGGCACCGAGGAGAAGGCTCCACGTATCCGCCAGGTCATCGCTCGCCGTATGCGCGAATCCCTGGACGTATCGACTCAGCTGACCCAGGTCCACGAGATCGATATGACCCGCATCGTGAAGCTGCGTGCTTCGGCAAAGGCCAACTTCAAGGCCACCAACGGCGTGAACCTCACTTACTTGCCATTCATCGCCAAGGCTGTTGCCGAGGGCCTGAAGGCACACCCTAAGTTGAACGCCGAGTACAACGAAGAGACCCAGAAGATCACCTACCACAATGCCGAGCACTTGGCATTCGCAGTCGACACCGACAAGGGCCTGCTGGTTCCTGTTGTATCGAACGCTGGCGATCTGAACCTGGCTGGCATGGCTTCGCGTATCGCTGATGTTGCTGCACGCACCCGCAGCAACAAGATCGGTCCGGATGAGCTCTCCGGTGGCACCTTCTCGATCACCAACATCGGTTCGGTTGGCGCACTGTTCGACACCCCGATCATCAACCAGCCACAGGTAGCCATCCTGGGCACCGGTGCGATCGTGAAGCGTCCAATGGTCATTACCGACGCAGAGGGCAACGATTCGATTGCCATCCGCCACATGATGTACCTGTGCCTGACCTACGATCACCGTCTGGTTGACGGTGCCGATGCAGGCCGCTTCCTGCAGACCGTCAAGGCTCGCCTTGAAGGCGGCGCTTT
Source organism: Glutamicibacter sp. Je.9.36 (assembly GCF_051129975.1). NCBI lineage: Bacteria > Bacillati > Actinomycetota > Actinomycetes > Micrococcales > Micrococcaceae > Glutamicibacter > Glutamicibacter sp. Je.9.36. Next base: position 734,089 of record NZ_JBCPSN010000002.1, read on the forward strand.
CGAAGGCGAACTGGGACTGTAAAGATCCAGCTTTCGCTTTCGCAGCCTAGGTAGATAATCGCCCCTGTCGTTGATTCGACAGGGGCGATTCTGCGTTTTCTACGATCAGTCGAAAATAGATTAGGCTAGTATCATGACTATTCTTCTTTCAATCCTGATTTTCGTGCATATCTTGGGTGCAGCAGCTATCTTCGGCGGCTGGCTTGCTAATTTCAAGACTCCAACCGTCTCCGTATGGCAGTGGTATGGCGCTATCGTTCAGGTCGTAACGGGTCTGGCCATGGTCGGTATTCTCGAGGCTGGCGACGGTTCGCCAAACCACATGAAGATTGGAATCAAGTCGCTGATTGCAATCATTATCTTGGTGGCAGCGTTCCTTGGCCGGAAGAAGATGAAGAACGGCGAGGAAGTTCCTACGGGGATCGCTCACGCCGTGGGTGGCATGGCCTTGATCAACATCGCCATCGCGGTACTCTGGAACTAATCAGCATTAGCATTGACGGCGGGAGTCGCAACCATCAGCTTGGAGCAAGCTGTGGTTGCACCTCCCGCCGTTTCGCTTTTAACGGCGCAATACCTTGCCAATTTTCCAGCGCTCGTCTTCCAGCACTAGTTCCACTTCGATGCGTTGCGGCTGCGCGGCCTGGACGGCGTGAACCGTGGCTCCGCGGGCATCCACGTAGCGGTATTCCTCTTGGGTGGAAGTGGCAGCAAGAATGACAGAGTCCCCCTGCCCACGCGCCGATACCGTGACGTCCGTGAGTTTCGTGCGCAATCCCGCAAATTCCAAACCCATTTTCCGAAGCTGATCGATTGTTTCGAGATCTCGTTGCAGCTGCTCCGCTCCTGAAGCGTAGAGCCCCTTGAGCTTCTCCCCCGCCAGCTGCCCCATCGCTTCATCGCGCTCTCTTGAAAGCGCGAGGAATGCAGAGATCACGGTGTCCCGATTCAAGGCACAAGCTGGAACGTGCGCCCCGTCTTCAATTCTGCAGCTTTGCTCTGCTGACGGTACTGCCGTAGCCGCAGTCGTTTCGGTGGCCACAGCCGCACGGAAATGATTGACGCCCACGAGGCTCCCGATAATAACCAACGAGCCCAGTGCTGCGGCACCAGCCAATTTCACGGCCCCGGGGGTCCGGCGCAATCGATGGCTATGCCAGGAGTCATCGCGGCTGGGGCTTCGCTGCCTGCTTGCGGTATCGGCCTGGCGCTTGAAGCGCTTGTGCGCAGCATCCTGTTCCGCGGATGGATGGATGGTCTCCATCAGATGAGTAGCTTCTGGAGCTACATGCCCTTCCCAGCTGATGGGCTCTGCCGGACAGCTTGCGAACAACGTTCGAGCAAACTGATCTGCGGTCGGTCGTGCTTGCGGATCTGGATTCAGCGAATCGATCAACAGTTCATGAATGATCGAAGGGATTCCGGGGAACATCACGCTTGCCGGAGGACGCATCAGTTCCTCTTCGGGAATCCGTCCGGATAGGAGAAACCACAAGCAGGCGCCCAGCGAAAACACGTCCTGCTCTCCAACTTGGCTTTCCCGTACCCCGGCCTGCATTTCAGGGGCCATGAATCCTGGCGTACCGGAGCCGGTGAGCGCCTGCCGTGCTGAAGCTGATTCCTGGAAGTCAATGATCTTCGGCATTCCCTTGGCAGTGAGCAATATATTGGCCGGCGATAAGTCTCCATGGCGTTGGCCCTGCGCATGCATCACCGAAAGCGTCTGCGCGATGGGTGCCAGCGCGGTCACGCACTCCCCCAGGCCAAAGGCGCTTCGACTTGCCACAAGATCAGCCACGCTGCCACCGGGGCAATATTCCATAACCAGCCCCTCGCCCAATTGTGTCGACAGGGTTCCGTAGAAATCAACGACATATTTCCTTGACTGCGTTACCTGCTCTTGGCGAAGCGAGGTGATGTTTTCCATAGTCAGGCTAAGTTTTAGCGTGAGGTACAACTGGTCGCTTTCCCTCCGGATCAGCCAAACTTTACACGGTGACTTGGAACTTAGCGGCCTTACCGTGACATGCCCGGGGCTTGTCGGCCACGCTAGAACATTCGTAGAATCATCCATGACTCCGTTGTAGCCCAGAATCGTAAATTGCAAGCTGGATATCCACAAATGGGTTCGACGGCTCTGAATTAGCGACCGATCGTTCAAGAGCGTAGGCTAGCCGTCATGGCGATCGAATTCGAACGAGTCGGACTAGGCTCAAAATTTGTGCCCTACATGGAAGCTTGGGATTACCAAATCCAACTGCATGATGCGGTAGCCGCGGACACGCAAACCCCAAAAGTCCTGTTCCTGGAGCACGAAGCGGTTTACACCGCAGGCAAGCGAACTGAACCTGAAGATCTCCCGATGGACGGGACCCCCGTGGTGGATGTGGATCGCGGTGGAAAGTTGACCTGGCATGGCCCGGGACAGCTCATTGGCTACCCCATCGTCAAGCTACGCAAGATCAGCGCAATCCGACTTTACGTGGAGACCTTGGAAGAAGCCCTGATTAACGTGGTCAGCGAGCTAGGCATTCCAACGGCCCAGATCAAGGGCCGCTCCGGGGTCTGGGTACCGGGCAAAGACGGCGCTCAGGACCGTAAAATCGCAGCCATCGGCATCCGCATCAACCACGGTGTCACCATGCACGGTTTCGCATTGAACTGCTCGAACGCGCTTTCCGCCTACGAACAGATCATCCCCTGCGGCATCTCCGATGCAGGTGTCACCACCATTTCCGAAGAACTCGGCCGTACCGTCACCCCCGAAGACGTCGTTGACCGCGTACAAACCGAAATAGAGCGTCTGCTCACCCCTCAAGTCGTCTAGACAGTCACGCCCTCACCAAAGAAAGAGCTGTTTAATGAGCGTCGAACCAGAAGGCCGCCGTATGCTGCGCGTAGAAAAGCGCAACGCTGCCGTACCTGTGGAGCGTAAGCCAGAATGGATCAAGGCCAAGTTGAGCATTGGCCCTGAATACGTTGGCCTGAAAAATCTCGTACAGAGCGAAGGCCTGCATACGGTCTGCGAAGAAGCAGGCTGCCCGAACATCTTCGAGTGCTGGGAAGACCGCGAGGCTTCCTTCCTGATCGGCGGCTCAGAGTGCACCCGCCGTTGCGACTTCTGCCAGATCGCCACCGGCAAGCCCTTGGCAATTGACCGCTCAGAGCCATTCAAGGTGGCCATGAGCGTGAAGAAGATGGATCTGCGCTACGCCACCGTAACCGGCGTTGCCCGTGATGACCTCGAAGACGAGGGCACCTGGCTGTATGCCGAGACTGTGCGGCAGATCCACAAGATGAATCCAAGCACCGGCGTAGAGCTGCTGATCCCCGATTTCAGCGGCAAGCCGGAGAACCTGGATACCATCTGCGATTCGGAGCCAGAAGTCTACGCCCACAACGTAGAGACTGTGCCTCGCCTGTTCAAGCGTATCCGCCCGGCTTTCCGTTACGAGCGTTCCATGGATGTGATCACCCATGGCCGCAAGCGTGGCTTGATCACCAAGTCCAACCTGATTCTGGGTATGGGTGAAACTCGAGAAGAAATTTCCGAGGCCATGCGTGATCTCCATGAGGCAGGCTGCGATCTGCTGACTTTGACCCAGTACCTGCGCCCAACCGACCTGCATCTGCCAGTCGACCGCTGGGTCACCCCGCAGGAGTTCCTGGAGCTTCAGCAGGAAGCCGAAGAACTCGGCTTTGCCGGAGTCATGGCTGGGCCGCTGGTCCGTTCTTCCTACCGCGCTGGCCGCCTGTGGGCCGGCGCCATGCGCAAGAAGAGCCGCGAAATCCCAGAGGCATTGGCACATATCGAGTCCTCCGGCAACACGCGCCAGGAAGCAGCTTCGCTGATCAAGTAGCTCGGTCCAGTGGACCCCACGGCTAAGGCCCCGGAACTCCTGATGGAATCCATCGAGGGTTCCGGGGCTTTCCCACTGCCCGTCCATGGGCAATTCAGCTGAAAATGCCGTGTTCGATCCGGCTCGGCTTAGAACTATCAACTTCATCGCGTAGAATTAAGGCACTATGGCCAAAAACTCCGACAACGACGCAGCCGCGCCTAAGCGTGGCTTGTTTTCGCGTAAACCAAAAGCTGAGAAGAAGAACAAAGAACCGGGCCGCCTGAAGCAAATTGGCCAGGTCTTCCAGATGACTCGCCGCAATGACCCGATGGTCGTGTGGTGGATGGCATTGGCAGCCTTGGCCGTCATTGCTGTCTGCTTGGTCATTGGCTTCTTGATCAAAAACTGGATCACGATGTTGATCATCGCAATCCCGCTGGCGCTCCTTGCTGCAATGTTCGTGATGTCCCGCCGCGCAGAGAAAGCTGCGTTCTCGCAGCTTGAGGGCCGCCCCGGCGCTGCCGGCGCCGCCATGAGCGTGCTGCGTCGCGGCTGGATCCTGAAGCAGGAACCAGTTGCCTACAACCGCCACCAGGATCTGGTGTTCCTCGGTATCGGTCGCCCGGGCATCGTCCTGGTCACCGAGGGTCCAAAGAGCCGGGTTCGTGAGCTTGCCTCGTCCGAGCGCAAGCGCATCGCCCGCGTTCTACCGAACGTTCCCGTGCACATCATCAACGCTGGTTCCGAAGAAGGCCAGACTCCGTTGGCTGAAGTCGGCAAGGCAATGAAGAAGCTTCCAAAGTCGATTACGAAGCTGGAAGTCAGCGCAATCGACAAGCGCTTGAGCACGTTGACCGCGAATCGTCTGCCCATCCCCAAGGGTGTAGACCCGAACCGCGTCCGTCCAAACCGCCGCGCTACGCGCGGACGCTAAAGACAACTACTAAAGAAGCCGCAACTGGAATTTCCAGTTGCGGCTTCTTTCTTGCTGTCCGGATCTTTTGCTAGGAGATATTCACCAGGATGGTCTTGGGCAAACGATCGTGCAGTCCACGCTGGTCCTTGTCGGTGACGAAGGCCGGAATAGCCAGGCAAAGCAGCAAGGAACGAATCAGGCCTTGCAACGGCTTGATTGCGGTTCCATCCAGCGACTGCACCTGCATGCCAAAGGTACGGTGCCCGATCGTGTGCCCGGTGAACCCGACACCGATGATCTGCCCGGCGCAGAACAGGCTCAATGTTGCCAGATCGTGGCTGTCAAACAGCCACCAGCTCAGCAGCATCGAGAGCCCCCAGTCCAAGAGCAGTGCACCGACCCGTCGCGGGAATCTGGCAATGGAGCCGGGGCCCTTTTCGGGGCGCCCCATATCCTGCCCGGGCCATTGTTGCGTATTATGCTGCGGCGGCCCTTCAAGCCACGAGCTGAAGTCTTTTCTTTCCACCAATACAGTCTATCCAGCGATTCTGTGCGCCAGTTAGAACGCGATAACCAGGTAGCAAGTATCCAAGTCAGATTGTTACAGCAGGCAATTAGCGCAGATCAGCGCGATACGACACGCCCGGATTCTCCGCTTGTAACAGGTTGGAAACAATAGAGACACCATTCAGAAATGGATTATAGGTAAGCTTGATACGTAAGCAAGAGGACCAGCCGGATCATTCCGACTACCGGTTCCGTTTACCAAACCTTATATCTCACCAGGGAGTCACCTGCACATGTTTACCAGTCCAGAAGAAGTCTTGGCATATATTGCCGAAGAGGACATCAAGTTCGTCGATATCCGTTTCACCGACCTACCAGGTGTACAGCAGCACTTCAACGTGCCTGCCAAGTCCGTGGATGCCGACTTCTTCGTCAACGGCCAGCTCTTCGATGGTTCTTCCATCCGCGGCTTCGCCGGCATCTCTGATTCCGACATGCAGCTGATCCCGGACGTCACCACCGGCTTCATCGATCCCTTCCGCCTGGAAAAGACCCTGGCCTTCAACTTCTCGATCATCAACCCACGCACCGGTGAGCCTTACCACCGCGACCCACGTGGCGTTGCCGAACGCGCCGAGGCTTACCTGGAATCGACCGGTATCGCTGACACCGCGTTCTTCGCCCCAGAAGCAGAATTCTTCATCTTCGAAGACGTTCGCTACGAATCCAAGCCACAGGGCGCGTTCTACTCGATCGATTCCGACGAGGCACCTTGGAACACCGGCCGCAAGGAAGAAGGCGGCAACCAGGGTTACAAGACCCCGTACAAGGGCGGCTACTTCCCAGTTGCACCGACTGACAAGCAGGCTGACCTGCGCGACGCGATCTGCGTCGAGCTGGACAAGGCTGGCCTTGAGGTTGAGCGCAGCCACCACGAGGTGGGCGCTGCCGGCCAGGCAGAAATCAACTACAAGTTCAACACCATGGTTCACTCCGCTGATGAACTGATGCTCTTCAAGTACATCGTGAAGAACGTCGCTGACGCGTGGGGCAAGTCCGCAACCTTCATGCCAAAGCCAGTCTTCGGCGACAACGGCTCGGGCATGCACGTGCACCAGTCGCTGTGGTCCAACGGCGAACCGCTGTTCTACGACGAAAAGGGCTACGCTGGCCTGTCCGATACCGCTCGCTGGTACATCGGCGGCCTGCTGAAGCACGCAGACGCCGTGCTCGCGTTCACCAACCCAACCGTGAACTCCTACCGCCGCCTGGTCAAGGGCTACGAAGCTCCAGTGAACATGGTTTACTCGCAGGGCAACCGCTCTGCCGGTATCCGTATCCCGATCACCGGTTCGAACCCTAAGGCGAAGCGCATCGAGTTCCGCGCTCCGGATGCTTCCTCGAACCCATACCTGGCGTTCGCAGCCCAGCTGATGGCTGGCCTGGACGGCATCAAGAACCGCATTGAACCTGCAGAGCCAATCGACAAGGACCTCTACGAGCTTCCTGCCGAAGAGGCCAAGGAAATCCAGCGCGCACCTGAAAGCCTCGAAGAGGCGCTCAAGGCCCTGGAAGCTGATCACGAGTTCCTGCTCGAAGGCGGCGTCTTCACCGAGGACCTGATCCAGACTTGGGTCGAGTACAAGCGTGAAAACGAAATCAAGCCATTGAGCCTGCGCCCGAACCCATACGAGTTCGAGCTCTACTACGGTTGCTAATCAGCTGACTGGGCATCGCCCCATGTAGTTTGCAGAGGAGTCCGCACAAAGCGCAAGAACAATGTTCTGGCAGCTTGTGCGGACTTCCGCTGTTTAAGCATCAGTGCGGGCCCGCACATGGGCGGCCATCGCGCTCAGGGCAAGTGCCACCCCGATAACAAGTACTAGTATTCCTGCTTGTCGCTCTTTGCTTCCCAAAGCTCAAACGCCCTGAGCGCACCGGAATCTTCAACCTTGGTAAAGGGAATTTTCCGCTCGCTCATGGGAAGCTCAAGCTCCTTGTAGATGAAATCATCATCGAAGCCGATCTTCGCGGCTTCCTCGCGCGTATTCGCATAGTAGACATGCTTGAAGCGGGACCAATAGATGGCCCCCAGGCACATGGGACATGGCTCGCAGCTGGTGTAGAGCTCGCATTGCGACAGATCGAAGGTTCCCAGTGCTCGGCCCGCTGCGCGGATGGCATTGATTTCGGCGTGCGCCGTTGGATCCTGGCTACCCACCACCGAGTTGTAGCCAGCGGAAACGACTTTTCCGTCAAGGACTACCACCGCGCCAAATGGTCCGCTGTCATTGGATTCCAGGGCCAGCAAGGACTGATCAATGGCAGCCTGCAGCATCTTTGGGTCCAGCATTTTCAAAGCTCCCCTGCACTCATTATTCGCGTAGAGATTACAATCCCCACCCTAGTCCCCCGCGTCCTGTTCCGGCGGGAAGTGCAGGAAAGTGCCGGTTGCGGACTAAGGTTTCAGCGCACGAAGGTAACGCTGACGTGTCACCCACTGCGCCAGGAGCAGCACCCTGAAGACTCGACGCCAAGCAGGCACATCAGAAGGTTCCGTGACCGACCTGATCAGCAGGAAAACCTGCTCGTCCACGCGTTCGAGAATGAAAGCTTCCACACCCTGAACCGGATGCCCCTGCAGCGTCCGGTAGGAAAACCCTACCCAATCACTTTCCGCAATGACGTCAACGACCTCCACAGGTTCATGGATGCGCAACGGTCCGACACCGATGGTGATCAAGGGTCGCTGGCCCGCGGCGACCGGCAACTGCGGCTGGAGCCGGAACCCGCTGCGTGTCTTGACTTCCCAGCGGAGCAAAGCAGCGCACGCATCGTCCCACAGGGCTGCTCCCTTACCTAGCAGCACGCGGCGTTGCCACGGCCTGGATGAAGCAGCCAGCGGGCTCCAGGAACGTTCCAGCAGCCTTTCAACGGCCACCGCGGTTCCTAGTCCTCAAAGCCGTAGAACAGCAGTTCAAAGATGCCACGCGCGTGCCGGGTTGCACGCAAGTAGTCTTCTTCGAGTTCCACGCCAAAGTGCGGCTCATAGCCGCACCACCGAGCCACGGCTTCCATATCGCGCGCCGAACTCGGCAAGACATCGCTGGAACGTCCGGACGTGATGATTTCAGCACTGCGAATCTGCGTAGCCAGCCGCCAAGCAATCGCCAGCAGTTCGCTATCGTCCTGCGCAATGAGCTCCAATTTCGCCAGCTCTTCCAATGCCTGGAGCGTCGAGGTGGTGCGCAGGGATTCGTGCTTCCAGGCGTATTGCAACTGGTAGAACTGCACCAGCCATTCAATGTCCGAGAGCGAGCCTCGTCCCAGTTTCAGGTGGCGGTTGGGGTCGGCACCTCGCGGGAGCCGTTCGGACTCAACGCGGGCCTTGATCTTGCGGATATCCCGGATCTCCGACTCGTCCAGTCCCTTGCCGTAGCGCACCGGCCTAATCAATTCCATGAAATCTTCAGCCAACTGGTCATCGCCGGCAAACGGGCGTGCACGCTGCAACGCCTGGCGTTCCCAGATTTCCACCCATCGCTGGTAATAGGTGGCGTAGGCGTCGAGAGAACGGACCAGCATTCCCTGGCGGCCCTCGGGGCGCAGATCCGAGTCCACTTTCAATTTCACTTCAGCTGGAATGGCTGGTTTCAACGGTTTGGCGGTCCACGACACCAGGTCGGTAACTACCCGAAGCGCTTGTTCTTGAGCAGCTTGGGCCGTGGCGCCAGGAACCGGGCGCTGCACGAACAGGACGTCCGCATCAGAGCCGTAGCCGATTTCCCGACCGCCTTGGCGGCCCATGGCAATGACCGAAACGACAGCATGTTCCCCGTGCTTGGCCTGGTCAGCAGCCAAGAGGACCTTCAGCACCCCGTCAACCATGGCGGCGTCGATGTTAGAGAGTGCTACGCCAACTTCGTCAACGGTCAGCAGGCCAGCGCCGTCGGCAAGCGCGACACGCAAGAACTCGCGGCGGCGCACCATGCGGATCATGCGGATGGCAGCTTCTGGCTGCTTCGTGCGATGGATGATCGAGGTGTTCTGCTGCAGCAGGTTCTCGAATGTCTGCGGAGTCAAGGAGGCGTCGGAGCCCAGCCAAGCGGCCGCCGCAGGTTCGTTGGCCAGCAGGTCGGTCAGGAAGCGCGTATTGGAGAGCAAGTGGCTCAGCCGTTCGGCGGCAGCGTTGGTATCGCGCAGCATGCCGAGGAACCAATGGGACTTGCCCAGCGCTTCGCTGAGCCGGCGGAAGCCCAGCAATCCAGCATCCGGGTCAACCCCGCGGGCAAACCAGTCCAGGAGTACCGGCAGCAATTGCCGTTGCAATGACGCACTGCGCGAGACCCCACCGGTCAGGGCTTCGATGTGCCGCATCGCCGCCTTCGGGTCGAGATAGCCCAGGGCACGCAGGCGGGCTTGCGCCGATTCGGCGGTGAGCTTGACGTCATCGGCCGAGAGGTTGGAACTACTGACCAGGAGCGGACGGTAGAAAATACGCTCGTGCAGCGAACGCACCATCCGCTTGGTTTCATTCCAGCGGCGCATCAGCTTCTCCGGGCTGCTGAGCTGCAGGTCTCCGGCACCACGGATCGATCGTGCAAGCACGCGCTGGGCGCTTTCTGCCCGGGGCATCAAGTGGGTACGGCGCAATTGGCTGAGCTGTATCCGGTGCTCCAGCAAGCGCAGGAAACGGTATGAGTCATCGAAATTCGTCGCATCATCACGGCCGATGTAGCCGATATCGCTCATCGCTTGGATGGCCAGGGTGGTGGTTGGCACCTGGATGGCGGGGTCGACTCGACCATGGACGAGTTGGAGCAGCTGGACGGTGAACTCGACGTCGCGCAGCCCACCGGGGCCCAGCTTGATTTGCCACGCAACATCTTGCTTGTCGATGTTGTCGCTGACGCGTCGGCGCATGGCCTGGACGGATTCAACGAAGCCTTCGCGTTCGGAACTGGACCACACCATTGGCGAAACCATCCGCTCATAAGAGCGTCCCAGTTCCTTGTCGCCGGCAATCGCGCGGGCCTTGAGCAGGGCTTGGAATTCCCATGAATGGGCCCACCGGCGGTAGTACGCTTCATGGGATGAGAGCGTACGGGTCAAGGCCCCGTCCTTGCCCTCGGGGCGAAGATTCGCATCCACCTCCCAGAGCATCGGCTCAGGGCCAGGCACCATCAGGGCACGTGCCGTGTTCCCGCAGATCACCGTCGCGATCGCGGCCGCCAGGTCGTCATCGATTCCCAGCGTGGAATCGTGGACGTAAATGACATCGACGTCCGAAATATAGTTCAGTTCACGTGCACCGCACTTGCCCATGCCAATGATGGTGATCTTAACCCGATCAACGTCGCCAGCATCATATTGTTCGGCGGCTTCGGCCCGGGCAATGGCCAATGCCCCCTCCAACGCGGCACCAGCCATGTCGGCCAGTTCCGCGGCGACCAGGGGCAGAATGCGCTGCGGCTGGGTGGAACCCAAGTCCCGGTGGGCCAGCGAGAGCAAGGCCTTGCGGTAGGCGGTGCGCAAGCGCTGACGCGCTTCAGCCCCGGTATGGGAAGAGACCCAGTGCCCGCCGTCCGATTGCTTGGCCTCGATCGATGCCAGCAAGTCCTCGACCAGCTGTTCCGCGGGCACGGGGACGAATTCACCGGACGGGGCGTGGCGGACAATCTCCAGCGCCTCGGGACAACGCATGAGGAACTCCCCGAGCGCAGAAGAGCTGCCCAGAAGCCTGACGAGCCCTTGGCAGCTATCGGGCTCCATGAAGATATCGATGACTTCCGGGTGCCGATCCACCAACCGCAGGGCCAGCAGCAGTGCCTGGTCCGGATCTGGCGCATGCGCCATCTTGCTCACGATCAGGCTGGGATCAATCCGGGACAGTTCCTCGGCCTGAAGGAAATTCTTGGCCCTTTCGATGTCGCTGAAGCCAGCGTTGAGCAATGCTCGCGAGGGTACTTCCGGCATGGTGTCTCGTGTTCTCCCGCATTTCGCCACGCAGCTTCACGCGGCGAAGTCTCTAGAGGATTCCCAAATACTTGTTCAGTTCGTATGGGGTGATGACCTGGCGGTACTCTTCCCATTCGGTGCGCTTGTTCGACAGGAACGAGTTGAATACCTGCTCGCCGAGGATCTCGGCCATCAGTTCCGACTCTTCCATGGCGCGCAATGCGTCGTGCAGGCTGCCAGGCAGCGGAACGTGGCCCGAGGCGCGGCGTTCTGCCGTGGACAGGCTCCAGACATCATCCTCGGTTGGCTCTTCCAGCTCGTAGCCTTCGCGGATGCCCTTCAGCCCAGCGCCCAGCAAGACCGCGTAGGCCAGGTACGGATTGGCTGCCGAGTCGATACCGCGGTATTCCACGCGGGCGGACTGTCCCTTGCCTGGCTTGTACAGCGGCACGCGGACCAGTGCCGAGCGGTTGTTGTGCCCCCACGAACGGTGGCTCGGCGCCTCGCCTCCACCCCACAACCGCTTGTACGAGTTCACGTACTGGTTGGTGATGGCGGTCATTTCCGGCGCATGGTGCAAGATGCCGGCGATGAAGGACCGGGCCACATCGGAGAGCTGGTATTCGCGGCCAGCTTCGAAGAACGCGTTAGCGTCGCCTTCGAACAAGGAGAAGTGGGTATGCATGCCGCTGCCTGGCTGGTCGGCAAATGGCTTGGGCATGAAGGTTGCGTGGATGCCCTTCTGCATCGCCATCTCCTTGATGACGGTACGGAAGGTCATGATGTTGTCGGCGGTCTGCAAGGCATCTGCGTAGCGCAGATCGATTTCGTTCTGGCCTGGACCTGTTTCGTGGTGGGAGAACTCCACCGAAATGCCCAGCGCTTCCAGCGTGGTCACGGAAGCACGGCGGAAGTCCTGCCCCACGCCATCTGGCACGTGGTCGAAGTAGCCACCGTTGTCGATCGGCTGGGGACGGCCATTGGCATCCAGCTGATCGTTCTCCAGCAAATAGAATTCGATCTCCGGGTGGGTGTAGCAAGTGAAACCCATATTCGATGCTTCGGCCAGCTGGCGCTTGAGCACCTGGCGCGGATCTGCATTGGACGGCTGGCCCTCAGGGGTCAGGATGTCGCAGAACATGCGGGAGGTCGGTTCGACTTCGCCGCGCCACGGCAGGATCTGGAAGGTGGCAGGATCTGGCTGAAGCAACATGTCAGACTCGGAGATCCGGGACAGTCCATCAATGGAGGAACCATCGAATCCCAGACCTTCTTCGAAAGCATCTTCAACTTCAGCAGGAGCCAACGCCACCGACTTGAGCGAACCAACGACGTCGGTAAACCACATTCGCACAAATCGAACGTCGCGTTCTTCAATGGTGCGCAGTACAAATTCCTGCTGACGATCCATTTTCCACCACCTTTGGGATTCTGATATCCGGCGCTGATCACAACCGGTAAGAAAATTGACCTGTGGCAACACTATATCGGTTCAGAACCGTCCCAACGATCAGCATCGCCCTGTGCAAGTGCGATAAAGTCGATTCATGCCACAACCATACCTAGGGAACCCTGAAAAAGGCCCGTCCCGTATCCGACTTCATCATTTGCAGCAGGCCAAGGACAATGGCGAAAAATTCGCGATGTTAACTGCTTATGACGTAATGATGGCAGAGATTTTCGATTCGGCCGGGATCGAGTTGCTGCTGGTTGGCGACTCCGCTGCCAATACCGTACTCGGCTACGAGTCCACGCTGCCCATTACCCTCGACGAAATGATCATGTTCACCAAAGCTGTCGCCAACGGGGCCAAACGCGCCATGGTCGTTGCCGACCTCCCGTTTGGCAGCTACGAGCAGTCCCCTGCCCAGGCCGTTGCCACTGCGGTGCGCCTGATGAAGGAAGGCCATGCCCACGCGGTCAAGATGGAGGGCACCGCGCAATACGCCGAGCATGTCCGCGCCATGGTCCTTGCCGGCGTTCCCGTTATCGGGCACATCGGATTCACTCCGCAGTCCGAGCATGCATTGGGCGGGTACCGCGTGCAGGGCCGTGGCGACGCTGTAGAGCAGATGAAGCACGACGCTGTGCAATTGCAGGATGCAGGCGCCTTCTGCATCCTGATGGAAATGGTGCCAAGCCCAGTCGCTGCCAAAATCGATGCCGCACTGAAGGTGCCGACCATCGGCATCGGCGCTGGCAACTCCACCACCGGACAGGTCCTGGTTTGGCAGGACATGCTGGGTCTTGGCGGGGGCCGCACCCCGCGCTTCGTGAAGAAGTACGCTGATCTGCGTGAAGTTGTCGGCAACGCGGTGCGCGAGTACCACCAGGACGTGGTTTCCGGCACCTTCCCCTCGGCAGAGTACGAGTTCAAGGAATAGAAGCCGGCTCACGCCGTATCGCAAAGCGGTGCGCTGCCTCGATGTTATCCATCGTGGCAGCGCACCGCTTTGCCATTCTTTGCACCGGCCTGGCTCGGTGCCCTTTGACTTCTACTCGTCGTCTTCCTCTGCGTCGTCCCACGCCTCATTGCGTGCCTGGACTTTCGCCATTGCCGCTTCGGCTTCAGCAACCGTGTCATATGGGCCAAGCAACTGCGACCAATCAGACTGCGGGCCATTCTCCACGGTCTTGGTCGAGACGTTGTACCAGTACTGCCCCTCGCCCGGGGTGCCAACTGAGCTCATGGAAAACTCCTCTATTCTCGATTCTTGCTGCTTCTTCCACGGTAACCCAACCGGCGGAAAATAGGTGCAACACCACCTGTCCTATCGGCTATCTCCTAGCGAAGCGGCAGATACGTGAAGCTAGAATAAAAGCATGGCTATTGCTTCAACTGCACCCCTTGGAAATCTCACCGCCGGCACGGTCTCCCCGGAGCTTCCGGTACCGAAACACATTGAACGCCCCGAATACGTTGGCAAGAAGGAACCTGCCAGCAATACGGCTTCGGAAATCAAAAGCCCAGAAGTCATCGAGCGCATTCGCATAGCTTCAAGGATTGCCGCTCAGGCACTGCAGGAAGTTGGCAAGGCTTGCCAGCCGGGAGCCACCACCGACCAGCTCGATCGGCTTGGCCACGAATTCCTCATGGATCACAACGCCTACCCGTCAACCCTGGGCTACCGCGGATTCCCCAAGTCGCTGTGCTCCTCGTTGAACGAGGTCATCTGCCACGGCATCCCGGACACCACTGTTTTGCAAGATGGCGACATCATCAATATCGATATCACCGCCTTCATCGGTGGCGTTCACGGAGATAACAACGCCACCTTCCTGGTCGGTGACGTGGATGAAGAATCGCGCTTGCTGGTCGAGCGCACCGAAAACTCGCTGAAGCGCGCCATCAAGGCCGTGATGCCAGGGCGTGAGATCAATGTGATCGGCCGAAGCATTGAAACCTACGCCAAGCGGTTCGGCTACGGCGTGGTCCGCGACTTCACCGGCCACGGCGTCGGCGAGGCCTTCCATTCCGGCTTGATCATCCCGCATTACGATGCGGCGCCGGCCTACAACACTCCCATCGAGCCGGGCATGGTTTTCACCATCGAGCCGATGCTCACCTTGGGCACCGTCGAATGGGACATGTGGGAAGACGACTGGACCGTGACCACCAAGGACAAGAAGCGCACCGCGCAGTTCGAGCACACCCTGCTGGTCACCGATGAAGGCGCGGAAATTCTCACCCTGCCATAGCCGCTGCGACGCCTACGCCAAACGCCAGTGCCCGCGACCTCGAAAGGTCTGGGGCACTGGCGTTTGCTCTATGCGAAAACTGCTAGTCGGCCGAGAGCGGACGCTGGTTTCCCTGCGGAACCTTGCCACGGCGATCGCGCAGCCGGGCAATGGCGGTCTCGAAATCAGTCAGCGACTGGAAGTTGTGGTAGACACTGGCAAAGCGCAGGTAAGCGACCTCGTCGAGGCGCGACAATGGCTCCAAGATGGCCAAGCCCACCTGGTGGGCAGGGATTTCAGCAGCCCCGGAGGTCCGGACCGCCTCTTCGACTTCCTGGGCCAGGACGGCAAGATCGTGATCGGTGACCGGGCGGCCCTGGCAGGCCTTGCGGACACCGTTAATGACCTTGTTGCGCGAGAACGGTTCTACGGCACCGGACTGCTTGAGCACGTTGAGGCTGGCAGTCTCGGTGGTGGTGAAACGGCGCGAACAAGCCGTGCACTGGCGTCGGCGGCGGATCGAGACGCCGTCGTCGGCAACTCGACTATCGACCACTCGGGAATCCGCATTGCGGCAATACGGGCAGTTCACGGCACCTCCATCTGTAGCCTAAGAAGCATTCTCGGTTCACCCATGGTGGCAAGAATCAACTCATGTCACCTAACAGTTTAGCGTCTATTGCGCGTTTCGCACCGCGACCGCGTCACCATGGGCTGGCAGGTCCTCGGCATTGGCAAGATTAATCACGTGAGCGGCCACTTCGCCCAGCGCGGCCTTGTCGTAGTTGATCACCTGGATGGCTTTCAAGAAGGTATTCACGTTCAGCCCCGAGGCATGCAGCGCGGTGCCACTGGTCGGCAGCACGTGGTTGGATCCTGCGCAGTAGTCGCCCAGCGAAACCGGGGCATAGGCGCCGACAAACACGGCGCCAGCGGCGGTGATGCGGGCCGCGGTGGATTCCGCCTCGGCCACCATGATTTCCAGGTGCTCGGCGGCGTAGGCGTTGCACACCTCGATCCCCTGCTCCAGGTCCTTGACCAAGATGACCGCCGATTGGGATCCTGACAGTGCCTCTGTCACACGGGCGGAGTGCTTGGTGGCGGCAACCTGCACCATGAGTTCCTTGCGCACGCCAGCAGCCAGTTCAGGTGAATCGGTAATCAGCACGGCCGCGGCGTTGGCGTCGTGTTCTGCCTGCGAAATCATATCGGCAGCGACGAAGCCCGGGTTAGCTCCCTTGTCGGCAAGAATCGCGATTTCCGTGGGACCAGCTTCAGCGTCGATGCCTACCACGCCCTTGACCAAGCGCTTGGCGGTTGCCACGAACACGTTGCCTGGACCGGAGATCACGTCAACCGGCTCGATCCCGCCACGCTCATCGTTCGGCATGTCCACCCCGTAGGCGAACGCGGCAACAGCCTGGGCACCGCCCATGGCGTGCACCTCGTCGATGCCCAGCAGTTTGGCGGCAGCCAGGATGGTGGGGTGCGGCAGTCCGGCGAATTCCTTCTGCGGCGGGCTGGCCAGGGCTAGCGAGCTGACGCCGGCTGCCTGGGCAGGTACGGCGTTCATGATGACCGAGGAAGGGTAGACGGCCAGGCCACCTGGCACGTACAGGCCGACGCGGCGCACCGGAACCCAACGCTGGGTGACAGTTGCCCCGGTAGCGTAGCGGACTTCGGCGTCGTCGGGGCGCTGGGCCTTGGCGAATACGCGGGCGCGGTCAATGGATTCTTCCAACGCCAGGCGGACCTGCGGGTCCAGTTCTTCCAGGGCGCGGTCCAGCTCATGCTGCGGCACACGGGTATGTTCCAGCTCAACGTGGTCAAAGCGCTGGGCCAGGTCCTTGAGTGTTTCCATGCCATGGGCGCGGACATCATCGATGATCTGCTGCACGGTTTCGGCAGCGGTCTGGGAGTTCACCTCCGGGCGCGGCAGCTTGGCTTTCAGCTGTGCGTAGCCCAGGGATTCGTTGCGCCAATCAAGGGTGGCGAGTGCTGAGAATTCGGTTTCTGGAAGAGTGCTCACCTACCTAGTTTAACGCCGATGACCGGGGAAGGTTCATTAGTTACCTTCCCCGGTCATCCAAGCCGTGATCCGTTTCCCTAGACGTCCAGGCAGTGCGGGCCCAACAGCACCTTCAAATCGCCGAACAGGGCAGGATTGGGGTTCACCCTGAAGTTCATGCCCAGGCGCAGCAGCGAGGTGCCGCGGCTGCCGGTGAGCTTCACCCGCACCTCGGTATTGCCGCTGTGCGTGCGCAGCACATCGCCCAGCTTCTGCACCAGGGTTTCGGTGGCCTTGTGTGTCGGAATCCCGATGACTACCGGTCCCCCGTTGGCATCCTCGGAAATTTCCGGGATCATCATTTCCTGCGCGTTCAGGGTGATCGAGCCGTCATCGCGGCGCTGCACGCGCCCCTTGATGACCACGATCAGGTCATCGGCCAGGATCTCGGCGATCGGCTGGTAGGCCTGGCCGAAGAACATGACCTCCATCGAACCGGAGAGGTCTTCGATCTCGCAGCGCGCATACGGGTTGCCGCTCTTCTTGGCGATGCGCCGCTGCAGACCGGAAATCATGCCGGCGATGGAAATGATGTGGCCGTCCTGCGGGCCGTCATCCGAGAGCACGTGCGTGACCGGCATGTCAGCGTACTGGTCCAGGGCCGAGCCCAGGCCCTGCAGCGGGTGGTCGGAAACGTACAGGCCGAGCATGTCACGCTCGTAGGCCAGTTTTTCCTTCTTGTCCCAATCGGGCATGTCGGGGATCGCCACGTGCATCGACTCCGAGGACTCATCCGAGCCCAGGGCGCTGAACAGGTCGAACTGGTTGGCCGCCTCGTTGCGCTTGACCTGGATCACCGAATCCACGGCCTCTTCGTGGATGGCCACCAGCGCCCGGCGTGGATGCTTCATGGAGTCGAAGGCACCGGCCTTGATCAGCGATTCAATGGTTCGCTTGTTGCAGACCACGGCCGGGACCTTGCCCAGGAAATCGTTGAAGTCGTTGTAGTTGCCCTTCTCCGTGCGGGCCTCGACCATGCCGGCCACCGCATTGGTGCCGACGTTGCGGATGGCGCCCATGCCGAAGCGGATATCCTTGCCCACTGGGGTGAAGTTCAACGCCGATTCGTTGACATCCGGCGGCAGCACGGTGATGCCGATGTGGCGGCATTCGTTCAGGTACAGTGCCAGCTTGTCCTTGTCATCGCCCACCGAGGTCAGCAGCGCGGCCATGTATTCGGCCGGGTAGTGCGCCTTGAGGTAGGCGGTCCAGTAGGAGACCACGCCGTACGCGGCCGAGTGGGCCTTGTTGAACGCGTAGTCGGAGAATGGCAGCAAGATGTCCCACAGGGTCTGCACGGCGGCGTCCGAGTAGCCGTTGTCGTTCATGCCCTGCTTGAAGCCGGCGAACTGCTTATCCAGTTCCGACTTCTTCTTCTTGCCCATGGCACGGCGCAAGATATCGGCCTGGCCCAGCGAGTAGCCGGCCAGCTTCTGCGCAATAGCCATAACCTGCTCCTGATACACGATCAGGCCGTAGGTGCCACCGAGGATCTCTGCCAGCGGTTCAGCGAGCTCCGGGTGGATTGGGGTGACTTCCTGCAACCCGGTCTTGCGCAGGGCGTAGTTGGTGTGGGAGTTGGCGCCCATCGGGCCCGGACGGTACAGCGCGATCACTGCGGAGATGTCTTCGAAGTTGTCGGGGCGCATCATCTTCAGCAGCGAACGCATGGGACCGCCATCGAGCTGGAACACGCCCAGGGTGTCGCCGCGGGCCAGCAGGTTGTAGGCCTCGGGGTCCTCGATACTCAGGGTCTCGAGGTCGATTTTGGTGCCGGTGTTGTACTCGATGTTCTCCAGGGCATCGGAAATGATGGTGAGGTTGCGCAACCCCAGGAAGTCCATCTTGATCAGTCCCAGGCCTTCACAGGTCGGGTAGTCGAACTGGGTGATGACCTGTCCATCCTGGATGCGCCGCATGATGGGGATGACGTCGATGATCGGGTCCGAGCTCATGATCACGCCGGCGGCGTGCACGCCCCACTGGCGCTTCAGGCCCTCCAGGCCCTTGGCCGTCTCGAAGACTCGGGCCGCCTCCGGGTCATTGGCCACCAGGTTGCGGAAGTCCCCCGCCTCCGAATAGCGCTTGGATTGCGGGTTCTCGATGTCGTTCAGCGGGATGTCCTTAGCCATCACCGCCGGCGGCAGCGCCTTGGTCAAGGTCTCGCCCATGCTGAACGGGTAGCCGAGCACGCGCGATGAGTCCTTCAGCGCCTGCTTGGTCTTGATTGAACCGTAGGTCACGATCATCGATACGCGCTCATCACCGTACTTCTCGGTCACGTACTTGATGACCTCGGAACGGCGGCGATCATCGAAGTCGACATCGAAGTCGGGCATGGAAACACGTTCCGGGTTCAGGAAACGCTCGAAGATCAGGCCGTGCACCAGCGGATCGAGGTCGGTGATGCGCATGGCGTAGGCGACCATGGAGCCTGCACCCGAACCACGCCCTGGGCCAACACGGATGCCGTGGTCCTTGGACCAGTTGATGAAGTCGGCCACGACCAGGAAGTATCCCGGGAAACCCATCTTGATGATGACGTCCAGCTCGTAGTCTGCCTGCTTGCGCGAAGCTTCTGGGATGCCGTTCGGGTAACGGTAGTGCAGTCCCTTGTCGACTTCCTTGATCAGCCAGCTGGTTTCGTCCTCCCCCGGCGGGCAAGGGAATTTCGGCATGTAGTTGGCGTTCGTGTCGAAAGAGACCTCGACCCGGTCGGCGATCGCCAGGGTGTTGTCGCAGGCTTCGGGAAATTCCTTGAACAAATCGCGCATTTCGCGCGCCGATTTCAGGTAGTAGCCGGTGCCGGAGAAGGCGAAGCGGCTGCCGCCCTGGTCATAGGTGGGCTCGTCAAGCGTGGAGCCGGAGTTGATGGCCAGCAGCGCCTCGTGGGCCTTGGCATCGGATTCATGGGTGTAGTGCAGGTCGTTGGTAGCCACCAGCGGAATGCCCAGTTCCTTGGCCAGGCGCAGCAGGTCCTTGGTGATGCGGCGTTCGATCTCCAGACCGTGGTCCATGATCTCGCAGAAGTAGTTTTCCTTGCCGAACAAGTCCTGCAGTTCAGCTGCGGCCGCCTTCGCCGCATCGTACTGGCCCAGGCGAAGCTTGGTCTGGACTTCACCCGAAGGGCAACCGGTCGTGGCAATGAGGCCTTCGCGGTGCTCGTTGAGCAGCTCGCGGTCCCAGCGCGGGTATTTGCCGAACACGGAGTCCAGCGAGGCGCGGGACGAACCCTTGAAAAGGTTGTCCATGCCCTTGTTGTTGTACGAGAGCAGGGTCATGTGGTTGTAGAGGCCGCCACCGGAAACGTCATCGCCCTTTTGCGATTCGTCGGTACGCCATTTCACGCGGGTCTTGTCGTCGCGCGCGGTGCCCGGGGTGACATAGGCTTCTACGCCGATGATCGGCTTAACGCCAGCTCCGGTGGCTTGGCGCCAGAAATCGAAGGCACCGAACAGGTAGCCATGGTCGGTAATCGCCATGGCTTCCATGCCCTGCCGGTTGGCTTCGGCGAAGAGTTCGCCTAGGCGCGCCGCACCGTCCAGCATGGAGTATTCGGTGTGGGTATGAAGATGGACAAATCCGTCACGTGTAGCACTCACCCAACCAGTCTAGCGATCAAACCCGGACTTGGGCCCACCCCGGCGCGGTGCTGTGGCTAGCACGACACAAGGTGCTGCCGGCCAGTGGCCAACAGCACCTTGGAACTCAGTATCCGCCTTCGCGCAGCAGCTCGACGGCGCCTGCCAGATCCGCAGGATATTCGCTTTCGTATTCCATCCACTGGCCGGAGACCGGATGGGAGAATCCAAGACGTTTTGCATGCAGCCACTGCCGGGTCAGGCCCAGAGCGGCACCCAGCTTGGGATCCGCCCCGTAGGTCTGGTCTCCGGCACAAGGGTGACCGAAGGCTGAGAAGTGGACGCGGATCTGGTGGGTGCGCCCGGTTTCCAGTTGCACCTCGACCAGCGAGGCGCGTCCGAAGGCCTCGATCACCTTGTAGTGGGTGACCGAGTCCCGCCCGCCATCCAGGACAGCGAACTTCCAGTCGTGGCCCGGGTGGCGCCCGATCGGCGCGTCGATGGTGCCTTCCAGCGGGTCAGGCAGGCCCTGCACCACCGCATGGTAGATCTTCTTGGGGGTGCGTTCCTTGAAGGCGCGCTTCAGTTCGGTGTAGGCGCGTTCGGTTTTCGCCACGACCATCAGGCCGCTGGTGCCCACGTCCAAGCGGTGCACTATGCCTTGGCGTTCGGCGGCACCGGAAGTGGTGATGTTGTAGCCCTCGGCCATGAGTGCGCCGACAACTGTCGGGCCCACCCACCCCGGGGATGGATGGGCTGCGACACCCACGGGCTTGTCGATGACCACATAGTCATCGTCGTCCGCGATAATCTTCAGCTCTTCCACTTTCTCAACCTTAATTTCTAATGGGTCTGCCTGCGGCGGGATGGTGACTACCAGCTGGTCCCCCGCCTTGATCTTCAGAGATTTGGCAATGGTTCGCCCGTTGACCTGGATCTGCGAATCCTTGCAAAGGCTCGAAGCCAAGGTGCGCGGGATCTGCAGGGACCGGGAGATATAAGCGTCAAGGCGTGCGCCGGCATCGGCTGGGTCAACCAGCAGTTCGTGAATGGTGGTTTCGTTCGAGATCATGCGTTTGGTTCTGCTTCGTCCTTGTTGGACTTGTCTTTCTTTGGAGGATCGCCAATGCTGCCATCGAGGTTGCGCCCGCGGATGAGCATGTACGCGACGGCAATCATGGAACAGACGATGAAGGAGTCGGCGACGTTGAAGATGGCGAAGTGGGTGACGGAAAACATGTCCACCACATGGCCGAAGCCGGAGCCCGGTTCGCGGAACAGCCGGTCCACGACATTGCCCAGGACACCGCCGAGCAGGCAGCCCAGGGCTATGGCCCAGCTCCTGGACAGCACCTTGCGGAAAAACAGGTAAATGACGTAGATCGCCACTGCCGATTGCAGGATCGCGAAGACTATGGTGAAGTCTTCGCCGATGGAGAAGGCGGCACCAGGGTTCAGGATGTAGTGGATGTTGAAGAATCCGGGAATCACTTCAATTGATTGGCCAAGCCGCATGTTCTGTTCAACGGCAATTTTGACGGTTTGGTCCAGTACCAGCGCGATCAGAGCGATCACGAGGCCAAGGCCAACGTATTTCTTCGCCTTCGCGCCCGCGTTTCCGGATTGAACTGCGTCCACAGTGGTACCCATTATTTCCTCTTAAACGTCAACGGTGGTGATCGGAATGTATCCGTTCACCACCGTTGATCTTACTTGATAGCTAGATCAAGTTATGAACTGTCAGCGACTAGCTAGTCTTGCCTGCCGCACCAGCATCGATCGAACCCTGGGACTCAAGGTCGCGCAGCTGTCCTTCGATGTAGGTCTTCAGGCGAGCACGGTAATCGCGTTCGAAGCCACGCAGCTGCTCGAGCTTGCGCTCCAGAACCGACTTCTGCTGCTCCAAGGCCGACAAGGTCTTGCGGCTCTTCTCTTCAGCGGTGGTGACCAAGGTGTTAGCTTCGGTCTTCGCTTCGGAGATGATCTTGTCGCGCTGCTCGACACCGGCAGCGACGTACTCGTCGTGCAGACGCTGAGCCATGGACAGCACGTTGGCTGCCGACTCTGCGGATTCGGAGCGAGGAGTTGCAGCTGGCGCTGCTGCTGCGGCCGGAGCTGCAGGTGCCTTCTCAGCGGCAGCTGGCTTAGCTTCTGCCTTCTTTTCCTCAGCTGGCTTGGCAGCTGGGGTTTCTGCCTTCGCTGGCTCTGCAGGCTTAGCTTCTGCCTTCTTCTCTTCAGCTGGCTTAGCAGCTGGAGCAGCAGGAGTAACTGGAGCGGCCGAAACAGGTGCAGGAACAGCCTGCTCCTTCGATACCGAACCCGCATCTTCGCCAAGTTCGGCAAGGCGGCTGCGCAGAGCCTCGTTCTCACCGGTTAGGCGACGCAGCTCCACAACGATTTCGTCGAGGAAGTCATCTACCTCGTCTTGGTCGTAGCCTTCACGGAACTTGGTCGGCTGAAACCGCTTATTGACTACGTCTTCTGGCGTCAGAGCCATTGGGTCACCTCAATACTGGGATCATTTCCGCACGACCATTGTCTTGCCTTGCGAAACACTTACCGTTTTTGTCAGTGTCGCGACCGGTGAAGTCGGAGCACCATTTCCTAAAGGATATAACGATTTGGACAATTATTACGAAATCGAGCTTACGCGCGAGTCTCTTATTATTTGAATCTACAGCTTTTGACTGCTCAGGACAATCCCCGTGAAGCACGGAAATGCCCTAATCAGATCCCTGTCCTGAGGCCCAGGTTGGCTACCACCGCTTTAAGAATGATTACGACGATGAACAACACAAGAAACGACAGGTCAAGGCGGATTCCGCCGAGATCCAGGGGTTTGATCTTCCGGCGCAACCAGCGCAGCGGAGGATCAGTAATCGACACGATTGCACTTGCGACAATCAATGCGATGCCTTTGGGTCGCCAGTGGCGAGCAAAGCTTTCCGTTACATCCAACACAATTCTCATCAAGAGCAGAATCTGGAGGATGGCTAACGCGAGATAGATGATCCCGAACACCATTTTGTGCTTTTGCTCCTGGTGTCTTAGCTCTGATTAAAGAAGGTTGCTTGCGCTTCGGACTGCTTGCGATCTTCACCGAGGACCTCAACGGTCGCTGGCGAGAGCAAGAAGACTTTGTTCGTGACTCGCTCAATGGAGCCGTGCAGGGCGAAAACAAGACCTGCCGAGAAGTCGACGAGGCGCTTGGCATCGGTTTCACCCATGTCGGTGACATTCATAATCACCGGGATGCCGTCACGGAAGTTCTCACCGATGATCTTGGCATCGTTATAAGAACGAGGGTGGACGGTAGTAATCTGACGCAATTCGGAATCCTCATCCCGTACTGAAGGGGCACGCTTAATAGGGGTGACCGGAGCACGGTATTCCGTCTCTGGTTCTCTAGCTTGAGTTTGCGGCGCAGCCTGCCTTGCAACAGGCTGTGGGCGTGGGGCTTCGGCAGGTCGCTTTGGAGCTGTGTCCTCAACTACCCGAACCTGGGTTTTGGGCTCAGCGTGTTGTGTCTGGGTCTCTTCCTGCTCGACGGCGTCCGCCAAGCCGAGATATACCATTGCCTTACGCAGTCCGTCAGCCACGATGTTTCTCCTCGTTTATCCCATGCATGCAACCCCATTGCACGCTTCCGCTACTTCGACGCTACCGCACAAAATAATGCAGGCATCGTTCATTCGATCAATTCTTGGCGGTGTGTCGCGCACGCCTGCGCGGCGGTCCAGATGAGTCCGGCAAGTCGTCCTGCACGGCTTGAACGCCGGTAGGAATAGTAGCTTTCGTCTTCCAAGGTGCAGACACCGGATTGCCGGACGTCCACCCCGAGGCCGCGCAGTTCTTGTTCGGCTGAGGCCGGAAGGTCCAGCCCATGGGTCCCCCAGCGAGTCGTGGTGCGAATCCCGGTGCGCAACTCTTCGGATTCCCGGGCCATGCTTTCTGGAACTTCATAGCATCGGCCGCAGATCGAAGGGCCGATCACGGCTTCCACAGTGTCGGCACCATGAGCCTTCAGGCCCTCGACCGTTTTTGCCAGGATCCCGTCGAGCAGCCCGCGCCGGCCGGAGTGGGTTGCTGCACTCAGGGTTTGCCCATTGCGCGTGTTTCTTCCGACAAAGAGCACCGGAAGGCAGTCGGCGACCATCACTGCCAAGGGCTGGGTGCCAGTTGGATCCAGCAATCCATCGCAGGTTGGCGCTGCCGGCTCTAGCCACGAGGTGCGCCGCACCGGCGTGACCTCATATACATCGGCGGAGTGCACCTGGTTCATGAAGTTAAGAGAGAAGCGTCGAACCCCGATCAAGTCCTCCAATTTGGCTCGATTCTCCGCCACAAGGCGGGGATCGTCATTCACGTGCAGGGCGAGGTTTCCCTCAGCCTGCGATGTGAATGCCAGTTGGATGCTCGGATCGAGGTTCGACGCGAAATGTAGCACTGCTCAGCTTCTTGCTGTTTTTACTTCAGGAAGTCCGGGACATCCAGGTCGTCGTTCGAACCGTTCAGGTCCGAGTCGACAACGTCTGGAAGGTCCTGGAAGGAGCTGGTCTGCTCTGCGGCAGCCGGCTTCTCATGAGCAACCTGGGCTGGCTTCGCAGCTTCGGTTGCAGCAGGTGCTGGTGTTTCTGGAATGCTCGCTGGCACTTGCTCAGCCGGGCGCGCGGAGACAGCTGGCTTTGCTGCGACCGGTGCCATTGGCTTGCTGGTGACATCTGGCTCGTCGAAGCCGGCTGCAATCACGGTGACACGTGCTTCGTCGCCCAAGGCGTCGTCAATGACGGCACCGAAGATGATGTTGGCTTCCGGGTGGGCAACTTCCTGCACGAGGCGTGCAGCTTCGTTGATTTCGAACAAGCCGAGGTCGGAGCCGCCCTGAATGGAGAGCAGGACGCCGTGGGCGCCATCGATAGAAGCTTCGAGCAGTGGCGAGGCAATAGCCAGCTCCGCTGCCTTCACTGCACGGTCTTCGCCCCGCGCCGAACCGATGCCCATCAATGCCGAGCCTGCGCCCTGCATAACGGACTTCACGTCGGCGAAGTCGAGGTTGATCAGGCCCGAGGTGGTGATCAGGTCGGTAATGCCCTGCACACCGGAAAGCAGAACCTGGTCTGCCTGGCGGAATGCATCGAGTACCGATACGTTGCGATCCGAGATCGACAGCAGTCGATCGTTCGGGATCACAATGAGGGTATCCACTTCGTCGCGCAGGGCTTCGATGCCCGACTCGGCGGAGTTAGCGCGGCGGCGACCCTCGAAGGTGAATGGACGGGTGACCACGCCGATGGTCAGCGCGCCAAGCGAGCGGGCAATGCGGGCCACGACCGGCGCGCCGCCGGTACCAGTACCGCCGCCTTCGCCAGCGGTCACGAAGACCATGTCCGCGCCACGCAGGACGTCTTCGATTTCTTCTACATGATCTTCCGCTGCCTGGCGTCCCACATCAGGGTTGGCGCCAGCGCCCAGGCCACGAGTCAGTTCGCGTCCTACGTCCAGTTTGACGTCGGCATCACTCATAAGCAGAGCCTGGGCATCGGTGTTAATGGCGATGAACTCTACGCCCTTGAGACCGACTTCGATCATTCGATTGACTGCGTTTACACCGCCACCGCCGATTCCGACGACTTTAATGACCGCGAGGTAATTCTGTGGAGCTGCCACGTCCCGCTTCCCTTGTTAGATGTGCTACATATTTCACGACTCCAGCTAAAGACCTTCACCTTTAGCCTTAAGGTTAAGATTCTGTCAAGCTGTCGTTATTAGAAACGCTATGAGTCGTGTGGTCTTTCTGCAACGACCGCCTAGGCGTGTCGCTTATTCAAAACTATCTTTCCAGAATTTCTTGGCTTATTGGTCTTCCCGCGCCCAGAGCACCGCGACTTAATAGACCACGGGATTTTCTGGGTTGGTGACGTCGATGGTCGTCTTGGCCGCGTGCTTTTTCTCAAGCTCTTTCAAGAAGATCGTCGCCACTTCATTTTTCAGGGCCGCTTTCTTGGCGTCTCCCCAAATCAAAGTGCGGTTCTTCGGCAACGCCAGTTCGGCAAACCCTGCCTTGGACAGGGATGCCGTTGAGACTTCCTTGAGCACTTTCTTGTCAACGGTGCTCAAGATTCCGGTCAGCAGCTTGAACTGCTCCGGATCAGCAGTTACGTCAGTGGCCTTGATCTTGGGCAACTTGTCCTTGTCATTCTTGCCGACGGCGCGAAGCTTCTTGCCGGTCTCGGAGACCAGGTACTGCTTCTTGCCCTCCAGCAAGATAGCCACCGGAACAGCTTCGATAACCTCAACGACCAAGGTGTTGGGCATCTGGGCCTTGACCACGATTTCGTCGATGGCCGGCTGCTCGCCGATCAGCTCCTGGACCCTCGATTCAGAGATCCGCGGCAGCGGAACGCCCTTCAGCGGTTCCAGGGACTTCCCCAGCTTCTCGGAATTGACCAGTTTGGTGCCGGTTACTTCAATCTTCTTGGCAGCGATCACCGGTGAGAAGCTCAAGATCAGCACCGCAGCGAGGCTGAGCACGACGATGCACGCCGCGAGAATAATCAGGATCTTGCGCCGTTTTTTCTCCGGGCTCTCCGGAAGTTCGACGACTTTTGCTGCTTCACCCATGGATCACCTTGGTAGACGGAAGTGGACCAACTGCGGTGGCCTCGGACTCGGGACGGAACTCGTCAGCTCAGCGACTTGACGATGTCTGGACCTAGCGCTGTGACATCGCCGGCGCCAATGGTCATGATGACATCGCCAGGCTCGGACTGCTCGACCACGTGCGCTACGGCAGCTGCCGGAGAAAGTACCTGGGCAGGAACCTCGATGCGCGATGCAATCAGTTCGCTGTCCACGCCATCGATAGGTTCTTCACGTGCCGGGTAGATATCCAGCACGGCCACCGAATCGGCCAGGGACAAGGCCTGGGCGAATTGGCGGAAGAACTCTTGGGTACGGCTGAACAGGTGCGGCTGGAAGACAATGTGCAGCCGGCCGGTGCCGGCCACCGTACGTCCGGCGGTCAGTGCTGCCTGCACCTCTGTAGGGTGGTGCGCGTAGTCGTCGTAGACACGGACCTCTGCGGCTTCACCCTTGAATTCGAATCGGCGAGCTGCCCCGGAGAAACTGGAGAGCGCCTGCAGCGCTTCGTCAACGTCTACACCTGCATCAATGCCGACAGACAATGCGGCGGCAGCATTAAGCAGGTTGTGCTGGCCTGGCACTGCAAGATCCAGGATGCGGCTTTGTCCGCTGCCCCATTCGATGGTTGCGGTGAAGCGGCCGTCTTCGGTGGCGCGGGCATCGGAAAGGCGGCGGTCGGCGTGATCGCTGAAGCCGTAGGTCTGCACGCGGATTTCCGGACGCTCTGCGCGCATCTTGTGCGCCAGGTCGTTGGAACCCTCATCATCTGCACAGCAGATCAGCAAGCCGTCTGCCGGCAATAGCCGGGCGAAGTCCACGAAGGCCTGGTGCACTGCTTCAGCGGTACCGTAATGATCCAGGTGGTCGGCTTCGACGTTGGTCACGATGATGGCATCCGGCCGGTAGTTGAGGAAGGAAGCGTCGGATTCGTCCGCTTCCGCCACGAAGTAGGATCCGGACCCGAGCTCGGCGTTGGTGCCCAGGCTTGGAATATTCGCTCCCACGGCGAAGCTCGGACGCGCGCCAATGGTCTTGAGCATATGGGCGGTCAGCGAAGTGGTGGTGGTCTTGCCGTGAGTACCGGCGATGGCCACGATCTTCTCGTGGCCGCGCATGGTTGCTTCCAGGCCTTCGGAGCGGTGCAAGATGCGCAGTCCGCGGCGCAGCGCTTCGTCGTATTCCGGGTTTCCGGCCTTGATGATCGAGGAGATCACCACGGTGTCGGCGTCGCCGAGGTTCGCTGCGTCGTAGCCTACGTGGATGCGCGCGCCGCGCTCACGCAAGCCATCGAGCACCGGGAGATCCTTGGCATCGGTGCCGGAGACGGCCAGGCCGTAGTCGAGCATCAGCCGTGCAACCGCTGATACGCCAACCCCGCCTACACCCATCAGGTGTACCTTGCCCAGATCGGCGTTCAGTTCGTCGGCTCGCAGTGCCATGGTTCTAGCCTTCCTGACCCGCACGGCGGCGGGTTGAAACTTCATCAATAATCCGTCGCGCCATGATCTGCGCGGCGTCGCGCTGCCCCAAAGAGGCAGCGGCTTGAGACATCTTTTCAATTTTATGCTGATCGGTCAGCAGATTGATGACATTCTCGGTGATATAGGACTTTGTGAACTCCGCGTCGGAAACCAGGACGGCTCCCCCGGCAGCGACCAGTTCACGGGCGTTGAGCTTTTGCTCGCCGTTGCCGATGGGCAGCGGAACCAGTACCGAGGCCGTGCCAGCTACGGCCAGTTCGCAGACGGTGCCCGCGCCGGAGCGGCAGACCATCAAGTCCGCGACGGCGTAGGCGTAGTCCATGCGGTCCACGTATTCGGTCTGGCTGTAGCCTTCATGGGAGAGCAGATTGCCCGAGGCGTCCAGAATCTGCTTTCCGCGTCCGGTGATGTGGATCGTGTGGATGCCAGCTGCGTTCAGCTCGTCCAGGGACTGCTCGATGGCCGTATTGATGCTCTGCGCTCCGGAGGATCCGCCGGTGACCAGCAGAACTGGCTTTTCGCCGGTGATACCGAAGTACCCGCGTGCTTCGCCCCGCAGCGCGGCTTTGTCCATGGTGGCAACGTTGGAGCGCATCGGCATGCCCACCTGCATCTCGCCGGGCAGCCCGGTGTTGGCGAAAGTGGTTCCGACGAATGCCGCGTTCTTTGCCCCGAGCTTGTTGGCCATGCCGGCAACGGAGTTGGCCTCATGCACGAAGATCGGCAGCTTCAGCTGCTTCGCGGCAAGATATGCCGGGGTGCAGACATAACCGCCAACGCCCAGGACAGCCTCGGCCTTGGTGGCGCGCAGAACGTTCTTGGCGTTGTTGATGGCCTTGACGAAACGGAAAGGGAACTTGAGCAGATCCACGTTGATGCTGCGTGGCATCGGGGCCTTGGGGATGAGTTCGAGCGGGTAGCCGGCTTCCGGTACCAGCTTGGTTTCCAGGCCGCCGGGAGAACCCAGTGCTGTGACCATTGCTTCGGGATGCTCGGCCTTCACGGCATCAGCTATGGCCAGCATGGGCGAGATATGGCCGGCAGTTCCGCCGCCGGCGACGACTAGACGAAGTGCTTCGCTCATCTGTTGCTGTACTCCTTCGTCCTGCCAAGGGGCAGGATCAACGTCCACCGCAGATTCAGTGATGGACCTCTGCTTCTGATAGCGGCCGCTTGCGGCGCACTATTTGGTTTTCTTGCTCTTTGCCGGCTTCTTGTCCAGCGTTGCTTCGAATTCAAGTTTTTGCGCCCGGGCCGAGGAGAGCACATAGCCCATTGCCAGCATGATGGCGAGCATCGCCGAGCCTCCGGAGGAAATGAATGGCAGCGGAACACCGATCACGGGAAGTACGCTGGTGACGGTACCCAGGTTCACGAAAGTCTGGCCGATGACCCAGGACATCAGGCAACCCATGAGCACCTTCGTGTACAGGTCGTTGGCGCGTGCCGCAATGCGATACATCGCCAAGGCCAGCAAGATGAACATGACCAGTACGAACAGCACGCCGATCAGGCCGAATTCTTCACCCAGGATGGAGAAGATGAAGTCGTTCTGCGCCTCAGGCACATAGGACCACTTCATGCGGGACTGGCCTGCGCCCACTCCGAACCAGCCGCCGGAGGCGAAGGCGTGCAGGCCCATGCTGGCCTGGTAGCAAAGGTCGCTGCTCGGGCCGCAATCGGTATCCATCCAAGCCAGGATGCGCTGGCGGCGGTTGGAGGAAGCGAAGATCGCCACGGACAGGCCCAGGACGCCGACCACCGAAAACGCCGCAAGCCACTTCATCCGGATGCCGCCCAAGAACATCGCCGAGGCGACGATCATCAGCAAGACCAGCGCCGTGCCTACGTCCTTGCCCACCACGATGAGGCCAACAATGAAGACCCCCACCGGGGCAACCACGGGGACGACCAAATGCCTGATGTCGTGCAGCAGATGCTGCTTCTTCTCCAGCATGAACGCCGCAAAAACTGCCAGCGCCAGCTTGGCGAACTCGCTGGGCTGCAGGCCGAAGCCGCCGATGCGGATCCAGTTTCGGTTACCGAGCACCGTATGGCCCAATGGCGTGAACGCCACGAGGAACAACAGGGCCACTGCAGCAATAACGGAAGGCCAGGCCAGCCGCTTCAGCGTTTCCGGCTTGATCCGCTGCATGACCAGCATGCAGACAATACCCAACGCGGCAAAACCACCCTGGGACAGCGCTACGGTGAAACCGTCCCTGCCCTTGGCGATCGCTTCAACCGACGCCGATGACTGGACCATGACTACACCGAAAACGGCCAGCACGATGGAGCCCACGAGCACCAGCCAGTAATCGGTGGAGGCCATGCGGCCGCTGGAGTTCTCTACGGTTCCGAGCATCCTGCCGAATCTCACGTACCAAGGAAATTCAGCTTTGGAACCTGCTGGCTTCTTGTTCATTTTCATTGCCATCGGTGCCTCCTGCCTCGGTGTCGTTTATTCGGTCAGCTTTCGATTACTGGTCTTCGCCAGTTTTATCCATCAGATCACTGACGGCAGAGATAAATGCGTTGCCACGCTGGGCGTAGGAACTGAATTGGTCCATCGAGGCCGCGGCGGGAGCCATGAGCACGGTATCCCCTGCCTCGGCTACCTCGGCAGCCTTGGAGACCGCACGCGTCATGACCTGGGCGCCGCTTGGAACCGAACCATCACTGCCCTGCGCTGCTCCGGTGATGTCGATGACTTCAACCTCTGGCGCGTGGGCAGCGAGTGCTTGGCGCAAACCAGCGGTGTCGGTGCCGATGAGCAAGACCTTGGCCAGGCGCTGTGCGTGCTTGGCGATCAAGTCGCCGTATTCCACGCCCTTGGACAAGCCACCGGCAATCCAGACCACACGGGTGAAAGCGGCCAACGAAGCATCGGCAGCATGCGGGTTAGTGGCCTTGGAATCATTGATCCACAGGATGTCGTTCTTGCGGGCGACGGCCTGGATCCGGTGATCGCCGGAGTCGAAGTTCGCCAAACCCGCAGCGACAGCTTCTGCATTCACTCCGTACGCGCGGGTCAACGCCGCGGCGGCAGCCGCGTTCGCGGCGGTGTGGCGCGGAACAATCTCGCCGATGTCCTTCAGGGCGATCAATTCCACGGCACTGGTCTTGCGCTCTTCGATGAAGGCGCGGTCCACCAGCAGGCCTTCGACAACACCCACCATCGATACTGCTGGGGTATCGGTGGTGAAGCCGATAGCACGGCAGCCTTCGATGACTTCCGCGTTTTCCACCATGGTGATGGTGCGCTCATCGGCGGCGTTGAAGATCGCAGCTACCTGGGTGCGTTCGTAGATCTTGGCCTTGGCGGCCTTGTAGTTGCCGAAGCCGCCATGCCAGTCCACGTGGTCTTCGGCCAGGTTCAAGACCACCGAGGCAAGCGGAGAAATGCTATGCGTGTAGTGCAGCTGGAAGCTGGAGAGCTCGACGGCGAATACGTCGTAGTCCACCGGTTCGCGTACGGCATCCAGGATCGGGGTGCCGACGTTGCCGACCGCGATGGCCTTCAGCCCATCGGCGCGCAGGATCGCCTCGGTCATGCCCACCGTGGTGGTCTTGCCGTTGGTGCCGGTAATCGCCAGCCACTGTGGTGCTGTGTGGCCGGCACGGTTCTGCACGCGCCAAGCCAGCTCGATATCGCTCCAGATCTCGATGCCCTTGGACTCGGCCTCTGCGATGACCGGATTACGGGGATTCCAGCCTGGGGAAACCATGACCAGCTGGGCCGGCTTGCCATCGACCAACGGCAGGGCCTGGACGTTCCCGTCGCCCAGCAGCACCTCATGGGCCCCGACGATCTTCAGCGTCTCGGCACGTTGCTGGTTCAGCTGGTCATCGCGGCCGTCGATGACGGTGACGATGGCACCCAGCTCGATGAGGGTGTCGGCCGCAGAGAATCCGGAGAGTCCCAATCCAGCGACGACTACGCGCAGGCCTTTCCAATCAGCATCCCAGCTGGTTAGCGAGTCAAGTGATTTGCCAGCGTCTACGCTCACAGTGCGACAACCCATTCAGAGTAGAAGAGACCCAGGCCCGCGGCCACGAACAGGCCGGCAAGGATCCAGAATCGGATAACAACGTTTTCTTCGGACCAGCCCGAAAGCTCGAAGTGGTGCTGCAGCGGCGCCATCTTGAACACGCGCTTGCCGCCCGAGAGCTTGAAGTAGCCCACCTGGATGATCACCGACAGGGAGATGATCACGAACAGGCCGGCGATTACCACCAGCAGCAGCTGGGTGCGCGAGAGGATCGCGAAGGCAGCCACGGCGCCGCCGATGGCCAGCGATCCGGTGTCGCCCATGAAGATCTTCGCCGGCTTGGCGTTGAACCAGAGGAAGGCGATCAGCGCACCGGAGAGGGTGGCCCCCAGCAGGGCCAGGTCCTGCGGGTCGCGTACCGAGTAGCAGACGTCCAGCGAGTCCATGTTGCTGCAGGCCTGGTTCTGCTGCCAGATGCCCATCAGGGTGTAGGCGCCGAAGACCATGATCGAGGCACCGGTAGCCAGTCCGTCCAGGCCATCGGTCAGGTTCACGCCGTTGGTAGCACCGGTAACGATGAAGTTCGCCCAGAGCACGAACAGGATCATGCCCAGCATCGGGCCTGCGAACGCCAGGTCGATGTTGGTGTCGCGCAGGAAGGAGATCGCGGTAGAGCCCGGAGTCAGGCCCTGGTCATTGGGGAACTGCAAGGCCAGCACGGCGAAGCTGATGCCGAAGAATGCCTGCAGGACAATCTTCTGCCAGGCGCGCAAGCCCAATGAGCGCTTCTTGAAGATCTTGATGAAGTCATCGAGGAAGCCGACCAGTCCCATGCCGCCGAAGAGCATCAGGACCAGCATTCCGCTGGCGGTAATTCCCGAAGAAGTGCGTCCCATGAGCGAAAGGATGCCATGGGTGGCGAAGTACGCCACGAACACGGCCAGGACGAAGACCACTCCGCCCATGGTCGGGGTGCCGGACTTGATGGCGTGCGAGTTCGGCCCATCGTCGCGCACGACCTGGCCGTATTGCTTCTTGGTGAGCAGGCGGATGTACAGCGGCATGGCCACCATGGTCAGCACGAGGGCAATGCCGGCCCCCAGGATCAATGCGATCATGCGTTGTCGCCTTCCTTCGCGAATGCTGCAATGTCGTCGCCGAGGAAGCGTAGACCGGCCCCGTTAGAGGACTTGAACAAGGCGATGTCGCCTGGCTGAAGCTGCTCTTGCAGCAGCGCGCGAGCTTCATCTACGTCTTCGACGTAGAAGGCCTCGTCGCCCCAGCTGCCTTCGAGCACAGCGGAGTTGTAGGCGGGCTTTGCGCCACGGCCTACCACTACAAGTTTCTTGATGTTCATGCGAACTGCCATGCGGCCCAGCAGGTCATGCTGGTGGATGCTGTCATCGCCCAGTTCCAGCATTTCGCCCAGGACTGCCCAGGTGCGTCGGCCCGGTGCGCCGTCGGCGCCCAGGCCCAATTCGGCCAGGGTCACCAGCGCAGCGCGCATTGATTCAGGGTTCGCGTTGTACGCGTCGTTGATGATGCTCACGCCGTCGGCGCGCTCGATGCGCTCCATGCGCCAGCGGCTGCCGGCAGCGCGGCCTTCCAGGCCTGCGGCGATCACTTCCGGGGCGATATCCAGGGCCAGTGCAGCGTTGGCCGCGGCGAGGATATTCGAGACGTGATGGCGTCCCAGGAGGCCCGAGGTGATGCGCTTGCTGTAGCCGCCAGGGAATTCAAGAGTGAGTTCTGGCTGCCCGTGGGAATTCACAACAACGTCGGTGGCCCAGACCCCAGCGTTTTCCGGCTTGTTCTTTCCGGTGCCGAAGAAGCGCACGGCTCCCCCGGAACGCGAGTCCATGCGTGCCACGCGGGGGTCTTCAGCATTCAAGATGGCCGTGCCATCGGCTGGCAGGGCTTCAACAAGTTCGCCCTTGGCTTTCTCGATGTTCTCCACCCCGCCGAATTCGCCGGCGTGGGCGGTTCCGACGCACAACACGACACCGACCTGCGGGTGCACCATATCTGTCAGGTACGTCAGGTGGCCAATGCCGGTGGCCCCCATCTCGATGACAAAGTACTTGGTCTCTTCGGTGGCGCTGAAAACCGTCAGCGGGACGCCGACTTCGCCATTGTATGAGCCGATTGGCGACACGGTCGGCGCCACTTGCGACAGAATACCGGCGAGCAGGTCCTTGGTGGTGGTCTTGCCGGCCGAACCGGTGATTCCCACGACCTTGGCGTCGTTCTTTTCCTTGAGAAGGGCAACGATGTGCGCGGCAATTTTGCCCATCGCTTCTACCGCGTCTTCAATGATGATCGCCGGGTGTTCCCTGCGGTCTTCATCGTGGGTAACGCGTTCGGCTAGGGCCAGCACTGCGCCGGCGGCGCGTGCACGGTGGATAAAGGCGTGCCCGTCGGAGAATTCTCCGGGCTTGGCGACGAATAAGGCACCCGGGACGACTTCGCGCGAGTCAGTGGTCACGGAAGTGATCACCGTGTCGGAGGCGGCTGTAGCAGTCGCTTTTCCGCCGGTGATTTCCAGCAGGTCGGTCAGAGACAGTTCAATCATGGCAATAAGGACTTTACACTTGAGCGGTGGCGATAGTGGACTTGTACGTTCTAGGAATTGGTCACAAATCCATGAAGATTCAGTGCTTTCGCTAGTTCCACTCGATCATCCAGTTCCACGTCAATTCCCGCGACGTCTTGGCTGACTTCATGTCCCCGCCCGGCCACGAGAATCGCGTCGTTGGCTTCGGCCAAACTCACAGCGAGCTCTACGGCTTTGGCGCGTGGCGCAATGTTGTGAAGCTGCACCTGCGGACGCTCGGAATCGAGAACTTGCTGTGCTCCGGCGGCAACCTGGGCGCGGATCGGAGCCGGGTCTTCGCCGTGCGGGTCGTCGTCGGTCACAATGACGATATCCGCGTGGCGGGCTGCCACCGCTCCCATATCCGGGCGCTTGGTCTTATCGCGCTCTCCGGTGGCACCGAAGACGACGATCCGGCGCCCCTGCTCCCCCGGACGGATGGAGTCCAAAGCCTTGGCCAGTGCATCCGAATTATGGGCGAAATCGACTACGGCTACCGGAGATTCGGCCACGACCTGCATCCGCCCCGGAACGGCGACCGACAGCGGATCCTTGGAGTCCAAGGCCTGCTGCAGGGCTTCGAGGTCAGCACCGCCGGCCAGCACCATCAAGGCCGCCAGTGCTCCGTTGGCGACGTTGAACATGCCTGGAAGCAGCGTGCGGGTCCGCAGCTGGCGTCCATCCCGGTGCACCAGGGTGAAACTGTGGCCCAATCCGCAGTGCGCCAGTTCGGCAACCCTCCAGTGCGCCGAAGGGTGTTCGCCGTCGAGGCTCAAGGTCTCGGTGGGCACCAGCGCGCGCTCGGCCAGGCGCTGGCCGTATTCATCGTCGACCATGACCACTGCGCGCTCGGAGCGTTCCGCGGTGAATAGTTCGGCCTTGGTTTCGAAGTACTCGTCCATCGTGCCGTGCAGGTCCAAGTGGTCCTGGGTCAGGTTGGTGTAACCGGAAACGGCAAAGCGCAGGGCGTCTACGCGGCCATAGCTCAGCGAATGGCTGGATACCTCCATGGCCACCGACGTGACTTCCTGCTGCGCCATGCGCGAGAGCACGCCGTGCAGCTGGGTGGACTCCGGGGTGGTCAGCACGCTGGGGATGATCTGCCCGCGGGCGGACATCTCGATCGTGCCGATCAGTCCGGTTTCTTCGCCCAGCGCATCCAGGATTGCGCGGATCATGAAGGTAGTGGTGGTCTTGCCGTTGGTGCCGGTGACAGCGAACAACTTCGGGCTGCGCTGGTCGGTTCCGTAGACGCTCTGCGCGATCACGGCTGCGGATTTGCGGACATCTGCAACGACTGCCACCGGGATCGAGAGGTCATCGCTGAGGAATTCGAGTCCTGCAGTATCGGTGATCAGTGCGACAGCACCGTTGCCGATGGCGGTTTCCACGAATTCGGCACCGTGGCGCTTGGCGCCGGAAATGCCCAGGAAGACGTCACCGCTCTGTACGATCTGCGGGTTGAGGCTGACGCCGAGGATTTGCGGAGCGGCATTGAGCAGCGCTCCAGTTCGCACCGCGCCAGCTGTGCCGCAGAGCTGGTCGAAGCCAAGACCGGCGATGCTCTCTGGGCGTAGGTACCGTTCTAGCTCACGCGGAGTGTCGGGGTTCTGGACTACCAAGATTTCTTCTGATCCTCACCTACAAAGACGTCATACGCCTCTGACTTTGTCGTGCTCGGTGGCACATTGAATGTGTTGAGAGTATGGCTCATAACATCGGTAAACGTGTCAGCTACCGAGAAGTCTTTCCAGTTGCCCTTTGGCCTGTACATGGTTGCCACGACGACGAACTGCGGATCTTCCAAGGGAGCGACACCTGCAAAGGAATAAGTATATCCGTCATAGCCCTTGGCGCTTGCCGCCTGGCCTGTACCGGTCTTGCCGCCCACGCGGTACCCGGGAATGCGCTCCTTGTAGCCGGTACCGTCGTCAACGACCGATTCCATGAGCTTGAGCATTTCTTCAGCGGTGCTTTTCTTGACCACGCGCTTCTTTTCCGGTGCGGGGATCTTGGTGATCGTGCCGTCTTCGTTGCGGTAGCCCTCAATCAGGCTTGGCGAAAGGCGAACGCCGCCGTTGGCCAACGACTGGAAAATTGAAGCGGTGTGCAGCACGGTCTGCGAGTAGCCCTGGCCGAACATGGTGGTGTACTGCTGGCGGCGGTCCCAATTATCGGGATGTGCCAACTGGCCAGCGCTAGCGCCATTCAAGCCGACGCGGATGGGCGAACCCAATCCGAAGGCACGCATGTAGTCGTAACGGGTCTGCTTGCTCACGGTATTTCCGACCATCACGGTGCCGGTGTTGTAGGAACGGGCGAAGATGCCCGAGACCGTCATGTCGTACGTTGGGTGTTCCAACGAGTCGTTGATGGTTTCCTTGGTGAACGTCTTCTTATGCGGCACGCGCATCTCGGTCAGCGGATCCACTCCGCCCTGGTCGATGGCCGCCGCGAAGATCGCGGCCTTGCCTGTGGACCCTGGCTCGAAAGCGCGGGTGATGGAGGTGGACCGGCGGAACTCAGGCTTGGTGGCGCCTGGATCATTCGGATCCAATTGAGCGGAGTCGCCGATGGCGAGGATCTTGCCGGTATCCGCTTTCATGACGACCACGGAAACCCACTCAGCGTTGAACTGAGCTTGCTTCTTTTCTGCTGCACGCTGGGCAACGTAGTTGATGTCCGAGTCGATGGTCAGGATGACGTCCTGGCCATCGACTGCTGGAGTTTCTTCGACCTCGGTGACGGGAATGCGCACGCCATCGGCGCTGATCTCGAACTTGCGGCTGCCGGCCGTGCCGGCCAGGTGTTCCTCCTGGCTCAGTTCCAGGCCTTCGGCTCCCACCACGGCTGTTTGGTCTTCGGAGTTGCGCACGAACCCCAGCAGTGGTCCTGCAATTACGCCTTGCGGGTACTGGCGTTCGCTGCGCAGCAATGAGGCAAGACGCGGAATACCGATTTCGAGGACTTCGTTGCGTACTTCCGGGGTCACGCTCTTGGCGAGCATGACGTACCCTTTAGGCTTGGCGTCGCCCTGCGGGCGAACCTTCGTGGCAAGTTCCTCACGGTCCTGGTCAAGGGTATCGGCTAGTTCGTCAATGGCTTGGTCCCACGTGATGCGTTCCTGGCCATTGGTTCCATCCCGCTTCGCACGGCGAATGTTCTCACCCTGCTCGCGCTGGTCGATGACCAGATCATAGCGGTCTACTGAGACGGCGAGGGTGGTGCCATTGCGGTCTTCGATGGATCCTCGATTTGGCGCAATGTTTTCAACGCGTTCGCGGTTTTCCTGTGCAGCGTTGGCAATGGTTGCCGAGTTGATGCCCTGGACCCAGACCAGCCGGCCCAGGATCACCAGCAGCAAAACCACGGAGAGGAGCAGCACAAAGCGCATTCGCTTTTTCGCAGTGTCGATTGCCGTCGAGCTCACAAAAGAACCTAACTTTCCCTCAGCGTGGTTTTCCAGCAGCGTAGGCCACCTGTATCTAGCTTAGAAAGGGCTAACTACTCTGCTGGGGATTTGATGCTTGGTGCAGGGATCGTGCCCCCGTTGAGCTCAGCGTCATTGAACACTGGGCGGCCATCACTGGCGACTTCACGTTCAGCTTTCTCCGGCTTCACCTCAGGTTCCTTGGAACCTTCAGTGGCACCGGATTCCTTCTGTGAATCTGCTGAGGCTTTACCCACAGTGGTCTTCGGCGTGTTTGATGCGTTGGCTTCAGTTTTGCTTTCACCCTTGCGGATACTGTCGCCCGGCAGCGGAATAGTTCCGTATTCCTGCTTGCTGTTCTTTGCCTTGACCGCCTTTTCAGCGTCTTGGGCAACCTTGCCCTCAGACAGGCTGATCAGCCCTGGAGCACCTGGCGAAACCAAACCGAGGTCCTTTGCCTTGGCGGCCAGTGCCTGTGGCGCCGCCAACGACTGGGCCTCCTTCAGTAGTGCCTGATTCTCTTGGGAAAGCGCACGCTCTTGCGAACGCAAGTTCACGATGTCGTACTGCCGCTGCGCTACAGAAGTATTGAGCAGCACCAGCGTAACGATCACGCTGAATGCCAAGACAACGAGCACCGCAGACATGGTGAACATGGAGCGCTTGCTGGTTTCATTCATCTTAGGAACCAACGAAAGAGTTACGCGCTGACGCGAATCGCCTTTAGGCAGGTTGCTAGCTGGGACGGGCTCGGGTCGCATTGCACGCGCAGTATTACCGTCGACAACAGGCTGGTTGTTCACGGCTGCGGTCTTCTGCACGCGGCGCTGGGCTCGTTGGCTCATGCTAGCTCCTCTTCAACACTCGTTCCACAGCTCGCAAGCGGGCTGAGGCTGCACGTGAATTTTCTGCTATTTCGTGGTCGCTTGGCTTCTCGGTGCCCTTGGTGAGCACCTTGTATTCAGCTTTGTGTTCGTCCAGCTCCACCGGGAATCCCGGAGGGGCCGACGAGGTTGATCCCTGGACGAAGTGCCGTTTGGTGATTTTGTCTTCCAAGGAGTGGTAACTCATCACGACGACTCTTCCGCCGACGTTCAAAGCTCCCATTGCCGCCGGGATCGCACGTTCCAAGACGTCAAGTTCCTCATTCACTGCAATACGCAATGCTTGGAAGGTCCTCTTGGCCGGGTGTCCATGGTTTCGAGCTGCCGCCGCGGGCACAACGCTGCGGATCACTTCAACTAGTTCAGCAGTGGTAGTGATGCGGCTCTTGGCGCGTGCCTCGACGATTGCCGTCGAGATGCGTCCAGCAAACTTCTCTTCGCCCCACTGTCGAATAATTCGAAGCAGTTCGTCGCGTTCCAAGTCGTTGACCAGGTCCTCGGCAGTTGGGCCAACAGAGGTGTCCATGCGCATATCCAGCGGTGCGTCATACGAATAGGCGAAACCCCGTTCACGCTCATCGAGCTGCAACGAGGAAACGCCAAGGTCGAACAGAACGCCGTCGACCCCCGGGAACCCAAGATCTTCCACGACATCCGCAATTTCGTCATATACCGCGTGCACGAGGTCGATGCGGTCCTGGAACGGGGCGAGCCGTGCACCGGCAAGTTCGTGAGCCTGCTCGTCACGGTCTAGACCGATCAGGTGCAAATTGTCGAACCGCTTGA
Source organism: Glutamicibacter sp. Je.9.36 (assembly GCF_051129975.1). Lineage (NCBI taxonomy): Bacteria > Bacillati > Actinomycetota > Actinomycetes > Micrococcales > Micrococcaceae > Glutamicibacter > Glutamicibacter sp. Je.9.36. The sequence continues at coordinate 774,447 of NZ_JBCPSN010000002.1, forward strand.
GGATGGCTTCGGAGTGCCCACCCATCCCGAGGGTGCAGTCAACCACAATTGCCCGACGGCCTTCAGCATTAGCTCGCTCAATACCTGGAGCTAGCAAATTAACGCATCGGTCCAGAAGTACTGGAACGTGGCGTTCGGATGCTGGTCGCTGGGAATCCTGATTTGGCACTGCGCCCCCTTTCGCTTTCGATCTGCTGTTGAGATCAGATCCCCCTCCAACCAAGTGGCGATCCGACCTTCTGGCTCCGGGGAAGTGAAGCCAGACGATTTTCTACCCCAAGGTGGCTGGAGATCTCATCTCAACAAACGTGGTGTTTTGTCGGTGTAGGGCACAAGGCCCTAATCTTCGTCAGTATCGGAGAACACGTCTTCTTGTTCATCCAAGTACTGCTGCCAAGCGGTCGAATCCCAGATTTCAATACGGTTACCCGCACCGATAACTGTGACCTCCCGATCAAGGCCTCCATAAGTGCGCAGCACTTGCGGAATCGTTACGCGCCCCTGCTTATCTGGAACTTCATCCGAGGCCCCTGAGAGGAACACACGCGCATAGTCGCGTGCTCGTCGGGAGGTCAAGGATGCCTGCGCCAGCTGCTCGTGCTGCTTCTCAAATTCCCGCTGGCTGAAAACGTATATGCAACGCTCTTGGCCGCGAGTAAGAACCAGCCCATAGGACAGTTCATCTCGATATTTAGCTGGAAGAATCAACCGACCTTTTTCATCAAGACGCGGTGTGTAAGTTCCAAGGAACATGCACACCACCTTTCCCATGAAGTGGCCAGAAGCCCCATTCTTCTCTACTTGCCTCCACTTTACTCCACAACCCTCCACTGTCAATGCAATTTCAGTGGTTTCGCGAGGGTCTGGACTTAAAAAACACCTGAATCTAGCGGATGCTCAGCCTATGTTCAGGTGGAGGGATGGGAATCGTCCCGCTGCATGATCCAGTATTTTTCAGAGATTCCCCACGCAAAATCCGCGGAATATAGCTATTTTTAGGCGCGGTGGTGGGAAGTGGAGGAACCTGGGGAGGGAAGTGGGGGCCTGCCTGTCCGGCGAGGTGGACCTGAACCTTGGAATCTGCAGAGAATTCAAGATCACTTGCAAAGTCGCGCGACCCTCAGATAGGTGCACCGAATATCCAGGACATCCAACTTCCCGAATTGAACGAAACCTATGCACCCCGGCATGAGGTGCACGGGGACCGTAGGGACGTGAGAAGCGGGGCTTAAACAGAAAAGAGGTGCAACCCTAGGGGTCACACCTCAATATCAATGCAGATCAGCTATCGGACTGATCACGCTTTCGCTGGTTCCATTTTTCTTCCAGGCCGGAAAGGAACTGCGAATTGTTCTTGGCTGCAGATTTTGATCCCGTTCCGTTGGACGGACCAATTTTTCCAGTAGCCGATTTAGTCAGGGCAAGCAGTACACCCGCGAACATCACCGCAAAGCCGAGAACGCCTACGATGATGATGTGCTGCGAGATTCCGAAGATGAGTCCCCCTAGGCCGACGATTACCAGCAAGATACCCAGAGCAATATTGCGGGTCGACAAACGTCCCGTGCCCGATGGGCCTTTCATGCTCGAAGCGAAGCGACGGTCTTCATGCAGCTGCTTTTCCAACTGCTCCAACAAACGCTGCTCGTGTTCCGATAGCGGCATCGTCTTCTCCTTCCAAAGGCAATCTCGACGGTCGTCCACCGTCTTCAAGTTCAACGTCGGGTCGAAGGGAAAAGTTCCCTGGATTCGATCGAACTTAATTCAAGGATAGTCTCTTTTGCACCCGCCCTGCTAGTTGATCTTCCCCACTGTCCAGATATCCATACGTTCTACACAGAATGTGTTTATTCCTTGGGGCGCAGAAAACGTGCTGGGGTCACGATGGACTGCGGGAATCTCTGTCCGATCTGGTCAGCGATGCGTTCCGCTTCTCGGGCTTTCTCTTCGCGGGGATCCAAGCTAAATTGCAGACCCAACTCGTAATCTTGCAACCGTTCAGCTTTCACCCCGATCAGCCGGACCGGTTGCGGCATAGGGGTCAATTTTCGCAGAAGGGCCAGCGCGGACTCGCTAATTTTCGTTGAAGAATCTGTCGCAGCTGCGAGCGCCTTCGAACGCGTAATTCCAGAAAAGTCCTTGTACTTGATCTTGAGCCCAACACCGTTGGCTGATTTGCCGTGCTGCCGCAGCCGTTGACCGACCTTATGGCTCAGTCGCAAAAGTTCGCCCTCAAGCACCTGGGGATCGGTGATATCCACCGCAAAGGTATGTTCCGATGAAATGCTCTTCTCATCCCGGCTAACCTCCACCGGACGGTTATCGATCCCCCGCGAGAGCAAATAAAGGGCGCGGCCGTGTTCCCCCAACCGGCTAATCAATCTTGCTTCTGGCTCGCCAGCGAGTTGCCCCACGGTCTCAATCCCCAAGGAGTGAAGCTGACTAGCGGTTCGTTTTCCCACGCCCCACATTTTCGACACGGGTAATTCGTGCAGGAATTCTTCGGTTCGATCGGGTGCAACTACCGCCATGCCGTCAGGCTTGGCGTACGTCGAAGCGAGTTTCGCAACGAATTTATTCCTTGCAATGCCCACGCTGGCCGGCAGTCCCATTTCTTTGCGTATATATTCGCGGATCCGCTGAGCGATCTGCACTGGCCCGCCAAGCATGCGCATGCTTCCAGTAACGTCCAGGAACGCTTCGTCGACACTGACTTGCTCAACCAGAGGCGTCAATGTGCGGAAGTAAGCCATGATCTGGGCCGAGGCTTGCGAGTACTTGTGATGACTCGGCTCGATCACGGTAGCTTGCGGTAGCAGCGGGATGGCTTGGCTCATCGGCATGGCCGAATGGATCCCGCGAGCTCGGCAGTCATAAGACGCGGAGAGCACCACGCTCCGGCCTGAACGGTGGCCTACAATAACTGGCTTGCCTACTAGGTCGGGGCGGTCCCTCAGTTCCACTGAAACAAAGAAGGCGTCCATATCGACATGGAGGATTGCACGATCCACCATTTCAATTCCTCTCCCCTCGTTCGGCTGCACCACCAGCTTACTCGAATGTATATTCGGATTTCGTTCGCACCCCGCGTACTTTGGGTGCCTTCTTCGCCGGGCGGGAATCACCGGTAGAGTTGTTGCTAACCACTAGTTGTTTACCCGTAGAAATGATTTTGCATGTCGATGCCTGATTCTGTGCCGGACCTCAACACTGAAGCCCAGAGCTTGAGCCGTACCTACACTTCTGACGTTGCTCAGTTATTGGAAGAATTCCTGGCTGCGAAAAGCGTTGAAGTTGGTCAGATTACTAGCAGCGCCGTCGAAATCGTCAATGCGATCACGTCACTGACCCGTGGCGGCAAGCGGCTTCGCGCCTTGTTCGCTTTCTGGGGTTACCTCGGTGCAGGTGGTCAGCCCGAAGAACGCGACATCGTCCAACTCGGGGTGGCCTTGGAACTCTTCCAAGGAGCCGCGCTGATTCATGACGACATCATCGACAATTCCGATACACGACGCGGTCAGCCGAGCGTTCACAAGCGCTTCGAGGCCCAGCACCGAGAACTGGGGCTTTCGGGGAGCGCAACGAGCTACGGCATGGCCAGCGCAATCCTTACCGGCGACCTATGCCTGTCGTTGAGCGAGGAAGTTTTCTCAGGTATTACTTCCCTCAACTCTCGGGCACGTACCATCTTCAATCAGATGCGCACCCAGGTGATGGCCGGGCAGTACCTTGATGTTCTAGAAGAGTCTGCGGGCCCCGCCTACGATCCGAAGGAAGCGGTTAAGCGAGCTCGCACTATCGTGCGCTTCAAGTCAGCCAAATACTCCACTGAAAACCCTTTCCTGCTTGGCGGAGCTCTGGCCGGCGCCAGCGAGGCGCTTATGGAGCACTACTCTGCATTCGCGCTTCCGCTGGGTGAGGCATTCCAGCTACGTGACGATGTTCTGGGCGTGTTTGGCGATCCAGAAGTCACCGGGAAGCCGACCGGCGGCGATCTGCAAGAAGGCAAGCGCACGGAATTGATTGCCCACGCCCTCTTGCTATCAACTTCTGACGAACAGGACTTCATTCAGAGTCGCCTCGGCGCAGTGGATCTCAGCGAAGAAGAAGTGTTGAGACTAAGCGGTATTCTGCGCGATAGCGGCGCCCTGGCGGCCACCGAGCAGAGCATTAGCGAGTTGACCACCCAATCAGATCTCGCCCTGAACGCATTGCACGTCACGCCCCTCGCCTTAGCGGGAATGCAGCAGCTCAGTGATGCAGTGACAAAGAGAAGTAAATAGCGATTCGTTACTAAGACATAACAAAAGGTCTCAACCATCCATGCGATATGGAATACGGTTGAGACCTTTTGTTATTACTGAGGCTAGTTCGTCCGGGCCCTTACCAGCCCATGGCCTGCGCCCGCCGGCGGATTTCAGTTTTACGTCCGGTGCGCAAAGCATTCATAGGAGTGCCGGGCAGCGATTCATCCTCGGTGAACAGCCAAATAACCGACTCCTCATCGGAGAAGCCGGCATCCAAAAGTACCGAAAGAGTACCCTTCAGGCTTTCCACCACTACGCCGTCCTGGAGAAAATCTGCAGGGATCGAACGGACATTGCGAGCGCCAATTCTCAACGAAACAATGGCACGCTCATCCAGCAGTCGGTGCACGCGGCGAATATCTACATCTAATTCTTCAGCCACATCGGGCAGGGTCAGCCACTGGCCGACGAGATCTACGGTTTCCTTCACCCCTTAAGGTTCCCACAAATTCCTGATCCGCGCAGAAATTTGGATGAAACTCACCTCAGCAGTTCCCATGAGTCACAGGAGTAGTGTAAATTTTCTTGTATCACTTTGATAACAATTGCATCACAGTCAACATGGGGAACCACTTCCCCTCTGTTACCTGCGGAGCAAAGCCCGTTATTTTCACCGTATAAATGAGGATTGACTCCATGCCCCACGAATCCAAACATGCTTCCAAGCATGCGTTAGGCGTTGTAGCAGGCGCGGCCATTCCCGCTGCGGTCATTGGCAGCCTCGCCTTAGCTCCCGCAGCACAGGCAGCACCGATGACTGTTCCCAACACCTCAGGAAGCTTTGCCAAGTCGGTAACTCCGGAGACTATCAAGGTCGCTGAAGACCAAATCAAGGCCCACCTGATCGCTTCGCGAGTACCTACGCTGGGCTTGCCAGCTAAACGGGATGTTTCCGAAATCAAGATCCCGGCAGGTGCGTCGCTATGGAGCATCGCTCGGGAATATGACACAACAGTGTCAGAGCTGAAGAAGCTCAATAATCTTAAGAATGATTCAATCGTCGCCGGCAAGACACTCAAGGTCTCCGGTCATGCTTCGAAGAACAGCTCCAAGGGCAAGTCTTCGAGCTCGTCATCGTCAAGTACCGCCACTTACACCGTCAAGAACGGTGACACCCTCAGCGGCATTGCGAGCAAGCACGACATGAGCTTGTCTGATCTGTTGAGCAAGAATGACATCTCGGCAAGCAAGGTAATCTTCCCCGGCAATAAGCTGAAGGTCAAGGGATCGGCGTCGAGCTCCAGCAGTACCACGCAGACGAAGAAGACTTCCTCTTCGTCGGGTTCTTCAACCTACACTGTGAAGAACGGTGACACCCTCGGAAGCATCGCCATCAAGCACAATATGAGCTTGTCTTCGCTCCTTAGCAAGAACGATATCTCGGCCAGCAAGGTGATCTTCCCTGGCGACAAGATCAAGGTCAAGGGTTCTTCGTCCTCTGGCTCTTCGTCGAAGTCCTCCCAGAAGAAATCCTCCTCCTCCGGTTCTTCAAGCTACACCGTCAAGTCCGGTGACACGCTCAGCGCCATTGCGGCCAAGCACGGCATGAGCTTGTCCGATCTGTTGAAGACCAATGACATCTCTGCCAGCAAGCCGATCTTCCCAGGCAGCAAGATCAAGGTCTCGGGTGGCTCGTCGTCTTCGAGCTCCTCGCCGAAGAGCACTGCTGCACCCAAGGCCAAGGCCAAGGCCAAGACGTCGACCTACTCCGTGAAGTCCGGCGATACTCTCAGTGGCATCGCGACCAGCCACGACATGAAGCTGGCCTCCTTGCTGGATTTGAACCCCGAGTACAGCTCGAGCACGCCATTGAAGATCGGCGCCAAGCTGAAGGTTTCGGGCTCCTCGGTTGCACCGTCGGGTCAGGTCAAGAAGCAGAAGATCGGCAATAGCTTCGCTGGTCGTACCTACGCAGATCACGTTGTGCGAGATGCTAACTCGAACAAGGACTACCTTGACTCGATCAGCGTCCCGAGCCGCGGCGAGATGCAGGACCTGATCCGTTCCACTGCAAAGAGCATGGGCGTTGACCCGGCTCTGGCCTTGGCTCACGCGTACCAAGAGTCTGGCTTCAACATGCGTGCGGTCTCCCCTGCTAACGCCGTTGGCGCCATGCAGGTACTGCCAAGCACCGGTGACTGGATCGCATCGGTAATTGGCCAGGACCTGAACGTCCTGAACCCACGGGATAACGTTGTCGCTGGTGTCGCAGTAATTGCCTACAATTTGGACAACACCGACAACCTGGACAACGCAATCGCATCGTACTACCAGGGTCTGGCCGGTGTTCGTAACAACGGCATGTACGAAGACACCAAGCATTATGTAGCCAGCATCAAGGCTCACATGAAGAATTACCGCTAAATAGCCAAAAGGAGAGGCGCTTCCAACACGGTGTGTTGGAAGCGCCTCTTTTTGTTGCAGCTGATCAGGCTGCTCCTAGCCTGTACGGTGGTCAAGATCCAATGGCATGTCGATTACCACCTTGGTCCCGCCCTTCTCGCTCTGCACCCAACGGATTTCACCCGATAGCTCGCTGGTAACCAGAGTGCGGACAATTTGCAGCCCAAGTCCCTCGCGGCGTGGCTCTTCTGGCAACCCGTGGCCGTCATCTTCAATGACAACCCGTAGCCAATCCTTGCTATCGGCACCCTTGTAGCGTTCGGCAACCAGCGCGACTTCACCGTTGCGATGCGCTAGTCCATGTTCCACGGCATTAGTCACCAGCTCATTGATCACCAGTGACAACGGTGTCGCCAAATCAGCGTCAAGCATGCCGAATTCGCCTTCACGACGCGTGGAGACCCTTTGCTCCGGAGAAGCGATTTCCACGATCAGCCGGAACTGGCGATCCATCAGATCATCAAATTTGACGGTTTCGTTCAGGCCCTTGGACAGGAAGTCGTGGACCGAAGCGATAGTGGAGACTCGTCGCATTGCCTGCTCCAGGCCCTGCTTGCCGTCCTCTGAGCTCATCCTGCGTGATTGCATGCGCAACAGCGCCGCGACAGTCTGCAAGTTGTTCTTCACGCGATGATGGATTTCACGGATCGTAGCGTCCTTGGTGACCAGTTCCTTTTCGCGACGGCGCAGTTCTGACACATCGCGGCACAGCACCAGTGCCCCCCAGCGCTTTGATTCGTTGCGCAGCGGAATGGCACGCAGGGAGAGGGTGACTCCGCGATGTTCCACCTCGGTACGCCATGGCATCTTGCCTTGGAGCACCAGCGGAAGAGTTTCGTCGACTACACGACGGTCGCTGACCAGTGCCATCGTCAGATCAGCCAGTGGCTGGCCCTGGAGGACATCAGCTGCGCCTAATCGGCGGAACGCTGAAACAGCGTTCGGGCTGGCGAATTCGACGGCTCCGTCAACGTTGAGCCGGATGAAACCATCACCGACGCGCGGCGCGCCACGGCGGGAGCCGGTAGGGCTGGCGAAGTCGGGCCACAGCCCTTGGGTACCCATCTGCAACAGGTCATCAGCGCTTTGCCGGTAGACCAATTCCAGATTGCTGGGTGTGCGGGACTGGTTCGGATCGAAGTGGGAAGTGATGACCGCAACCGGTTGGTTCTGGCGCACTAGCGGAATCGCCTGCACCGTGGTCAACCCCATGATGATATCTTTGCCGGCTTGTTCGGCCGATCGTTGCACTTGCTTGGTTTCCCAAGCGTGGTCCACCATGATGCGCAGATCCTTGCGGATCCGTTCTCCCACGAAGTCGCTGTGGAAGGCGGTATGCGAGGTGGAAGGGCGCACGTGTGCCAAAGCCGTATAGGAACCGTCCCCGGTGGGGAACCAGAGCACCAGGTCTGCGAATGCTAGATCCGAGACCAGTTGCCAGTCCCCCACCAGGAGGTGGAGCCAATCCTCATCACCGGGCGCTAGTGCAGCACGTTGACGTAATTCTTCGGTGATGAGGGCCATTGGCGGTATTTACCTTCGGACGATGGAACGCAAGAGGCGAAGTGCCACGGAAAGTGAAGCCATGTCGTCTCGTTCCAGGCTGTTCACTTCCGCGAACATAGTCTTCGCACGATCAAGGTTAGCCGCGTTTGCCTCTTCCCATGCAGCAACACGCTCTGCCGGGTCAGCAATATCGCCGTGGGCATCCAGGATGTTGCCGGTCAGGTCGATGATCGTGGTGTACAGGTCATCGCGCATTGCGGCACGAGCCAGCGCCTGCCAACGATCCGAGCGAGGAAGGTTGGTGATGCGATTCAGCAGGCTGTCCACATCGAACAAGTCGTAGAGCACGTAGTAGGTCTCTGCGACCTTGACCGGAGCGGTCCCGGTGCGGTGCACATATTCTGCCACGTCCAGCAGCGCGTAGGATTCGAACTGGGTCGCCCACATGCTGGCACGACGCTCCGGGATCCCCTGGTCCATGGCCTCTTCACGCCACTCCTGGAATCTCTGGAGGTCAGTGCCCCGAACCAAGGTTGGCAGGGCCTCACGCAGTTCGGTAACCGTCGCTTCGTAGCGTTTGACCGCTTCGGTGACCAGCAGTTCCTGATCGACGCGGTTGATGAACCAGCGGGTGGCACGGTCCAGCAGGCGGCGCATGTCGTGGTGCTGGCGGCCCCAGTGTTCCAGATCGGTTCCGGCAGGCTGTGCATTGATCGCATCGAACTGGCGGTCGAATCCGTAGATCTCACGCAGCGCGCAGAAGACCTTGGCAATCTGGACTTCGCTGGCACTGGTCTCTTCCATGGCACGGAAGACGTAGGTGATGCCGCCCATGTTCACGATGTCGTTGGCGATCACGGTCGCGATGATTTCGCGGCGCAACGGATGGCTTTCGAGCTGATCCCCGAAACGCTCTACCAACTTGGTTGGGAAGTAGCGGCGCAGGGTCCGGGTGAAGTACGGATCATCGGCGAGATCGGATTCGGTCAGCGCGTTCGCCAGCTGGATCTTCGCGTATGCGGCCAGCACCGAGAGCTCTGGGGTGGTCATCGCCTCGCCAGCGGCGCGGCGCTCTTCCAGCTGATCCGCGTTTGGCAAGAACTCCAAGCCACGGTTCAAGTCAGCATGGGCTTCCAGCCACTGCATCAGGCGCTCGTACGCTGGTGTCCAGGTCAGTGCCGCATGCTTCTCATTGAGCAGCAACACGTTCTGTTCGAAGTTGGTCGTCAGCACCAGATCACCGATGTTATCGGTCATCGAGAGCAGGAACTCCGTGCGTTCAGCCTCGGTGAGATTGCCCGCCTTGATCTGGCGGTCCACGAAGATCTTGATGTTCACTTCGCGGTCAGAAGTGTCCACGCCAGCAGAGTTGTCAATGGCATCGGTGTTCAGCAGGACGCCCTTGCGGGCTGCCTCAATACGGCCCAGCTGGGTCATGCCCAAGTTGCCGCCTTCGCCAACAACTTTCACGCGCAGATCTGCACCGTCGACGCGGATGGCATCGTTGGCTCGGTCGCCGACCTGGCCGTGGGTTTCAGCCGCTGACTTCACGTAGGTACCAATACCGCCGTTGTAGAGCAGGTCCACTGGCGCTGAGAGGATGGCCTTGAGCAGTTCGTTAGGGCTCAGCTTGGTGGTGCCGGCGTCCAAGCCCAGGACCTCGCGGACCTCGGCGCTAACCGGCACGGACTTGAGGCTGCGCGAGTACACGCCGCCTCCGGCCGAGAGCAGCTCCTTGTTGTAGTCTGCCCAGCTGGAGCGTGGCAGATCATACAGGCGCTGGCGCTCGTCAAAGGCGACCTGGGGATTCGGGTTCGGATCCAGGAAGATATCACGGTGGTCGAAGGCCGCCACCAGCTTCACGGTGGGGGTACGGCGCAAACCGTTGCCGAACACGTCTCCGGACATGTCGCCCACGCCGACGGCGGTGAATTCGTCCTTCTGGGTGTCGATGCCCAGCTCGAAGAAGTGGCGCTTCACCGATTCCCAGGCGCCGCGTGCGGTGATGCCCATGCCCTTGTGGTCGTAGCCCACCGAGCCGCCCGAAGCAAAGGCATCGCCCAGCCAGTGGCCCTTGTCGGCCGAGATCGAGTTGGCGATATCGGAGAAGCTCGCAGTGCCCTTGTCGGCAGCGACCACCAGGTAGGAATCATCGCCATCGCGACGAACCACGTTGGCAGGGGCTTCGATGTGCTCACCGTTTTCGTCGGTAACCATGTTGTCGGTCAGCTCCAGCAGGGTGCGGATGAAGACCTTGTACGCGCCCTTGCCTTCTTCCATCCATGCGCCGCGGTCGAGAGCTGGATTGGGAAGCTGCTTGGCGTAGAAACCGCCCTTGGCACCAGTTGGCACGATGACGGAGTTCTTGACCATCTGGGCCTTGACCAGACCCAGCACTTCCGTACGGAAATCCTCTCGGCGATCGGACCAGCGCAGGCCACCACGGGCCACGGCGCCGAAGCGGAAGTGGGTACCCTCAACACGCGGCGAGTAGACCCACAGTTCGTGCTTCGGACGCGGGAATGGCGCGAAATCGATCTCTTCCGGGGCCAGCTTGAATGCCAGTGCCTGGTGGGTGGTGAAGTAGTTGGTGCGTTTGGTCGCTTCGATCACCTTCACGAAACGGCGCAGCAAGGTGTCGGCATCCAGCGTTGGCACGGATTCCAGGGCTTCGGTGACCTTTGCGTGCGCCTTCTGCCGCGCAGCTTCCGAAGCCACGGAGCTCAGCTGCGGGTCGAAGGTGGCCTGGAACAGCTCCACAATGGCGTGGGTGACTGACGGGTTGCCAACCAGGGTGCTGGCGATGAAGCCAGTGGAGTTCGGAACCCCGAGCTGCAGCAGGTAGTGGGCGTAGGCACGAAGCATCGAGACTTCCTCCCACGTGAGTCCCTCGTGCAGCACCAGTGCGTTAAGGCTGTCGGATTCGGCGAGGTTGCGGACCACTGCGCAGTAGGCCTCGGCCAGCTTGGCTTCCACGGCCTGGAAGTTGATCTCCTCATCGATCTTCAGGCCCATGTCGTAGATGTAGCGTTCGCCGATTCCTTCTGGATTCAGCTCGTAGGGGCGTTCATCGACAACTTCCAGACCCAGATGCTGCAGAACTGGCAGTATGCGCGAGAGCAGCAGCGGCTTGGTCACATAGATCTTCATGCGCTTGGAAACAGCAGAATCCTCATCCTGCTTCTCGTCATCGTAGAAGGAGACAACCGGGCCATCGACTTCTGGACTGCTCAACTCGGTGAGCAGGTCAATATCCTTCAGCGCATCTTCGATTTCGAACTGCACCTTGTAGGAAGCCGGGAAAGCTTCGGCCCAAGCGTTGGACAGCGTGTTGGCGTCGCCCAGTTCCAAGCGCGCGCGAGCGGTATCAACGATGGCGTCAGACCAGGAGCGCACGGCCTTGGCAATACGATTCTCCAGTGCCTTGCGGTCAACCACGGGGGCCAGTCCGTGGCGTTGCAGGCGCAGCCGGTAGAACAAGCGAACGAGCGCGCCGGCGCCCAGCTGCGCTTCATATTCAACGGATTCTGCGTTGAAGCTGCGCTGCAGCTCCTGCTCCACCCGCAGGCGCACTGCGGTGGAGAAACGATCACGTGGCAGGAACACCATGGCAGTGACGAAGCGGCCGTAGTCGTCCTTGCGAAGGAAGACCGAGGTGCGGCGGCGTTCCTGCAGGCGCAGGATACCGAGGGCAATCTTGGTCAACTCGTCGACGGAGATCTGGAACATCTCATCGCGTGGGTAGCTTTCCAGAATGGTGGTGATGTCCTTGCCCGAGTGGGAATCAGGCGCGAAGCCGGTGCGCTTCAGCACCGCTTCAACCTTTTCGCGTACCAGCGGGACGGTCTTCACGCTCGAGGTGTAAACACTGGAGGAGAAGAGGCCGATGAAACGGCGTTCGCCGTTGACTTCGCCATTGGCATCGAAGCTCTTGACTCCGACATAATCCAGGTACACGCCACGGTGAACGGTGGAACGGGAGTTCGCCTTGGTCACGATCAGCGCACGCTTGTCGCGAGCGGTGATGCGGCCGCGCTTGGTCAGGTGCTGTGGACCTTGGACCTCCAGATCGCGCATCAGTCCCAAGCCGCTGCCTGGGCGGGCGACCAGGACGTCTTCGCCGTTGATGGTTTCCAGCGAGTAGTCGCGGTAGCCCAGGAACGTGAACTTTCCGTCAGCTAACCAGTCCAGCAGCTCTGATGCCTGCTGCAGCTCGGCGATTTCCTCAGCCTTCGGAGTCTGCGGAAGGCTCTGCGCAATATCCTTGGCCCGGTCCAGCATGGCCGGCCAATCCTTCACTGCAACACGCACATCTGCCAGAACGCTATAGAGGCGCTCAACGAATTCCTTGGCCTGCTCATCGCTGAGCTCGCGAGCGAGCTCGACTGAAATCCACGATTCGATGCGGGTTTCTGCACCGGCCGAAATCAGGGTGCTCAAATCCGAGAGCGCAGCGGTGTCACCGCTGGCAACATGCTGCAGACCAGCATGGCTGATCTTGGAAATTTCGCCGGTCTCGGTCTTGCGGGAGACAACGAACGTCGGATGCACTACCAGCTGAATTGGTGAATTCAGCTGCACTAGTGCGGCAGTTACCGAATCAACAAGGAATGGCATGTCATCGGTGACGATGTGGACCACTGAAATTCCGTTGTTGCGGGTAATGGCGACATTAGCGTTTTCAGCATCACGCTGATACCCGATTTCCAGATGTGCTGCCACGCGAGCTTCGAGTTCGTCTGGCCGGTAGGCCGCCACGTCTTCGGTCGCAATTTGGCCATAGTACTCGCTCACCAATTTCGAGGTGAGTGTCTCATCCATGAATGATTCTGACATGCTGGATTCCGACGAGTTCAAAAGAACGCCTCCAAGAACAAAGTTCGATCAACCCGCGCCTTTGCGGATCTCTAGTTTTACCCACATTACTCGGTTTTCACCTCTGGGGTTCAAGCTTCGGAGCGAAATCGACGACTATTCCATTTCTTGGGTGAATCCGTGGAATTTATGCCGGCCAAAGACCGTATTTCCATACGCAATAGGCACCGAGGTGCGATTTCGAGCAACGGGCTTCCTCCCAGCACTGCCGCGTTGCACGCGGCGCTGTCCTCGGGCAGATACCCTGCGATTTGGTGCGTCGGCCCAAACCGGTCCCACGCTTCAATCAACCTGCGCTTCGGGCTGCGCCCGGTACTGCTGGCTCCCACGCGGTTGAAGACGATCTTCGGATTCAGCCCGGGCAGTGCTTCCTCCAATTCGTCGATGGCGCGAAGTGCACGCGGAATTCCCAAGCTGTCGGCACGCACGATCATGAAAAGCTCATCGGAGCACTGGAGCATCTCGACGGTGACAGCGTTTCGCTGTGGTGCTTGGGTATCGAAACTGAGCTGTTCGTCCAATTCAATGTACGGAGCCAAATCCAATACGACCACGTCGTAGTGAACTTTGAGCAGCATGGCCGCTCGCTGCAGCGCAGAGGCCCGGACCTCGGGCCACCGGCTAGCACGCGGGATTCCGGTCGCCACGCGCATGGTCGCCTCCCCGACCTGGACCAAGGAACATGCAGCGTTGAGTCGGGCAACATCCAACGAGCCGGCGTCGATGGCACGGCACAACTGCGCGATGGATGCCGATTCGTCCATGAGTCCCAATTGAATGGCGATGCTGGCGGCGTAGGTATCTGCGTCCAGAAGCACCACGGTTTTTCCTGCTGCCGCCGTTTCCACCGCATAATTCAGCGCGACGGTACTGCGCCCGGGAGATCCCGGGGCGCTCCAGAAGCTGACGATTCTTCCGTTCCGGCCGGTAGAGTCGTCCTCCTGTTCGGGAACCGCGAGCGTTCCGTCGGTTCCAGAATGATTCAATGACTGAACTACGCCCTTGATGCGTCCTTCCAGCTCGGCCATGCCGGAATCCGCAGGCAGATGAAGGACATCAGGCAATGGCTTCCAGTCTTCGGGCCGGTCAAAGAACAGGACAACCGCTGTCTGGCGCATCAGCAACGCATCAAGTTGTTCCATGGGCGGCACCAGCTGGGCGTCGGCAACGATCAGCACGTCAGCCATTCCGGTATCGCAAGCAGCAATGGCTTCGGCTACGCCGGAGCAGACGCGGGTGACCATCAGTTCCCCGCGGTACCCTTCGATTTGCCGGACGATTTTCTCCTGGTCGCCGAGCACTACGACCGAAATACTCATTGTTCGGTCCCGGCCGGGTTGTAGACGACGATAATTCTCGATTCGTTGGCCAGCGCTTGAAGCAGCGGTTCCAGCTGATTCGGTTCCACCAGCAGTTCCAGGTTGGTGCCTTGGGTTCCCACCAGTCCCCCGCCGCTTTCAACGCGTGCGGCGACTTCGACCATGGAGGAGAGCTTTTCCGGGACTCCGTAGGTGCTGCCGCTGGTTTCGCGCTTGGCAATCCATACATCAACGAAGCTACCGGGGGTAATCGACGAAGAAAGGTCTGCCGGAAGATCGACATTGACCGGCCTGCGCGATCCCACTTCACTGTGCATTATCGAGGTGACTGGAATCAGCTGCCCTTCGCTGATAAAAGTGTTGGCTCGGGCGTCCTGGCCGAGCTGCGCATCTGTGTGCAGGTAGTTCTCGAGAGTTTCGCCAAGCTGGACTTCTTGAGTTTTCATGTTCTCGCTGGTCAGCTTTTCTCCGAGGGTGATATTGGTGCTGGCGACATACACCGTGGACGTCTGATGCAATTCGCCGACCAGGTACACGGTTCCCGCGACCGAAGCGACTACGAGCACCGCACCGAGAGCCAGGCGTGGGTCCTTCCAACTAGGCCGTCGCACACGCGAGGCCGAGGTTGTCCGCGCGTCCTGGGCGATCTGTTCTGTGATCAAGGCTTTGACCTTCCGCCAGTATAGGTGCTTATGGATGGTGAGCCTACGACAACTTGGTCCTGCTGGAAAGACCTTGCGTGCACTTGTGGATCACGAAAGAGTGATCGCTTCGACCCATCCGATGGCATCCAGTGGAATCAGCAGTTGCGTTGAGGCCTGCTGTGCTCTGGCGAATTCATCGCGAGGATGCACCAGAATTATCAAAAAGTCCTTGGCTACCTGAGTCAGCGTTCCTTCAGCCATGGAGCTGCCCGCACGGCCAAAAACATGGCATCGTGCGCGGTCCCGGAGCAATCCCCGCAGAACCGTGGAGAACTTCACCGAGCGGCCCGGCGCCCGCCGTTCCACCGCCGGTGCGCGGCCCGGCGGAAGGGCAAAGGATTCAACCGCTCCACTGCGGATCACCCACTGGGCCTGCTCTGTTTCCAGGCAGATGTAATCGGTCGCGCAAGGGCCGAGTTTCGCGCGGAGTTCGGTTCCCCCGGCCAGCCGGAGGCTCAATTCCTGTCCGTAGAACCGCATCAGAGTGGGCAGCAGTTCGGCAGTTGCCCGTTCAACCCTGATGTTTTCGGCAATTTCTTCACGCAGCTGCGCCCGGCTCTGTTCTGCTAGCTGAGCTTCCAAGTCGTCGAAGAGAGAATCCCACCGCATGCGCCCACTGTACGAGAATAAACATTTTTGCGTAACCCTATTCACAAAACGATCCCTAAGTGCCACTATGAACATCAAACGATATCAAATGACATCAAAATTCATTCAAGGAAGTGATTCGGATGTCTCGCCAACGGCAAATATTCGTGCTGCTGCTCTTTTCGGCAGCGTCATTGGTCATCATCTATGTGGGAATCCAGTGGATATCTGATTACTTCCGGTCCCCAGTCGATGGGCGCGCCACAGCAGACCACATAAGGCTTCTCGTCAGCCTTTCGTTCCTGGCGTTGCTTACGCTGTACTTGCTGCGCGTGGGCTTGGCCCAGATGATCCGCTGGGCCTTCACCCACCGCAAGCCGAAGCTAGCGCGGTTCTTCGAACGAATCGCCCCCGCACTGAGCAGGAGGATTCTAGGCTCAATGCTTGGAACCTCGATTGCCCTCTCTTCAGTCGCTGCAGCCTTCGCGGGTGAACCGCTGGCGGTTTCCCTGGCACAGGTCCCGGCGGAAAACGCCAGCCAAGAACTAGCCAGCTATGCAGGCCCGCAGCAAAACTCCGTACCGAGCCCGCAATGGTTCCCCGAATCCATGAGCGTTCCCCTGAGCCCGCTGGTATCCCCCGGGGCCAGGAATCCAGGCCAACGTTCGGTGCAACGCACAGAAGTTGTCGTCGCTGAAGGGCAGAATCTGTGGACCATAGCGGCAGATCATCTAGGTGCCCAGGCCACCGTGGAAGAAATTTCTGCCTATTGGCCAAAGATCTATCAACGCAACAAGAAGTCCATCGGCACCGACCCGGACCTGCTGCGAGTTGGAACGGTACTTGAACTACCACCAGCCAGCTAAGCGCATTCAAGAACTTCCCCACGCCCAACTAGGAGTCATCATGAGCACCATCGCCATCAGCCCCCGTAGCGCCAACACCGGCTACTATCAACCGGATATCTACGCAGCCAACCTCCCAGACCCGAACCCGGCTGGCGCCACCTCGGCTGCCGAGCCATGCCAGGCTCCGGCTCACCTGCGTCGGGCAATGGACAATATCTTCCATCGCTCTGCTGTCTACCGCAGCGAGCACCGGGCCATCGTTGAGATTTCGCATGCAGTAGCCCGCGCGGTCTTCGAAATCGTGGCTGGGTACCGCACCGTGAATCAGCTGGCATTCGTGATGGAGCCCTCTTGCATTGCCAAGCTCCGGCGCCGGGCCCTCCTGGAGACCCAGTGCTACACGCTCGAGCCGCTGCCGGGCACGGCACACGGGCAGATCATCTCATTGCACCTGGACCGGTGCATATCAGGTTCTTGGGAATGCACCGTCATCTTGGGCTTTAAATACCGCGTCCGTGCCGTGGCTCTGAAAATTGAGCCCTGGCACGGACGGTGGCAGGTGACCGATGTGGAGCTAATCTAGCTGCGCTTGGCCTTCTTGTTCTTCTTCTTGCTCGACGTTGCCTGGGCACGAGTGGTGCTGGCTTCGCCATCTTCATCCGGGCCGGTGAACTGCAGGTTCTTCGGCTTCGCCGATTCGTCAACCGCTGGCGCGGCAGCTGCTTCAGCTCCGGTGGGGATCTCCAAGTTGAAGAGGGTTCCGATGCTTTCCTCGCGGATGCCTTCCATCATGGTCTGGAACATGGTGTAGCCTTCACGCTGGTATTCCACCAGCGGGTCGCGCTGGGCCATGGCACGCAGTCCGATTCCTTCCTTGAGGTAATCCATCTCGTACAGGTGCTCCTGCCACTTGCGACCGATGGTCGAGAGCACTACACGGCGCTCCAGATCGCGCATGGTGGAAGAACCAACAAGCTTTTCCCGCTCTTCGTACTGGTACTGGGCATCCGAGAGGATCTCGCGTTCCAGGAACTGCGCGGAGAGGTGCCCCGCACCGCCAGCCTCTTCGAGAACTTCATCGATGGTGATGCCGATCGGGTACAGCTGCTTGAGATTGGTCCACAACGACTTGAGTTCCCAATCGTCCGGATCGCCGACCTGGGTCGCTTCCAGGACCATTGCCTTGACGACATCTTCCAGGAAGTGGCCGACCTTCTCTTCGAGGTCGTCGCCTTCCAGGATGGAACGGCGGTCAGCGTAGATCGCTTCACGCTGGCGGTTCATCACGTCATCGTATTTCAGCACATTCTTGCGCTGCTCGGCGTTGACGCCTTCCACCTGTGCCTGGGCGGACTCAATGGCGCGCGAAACCATCTTGGATTCCAGCGCCACGTCATCTGGCATCGACGGGTTGTTCATGATGCGCTCGGCCATCCCGGAGTTGAACCGGCGCATCAGGTCATCGGTCATCGACAGGTAGAAACGCGATTCGCCCGGGTCGCCCTGGCGGCCGGAGCGACCACGCAGCTGATTATCGATGCGGCGTGATTCGTGCCGTTCGGTGCCCAGCACGTACAGGCCGCCGAGCGATGCAACTTCCTTCGATTCGTTGGCGACTGTTTCCTTCGCCTTGTCGAAGACTTCGTCCCAGACCGTGTTGTACTCTTCCGGGTTGTTCTCCGCATCCAGGCCACGGCGCTCCATCTCGGCCACGGCCAGGAACTCAGCGTTGCCGCCGAGCATGATGTCGGTACCGCGGCCGGCCATGTTGGTAGAAACGGTCACCGCGTTCTTGCGGCCGGCCATCGCGACCACGGCAGCTTCGCGAGCGTGCTGCTTGGCGTTGAGCACCTCGTGGCGGATGCCCTTCTTGGAGAGCAGCCGGGAGAGGTATTCGCTCTTTTCCACGCTGGTGGTGCCCACCAGGATCGGCTGGCCCGTCGCATGGCGCTCGGCAATGTCCTCAACCACAGCATTGAACTTGGCGACTTCATTCTTGTAGATGTAGTCCGACTGGTCCATGCGGATTGCTGGCTTATTGGTAGGAATCTCCACCACGCCCAGCTTGTAGGTACCCATGAATTCCGCGGCCTCGGTCTGCGCCGTACCGGTCATGCCCGAGATCTTGGCGTACATGCGGAAGTAGTTCTGCAAGGTCACGGTGGCCAGAGTCTGGTTCTCGGCCTTGATCTCAACGTTTTCCTTGGCTTCGATGGCCTGGTGCATGCCCTCGGAGTAGCGGCGGCCTGCCAGTGCACGGCCGGTATGCTCGTCAACGATCATGACTTCGCCGTTGACAACGACGTAGTCCTTGTCCTTCTTGAACAGTTCCTTGGCCTTGATGGCGCTGTTCAGGAAGCCGATCAGCGGGGTGTTGTTCGCTTCGTAGAGGTTATCGATGCCCAGGTAGTCCTCGACCTTTTCGATGCCCGACTCCAGCACGCCAATGGTGCGCTTCTTTTCGTCGACCTCGTAATCGTCTTCGCGCTTCAGTCGCGAGACGATCTTGGAGAATTCGGTGTACCAGCGGTTCACATCGCCCGAAGCCTGTCCGGAAATGATCAGCGGGGTACGCGCCTCATCGATCAGGATCGAGTCGACCTCATCGACGATGACGAAGTTGTGTCCGCGCTGGACCAGCTCGTCCTTGCTCCACGCCATGTTGTCGCGCAGGTAGTCGAATCCGAACTCGTTGTTCGTGCCGTAGGTGATATCGGCTTCATACTGCTTGCGCCGCTCGGCAGGCTTCTGGCTGGAGAGAATGCAGCCGCAGGTCAGACCGAGGAAGCGGAAGACGCGACCCATCAGATCCGACTGGTACTGGGCGAGGAAGTCGTTGGTTGTCACCACGTGCACGCCGTCACCGGTCAACGCGTTCAGGTAAGCCGGTGCGGTAGCGACCAGGGTCTTGCCTTCACCGGTACGCATTTCAGCGATGTTTCCCAGATGCAGGGCAGCACCGCCCATGAGCTGGACGTCGAAGTGGCGCATGCCAAGAACCCGGTCCGAGGCTTCGCGGACCACCGCAAAAGCTTCTGGGAGCAAGTCATCCAACGTCTCACCGTTAGCCAAACGTTCGCGGAACTTGTCGGTTTCACCCTTGAGCTCTTCGTCCGAAAGTTCGCGAATTTCGACTTCCAACGTATTGATCGTGTCGGCGTACTTACGAAGAGTCTTCAGAATCTTCTTGTCGCCGGTACGCAAAATACGTTCTAGCAATGATGCCACGTGGTAGCTCCCAATATCTCAAGCACAGTAATTTCTGGCGTCTTCAGTCTACGTGAGGAAAACAGCACATCTGGCTATTTCAATCCCATTTGCGCTGTTCTTATAGCGAACAGCGATTTGATCAACAGGCCCTTCACAGCCCGATTTCCACTCGTTCAAGTTCCAGCCAGCGCGCCATGCGATCCAGCTCGGCTCGCAATCCAGCCTCGACACTGGCGTCGACACCCGGCTCGTAATGCACCTGCTTTGCGTGCAGCACCGACCTGGCCCGGTCAGCTTTCAGATCCACTCGGCCCACGAACTCTTCGCCGAAAAGCATCGGGAAAACATAGTAGCCGTAGCGGCGCCGATTTTCCGGCACGTAGATTTCGATGCGGTATTCGAACCCGAAGAACTTCTCCAGCCGGCGGCGATTGAAAACCATCGAATCAAAAGGTGACAGCAAACGCAGGTCAGGATCGATCCTGCGCGGAATCTTGGTGCCGGCCTGCAAATAGCAAGGCTCGGCAATGCCGGCAACCTGTACTTCTTCGATAAGACCAGCGCGTGCTTGCTGGGCGAGCTCTTCTTTGGCCGCGCGCACCGGAAGACGAAAATACTCTGCGACGCAGTGAGCGGTGGCGATGCCAAGGGCATCCATGGCCCGGACAACCAGCCGGGCGAGGGCCTCGTGCCGCTGCGCCGCATCGAGTTCCTGTTGCGTGCCCACCACATCCGCGGCTAGCGCGTAACGGCGTTCAAACTGGGAGTTGCGTCCCAGCGTCAAGATCTTGGCTTGGGCGAAAAGGGACTCGGTGACGAACTTGGTGTCATTCCAATTCCACCCCCAATGCTTCTTCTCCCCGACCGGGGCAACCTCCAAAGCCTGGCTGATTTGCCGGGCGCTGGAGCCTGGATTATTGGACAGGTATTCAAGGACGCGATCCGAGAGGTCATGCTGTTCGGCGGAGAACCCATCTGATTTATCGATCCAGGTTCTGCGCTGCCATACCCGCAGGTCTTGAATGAGTTCGGAGCTGACCACCGAGGCCTCATGGGCCCAATATTCGGTGATAGGGCTGAGCGGCTTGGCCAGAAGCTGGTCCAGCACCTTGGTGTCATACGCGCCGAGCCGGGCGAACATCGGCATGTAATGGGCCCTGCGAACGACGTTCACCGAGTCAATCTGCAATTGCGCGATACTGCCGATAGCGCTGACGATTCTCCGCGCGGTGACGGGTTGTTCTTTCCTGCCCTTGGACAGGCCTTGGGCGGCCAACGCGATTCTTCGTGCCTGCTTGAGGCTGAGAATGCGTTGGCCGCCCACGCTAGTTATGGTTCCGATGACTAGCCTTCTGTTGCCAAGGCTTTGTCACGGTAGCCGCGAGTTTCCCTGGTGGCTTCTTCATTGGAGTTCAGTGATGGATCCAAGGAGATGACACCGTACTGGTACTGGGTGCGGCCATAGACTACAGCGTGCTCGCCGGTGGCTTCATCGATGAAAAGGTAGAACGGATGGCCGACCAGTTCCATGCGGTCCACTGCGTCATCAACGCTCATCACTTCTGCAGGGAAGGACTTGCGGCGGATGACCACTGGCGAGTACTCGGCGTTGGCCTCGACTTCGGCAGCTTCCGCGGCTTTCTGGGCTTCGATGGTTTCTTCAACCAACGACTTGCCGCTCGATGCGGTAGGCAGGCCGCCAGTTGCCTGGTGGACAGCCAGCGGGGTGTGGTTGCCGCGATGCACCTTGCGCTTGTCGCGGGCCTTGCGCAGGCGTTCAAGCAGTTTTGCGAACGCGATGTCGAAAGCCGCGAACTTGTCAGCGCCGCGAGCCTCGGCTCGAATTGCTGGGCCACGGCCAACAACGGTCAATTCAACGGACAGTGCAGTGCTCTGATCACGAGCGTGTGCTTCTTTGAGGACCTTGACGTCGATGCGCTGTATTTTGGTGGCCAGCTGGTCAACCTTGGTGATTTTCTCGTCAACATACTCACGGAAACGATCCGAAATGGTGATGTTGCGTCCGCTGTAGTTCAGCTCCATGGTGTCCTCCAATAGGGAGTCGGGTGACACAACAGTCCGAAAGTTCCATCCTTTCGGACTGAAGATGGGCTTTTAGCTGCATCTGTGATGCATCCCATACTTCACCTTATGCCACCGTGGCCAAGATTCAAGTATCCGGGCTCACAATTTCCGATCGCGGTAAGCGTAATTACTGTTCAGGTGCATTATTCGGCGGTCTCGTCAAAGCCAGTACCACCGCGCTGGTGACGTCATATCCTGCCTCATGGCAGGCCATGGCCGCGTGCCTCAACGTAGAGCCGGTGGTGAGGACGTCGTCGACCAGGATGACCGGCTGGCCATTGGCGCTGGCACGCTCGGCTACGAAATGGGTTCGGCCGCCGCGCCGGTCTGAACCGCTCTTGGTTTTCTGCGCCCCGCCCAAGGCGGAACCGAGGCGGTAGTGCAGCAGCGTGCGGCACTCGAGATCTGCAGACAGCAACCCGCGAGCGAGGCCATGGTCGAGCATCGTCTTCACCGGGGAGTATCCACGCTGCGCTGTTGCCTTGAGCGAACTGGGCACCGGTACCACCAGGGTAGGAAGATTCGCGCGCTGCGGGATGCATCCGGCGTTCAGCGCGGCAGCAAGATACGGGGCGAAGAGCGAGACGAGGAAGTAGCGCTGCTTGTTCTTGAATGCCAGCAAAGCCCGAGCCAGTTCCTTGCCGTAGGCGCCGCAGGAACTAACGGCAAGCTGCTGGCCGAGCGCGGGAAGCTCGACATAGAGATGATGCGTGTCCGGCAGGGGCGGCAGGCTCAGTTGGCGTTGGATTTCACTGCGGCATTCGGGGCAAAGCCGAAAATCTGCCCGGGCGCAGACCGCGCAACAGGCCGGAAGCAGGAAGTTCGCGATTTCCCTGGTGCCGAATCCCAGCCAGCGCATGGGCCTGCTGCGGGACAGCTCATCGACGCACCGCAGCCACTCTTCGGGAATTTCCATACGGCCAGAGTGGCCGATGAACCGCGTCGATCGGGCTGGTCGCCAACGAGTTGTGGAGCAAGGTCCTGCTTAGCCGGGATAGGCGACGTCCTGGGCAAAATCCTCAAGCTCGTGCCAGGAATTGCCCACGCGGGTATACAGCTTCTCGTTGGTCTCGGCATACACTTCGCGGCGGCTGCCGACACCGGTAGCGATGCCGACCATGCCCAACAGCAGCTGCAGGTGCTCGCTGCCGCCTTCGAAGGTGATCTGGGCCGCTTCAACAGCTTGGTCGTCACCGAGCTCGGCAACAATAATGGATCTGTCCGAATCCCATAGCGCGGTATTCACCGGAACTTCTGGATAGATCTTCATTGGCGAATCCGTGAGCCCGCGGGGCACACCTTCAGCATCGCGGATCACGCCGGCGACGTAAACCGACGTGGTCTTGCCGATGGTTGCCACGATCAGCGCCCGCGCGCCGTCACGGGAAATCCGCAAGGAATCGATCTGGGCATCTTCCAGCCAGGCCACATCGATTGGACGGGCTTCACCCTTCATTTCGGTGTCGGCAGGGACAGCCCTGATCGGGGTGGCTGCCCCGTTATCCGCGGTCCAGGTCCAGCCGGCCAGATCCATGGACGGCTGGATGAGCTCCTCGCCCTCCAGCGAAAGGCGCAGGCTGCCTTTGTCGTCAATGCCCCACAGCTGGGTGCGGCGGCCGTTGAGGAAGGCATAGCGATTGCCGACCGGAGACATGGCCGGGTCCCGTGGGTTGTATCCGGAAATATCCGGGACGCCGCCCACCGGAATGATCGAGAGCCCCTTGACGTAGACCAAGTACTGGTCCGAAATGCCGATCAGCGTATCCTGCGTGCTGGGGTTGGACGTAGCCGGCTCGAAGTTAGTGTCTTCGGCCGAAAGGTTGACTTCGTTTTCCTCCCGCAGCAGCTTTACCGAGTCCACCGGAGCTAGGCTGGTCAGCGTGGCTTCCATCTGCTGCTTCATCAGCAGGATGCTCCGGTCGGTAGCATCTGCGAAGGTAGTGGAGTTCAAATCGATGGTCGCTTCGCCATCGCGCACCGGCACCGCTGAACGCACCAGCCCGCTGGCCGTCGAGAACGCGGAGACGACAGCATTTTGCAGGTACGGGGCTGGTCCTGCCAACAAGGCTTCCACCATCGACGTGGTGGTGCCCGAACCCGAGGTGAACCACCGTATGTCGGGAACCAAATAGGCGAAGCTCGCGTCGTAGAAGTACAGGGTCTGCGCGGCAAAGATCTTGGTGAAGGTCGAAGCTTCGAGCATCGTGCCATCCGGGGCTTTGGTAATGCGCCATTCGTCGTCTACCTTGGCGACTTCGATATCCACTGCACGGGTCGAGTGATCCGGGTAGTCGGTGCGCACGCCATGCGCGTCGACTTCACCGGTGATTTCGAGCTGGATGGTGTACTTGTTCGCATCGGCCCCGTTGACCACATTGAAGGCATCGTAGATCAGCGTCTGCGTGTCACCGCGCCAGGTGTTGCTCAGCTGCGCGTCCATGAATTCGCGGGCGACAGCATAATCTTCGGATACTGAACGGCCAGCCTCGACGAACCCCTCGACAATGGCCCTGGCCTCAGCACCTGCTGCTGGTCCATCGGCCGCGTAGCTGTAGCTTTCAGCCCCGCTGGCGTCGGTTCCGGCTTCAATCTGCTGGACGGTGGAAGTTCTGGGAATCGAGGCGCAGCCAGAGATCGCTAGCGCCGCAGAAAGGATGATCGCGAGGCTGGAAAAGAATTTCTTCCGCATCAGCTCTCCCCTTCCTTCTTCTGCTCGTTGCTGCCGAGGTTCGGATTGGTGACATCGTCATCTGGCGAATCCGCATCCAAATCCGGATCAAGAACCAGCGGCGTGTATCCGATCTTTGGCACTTCACCGGTCAGCGGGAAGCTGTCTCCCAAAATCACCGTAGCCAGGCTTTCAGGAACTGGCGGTTCCAGTGGAAGCGGCGACGAAGCGATCTCCAGGTCCTCGCTGCGTGGCAAGGTCAGGCGGAAGACCGAGCCGACCCCCGGCTTGCCCCACGCTTCCAATCGGCCATCGTGCAACCTGGTGTCCTCCATCGAGATCGACAAGCCCAGGCCGGAACCTCCGGTGGTCCGTGCACGGGCCGGATCAGCGCGCCAGAATCGGTCGAAGACGTGGTTGCACGCCTCTTCGGACATGCCGATGCCGTAATCGCGCACGGTGATCGCCACCGCGCTCTGGTTAGCGCCGATGGTGATATCGATGGGCTTGCTTTCACCGTGCTCCACCGCGTTGAGCACCAGATTGCGGATCACACGCTCGACGCGGCGCGGATCCACCTCTGCGACGCAACCGTCGCTGGGCGCGTTCAGGCGGATGAGCGAACCGTATTCATCAGCCACCGGGGTGGCGATATCGATAACCTTGCGGGCTATGACGTTCAAGTCCGTCGACTCACGGTCAAGCACCGCGACGCCGGCATCGAAGCGGGACACTTCCAGCAGGTCATTGAGCAGGTGCTGGAAACGCTCGATCTGGTTGTACATCAGTTCGGCGGACCGCGCGGTAAGCGGATCGAAGTCCTCGCGGGCATCGTGGATCACTTCGGCAGCCATGCGCACGGTGGTCAGCGGGGTGCGCAATTCGTGCGAGACGTCGGAAACGAAGCGTTGCTGCATGGCCGAGAGGTTATTCAATGCGGTGATCTGCTCTTGCAATGAGTGGGCCATGTGGTTGAAGGCCGTCCCCAATCGGGCCACCTCGTCCTTGCCGGCGACCTTCATTCGGCGGTCGAGGTCACCGGAAGCAATCCTCTCCGAGACATACGCGGCATCAGCCACCGGGCGGACCACGGTACGGGCGACCGACCACGCAACGAAGCCAACCACTGCCAGCAGAATCAGTCCGGTGAAAGCCATCGCACGATTGATGAATTCGAGGGTATCCTGCACGCTGGACAGGTCGTAGACCAGATACAGTCCGTACTCGCGTCCAGGCGGAATCAGTACCTTGGTGCCGACAATGAGACCGGGCTTGGTTGCGGTATCGGCACCCAGCTCGATGGAACGCCAATAGATGCCTTGCTCCCCTGCAACCCGCTCCGCGAGATCGCCAGGGATAACGCGGGTGGTCAGGGAACCGGAGGCCATTGGCCCAACATAAAGGCTTTGGTCGCCGGCAATGGGCATCAGCACGAAATCGCGGACTACGGTTGCGCCATCGCCTTCCAGGGAAGCCAAGGTCGAATTCACCAGGGCCTGGGTGGAGGCGCGATCGGTGGTGGAAGCCGATTCGAGAATGGAGCGGGCCTGGACCAGGCCGCGTTCCGATTCCTTGGATATCTGGTTCACGCGCTCTTCGAAAAGCGTGGAGGCGATCTGGTTGGAAAGGAAGGCGCCGGCGGCAACCAATGCCAGCGCGGTGAAAAGCAGCGTCGAAATGACGGTGCGGAACAGCAGGTGGCGTTGCCAACGCAGCTTGGCGGTGTGCCAAGGACGCTTGATCCACTGCTCGATTTTGCTCCACCGGGCGGGCTTGGACTGCGACTGGGCATGCACATCGACCGGAACCAACTCAGCACCGGTCGACGTGTGCGAACTCAACTTGCCGAACCAGCCTTGTATCCGACACCGCGAACGGTCTCGATAATCTGCGGCTTCTCCGGGTCAATTTCAATCTTCGAGCGCAGGCGCTGAACGTGCACGTTGACCAAGCGGGTATCTGCAGCGTGCCGGTAGCCCCAGACGGCTTCCAGAAGCTGCTCGCGGCTGAAGACCTGCCATGGCTTGCGGGCCATGGTGACCAGGAGGTCGAATTCCAGCGGTGTCAGCGACACGACATCGGTTCCGCGGGTCACTCGGTGCCCGGCCACGTCGATGGTCACTTCGCCAACTTGCAAAGTCTCCGCGGCGTGGGTTTCGCTTGGACGCAAACGGGCTCGCACGCGGGCCACCAGCTCGGCCGGCTTGAAAGGCTTGGGCACGTAGTCATCGGCACCGGATTCCAGCCCGCGGACAACGTCGGCAGTGTCCGACTTGGCGGTGAGCATCACGACGGGAACGTCGGATTCCGCGCGGATCTGCTTGCATACCTCGATGCCGTCAATGCCAGGCAGCATCAGGTCAAGGAGCACCAGGTCGGGGTTCGCCTCACGGAATGCTTCCAGAGCACCGGAACCGTCGTAGCAGAATGAGGCATCGAAGCCGTCATTTTGCAGGACAATGCCAATCATTTCCGACAACGCTTCGTCATCGTCAACGACTAAAATCCGTGCCTTCATCCCATGTCCCCCTGAAACCGTAGGTTTGAGGTTTCAGCCAACTGGCCAAACCGGGTAGATCCGCTACCCCACTATTCCTAAGATACATGATCAACCGCCCTTTTCGGGCTGTGACCGGCAGGAATCAGGCAGTTAGCTACGCATCGACGCGTGTCTGCTCCAACGCTTGGGCATAACTGGCCAGCCGTCGCAGGTTCTCGATGGCCTGCGCCGAGCTGCTGCGCGAGAAGTCTCCACGCGGCATCAGGGTTAGTGCACCTAGCTGCCCCAAGCCCAAGCCCAGCTGGCGCCAAGGACGGAGAATGGAGTTCACCCCTTCTACAACACCTGGTGCCGGGGTTCCGGGGGCGAGCACCTGCAAGAAGACGCGGTCCCCGCCTTCGACAAGCCCCGCTACCCGTTCCCACTTGCGGTGCGTCAAGCCTCCAGGGTCGATGACCAGCGCGCCGGCCCCGGCTTGGTGCAGCAGATCCACGCGTTCAATCCAGTGTTCATCCTGGGTTGGCAGGTTCAGCAGCGAGGTGACCCGTTGGCCTTCGGCCTCGCCAGCGAGCACTTTGAAGAACTGCGCATAGGCGCTTCGCACTTCGGCGCGTGGGATCGAGCGCAGGGTCCGGTATCCGCTGGCGGTACTGATCGTGCCGTCGAGCACGTCGCCCAGCAGCGGCTCATCAAGCTGGATAGTGAAGTCCGCCAGCGAGGTAATGCGGGCCAGTCGGTCCAGATGCTCGCGTGCTCCGTGGGCGTAGGACTCGATGATGTCGCGGCGCGCCCCGTGATCGCTGATCACCCGCTCCCCGTTCGACAGGTACAGGCTGGCGGCCAAGGTCCACGGACCGAGCAAAGTGAGCTTGAGGCGCTGGGCAGGTTTCGCTTCCGCGCCGAGTACATCGGCTAGCAGATTCTCGTCACTGCGCAGGATGCTGCGGGCACGACGGGCATCGATACCGTCCGTGGCACCGATCCTCCAGCCGTGCGGTTGCAGATCG
Organism: Glutamicibacter sp. Je.9.36; assembly: GCF_051129975.1. Lineage (NCBI taxonomy): Bacteria > Bacillati > Actinomycetota > Actinomycetes > Micrococcales > Micrococcaceae > Glutamicibacter > Glutamicibacter sp. Je.9.36. The sequence continues at coordinate 802,467 of NZ_JBCPSN010000002.1, forward strand.
AAGCCGAGATCCGCCAGCAAGGCGGCGCTGCGCCCTACCGCATCGGCGCCGACGCCACGATCCGGCAGCTGCGGGAAGACCGCGAGGTTGGGTTCCCCCAATTCCCCGCGCACCACTTCGTGGATGGCCGACGGGTCGCTGCCCGGGAACTGGCAGAAAGCGGTGGCGTGAACATCGCGGCGTTCAGCGGCCTGGTGTTCCTGCTCAGTCATTGTTGTGCGAGTCAGAAATGTTCTGGTGGTGGCGGATGACTTCAGAGATCACGAAATTCAAGAATTTTTCGGCGAATTCTGGATCAAGATGCGCTTCGTGGGCCAGGGCGCGCAGGCGCTCGATCTGCGCCTTCTCGCGGCTAGGGTCGCTCGGCGGCAACTGGTGCTCGGCCTTCAGGACCCCTACGCGCTGGGTCGCCTTGAAGCGCTCGGCCAACAGGAAAACCAGCTGCGCATCGAAGTTGTCGATGCTGCCGCGGATGGCGTACAGCTCTTCGAGGACTTCATTCTGGACCTCGCCCTGCAACGAGCTGGCGTGCGGGTCGAATGACTGGGTGGTCTCAGTGTTCTTCGGCTCGTTCATGATCACCAGTTTACGGGTTCGCATGACGGATTACCCACAAGGTGACATGCCCCGGACACGGTGCCTGACCGTGTCCGGGGCATGCCCGTTGTTCCTTGATTGCCAGCTGCTCAGGAGGCGTTCAGCTGTTCAATCAGTTTGCGTCGCTGCGCCTGTTCGCGCGGGTCCGGAACCGGAAGCGAGGCGATCAGGCGCTGGGTGTATTCATGCTGCGGGTTGGCCAGGACCTTGGAGCCCAAGCCTTCTTCCAGCAAGGTGCCCCGGAACAGGACGCCCACCCAGGTAGCCAGCTGGTCCACCACTGCCAGATCATGCGAGACGAACAGGGCTGCGAAGCCCAGCTCGGTCTGCAATTCGCGGAACAGCTCCAGCACCTTGGCCTGCACCGAAACGTCCAGTGCGCTGGTTGGCTCATCGGCAATCAGCAGCTTCGGCTCCAAGGCCAGTGCGCGGGCCAGCGACGCGCGCTGGCGCTGGCCGCCGGAGAGTTCGTGCGGGTAGCGGTTGGCAAAACCGGCTGGAAGCTGCACGGCCTCGAGCAGTTCGGCCACCTTGTTGCGGGTCTGCAGCGGGTTCAGATCACGGTGCACGGCCAGTGGCTCGGCCACGCATTCGCCTACGGTCAAGTGCGGATTGAAGCTTGCCGCGGGATCCTGGAACACGAAGCCGATCTGCTCACGCAGCGGCTTGAAGGTGCGTTCCTTGAAGTGGGCCATCTCGTAGCCCAGCACCTTCAGCGAGCCACCGGTGATGCGGTTCAATCCCGCGATGCTGCGGCCGATGGTGGTTTTGCCCGAACCGGACTCGCCCACCAGTCCGTAGACCTCGCCGGCGTGGATCTTCAGATCCACCTCATCGACCGCGGTGAAGCCCGGGGCCCCGAGGCGTCCCGGGAAATGCACCTCCAGGCCCTTGGCTTCCACCAGCAATTCAGCATCCTGGTTCGGACGATCGACTAGTCCCTCCGAGGCGCTTTCGCGCCCCAAGTGCGGCACGGCAGCCAGCAGGGACTTGGTGTAGTCCTCTTGCGGTGCTTCGAAGAGCTGGATGGATGGTGCTTGCTCAACGATCTGCCCCTGGTTCATCACGATCACGCGGTCTGCGATATCGGCCACCACCCCCATATTGTGGGTGATGATGACGATGGCGGTACCCAGCTGATCACGCAGGTCGCGCAGCAGCTGGAGAATTTCAGCCTGCACCGTGACATCCAATGCGGTGGTTGGCTCATCTGCCACAATCAGTTCCGGCTTCAAGGCCAGCGCCGCGGCGATGACCACGCGCTGCTTCTGGCCACCGGAGAACTGGTGCGGGTAGTAGTCCACGCGCTGCTCTGGATCCGGGATGCCGACCTGGCGCATCGCCTCGATGGCGCGCGTCCTGGCTTCCTTCTTGGAAATCCTGTTGTGCGCGCGGATGCCCTCCATGATCTGCCACCCCACGGTGTACACAGGGTTCAGTGCCGTGGACGGTTCCTGGAAGACCATGGCCACATCCCGGCCGCGAGCCGCGCGCAGCTCGCGGCCGCGCAGGGTGAGCATGTTCTTGCCTTTGAGGTAGACCCCGCCGTGCGAGGCACCGTTCTCGGCCAGGATGCCCAGGGCGGTGCGTGCCGTGACGGACTTGCCGGATCCGGATTCGCCCACGATGGCCAGGATCTCGCCGGCCTTGACTTGCAAATCAACGCCGCGCACTGCCGGCACTGCGCCGGCGTCCGTGACGAAATCAATGTTCAGGTCTTCGATGCGCAAGACAGCGGGTGTGCCGATGTTGGCCTCGGAGTCGAGGAGAGGACTGTCGGTCATTTGCTTGCTCCTACCTGTCCGGACTGGGTGATGCGCTTGGCCTTCTTGCGGCTGAAGCGGCGCAGGCGCGGGTCATTGAGGTCATTCATGGACTCGCCAACCAGGGTCAAGCCCATCACGGTGAGCACGATGGCCAAGCCCGGGAACAGGCCGGTCCACCAGATTCCGCTAGTGGCATCTGACATCGCGCGGTTCAGGTCGTAGCCCCATTCCGAGGCGCTGGTCGGTTCGATGCCGAAGCCCAGGAAGCCCAGGCCCGCCAGGGTCAGCAATGCCTCGGTGGCATTCAGCGTGAAGATCAGCGGCAAGGTGCGGGTGGCGTTGCGCAGCAGGTGCGCGAACATCACTCGCCATGGGCTGGCGCCGATCACCTGTGCGGATTCCACGAAGGGTTCCGCCTTCAGCCGCATCACTTCGGCGCGGACCACGCGGAAGTACTGCGGGATGAACACCACGGTGATGGAGATGGCCGCTGCCATCACGCCGCCGAAGAGCGACGACTGGCCCTGGGAAATCACGATCGACATCACGATGGCCAGCAGCAGGGATGGGAACGCGTAGATCGCATCGGCCAACACCACGGCGATGCGGTCGAACCAGCCGCCGAGGTAGCCGGAGATCAGGCCCAGCAATACGCCCAGGAACAGGGACATGACCACGGCCGCCAGGATCACCCAGATGGCCGTCTGCGCACCGAAGAGGGTCCGCGAGAACACGTCATAGCCGGTGGCGGTGGTGCCCCAGATGAATTTGCTGTCCGGAGCCGCCTGGCGCGGGAAGTCCCCGGATGCATCCGAGGACTGCGCGAAATCGAAAGGCGCAATCAGCGGCGCGAACAGGGCGGTAACGATGAACAGGCCGGAGAGCGCCAGACCGGCAACCAGCATGCCCCGCTGCAGGCCCGAGGACATGCGCAGGTGGGAGATGACCGGGAGCCGGTCCAGCCAGGACTTGTTCGAAGCCGGCAAGGTAGCTGTACTCATGATTAGTACCTGACTCTCGGGTCGATCAAGGCGGCCAGCACGTCAACGATGAAGTTGGTGACGGCGACGATAATGGCCAGCAGCACCACGATGCCCTGCACAGCCACGAAGTCGCGGGCGGTGAGGTATTCGGCGAGCTTGAAGCCCAAGCCGGACCATTCGAAGGTGGTCTCGGTCAGCACTGCTCCACCGAGCAGCATGGCAATCTGCAGGCCCATGACGGTGATAATCGGAATCAGCGCCGGACGGTAGGCGTGCTTGGTGGTGAGGCGGAATTCGCTGACGCCGCGCGAACGGCCGGCTTCCACGTATTCGCGGCCCAGCGTGCCAATTGCGTTGGTGCGCACCAGGCGCAGGAACACGCCGCCGGTGAGCAGGCCCAGTGCCAGGGCTGGCAGGATCGCATGCTCGGTGACATTCCAGAAGGCAGCGCTATTGCCGCTGCGCAGCGCATCGAGCCAGTAGATGCCCGATGGGCTCTGCAGGCCGGTCAGTTCAAGCTCGGTCTGCCAGTCGGCACGGCCGCTGATCGGCAGCCAGCCTAGCCATACGCCGAAGACCAGCTTGAGCAGCAAGCCGGCGAAGAACACCGGGGTGGCGTAGGAAAGGATCGCGAGGATGCGCAGGACGGCATCCGGGTAGCGGTCGCGGAACTTCGCGGCAACCAGGCCCAGCGGGATGCCGACCAGCAGTGCGACGAGTACCGCGTTGATGGCCAGTTCCAAAGTTGCTGCGCCGTAGGTGGCCAGCACCTCGGTGACCGCTCGGTTATCGCTCATGGTGCGGCCCAGATCGCCGGTGAAGATCTGGCCCAGGTACTCGAAGTACTGGATCAGGATCGGCCGGTCGTATCCGGCTTCATGGATGCGCTGGGCCAGCTGGTCCGGGGTGAGCCGTCCGCCCAGGGCTGCGGTGATCGGGTCGCCGGTCACGCGCATGAGGAAGAACACCACTGTGATGAGGATGAAGACAGTGGGAATGATCAGCAAGAATCGGGTAATCAAGTAGCGGAGGAATCCTCCGCCTTTTTGCTTTGCTGGTTTGGGTGTTGCTAGCGGGCTTGCTTCTTGGCCCGGTGGCGACGTGATAGTCATCGTCTGTCCTTATGGTTCAGGATGCGTGGCGATGCGCCGCCTTGAGCGGTCAATGACGGCGCATGCCAAGGGGATCCACCGCGCGCGCCAAGGGTTGGCGCGTGGCAGATCCCCTCAGGTTTGGTGTCTGCGAGGCTGGAGCAGGATTACTTGCTCAGCACACCGAGACGGAACTTGAACGATGCGTCCAAGGTCTTGTCAACGTCCTTGACGTCCTTGCCTGCAATGGCCACCTGGGCACCCTGCAGCAGTGGAAGCGTGGACAAGTCCTCAGCCACCATCGTCTGCAGTTCTTCGATGGCCTTGGTGCGCTCCGCCGCGTCGACCATTCCTCGCTGATCGGAGATCAGCTTGTCAACCTCGGGGTTGTCGTAGTTGTTCGAAAGGAAGTTCTCCTTGGCAAAGAACGGCGACAGGTAGTTGTCGGCATCCGAGTAGTCCGGGAACCAGCCCAGCTGGTAGGCCGGGTAATCCGTGACGCGCTGCTTCTGGTAGGTCACCCATTCGGTGGACTTCAAATCCACTTCGAACAGGCCATCGGCCTCCAGCTGCTTTTCAACCAGTGCGTATTCGTCACCGGAGTTCGGTCCGTAGTGATCCGGGTTGTACTGCAAGGCGAGCTTGACCGGGGTCTTCACTCCGGCATCTTCCAGAACCTTCTTGGCCTTGGCAGCATCTGGCTTGCCGTCGGTGCCGTACATGTCCTTCAGCGGCTCGGTGGCGCCGGTGAAGCCTTGCGGCACGTACGAGTAAGCCGGGGTGTAGGTGTCCTTGTAGACGTTCTTCGCGATTGCCTCGCGGTCCACAAGATGCGCCGCGGCCTGGCGTACGGCCAGCGACTTCGCTTCATCAGCATCATCGGTCTTGGCACCGTATGGCATGGAATCGAAGTTGAAGACGATGTAGCGCAGCTCGCCACCCGGTCCCTTGTGGACCGCAAGATTCTCATCCTTGCCCAGGTCTTCGATGTCGGTTGGGGTCAGCGAACGCCATGCGACGTCGATCTTGCCTTCTTGGACTTCGAGCTTCAGGTTATTGGCGTCCGCGTAGTACTTGATCGCTGCCTTGTCGTTGGCAGCAGGGCCCAGAACGCCCTGGTAGGACTCGTTGGCACTGAAGGAGATCAGGTTGTTCTTGTTGTACGAATCAATGACGTACTGGCCGCCGAAGGCCTTGGCCTCAACGATCTTCTGGTCGTCCATGACTGCGTCTGCGGAGAACACTTCATCATCGACGATCGGGCCGACCGGGGAGGTCAGCACCTGCGGGAAGGTCTGGTCATTACCGACCTTCAGCTTGAAGACCACCGTGGTGGCGTCAGGAGCCTCGATGGATTCAACGTTGCCCAGCAGCGAGGATGGGCCGTTAGGGTCCGCGATCTTCAGCTGGCGGTCGAAAGTGAACTTGACGTCCTTGGAGTCAAGGTCGTGGCCGTTGGCCCACTTCAAGCCCGGCTTCAGCTTGACCGTGTATTCAGTCGGAGTAGTGAACTCCGCGGACTCGGCAAGGCTCATCGATGGATCCGGGCTGCCCGGCTCGGAATTGAGCAGGAACGGGTAAATCTGGTTCATGACCATGAACGAACCGTTGTCGTAAGATCCGGCAGGGTCCAGGGAGGTCACTTTGTCGGTGGTGCCCAGGGTGATTGGGGCGCTGGCTTCGCCATTGCCGCCCTCTTCATTGCCGCTGTCTGCGGCTTGGGTGCAGCCGGTCAGTGCCAGGGCAGAGATACCCACAACGGCTGCTGCGAGTCGCAGCCCGTTCTTCTTGCGAGCCATGAGTCATCCTTCGTCTAGGTACATGCATGGGCTGTGATGATTAGCACATGCTTCACATATCCTAAGTGATGCAAGGCACAAAATACGAATGGGTCCGGCGGAAACTGGCAAAAGCGTGGTCTCAACGCCCGCTTTTTGTGCTTCAGCCCATACCGCTTCTTGCCCAACGGTGAGATGCGCGGGGATTCCTTCCGGCCTTTTGGCTAGATGGCATAAGCTAGATGTCAATGATGACTCGTAGAGACGCGGCAATCGCGTTGGATATCCCAGTAGAAATGGCCAAGCGCCACGGCATTCCTTCCAAAATGAGCGAGGCTGAATTCCGTGAGCTGAACACCAATCCACCAGCTTGGTTGGAGCAGTCGCGCGCCAACCGTACCGGCAAACGCCCTGTGTGGATTCATCTGGTCTGCGAAGTCTGCGGCTTCAGCGAGTACGAACGCCCCAAGAAGTGGTGGCCTGCCTTCGATTTCGTGCACTGCCACACCCACTCCCCTGCACAGCTTCCGAAGCTGGAAAAGGGCAAGACCCGCGTGGAGTACCAAGATATTTCAGCTCATATGTTCGGCATTGTCGACGAAGGCTAGAAGCTGAATACAACACAATGGCGAAGGGTGCCGGACCAATATTGGTCCGGCACCCTTCGCTGTCGCTCTAGCTCGTGCCCTTCATCAGGCTTATCCCCCTGAGCGTCCTTTCCACCACGGGAATGCATGCAGCGGGCAACCGGACGGAGTCCAGCATCACCCAGTGCAGGTTCCACGCACCGGCCGTTGGCTGGATCTTGCGAAGGCCTTGAGTACTGCCACCCGAGCCCCTCGGGCATCTAGCTCGTTGAGGCCTTCCGGATTGGTACGAATTGGTTCTGCCGACTGGAATGATCCGTTGTTCTGGCCGATGCGCCCCTATCCGCCCAGCTACCGCTGGTGAGCATTCTCGAGAACATCGCAGCGAGCGCATTGGAAGCCAGGACATCCGGTGGCGCAACAGGGTCGAAAGCCCACTTCATTAGCGAGACCAAGAGGGTCGAACCAATGCAGTGAGCCAGCAAGCCCCAAGCGGCCCTTGAAGACAGGCCGAATCCCGCACACCACCGGTAATCGCCGGCAATGCCGGGCGAATACGTGCCGGACGCCCATGGCCGAAGCGGATGGCCGCCGGGTTCCGTTGCAACCGGCCGTTCGTCTAACTTGAATCACGACGCGAAGAAACCCTTGGTCCAGTTCATTATCTTGAACTGGACCAAGGGTTTCTTTGGATGGCTAATTAATTGACCTTGCTGGAGTCCCATTCGCTGGAACGAGCAGAATCGATGGTCGCTTGGCCCAGCACGCGGCTGTCCTGGTAGACGACCATGGTCTGGCCCGGCGCGACTCCACGCATGCCTTCGGGAAGGTTGACAACCAACTCGTCGCGGCCTTCTTCCGAGCGCTCCATGTGGGCTACCGCGGGGACCGGATCGCCGTGCGCGCGCACCTGCACCATGCAGTCGAACTTGTCTCCGCTGAAAACTTCAGCGATCGGCAGGCCAGCCCAGGAAATGCGGATGCCGCGCAGCTGGTCCACAGCCAGCAGGGCCTCTGGACCGACGATGACCTTGTTGTCCTTCGGACGGATTTCCAAGACGAAGCGCGGTTTGCCGTCGGCGGCCGGACGACCCAGTCGAAGACCCTTGCGCTGGCCAACCGTGAAGGCTTGGGCGCCTTCGTGCTCACCGAGCTGGTTGCCCTCGTGGTCAACGATCTCGCCTGGTTTCATCTCGATGCGTTCAGCCAGCCAACCGCGGGTATCGCCATCGGGAATGAAGCAGATGTCATAGCTATCTGGCTTGTTCGCCACGGTCAGTCCGCGCGCTGCGGCTTCGGCGCGAACTTCCGCCTTGGAGGGAGTCTCGGCTAGCGGGAACATGCAGTGTTCCAGCTGTTCGTGGGTCAGCACGCCCAAAACGTAGGACTGGTCCTTGGCCCAGTCTGCGGCTCGGTGCAGCTCCGGGTTGCCCTCGGAATCGCGCAGCACCTTGGCGTAGTGCCCGGTGCATACCGCGTCGAAGCCCAGGGCCAATGCCTTTTCCAGCAAGGCAGCGAACTTGATCTTCTCATTGCATCGCATGCAAGGATTAGGGGTGCGGCCAGCTTCGTATTCATCCACGAAGTCCTGCACCACGTCTTCTGCGAAGCGGTCCGAGAAGTCCCAGACGTAGTATGGGATGCCCAGCTTGTCGCAGGCACGCCATGCATCATTGGAGTCTTCCAAGGTGCAGCAACCGCGCGAACCGGTGCGAAGGGTCCCCGGCATGCGAGACAGGGCCAGGTGCACGCCGACCACATCATGGCCGGCTTCAACTGCGCGGGCCGCGGCTACCGCCGAGTCCACGCCTCCGGACATCGCTGCTAGTACTTTCATCGTGTAAAACCTGTTCCTGCCGTGTGGATGCTGCTTTCATCGGCTGCCATGCCAGCCTTCTTTGCCTGAGCATACGCTTGGGGCAAAGCCTCTAATAATGCGTCAACGTCAGCGCGCGTGGATGTATGCCCCAATGTGAAGCGTTGCACACTGCGCGAGGTGCGCGCATCGCGTCCCATAGCCAGCAAAACATGCGAAGGCTGCGGAACACCAGCGGTGCACGCCGAACCGGTGGATGATGCGATGCCAACCATGTCCAAGCCGAATAGCAAGGAGTCCCCCTCGCATTCCGGGAAGGTGAAGTGCAGATTGCCCGGGAGGCGCTTGCCCTCATTGCCTTGGTCCCGTGGTCCGTTCAGCACCGCTTCCGGAATCAAGCCGGTGATCTTCTCAATCGCGTATTCACGCAGTTCGCTCAGCCGCGCAGCTTCCTGCCGCAATCCAGAACGCACCGCGGTAGCCGCGGCGGCAAAGCCGGCTGCGTGGGCAGCGTTCAAGGTTCCCGATCGCAGCTTGCGTTCGTGTCCACCGCCGTGCTGGACCGGGGTGAGCACAATATCGCGGCGAACCAGTAGACCGCCGATGCCTACCGGGCCACCGATCTTATGCGCGCTAATCGCCATGGTGGCCAGATTCGAGGAGCCGAAGTCGACCTCGAGGGCACCAAAGGCCTGCACCGCATCCGAATGCACCGGGACCCCGTACTTGCCAGCTAGGGCAGCAAATTCACGGATCGGCTGAACGGTGCCGACTTCATTGTTGGCCCACATCAAGGTGGCCAAGGCGATCTGCTCGTGCTGCTCTTCAAATAGCTTTTCGGCCGCCTGCAGGTCAACGACACCGTCTTCATCCACGGCGAGCCACAGCAAGGTGGCGTTCTCATGGTCCTGCAGCCAGGTAGCCGTATCCAGGACCGCGTGGTGCTCAATGCCGGTGAGCACGATGGCACGTGCCTGCTCATTGGCCGCCACGCGGTTCCAGAACAGTCCCTTCAGCGCCAAGTTATCCGATTCAGTTCCACCAGATGTGAAGATCAATTCGCTGGAGTGCGCCCCGGCGGCCATGGCGATAGCCTGGCGGGCATCATCCACCGCACGGTTGGCGCGACGTCCGGCCCCATGCAAAGAAGACGGGTTTCCGGTGCGGGAATACTGTTCGGTGATGGCAGCCAGAGCTGCTGGATTCAGATCGGTGGTTGCCGCGTGATCCAGGTATACGGCGGAAGTTTTCATAACACTTCAATGGTACGGGGTGGGGCGCCCTAGTTTGAATGGCCGATCCGTGTGAATTGGCCAACCTCAATGGCCTCCAGCGCCGGATTGTTCAAGACCGCCTCAATCAATGAAGCCGGACCACCCAGGATGGTGCAATCATCAAACGGTTCAGTCGACAGCATCCAGGAATGGTCCGCCGCAAACGCCAGCGCCGGGCGCTGGCGTTGGGGGCCGTCGGCAGTTCTGGCCCATTCGGGCTGCGCCAGGAACTCCGCGTCCGCTTCGAACAGGTGGTAGTTCCGGTATCCGCCACCCAGGTCGAACGGTTCTGCCTGGATGATCTCGGGACCAAAGGCAGGTTTCTGCGCCTCGGCGAGCGCCAACTCGTACACCCGCTGGTTCTCGTCATCGCTCAATGCAGGATCCGGCTCGCGCTCAATCTGTATGCGTTCCCCGCCCTCGATAAATGCATAACCGGCCCACAAGCCCACCACGAACTTCTGGTCTTTGGCAGAAACCCGGACCATTTCGGCGGCTAGTGCTTGCCATTGCGATTCCGGGAGCTGGTCCAGTGGCAGGTCGGTATCTACCCAGGCGTCTTCGGTCGCAGGATTGCCTTGCGCGTCCAGTCCGGCCACGGTTTCAAAAAGATCCGCGGCGGTGATGATGTGCTTGCGGCTCTGTGCCACCGTCTCCCAGCGCACCAACTGGTCATCTTCATCCAGTGCTGGGTGAAGGATGCGGACGTAGCGTTCGTAGCCATGCGGGATCTGGGCTACGACCGTGCTGGGGTCGGCTGATGCACAAGCTGCGGCGATCCATTGCCCGTGGGCTGCGGAGAGGTGTGAAAACTGCATGGTCCAAGCCTAGCGAGAGCAGCGGGCGGATTCCTCCTCCGAACCGTGGTCGGTGGTATGAATAGAGGAACAACTGATGACGTGTCGATTCCAGCTAAGGGAGCCTTACTGCATGTTCAAGCCTGATTTCTTGGTTCCCGTCCATGATTTCGCCCAGCGCTCCTTGGATTTCTCACAGCGGATCGCGGTGATGGCAGTGATCAACCGCACCCCGGATTCTTTCTACGATGCCGGGTCGACCTTTGGCTTGGATGATGCTGTGGCCGCTGCCATGCGTGCGGTCGAGGCAGGTGCTGACTGGGTGGATATCGGCGGAGTCCCCTTCTCTCCGGGCCCGGAGCTCCCGTGGCAGGAGGAAGCAGAGCGAATTGTGCCGGTTATCCGTCAGGTGCGTAGCCGCAGTTCGGTGATTATTTCTGCAGACACTTTCCATCCACAGGTGGCGCAGGCTGCCATTGATGCCGGCGCTGATGTCATCAATGACACCACAGGCTTTTCCTATCCCGGTTTGGCCCGGGTGGTAGCCAAGAACAACGTGCATGTGGTGATCACCCATTCGCTAGCCAAGCCCCGCACCGCTTACCCTCGCCCTAGCTACGACGATGTGGTGGCCGAGATCCGCCAGTATCTGCTGGAGAAAATCCAGATTGCGTTGGACGCTGGTGTTTCTCCGGCAAAGATCATTGTTGATCCAGGGCACGACCTGAACAAGAACACCCGCCACACTCTGGATTTGACCGCTGGGTTCCAGGCCTTTGCCGATTTGGGCTATCCGGCCTTGGCAGCGGTCTCGAACAAGGACTTCATCGGTGAAACCTTGAACTTGCCGAAGGCTGAGCGCATGGTTGGTTCTATGGTGGCAGCAACGATCTGTGCCATGAACGGTGCCCGCATATTGCGGATGCACAATATTCCTGAATCGGTGCAGACAGTACGCCTGCTCGAAGCAGCACAAGGGTGGCGGGAGCCTGCCTACCAGATACACAACATGGGGGATGTCAATCCTCCTGCTCACCCAGAACCCGAAGTCAGCAAGTAAGGAGTTTCCCAGATGCGTGCCCTGCTTCCCCAACCAGCAGATCAGGTTGATGACCAGTTCCTGCTTGAGCGCTATTCCAGCGAGCATCGCCCATTCGTGCGTTTCAACTTCGTCAGCAGCATCGACGGGAGTGCCCAGGTTGATGGGCTCTCCAAGGCATTGGGCTCTCCTGGCGATCAGAGGGTTTTCGCACTCTTGCGCCGGCTTGCCGACGTGATCATGGTGGGTGCTGGAACGGTTCGTGCCGAGGGCTACGAAGGCCAGCTCCTGTCCGCGGAGGACATAGCGTGGCGTATCGAGCATGGCCTGCCGCCACAGCCCGTGCTGGCGCTCATTTCACGAGGACTGCATCTGGAGCCAACGGCCCCGGTGTTTGCCCAATCCCCGGTTCCGGTCCTGCTTTTCACCAGCGTTCAGGTCACTGACGAACAGCGTCGGTCATTTGGACCCAATGCCACTCTCGTGCAGGTTTCCGAAACCGAGGGCGGGTGTGATCCGACCGAAATCATCGCTTATCTGCATTCCAAGGGATATGGCTTCATCCATGCTGAAGGTGGTCCTCACGTTTTTGGGCAGTTCGCCTCGGCTGGCGCGGTGGATTCGGTTTGCATCAGCTACTCCCCTGTCCTTGTGGCAGGTGATGGAATGAGAATAGCGGTTCACAATCGGCAGGCGTTCCACGCCTTCGAGCTGCATTCCTTGTTTGAAGAGGACAGCATGCTCTTCTGCGACTATCGGCTCAGGAAATCAGCTGGATCCCCGCGGGAATAACAGCTAGCTCAAAGGGCCCGGCCCCCATGCATTCCCCGTCAGCATAGCTGTGCCGGGATGTCTCGATGCGGGCCCGCGTGAGGTTTGCGCTAACCTTCCATGGATGCGGCGCTCCGGTGAGGATCCTTGCCAGATATGGAAGGACCCGCAGAACATTTGGTCCGCGTACGATAGCCAATTCCGCGGTACCGTCGGTGAAATCAGCATGCGGGAAGAGCCTGATGCCACCACCAAGGGACTTGATATTCGCGACACTGGCGGCCAGGACGCTTCCGCTGAATCGCAGTCCGTCGGCCCTCACCTCGCTGGGGCATCCGCGCAGCTGGGGAAGGCACAGGATCAAGCCGGCGATATACCGCAGTGCTCCCAGCTGGCGCGGCAACGCGTTGGCTTTCGCGTTGACGGTGGCTTCAAATCCCCAGGACACGGCACCCAGTGCATAGCGCGGTATTCTGCCGGCTTGGTCAAACCGCAGCTCCAGCACGTCAATGGGCATAGTTGCTCCCGGCTGCTTGCAAAACGCAATCACCTTGGCCAAGGATTCTTCTGCATTCGCGTCCCCTGTCATGCGCCAGAAGTCGTTGCCGCTGCCTGCTGGGATTACACCGATGGGAATCGAAGTTCCCGCAACGTGCTGGATGCAGTGGTGGATCAGCCCATCACCGCCAATGATGACGATCGCCCGCGAAGCTCTGAGCTGGTCCCCCACCAGTTCCACGCTCGTCGCTGAAGTATCAACTAGCCCATGTTCCAGCCCGAGCTTGCCAAGCGCGTGGGCAAGCTGCTGGGCAAGGCGCATCCCCCGGCCTCGGCCTGAGGCGGGGTGGAAGATGATGCGGATTTTTGCGGTGCGACCAAACGAGCTCATGACCATAGAGATTACCCAGCAACTTGACGCTTCTACAAAGAATTTGCTGGGTTGGATTCGCTAAACTGGGGAACACTGGCCATCCGGTCTTTTTCACCGAGAGGATTCCTCCGTTCAATGAGTACACCAAGCCCGTACGAAATTCTTGGTGTCGCGCCTACTGCGAGCATGGAAGATATCAAGGTCGCTTACCGAAGGGCCGCTCGCGCGACCCATCCCGATCTCGGTGGCAGCGAAGAAAAGTTCAAAGAAGTACAGCGCGCTTTCCAGCAGCTCAGCGAGATGGCGTCTCCGCTGGGTTATGAGCAGACCTTCCAGTCTCCGGGCAACGCTCCACGCGCCGGGTTCAGCGCCCGTCCTTTTGACGAGCGCCTGCGCAAGAGCCCTCAGCAGCCCAAGGCGCAGTTGCCCACCGAATATGTTCCACCCTTCTCGGATACGTCTCCTACGTTGCTGGACAGAAAAGTCTGTGAGCAGCGCGTTCATGGAGAACCCCGAAAACGCGGTCTGTTCTCCAACCGTGCACGGCTGATCCGCGAGGCGCAGACCATCAACCTGCTTTCCAGGAACGTCCTGAATATCTTGCCAGCGGCCCGTTTGGTCAACGGCCTGCGTTCGCCCGCGTCGGGGCACTACGATCATGTGTTGATTGCCGGTTACCGCATGGCGGTGATCAACACGATGTCTCTGCCCGATGGCTATTACTCCTTTGATGGCAATGTCTTGCGCCACGGCAATAAGCTGACGCAGCCTCCGCAATTCTCCATCTCCGGTTTGCAACGGCAATTCATGCAGATGAACGTAGTTGCGTTCACCTTGGTGCTTTCTGCCAACGGCAATCACCACGAACCGGTCATTGAATACCGGCGCAATGCCGATCCAACACTTGCATCGACTCCGAATGTGCTCAATGCGGCAGGATTGATTCGCGAGTTGAAACTCTTCTTGGGCTCTGGCCCATCGCCGAATGTCGTCGATCGCCTAGCCTTGGCGCAGTTACGTGAAGCGATGTACTAAGGTCAATGGCCTATTTCTTGCTGGCGAGAGCTTAAACTGGTTGAGTGTTTCGTATCGTTTTCAATGCCCCAGAGATCCCGGGTAATTCCGGCAACGCTATCCGACTAGCCGCCATCACCGGCGCAGAACTGCATTTGGTCAAGCCATTAGGCTTCAACTTCGAGGATGCCAACCTGCGTCGCGCAGGATTGGACTACCACGATCTGGCTTACGTCACGGTGCATGAAAATCTTGACGCTGCCTTTGAAGCACTGGGAGAAGGCCGAGTCTTTGCCTTCACATCCGAAGGAACTACTGTCTACTCGGATATCAGCTACGAGGCCAGCGACATCCTGCTCTTCGGCCGTGAATCGGTTGGCTTGAGCGCAGAAGACAAAAAGCATCCGCGCATCAACGACCTGGTCCGCTTGCCGATGCTTCCAGGCCGCCGATCAATGAATCTGGCCAATACCGCTTCGGTGGTTGCCTTCGAAGCGTGGCGCCAGCACGGCTTCGCTGGCGCATAAAGTACCAGCTGGCCCGCGCCACGCATACAGCTTTACCTAATCTTTATAAAGTAGGCTCGAGTCTGTACCCGCAGTTTTCGGGTATTGAACTGTGCCGACTACATTTCGGGAGAATCCAAGACAATGAACGGTAGCCATTCTCAGCACCGCGACGAGCCCCAGGACGAGAACCTGGGACTAGATCTGGTGAGCCAAGTGGCCAGCAGTTCACGTGCAGCCAAGAAGAAGCCTAAGCGCTGGATCTTCGCCGTCACGGGACTTGCCATCATCGTTGTCCTAGCGGTGGTCATTTTCTCCCTGCTCAATGGAGGCACCAAGGCGTCCAAGGCGTCCAAAGCCGACGATGCAGTCACCGAGACCGTCGAATTGAAGAGAGGCGGGCAAGCGGTGCTCAGCTCGTCGAAGTCCGAAAGCGCTGTGGGCGTCGAGCTTTCCGAGCTGCCAGCCTTGGACGGTTCGGAACAGTACGTTGCATGGGCAGTGCATGAGTCCGGCAGCGTCTCCGTGATCGTTTCCAGCACCGGTGAAGATGCCGCGGCTGGGCTGTCTCCAGCTGAAGACGTGATTGCCCTCCACATCACCATTGAGGGATCCAAGATCCCTGACGCTCCATCTGAAGATGCTGAAGCATCGGTCGACCTGCCACTGGCTCAAGACCAGGCAACGGAAGACGAGAGCTAGCAGCCCACCTCTGGCCACCCAAAAAGTTCGGGGCGAAGATCAATTCTTGATCTTCGCCCCGAACTTTTATCCGGTCTTCTTTGCTGGATTCTCAGAACCCGGCTATAGTGTCGTGCGCGTTCACGGCAACCGCGTGGAATGCTTCGGCAAGCTTGCCTTTCCCCAGCTGGCCACGCTCGGCGTTTTCCTCGCACTGCTGCAAAACATAGTTTTCCATGGCGGCAACATCCGGGTGCTGGGTGAAGTGCGAACGCAAGGCGTCCATCTTCTTATCGAAGAATCCGGTGATGTCCACGTAGGCGTTCTCGCGTTCCTGCGGAGCCCCGCACAACCAGAGCCAAGGCACCTTGTAGGCTTCCAGTCCTTCGCCATGCAGCAGCTCCGGGTAGGAGAACGGATTCTCCACCGCCGGGTAGATCGCACGGGTGACCGCTTCACCGCAGGCCAGATGGTCTGGGTGCGAAGCCTGTATCCGATCCCACTTGCGCTCGGGGTGCATCGCAATCACGATGGTTGGCTTCACCTGGCGCATCAGCCGGACCACCTTGCGCATGACATCGTGGTTGGCTTCCAGGAAGCCATCGCGTTCGCCAAGGAAGTGGACCGTTTTCACACCCACCTTGGCGGCGGCCTGTTTCTGCTCTTCGTGGCGCAGCCTAGCCGTTTCCTCAGGATCCCGATCATCAAAACCGCCGGCGTCGCCGTCAGTCATGATGCAATACTGAACCTCTGCCCCCGCCGCGGTCAGGGCCGCTATCGTCCCGGCTGCCCCAAAATCCAGGTCATCGGGGTGGGCACCGAAGGCCAGGACCCGTTGGGAGGCTGCACCAATGAATTGCGCTGTATCGATCATGCCTTGCGACGTCGAATCTCTTCGGCGGCCTGCGGCAGGACCTTGGCCAGATCACCAACGATACCCAGGTCTGCGATCTCGAACACCGGGGCGTCGACATCCTTGTTGATCGCGATGATGAACTTGCTGGTCTGCATTCCGGCCTTCTGCTGGATCGCTCCCGAGATGCCGGCCGAGATGTACAGCTGCGGTGCGACGGTGGCACCGGTCTGGCCGATCTGCGCATCGTGCGAGATCCAGCCGGCATCGGTAGCTGCACGAGAAGCGCCCACGGCAGCTCCCAGGGCATCGGCAAGGTCTTCAACCGGGCCGAAGTCTCCGTTGACACCACGACCACCAGCAACCACGACGCGCGCTTCGGTCAGTGCAGGTCGATCACTTGCGACTTTGGCCTCCGCCGCAGCAATCCGGACCTTGGCATCGTTGGAGTTCTCCAAAGCCAATTCCTCAACTGCCAGGGCGGTGCTGGAGGCCGCTGGCGCGTCTTCGATGCTGTTCGGCTTCAAGGTGGCAAACAGGGTGCCGTTGCTTGCCCTGGCCTGAACACTGTAGCTTCCTGCCAGTTCATCCTTGGTAGCTACAAGATCCCCGCTGATGCCAATGACGTCGGTGATAATCGCACCGTTGCGGCGCACAGCCAGGCGGGCACCGAGCTCACGGCTGAAATTGTCATTAGCAAGCAAGACCAATTCGGCGGCAGTAGCCTGCACGGCTGCGTCAAGCACGGACATCTCGTGGTGGCCGAAAACTGGGGCATCGCCGGAAGCGGTGAATAGCTTCACCACGCCGTAGGAAGCGAGAACCTGCTGGGCTTCGTCGCTGACTTGGTTGGCAACGGCCACGGCCGGGTTCTCGAAACCAGAGACCAGGGTCAGCAGTTCGCGCTGTGCTTTGGAGGGAGCCGCGGAAAGCTCAGTGAAAAATACTAGTGCTGAAGGCATGTTCAATATTCCTTAGATCAGCTTCTGTTCGGCCAAGAAATCAACCAAGGCGATACCTGCCTGGCCGCTGTCGTTGATGACCGTTCCGGCTTCGCGCGCAGGGCGGGCTTCAGCTGCGATAACTTCGGTGTTCGAGCCGAGGGCGCCGACCGCGGCTGCATCCAGGCCGATAGCGGCCAGGTCCAGCTCGGTGATAGTCTTCTTCTTGGCAGCCATGATGGCCTTGAAATTCGGGTAGCGCGGCTCGTTGGCCTGGTCGGTGACCGAAAGCACTGCCGGCAGGTTCGCCTTCAGGGTCAAAGTGCGATCCTGATGATCACGCTTAATGGCCAGTTCACGCTGTGCGGCATCGAACTCAACAGCCAGCGCGTGAGTCAGCTGCGCAAAGCCCAGCCGTTCTGCGAGCTGGGCTGGAACGACCGAGGTTTCAGCATCGGTCGAGGACATTCCGGTAATAACCAGATCCACGTTGCCGGCATGCTCAACCAGCGCCGCAAGCGCTTTCGACGTGGCGACGGTGTCGGAACCGGCCAAGGCGTCATCGTTCAGGTGCAGCCCTGAGCTGGCACCCATCTGCAGGGCCTTCTTGACGGAGTTGCCCGAACCCTTGCCGCCCATGGTCGCGGCGATGACTTCATGCCCGGCGGCGAATCCGCCGTTGGCTTCCACGATGGACACAGCAGCTTCCACGGCGTATTCGTCAAGTTCGGAGAGTACTGATTCTGCACGGTCAAGGCGCAGCGTTCCCGAATCGATATGACGGTCAAATTGAACATCTGGGACGTGTTTGACCAGGACCACTATTTTCAGTGGAGTGGTGCTTTCCTCGCTCATTCGCGCCTTCCTACGAGCTTCGATGCCCGCACCGGTGCGGGGCACCGGGGCAGGCTAATTCCTTCAGTGTCTATCGTATCGACACAATGCAGTTCACTGGGAGTTTATCGCTCTCAGATCAACAAGTGACGCGGGCTAGTCGATCACCAGCCCGCGTCACTTGTTTCACAGCGTCATCATGACGATTTGTTTAGTTATTTGACAGCGCTCCGACAGTTGCTGTTGCGGTCTGTTCCTTGCCATTGCGAAGGAAGCTGATTTCCACTTCTCCCCCGGCTGGAATCTCGCGGATGGCCGCGGTCACGGTCTGCGAGTCCTGGACTGCACGGCCGTTGACGCCGGTGATCACGTCACCGGATTTCAGGCCTGCCTTATCAGCTGCCGAGTCAGGGCTAATTTCAACAACGCGGGCACCCACCGAGAACGCCGAAGCGTTCTGCTGGTTGGATCCAGCTGCGCCCTGCGGGGTCACTGTGGCTCCGAGCAGGCCGTGGGTAGCCACGCCGTTATCGATCAGTTCCTGGGCAACGCGCTTCGCGTAGTCGATAGGGATCGCGAAGCCCACGCCAATCGAGCCGCCTTCTTCACTGTTGCCTGCCGAGGCAATAGCAACGTTGACACCGATGATTTCACCATTGGCGTTGACCAATGCGCCGCCGGAGTTGCCGTGGTTGATCGCCGCGTCAGTCTGGATGACGTTTACGTAGATCGAACCGCTTGAACGCTGCTGCTCTTGTTCCTGTCCCGGGAACTGGAAGTTGAATTGGTTGCCATCCTCGCCCTCGCTCTGGTCGCTTTCCTTCGGAACGGCCGAAGAAGCGATGGAGATGGTGCGGTTCAGGGTGGAAATGATGCCGTCGGTGACGGTGCCGCTTAGACCCAGCGGTGCGCCGATGGCGACAGCGGTATCCCCGACATTCAGCTCGGCCGAAGAACCCACGGTGGCAGGCACCAGGCCGTCGGCCTGGATATTGATGACTGCCAGGTCCGATAGAGGATCTGTGCCTACCACGGTGGCACTATGCACCGAACCGTCGTTCATCTGGACCGAAATTTTGGGATTGGCAACTTCGCCACCCAGGGTAACCACGTGGGTGTTAGTCAGAATATTGCCCTTGTTGTCCATGACGATGCCCGATCCGGAACCGCCGGAACCGTTGCCGGAAACCTCGATGGTCACGACACTGGGGCTTGCCTTGGCGGCAGCCGCGGTGACTTCGGTGACCTTGTCCGGGTTGTTGATCACCACGCCCTCACGCGGCGAGCTGCTCACCGAAGACGATCCCGCGTCGTCATTCATCAGGTAGGTCGTGCCAGCGGCAGTGACGCCACCTACCAAGGCCGCGGCAACCATTCCGGCGATGAGCGTGCTGCCAGAGAAGGACTTCTTGTCCTTGGAAGGCTTCTCGGGCGGAATCGGGTAATTCGCAGGCTCGTTGGGCGGAGCGCCATAAGGGGAACCGTAGGGAGAGCCGTTCTGGACTTGCTGGGCGTCGGAATGCTGTCCGTGGGAGTGGGCCGCGTTCTGCGTTCTGTCAACGGACGGCGCGGGGTAAACGCTGGTTGGATTCTCGCTGGCGCTTGGAGCCTGATTCACTCGCGGGTAGCGCACTGTAGGTTCGGCCGAAGCAATTGGGTCGTTATTGGTGTCGTTATTTGGCTCTGCTGAATCGCCCGCATCGTTCCCACGTGGCTCATTCGGTGTCTGGCTCATGGCTTGCCTCTTTCGGACTGTCGAATCTCTTGAGTTCTATTATCCAACTCTGGTCTGTGGCATCGAATTGTGGTGTCTGAGCACCGGCTGTGAGTTAACTATTCTGCCAGCTGAATGTCGTAGACGTTGTTCATTAGGGCAAATAGAATCAATCATAAGTGTGAACCCAATCTCGGGGATCACCAGATCGGGATTCTCCCGATTTTAGATTGACTGATGCATTTCAGGTGGGGAACAAGACATGCGTATGAAAGCTCGACGGCTCATTGCTGGAGCAATATTGGCAACGGTAGCCTCTTTCGGCTTATCGGCACCCGCGATGGCTGAATCGCCTGTAACGATTCCACCTGGCGACTTTGTCGTCGATTCTTCAGGCGTGCTCGGTTCCGACGAAGCGCGTTTGGAATCCGAAATTAAAGAACTTCGCAGCGATACCGGACTAAACCTGTTTGCGATATTCGTCGACGAGTTCTCCAACCCAGCCCAGGCCGATCAATGGGCCGCCGAAGTTGCCAACCAAAAGGGTTTGGGCAGCGCTGACTCCATCCTGGTGGTGGCAACCGAGACCCGCCAGGCATATTTTGCTGGCGCCGAAGGCGGTCCGATTGCCAAAGCCGATACCGAAATCTACAGCAGCCAAATCAGCCCGGCACTCAGTGAGAAAAACTGGGCCGGTGCAGTCGAGGGGGCCATCGCCGGCATGCGCAGCGTTGAAGGTGGAGGCAGCCCAGATGGTTCTTCCTCGGGCGGAGGTTTCCTAACCGTCGTCCTGGCCATTGGTGCCGTTGCTGTGGTTGGGTTCCTTTTCCTTTCACGGCGCAGCAAGAAGAAGACCGCGCAGCTCGGCCAGAGCCAAGGCCAACACCCAGGACAGTACGGCGCCCCTGCTCCGCAGCAGCAGCTGGTCCCCCTGGACAAGCTCCGTTTGCAGGCAGACCAATTGCTGGTGGCTGCAGATGACTCGATCCGTTCTTCACAGCAAGAATTGGGCTTCGCCGAAGCACAATACGGCAAGCAGGCTGTCCAGGTCTATGTGGAGGATATTGAACAAGCCAAGAACCACCTGACTGAATCTTTCCGTCTGCAGCAGCAGTTGGATGACGATATCCCCGATACCGAGCAAGATCAGCGTTCATGGTTGAATGAAATCATCGACCGTTGCCAGAAGGTCAACAGTTCCCTGCAGGCCCATGCCGACGAGTTCAAGCAATTGCGCCAGCTGGAGCAGAATGCCGAGGATCGCATTACTGAGGTATCGGCGAACCAGGAACCGCTCAACCAGAGGCTGTCGGCCCGCGTGGCAGACTTGGAACGCCTTGCCGGCCAATATGACGCCAGCGCAGTATCGCAGATCAAGGACAACGCCGACCAGGCCGCCGAGCGCCTGACCTTTGCTTCTTCCGCCTTGAAGCAGGCATCAGAGAAACTGGCCACTGACCGATCCAATGCCGCGATCTTGATCCAGAATGCGGAAGAAGCCCACGACCAGGCCGATGTGCTGCTCAAGGCCATCAACAAGGCTGGCGAAGCCTTGGGGCAGGCCCAGCAAGACTTGAAGTCCGCAATCGCGCTGGCCGAACGCGACCTGGCTCAGGCCAACGCCTTCGTGGGCAACGGAGCAAATCCCCGCCTTTCCAGCGCCGCGGCCGGTGTCGAAAGCACTCTGGCGAATACCAAGCAAGCACTGAGCAGCGGCAAATACAACCCGCTGGCTTTGATCACCCAGCTCGATGAGTCCGTTCGCCCGCTTTCAGAAGCTCTTTCAAGTACGCGTAACCAGGCCCAGCAGGAACAATCAGCCCGTGCACAACTGGATTCGTTGCTGCACACCGCAGCGTCGCGCATCAGCGGTACCGACGATTACATCCGTGCCCGTCGCGGCGGCGTCCGCTCTTCAGCTCGAACCCGCCTTGCTGAGGCGCAGCGCACCTTCGATGAGGCGCGCTCGCTTTCTGGCAGCGATCCGCTGCGTGCTGTAGGTTCCGCACAGCGTGCCATTCAGCTAGCTGACCAAGCTGCGCAGATGGCCGAAAGCGACGTCAGCGGATTCGACGGCTTCGGCGACTCGCGCGGTTACGGGAACTACGGCCGTGGCCGCGGGGGCGGGATGTTTGATGGCATCGGTGGCGCGATGCTCGGAGGCATCCTGATCAATACCATCCTCGGCGGCGGAGGCCATGGCGGTCATTCCGATGGCGGCGACGGTGGAGGTTTCTTTGGCGGGGGCGGCTTCGGTGGCTTCGGCGGCGGAGGCGGCTTTGGAGGAGGTGACTTCGGAGGCGGAGGAGGCGGCAACTTCTAGCTTGCCGGACCAGTTTCACCAGAAGGTTTCAAGTTCACAGTGTTTTCTTGACGGACAGAAAGGTCCAACCATGATCAAGCAGTCAATCTTCGGACGCATTTCCCAGTTGGCCAAGGCCAATATCAATGCAATGCTCGACTCAGCTGAAGATCCCCAGAAAATGATGGATCAGATGGTGCGCGACTACAACGACAATATTGCTGAAGCAGAGCAGGCGATTGCCCAGACCATCGGCAACTTGCGCATGCTGGAAGACGACTTCCGCGAAGACGAGCAGGCAGCTTCCGAATGGGGCAACAAGGCTCTGGCAGCATCCAACAAGGCAGAAGAGTTCCGTGTCGCAGGCAATGGCGATGATGCCTCGAAGTTCGACAACCTGGCTAAGGTCGCCATCCAGCGCCAGATGCAGGCAGAGTCCGAGATGAAGACCGCCGAGCCGACGATCGCTTCGCAACGCGAGATCGTGGACAAGCTCAAAAGCGGCTTGAACATGATGAAGGAAAAGCGTACCGAACTGGCAAGCAAGCGCGACGAGCTGGTCGCCCGTTCCAAGTCGGCACACGCTCAAAACCAGGTCAATGAAGCCATCAAGTCCGTGAACATCATGGATCCGTCCAGCGAAATTGGTCGCTTCGAAGAAAAGGTTCGTCGCGAAGAAGCCCGCGTTCGCGGTGCTGCAGAATTGCAGGCATCAAGCCTGGACTCCCAGTTCGAGTCTCTGGAAGATCTGGGTGAGCAGACCGAGGTGGAAGCCCGTCTGGCCGCTCTGAAAGCCAAACAAGCCGATGCTTTGGAGAGCTAAACTTTCTGCTCTCTGAACTTTGTCAATTGGCTGGCAGTGCGAAAGCATTGCCAGCCAACTGCTTTAATGCTTAAACCAAAAACGGAGACCCTTCCGGATCTCCGTTTCCACTTTCGTGGCGGGGAGAGGATTTGAACCTCTGACCTCCGGGTTATGAGCCCGGCGAGCTACCGAACTGCTCCACCCCGCGTCGGTAAATACAACATTACCAATCAGTGAATGACTTGGCTAATCCTGGGATAGTGCATTGCGTCACCAAGAGACCTCTGGCTCGTGAAGCGGGGGAAATCGTCTCACTCCCCACAGGCTCTCCCCCGGATGAGGGGAAGACTTTTCAGGACCATCCGGCGAGCTCGAAATAAAATCAACGCCACGGATCCGCTGCCTGTCCGCCTCGGCCCCGTGAATGCGGACATATTAGTTGCTCCCCCATCGGGAGGCCGATCATGTGCCTACTGGCGCTTGGCCACGCTCACCCGTTGGCGCCGTCCTGAGAAGTCCGGTTAAACCAAAAACGGAGACCCTTCCGGATCTCCGTTTCCACTTTCGTGGCGGGGAGAGGATTTGAACCTCTGACCTCCGGGTTATGAGCCCGGCGAGCTACCGAACTGCTCCACCCCGCGTCGGTAA
>NZ_JBCPSN010000003.1:0-556794 GCF_051129975.1 Glutamicibacter sp. Je.9.36
CACTCAAGAACACTGCACGGGGGTGCAATGCCTCAAGCAAATGTTATGTATTCACCAAATAAAAATATTCGGTATCAACAAACTTGGCACACTATTGAGTTCTCAAACAACAAACACTCTCGACACCACAACCATCAATCCTTCGATGACTGCTTCGCTCCGGAGCAACTTTACAAGCTTACCACCAAGTTGACCGTTGTCAACTCGACGTTTCAGTCTTGTTCACCCCGCCGTTTCCGTTTCGCCCTTTCAGGCTGTCCGGATCAGCGGCGCGAGATAAAACTCTACACGGGTTCAGCCATGACGCAAAATCGGCCTACGGGTCGAATTTCAGCCTCTAATCCGACCTTGACTAGGGACTTTCATAATTAGGTACAACAAAACCGCCAGAAAAGTGTCTTGGTTCACAAGCTTTTCCGGCGGTTTCGTGTAGTGCAGTAGTTGCTGGGCCCTACTTAGCCAGTTCAGCCACTGCCATGTTCTTCTTGCCGCGGCGCACGATCGCGTAGCGGCCATGCAGGAAGTCCGCCTCGGCCAGTTCAGTTTCGATGCCGCCAACCTTGCCGTTATTGACGTAGGCGCCACCTTCAGTGACCGTACGGCGTGCTTCGGACAATGACTTGCTCAGGCCTGAGGCAACCAGGACATTCAAAATGCCCAGATCGTCCGCAGCAACCTTCGCCGATGGCAGCTCCGCGATAACCGATTCCAGGGTAGGAAGATCAATCGCGCCCAGATCGCCATTGCCGAAGACCGCAGCCGAAGCGGCGATCACCTGCTCGGTAGCCTGCACACCGTGAACCAGGGAAGTGACTTCCCAGGCCAAGGTGCGCTGGGCGACGCGCTTGAACGGGCGCTCTGCAACTTCGGTTGCCAGTTCCGCGATCTGCTCGCGGGTCAGGAAGGTGAACACCTTCAAGCGGTCGATCACATCCGCGTCGGAGGTGTTCAGCCAGAACTGGTAGAAGGTGTACGGGCTGCACATTTCGGCATCCAGCCAGATGGCGTTGCCCTCGGACTTGCCGAACTTGGTGCCATCGGAGTTGGTGATCAGCGGGGTGCCGTAGGCGTGCACCGAATTGCCCTGGACCTTGCGGATCAGGTCGGTGCCACTGGTCAGGTTGCCCCACTGGTCCGAGCCGCCGGTCTGCAGGGTGCAGCCGTACTGGCGGTTCAGCTCCAGGAAGTCGTAGCCCTGCAGCACCTGGTAGGAGAACTCGGTGTAGCTGATGCCCTCGTCGGAGTTCAGTCGCGCGGCGACGATCTCCTTCTTGATCATCGTGCCCACGCGGAAGTACTTGCCCACATCGCGCAAGAAGTCCAAGGCCGACAGCTGCTGCGTCCAGTCCAGGTTGTTGACCAGCTGCACCGCGTTCTCGCCCTCATCGGAGAGGAAGCGGGAAACCTGCGCCTGGAGCTTGGCGACCCACTCGGTCACCGTCTCCCTGGTGTTCAAGGTGCGCTCCGCAGTTTGGCGCGGGTCGCCGATCAGGCCGGTGGAACCGCCAACCAGGGCCAGCGGCTTGTGGCCGGCCAGCTGCAGGCGGCGCATATTCAGCAGCTGCACCAGGTTGCCCAGGTGCAGGGACGGCGCAGTGGGATCGAACCCGCAATAGTAGGTGACAGACTCTTCGGACAGGGCTCGTTCCAGCTCGGTTTCGTCGGTGGACACGTGCACCAGGCCGCGCCACTTGAGTTCCTGCCAGACGTTCTCGAAAGATGCGTCGTTGCTCTGTCCCGCAATCACGGGATTCTGCTTCGTATCAGACATGCTCACTGTGACCATTTTCTGTCTTCGTTCTGCCCCGAGTGCCCGCGTTGCTGCTTGCGTGCACCTGTGATCGCACCGGGAGTTGGGGTTGCCTTCCCGGCGCATGGGTTTAAGGTTATCGCTTGGTGGCAGGCTCGTGCCACTTCCCCGGCCCGCCCCTTGGTCACATAGCCGACCCCGCGGTGCGCTGCTAGCCTTCCAGGCCTTCAGGCAGTTCGCGGGTGTGGACCACGCGCAGGCGCTGGGTAGTACGGGTCATCGCCACATACAAATCGCCCACGCCGCCGTCCACCTCGTCGACCAGCTCGGCCGGTTCCAGGATCAGCACGCCGTCGAATTCCAGGCCCTTGGACTCGCGCGCGGTGATCACCACGATGTCCTGGCTCAATCCGCCCGAACCGGCGCCAACGCGGTCGCCATGCACGTCCTGGACCGCCGCGCGGATGCGGGCCAGATCCTGCTGCGGCACGATGATCGCCTGCAGTCCCCCGGCCGAGTACTCCAGCTCTTCGCCCAGCGCGGCCAGGACCGCGTCCTGGACTTCGGCCTCGGTGGTTTTGGTCAGCACCGGTGGCCAGTCGCCTTCGCGGACCGCCTGCGGGGTGGTGATCCGCAGGCCGGCGGCCTGGGCCACGCGCACCGCCGCGTCGGCGATCTGCGCCGGGGTGCGGTAGTTGACGGTCAGCTCTTCGAGCTCGAAGCGCTCACCGAAGAACGGCTCCAGGGCCTGGGACCAGCTGCTGGCGCCCGAGGCGGCCGAGGTCTGGGCGATGTCGCCCACGATGGTGAAGGACTTCATCGGGCAGCGGCGAACCAGCAGGCGCCATTGCATCGGCGAAAGCTCCTGCGCCTCGTCGACCACGATGTGCCCGTAGGCCCAGGTGCGATCGGCGACGGCGCGTTCGGCGGCCGTGAGCCGGGCCGCAGTTTCCTGGTTCACCCCGGCCACCTGCTCCGCGGTGACCACTCCGTCGATGCCGGCGTTTTCCAGCATGGTGTGCATATTGCGCAGCGCGGCCTTGGCATTTTCCACGTCGGCCTCGTACTGGGCGGTGTGCGTGCCGGCCAGCGGGTCGGCGAACTCGCCAAGCAGCCCGGATGCCTCATCGAGCAGCGGCACATCGGCCTCGGTGAACGGCGAGCCGGCCCGGCGGTACAGGGCGTCGCGGTCCTTTTCCTTCAGGTGCGGCGCGGCGGCGGCCAGCAGGTGCGGGGTGGCGAAGAGCTCGGCCACCAGCTGCTGCGGGGTCATCGGCATCCAGCACAGGTTCAGCGCCACGCGCACATCGTGCGATTCGCGCACTTCCTGGGGCAGGTAGGAACGGTCGGTGGTCGAGGACTGCCCGGCCGATTCCTCCAGCTTGCGGCGCAGCTGCTCGGCCAGGTCGCCCACCAGCACCTTGACGAAGGTTTCGCGCGCCTCGTTGTAGGGCTTGTGGGTGTGGCGGGCGCGTTCGCGCGCGTTCTTGACCATCTTCGGGGTCAGGGTCAGGCGGGTTCCCTCCACCACCACGGTGCGGGTTTCCGGAATCAGCCGCTGGCGGTTGCGCACCGCAGTGGCGATCACCTTGGCCATGGACAGCTGGCCCTTGAGCCGGGCGACGGTGCGGTTGGTTTCCGGCACGGCGTGGATGCCGTGGTAGAGCTCGCCCACCGAGGACATGACCACGCCGGTCTCGCCCAGCGAGGGCAGTACGCGCTCGATGTAGCGCATGAAGGAAGTGGACGGGCCGACGATCAGCACCCCGGCGTTCTTCAGCCGTTCGCGGTACTCGTAGAGCAGGAACGCCGCGCGGTGCAGGGCGACGGCGGTCTTGCCGGTGCCCGGGCCGCCCTGGACCACGACGGCGCCGGGCAGCTGCGCGCGGATGATCGCATCCTGCTCGGCCTGGATGGTGCCGACGATATCGCCCATGCGGCCGGTGCGCTTCTCGCGCAAAGCGGCCATCAGCGCGCCCTCGCCGTGGTGGGTGTGCCCCTCATCCAGCCAGGTCTCGTCGAGCACGTCGTCCTCGATGCCGGCCACGGTCCGGCCCTTGAGCATCAGGTGGCGGCGGCGGCGCACCCCGCGCGGATTCAGCGCGGTCGCCTGGTAGAAGGGGGCTGCTTCGCTGGCGCGCCAGTCGATCATCAGCCGGTTCAGGTCCTCGTCGGACAGGCCGATGCGGCCGATGTAGCGGGGGGCGCCGGAGGATGAGCCGTTGCCGGACTGCTGCCCCTGGCCGTTGGCTGCCATATCCAGGCGGCCGAAGACCAGGCGGTCCTCGACGGCGTCGAGCTGGGCAATCCGGTCCTCGTAGAGGGTGGCGAAAGAGTCGCGTTCGGACATGTTCTGGAAGGTGCCCACCGCCCCCTGGGCCCGGGTGCGCTCAAGCTGCTCCACCTTTTCGGCGCGCAACTCGTCCAGCCGCGCGTACAGGCGGCCCACATAGTCGGATTCAGCTAACAGATCGGCCTCGATCGTATCGGTCAACCCAGTTTCCCCTCGCGCTCAAAATGTGCCCCTGCGCAAAGCACAGGGCCCTACGTAAAACGGTTCCCACGTAAAAACACAGGACAGATAATGATACGCGCCTTTGGCCCGGCGCAGGTAATCGTGCGCACCGGTGCCAAGCGCTGGCCGGGCCCGCTGCCGGGCTGTTCGCCAGCGGCGTGGAAGCGTGGCGGTTTGTTACCTGCGCGCCGCTTCCCGGCTGCCGCTTCGGCACCGCGCTGTCCGGCTCAGGAGTGGACGACCTGCAAGGAGAGCACCTTGTGCCCCGGGAGCTTGGCCCGTCCTTCGAGGCCATCGAGTTCCAGCACGACGCCGACGCCGGCGATCCTGGCACCGGTCTGCTCCAGCAGGCGGACCGCTGAACCCACGGTGCCGCCGGTGGCCAGCACATCGTCGAGGATCAGCACGCGGGTGCCCGGGGCGATCTCGTCCTTGTGCACCTCCAGGCAGCTGGTGCCGTATTCCAAGGTGTACTCGTCTCGGTAGACCTCGCGCGGCAGCTTGCCGGCCTTGCGGATGGTCAGCATGCCCTTGCCCGAGGCGTAGGCCGCGGCCGCCGCCAGCACGAAACCGCGGGCTTCGAGGCCCGCGACGATGTCGAACTGCCCCTCGAAGGGGGCGATCAGCTCGTCGACCATGCGGCGCAGGCCGGTCGGGTCGGCGAAGACCGGGGTGAGGTCCTTGAAGGAGATCCCTGGCTGCGGGTAGTCGGGCACGATCTCGCACAGTCGATCCAGCAGGTCGCTAATGCTCTCAGAAGTAGTCACGCCTAGTAATTTTAGTCCCTTCGCGCGCCGCACGCCGCACGATCGTGCATAATCATGAGCACATTTTGGGCGGTGTCCATGCGGTACGGCGGTTAACCATCCAGGCTAGCGGTTCATCAAGCGATCGCTGGGCCAGGGCAGCAGCTGCGGGTCCGCGGCCCCGTCGGCGGCCGCGGTAACCTGCACCGGCCCGGCCGCGGGGCGTCCGGCCATCCATGCGGCCAAGTCGAAATCGGTGCCCGAGAGCACCCACGATTTCGCCCCGTCCCCGAGCACGATCCGGGGTTTGCCATGCGGCTGCAGCACCAGACGGGTTCCATCCGGAACGCGGGCTTCGAGCGCCCGGAACAGATGCGCGCTGAATGCCGGCGGCCAGCTGGCGGCCGGGCGCAGGAATTCGTCCAGGTCGGTGGCGTGGATCAGCATCTCGCGCCAGGTCGCGTACATCAGGTCCGCGGCCTTGGCCCCCGGGCGGTACCCCACCGGCTGCTCCCACGTGGCTTCGGCCCCAGGCAGGGTGGCGCGCAACTGGGCCAACGCGTCGGCGGCCAGGGCGCGCAGGGACTCCGGGCGCATCAGCGCGGTCATGTTGATCGCCTCGATCCGGCCCTCGGCGCCCCCGTCGTACATCAACGGCGGCCGCTGGGCTCCCGCGTTCTCGAACTGGCGCACGGCGGCCTTCGCGAAGGAGGCCAGATGCGCGATCAACTGGGCGGTGCTCCAGCCCGGCAGCGAACTGGGCTTGCTGTACTGGGTGTCGGGAACCTCCCGCACCTGTACGGAAAGTTCATCCAATGCGGTGGTGACCTGCGCGATGAGTTCGGCAGGGGCCAGGAATCGAGTCATGAATCACACTTTAGCGCGAACCGGGCGCAAATGCGCAAGGGCTCGAAGCCGTGGTTAACGCGCAAGCGGCCGCCGGGCAGGATTCTTCCCGCGCGGCGGCCGCTTGGCCCTGCCTGGTGCTACTTGGCCCAGGCCTTGATCTGGTCGAGCTGGCGCTCGAACTCGGCGAGCTGCGCTGCAACCGCGCTCGGCGCGGTGCCGCCCTGGCCGTTGCGGGCGTTCAGCGAACCCTCGGTGGAGAGCACCTCGCGCACCGCCGGGGTCAGGTGCTCGGAGATGCCGGCGTATTCCTCGTCGGTCAGGTCCCACAGTTCCACGCCGCGCGATTCGGCCAGCTGCACCGCAGCACCGGAGAGCTCGTGGGCATCGCGGAACGGCACGCCCTGGCGGACCAGCCATTCGGCGATGTCGGTCGCCAAGGCGAAGCCCTGCGGGGCCAGATCCGCCATGCGCTCGGTGTTGAAGGTCAAGGTGCCCATCATTCCGGCGACCGCCGGCAGCAGGATTTCCAGGGTGTCCGCGGCGTCGAACACCGGTTCCTTGTCTTCCTGCAAGTCGCGGTTGTAGGCCAGGGGCAAGGCCTTGAGGGTAGCCAGCAGGCCGGTCAGGTCGCCGATCAGGCGCCCTGCCTTGCCGCGGGCCAGCTCGGCGATATCGGGGTTCTTCTTCTGCGGCATGATCGAGGAGCCGGTGGAGAAGGAGTCGTGCAGCTTCACGAAGCTGAATTCCTTGGTGGCCCAGAGGATGACCTCCTCCGAGACGCGCGAGAGGTCAACGCCGATCATGGCCGCGATCCAGGAGAATTCGGCGAACACGTCGCGGGCGGCGGTGCCGTCGATCGAGTTGTGCACGGCCGAGTCGAAGCCCAGCTCGGCGGCGACGAAGTTCGGATCCAGGCCCAGGGTCTGGCCGGCCAGCGCACCGGAACCATAGGGCGACACGGCGGCACGCTTGTCCCAGTCGACCAGGCGCTGCACGTCGCGCAGCAGCGGCCAGGAGTAGGCCAGCAGCAGGTGCGAGAGCAGGATCGGCTGGGCATGCTGCAGGTGGGTGCGCCCGGGCATCGGCGCATAGGGGTGCGCCTTGGCCTGCTCGACCATGGCGTCAAGGGTGTCGATCACGCCGCGGGCGATGATCCGCGCGTGGTCGCGCAGGAACATCCGGCCCAGGGTGGCGATCTGGTCATTGCGCGACCGGCCGGCGCGCAGCTTGCCGCCCAGGGCGGTGCCGGCGCGCTCCAGCAGGCCGCGTTCCAGCGAGCCGTGGACGTCTTCGTCGGTTGGCGCTGCGACATAGGCCTCGGAGATGACGTCGGCTTCGAGCTGGTCCAGGGCGGCGATCATGTCTGCCAGCTCGGCATCGGTGAGCAGGCCCGCGCGGTTCAGCACCTTGGCATGGGCACGGGATCCGGCAATATCGTAGCTGGCCAGGCGCCAGTCGAAGTGGGTGGACTTGCTCAGCGCTGCCATTGCATCCGCTGGGCCGCCGGAGAAGCGACCGCCCCAGAGCGATCCTTCATTTGTTGACGAGGCCATGGCCCGTTCCTTTCTGCCGGAGAAAATTGACGTTGCACCCTACTCTAGCAAAGCTTTATGCAATGTAACTCATATTTATGCAACGGTGTGCCGATTCATGCATCACATGCTTATCGCAGCGGCCTGCTCAGCGCGGCCTGGCCAGGCTCCGGAACCCGCAGGAAACCTTAAGTTTTGCCTCTTCCAGTACTCAGCGCCCGGGCGTATGGTGTGATCATAGAGCCGATACGGAACGTTCCTCGGAGGTACCCAATGGAAATCCAGCTGTACCGGGGTGATATCACCACCCTTCATGTTGATGCCATCGTCAATGCGGCCAATCCTTCGCTGCTCGGTGGAGGCGGCGTCGACGGCGCGATCCATGCAGCTGCTGGTCCCAGCCTGCTGGCCGCCTGCCGGGAAATCCGGGCCAACCGCTACCCCGACGGGATTCCTTCGGGCATTGCCGTCGTCACCAAGGCCGGCAACCTGCATGCCAAGTGGGTCGTCCACACCGCGGCCCCCAACTTGGCGCTGATCAAGCCGAACCCCAAGATCCTCGATGACTGCTTCGTGAACTCCCTGTATGTCGCGGCCCGCCACGAGGCCCACTCGGTCGCGTTCCCGGCGATTGGCGCAGGGGCGTTCGGGTGGGATCCTGAGCAGGTTGCCAGCATCGCCCATGCAGCGATCAGCCGGTGGATCGAGACCAATAAGCATATTTCGCCGATCCACAAGATCATCCTGGTCGCGCATACCGATGAGGTCCAGGCCGCCTTCGAGCGGGCCTTCTCGCTGGATGCCGTGGAGGATATTGCCGCCTGACCGGATCCGAATGGCATTAACGCACGAATTCTGCCGCGCACTCCTAGTCGAGGGCGCGGCAGTTTTGCGAGGTCGGGCAGCTAGGTGCGGGCGAAATAGGTGTTGCGCCGCGGCAGCTGCTGCGGATCCAGATGCTTGGGCAGGATGACATGGGGCAGGCTCTTGATCTTGACCAGTTTCAGGTAGCCGCTGTGGACCATGGTGTGGTGCAGCGCGCAGAGCGGGCAACAGTCCTGGAGTCGGGTATGGCCGCCCTTGGCCCACGGCTTGAAATGGTGGAATTCGATCAGTGCCGGGTCTGCCGTGCAGCCTGGGACCAGGCAGCCGCCGTCCCGGTCGCGGGCGGCAAGTTTCATCCAGCGCGGGAAGAGCCGGGCGTCGCGGCCAATATCCATGATCACCCCGTCCGCGTTGTAGATCGGGCTGATCACCTTGGCTTCGCACAGCATGGTGCGCAACTGGGGCGCGGAAATTCTCACGCCGTGCGCGCTGATGCCGGTGAGCGATGCGAGATCCTGGAGATCCTCGAAGCGCGCGTGCACCACGATTTCGGGGGTGATGCGCTTGCCCCGGCTGTCGGGCCCGATATTGCGCAGGATTGCGTTCAGCGCATTGAGCCGGCGTTCGGGCACCGAACAAGTTGCCGGCAAGCCCGGCAGTGGTGTGCCCGGCGGGTTCGGCGGGTCGGGATCTGGCGTGGCATCATCCGCAGGAGCTGGCAGGCCAACGCCCGCCCAGTCCGGAGCAGGTTGGTCGCTGTTCCAGAGGTGCTCCGCGGGTTCTTCCCACTCGGCCTTGCCATCAGGCGCATGCTCGCCGCCGTCGGATTCCGGGCCGGGGTCGGGCTCCGGGCCGGGGTCGGGCTCCGGGCCGGGGTCGGGCTCCGGGCCGGGGTCGGGCTCCGGGCCGGGGTGTCCGCTGGAAGGCGGCTCTGCGGTATCGCCGTGCTCATCGCCGGAAGGGCTGTCGCTGGCGGCGCCTGCGGCCTGGCGGGCGGCGGCGCCGGCCTTGGTGCGCTTGTTGTCGGCCTGCGTGATCAGCGATTCCCAGAGTTCCGCGTCGATCTCCCGGACACGGACGATGAATTCATGGACCCCGTTGACCACCTTGCCGCGGAAGAGGCCCAGCTTCGGGGTCGGAGCCTGGTCGTGCGCGTCCTTGTACTCCTTGATCAAGCCATTGATGCGCTTCTGCCGGATGCGGATCTGGTCTTCCCTCAGGTGCGCGGCGGCATGCTCCTCGAGCAAGGTGCCGTCGGCGGCCTTGGCAGTGGCCGTGGTGGGCAGGCCGTCGAAGGTGGTGTCTTCGGGTTCGAACTTGTCCAGCGCGCGGGCGGTTTTCAGCACCTCGCGGGGATCCGGCGTGCTGTGCAGGCCAGGCAGGGCCCAGCCGGCCGGCGACATCAAGGCCTCCGTGGACGGATCTGCGACTGGCGTGCCTGGGGCGGGGGTGCCGGCGAAGTGTTCTGCGAGCAGGGTGAAACGCGGGGCGCAGGCGGCGCCGGCGATATCCTTGCGGGCGTGGACCAGATGGGCGTCCTTGACGCGGCGGTCGGCCTCGAAATAATTCACATCCAGCATCTGGGACAGGACGGTGGCCGCATCGAGGTAGAGGGTGCGGCCGGGCGCGAATTGCGCAGGGGCGCTGAAATCGGTGGTGCCCGCGCGCAGGTGGTCGAATTCGGCGAGGTCCAGGGCGTGGGCGGCGCTGGTCTCCACCTGGCTTGCCGCCATGACGACGGTGCGGGAAGCTTGCCGGCTGAAGGCTTCGGCGAAGTGGGCGTGGGCCAGCGCGAGGCGCGGATCGGCACAGCTCGAGGCCTGGGCGCAGAGGTTCTGGAACAGCAACAGGCACGCGGCTTCGGCGCGCAGCAAGCTGGCGGTGTCCAGCGGGGTGCCGCTGGCCAGCTGCTGCGCCACGGTCCCCAGGCTGGCGGCCAGCGCGGGTCCCGCGGTGCTCGTGGAGCTGGCGCTCTGAAGTGGTTCCATGCCCCGATCATCGGGCGCCATCTCGACGGGCATGGCAGAGCCGCCGCGGACTGTGGAAAAGTTCGCGGCGGCAGGCGCCCGATCACCTGGCGGCGCCGGTCAGCGCGGTTCGGCCAGCTGCAGGAAGCGGGCGGCCACTTCGGCGCCGCCGTCGGCCGCGCGGGTGGTGACCATGATGGTGTCATCCCCCGCGATGCAGCCCAGGATCGAGGGCATCTGCGAGTGGTCGATGGCCAGGGCCAGCAGGTTCGCCGCGCCCGGCGGGGTGCGCAGCACCACGATATTCCCGGAGGCCTCGGCGGTGACCAGCTGCTCGGCGCAGATCTTGGCCAGGCGCGCGTCGAGCACTTCCTGGGTGATCGCGGTCTTCGGGGAACGGTCCCCGCCTTCCTGGCGCACCGCGTAGATCAGCTGCCCGGAATTGTCGCGGATGCGCACCGCTCCGATTTCCACCAGGTCGCGCGAGAGCGTGGCCTGGGTGACTTCCAGCCCGTCGTCCTTGAGCAGGCCGAGCAGCTCGGCCTGGGACTTGACCGAGTTGTTGCCCAGGAACGCGCGGATGCGGGCCTGGCGGGCGGTTTTGGTGCTTGGCTGGGCGGACATCCTAGAGCTCCACTCGTGGATCTTCGGCCAGGCCGGAGGCGACCATCAGCCAGGCCATCACGGCCTTCTGCGCGTGCACGCGGTTCTCGGCCTCGTCGAACACGACCGACTGCGGGCCGTCGATGACCTCGGCGTCGATCTCGTAGCCGCGGTAGGCCGGCAGGCAATGCAGCACGATCGCGTCGTCCTTGGCCAGCTTCATGGCTTCGGCGGTCACCGAGTAGCCGGTGAACAGCTGCTGGCGTTCGGCTTTCTCGGCTTCCTGGCCCATGGACACCCAGGTGTCGGTGACGACCACGTCGGCGTCTTGCAGCGCGGCGGCGGCATCGGTGGTGATCGTGGCCGATCCCCCGGTCAGCGCGGCGCGCTGCTGCGCGGCCTCGATGATGCGGGCTTCGGGCAGGTAGCCCTCGGGGCCGGCGATGCGCACGTGCATGCCGGCGGTGACCCCGGCCAGCAGGTAGGAGTTGGCCATGTTGTTGGCCGCGTCGCCCAGGTAGGCCATGGTCAGCCCGGCGGTCTTGCCCTTGTGCTCGCGCACGGTGAGCAGGTCGGCGATCAGCTGGCAGGGGTGGTAGTCGTCCGATAGCGCGTTGATCACCGGAACCGAAGAGTTCGCGGCCATTTCTTCCAGGCCGGACTGGGCGAAGGTGCGCCACACGATGGTGGAGACCATGCGCTCAAGCACCTTGGCGGAATCGGCGATGGACTCCTTGTGGCCCAGCTGCGAATCGGCGGAGTTGATGATCAGCGGCGAGCCGCCGAGTTCGGCGATGCCGGCGTGGAAGGACACGCGGGTGCGGGTGGAGGTCTTGTCGAAGAAGACCGCGACGCTCTGCGGGCCGGCGAACGGCTGGTAGCCGTACTTGTCGGCCTTCATCGCCGCGGCCAGGTCCAGCACCTTGGACTGCTCGTCGGGGGTGAAATCCAGGTCGGTCAGGAAGTGGCGGGTTGCGCTCATGGTGTTAGTCCTTTGCTGTCGCAGGGGGTGGTCGCGAAGTTGCTGCCGGCCGCTAGCTGGCGGCGCTGATCAGCTGCGGCAGGGCCGCGATCAGGGTGCCCAGCTGCTCGGTGGTGATCACCAGCGGCGGGGCCAGGCGGATGGTCTTCTCGTCGGTGGCGTTCACGATGAATCCGGCATCCAGCGCCGCGGCGACCAGCTTCGGCGCGTTGGCGGCGGCCAGTTCGAAGGCGGTGAGCAGCCCGGCGCCGCGCACGGCGGCAATGCCCTCGACGCCTGCCAGCTGCTCGCGCAGCCAGTCGCCGGTGGCGCGCACATGGGCCAGCAGGTTCTGGGATTCGATGGTGTGGATGACGGCCAGGCCGGCGGCGCAGGCCACCGGGTTGCCGCCGAAGGTGGTGCCGTGGTCGCCCGGGGCCAGCCAGGCGGTGTTCTGCTCGCCGAACACGATCATCGCCCCGATCGGGAAGCCTCCGCCCAGGCCCTTGGCCAGGGTCATCACATCCGGGATCACCGGGGCCGAGGCGAAGAACGCCCCGGTGCGGCCCATGCCGGTCTGCACCTCGTCGAAGACCAGCAGGGCGCCGGCTTCGCGGGTGATGTCGCGGGCGGCCTGCAAGTACTGCGCGGAGAGCATCTTCACGCCGGCTTCGCCCTGGATCGGCTCGATGAAGACCGCCGCGACGGTTTCGTCCACCGCGTCACGCAGCGCGTCGATGTCCCCGGCCGGGATCCAGCTGACGTTTTCGGGCAGCGGGGCGAAGGGTGCGCGGTACTTTTCCTTGTAGGTCAGCGACAGCGCGCCCAGGGTGCGGCCGTGGAAGGAGTGCTCCAGGGCGATCACCTTGGTGCGCGGGGCCTGCGGCGTGCCGGCGTTGCGCCGGGTCAGCTTCAGCGCGGCCTCATTGGCTTCGGTGCCGGAGTTGGCGAAGAAGACCTTGGAGCCGGCCGGGGCGGCGGAGATGTCCAGCAGCTTCTCGGCCAGCGCGATCTGGCTGGGGGAAGTGAAGAAGTTCGAGACATGGCCCAGGGTGGACAGCTGGCTGCTGATCACGGAAGCCAGCAGCGGGTGCCCGTGGCCCAGGGTGTTGACCGCGATGCCGCCGAGCAGATCCAGGTACTGGTGGCCATCGGCATCCCAGACATGGCAGCCGGCCCCGCGCACCAGCACGCGCTGCGGGGTGCCGAAGACGCCGAGCAGGGAGCTGGAGTAGCGTTCGGCCAGGGCGGCCGAGGACAGCTGCGCCAGCCCGGCAGCTTCAGCGGTTCCAGCCAGGGCGGAGGAGGTGGTTTCAGCGGCGTGCTCGCTCACTTGGCGTCCTTCT
This sequence comes from Glutamicibacter sp. Je.9.36, assembly GCF_051129975.1. Taxonomy (NCBI): domain Bacteria; kingdom Bacillati; phylum Actinomycetota; class Actinomycetes; order Micrococcales; family Micrococcaceae; genus Glutamicibacter; species Glutamicibacter sp. Je.9.36. The sequence continues at coordinate 13,095 of NZ_JBCPSN010000003.1, forward strand.
TTTGTGCGGAGGCCGGGAGCACCTGGGTGCCCACGCCGGCGGTGGTGAAGATTTCCAGCAGCATCGAGTGCGGGGCGCGGCCATCGACGATGTGGGCCTGGCCCACGCCCCCGTCGACGGCTTTGAGGCAGGCGCCCATTTTCGGGATCATGCCCGATTCCAGCGACGGAAGCATGGTGCGCAGCTCGTCGTTGGTGATCGAGCTGATCAGCGAGGACTTGTCCGGCCAGGCGGCGTACAGGCCCTCCACGTCGGTGAGGATCACCAGCTTGGCGGCGCCCAGCGCGGTGGCCAGCGCGGCCGCGGCGGTATCCGCGTTGACGTTCAGCACCGCGCCGGTGGGCTCGCCGGATTCGTCGAACTCCGGGGCGACGGTGGAGATGACCGGGATCATCCCGGCATCCACCAGCGAGTCCACCTGGTCGGTGCGCACGGTGGTGACCTCGCCGACCAGCCCCAGGTCCACGGGCAGGCCGTCGACGACGGTGCCGGTGCGCACTGCCTGCAAGGTGGCGCCGTCCTCGCCGGACATGCCCACCGAGTAGGGCCCGTGCGAGTTGATCAGGCCGACCAGGTCGCGCTGCACCTGGCCGGTGAGCACCATCCGCACCACGTCCATGGCCTCGGGGGTGGTCACCCGCAGCCCGCCGCGGAATTCGGATTCGATCCCGAGGGTGTCGAGCATCCTGTTGATCTGCGGTCCCCCGCCGTGCACCACCACCGGGTTGATCCCGGCGTGGCGCAGGAACACGATGTCCTCGGCGAAGGCGCGGCGCAGTTCGTCGTTGACCATCGCGTTGCCACCGTATTTGATGACCATCGTGGTCCCGGCGAAGCGCTGGATCCAGGGCAGCGCCTCGATGAGCGCTTCGGCCTTGGACTGGGCGATGCCCAGGTTGGTGCGGGCGGTGTGGGCCATGGGAGTGTTCCTAGTTTCTGCCTAGCTGGAGTAGGCGGAGTTCTCGTGGACGTAGTCGTGGGTCAGGTCGTTGGTCAGCACGGTGGCTTGTTCGGTGCCCGCGTTCAGGTCGATCTCGATCAACACGTTGCGTTCTTCGAGCGAAACCAGGCTGCGGTCCTCGCCCACCCCGCCGTTCTTGCAGACCATCACGGAGTTGATCGACACGTTCAGCTCATCGGGTTCGAACGCGGCCTTGGTGGTGCCGACCTCGGAGAGCACCCGGCCCCAGTTCGGGTCCTTGCCGAAGACCGCGGTCTTGACCAGGTTGGAGCGCGAGACGGCCTTGGAGACTTCCAGGGCGTCGGCCTCGGTAGCGGCATTGAAGGTGCGGATCGCGATGGTGTGCTCCGCGCCTTCGGCGTCCTCGATCAGCTTCGCGGCCAGCTCGCAGCAGGCGTCGGTCAGCGCCGCGGTGAACTCGGCCAAGTCCGGGGCGGCGCCCGAGGCGCCGGAGGCCAGCAGCAGCACGGTGTCGTTGGTGGACATGCAGCCATCGGAGTCCGCGCGGTCGAAGCTCATCGCGGTGGCGGCGCGCAACGCGGCATCGGCCTGTGCGGAGGTCAGCACCGCATCGGTGGTGAGCACCACCAGCATGGTGGCCAGCGCCGGGGCGAGCATGCCCGCGCCCTTGGCCATGCCGCCGATGATGACCTGGCCGGAACCCGGTGCCCCGACGATGCGGGAGACCAGCTTCGGCACGGTGTCGGTGGTCATGATGCCCGCGGCGGCCGCATCGGCCGCGTTCTGGTTCTCGGCCAGCGCCCCGGCGGCGGCCTGGACCCCGGGCAGCAGCTTGTCCATGGGCAGCTGCATCCCGATCAGCCCGGTGGACGCCACGGCCACGTCGCCGGCGGAAACCGAGAGCAGCTGCGCGGCGTATTCGGCGGTCTTGTGGGTGTTCGCGAAGCCTTCGGCGCCGGTGCAGGCGTTGGCCCCGCCGGAGTTGAGCACCACGGCGTCGATGCGGCCGTCGGCCAGCACCTGCTTGGACCAGTGCACCGGGGCGGCGGCCACGCGGTTGGAGGTGAATACGCCGGCGGCGGTGAACTGCGGGCCGAGGTTCTTGACCACGACCACGTCGTTCTTGCCGGTGGACTTCAGGCCTGCCGGGACGCCGGCGGCGGCGAAGCCTGCCGGTGCGGTGACCCCGGTGGCGGCAGCGGATGGGTGGGTGTTGGTGTGCGCGAGGCTCACGGTGCAACTCCTTGCATGAGCAATCCGGTGTTTTCTTCCAGTCCCAGTGCGATGTTCATCGACTGGACCGCGGCACCTGCGGTGCCCTTGGTGAGATTATCCAGTGCGGCGGTGACGATCACGCGGTTGGCGTGGGTGTCGAAGGCCAGCTGCAGCTGGACGTGGTTCGATCCCTGCACCGCGCCGGTGGTCGGCCATTGGCCCTCGGGCAGCAGGTGCACGAAGAGCTCGTCGGCATAGGCCGCGGACCAGGCTTCGCGCAGCTGCGCTTCGCTCACCTCGGGCTTGGCCTTGGCGGTGGCGGTGGTCAGGATGCCGCGCGGCATCGGGGCCAGGGTGGGGGTGAAGGAGACGGTGACCGGTTCGCCGGCGAGCTGGGAGAAGCCCTGTTCCATTTCCGGGATGTGGCGGTGGGACCCGCCCACCCCGTAGGTGCTCATCGAGCCCATGGTTTCGCTGCCCAGCAGGTTGGGCTTCAGCGACTTGCCGGCGCCCGAGGTGCCCGAGGCGGAGACGATGACCACGTCGTCGGCTTCCAGCAGGCCAGCGGCGAAGCCCGGAGCCAGGGCCAGCTGCGCGCCGGTCGGGTAGCAGCCCGGGACGGCCACGCGCTTGGTGCCCACCAGCTTTTCGCGCGCACCGGGAAGTTCGGGCAGGCCATAGGGCCAGAAGCCGGCATGCGCCGAGCCGTAGAATTTCTCCCAGGCTTCGGCGGATTCCAGCCGGTGGTCCGCGCCGGCGTCGATGACCAGGGTGGATTCGGGCAGCGCCGCGGCCACGGCGGCCGATGCGCCGTGCGGCAGGGCCAGGAACACGACGTCGTGCCCGGCGAGGTTTTCCACGGTGGTGTCCAGCAGGACGCGATCGGCGAGCGCATGCAGGTGCGGGGCGATCGAGCCGAGCCGCTGCCCGGCCTGCGAATGCGCGGTGATCGCGCCAATCTCTACTTCTGGGTGGGCCGCGAGGATGCGCAGGACCTCGCCACCGGCGTATCCACTGGCGCCGGAAACAGCTACTGAAATCGTCATGACCTGATTCTACCGCGAAATATTCATGCAGGCTAATAAATATTCATAAAATTCTTCGTCACGTAACCCGACATCCGCCCCACGGTGCCCGCGCAGCGCTCCGAAGTCCTAAACTGGCCCTAGAGACCGTCCCGGCATCGCGTGCCGGGATCGAAACACGCAGCTAAGGAGCGCGGCACTATGCAGCAGCAAGCCATTGTGGTTCACGAACCGACCGATGCCAGCGGGCTGGTCCCGGATCAGATCCCGGTCCCTGCCCCGGGCCCGGGCCAGCTGCTGGTGAAGGTCGCGGCCACCGGCGTGAACTTCATCGAAACCTACCAGCGCAGCGGCGTGTACACGGTGGACTACCCCTTCACCCCGGGCAGCGAATTCTCCGGCGTGGTGGAGCAGATCGGCGAGGGCGTGCAGAATTACCAGGTGGGCGACCGGGTGGCCACCGCCTCCGGTTCCCGGGGCTACGCCCAGTACGCGCTGGTGGAAGCCAAGCGCGCGGGCAAGGTGCCCGATGCGGTGAACCTGCACATCGCCGCCGCGCTGCCGCTGCAGGGCATGACCGCGCACTACCTGGTGCATTCGAGCTACATGGTGCGCTCCGGCGATACCGTCTTGACCTACGCGGGCGCTGGCGGTGTGGGCCTGATCCTCACCCAGCTGCTCAAGCTCAAGGGCGCCACCGTGATCACCACCGCCTCCACGCAGGAAAAGAAGGACCTGGCCAAGGCGGCCGGAGCCGACTACGTGGTGGATTACGACCAGGTGGCGGACACCGTCGCGCAGGTCACCGGCGGCGCGGGCGTGCACGCGGTCTACGACGGCATCGGCAAGGACACCTTCGAGACCTCGCTGGCAGCCCTGCGCCGGCGCGGCACCCTGGTGCTCTTCGGCGGGGCCAGCGGCCAGGTCCCGGACTTCAACCTGCAGCGGCTGAACGCTGGCGGTTCGCTGAGCGTGACCCGGCCGAAGCTCGATGACTTCCTGGCCACCGAGCAGGAGCTGCACTGGCGCTTCGGCGATATCTTCGGCTGGGTCGCCACCGGGGACATTGATGTGCGCATCGGCGCCGAATTCCCGCTGGCCGAAGCTGCCGCGGCCCATGCCGCGCTGGAATCGCGCGCCACCACCGGCAAGGTCATCCTGGTTCCCTAGCGATGGCCGGGCACCGGCAGCCTGGGCATGCCGGCATCTGCCCCGAAAGCACCGGGGCGATGCCGGCATCCACCGCGGCTCGTTGCTGCCGCCGGTCCGCAGCAGTTGAGAGATGCATGACACTTCAATCAAATTTTTCCGCTCTTAACCCGTAACACGCTTTAATGGTGACTGGAACCCTTGCGTTCCACCCCTCCAGGATCCACTTCACTTCTGGGACGCTCTCCCCCAGCGACCCATCTTGCACTCATAGTGAAGGGACGGATCCGATCAGCATGGACAACGAACGAACTCCAGCGCCGGATGCACCAATCCATCCACCCCAGTTCCCCTCCGGAACCCTGGCGCCGGCTGCGCGCACCCTCATGGACATCCTGCAGGCCACCGCCCAGGCTCATCCCGATGCGCCGGCCATTGACGACGGCGAACGCGTAGAGAGCTACGCGGAGCTGCTCGAAGAGGTCAAGAACAAGGCCCGGCGGCTGCATGCCCAGGGCCTGGGCGCCGGCGACCGCATCGGCGTGCGCGTTGAATCGGGCACCCGGCACCTGTACGAATGGATCCTCGCGATCATGTGGGTCGGGGCCGCCTATGTCCCGGTCGATGCCGATGACCCCGACGAGCGCGCCAAGACCGTGTTCACCGAGGCCGAAGTCGCGGGCATCATCAAGGGACGCGATACTGTCGTGGCCGATAGCCAGCGCCCCAAGCCCTTTGCGAACCCGCGAATGCCCGGCCTGGAAGATGACGCATGGATCATCTTCACCTCCGGTTCCACCGGCAAGCCCAAGGGCGTCGCGGTCACCCACCGTTCGGCAGCGGCCTTCGTGGATGCCGAAGCGAAGATGTTCCTTCCCGGCGATCCGCTGAACACCACCGACCGGGTGCTCGCCGGGCTCTCGGTCGCCTTCGATGCCTCCTGCGAGGAAATGTGGATCGCCTGGCGCAACGGCTCCTGCCTGGTCCCGGCCCCGCGCGCCCTGGTGCGCAGCGGCATGGACCTGGGCCCGTGGCTGATTTCCCGTTCCATTACCGCCGTTTCCACCGTGCCCACCCTGGCGGCGCTGTGGCCGGCGCAGGCCCTGGACTCGGTGCGCCTGCTGATTTTCGGCGGCGAGGCCTGCCCGCCGGAACTGGCCGGGCGGCTAGCCACCGAAGGCCGCGAAGTCTGGAACACCTACGGACCGACCGAAGCGACCGTGGTAGCCTGCGGCGCCACCATGGACGGCAGCGTGCCGGTGCGCATCGGCCTGCCGCTGGACGGTTGGGATCTGGCGGTGGTTGATACCGAGGGGATCCCGGTCGCCGAGGGCGAATCCGGGGAGCTGATCATCGGCGGCGTGGGCCTGGCCCGCTACCTGGATCCGGAAAAGGATGCCGAGAAGTACGCGCCGATGCCCACCTTGGGATGGGAGCGCGCCTACCGCTCGGGCGATATGGTCATCAATGACCCGCTGGGCCTGGTCTTCATCGGCCGCGTGGATGACCAGGTGAAGATCGGCGGTCGGCGTATCGAGCTGGGCGAAATCGACGCCGCGCTCAACTCCCTTCCCGAAGTTTCTTCCGCGGCGGTAGCGGTACGCGAGACCGCCACCGGCAACAAGGTCCTGGTCGGCTACCTGCAGGCAGCCGAAAACTACGATCTGGGGGCAGCGCGCACCCGCTTGCTCGCCGACCTGCCAGCGCCGATGGTGCCGATCCTGGCGGTGATGGGCAGCCTGCCGATGAAGACCAGCGGCAAGGTGGACCGCAATGCGCTGCCGTGGCCGCTGCCGGGCGCCGAACTGGCTGCCGAGGGCTCCGGCCTGCCCGAACTCGATGAGACCGGGCAGTTTATTGCCGAAGCTTGGCGCGGCGCGCTGGGCGCTTCGGCCGCCGGCCTGGACGCCGATTTCTTCGCTTCCGGTGGCGGGTCGCTGGCCGCGGCCCAGCTGGTTTCGGCACTGCGTGTCCGCTACCCGGACCTGACCGTCGCGCAGCTCTACGACTACCCCCGTTTTGGCGCACTGCTCGAATACCTCGGCGGCCAGCAGCCATCCGTGACGCCGGCGCAGCCGCGCACGGTCAAGCGCACCCAGCGGGGAACCCAATGGGCGCAATCCCTGGCCGCCGTGCCGCTGTTCATCCTCTCGGGCCTGCGCTGGTTCACCTACCTCATGCTCGGACACCTGTTGCTGGTGTTCCTCGGTGTTTTCGAGGCGCACCTGCCGACCCCGTGGTACGTGCTTGCCGGCCTCTGGCTGGTCTTCGTGACCCCGGTAGGGCGCATGGGCCTGTCCATCGCGGCCACGAAGCTCTTGCTCCGCGGCTTGAAACCGGGGACCTACCCCCGCTCGGGTTCGGTGCACCTGCGCCTCTGGCTGGCCCAGCACATCGCCGACGTGGTCGATCCGGTGTCCTTGGCGTCCGCTCCGCTGCTGCCTTGGTATGCGCGGATGCTCGGTGCGCAGATCGACCGCACCGCGACCATGCACACCCTGCCACCGGTCACCGGGATGCTGCGAGTCGGCCCCGGAGCTTCCATCGAGCCCGAGGTGGATATCTCGGGCTACTGGATCGACGGGGACAAGCTGCACGTGGGCACCATTGAGATCGGCGCCCATGCCTCCATCGGCGCCCGCAGCACCCTGGCCCCCGGGGCGGCCATCGGTGCGCACACCATCGTTGAAGCGGGATCCGCGGTCTACGGCCAGGCCCGCAGCCATTCCCGCTATGCCGGTTCGCCGGCGCAGCGCGAAGGCAAGGCCAAGCGGAAGTGGCCAACGCAGGAACCGGAGCACAAGGCGCTGCCCCGTATCCTGGGCGGCATCGGTTCCATGGCGTTGAACCTCGCACAGTGGCTTCCGGTGATTGCCGCGTTGCTGGCCATTGCCCCGGTACTTGGCAGCGCGCAATCGCTGGCCGGGATCGGCTGGCGGTTCATTCCGGCCGTGCTGCTGGGCGCCACCGTGTGGTTCCTGGCCACCATGGTGCTGACCATCGCCATTGTCCGACTGCTTTCCATCGGCCTGGCAGAGGGCTGGCATCCGGTCACTTCCCGCGTTGGCTGGCAGGCCTGGGCTACCGAACGCGTCTTGGATACCGCCCGCGACCTGCTCTTCCCGCTCTACGCCTCGCTCTTCACCCCGATCTGGCTGCGCCTGCTCGGTGCCAAGGTGGGCCGCGACGTGGAGATCTCCACGGTGCTGCTGATTCCGAAGATGACCACCATTTCCTCGGGTGCGTTCCTGGCCGATGACACCATGGTTGCTTCCTATGAGCTCGGTGGCGGCTGGATGCACATTGCCCCGGTTCGCGTGGGCAAGAAGGCCTTCCTGGGCAACTCCGGCATCCTGCATGCCGGGCGCCGGGTGCCCAAGCGCTCGCTGATCGCGGTGCTGTCGGCCACGCCGAAGAAGATGAAGGCCGGCACCTCGTGGATCGGCTCGCCCCCGCACAAGCTGCGCCGCACCACCGTGGAAGGCGAATCGGATCTGACCTACCGCCCAACCCTGAAGCTCAAGGCGATGCGGGCGGGGTGGGAGCTGACCCGTGGCCTCGCGGTGTTCACCACGGTCGGAATTGCCGGCGGCGTGCTTTGGGCACTGTCCGCGTTGACCACCTACTTCAACCCGCTGGTCGCGATCCTGCTTTCCGGCGCGGTGCTGGTCCTGGCCGGAGCAGTCGCCGCCCTGGTGGCGGTCGCCGCCAAGTGGCTAGTGGTTGGCGTGATTCGCCCGGGCGAGCACGCATTGTGGAGTTCCTTCATTTGGCGCACCGAAATGGTGGATTCCTTCACCGAGCTGGTCTGCGCCCAATGGTTCGCCCGTTTGGCTTCGGGCACCCCGGCCTTGGTCTGGTTCCTGCGCGCGCAGGGGGCAAAGATCGGCCATGGCGTGTGGTGCGAGAGCTACTGGTTCCCGGAAGCGGACCTGGTGGCATTGGAAGACCACGCCACGGTGAACCGCGGCAGTGTCCTGCAAACCCACCTGTTCCACGACCGGATCATGTCCATCGACGCGGTGTCCCTGGGCGCCGGGGCAACGCTCGGCCCGCACAGCGTCATCCTGCCCGCCGCGCGGATCTCCGAAGGCACCACCACCGGGCCAGCCAGCCTGGTGCTGCGCGGCGAGGTGCTTCCGGCAAATACCTACTGGCGCGGCAATCCGGCGGTACGCTGGAACATCGAACCCGAGACCAAAGCCGAGCAACCGGCTGACCAACAAGCCTGAGGATTCCCCGCCGATGCCCCACCGCATACTCGATGAGTACACCAAGCACCATGGGTCCCCGACGTACACGGTGGAGCACTATGACCTGTCGTTGGCCATCAAGCTCGCCAGCAACCTGCTTGATGGCCGGGCCATGCTGCGCATCCGCGCCGTGGAGGATATCAATGAGGTCGCGTTGAACCTCAGCGGATTGAAGATCATCAAGGCCACCTGCCAGGGGCGCAAGGTGCCGGTGGCCAAGAAGCACCACCGGATGGTCGTTTCCCTGCCAGAAGTGGTGAAAGCCGGCGAGCGCGTGGAGCTGAACCTGCGCTATGCCGGCAGCCCGCAGGCAGAAGACGGGCTGTGGGGCGAGCTTGGCTGGGAAGAGCTCACCGATGGCATCCTGGTCTCCGGCCAGCCAGTAGGCGCCTCGACCTGGTACCCGTGCAACGACCACCCCAGCCACAAGTCCAGCTACCGCTTCGAGATCTCGGCGGATGCCGGATACCGCGTCGTGGCCAATGGCCAGCTGGTGGACCATCGTCGGTCGGCCAGCCGCGAGACGTGGGTCTACGAGCAGCGTGAGCCGATGGCCAGCTACCTCGCCACCGTGCAGATCGGCCGTTATAGCCAGATTCCTTTCGATGAAGGCGGCCACCTGGTGGCCTACTCGGTTCCGGGAACCGAGGTGCCGGTGCGCGGCGCGTTCGCGAAGCAGACGGCGATGGCCGAGCTGTTCGAGCGGAAATTCGGCCCGTACCCGTTCGAGAGCTACAAGATCGTCGTGGTCGATGACGAGCTGGAGATCCCGCTCGAAGCCCAGGGCCTGAGCATCTTCGGCAAGAACCACTTGTCGCTGCAGTGGGAAGCCCAGCGCCTGATCGCCCACGAGTTCGCGCACCAGTGGTTCGGCAACTCCCTGACTCCGGGGCGCTGGAAGGATATCTGGCTCAACGAGGGTTTCGCTTGCTTCAGCGAATGGGTGTACTCCGAAGAAGCCCAGGTGATGGCGTTGGACGAGCGTGCCCGCCACGCGTGGGCCATGCTCGAAGGCTTGCCGCAGGACATCATGGTCGGGGACCCCGGGCCCCAGGACATGTTCGATGACCGGGTGTACAAGCGCGGAGCGCTGGCCCTGTATGCGCTGATGAGGCGGCTGGGCGAAACGGACTTCTACACGATGCTTCGCCAATGGACCGCCACGCATCAGCATTCGACGGTGAGCACGCAGAAGTTCGCTGACCTATTGGGCCACTACGCACCGGCGGAAGAGATCCAGGACATCCTGGACGCATGGCTGTTTTCCGAGGCGCTTCCGCCCTTCCCTGCCTGATCGGCGCACGGCGCCATGATGTTCCGGCCAGGACCGCAGGGCTGTTGTCCTTCATCACAAACAACCCTCTGGCTTGGTCTTGTTCAGCATTTATTCACAAGCTGTTCACCGGATGGCTCTACGGTCATTGCATGACTGTAGAGATCCCCCTGCTCGATGAAGCCTTCCAGGGCTATTCCGTCCTCGATAACGACGATGACGATCCGGTGCTGGTCCGCGCCGATGGAAGCATCGTCGATACCTGGCGGGAGAACTACCCGTATTTCCAGAAACTGGATCGCGCCACCTACGAGGCTGAAAAGCGGGCACTGCAGATCGAGCTGCTGAAACTGCAGAAATGGGCGAAAGCCCATGGCCGCCGGATCATGATCGTTTTCGAAGGCCGTGATGCGGCCGGCAAGGGCGGCACGATCAAGCGTTTCACCGAACACCTGAACCCGCGTGGCGCCCGCGTGGTGGCTTTGGAAAAGCCGAGCGAGCGCGAGTCCACCCAGTGGTACTACCAGCGCTATGTGCAGCACTTCCCTTCGGCTGGCGAGATCGTGCTCTTCGACCGCTCCTGGTACAACCGTGCCGGCGTCGAACGCGTGATGGGATTTTGCACCGAAACCCAGGTGGACCACTTCCTGGAGCAGACTCCCGCCTTCGAGAAGATGGTCGTCGACGAGGGCATCGACCTGGTGAAGTTCTGGTTCTCGGTGTCCGCCAGCGAGCAGCTGACGCGATTCACCATCCGCCGCATCGATCCGGTGCGCCAGTGGAAGCTCTCGCCCATGGATCTCGAGTCCCTGGATAAGTGGGAAAAGTACACCCAAGCCAAAAAGGAAATGTTCCTCAAGACCGATACGGAGCATGCCCCGTGGACCGTGGTGAAGTCCAACGACAAGAAGCGCGCCCGGTTGCAGGCGATGCGCCACGTGCTGAACCTTTTCGAGTACAAGGGCAAGGACCACCACCTGGTGGGCTCCCCCGATCCGAAAATCGTGGGCCGCGCGGCCAAGGTGATTACCCACGGCGAAGAATTCTAGATCCGTTCCCGGTGCACCGCTGCTAGGGAACGATAACGCAGGTCCCCAGCAGCCCTTGGCCGCGCGGCCCTTCGGCGATCCAGCGTCCGCTCATCGATGCGAGAGCATGCTGCGCGGCAACCGGTCCCGTAGCCCGGATTCCGGCGTGGAAACGGCGGGACTGCGCATCGACGCGAATCTCGCATTCCAGGAAATCCAGCCACTGCCTGGTCAGCGGGAACCACGCCTTGAAGACGCTTTCCTTGGCGCTGAAAATCAGCCGATCCCAGGCGATGTGCGGATGGTGCGCCGATAGCTCGGCGGCCATCGCCTGCTCTTCGGGAAGCAAGATGATGTCGAGGATTTCTGCCGGCAGCGGAGCATGCAGTTCGGCGTCGATGCCAAGGCCGCGAATATCGCTGGTGGAGGCTACTGCCGCTGCACGGAAGCCAGCGCAATGGGTCATGCTCCCCACCACTCCAGCTGGCCAGATCGGTGCCCGTTTTTGATCTGGAACCAAGGCAACGCCCGCATGGCCCAGCTGTGCCAGCGCTCGGCGAGCGCAGACACGGACGGTACGGAATTCCTGCTGCCGCGCAGGCACCGCCTCGGCGATGTACCGTTCTTCTTCCCTATAGGATCGGCCGTCTTCCAGCTCGGAGCGCGACTGGACCACATGCACCGAAGACGGCAGCAGCTCTGCGAAGATATCGTTGCCTTCCATCAGAAGCGCGAAGATCCGCCAGCGCCGGAGAAGCTTCCGCCACCAGAGTATCCGCCGGAGACTCCGCCCGACGAGCTGGCTGCTTCACGCGACTCGGCCACTGCGCTGACGCCCGCGGAATATCCGTGGTGGTAGCCACCCACGCGCCAATACATCGATGCGGGATTCAAAACGTCCAGGATGGTGCCGGAACGGCCGTCATATGCCCCGGATTCGTAGCGGGATTTCTTCAATGCCGATTGCATGTCGGCCTTCTCTTCGGCACTTTCCGCATACACTTCGATTTGAGCTTGGGCGAAGATATCCAGCTTCTCGGTCAATTCGGCACGCAACGCCGATAATCCATCGAGCGCTTGATCCACCGTGATCGATTCTTCCTTCAGCTGCACTGACAGTTCGCCGAGCTGCGTGGTTGCCATTTCCCGGTAGGAAGCCAAGGCGGCCGCGCTGCCCATCAGTTCCGGCTCTACGTCGTTGAGCAACTCCCTGATCTCGTCCAGGTCCTCTTCTAGCGGCTCGGTCTGTGCATGCCACGCCTCTTCCCAGGATGCTGAACGGGTATAAAGCGCCGCCGCGGCAATGATGGCGTCATCGGTCAGGTCCAGGGACTGCGCTGTTTCGCGGAACTCCTTGGCGAAGCGAACGCCTTCGGAGCCGGACCGTTCCTTCTTGCCCGAGTCTTCCAGTGCCTGCTGCGCTTCAAAACAAGCACGGTATTTGGCCATGAACTTGGTGAAGCGCTGCTCCAGCTCGGCTGCATGCTCTGAAGCCGACGGCAGCGTACGAGCCGCCAATTCGGTTTCTTCCAGATCCATCGTGACGTTGGTCAGGTGCAAGGTCCCTTGATGCAGTTCTTCCGCGAAGGTTTTCCGCCGCGTTGACCGAGTGTGCAGTGCGACGCCGCCGATAATGGCAGCCACGAGGCCTCCGACGCCCGTGGATATCCACAAGGCCGGGTGCTGGTACCAGGGCCGATTCATGATCACGGCCGCCTGATCGGCTACCGCAATGACGCCGTCGGTCCACCGGGATAGGTTGAAGTCGTCGTAGCCGGCTTCGTGGATGCTCTCCATGGAGCTCTCTGAGACCTTGCGGTCTTCGCCGAAGTACGTGCCGATCTGTCCATCTCCTTCTCCTTCGATGGACAAGGTGATGATGAACAGGCCGTCGGCCCAGTAGTCGCCGTAGTCTTCGGGCTTCCCGGATATCCATTCCGGATGGGATGACTTGGCGTATTCCAGCGTCTTGGTGTTGATGTCATCGGAGTATTCTCCGTTGCGGGCGTAGATTGCCACATCCGTGGGCTCGTTGAAATCGAGCTCGTCCAGTGCATCACGCAGCCGCTGCTCATTGAGCTTGCCGGTGGAATCCTCGATGGTGACCGATTCCAGGTTCTGCCCGGCCACGACCTGCACACCGGTGGCAGCTTGCGCGGCAGGCAGGGCGCCAGCCAGCCCCAGGGAAAGTGCCGCTGCGGTACCGGCTATTCGAATGCTCCGGGTTCGTGGGCCCACGATGCGTCTCCTTCTTTCGAGTTCCGGGTTATCTCCGGCTGATGGCCTTTCTCCTATCCTAGCGAGCCGGGGTGTGGCATCGATCATCCTTAAGGCGGCTTTCGGCGCATTGGGGCCGCAACGCGCTTGTTCCAACCGGGATTCGCCGAAAAGTGATGGATTCCTCAAGCAGGTGCGTTGCATGCCTATTCATGCCTAATCAACGGATGGGAATCCTCCGGGCATGGGAGGAAAAAATGATCGATTGGTTTGAACTGGACAGCACCGCACCAAATTCGGGGCTAAAATTGCAGAATGACTAGCATTGACGATTCCGGGGCATCCGTCCTTTCAGAACCAGAGCGCGAGATCCTCACTTGGGACACCTTCGGTGAAGCTTCCCGCGAACTGGCACAGACCATTGTCGACGACGGCTTCGAGCCGGACATCGTTCTGGCAGTAGCACGAGGCGGCCTGCTGCTGGCCGGCTCGATTTCCTACGCTCTGGGCGTCAAGGCCTGCGGTGCGCTGAACGTGGAGTTCTACACCGGCATCGGCACCGTCCTGCCGGAGCCAGTGGTTCTTCCTCCAATGCTGGACGATGGCCACCTGCGCGACAAGAAGATCCTGATCGTTGACGATGTCTCCGACTCCGGCCGCACCCTTGAAAAGGTTGTCGATCTGGTGTCCGCTTGGGGCGCCGAGGTCAAGACCGTCTGCCTGTACACCAAGCCGCGCACCATCATGGTCCCGGATTACGAATGGCGCCGCACCGACAAGTGGATTACCTTCCCATGGTCGGATCTGCCACCAGTTACCGCTGGCGCAGCCAAGTAAAGTATTTGAATTTCAGCAGGGAACGGCGAGCTTTCGCCGTTCCCTGCTTTTGTTTTGAAGCTACTGCCGCGGGCGCAAGTCCAGGCTGAATCCGGGGCATTGCGGAAAGTCCCCGGTGAAGTCGGATTCCATCCCGAAGGACTCGTAGAAGGCAATTGATTCGGGGGTGGCTTGCCAGTCCAATATCATCGGAACCGTGCGTTGCCTAGCCCAGTGGAAAACTTCTTCAACCAGCTTCTTTCCGGTACCCGTGCGCCTGGCGGCAGGTGCCACAAATAGGTCATGCAATCGGCCAACGGTGAACGGGGCGCGCAGCCCCCGTCCGTAGTCCTGGGCCGCCGCATAGCCCGATAGCCCCTGGACGGATTCGGCAACGCAGATGAACCAGCTGGAATCATGTACCAGCGACTGGAAATTCTTTTCAAAGTCTTCTGCGTCCAGCCCTAAACTCGGCGTAAACAGACGCGCCAGACGGTAGATCTCCGCGGTATCGCCTGATCTGGCGCGACGAATGCTATTCGAAGTAGTACTCATGCATCGATCCTAGAAGGGTTTTCGGTGCGCCGCGTGCGCCCCATGAATTTTTCCCGTTCATTATCATCTTCCGGCAGCGCCTGGCGGAATTCAGCGAAGCGAGGCCATAAGATGTTGGCATGCGAATTGGCAGCCTCAGCGTTTTCGACGACGACGCGCTTCGCGCTGCCAGCCGAATCGAGGCTGCCGCGAACGAGAAGGCACGTCCTGGTTGGCAAGGAATCGGTGTCGAGGCTCGAATGCTCCAGTGGCGTGCCGCTGACGGATGGAGCAAGAACCTCCGCGGCGCTTGGGAAGGTTCTTCCTTACTCGGCTTCTCGGCATCGATGACCCACCACTCCGCTCCCGACACGTCGTGGATCTATGTTTGGGTCGATCCCATCCACCAGTCGCGTTCCATCGGAAGCGCGCTAGTTTCCGCTGCTGAAGAGATTAGCCCTTCGTCGGTGAAACGATTCGTCTCCAGCGCCTACCGCCGCACTTCCGCTGAACTTGGTGCCCTGGAACAGGAATTCGTTGCCCCGCTTGGCTACCACGTAGCTACTACTGAAACCGTGCTGGAGCTGGACCTTGATTCCTGGACTCTTTGGCGCCAAGGAGCCACTCGTGGCTACGAAGTTTCGACCCACGTCAACGGCGTTCCGGAGCACCTGCGAAAACAAGTTGGACAAATCAAGGGGCTCGTAGATGCGCAGGCTCCAAATGGCGAATTAGGCTGGAGCGAGTCAGCGGTTTCCGCGGAAGAATACGCTCAGGAAATCACGCAATGGATCGCCCAAGGTTCCACGGCCATTGAATCCATTGCGCTGGACAAGCACGGTGACGTGGCTGCGTGGACCTGCCTTGTTGTTGCGCCGGCACCGGAGAGCCCTTCGAATATCGAGGGGACGCTCGTTCTTCGCCAGCATCGAGGACATCAGCTCGGGACAGCGGTGAAGGCAGCTAGCCTGGACGTTGCCAAACGCCTGGGGACGATTCACCGGGTAAGAACAAGCAGCGACGACCAGAATACATGGATGCATGCGATCAATGAGAAACTCGGCTTTGTGCCGGTCGAGCATGAAGCGGTCTATCAAAAGAAATGCTCGCCTCTAGGCGGCTGATCCCCTTCCTTGCGGGCGAGCCGCAAATCGCAGCTCCAGCTGATGCAAGTACTTGCGCGGCAGGACCGCGGTCATGAGTGCGCCGCTAGGAAATTCCACCCCGGCCGCGTAGACGTACGGGTCGGTGTCGATCTCAGCACCTGCGGTTTTACTATCCTCAATCTGGACCTCTGCGTGGCCGTTGACCGTCTTCTCGGTCAACATCATCGGCGGTATCGCCGACGATTCCTGAAGCAATCCGAGCTCCTGCCGAAATTGGTTGATAAGTACGTAGTTAGCGTGATCAGTTAACGCTGCGGCCAAAGTCTGACCTGCTTCCGAATCGCGAGTCCAGGTAGTTCTCACAGCTTCGAATAATTGCGGATAGTTCATGCGACGGACGTATTCTTCCAGCCACCGCGGCCGCTTGTACTGGTGAACGGAGCCAGGCACCACCCCTTCGACTGCACCTTGCTCCAAGCCACCCAGGAATTTCGATCGATCATCCGCAGCGTCCCAAAGGGTGTAGCTGACAGACACACTCATATCGCACAGACCATGGTCATCATAGCTGTCTTGAATACTCAGGTATCCCGCATCGTCCACCAGAGGCTGTGCGCGCAGTCCCATTATCGCAACAGGCATGAGCTTGAGTTGTTCTGCTTGTGCTATGCGTGGATCCGGCGTGGCCGCGTCAACACGTCCATCCATTCTCATGCCTTCAGCATGCTCCGATATCTAGTTCTTGTCCATGAATGGGACCTCCAGATAAGCGTTAGGTGCAGGCTTAAATCACCCGAAATTTCCATTCACGTCAGTTTCCAAAGGTCTGGCAGGATAGGCTCATGGCCAATCCAGCGAAATCTCCCACCGAAGAAACCCTTGAAGTAATGAAAATGGCATTAGAACGCCGTGATGAAGTTTTTGCCATAGTGGATCAGGCTACAGACTGGGACACTGCAATAGCTGATCTGGCTAATCTTTTCGGCGTTGATCAATTCCTCTGTGCATCAGTGATGAATTTGCAGATCAGAAACTGGTTGCCTTCATGGCGTGCTCGCGTCGATGAAGAACTGGAAAAACATATGGCTACGCGCATACAGGGATCGGCCCAGTAATTGGAAGAGTTTGAAAGGATTGGAGCGCAAACGTGGATTCGGACATGACTGCCAACTCGACAAGCCAAGAACCCGTTGCAGCGGAATACTCGATTGATCCACAGACGCTGCGTGAAATTGTTACCGACGTTTCAGCTGTGGAGGCAAGAATCCTCCAGCTTGAAGAACTCGGGACACCAGGCGAAGCAGAACGCATCGCGTGGCTGAGAATGACCGGGCGACTGGAAGAAGCCGAAGAGCTGGCATGGAGCTGCCTGCGTCGAAGCGGCTTTGCCAGCCAGGATTTCGCGAGCAGCAATGCACTGCCCTATTCTGGCGTTGCTGCAGCGCTTCGCTTAGCCCATGTTCTGCATTGGCAGGGTCGTTTCGAACTCGCCCAGGCAATCTTTGAGTCAGCGCGAGCGTCTATTCAGAATAGGGACTGCTCCTGCACTGCAGAGAAACACGTCGCCGCCACCCTTGAAGCTTTTGCCCTGCAACACCATGGCAAGCTCTATTTCGACCGGGGCCTGATCGGCCAAGCCCTGGACTGTTTCCGCAGTTCCCTATCCCTAAGGCAGACGCTGAACGCCCCTGAAGATCAACTCGCATCTTCGCGTCTGGCGATAGCAGCAGCGGAATCCCGCATCTAGGGCTGGCCTTGTGCCTTTTCGGGAAAGCTACCGCCAATGAAACAAGTTTGCGCGCGCTTCGTTCCCGCATAGGCTGAACCCATGGGTCCTTCACTGCTGCTAACGCCAATGACCGAGGCGGATGCAGATTTCGTTGCGCGCCTGGCTGCAGACGAACGCGTCATGGCCCATATCGGCGACGGAAGCACCTGGAGCCCGGAGCACACCGCGCAACGCGTGGAACATGCCCTGAGCAGTCCGGAGATCTCCTGGTTTATCGCGCGCCGCCAGAATTCTCCGGTTGGACTTTTCACTGCTACCGAACGCAGGCATGCCACCGAAATCGGCTATTGGATCGCCCCGGAATGCTGGGGCCAAGGCTTGGCGAAGGCAATAGTCAGCGAGGGGCTCGCGCAATTGCAGGAAACCGGTCGAAGCGCATTTATCGCTCGTGCCGAGGCCTCGAATATCGCCTCGCTGAAAGTGCTTGCCCGTTACGGG
This sequence comes from Glutamicibacter sp. Je.9.36, assembly GCF_051129975.1. Classification (NCBI taxonomy): domain Bacteria; kingdom Bacillati; phylum Actinomycetota; class Actinomycetes; order Micrococcales; family Micrococcaceae; genus Glutamicibacter; species Glutamicibacter sp. Je.9.36. The sequence goes on from NZ_JBCPSN010000003.1 coordinate 30,860, forward strand.
TTCATCGCGCAGGCGAAGGAAGGCCCTGGGCTCATAACCCTGACACGGGTTCTTCCCACTGTGCCGGTGCCGCCAGCCAGCTAGGGCGTGTAGGTTTCCGATGGGCGGAGCCTATCGGGTGCTTCTTCCTCGACCGTAGCGCTCGGGGTCGCAGGTTCTTCGAGGTGGGTCCCGGCGCCACGCTGGATAAACAGCACCGCTGCCCAGCCTGCCGCGATGAGGACGGCAACGGCCAGGATCCCGAGGAAGAACACCAGCAGCACGGCACCGCATGAACGCATTCCCTTCACTTCAAGCCTCTTCCCTCATCTAGTCGCATTGTCGGGATATCCCAGATCAAGTGTAGTCCTCAACCTGGCCAACCCGGGCATGGCGACAAGGCAAAATGCCCTGCCGCTTCCCGAGCATCAGGAGAGCAGCAGGGCATCTGGCAGGCCAAAAGCCTAGCGCTGGGAAGCGCCGAACTTCTCGGTAGCCGCAGCCACCGCCGCGGCACGAGCCTCGGACGCCTCGTCGGCGGTCAGGGTGCGGTCGGCGGCACGGAACCTCAGGCCGAAGGCCAACGACTTCTTGCCGTCTTCGATGCCCTGGCCCTGGTACACGTCGAACAGCGCGATGTCTTCGAGCAGTTCACCGGCGCCTTCGCGAAGGGCGGCAAGCACATCGCCAGCCACGACGTCCTGGTCGACAACCAAGGCCACGTCCTGGGTAGCCAGCGGCTGGGCGGACAGGTGCTGCTGGGCAACAACCACTGCAGGTGCAGCAGCCATCAGTGCGGCAGCATTCAGTTCCATGGCCACGGTACGTGCTGGCAGGTCCTGGTCCTTGAGCAGCTGCGGGTGCAGTTCACCGGCGTAGCCAACGACCTGCCCGGAAACCTTCAGTACTGCAACACGGCCCGGGTGGAAGGCCTGGTGGCTGCCCTGGGCAACCTCAAGCTCAACGCCGAGGACATCTGCCGCGCAGTGCGCCGCATCCAGCGCGTCGGCCCAGTCCCAGGCACGCGGTGCGAAGCCAGCCGCAGCCGATGCTTCGCGGCCGGTGAGAACCGCGGCCAGGTGCCATGGCTGGTCAGGGACGCCGTTGAACAGTTCGGCCAGGACCTCATCGCTTGGCTTTTCACCTAGCGGAGGCAGAACCGAGGAGCCCAGCTGCGTACCTGGCAGGAAGACGAGGCCGCCTTCATACAGCGCCAGGTCGCGGAAGCCACGGCCGATGTTGCGGCGAGCGGTGTCCAGCAGGCCCGGCAGCAGCGAGGTGCGCAGGAAGCGGAATTCCTTGGAAATCGGGTTGGCCAGCGAAATGGCCTTGACCTCGGTACCGGCTTGCGCAGCGCCAAAGGTGCTGTTCTGCGCTTCGGAAACGAATGGGTAGTTCAAGACCTCGGTCAGCCCTGCATCTGCCAAGCCCTGCAGCAGGCGGCGGCGCTGGGACTGGGCGCGGGTCAGGCCACGGCCCGGAGGGGCCACAGGCAAGGTCGCCGGGATCTTGTCATAGCCGACAACACGGGCTACTTCCTCGACCAGGTCTTCCTTGATGTCCAAATCCGGGCGCCAGCTTGGTGCAGTGACCAGGAAGCCCTCGGCGTTCTGCTCAACGCTCGCGCCGATGCCTTCCAGCGCGGTGATGGTCTGCTCATCGGTGTAGTCCACGCCGATCAAGGCTCCAGCGAAACCTGCCGGCAGCTGGATCTGGGTGTCGGCAGGAATCTGGCCCGCGTCGGTGGCCTTGGCGGTTTCGGTGCCGCCGGCCAGCTGCACCAGCAGGTCCACGGCACGCTGGGCCGCGATCTGCATGATGCGTGGGTCCACGCCGCGTTCGAAGCGCTTGGAGGCTTCAGAAGGCAGCTTGTGGCGACGGCGCGAACGGCCGATGGACACGGTGTCGAAGTGCGCAGCTTCGATCAGCACGCGGCTGGTCGAATCCGAGACCTCGGTGGCCGCGCCGCCCATGACGCCGGCAATGCCAATGGCGCCGGAATCATCGGTGATCAGCAGGTCCTCGACCGACAGCTCGCGTTCCTTGGCATCCAAGGTCACCAGCTTTTCGCCGGCGTTGGCGCGGCGCACGGTAATCGCACCGGCCAGCTTGTCAGCATCGTAGAAGTGCAGTGGCGCGCCGAGTTCCAGCATGACGTAGTTGGAGATATCGACTACCAGCGAGATCGAGCGCATGCCGGCCAGCTGCAGGCGCGAAGCCATCCAGCGCGGGGTCGGGAGGCTCGGGTTGATGCCGGTGACCTCGCGGGTCACGAAGCGGGTGCAGCCCGGTACGCCGTAGATCGGCGCTTCGTCGCGAAGCACTACCTCATGGCCGGCTTCGGTGGCTTCCGAAACGGTCACGATCGATGCGGGATCGGTGAAGGAGGTGCCGGTGGCCAGCGCGTATTCGCGCGCTACGCCGCGGATCGAGAAGCAGTAGCCGCGGTCCGGGGTCACGTTGATCTCCGCCGCCTGGTCATCCAGGCCGAAGAGCTCGAAGACGTCGGTGCCCAGTTCCGGGTCCAGGCCCAGCTTGGACAGGACCATGATGCCGTCGTGGTCTTCGCCGATGCCCAGCTCGCGGGAGGAAGCGATCATGCCCGCCGAGGTGTGGCCATAGGTCTTGCGCGGGGAGATCTTGAAGTCCCCTGGCAGCACGGCGCCGGGCAGGGTGACAACGACCTTGTCGCCTTCCACGAAGTTGTGCGCACCGCACACGATGCCCTGCACGCCCGAGGGGTCGATGCCCTTGCCGGTCAGGGTCTGCTCGGTACCTTCTGGAACCACGCGAACCTGGCACCAGTTGATGGTCTTGCCATTGGAGGCAACTTCCTTTTCCAGGGAAATCACCTGGCCGACCACGATCGGGCCCGAGAGCTCATCGCTTGGGCGGTGGACATCTTCTTCTTCGAGGCCGACCTTGACCAGGTCTGCCATGACGTCTTCAGCCGATGCGTCGGCTGGTACCTGCGCGTACTCGCGCAGCCAAGATAGTGGAATACGCATTGCTTAGATCTCCATCCCGAAGTGCTGGCTGAAACGGATGTCGCCCTCGATCATGTCGTGCATGTCTGGGACATCGTTGCGGAACATGAGCGTGCGCTCGATGCCCATGCCGAAGGCGAAGCCGGAGTACTCTTCGGGATCAATACCAGCTGCGCGCAGCACGTTCGGGTTGATCATGCCGCAGCCGCCCCACTCGATCCAGCGCGGTCCGCCCTTGGCACCTGGGTGCCAGATGTCCAGCTCTGCCGATGGTTCGGTGAACGGGAAGTAGGCAGGGCGCAGGCGGATCTGCGCTTCGGCGCCGAACATCTGCCGGGCGAAGTGCTCCAGGGTACCGCGCAGGTCGGCCATGGTCAGGCCCTTGTCCACGGCCAGGCCTTCGAACTGGTGGAAAACCGGAGTGTGGGTGGCATCGAGCTCATCGGTGCGGAAGGTGCGCCCAGGGCACAGCACGTAGACCGGCACATCGCGCTCGAGCATCGAGCGGACCTGCACCGGGGAGGTGTGGGTACGCAGCACCAGGTGCGCGTCGGCAGGCTCCACGAAGAAGGTGTCCTGCATTTCGCGGGCAGGATGGTCCGGCTTGAAGTTCAGCGCGTCGAAGTTGAACCATTCGGATTCGACTTCCGGGCCCTCGGCGATTTCCCAGCCCATGCCGACGAAGATGTCGGATACACGGTCCTGCAGGACCGAAAGCGGGTGGCGGGCGCCAACGCTGCGGCGGCGGGCGGCGGCGGTGACATCCACGGTTTCTTCGACCAGGATGCGGGCGGCTTCGGCTTCTTCGAGCACGGTGGTGCGGGCAGCCAGGGCCTTGTTGACCCGTCCGCGGGCACCGCCGACGAGCTTGCCGGCAACAGCCTTCTGGGTCTTGTCCAGCTTGCCGATCTGGCGGTTGGCCAGGGACAGCGCGGACTTCTCGCCGGTGTGGGCCAGGCGCGCTTCCTTCAGCTCGTTCAGGTCGCCAGCGGCCTGGATGGCTGCCAGGGCGGCGTCGACCGCGCCCTGGATGCCGGCTTCATCGGTTGGGTGCGGAACATTGGACTCCCCGACAGGAGCTTGTTCAGTTGTCTGATCAGACATGGGATCGATCGATCCTTACTCTTATCTTGTACTTACGCGTAGAACACTTTGCTTCCATTCTATGGCTAAGGGCCCGTGATCGTTTCACCGATGACGGGCCCTTGGCGTGAAGCTTCTTACCTTGAAGCAGGATTGCTGCTCATTAATGCGATTCCTTGGCACCCTTTGGCGCGAAAGCGGCAACGAAGACGAAGGTCAAAACCAGCAGTGCCCCGCCGAATACTGCGGAGTAGAACATGGTGTGGTCAACCTTGGCGGTGGCCTGGTAGGCGGCGGCGCCCTTGATCATGTCGAAGGTGACGGTGTGGTGCTCGACGGTACCCGGGGTGTGCGAGGTGACTGCGCCGGGGAAGGTGACGTGCAGGTTCGCTTCGGTGAAGGAAGAATCCACGGTGGCTTTGTCGCCCGGCATCGAGAAGGAGTATTCCTTCCCGTCATCGCCCAGGTTGATCTCGAAGCCGAAGACGCGGAATGCGTCAGCCAGCTGGACGTAGGTCATCGGGCTGGTGGTTTCAAAGCGCAGGCCGACGTTTTCGCCATCATCGATGTTGCTGTAGCTCCACTGGTCCCCCAGCTGCTGTTCCATCATTTCGATGTCGATCTGGCTCTCGAGGACTTCTTCAAAGCTGACGCCATTGAGCGTCGACTTGTGCAGGGTCAACTGCATGGCCCCGGCGACCTTGTCTTTGCCCAAGACGTTGACTTCTGCGTTCATGTTGACGCAACCAGAAAGTGCTAGGACGGCGGCGAAGGCCAGAGCGATAACGCTCATAAATCGCTTCACGAAAAGTGCTCCTCAAAATATCGGCTATAGGCACAGTGCCAGAAGTTGGCGCGGTAACAAGCTTACGGGTGTTTAGTGCTGCGCCCCGGCACGTGCCTGGGCCAGGCATGCCGCCACGATCGGCGCATCGGCCGGAATCCACGGGACGAGGGCGGACAGCGAGTCATCGAGTTCCAGCCAGGCCAGCTGGTCATGCCCGTCCAGGGTCGCTGGCTCGCCCTCGGTGATCTGGGCGAACCACATGCGCATGGCAGCCTTCTCGTTCAGCTGCCACCCTTGGGGATGCGGGCCTGGGATGGGCGCGCCAAGACGCATCTGCACCCCGAGTTCCTCGCGCAGCTCGCGGTGCACGGCCTGGACTTCGCTCTCGCCGGGTTCGACTTTTCCACCGGGGAATTCCCAGAGCCCGGCAAGGGCTTGAGGGCGGTTGCGGCGCGCGGCCAGGAGCCTGGTGGGCCGGGCGAGGTCATCGACGATGGCCACGGCAACAATTTGCTTGAGTTCAGCTGCCATGGGAGTCCAGTGCGCTCCGATTCGCTGAGCGCTGGGCGCGGGCCGAAGCGTACAGGCAGACGGTGGATGCGGTACCCACGTTCAGGGATTCGGCAACACCGTAGAGCGGCACAGCAACGCGGTAGTCGGCGGCGTCCTTCTCGTGCTCCTCCAGCCCCTGGCCTTCATTGCCGAACAGCCACAGGGTTGGCGCTTCCAGCACCGGCTGGCCTTCTGGCGCTTCGGTGCCCGGCTGGCTCGCACGCAGCACGGCGGCATCCTGCAGGGTGTCCAGGTTGTGGGCAGCATAGCCGTCGGCGGCCAGGATCTGGCTTCCGGTGGTCTTCGCGGCGGCGACCAGGTGGTCGAATTCGATGTTGTTCAGCACCGGTACGTGGAACAGCGAGCCGGCGGTGGAGCGCACGGCCTTCGGGTTGTAGATATCCACGCTGCCCTTGGTCAGGATCACCGCATCGGCTCCGGCGGCATCGGCGGCACGCAGAATGGTGCCGGCGTTGCCCGGGTCCTGGATGCGGCAGAGCACGGCGATCAGCTTCGGCTTGCTGTCCAGCACTTCGCTCAGCTGCGGCTGGGACATGGCGACGACGGCAAGGATGCCCTGCGGGGTCTGGGTGTCAGCCATGGCGTGCAGCACTTCGCCGGTGACGATGCGGGTTGGGACCTTGGCGCTATCGAGCAGCTGCACGAATTCTTCGTGGCTCTCCAGAAAGCCGCCGACAACATAGACGCCCTGGACCAGGTTATCGTCCTCCAGATGGGCCTTGAGTGCTTCGCGTACCGCCTGCGGGCCCTCGACGAGGTATTCGCCGGTGGCTTCGCGTCCCTTGCTCTTGGCCAGACGCGCGATGGCCTTGACTCGTTCGGCGCGTGGATTGGACATCACTTCTGGAGGAAAACTGCTCATGTCTCGAGAATACCGGTAGAAACACGCAAAGGGCGGGTCCGCGCTGTGCGCGGGACCCACCCTTCGGTGTGATCTGTCCTACCTGAGCCTCAGCTCAAAGGTCAAAGGGAGAAGAGATTTACTTCATCTGCTGACGGGATTCGCCGCCAGCTGGTTCGAAGCCTGCAGCTTTGGCAGCTTCGATGGAGTTGAACCAGAACTCGGCTTCGGTCTGGTCGTACCAGGTCGAGCCTGGAACGTGGTACTTGTTCGAGCCAGCGTTGCCCTTGATGATGAAGCCCTCAGGTGCGTCTTCGCCTTCAACGGCCTTGACTACGCCTTCGCCCTCGACGGACTTGGCAGCAGCCTTTGGAGCCTTGGCAGCCTTAGGTGCAGCAACCTCAGCAGCGGCAGCCTTTGGGGCGTTGACGTCAGCTGGAAGGGCATCCTTGGCAAGCTTCACCAGGGTAGCGAAAGCGTTCGAGTCCGAAACAGCCAGCTCTGCGAGCATACGACGGTCAACCTCGATCTGAGCAGCCTTCAGGCCCTGGATCAGACGGTTGTAGGTCATGCCGTTGGCGCGGGATGCAGCGTTGATGCGCTGGATCCACAGGCGGCGGAAGTCGCCCTTGCGCTTACGGCGGTCGTTGAAGCTGTAAACGAACGAGTGGAGCAGCTGCTCCTTGGCCTTACGGTACAGGCGCGAACGCTGACCGCGGTAACCCTTTGCGCGTTCCAGAACGACGCGACGCTTCTTGTGGGCGTTTACTGCCCGCTTCACACGTGCCACGTGTGTACTCCTTCAAGTCAGTTCCCCAGTGCCCGCGATTTTGCGGGATGGGTGAAATCTATGGGTGGTGGGGTATTGCTTCCCCGTATTGCGAAAGGGAGAGCTTAGAGGCCCAGCATCCGCTTGATGGTCTTTACATCGGCCTTAGCGACGATCTGGTCAGAAGCCAGGCGACGGGTAACGCGCGAGGACTTGTGCTCCAGGTAGTGGCGACGGTTGGCCTGCTGGCGAGCGAGCTTACCGCTACCGGTGAGCTTGAAGCGCTTCTTGGCGCCACTGTGAGTCTTGAACTTCGGCATAGCTGCCGTTCTCCTTACGTGCTCCACCCGGTAAAGCACCGGGTGGGGATCATCCGAAGCGGGCCCCGATAAAGGTGACCGCTGTTGTTCTCTTGTAGTTGGACCTTCCCGGAAGAAGATCCTTCACCGTGAACGGTGACGGGCTCGAAAGCCCAACAGGCTTGGCTAGGCGTCGCCTTCAGCTGCCTGACGTGCCTGCTCCAACTTGGCGCGGGCTTCATCATCCATGGAAGCTGCGACATTCTGGCCCTCGGTCTCAGCCGGCGCGTCGGTGCGGATCTTGCGCTTGGCCGCGCTGCGACCACCCGACTTCTGCTGCTGTTCGCGGCGAGCCTCTGCCTTGTTCTTCAGCGGACCAACAACCATGACCATGTTTCGGCCATCGATGCGCGGGCTGGATTCAATGATTCCAACTTCGGCGACGTCTGCTGCAAACTTTTCAAGCAAGCGAATGCCCATCTCTGGACGCTGCTGCTCACGACCACGGAACTGGATCATGGCCTTGACCTTGTCGCCGGCGCCCAGGAAGCGCAGTGCGTGGCCGACCTTGGTCTCGTAGTCGTGGGTGTCGATCTTCAGGCGGAAGCGGACTTCCTTCAAGACCGTGTTGGTCTGGTTCTTACGAGCTTCGCGAGCCTTGACAGCGGCTTCGTACTTGTACTTGCCGAAATCCATCAATTTGCACACTGGAGGCTTGGCGCTGGGTGCCACCTCGACCAAGTCCAGATCGGACTCGAGAGCAAGACGAAGCGCGTCCTCGATACGGACGATGCCTACCTGCTCGCCATTAGGGCCGACGAGACGTACCTCTGGCACGCGAATGCGCTCATTAATGCGTGGATCGCTGATGTGTCACTCCTGAAATTCGTAATCCATGACCGCAAACAAAGAAGGCCCCCGTCTGCGATTGCAGGCGAAGGCCAAAAAGAACGACAAAGCCGAACACGGGATTGCTCCTGCGTAAGCGCTTGGGGAATGCATTGCTGCAATCCTGCCGAAATACCCGGAAGCCTGGAAACGGCGACAGCGGGTGGGAGTTGGCCTCCACTTGCATGGCTCAATACTAGTACGAATCCCTCATCCAGTGCTAGCTGGAGAACTGCGAGAAGTACCGGCATCGAGTCGGTCTGTGACAAGCTTAGCAGTATGACTAACGAAGACACCAACTCGCACCAGCACGCTGTCGACCAGCAGGTGCGCGATATCGCAGAAGTTGCAGCCGTTGAAATCATCACCACGGCCGCCGTCCACCTGATGAGTGCAGCAGCAGTCAAGTGCGGACTTGCAGAGGGCGAAGATGCCAATGAGCTGAAGGATCTCGATGAGGCCCGCAAGCTGATCACCGCACTGGCAGGCCTAGTCACCGCCGGTGCGCCTGAGATCGGCTCGCAGCACGCAGCGCCTTTGCGTGACGGCCTGCGCAGCCTGCAGCTGGCCTTCCGCGAAGCTTCAATCATCCCGGATGCACCAGGCAAGGGCCCGGGCGAGAAGTTCACCGGACCGGTCAACTAGGTAATATTGGCTGAATTTTAAGAGATTAACATCATGGACTCGTTTCCCCAGGGAAACGGGTCCATTGTTGTTTGGATCACCACGCTAGGTTGGAATCATGCAGATGCTCGAACAACCAGTGATCGACGCCGGCGCTTTCCGGCTCCGCCCCTTCCAGCCCAGCGACATTCCTGCCGTGAGGCAGGCCTCCACGGACCCCTACATTACGCAAATCACCACGGTCCCGGCGCAAGGAACTGAAGCCGGCTATGCGGCATTCATCGAGCGCCAGCACCGCCGGGTGGCCGAGGGCAGCGGGTATTCATTTGCCATAGCCGAAACGGCCACGGATCGTGCCGTTGGGCAAATCGGCTTGTGGCTGCGCAATGCCGACCACGGCAGGGCCAGCATCGGATACTGGATCGCACCGGAGCACCGCAGGCGCGGCATTGCCAAGCACGCGTTGGCAGCGCTCGGCGCCTGGGCATTGGAGCATCCGGGAATCGACCGGATCGAGCTCTACGTGGAGCCGTGGAACGAGGGGTCGTGGCGGGCCGCTGAAGCGTGCGGCTTCCAGCGTGAAGGGTTGCTGCGCAGCTGGGAACAGGTGGGCACCGCACGCAGGGACATGTACATGTACTCGCGGCTCAGGGCAGCTCCACGAGCCTAGGCGATCGTTTCCAGGCGACGGCGGCGGGCGCGGCGAACGCGGCGGCGGATCTGCTGGGCGATCAGGGCAATCACCACGACCACTGCAGCCATCGCGCCGATGCCAAGGAAGGCCGGGGCGGGTCCGAGGTTGTCGACGAATATGCCGGTGATCGGCGATCCCAACGCGGTGCCAGCGGTCATCGCAGAGCCATACCAGCCCATGGCTTCGCCGCGACGCTTTTCGGCCACCAAGTCGGTGAGCCACTCAGAGGCCGCCGACAGCGTTGGCGCGCACAGGAAGCCGGGGAGTGCGGAAAACAGCGCCAATGACCAGGTATCCCACGCGAAGTACATGGGGATCGTCAGCACGGCCATGCTCAGCAGCAGCACCAGTGGAGAAATAACCCGCTTCATCGACCCGTAGATCAGGCCGCCGACCAGCGAGGCTCCGCACCAGAAGAAGAACACCAGACCCAGTTGGTGGCTCTGCGCCGACGCGTCCAGTTCGGCCACGATGGCCACTTCTGTGCCGGTGAGCAGCATGCCTGCTCCGGCCGCGGCAATGAATACTGCCAGCACCGAGGCGCTGACCCAGTTGAAACGGTTCTTGAAGTTGCGGCCACGCTGCTTGATGCGGGCGCGGGCAGACTTCATGCCGGCTGCGATCAGCTCGCCCTCGACTTCGGGTACACCCATCGGCGCGGCCGCAATGAAGCTGGCCTCCGCGCCCAAGCGTTCCTCGTGCACGTTGGCCCGCGAGGCGATCGCCTTGGGATCATCGCTGCGCGTTGGCGGATTCAGGATCATCAGCGCCAACCCGGCAACCGTCGAGGTCACGCCGATAACGCTCAATCCAATGACGCTGCTGATCTGGGTGGCGACAATGCCGGCGCTTGCAGGTCCGACGATGAACACCAGTTCGGTGGCGGTTGCATCCAAGGCGAAGGCGGTACGGCGTTGTTCGCCGGTGGTCATGATGCCCAGCGCGGTACGCACCACGGAGAAGACCGGTAGCGCGAAGAGTCCGCCGATGAAGGCCAGCGGGTACACCCAGACCAGTGGAACATGCGGCACCGTGCACCAGACGAGTGTTTCGACGATCACCGATGGGATCATCGCGCGGCGCAATCCCCAGACATCTACGCGGGCACCGCGCCACGGGGCGCCAATGGCGATGCCCAAGGTCATGACGGCCGTGACCAGACCGGCCGAAACCCAGGATTGGCCGAGGTTGTTCACCAGGTGCAGGAGCAGCAGCATGCTCAATGCGGAGTGCGGAAGTCGGGCAATCATGCCAATCAGCAACAGAAGTGAGATCTGCGGTTGACGCAAAATCTGCCAATAGCTTTTCATGCCCGGAAAGTTCCTTGTCTGGTCGAAAGGAGCCCGCCGGTTTAGTTCGGCGCGCTGTGCAAACTGAGTTCGAGGGAATCCACTGCTTCAGTGAATTCGGTGTTTTGGGACAAACGTCCGTGGATTGCGCGAGTCGTCTCGCGAGCGTCGTTCTCGCTCGTTCCGGGAGCAAAAACAAACTGCAAGTTCAGTTCCGGTCCGGGACCTCCGCCAAGGACCACTTGCCCGTCCTTGCTGCGTGAGCCGACTCCCCTGCCCGGGGCAACCTTGACGGTCTGCAACTGGCCAAAGCCTTCGGTTGCATCCTGCACCAGGTTGGCGACCTGCTGGTTCTGATAGCTCGGAATCCAGTCGATCTGCTTGGCCAGGTTCCAGACCCCCGGTCGTCGAAGCACGAAGGTGAATTCGCCTCCGGGATCGAGCACCAGCAGCTGGCATTCCTCGCTGACTGCCGAGAGGGCCGCCCGCGGGGCGTAAACCGCCACTGGTCGAGCTTCCTTGTGCCAAGCCTGCAATCGTTCGACGGTCGTGAAGATCGGCAGGGCCATGCGGCCATCTGGAGCCTTGATCTTCACCAGCGCCATATCGGCTTCCTTGTCGGATGCGAAGCCGTGTTCCGTCATGGCTTCTTCGCCGAGCTGGGCTACCACCGCAACGAAAACGCGTGCTTCGGACAAGGATTTGTGCACCTCGCCCTCCCCTGCGCTGCCATCGCGCAAGGCCGCCAGTGCGGCAACGACGTTGGCGTCGGGCTTGCCGTCGTCCTTGTCGAAATTATGCAGGGGGTTGCCTTCACCGCTCAGGTCCCGGCCTTCCCAGTCCTGACCGGCAGAGTCGGTGCTAGAGCCTGCCTGCGCCAGTGCAGCGACAATATGTCCCGGCAGGTGGCGTTTGGGTGCAGATTCAGGTTGCTCGGTACTCATAGCTCCATGCTATCGGTGGTTTCGGGGTTGTTGGAGGGAAGTTTCAAAACTGCAGTCATGAGCTTGGACACCCCTATCCGATGATTTCAGATTTCTTTCCCAGCACCTGCGCGCAGTCGCGGGCCCGAGGAGGGAAAGACAGGGATCCGCTTTCACGAATAAAAAAGACGATTCAAAAGCGCGAGCTTCTGAATCGTCTTTCCCTGCTGCAGCATGGGGCCTAGCGGCGACCTGCTACATCGAGCGCTTCTTGCAAGGTGAATTGGCCCGAGTACAGCGCCTTGCCCATGATGGCTCCTTCGATGCCTTCTGGAACCAGCTCGCGCAAGACCCGGAGATCTTCGAGCGAGGAGATGCCGCCCGAGGCGACAATCGGCTTGCTGGTCTTGGCAGCGATTTCGCGCAATAGTTCAACGTTCGGTCCGCGCAGGGTGCCGTCCTTGGTCACGTCGGTGACGACGTATCGGGCGCATCCGGCATCTTCGAGGCGGGCCAGAACATCCCACAGGTCGCCTCCGTCCTTGGTCCAGCCGTGGCCGGACAAGGTGGTTCCGCGCACGTCCATGCCCACGGCGATCTTGTCGCCGTGGCGGGCAATGGCCTGCTTGGTCCATTCCGGGTTCTCCAGCGCGGCGGTTCCGAGGTTGACGCGGGTAGCGCCGAATTCCAGGGCCCGGTCAAGTGAAGCGTCATCGCGGATACCGCCGGAGAGCTCGACCTTGATATCCAGTTCCTTGGCAATGCGCTGGACAATCTCAACATTGCTGCCACGGTCAAAGGCTGCGTCCAGGTCGACCAGGTGCAGCCATTCAGCGCCGGCGTTCTGCCAGGAGAGCGCAGCTTCCAGCGGGTCGCCGTATCCGGTCTCGGAACCGGCTTCGCCCTGGACCAGGCGCACTGCCTGTCCGCCAGCGATATCTACTGCAGGCAAAAGTTCGAGGATTGGTTGCTCGCTCATGATGTCCTTAGTGAAGAAGTAATGTGATTAGTAGGTCAAGGACCAGGCTGCGATCAGGCTCAGGCCTGCAAGTACCCACAGCGCGATGATCCATGAGATATGGGCCTTCTGGCTCTTCAGCGAAATGGCTCCGCCAATCAGGAAGGCCCCGACAACGCCCAAAATGAGGGTCCACATGCCTAGAGCGTCCCCAACCAGTTGCGAAGCAGCTGCGCGCCAGCGTCCCCGGACTTCTCCGGGTGGAACTGCACTGCCGATAGCGGGCCGTTCTCGACGGCGGCCACGAAGGGCGTTCCGTGCGTCGACCAGGTCACCTGTGGCGGAGTCATCGCTGGCTGGGTTACGTCGAATTCCCACTTCTGAACAGCGTAGGAGTGCACGAAGTAGAAACGTTCACCCTCGATGCCGGCGAACAGCTTGGATCCTTCCGGCGGGCGTACCGTGTTCCAGCCCATGTGCGGGATGACATCCGACTGCAGGCGTTCAACCTTGCCCGGCCATTCGCCAATGCCTTCGGTTTTCACACCGTGTTCCACGCCTTCTTCAAAGAAGACCTGGTGTCCCACGCAGATACCCAAAACCGGCAGGCCACCGGCGATGCGGCGACCGATCCAGCGCAGGGAACCGGTTTTGGCCAGCTGCTCCATGACCGAGGCGTAGGCGCCAACACCGGGGACTACCAGGCCGTCGGCGGCCACGATCTTCTTCGGATCTGCGGTCAGTTCCACTTCAGCGCCGGCGGCTTCCAAAGCGCGCACAGCGGAGCGGACGTTGCCGGAACCATAATCCAGGACAACTACTGTTTTCTTTTCCACTTACAGTGCACCCTTCGTGGATGGGATCTTGTCGCCCATGCGCTCATCGCGCTCTACCGCTTCGCGCAAGGCGCGCGCGAAGGACTTGAACTGCGCTTCAACGATATGGTGCGGGTCGCGACCCGAGAGCACCTCGATGTGAGCGCAGATCTGTGCGTGGAAAGTGATGGCTTCGAAGACGTGACGGGTCATCGAACCGGTGAAGTGACCACCGATCAGGTGGTATTCCTGGCCCGCAGGCTCGCCCGAGTGCACGAGGTATGGCCGGCCAGACACATCGACTACCGAACGGGACAGGGCTTCGTCCAGTGGAGCGTAGGAGGTGCCGAAGCGGCGGATGCCGGCCTTGTTGCCCAGTGCCACGCGCAGTACTTCGCCAATGGTGATCGCGGTGTCCTCGACGGTGTGGTGAACGTCGATGTGGGTATCGCCGGTGGCACGCACGGTGAGATCGATGAGCGAATGCTTGGATAGCGCAGTCAGCATGTGGTCGTAGAACGGCACCGAGGTGCTGATCTCAGAGACACCGGTGCCATCGAGGTCCAGTTCAACGAATACGGACGATTCGCTGGTCACGCGTTCCATGCGGGCGCGACGTGCGCCAATCAATTCGGCAGACATGTCTTCCTTCGCTTGTCTTTGATTACTTCTGCGAGCCGAGCAGTTCGGCAAGTCGTTCCAAGAAGGCTGTGGTTTCCGATTCGGTTCCTGCCGTAACACGCAAGGTTCCCGGGATTCCATTGTCGCGGATGATGATGCCGGCTTCCAACAGGCCTTCCCAAATCTTGTGGGGGTCTTCGACGCCACCGAAGAAGACGAAGTTGGAGTCGGAGACCGATGGCTTGAGGCCAAGTTCCTTCAGGCGCGCGACGATGCGGTCCCGCTGGGACTTGATGTCCTCGACCTGGGCCAACAGCAACTCGATGTTCTTCAAGGCCGCGATGGCGGTTGCCTGGGTCACTGCCGACAGGTGGTACGGCAGTCGCACCAAGCGGATGGCATCGGTGACTTCTGGCGCAGCGGCCAGGTAGCCTACGCGCGCACCGGCCAGACCGAAAGCCTTGGACATGGTGCGCGAGACGATCAGCCGCTGGCGGCCTTCGAGCAGGCTCAGCGCCGAGGTGGTGCTGGCCAAGGAGAACTCGGCGTACGCCTCATCCACGATCACCATGCCGTTATGCTCGCTCATGGCTTCATATACCGCGGTGATGACGTCAAGGCCAAGGGCCGTGCCGGTGGGGTTATTCGGAGAGCAAAGGAAAACGATGTTCGGCTTGTGCTCGCGAACCTGTGCGGCTGCGGAATCGGCGGACAAGGTGAAATCTGCGGCGCGTTCACCGGCGATATATTTCGTGTCAGTACCACTGGCAAGCAGCGGGTACATGGAGTAGGTAGGGCCGAAGCTCATCACGGCACGGCCGGGGCCGCCAAAGGCTTGCAGGATTTGCTGCAGGATTTCATTGGAACCGTTAGCGGCCCAGATATTGTCCTTGGTGAGCGAGTGGCCGAGGTAATCGGCTAGGAGTTCGCGAAGCTCGGTGAACTCGCGGTCCGGATACCTGTTCAACGTTGCCGCCGCCTTGGCCACCTCTTGGGCAATGGCATCGACGACTGTCGGTGGCAACGGATGGGTGTTCTCGTTGACGTTCAGCTGGATGGGCACGTCAATTTGTGGTGCGCCATAAGGGGATAGCCCGCGGAGATTCTCACGCAAGGGCAGCTGACTCAAAAGTTCACTGCGGTCATTCACGCATCAAGTCTACGTGTGCAGCGCGCCTGCCGGTGAATCCGCTACGGCCACAGGTAACAAACTCGAAGCAGGCTGGGGAAGCTAGCCGGCAAGGACCGGAATCGAGAGGGTTTCGCCGACCTGGATTTCGCTGCCGGTCAGGGCATTGAGTTCGGCGATGTGGCCCACTGCCGAGGTCACGTCGTAACCGGTGGCGTAATCCCGGGCCAGGCTCCACAGCGTATCCCCTGGAATAACGGTGACATCAACGGTTCCGACTCCAACAGGAGTATCGGCTGCGGCATGCGCGTCAGAGGCAAACATGGAGATGAAGAAAGCTGCGGCGATGGTGAGTGCGAAAATGGGCATACCCACAAGCACGGCCCATCCGCGACGGTTGATGCGGATCTTCAGTGGTGCCTGGGTCTGATTTGAGTCAAGTGCGACGGTTGCCATGACTTTGTCTCCTCAAGAAATTCAAGTGATGCGAATTTGTATTCGAAAGCATAGATTCGAAAACTTGTTCGAACCTCGTATATCTGTTCTAACAGAGGTTTGCGGAACTTGTCCAGAAGTTTTCGAACAAATCTTTGAAAGAAGCTCGCTTATCTACTAAGATTTCGAAGTAGACGAGCAATGAAAACATCTCACCATCTAGCGCCGACAGTTTGGACTTACGAACTTTCGAATGATTGCTAGGGAAGGCAAAATCTCATGTCAGCTTCACAACGCACTCCCCGATCGAATGCACGTTCGCTGACGATTCGCCAAAAGAAGATCCTGGAGACGATCCAGCGGTCAATCGGCAAGAACGGTTATCCACCATCGATGCGTGAGATTGGTGACGCAGTGGGGCTCAAGAGCCTTTCGAGCGTCACCCACCAGCTGAGCCAGCTGGAAAAGCTCGGCTATATCCGTCGAGATCCACGCCGTCCGCGCGCAATGGAAATCCTGCTGCCTCTGCAGCTGGCCGAAGACGCCGAGAAGGCCGAAGTTTCGAAGCCGGTCGAGCCAGATGCCAGCGAAGACGCCAAGATCATTGAATTGAGCACTTCCGCTGACACCACCATGGTTCCCCTGGTTGGCCGTATCGCTGCCGGCGGTCCGATCCTTGCCGAACAGTCCGTCGAGGATGTTTTCTCGTTGCCTCGTCAGCTCGTAGGCCACGGCGAACTGTTCATGCTCAAGGTTTCCGGCGATTCAATGGTTGACGCTGCGATTTGCGATGGCGACTGGGTAGTTGTCCGCCGCCAGCAGACGGCGGACAACGGCGACATCGTAGCTGCCCTGCTCGATGAGGAAGCCACGGTAAAGACTTTCCGGCAGCGTGACGGGCATACCTGGCTGCTTCCGCAGAACTCGCGCTACGAACCAATTTTGGGTGATGCCGCAACGATCATGGGACGCGTCGTCTCGGTGATGCGCTCTCTCTAGAATACGTACGGTCATTGCGCTGGTGCTCGGCACCAGCGCAATTCTCGTTTAACCCGCTATTGGCCGGCGTTCAACTCGAATTGAGCGGCCGCCGAGAAGATCATCCAGCGTTGGATTGCCGCCGAAAGCCGGCGTGGTTCCTGGTCAGCCAGATGGCGCGCCGTTGCCATGACCAGCCTTCTGGCCTGCTCCCGGCTCCGGGCTTCCAAGCGGACATCATTACCGGCGAGGGCAAGATATCGGCAGAGTATCCCCGCGAACAGGTTGCCGTCTCCCCCGCTGTTGAACGAGAGGACCCCGGCAGCAGTTGACAGCGATTTCGTGGTGGCATCGATCAGTACTTGAGCGTGAGCCAGATCAGCAGGCTCGCCAAGCTCAAGCAATGCCCCGAGAACCAGGCCCTGGTTATAGGTGTAGACCGCTGGTTCCACGGTGTGCCCCTGCGTGGTCAACCGCAGTCCGTCCAGATACAGTCCTCGCTCCACGCTGAACAGATTCTTTTCCAGCCACTGGAGAAGCTCTCGCGCGGTCTCTTTCTCCCCGGTACGGGCAAAGAACAGTGCCGCCGGCGCATTGGCTGGCGTGTTCTTGAAATCCCGCTTTCTGGACCAGTACAGGCCGCCGTCCAGCACCCCATCCATGCCGGCATGGAGCTGCCGTCCCAGCGTCCTAACTGCCGCCTCGGCAGGACGGCTCCTGTGTCCCATCGCCAGCTGGGTGAACTCTGACAGGCGGCCGCAGGCCAGGGCAAGCCAAGCCATGTCGTCGAAGAAGTAGTTGGGCAAGATCCCGAAGTTTCGAATTCGAATGCCGCGCAATAAGCCGTTGGCCCGGGCAAGCGCTTCGCGCGCCCGGTGTTCGTTGCCTTCGTCCCAGTACGAGCGGCCCTCATCGATGATGGCATCCAGATAGTGCGCCTGCCACCAATAGTTCCACTCCGCAAGCGGGTGCGCGAAACCATTGAGATTGCTGAGCATGCTTCCGTCGCGCAACCGATGCGCTTTGCTGTAGCTCTGCCCAATCCACGTTCCGGGCAACCCCATGAGGCGATGCCCGAACCGCTGGTGGGTGTCGATCGCGGCTTGGTGCGCCAATTCCTGCATGGACTCCATGGTGCCTTCCGATTCGAGCTTCATCAGTTCTTGTCACAGACCTTAGTGCATCTGGAAGCATCATGCTGGTACCGGTTAAAGAACTTGAGCTGTCCCGAAGGACAGCTCAAGTTCACATTCTGGCTGCGGCTATTTCCCGCCCGGGTTCAAACGCTTGAGAACACCAGTGATGACCTTCTTATCGACAGTCGGCCACATCGGCGGCAGGGTAGCTTTCAAGAAGCTGCCATACCGCGCCGTGGCCATGCGCGAATCAAGGATCGCCACAACGCCCTTATCCCCGACCGAACGAATCAAGCGCCCAGCGCCCTGGGCCAGGCGAATCGCCGCATGGGTGGCGGCAACCTGCATGAAGCCATTGCCGCCATGCTTGGCCACGTCCTCGGAACGGGCCTTGGAGATAGGATCATCCGGGCGCGGGAAAGGAATCTTGTCGATGATGACCAGCCTGCAAGAATCGCCTGGCACGTCCACGCCCTGCCACAAGGTCATGGTTCCAAACAGGCAGGTGTCGCGTTCGCTGCTGAACTGTTCGACCAGCGACTTCATGCTGGCTTCACCCTGGCACAAGATTTCCACGTCCAAGCGCTCGCGCAAGATGCTTGCCGCTTCCTCGGCGGAACGCTTGGAAGTGAACAGCGCCAAGGCGCCGCCACCGGAGGCCTTGATGAGATCTTCGATCTCATCCAGCGTCTCCGCCGCCAGTTGGCGTCCTGGCTTGGGCAGGTGCTTGGCCACGTAGAGGATGCCCTGCTTGGGGTAATCGAAAGGGCTGCCAACATCTACGCCGGTCCATGATGGAGCGCCGGCGCCCATCAGGCCCAAGGAGCCTGCTACCGAGTCGAACTGCGAGCCAACGGCCAAGGTGGCGCTGGTCAATACGACCGTGCGCCCGTCGAAGAGGCCCTCGCGCAACTTGCCGGCCACCGACAACGGTGCCACGTTCAAGGTTGCCGGCTGGCTTTCATCGGCCTCGACGTAGCCCCGGCCTTCGACAAACTCCCGCGGACGGGTGGTGTACAGGACCTCGCGGCGTTCTTCGGATTCGAGCATGCGAATCGCATCATCCATCACTGCCTGCAGCTGGGAGCGGGCAGTCTGGCGGCCGCCATCGGCCGGTGCGTTGGCTTCGGGCTTGGACAGCGCCAGAGCCAGCCGGGCCTGCTCCACGATGTCGTTCAGGGCAATGCCCATGTCTTCGCGCAGACCATGTTCCAGCAAGCCTGTCGGCAACCCGGTCAACGACTTTTCCAGGCGGTTTGCGGCCTTGACCATCTCATCCGCATTGATACCGCAATGGCGCTTGGCACCGCCAGCGGCGGTAAGCACCATGCGCGAGGAGAGCGCGCCCGAAACCGAGCTGGTCACGCGATCTTGCAGTTCGTGGGCCTCATCGATGATCGCTACTTCGAAGTCCGGGAGAACCGAAAGCCCCTCGAAGGCCGAAACCGCCAGCAGCGCATGGTTCGTAATGACCACGTCGGACTCGGCGGCACGGGCACGCGCCATTTCCGAGAAGCATTCGTCCGCCATCGGGCACTTCTGCGAGCCGAGGCACTCCATGGCCGAAACCGAGACCTGCTTCCACGCCTTGTCACTAACCCCGGGCACCAGTTCATCGCGGTCACCGGTGTCGGTCTCTTCGGCCCATTCACGCAGTTTCATTACTTCGCTAGCCAGCGGCGAGTAAGTGGTGCCGGCAGGTATTGCCGGCTCGTCCATGGAAAAAAGAGTGCCTTCGTCATCCGGGTATCCGCCGCCGAGCTTGTACTGGCACAGGTAGTTCGAGCGCCCCTTGAGCAGCGCGACATCCATCGGGCGCGAGAGCTTGCCCTTGAGCGAGTCGAGTAATCGCGGTACGTCACGGCCGACAATCTGCGATTGCAGCGCCAATGTCGCGGTGGAGACGATCACTGGCTTGGCGCTGGTTTGCGCGTGGGCCAGTGCCGGAATCAGGTAGCCCATGGACTTGCCCGTTCCGGTACCGGCCTGCACCAGCAAATGCTTCTCGTCTTCCAACGCGCTGACCACGTGCTTGACCATTTCCTGCTGGCCGGTGCGCATGGCGCCGCCCATGGAAGTGACCGCGGCCTCCAGGAGCCCCAGGGCCTGCTCTTGCTTATCCATGAAGGTTGAAGGTCTCCAACTCTGCAGCAAAGGAATCGCGCACCTTGACGATCAGCCGGGTGCCCTCCTCCAGGTGTTCGCTTTCCAGGATCTCGGATTCGCTCTGATGCAGCTTGGCGATCAAATCCCCCCGGTTGTAGGGAATGAGTACCTCAAGCTGGACTCCGGGGCGTGGAATCGAGGAGCTGATCTTTTCCAGCAGCTCCTGGATGCCTTCACCGGTATGCGCAGAGACAACCACGGTGTTGGATTCCTTGTTGCGGATGCGTTCGATAACGAACGGATCAGCCACATCGGCCTTATTCACCACGATGATCTCTGGGATGTTCAACGCGTCGACTTCGCCGAGCACGGTACGCACGGCCTGGATCTGCCCTTCGGGATCCGGATGGGACCCGTCAACGACGTGCAGGATGAGATCCGAATCGGCGATTTCCTCCAAAGTGGAACGGAAGGCTTCCACCAGCTGGGTCGGAAGGTTGGAAACGAATCCCACGGTATCGGCCAGGGTGTAGGTCAGCCCGTCTTCGGTCGCCGACTGGCGAACGGTCGGGTCCAGGGTAGCGAACAGCGCGTTCTCCACCAGCACACCGGCGTTGGTCAGTCGGTTAAGCAGCGATGACTTGCCAGCGTTGGTGTAGCCGGCAATAGCTACGGCCGGAACCTCATTGCGCTTGCGGTTGGCACGCTTGGCTTCGCGCGCAGGCTTCATGGCCTTGATCTCGCGGCGCAGCTTCGCCATGCGGTCGCGAATGCGGCGGCGGTCCATTTCAATCTTGGTTTCACCCGGTCCACGCGAACCGATACCGCCACCGGCGGCACCCACGCGGCCACCGGCCTGGCGGGACATCGATTCTCCCCAACCGCGAAGGCGCGGCAGCAGGTATTCGAGCTGGGCCAGTTCAACCTGCGCCTTGCCCTCTCGCGACTGGGCATGCTGCGCAAAGATATCCAGGATCAGGCTGGTGCGGTCGATCACCTTGACCTTGACGATATCCTCCAAGGCGCGACGCTGCGAAGGAGCCAGCTCTGCATCGACAACCACGGTATCGGCACCAGTGGAAGCAACAATTCCGCGCAGCTCTTCAGCCTTGCCCGAGCCGAGGAAAGTCGAGGGGTCCGGCTTGCTGCGGCGCTGCACCAGCCCGTCCAGGACCTCCGAGCCAGCGGTCTCCGCCAAAGCGGCGAGCTCACGCAGGGAATTCTCGGCGTCGGTGACGGTGCCGTCGCTCCAGATGCCAGCCAGCACAACGCGTTCCAGGCGCAACTGGCGGTACTCGACTTCGGTGACGTCTTCCAGTTCCGTGGACAGGCCTGCGACACGGCGCAGCGCACGGCGGTCGTCCAAGTCTTCCTGGTCCCCGTCGAAATGGGTGAGGCCGGAGGAAAAACGGTTCAGTGCAGAGGCTTGCCCGGCGAAGATGGAACTCTCTTCTTCGCCGAAGTGCTGGACCTGCGGGCTCTGCGCATCGTCGGCTGCGAGGATTCGATCGATGGCGGCCTGGATCTGGGCATCATCCATAGATGCCGAATCGTGCTCGTGTGACTCGGAGTTAGTCATGGTCTCCTTAGAAGTACTTCGCTTTCCAGAATAGTGCGGGTAGGCCCCACTTTGCGACGTGGCGCGTTCAGTTTCGGTTGGTTCATCAAACATTCGTGGTCCTTTGCAAGGAGTAAAGGTCTATGAGCAGACAGGTGAATGCATGGTTACCGGTGAGCAAAGGCGAATGCGGGGTTCCAAAAAGAAGAACTGCCAAGAAGGGGAAATGACTTTGCTGTCTGCTGATTCATGCAGGTGGGCGCGCAAGAAGTGCACGGCCAGCTCGTGGAATCGCGGGTAACCAAGAGGATTACGTATTAGACGAAAATGAAAGTCATAGGGAAAACTCTATCAGTGATATCGCGTCGTGCCTATATCGCTTTGCTCACGTTGGCGACCCTGTTCTTTGGGGTAACCGTACTGGGCGATAAACTTTGCCTATGACCTCGGATCACTACTTCACCGCCAGCCCGGCCTCGGCAGACGAACGTCGCACCATCGAAGTCGAGCTCAATGGCTCGCTGCGCAAAGTGCAGACGGCCTCCGGCATTTTCTCCCCTGCCGGGCTGGATAAGGGCACAGCGGTATTGCTGCAGTACGTCCCGGCCCCTCGTGGACGCATCCTGGATATCGGGTGCGGCTGGGGGCCCATCACCTTGGCCGCTGCCGAGCAGTCCCCGCAGTCCGAGGTCTACGGCGTCGACGTCAATGAGCGTTCCATCGATCTGGCCCGCTTGAACGCCACGGCGTTGGGCTTGTCCAACGTTGTTGTCGGCACTCCTGAATCCGTGGATCCGAACCTGGAATTCGACACCATCTGGTCCAACCCGCCCATTCGCATCGGCAAGGATGCCCTGCATGAGCTGCTGATGCTGTGGTTGCCGCGTTTGGCCCCGGGCGGCGAGGCCTGGATGGTGGTGCAGAAGAACCTTGGCAGTGACTCGTTGCAGAAGTGGCTGGTTGAGCAGCTTCCCTCGGAATGGAAGATCACCCGCGAAGCGACCGCCAAGGCCTTCCGCGTGCTGAAGGTAGCGCGCCCGGCCTAGAGGACCGAAGGCAAACCGCAGATTGGCTAGCCGAGCCAATCTGCGGTTCTGCGAAGAACCGGTTCAGTTCTACTGCGCACCGAGGACCCCGCGTGCCACCAGATCCGCGGGGCCGCTGAGGATCGTATCTTCTCCACCGCTTGCATTGCCGCGGAATTCAACGCCGACCACGCCGCCTGGCACCGCAACAGCCCACTGGTTGATCAGCGCGGTGCTGCGCGCCCAGTAGCGTACGGCAGCCGCAGCCGCGCAGGCACCGGTACCGCAAGAGAGGGTCTCTCCTACCCCGCGTTCATGGACGCGCATCTGGACCTGGGCAACTCCGTCTTCTTCAATCAGCGGTTCGGATGGAACCACGAATTCCACGTTGGTGCCGTGGGCAGGAACGGGAGATACCTCTGGTGCCTGGAACAGGTCCAATTCTTCGAGCATTCGGGCATCGGGCAACGCCACAACGGTGTGCGGGTTGCCCATGGTGATGCTCAAGGCAGGCAGGGCCTGTTCCCAGCCACGCGGCTTGACCATGGAGTCCACGGATTTTTCGGCCGCGTCCTGCTCGAAGATCAGGCCCCAAGGACCCAGGTTCACTGCGTAGCCATCGACCAGTCGGGTAATTTCCTTGACCCCTGCACGGCTGCCGATCTGGAAGCTTTGCCCCACCTGGAGGCTCACCAGACCCTCGGCAATCAGGTAGTGCGCGAAGGCACGCACGCCATTGCCGCACATTTCGGCGATGGAACCGTCGTTATTCCGGTAATCCATGAACCAGTAGGCCTTGGGGTTCTCCAGGAACTGCTCTTCGTATCCCGGAACCTTGGAGGTTGGCACGGCACGGATGAGCCCGTCGCCGCCAATGCCGAAGCGGCGATGGCACAGGGCCGCTACCTGTTCGGCGGTGATGTCGAGCTTTGATTCAGGGTCTGCAACCAGTACGAAGTCGTTGCCGGTTGCGTGGCCCTTGGCAAAATGTTGTCCAGCCAGCTGTCCTAGTTCGGTGCGGTACATCTATGCTCCTAGAGTTTTCCTGCGTATATTGGCTAGCCAATGATCTTCAGCGTTTTTTCCAGCAGTCCCGGTTCGATCGGGTTCAGCCAGTTGACCCGCTGGTCTGCATTGAACCAGGTGATTTGCCGTCGCGCGAACTTGCGCGTGGCGATGATCGTCTGGTCGATGGCTTCGGCTCGGGTAATCTGCCCATCCAAGTAGTCAATGTACTGCTGGTACCCGATGGCACGCGAAGCGGTCTTGCCTTCGCGTAATCCTTGTTCAAGAAGTCCTGCGACTTCTTCGGCTAATCCCATGGCATCCATCTTGTGCACGCGGGCCTCCAGGGCTTCGTGCAATGCATGCCGGTCATAGTTCAAACCGATCTGGATTGCCGGTGCGGCATACTCGCGTTGCGGCATGAAAGAGCTGAAGGCCCGTCCGGAAATCTCGTAGACTTCAAGGGCCCGGATCGCGCGGCGCAAATCCAGGTTGCGCCCAGCTGACACCGGGTCCACCTCGGCCAATCGGCGGCGCAGGGGTCCGTCGCCTTCGGCCTCGACCTCAGCCTCCAGCCGTTTCCTGACCCCGGGATCCGTCGGCGGGAAATCGATGACGTCAAGTGCTGCGCGCACATACAGTCCAGAGCCGCCGACCATCACCGGAATCTTGCCGCGGGCCCGGATTCGGGCGAAGTGGTCGCGGGCTTGGGCTTGGAAGGCCGCGACGGACGCTTCCTCGGTGATGGCCATGGTGTCGAGCAAATGATGCTCGATGCCGCCACGTTCATCCACCGGCAGCTTCGCGGTGCCGATATCCATGCCGCGGTAGAACTGCAGGGCATCTGAATTGACGATTTCCCCGCCCAGTTCCCGGGCCAGGGCAATAGCCAAATCTGACTTGCCGGTGCCGGTGGGCCCGACGATGGCGATGACCGGCAGCTTCGAATTGGTCATGTACTTAGCTACGCACTTTCAAGGTTGGCATGCCCAAGCTCGTGCGGCCGATGGAACCGTTCGCAGCTGGGGAAGGTACCCCGCAGCTTTCGGCTTGGGCACGGTCCCAGGCATCCCCGGCACGCGAACGGCGCAGGGAGTACTGGTCAGCGGTGGGATCGGAAATCAGGTGGAATGATGCCACTTCGGTAATGGGCAGGGTGACCAGATCGCCTGGGCGCGGGGCTTGGGCTCCGTCAGGCACAGAGAAGTGCACCAGGCGCTGGTCCTGCGAGCGTCCGGACAGGCGCCGGGTTTCCCCGGACTTGCGTCCGGACTGCTCGGTGGCCATCACTTCTACGGTACGGCCCAGCTGCTTCGCATTCTCTTCCTTGGCAATGCGGTCCTGGAGCGCGGTCAGGCGCTCGTAGCGTTCCTGGACGACGGCCTTGGGAAGCTGGTCTTCAAGTTCGGCTGCCGGTGTGCCCGGCCGCTTGGAATACTGGAAGGTGAATGCCGAGGAGAATCGCGACGCTTCAACCACGTCGAGCGTGGCTTGGAAGTCCTCTTCGGTTTCGCCCGGGAAGCCAACGATGATGTCGGTGGTGATTGCCGCATGCGGGATGCGTTCGCGAACCTTTTCCAGGATGCCCAGGAATTTCTTGGACCGGTAGGAGCGGCGCATTTCCTTGAGGACCCTGTCCGAGCCGGACTGCAGCGGCATGTGCAGCTGCGGCATCACGTTCGGGGTCTCGGCCATGGCATCGATGACGTCGTCGGTGAAGGCCGCTGGGTGCGGGCTGGTGAAGCGCACGCGTTCGAGTCCTTCTATTTCGCCGCAAGCGCGCAGCAACTTGCCGAAGGCCAAGCGGTCTCCGAATTCCACGCCGTAGGAATTCACGTTCTGGCCCAGCAGGGTCACTTCGATGGCCCCATCATCGACCAGGGCCTGGATTTCGGCGAGGATCTCGCCCGGGCGGCGATCGCGCTCCTTGCCGCGCAAGGATGGGACGATGCAGAAGGTGCAGGTATTGTTGCAACCCACGGAAATGGAGACCCAGCCTGCGTACACGGATTCGCGCCGGGTCGGCAAGGTGGATGGGAAGACATCCAGTGATTCCAGGATCTCCAGCTGCGCCTCCTGGTTGTGGCGCGAGCGGGCCAGCAGCGTAGGCAACGAACCGATATTGTGCGTGCCGAACACCACGTCTACCCATGGGGCTTTCTTGACGATGGTGTCCCGGTCCTTCTGGGCAAGGCACCCGCCGACAGCAATTTGCATATTGGGGCGTTCGGCCTTCAGGTTCTTCAGCAGGCCCAGATGCCCATAGAGCTTGTTGTCTGCGTTTTCACGCACTGCGCAGGTATTGAAGACGACAACGTCGGCTGCTTCTTCGGCCAGCTCTTCGGATTTGCGGCTTAGGCCCGCATCTTCCAGGAGACCGGAGAGCCGCTCGGAATCGTGCACGTTCATTTGGCAGCCGAAGGTACGTACTTCATAGGTACGGGGTAGTTCTCCACTGCCGATGTTGCTCAAGGTATGTTGCTCAGTCACTCTTCAAGATTACCGAAGATTGGGTACTGCTGAAATACAGGTGACCCTGGGACGCGCTCCTGCGTGCTGTTCGCAGCGCGTGCCCGCTAATCGTCGGATTCACCGCTTCCCTCGGAAGGGTTAGGATTGAATTAGACTATCTACTAGCCAATTCGGCCTATGAGAGAGATTTCCGTGGAAAACCATTCGCCCCGCCCTCAGCCGGAACCCGAGAAATCCCGCCCATTGCGCTTGTCACGCGGCATGAAGGTCTTCCATATCTGGATGGCCGGATTATCCGCGCTTTTCCTTTTCGCCATCCCGATCGCCATCGGCCTCCTCCCGCCGATGGACCACGAGACCGATGACCTGCTGTTCAATATCGGTGTTGGCTCGGTGCTTGCCGGGATCGCCGCCTTGATCCTATGGGCATACCAGGGCATTGATGATTGGCTTGGACGCCGCAGCAAAGCACCTGCCCAGGATCCGAAGCGCAATTAGTAGCGGCTACCGAAGCGCTCTTCCCATTCTTCGCGCGCGACCTTGAAGGCCAAGCCGCCGTTGTAGCCTTTACGCCCCAGCATCCCTACTAGTCGGCGTAATGCCCTATCCCGATCTGCGCCCATGGATTCCGGGCGAAGTTTCGCGCGAACCAGTTCACGGGCCCGCTGCTCCTCGGCCTCATCATCAATTTGCTCAAGCGCTTCAGCGGCCAGTTCGTCGTCCACGCCCTTGGTGCGCAGCTCGCGCTTGATCGCCCCACGGGCCAATCCGCGCGAGCGCGCGCGGGCAACTACCCACGATTTCGCAAAGCGTTCATCATCAACGAGATTGATCTCGGCATACCGGTCGATGACTTCATCAGCGATATCCTCAGGGCATTGGTTGTCAAGAAGCTTGTCCTTGAGCTGTTTCGCGGTCTTGTCGCTGGCTGTGAGCTGGCGCAGCAAAATGCCACGCGCCTTCTCCCGCCACTGGTCATCGCTGAGCTCTTCGGGCTCCCCGGCTTCGCGCGCCGCTTTTCTCGCTTCGCGTGCTTCGCGGCGTTCCTGCTTCGAGGGTTTGGCCGGTGCGGGCGCGGCAACAATCTGTTCCATCGCCGCACGCAGCTCTTCAACACTGCCCGGTTTCCTGGATTCCTCCGGGAAGCTGGCAATGGTGCGGGAGGTGCTGCCCGCTGGCATGGCTGGGGTTGCGGCGCGCCGGGCGGCGCGTTCCCGCCTAGCTGATTCCTCAGCCGCTTGTGCTTCCACTTCTTCCGGGCTGGGTTTTGCCCAGTCCGGCATGTCCTCGGGATCCCCTTGGAACTCTTTGGAAACGGACGTAGCGTCCGACCCGGAATTCTTTCCGGGTCGGACGCTACGTCGCTGGAAGCCTGGGGCCACTACTTATCGCCCTCGACGACTCGCAGTTCGGTCTCGTCTTCTTCAACTTCTTCCTGTGGCAGAACGCCGAGCTTCTGCAAGATCTGGCGCTCGAGTTCGTCGGCCAGATCCGGGTTGTCGCGCAGGAAGCGGCGGGCGTTTTCCTTGCCCTGGCCCAGCTGGTCCCCGTCGTAGGTGAACCAGGCGCCGGACTTCTTGACCAGGTTGTGCTCGACACCCATATCGATGAGCGAACCTTCGCGGGAGATGCCGTGGCCGTACAGGATGTCGAACTCAGCCTGCTTGAAAGGAGGAGCCATCTTGTTCTTGACGACCTTGCAGCGGGTGCGGTTGCCGACCGCGTTGGTGCCCTCTTTCAGGGTCTCAATGCGGCGGATGTCGATGCGGACCGACGCGTAGAACTTCAGCGCCTTGCCACCAGTGGTGGTTTCCGGGCTGCCGAAGAAGACGCCAATCTTTTCACGCAGCTGGTTGATGAAGATTGCGGTAGTCTTCGAGGCCGAGAGGCGGCCGGTGATCTTGCGCAGAGCCTGGGACATCAAGCGGGCCTGCAGGCCGACATGGCTGTCACCCATTTCGCCTTCGATTTCGGCGCGTGGAACCAGTGCTGCCACGGAGTCGATGACGATGATATCCAGCGCGCCGGAGCCCACGAGCATATCCATGATTTCCAGGGCCTGCTCACCGGTATCCGGCTGGGAGACCAGCAGTGCGTCGGTGTCGACGCCCAGCTTCTTGGCGTATTCCGGATCAAGCGCGTGCTCAGCATCGATGAATGCCGCAACGCCGCCGGCCTTCTGCGCGCTGGCGACTGCATGCAGGGCAACCGTGGTTTTACCCGAGGACTCAGGGCCGTAGATTTCCACCACGCGGCCGCGTGGCAGGCCGCCAATGCCAAGGGCGACATCCAAGGCAACCGAACCGGTAGGAATTACTTCAATGGGTGCACGGGTTTCATCGCCCAGGCGCATGACCGAGCCCTTGCCGTAGGCCTTGTCGATTTGGCCCAGGACAGCCTCTAGCGCCTTTTCCCGATCATTTTTTGCTGCCATGGTTCACCTTTGCTCTTGCAAGCCTGCTACGTACTTGCTCATGAATTTTGTCCTGCAATAGACAGTATGCTTGCCCACCGACACTTTGGACTCCGATAGCCCTCAAGTGTGGACAGTCTCAGTGCTTAAGTTCTTGGTGCAGTTTCCTGCGTTGCTTCCAGGATAACCCTATCCGAACAGGTGTTCGAAATTCAACACGGCATGTTCGAAGATCCAGTGCCGGGACTTTCGAACGGAATCGCTACGATTCCTTCGGCTCGATATCCACGCCAAGCCAGCGTTCGGCCGGAATATCTTGCGCCCTGCACAGGGCTTCCCAAATCTGCTTGGGCTTGACGCCCTTGTCCAGCGCCTGCGCGGCGGTAAGGCTGCCAAGTTCGGTAAGGGCCATGGAATCGGCCAGCACGTGGGAGTACCGCGCGCCGAACTCGTTTTCCATGTTGCGCCAGAAATCGCTGATTTTCACCTAATTATTCTCCCACGCATAGGCAAGGAGCCCACGCATTTCGCGCAGGCTCCTTGCACGGCTGCCGGCGGTCTCGATTACTGAGTAGCGGTAGCCCTAAAAAATTTGGTTCTAGACCGAGGCCAATGGCTTGTTGCCGCTCTTGGCTGCAAACTCGTTGGCCATATCCGTAGGAACGGTATCCGGGATAGCAATGCCCTCTGCCAGGGCAACGCGCTCGGATACTTCACGGAGCATCAGGGACAATGGGATTTCCAGTGCCACGCAGATCGAGGAGAGCAGCTCCGAAGAGGCTTCCTTCTGGCCACGCTCAACCTCGGACAGGTAGCCAAGGGAAACACGTGCGCTATGCGAAACCTCGCGAAGGGTACGTCCCTGGCGCTGACGGACGTCGCGCAGAACATCGCCGATTTCATGACGGAGTACTACCATTTTGTGCTCCTCCTTCTCGGGCTGGACCATATGGGCTTCTCCCATATCGCGCCAACGGACGACACCATTGACAGTTACGGGTTGCTTGACCATGAATTTAGCCTCTGCTCCTAGGTCCATCTCGAAGATCTAATCAAATACGGGGGCCATCCTTGCGGCCCTGCAATTCGTACAACGACAGGTCATACGATTTTGTTCCCGTACATTCACCCTAATCACTTAAATGCGACCTACGCCACATTTGCCGTGATTTTTGCGTAACATCTCGGGAAGAAGAGTATTTCGCGTCTTACTGTGAAGAAGCTTTATCCAAGATGGCAGCGAACTGGTGAAGTGCCGCCAGGGTGCTCTGCTCGCGGATCTGTGCCCGGTCTCCCACGAAGTGGTGGACTTCGGATCCCGAGTCAGCGCCCATGGCCCACCCAATATACACGGTTCCCACCGCCTTGCCATCGTGCGGGTCCGGTCCAGCGACCCCGGTTGCAGAAATCGCCGCGTCTGCACCGCAGGCACGCTGCGCCCCTACGGCCATCTGCCGGGCAACCTCGGGATGCACCGATCCGTGGGAGGCAAGCAGCATCTCGTCGACGCCCAGCAGCGATGACTTCACCGCCGAGGAATAGCTGACAACTCCCCCGCGCAGCACCGCCGAGGCGCCGGGCACCTCGGCCAGGCGCGCGGCAATCATGCCAGCGGTCAGCGATTCGGCCGTAGCCAGCTGCACATCGCCTTCAATGGCCTTGGCGATCACCTCGGGTGCCTGGGGCTTCATGGTGCCGGCCCTACTTCTGCTTCTTGGCCGCGGCTGCCAGCTGGCCGGCCTTGACCAGGTATTCCAGTCCGGTGACCACGGTGACGGCCAGAGTCAGCAGCATCAGGTACCACGCCACGGTGCCCAGCCAGTCGATGGTGTGGGTGTAGGGCAGCAGGTACAGGCCGATCACGATGGCCTGCAGCACGGTCTTGATCTTGCCGCCCATATTCGCGGCAATCACGCCGTAGCGGATGACCACCACGCGCAGCAAGGTGATGCCCCATTCGCGCACCAGGATCACGATGGTGACCCACCAAGGCAGCTCGGCCAGGATCGAGAAGCAAACCAGCGCCGAACCGGTGAGCAGCTTGTCGGCGATCGGGTCCGCGATCTTGCCGAAGTTGGTGACCAGCCCGCGGCTACGCGCCAGGTCCCCGTCGAGCTTGTCGGTATACATGGCCACCACGAAAAGTCCCAGCGCGACGCAGCGCCACAGGCCTTGCTCGTGGTTATCGGCCATCAGGGCCCAGACGAAGAAAGGCACCATGATGATGCGGATGGTAGTGAGCACGTTGGCGATGTTCAGCGTCGGTACCGGTGGCTGGGCACTGCGGCCAGCTTGCTCGCTCATGGGTTTCAGTTTCTTCCTGTCAGGTCCCAGGCGTCTTCGCCAGGTTCGTCGGAGCCATCGAAGTAGTCGACGGCTTGCGGGCGATCTTCCAGATCCTTGGCAACCAGGTCCTCGGCATAGTCGGTGACCGGCTCGGCGTGGTTCACGTTGGCTTCGGCCACCAGCGCGGCCTCGGTGGCCGACGGGGTGCTGGTCGCCGGGTCATCGCCGCGCATCGCGGCCAGGACCATGGGCAGGTCATCGGGCTGGATCAGCACATCGCGGGCCTTGGAGCCCTCGGAAGGGCCGACCACGCCCCGCGATTCCATCAGGTCCATCAGGCGTCCGGCCTTGGCGAAGCCCACGCGCAGCTTGCGCTGCAGCATCGAGGTGGAGCCGAACTGGCTGGTGACCACGAGCTCGGTAGCCTGCAGCAGCAGATCCAGATCGTCTCCGATGTCCTCATCGATCTGCTTCTTCTTCTCGGCAGCCGGGATCACGTCTTCCCGGTACTCGGGCTTCAGCTGGCTCTTGACGTGCTCGACCACGCGGTGGATTTCGGATTCGGTCACCCAGGCGCCCTGCACGCGCATCGGCTTGGAGGTGCCCATCGGCAGGAACAGGGCGTCGCCCTGGCCCAGCAGCTTCTCGGCCCCGGGCTGGTCCAGGACCACGCGGGAGTCAGTGACCGATGAGGTCGCGAAGGCCATGCGCGAGGGCACGTTGGCCTTGATCAAGCCGGTGACCACATCCACCGAGGGGCGCTGGGTGGCCAGCACCAGGTGGATGCCGGCGGCACGCGCCAGCTGGGTGATGCGCACGATGGACTCTTCGACATCGCGCGGGGCGACCATCATCAAGTCGGCGAGCTCATCGACGATCACCAGCAGGTACGGGTAGGGCTTGAGCACGCGCTTGGAACCCTCCGGAGGGTGCACCTTGCCAGCCTTGACCGCCTTGTTGAAGTCGTCGATGTGCTTGAAACCGAAGTTGGCCAGATCGTCGTAGCGGGTGTCCATTTCGCGGACCACCCAGCCCAGTGCCTCGGCGGCCTTCTTCGGGTTGGTGATGATCGGGGTGATCAGGTGCGGCACGCCTTCGTAGGCGGTCAGCTCCACGCGCTTGGGGTCGACCATGACCATGCGCACCTCGTCCGGGGTGGAGCGCATCAGGATCGAGGTGATCATCGAGTTCACGAACGAGGACTTGCCCGCGCCGGTGGCGCCTGCCACCAGCAGGTGCGGCATCTTGGCCAGGTTGGCCACGACGAAGCCGCCTTCCACGTCCTTGCCCACGCCCATCACCATCGGGTGCTCGGTCTTGCGGGCATTGGAGCTGCGCAGCACATCGCCCAGCGCCACGACTTCCTTGTCGGTATTCGGGATCTCGATGCCGATGGCGGACTTGCCCGGAATCGGCGAGAGGATGCGCACATCCGAGGAAGCCACCGCGTAGGAGATGTTCTTGGACAGCGCGGTGACCTTCTCCACCTTGGTGCCCGGAGCCAGCTCGATCTCGTAGCGGGTCACCGTGGGCCCGCGGGAGAACCCGGTGACCTTGGCGTCGACCTTGAACTGCTGCAGGGTGTTGGTCAGCGCATCGACTACCACCTGGTTGGCCTCGGAGGCTTCCTTGGCCGGCGGGCCAGCAGGAAGGTAGTGCTCCTCGGGCAGGGTGTAGGTGACATCCCCGGACAGCTGCAGCTGCTCGCTGCGCGCGGGGATCGGGGCCTGCGGGGATGCGGCGAGCCCGGCGGCGCGCGAGGAGACCTGGTCCATCGCGGAGGTGGTGGCCTCGGGTTCGGCCTTGAGCCCGATATTGGCCATGATCTCGGCCATCTCGGATTCGGCCTTGGTCGGGCGCTTGACCCCAGGCGGAGGACCGGAGGGCTTCGTGATGGCCACCGTGGCGGTGTCTTCCTGGGCCGGGGCGGCGGCGGACTCGAAGTCCGGGCGGGCGATGGCCTGGGTGGCGGCCTCGTCGGCGTCGAAGATCTTGCCGGAGTTGCGGTTGACGGCAGGCATCGCGCCGGTGGACTGCTCGGCAGGATCATCCTGGCCGATGACCGCCTTGTCGTAGGCGACATCGCCGGGGCGTTCAGCGTGCTCGCCGCCGTCCACGTCGTAGACCTCGGTGACCTTGCGGGCGGCCGCGGCCCGGCGTTCGAAGAAGCCGGGCTTCTTCTTCCTGGCAGCGGGGGCCGGAGCCTCGTCCTGCGGGTAGAGGTAGGACTGGTCATGGTCCTCGCCGGCTGGATCAAGTTCCACTGCGGCCGTGGGGCGGGCGGCACGGGGTGCGTCCGGGTCCTGGCCGAGCAGGCGGTTGTAGCCCGAACGCACGCGCGAAGGGATCTGCGTAAATGGCGTGGCGGTGACGATCAGGATGGACATGACCACCAGGAAGATGAACACGGCCATGGCGCCCGGGACCGAGATCAGCAGGCCCAGCGGGGTGCCCAGGATGGAACCGGCCATGCCGCCGGCATTCCAGAGGGCCTGGAAATCGTCGGAGACCGCTGGCGAGCCGTTGGCCAGCGAGGCGATGGACGAGCCGGAGAGCGTCATGATCAGCAGGCCGATGCCGATGCGGTTGTTCGCGGTGACCGCCTCCGGGTAGCGGAAGAGCCGGAAGGCGCCGATGAACAAGATCACCGGCAGCAGCACGGCCATGAAGCCCAGGGTGCCGCCGGCGACCGCGTGCACGCCGGTGCCGAACCAGCCCGCATCGCGCAGGCCCCACCATTCGATGATCGCGACGATCATCGAGATCAGCGCGAGGAACAGTCCGGTGCCGTCGCGGCGCAGCTCGTAGTCAGGCTTGACGGTTCCGCCGATGCGGCGGAATGCGCCTCCGAAGATCCGGGCAATGCCCATCCACACGCTGCGTATTGCGCGCAGCGGCAGGGCGAGTTCCGCATCCGGGTTCTCGGGCGTTTTCTTGGAGGACGAGGAGCCAGGCGCCTTGGGTTTGCGCGCCGCGGTCTTCTTCGTCCCCTGAGACTGGGTACGTGGGGCCATACTCCAAGGGTATCGCCCCCGGCTGGATGCACCCCGAATTTACACGTCTGCACGGGATGCGCCAGCAGCTAGATAATCGTCACGTGGCGCCCGGGAACTATTGCGAGTACTCGATCACCAAGATGTAGCGGCCATTGCCTCCCAGGCAGGCGTGGCTGCCGACTTCGTACCCGGACGTCTTGAAGGCATCCACCGTGGCGGTTTCCATCATGGCGCAGGTAGCGGCGCTGGAGACCTCTTGGGTGTAGGTCGTGCCGCTGGCGTGGGCCCCCGGGATTCCGGCCAGCCCCACCGCCCCGGCCAGCAGGCCGGCCACGGCGCATGCGGCGAGATGGCTCTTGAACTTCATTTGCACTCCTGGTCTGCTTTCGTGCCGGGCGCTTGGGCCAAGCGCCCGCTTCCAAAAGTGCCACAGCACGCCCTGCACTGCCAGCAGCTTCCAGCCAGTAGCCAGCCAGCGCCTGGCCGCGGAGCCCGGATGGCCTCAGCCGCGGGCCGCGCAGCGGTTGAGCCCAGCCCGGATGGCGAAGCCCGAGGCAAAGCACACTGCCAGGAACCCCAGGGCCGCGCCTAGGAACGGGGCCGGATCGATTTCGCCCAGGCCCAGCGCGGCTATGGCCAACGCCGGAAGCAGTGCCGCGAGGACCGCGCCGATTCCGGCAGCGGCCGATTGCCTGGCAGCTGTGGCCGGCTGGTTCCCCATGGCCTGGATCTCAATGGCCGCATACGCACCGCTGCAGCAGACAAGCCCCATCAGCACTCCGGCAACCGCGCCGTATGCCAGCGGGAGGCCCAGATCGCCCAGGCTGCCGCCATAGCCGTTCTCGCGGATCGGCCAGAACATCCAGAGCACCGCCAGCATCCCCAGGACCATGCCTGCCCCGGCAGCGATCGCGAACATGCTTCGGGTCATCGAGGCCACGGTCCTTGAAGTTTTCCCATTCATGGCTCCACCCTAGGACGAACAGGCGCTATTTGCTACTGCCTTTCGGGTTCTGCTGCCAGCTATCATCCGTTCGCCGCCGGTCCGAAAAACCGCCGCTAGGAGAAGTCCAGGCCGAGCAATGCGTTCTCGGTGACCTCCGGCAAGGCCGGGTGGATCCAGTACTGCTGCGTGGCGACCTCGCGCACATCCAGTCCGAAGGCCATGACCGTAATCATCTGCTGGATCAGCGTTGAAGCTTGCGGTCCCATGTAGTGCGCGCCCAGCAGCTTGCCGGTTTCCCTATCAGCGATGAGCTTTGCGATACCGGTGCTGTCTTCCATCGCCCAGCCGTAGGCCACATCCCCGTACTTCTGCACCTTGGCGGTAATGGCATGCCCGGCCTCGCGGGCTTCTTCCTCGGTCATTCCGACGTAGGCGATCTGCGGGTGGGTGAAGACCGCCGCCGGCACGTGCTCATGCGGCATCTTCTTCATGTTCTGCGGGTTCAGCAGGTTGTGGCGCACCGCGCGCATTTCCGCGTTGGCCACATGCTTGAGCAAGAAGGGCGAGGAAATATCGCCCAGCGCCCAGATGCCCTCGGCAGACGTCGAACGGCCGTATTCGTCCACGCTGACCCGTCCGTCCTCGGAGTCGATGCCCGCACGGTCCAGATCCAGCTGGTCGCCGTTGGGGATGCGCCCCGTGGCCACGAGCAGCACTTCTGCACTGGCGGTGGAGCCGTCATCCAGGGTCAGTGCTACCCCGTCGGGCTCCTGCACGGCACTGATCACGGTCCTGCCCTTGCGAACGTCATAGCGTTCTGCGGCCATCTGGTTGAATGGCTCGCGCAGATCGGCATCCAGCTGGCGCATGAGTTCGGAGCGGGCCAGGATGGTGACCTTGGTGCCCAGTGCTTCGAAAACGTGGGCGAACTCCATGGCAATGTAGCCGCCGCCGATGATCACGATGGACTTGGGCTGGCGGGCCAAGCGCATGATGTCCTCGTTGGTGTGGAAGGCCACGCCCGAATCGATGATTTCCTGCGGAATGAAGGGGCGTGAACCGGCGGCCAGGACAATCTGGTCCGCGCTGATGGTCCTGGCTTCTGTTCCCTGCCCGGTACGCAGCGTGCGCTCGCCGACAAAACGCGCGTGCTGGTCGTAGACGTCGATATTCGGTGTCTGCCCGCCACGGCGGTAGTCTTCGCCGCCCTGGGCAATGGGATCGATGCGCTTATCGAAGACCCTGCTCACGATGCCTGGCCAGTCCACGGAATTGACCTGGGCATCGATTCCGAGCCTTGCCGCTTGCCTGGTTTCCAGGGCGACGTCTGCGGCGTAGACATACATCTTGGTGGGGATGCAGCCGACATTCAGGCAGGTACCGCCGAAAGCGCCCTTCTCGATGATGGCAATGGATTTTCCATCGAATTCTGGACCCGGAATGGAGTTGCCAGAACCTGTGCCGAGGATGATCAGATCGTAGTGCTTGTCTGCCTCGATTGCGGCGGAATTCGTCATGGCAGTGGTACCTTTCACGGTCAATGCTGGGGCACGGCAGGCAGGCGCTTGGCCATTGCTTGCCTACCGGGCAGGCTATCATCCGGGCACTGGACTGCCACTATGTTGCAGTGCTGGCTCATCTGCCAGGCTGAAGACCAGTTGCACGATGCCGTTCACGAGCACCGGCTGCGCATGGATCCCGTAGACCTGCAGCAGAAGTTCAGGTTTCAGCACCTCCTGGGGCGTCCCCGAAGCGATGACCCCGCCGTTGGCCAGCATGACCAGCTTGCTGCAGTAGCGGGCGGCCAGGTTCAAATCGTGCAGCACCACCACCGTGGTGGTTCCCAGTTCCCCGACCATGCGCAGCAGCTCATGCTGGTAGCGGATATCCAGGTGGTTGGTGGGTTCATCCAGTAGCAGGTGCTCGGCCTGCTGGGCCAGTGTCCGGGCAACCAGCACGCGCTGCTTTTCGCCGCCGGACAGGGTCGAGTAGCGGCGGTCGGCCAAGTGCCGGGCGCCGACCCGGGACAATGCCGAGGCAACTGCCTGGTGGTCCTCGCGGGCAAAGGCGGCCAGCGCCTTGCGGTGCGCAACCCTGCCCAGGAGCACCATTTCGGCGACACTGACCGGCAGTTCGCTCGGTGTTTCCTGGGCCACGACGGCAATCCTGCGGGCCAGTTCGTTGCCGCGCAGCTCGGTGACGGGGCGTTCGTCCACGAGCACCAGCCCTGCCGTGGGCCGCAGCGCCGCATAGAGCGTGCGCAGCAGGGTGGACTTGCCGCTGCCGTTGGGGCCGATCAGCCCCACCACTTCCCCGGGGCCGGCCTGCAGCCCCGCCGATTCAATGACCAGCTTTCCGCCATAGCCCACCGAAATATCTGTAGCAGTAATCATGGTTCTTGCCTTCTTCCAGGTCCTTGGTTCCTATTGGGCCGCATTGAGCTTGCGGACCAGCGCGAACAGCAGCGGGGCGCCGAGCAATGCGGTGACGATTCCCAGCGGCAATTCCTGCGGTGCCATGGCCGTCCGGGCCAGCACATCGGCCCAGACCAGGAAGATCGCGCCGAGCAGAGCGGCTACCGGAATCAGGGTGCGGTGCGTGGCACCGACGCACAGCCGGGCTACGTGCGGAATCACCAGCCCGACGAATCCGATGCCGCCGGAGGACGCGACCAGCGCGCCCACGCACACCGCGGTCACCACCATGACGGCCGCACGCAGCTTGGCCGGAGATATTCCCAGCGCTTGCGCGGTGCCATCGCCGATGGCCAGCGCGTCCAGCGGCCGCGACCAATAAGCCAGCAGCGTGGCGGTCCCGAGCACCACGATCCAGGTGATCATTGCCGATTGCCCGGTCGCCTGCGCCAGTGAACCCAGCGTCCAGAAAAGCACCGAACGGCCCGCATTGGGATCATCCGAAGCGAAGATCAGCAGCGAGGTGAGCGCGTGCAGCACATAGCCCACGGACACCCCGGCCAGCACCAGCCGGGTGGACGTCATCTCCGAACCGACCCGCGCCAGCAGGTAGACGAAGATCCCGGCGGCCAGCGCGCCGGCAAAGGCGCTCGTCGCCAGCGAGGCCGTGCCGATGCCGGCGGTGGCGCCGAAGAGGATCGCGGCCGCCGAGAGCGTGGAGGCCCCGGAGGTCACGCCCAGCAGGTAGGGTTCGGCCAGGATGTTGCGGGTCAGCGCCTGCAGCGCCACCCCGGCCAGGGCCAGCCCGGCCCCGACGGCGGCACCCAGCAGCACCCGCGGTACGCGCAGCAGCAGGACGATGGACTCATCGGAGGCGCTGAACGCGCCATGTGCGGATATCCCGGAAAGGTGCGCCTTGAGGATCTGCAGCACGGCGCCCGGCTCGATGGACACCGGGCCGAGCCCTACGGCCACCGGCAAGGTGGCCAGCAGCGCGGCCAGCAGCCCGGCGATCCACAGCCAGGTGTGCCGGGCCCGCCGGTCATGGTCCAGGTCATCGCCGGCGCAGGCCAGCGGTTCCCGGGGTTCTCGCAATGCAGGTTCCAACGGGGTCATGGTTGCCTTTCGGGGGTTTCGCCAATGGAATCGGTGCGCAGGCCCAGTGCGGCACCCAGCGCAATCAGGGTCAATGCGCCAAGCACGGCCGCGGCGGCCAGGTATCCGGCGGTGGCCAGCGCCGCTCCGGAGGCCGCTGTGCCCAGGAACAGGCCCAGGGACATGCCGGCCGCGTTCAGGCTCAGCGCGGTGCCGCGCACCTGCGTGCAACGGCTCACCAGCAGGCTCATCACGGCGGCCGCGACCACCGCGTGGCTGGCCGAAAGCAGCGCCGTGCCGGCCACCGCCAGCGGCAGCACCGGTGAGAGGTAGACGCCGAACAGCGCCACCAGCGAAATGCCCAGGCTGAAAACCATCACCGCACGGGTGCGCCGCTGCGAATCCCCGGCGTTGAGCATCCGCCCGGCCAGCAGGTGCCCCAGGAAGAAGGCTCCGCCGCTGACCGACCAGATGAACGCGAACCAGCTGGCGGTCAGCGCGAACTTCTCCGCGTACAGCGGGGCCAGGAAGGCCAGGTGCCCCATGAAGGCGCCGGCGCGGCCGAAGGAGACCAGCAGCAGCGCCCGGGCTCCGGGCACGCCGGCCAGGGTGCGGAAGGCAGCCAGGTAGCCCAGCCGGGCTGGAGCCGGAGCCGGGTCTGCGGCGCAGTGCCCGGCGCCGTGGCGGCCGTAGCGCAGCACCGCCGGGATCAGGGCGATGCTGATGGCGGCGATGGCGACCAGGTTTCCCTGCCAGCCCCAGAACATCGCCGGCAGCACCAGCAGCGGCGCGCCGATCGTGGAGGCCAGGGTCTGGGCCGTCATCACCAAGGTGGCTGCCCGGCCCGCGGCCGGGGTGGTGCCGAAGCGGTCCGCGGCCGCGGTGGACAGCGCCGGGTAGAGCAGCGCGTTGGACACCCCGGTGGCCAGGCAGAAAACTGCCAGTGCCGCCAGGCCCGAGAAGGTCCCCGCGATGGCGGCGGCGCCCATCAGCCCCAGCGCCGCGGCGGCGACGGTGCCCGGGGCGATGCGCCCGATCAGCGGGGCCAGCGCAACCCCGGCGAGCACCGCGCCGACGCCGGCCAGCCCGCGCAGGGTGCCGGTTTCGGCATAGCCGGCCCCGGCCCAGTCGGCGATGGGCACCAGGAAGGTGCTCAGCACCGTGAAGGGCAGCAGGCCCAGCGCCGAGGCCAGCAGCGCCGGCCAGATCTCGGCGATGATGCGCCGTTCGCTGGGCAGCTGCTGCGCTGTTTCGACTTCTGGCTGGCTCATGCCGCACTCCCGATTCCGGCGCTGATCATGGCCAGGTCCTCGGCGAAATCCTGCACCGCGAAGGCCGGCGAGCAGCCCTGGCCCTCCCGGGCCGAGGCCGCTTGCACCAGGGCGTCTTCGTAGGCGGCGAGCAGCGCGTCGATCATCGGGCAGGCCACGGCCAGTTCCCGGGCCAGGCCGGCGATGATCCTGGTGCGGTAGTAGTCTTCCTTGGGCATCCGCGGCACATCCCACTGGCCCTGGTCATCGCGGAAGACCGGGCGGAAGGCGATGGCCGAGAAGTCGAAGTAGCGGCCCTGCGCGTCGGGCTGCGAGAAGGGGTCGATGAGCAGCGAGGCGTAGCGCACGTAGAGCAGGTACTCCTGCTCGATGGCCGGCAGCTGCTCGAAGCTGGCCGCTTTCCCCGGGTCGATGCTCTGGGGGTGCACCGGATACCCGTCATCGAGCATGAAGGCCAGCAGGTTGACCGGCTGGCCGCCCAGTGCGGCGGTGATGGCCGACAGTTCCCGCCAGGCCTCGGCCATGGAGTGGATCAGCGCCGGGGTGACCGGGCCTTCGGGATAGAGCTTGTAGACGTACTGGACGGGCGGGGCGGGAGCGAAGACCGCGCGCAGCGCCAGCTCGTTGAAGAACAGGGCCGGATGCACGTACAGCGACATGTTCCGCGCCTCGGCTTCAACCGGCGATCCCGCCAGCTGCACTTCGGTGCCGGCTGCGGCATGCACCGCACGCAGACGCTGCAGCGCGGGCGTGGCCCCGCCAATGGAGCCGGCGTAGATGCGGGCCTTGGCGCCGGCGGTCAGCACCAGCGCTCCGCCGGTCCCCTCCACCTGCCGGGTGTCCCCCAGATAGCTGGAGAAGCTGATGATTTCCGGGTCGGCGCCGCTGCGGCGGGCGAATTCGCGCACCAGTGCCGCCGAGCCCAGCGTGGGCGAGAGCAGCACGATCCGCGCCAGCGATGCGAGCACCCCCGGCGGCAGTTCGCGCAGCACCGGCAGGTAGGCGTCGGCGGTGGCCGCCAGTACCAGGGTGTCCCAGCCGCCGCGCACCTGCTGGTAGCCGCGGTAGCGGTGCTCGATGCGCACCTGCCCGGCCAGTGCGGCATGGGAGGGGTTTTGCACCTGGACGCGGGCGGTGCCGGCGTTGGCCTCCACCGCGTCGAAGAAGGCGGCGCAGCGCTGCGAGGCGCGCCCGGCAATGCCCAGTTCCCCGGGCAGCGCCCCGAGCAGCACGGCGCTTTGCACCGCAACCGGTCCGGTTCCGGCAATGAGGATATTTCCCAGTTCATCCATGGGCTAATTGCTTTCCGTTCTCGTGCGCGCCTTGGTTTACAGCGCGATGTCGAAGACCTGCCCGGGCTGGCGGATCGTTCCGTCCAGCTGCCACCGCCGGGGGTCCACTGGTTGCATCGGGTAGTTGAACAGCGACTTCAGCCCGTCGCCGAAGCGCATCGCGACCACTACGTCCTGCCGGGTGCGCGCGTGCAGCTGGTGCAGCAGCTCGTATTTCACGGCCACCGTGGAGCTGAAGACGATGTGCGTGGCCTGCGGCAGGAAGTCCAGCTGGTGGATTTGATCGCCCTGCAGGCCGATGTCCAGGCCCTGCCCCAGCTGCGCCACGACCCGGCGGCCCAGCTCCAGCGCTTCGGGATCGATGTCGATCCCCACGGCGCTGGCCCCGGTGCGCGAGGCCAGGTTCAGCAGGGTCATCGGGAAGGAACCCGAACCGACCAGCAGCACCTTGGAGCTGGAGTCCGGGGCGACGGCGCCGAATTCCCCGGCGATGCACGATTCGATGTTGGCGAAGTAGCCCTCGGCTCCGCTGCGGCCTTCGAGCAGGCGCAGCGCCCGGTACTTCTCGATGACTGCGACGCAGCGCGCCGATTCGGTGCGCAGCGCCGCCACCAGCGCCGTGCCCTGGTCGGTGGCGGCCATCTGGGCATAGCCCGGTTCATTGGCCGGGTCGGTGACCAGCTGCGCATAGCCGGCCAGCAGCTCTTCGAGCGCCGCCGCGTGCCGCGTCGATCCGTCGTAGTCTCGGGCGGCTTCGGCGAACCGTCCGAGGTAGCCGTGCAGCACGCCGGCCAGGCCGGCGGCGGCGGCCTGGGTGGCCAGTGGTGTTTCAGTCATGGATATATGCAGTCCCTTCGGCCACGATGCTTACTTCGGTGCTGATCTGCAGCGCGGTGGTCTTGGCGCGGCTGCCATCGGCGTGCACCTGCACGGTGCCTCCGGGCTGTTTCACGCTGGCATTGACCGGAGCCCCGGTTTTCGCTGCCAGGTAGGCGCCCAGCGCGGCGCTTCCCGAGCCGCAGCTGCCCTCCCAGATGAGGCTGCCCAGCGCCGGGACGCTGACCAGCGGGGCCAGCTGCCCGCGGGCCGGATCGTAGAGCATGATGCCCACGACGGACACCGCCTCGCTGGCGCCCAGATCCAGGGCCAGCTGCTGCGCATGCCCGCGCAGCTGGGGATCCGAGACGTCGCATTCGGCGACCAGATGCACCGCATCGGCGTAGCGCACCAGCCCGGCGCCGGCGACGCCCGGGAACGGGTACGGGTCGATGCGCAGCGGCCAGGGCATCTTCAGCTGGCAGCGGTAGGCGGCACCGGCCGGCTCGACCCGGCAGCCCAGCAGCTGCGCGGCGCCGGAGGCTTCGATCAGCAGCTCAAGCGGGCCGCTGCGGGCGCGGCGCGCGGCCTGCAGCGCGGCCAGCGACAACGCGGCATTGGCGCAGAATTCGCCACCGGCCATGTGCAGCCGGGCCTGGGCCCGGGGCGAGCTGGGAGGCAGGATGAACCCGACTTGCTCGGCGTGCACATGCTCGGCGCGCAGCAGCCGGTCAGCGATGCTGCGGTAGTGCGCCGCGGGGTGCCGGCTGGTCACCAGCACGGTGGTAT
Organism: Glutamicibacter sp. Je.9.36; assembly: GCF_051129975.1. Taxonomy (NCBI): domain Bacteria; kingdom Bacillati; phylum Actinomycetota; class Actinomycetes; order Micrococcales; family Micrococcaceae; genus Glutamicibacter; species Glutamicibacter sp. Je.9.36. Next base: position 73,152 of record NZ_JBCPSN010000003.1, read on the forward strand.
TCGATGCCGGACTGAGCTTGACGAATTCCACGGGGGTGGCGCCCCGGACCAGGCCGCGGTTGGGGCCGCGTCCGTGCCCCGGGCGGGCCACGCGGCGCGATGAGGCCGCTTGCCGGCGCAGCGCCGCTGGCTGGCTCATCAACGGGCCAGCCGGTCGGCGATCAGCTCGACCCCGTCCACTGCCAGCGGACCGGGCGAGGAATAGTAGTAGTTCAGCGGCACGATGGCGCTGTCCTGCTCGATGGCGGGCAATCCGGCCAATTCGGGGCGGTCGCGCAGCGCCTCGATGACCTGCTGGTCGGTTTCCAAGTTCGAGGAGCCTGTCGGGAGGTACATGGCGAAGACCTTGTCGGCGCCGCTGTTCACGAGTTCTTCGGTGGAGGGCTCGAAGTAGCGCTTGGGCACGTCGTTGAAGACGTTCTGAAGGCCAAGCAGTTCCATCTGCTCGGCAACCAGCGATTCATGGCCGTAGGATCCCAAGGTGCCTGCGGTGGGCACGTACAGCGGCATCCCGCGCTGCTGGCTTTCCTGCTTGACGCTGCGCGCGGCTTGCTCGACGCGTGCTCGCATCTGCTGCACGGAGTCCTCGGCCGCCTGCTCGGTGCCGAAGAGCTGGCCGTAGGACTGGACGTCCTTGTAGATCTGGTCGAAGCCGCTCAGCCCGCCGGTGGATCGATCCTCGAATCCGGCGCAATATCCACTGACGGTCAGCATCTTCACTCCGGCGCTTTCCAGGCGTTCAGCCAACGAGTCGAGATCGATTCCAGCAGCGATATCGGTGCCGATCACCACGTCTGCTCCCGAGTCCAGGATCATTTCGTAGGAGACATCATGCGAGTCCTCGGTAATCCGCTCCGCGTTGCGCACTGCCGCCATGGTTTCTTCGTCGAAAGGCACCTGCCAGCTGCCTGCGTAGTGCGTGAGCTTGTCTCCCGCTCCAGCGGCGGCCAGCAGGGCCGGGGCTTCCGACCCGACTGCAAGAACGCTGTCCGGCGCCTTGTCGAAGACGACCTGCCTTCCGCAACTGTCCAGGGAAATGCTCTTGGCGCCGGTGCCCTGCGGTGCACCGCTGGCAGATCCGGCTGGCGCGCCGCATCCGGTGGCTAGGGCCAGGATGGCAACCGGCACGGCCAACTTCCAGGGATTGAGTTTTTTCATCTATCAGTGCTCCATTCATGGCGGGCAGGCCTCGGCCGCCGAGATCCGGCGAGCTCCTCTGCCAACAGTGCTAAACACTAATGAGAATCATTATCAATTGTCAAAACGAGCAAGCCACGGAATACCCCTCAGCCAAGCCGCTGCCGTTTCCGGACAAGGAAAAGCAGCCGCACTGCCCGTCATTGCGTGGGCGGTGCGGCTGCGGTGAAGCTATGTTCTGATGCTGGCTTGCCGGGCTACAGCCCCTCGGAAGTCAGCCATGCCGAAGCGATGTCGGCGGCAGACTTCTTGTCCACGGTGCTCTGCACGTTGAGGTCCACCAGAACCTGCGCTGTCAGTTTTTCGCTGACCGGATTCAGGACTTCTGCCAATTCCCCGGATTGATCAGCGGCCACCAATGGCACCACATTCGATGCCAGGAATAGCGACTTCGGGTCTTCAAGGACTACCAAGTCCTCCGTCTGGATCCGCGGATCCGCGGTAAAGACGTTGGCGACATTCACCGTGCCGGCGGCCAGGTCTTCAACGGTCGTGTCGCCAGTTGCCGAGAATTCGGCCTTGACGCCATATGCGCTCTCCAAGCCCTTGGGTCCATAGGGGCGTTGCGCCAATTCAGGCGGGCCGCCCACGGTCAAGGGTTCGGAAATGCCGGCCAAATCCTCGATGCTCGCAAGCTTATTGGCTTCAGCGAATTCCTTGGTCACCGTGTAGGAGTCCTGATCCGAAGCTGGCGCGGCTTCGAGCACGGCCAATGATTCCGGCAAGGATTCCTTCAGCTCGCTGTACACCTCATCGGCGGAGCGTGCTTCGGTGTCTTCCTTGTAGAACTGCAGCAGGTTGCCGGTGTATTCAGGGAAGACATCAATACTGCCGTCTTCCAGCTGGGGCATGTAGGCATCGCGCTGCCCGATGCTGAATTTCCGTTCCACCTCCATGCCGGCTCCCTCAAGCGCCTGGGCATAGATCTCAGCAACGATTTCATTGGAATAGTAGGCCTGCGAACCGACAACGATCGCTTCCCCACCCTCCCGGGTGGCATCGCTTTCGGTGGCCAACGGATCCGCACCGGAGCATCCAGCGAGTGCGAGGCTTCCGGCCAGCACGAGAGCACTCGTGGACAATATCTTCTTGGTTCTCATGACATTTCCCTTTCGCGGGTGATTGAGTCATCGGTATCTTGGTAAGTTTTCTTCTTCTTCGAGGGCACGCCCAGCCCGTGGGGTACAGCCGCTTTCTGGGCGATGGCAAATGCCAAATCCAGCACCAAGGCCAGCGCGGCAACCATCAAGGCGCCGCCCAGGACCATGTCGAAGCGCCGCAGGTTCAGGCCGGTGATGATGGGCAATCCCAGGCCGCCGAGATTCACGTAGGCGGCAACAGTAACGGTGGCGACCACTTGTAGCACTGCGGAGCGGATCCCGCCTACGAGCAGCGCAAGTCCCAGTGGGATCTCGACCTTGACAAGGATCTGCCATTCGGTCATCCCCATGGCCCGGGCAGCATCGATGGTCTTGCGGTCAATTGCTTCGAAGCCGGTATAGGCTCCGGCCAGCAGTGATGGAATTGCCAGCACGACGAAGGTCAGCATGGCCGCTTCTGGCTTGTGCAGAACTCCCAGAAGCAGCACCAGCAGAATCAGCAGTCCGAAGGATGGCACCGCACGCGCAACGCCGGCCAGCCCGACGGCCAATTCCCTTCCTCGCCCCGTATGCCCAATGGCCCATCCCGCAGGGATGGCAATCGCGCTAGCAATCAGCACAGCAGCCACCGTGAACAGCAAGTGCTGCCCCAGCAAGCTAGCCAGTCCCCCATCGCCCTGCCACTGCTCGGGAGCGAAGATCCACGCCAGCGCATCGGAAATCAGATTCATGAGGACACCTTCTGCGTGGATGGCTGCGCTGCAGTTCGTTTTTGCCTGGTGCTCGTAGCAGCCCAAGGCATCAGCCAACGGCCGGCCAGGAGCAACAACAGGTCAACGAGCAACGCGATCGCTGCCACCGCGATGATCCCCGCCAGGACTTCTTCAATGATGCGACGCTGCAGACCGTTGGTGAACAGGTAGCCCAAGTTGGTTACCCCGACCAGGATGCCGACGGTTGCCAGCGAGATGGTGCTGACCGCTGTCACTCGCAGACCAGCCAGAACTACGGGACCGGCCAAGGGAAGGTCAACAGCGAAGAAGCGGCGTGCCGATCCGTAGCCCATGGCAGTTGCGGCCGACCTGGTTGCCGGGTCCACCGAGTTCAGCCCATCGACCACGCTGCGCACCATGATCGCTATCGCATAGATCGCCAAGGCGAGAATGAGATTGGCTTCGCTGATCGCGCTCATCCCGGTGAGTACGGGCAGGATCATCAGCAGAGCCAGCGAAGGGATCGTGTAGAGCAATCCGGTGATGCTCACGACCGGGCCGCGCACCAGTTTGTAGCGCCAGGCCACCCAACCCAGCGGAATCGACAGGATGAATCCGAGAATGATTGCTATCAGGGACTGGCGCAGGTGCTCCAGCGATAGCGAACCAATGAGTCCGAGATTTTCCAGGACCCAGTTCACTGGACAGACCCATCCTCGACCAGCTTGCCTTGAGTCCGGCCTTGCGCATCAACCAGGACGGTTCCGTGCTCCGTCTGCTTCAAGCTCAGCGCCCGTGCCCCACGCTGCGCACCAATGAAGGAGGCGACAAAATCATTGGCTGGATTTTCAATGATCTCGCTGGGGCTGCCGACCTGGAGCTTCTGTGCGCCCGCCGCCAGAATTACCACCTGGTCCCCCAGGAGGAAGGCTTCATCAATATCGTGGGTGACAAAGACTATGGTCTTATCGAGTTCTCTTTGGAGACGAAGCAATTCTTCTTGCAGCTCGGCGCGAACGATAGGGTCCACGGCGCCGAAGGGCTCGTCCATGAGCAGGATGTTCGGATCGGCGGCCAACCCGCGTGCCACGCCAACGCGTTGCTGCTGGCCTCCAGAGAGCTGATGCGGATACCTGTCGGCCATGGAGCCGGCCAGCCCAACCGTGCCCATCAGTTCCAAGGCACGCGCTCGTGATGCCTTGCTCGTTTCACCCATGAGCCGCGGCACGGTCGCAATGTTCTGTGCGACAGTGAAATGAGGCAGCAGGCCGGAGTTCTGCATCACGTAGCCGATGCTGCGGCGCAGGCCCACCGCCGGCTTGCTGGCGATGTCCTCGCCGTCGATACGGAGCGTACCGCTGCTCGGATCAACCATGCGGTTGATCATCCGCAGCAATGTTGTCTTGCCGCAGCCTGAGGAACCGACGAAGACAGTGGTGCGGTGGGCCGGAATTTGCAGGCTGAAATCCTTGACGGCAACGGTGCCATCTGGATAGTGCTTGGAAACTTTATCGAACTCAATCATGCACATTCCTCCACAGCGGCTTCGATCCAACCCATTGGGTGATGCCCGGGCATATTCCGTCTCCTTGAGCTGGCGTTGAGCCCAATTCTGCCTTAAAAGTGCTGTGACAGCACCAGATGTCCGGGAAATAGCCAGTTTCAGGCTGCGTGGTGGTTCCCGGTTTCCTTCGGGAACATCGGTAGAGTCAGTGAAAATCATCTTTACTGCATTGGGAGAAGACCTTGCGCATACGCACAATTGGCATCGCGACGGCAACCTTAATCGTTGGCGCCCTGGCACTCTCATCACCGGCACTCGCTGGCCAGCAAGACGTCGCCCCATCCGGTGATTGGGACAGCTCAGTGTCCATGGAAGCCCGCACCGGCGAGGTGCTGGAGCAGATCGATATGGACCAGTGGGATTCGGTCGTCGTAGTAGACGCGCAAACAGGGCAAATCCTGCTGCAAAGTCCCGCCCCGGCAATCGAGCTCGATGACTCGCCAAGTCCTGCATACCTGGGCTTCTTTGGCTGACGCTTGAGCTGTGGTGCATGCCTTGCGCTTGATTTCCCATAAAAATATTGCCTCGAACCTTAATTGGTTCGAGGCAATATTTTTGGAAGCCTAGGCTTCGAGCACTACAGGAACGATCATTGGGCGGCGACGCAGCTTGCGCGATACCCACGAGCCGATAACGCGGCGCGTGATCTGCTGCAGCTGGTGCGTGGAGTGGTTCGGGTTGTTGCCCACCGCTTCCATAATCGCAGCTGCGATCTTCGGCTTGATCTCGTTGAAGACCGAGTCCTCTTCGGCTACACCACGTGCGTGGATGTCCGGGCCGGAGATGATCGTGCCGTTCTGGCGGTTGATCACGGTGATGACCGAGATGAAGCCTTCTTCACCCAGGGTGACGCGGTCCTTCAGGTCATCATCGGTGATGGTGCCGACCTTGGAACCGTCAACGTAGACGTAGCCGCATTCGACCTGGCCAACGAGCTTTGCAACGCCGTCCTTCATGTCGATGACCGAGCCGTCGTCTGCCAGCAGCACGTTGTCCTCCGGGACACCGGCCTGCGCGGCCAGGCGGCCGTTGGCAATCAGGTGGCGGGTTTCGCCGTGCACCGGAAGCACGTTCTTCGGGCGCAGGATGTTGTAGCAGTAGAGCAATTCGCCAGCCGATGCGTGACCGGAAACGTGGACCTTGGCCATGCCCTTGTGGATGACCTCGGCGCCCAAGCGCATCAGGCCGTTGATCACGCGGAAGACCGAGTTCTCGTTGCCCGGGATCAGGCTGGAGGCCAGGATGACGGTGTCGCCCGGGTTGATCTGGACCTTGTGCTCGCCGTTGGCCATGCGGGACAGTGCAGCCATCGGCTCGCCCTGCGAACCGGTGGACATCAGCACGACCTTGTGGTCTGGCAGCGAATCGATCTGCTTCAGGTCGACCAGGACACCCTGTGGCACTTCGAGGTAGCCCAAGCGTTCGGCGATGCCCATATTGCGCACCATCGAGCGGCCGATGAAGGCCACCTTGCGGCCGTGCACCGCTGCGGCGTCCAGAACCTGCTGCACGCGGTGGACGTGCGAGGAGAACGAAGCGACGATGATGCGGCGGCGGGCGCGCGCGAACTTGGCCTCGAGTACCGGGCCGATTTCGCGTTCGGCAACGGTGAAGCCCGGAACTTCGGCGTTGGTGGAGTCCGGCAGGAACAAGTCCACGCCTTCCTCGCCCAGGCGCGCGAAGTGGCGCAGGTCGGTGATGCGGCCGTCAAGTGGCAGCTGGTCCATCTTGAAGTCGCCGGTGTGCAGCACGGTACCGGCTTCGGTGCGCAGGAATACTGCCAAGGCATCCGGGATCGAGTGGTTCACAGCTACGAACTCGCATTCGAAGTTGCCAACCTGCGCGATCTCGCCCTCCACCACGATATTGGTGTTGGCCTTGATGCGGTGTTCTGCCAGCTTTGCTTCGACGAAGGCCAGGGTCAGCTTCGACCCGTACAAAGGGATGTCTTCGCGCAGGCGCAACAGGTACGGAACAGCACCGATGTGGTCCTCGTGGCCGTGGGTCAGCACGAGGCCCACCACGTCGTCCAAGCGGTCCTTGATGTAGGAGAAGTCTGGCAGGATCAGATCCACGCCAGGCTGGTGCTCCTCGGGGAAGAGCACGCCGCAGTCGATGATCAACAGTTTCCCGTTGAGTTCGAAAACGGTCATGTTTCGGCCGACCTCGCCCAAGCCGCCGAGGGGAACAATTCGCATTGTTCCCTTCTTCAGCTTCGCCGGAGTCTGCATACGCGCAGCGTCAGCCTTGCCTACTGAACTCTCAGTCATATGTGGTTAGTCCCTTTCGTTACAGATCCCATCCACCTTCACGTAGGTCCGCGCGGATGGCATCGAGCTCTGCGTCCGACGGTGCCAACAGCGGCAGTCGGACGACGGTGTTCGGCAGGACACCCTGCCAGTGAAGTCCATATTTTGCGGCCACGGCGCCCTGAATGTGGCCCATGATGCCGCGCTGGATCGCGTCCAGCTCAAAGTGTGTGGTGCGTGCAGTCGCCAGATCTCCTGCATGCATTGCATTAACAAGCGTACGGTACTTAGCGGCCGCAACGTGAGCGGTGACCGAAACCACGCCGACAGCACCTGCCGCCATCAGCGGCAAAGTCAGCCCATCGTCGCCGGAGTACACGTGCAGATCGGTTGTGGCCAGCACGGTGGTGGTGGACTGGTAATCCGCCTTGGCGTCCTTCAGCGCAATGACCTGAGGAATCCTGGACAGCTCAATGATGGTCTCGGGCGCCAGCGCGATGCCGGTGCGTCCCGGGATGTCGTAGAGCATGATGGGCAGCTCAACGGCTTCGGCGATGGCCTCGACGTGGGCGATGACGCCGGCCTGGCTTGGCTTGTTGTAGTAGGGGGTGGTCAACAGCACACCGTCTACGCCCGCTTCCTTGGCAGCCAGCGAGAGCTTGATGGAGTGACGGGTGTCGTTGGTAGTGGAACCGGCCAGCACTGCGGCACGGTCCCCCACCGCCTCGGCGACGGTACGGAACATCTCGATGTTCTCTTCATCGGTCAGGGTCGAGGTCTCGCCGGTGGTGCCGGTGACGACCAGTCCGTCGCAGCCATCGTCAACCAGCTTCGTTGCCAGTTTGGCAGCCATCGCGTAATCGACTTCACCCGCTTCATCGAAGGGCGTGACCATAGCGGTCAGCACGGTACCGAACGGGTATGCCTGATTATCAATTGCACTTGTAGCCATGGCATTAAATCTACACTCGCGCATGTTGCATTGGCATCCCCCGCGCAATTCGTGGTGCGATGATTCCATGAACGATTTGGGTAGTTCCCAGCGGTTGCTGGGCGTGGACGCGGCACGGCTTGCCGCCATCCTCGGGATGTTCGCCGCGCACGTTTTCGCGCTCTATGAAACCAGCGGCGCACCCGCCTACTCCCCAACATTTACCGGGACTTTCGCCTCCGGCCGAGCATCTGTCCTGTTCATGGTGCTCGCGGGTTTATCCCTGGTTCTGCTCTCGAAATCCTTGGCTCGAAAGGGCTTTTCCCACCCTAAGGTTTACTCAGTCCTTGTGCTGAGAGCATTAATTATTGCCGTGCTCGGAATGGCAATTGGGTCAGTAAATGAAGCCATCGCGGTCATTCTTGTCCACTATGGGCTACTGTTTCTATTGCTTCCACTGGCGCTGAAGCTGTCGAGAATAACCATTTGGGTAGTCTCGGCCCTTTGGCTGCTGCTTATGCCGGTTCTTTGGCGACCGCTGGCCAGCAACTGGATTGCGGACTCGCTGGGCCATAATCCGAGCTTCGGCGACATTCTCACCCCGCAACTGCTCCTCAAGGATCTAACGGTCACCGGATACTACCCATTGATGGTCTGGTTCGGTTTCGGCCTTCTTGGAATAGCCATCGCAAGATGCAACCTGCACAGCACGAGGACTGCGAGCCTGCTTGCATTGGGCGGTTCGATTATCGCGGCGGCAACCCAATGGGTGGGCCATTCGGTGAGCATGCAAAATGCCGGGCTCATAGCCCGTGAACTGGGCCTGGAGTTATCCCTCGTTCCCACAATGATCACCACCGGGCGTTTGCCGGGCGCCAATCTGGATCCGTTCCTGGACAATCCAGCCTATCTCTGGCTGCCGACCGGTCACAGCAATTCTTCGCTCTCAACGCTGCACAACGCCGCCTGCGCTGTCGCTATCATCGGCCTGTTCCAGCTGATCATTGGTCGGCTGGGTGCGCTCGGCCGGATTCTGGCCGGCGCCGGCCGGGCCCCGCTGACCCTGTATGCAGGGCACATCATCTTGCTGCCGGCGCTGAAAGACCACTTGGACCCAATGGCCATTTGGTGGGTTCTCTGTGCAACGACGGCCGTCTTCGGAATTTGGCTTGGCTTCAGCAAGGCCTCTGGCCCTTTGGAATATGGCGTCCGGGTGTTTAGCGGAGCCGACAGCACCCCCGAAACGAAGGGCAAGTTCTAGAGCGATGACCCGGACTCTCGTGAGTCCGGGCCATCATCATGATGCTGTTTTATGCAATTACTGGCTGACCTTCTGGTCTGCTCGCCAGAATTCGATCGCAGTACGCATGGATTTGCGGGCGCGCGGCTTGTCACCGCAGGCTTCATACGCCAGTGCCAGACGGTACCAGGATTTCCATGATTCCGGGTTCTCTTCCACATCCTGCTGATGGATAGGGAAATCAGCGTCGGCGGCCGAACGGAGGAAACGTCCCGACGGCATGCGGGGAAGATCCTCTGGCAGCTCACCTGAGGCGGCCAAGGACTTGCCCATTTTCTCAGTGCGCAGCCCGAAGAGCACCTCGCGAATGAGGATCCAGACGCACAGTGCAGGAATAACCAGGATTGCAATGCCCATGACCTGCGCGACCAGTTCCCCGGTTTTCAGCAGACGGATCGCCTGGGTGAAGGTCATTCCAATGTACAGCGCGAACAGCAGCAGAATGCCGCCTACCCAAAGTTTCGTTTTCACTGGCCCAGCTCCAGGAAGCCATCAAGGCCATAGGTCAGGCCCGGGCGGGAGCCAACAGTACGCAGGCCCAGGAGAACGCCTGGCATGAACGAGGCACGGTCGAAGGAATCATGGCGCAAGGTGAACTGCTCCCCCGGGCCGCCAAAGAGCACTTCCTGGTGGGCTACGAGGCCGCGCAGGCGTACCGAATGAACGTTGATTCCATCGACGACTGCGCCACGGGCGCCATCGAGCTGGGTCTCGGTAGCGTCCGGGCTCGCGGGGACTCCAGCGGCTTCACGCGACTTCGCGATCAGTTCAGCGGTACGCACCGCGGTGCCGCTAGGCGCGTCCACCTTATTCGGATGGTGCAACTCAATGATCTCTACGGATTCGAAGTACTTGGCGGCCGTAGCCGCGAAAGCGCTGGCGAGCACCGAGCCCAGGGCGAAGTTGGGCGCAATCAGCACACCTGCCTGCGGATGCTTGCCCAGCAGCCCTTCCAAATTCGCGCGGCGATCATCATCCCAGCCAGTGGTGCCAACCACTGCATGAAGCCCGTTCTCGACGGCAAAATGCACATTGGCCTCGGTGGATGCCGGCACAGAAAGGTCAACGATGTGCGTTGCTCCGGCTTCAAGGATCTGCGACAAATCGTCGCCTCTTCCCAAGCTTGCTACCAATTCCATGTCTGCAGCCTCAGTTACGGCCTTGACCGCTTCCGAGCCCATTCGTCCGGCCGCGCCGAGCACGGCCACCTTGATCTGTGCACTCATGGGCTTAAGCCTATCGCCCTGCAGGCACCTGCCTTGCCAACGATTACGTGATCCCACGCGAGTTTTGCAGCGAATACCCTGAGGCGAGTTCCCAGATATTTGCTTCTGCTTGCTCCCTACGGCCAGCCCAACTTGTTTTGCCTAGCAAATAGGGGAAAAATATGTGTCAGGAGTCTCCAAGTAGTAAGCAGGGCCATGGGTCATAAAATTAAGCGCTTTGGTTTCGGCATCGGCGCAACGCTTGTCGCGGCCTTTGCAATCACTTCCTGCGGTTCAGGCGATGAACCGATTACCCTCTCCGATGACGAGCGAGCAACTATTATTGATGTCGTCCAAGAACAGGGAACGGTCATCGATTCGCCGACTTGCCAGGTTGAGGTTTTCCGTATCGAGGACTCCACTACCTACGGCTGGGCTACTTGCGCACCCGATAGCCAGGACGCGGCGGACACCGCTGCCCAGGCAGATGCCTTCCCATTCCGCATTGACGGGCAGGAACTGCGCCGTCCAGATGACGGTTCCAAGTACGAGGAAGGCGTGAAGGAGCTCTTCCCGGAAGACCTTCGTTCCGCTATTACCCAGCATTCGACCGGGGCGGGCGGTTAATTCCTATTTGCCTGTCTCGCCATTTCAGGTGAGCGTGCCGATTTTCCCTACCGATAGTGTGTGCGCACTTTTCGCACGATGAAAGGCTGGCGTGCGCCACGATTATTTTGGGCAATTGCCCGAATCCCTCAGGACCAGGCTTTCGGTTCGTGTCGCGGGCCATGGCCCCGACGTGGTGCTGATTCATGGTCTCGGAGCATCCAGCCGCTATTTCACTCCGCTGGCCAACATCTTGGCTAAGAAGTATCGAGTGATCGTTCCCGAGCTTCCAGGCCACGGCAAGAATCTGGATGATGGCCGCCCGGTGACCGTACCGCGTTTCGCGCACGAAGTAGCATTGGCGTTGCGCGAGCTGAAGGTTGAGAACGCTATCGTCCTCGGGCATTCCATGGGCGCGCAGGTTTCCATTGAGCTAGCTCGCGCGTGGCCGGATCTGGTCAAGCACCTGGTCATTGCGGCTCCTGCGGTCAACGACCGTGAAGCGACGCTGTTCAGGCAGGCCCGCCGGCTCTTTGAAGATTTCCCGCACGAGTTGAACTCGGTGAAGGCAATATTGCTCGTCGATTACTTGCGCTGCGGCATCCCGTGGTGGGCCAAAAGCTGCGCCCAGATGCTGGACTACTCCACCGTTGATTTGCTCCGTACGGTGCACTGCCCGATTGATGTCGTGTGCGGCACCCGGGATCCGCTGTCTCCACCCGAGTTCGGTCTTCGCCTGGTCGCAAGAACACCGCAAGCCAAGCTCACCGTCATGCATCAGGGTGCGCATGGGTTCAATTTCTCTCATGCGCCCGAGCTTGCAGCGCTAGTAGATGCCGCGGCATGACCAAGAGAAAACGGTTATGCTCCTGGAACCGAAATCCTCGGATTCGATTCCAGGGGCACGGCACCCAGCTCTAGAGGCCCAAGTCGGCTTCACTTTCAAACGGTCCCACCACGGTGATCACTCGATCCTTGGAGGCCAGTTCCTGGGCCAGATCCTGAACTTCCTGGGCCGTGACGGCATTGACGCGAGACAGTGCTTCGTCGATGTCCTGGAATTCTCCGGTAATCATTTCTGCCCGGCCCAAACGGGACATGCGGCTTCCTGGATCCTCCAGAGCCAGCACCGTTCCACCAGATAGCTGGCCCTTGGCCTGCGCCAATTCAGTTTCGGTGATGCCGTCCTTGGCCAACCGATCAAGCTCGGCCCCCAGCAGCCCGATAACCTGAGCAGCCTTAGCCGGGGCGCAGCCCGCGTACATGCCAAAGTAGCCGGCATCGGTGTAGGCGGCGGAGAAGGAGTAGGTCGAGTACACCAGTCCACGCTTCTCGCGAATTTCCTGGAACAACCTTGAGCTCATGCCGCCGCCGAGAACAGCGTTCAGCACTGCGAGAACCTGACGGCGGTCATCATGTCCGGTGATGCCGGAGCATCCCATGATGATGTTGGCTTGCTCGCCCGGACGGTTGATTACTTCCAGCCCGGCCTTCGAAGTGATCTGCGCTGGTTCACCCATGCGGCGTGGTTCTGGCACAGCCATCGGGTCCAGTTCCCAGCCTGCTTCGGTCAGCGCCTTGAGAAGCAGCTCGCACAGCTTGTCGTGCTCCAGGGATCCGGCGGCAGTAACAATCAACTCGCTTGGGCGGTAGTGCGCACGATAGTGCTCCATGACTGCCTCGCGGGAGATCTCCATGATCTCTTCAGGAGTTCCTCCAATGGGACGTCCCAATGGGTGATCGCCCAAGACATTGGCAACGAACCGCTCGTGGGCGACATCCATCGCGTCATCTGCATCCATGGCCAGCTCTTCGATGATCACCCCGCGTTCCTGTTCCAATTCCTGCGGGTCGATAACTGCAGAGGTAACCATGTCGGCGATGACCTCAAGGGCCATTGGCAGCTCCGTGTCCAGGACGCGGGCGTAATAGCAGGTCGATTCCTTGGCGGTGGCTGCGTTTGATTCGCCGCCCACGGCATCGAAGGACTGGGCGATTTCCAAGGCAGTGCGCTTGGCAGTGCCCTTGAACAGCAGGTGCTCCAGGAAGTGCGTGGAGCCGAAGTGCCCTGATTCCTCGTCGCGGGAACCGACCGGTACCCAGAAGCCCACTGTGGTGGACCGCTGTCCGGGCATCGCTTCTGTCAGGACTCGTACGCCACCGGGCAGGATGCTGCGCCGGACTTCAGAGCCGCCTTCGCCTCGGTGGACCAACGTCGGGTCCGCCGGGTCAATCGGAGAAAACTGCGTGGTCTCCACCGAATGCAACGGCAATGGAATCATGGCCACGAATATACGTCCTTAAGTCGTCGAGAATAGCCATTTCAAGCTAAGTACACTGTCTTTCATTCTCCCATAGAACCGCGGTTTGAAAGCAATAGCTCAGTGGTGACGGAGCCATCACATTCTGGGAAATTACGCGATCGGACCGCGACTGCGGCAATACTCACTAGCTCGGTTGGTGGGCTAAGTTGCGTCGAGATATCCGCGTTTCTCGGCGTCAGCGCACACTGGGGTCTGCCGTCCTGGGTCACTTGAAGCGCAGGCTAGATAAACAGTGTTCGCTGCATTTTCTGTGCTCAATTCCGGATATCCCATTGATCCGGGATTATAGGAGACGGCAGTGCTCCACTCATCGAGGTTCTTGCAAGCATTGAGCGCCATTTTCTCTGCTTCGCTAATCTTAATTTGCGGCGTTTCATGATCAGACCAGGCTTCGTTCTGCTTTTGAATTGCCGACTGGCATTCCTCGCCGATATTAGATGTCCTAGCCGCATCGAAATTCTCGCATCCGCTGATAGCTAATGCCACGGCGCGCAGTGCTGCAGCTAAGAAGTGAACTCTGCGCATAGTCTCCATGCTACCGACGGGATCCTGCAAGTTGGCGAATCGGCGGCCATCATTTCCTTTCGGCGAAGGGACAACAAAGCAAGAAAATCCCGCACGTTCCAAACGGAACACACGGGATTTCCAGATCTCAAGCTATTGCTCAGGCAAGCTTGGAACGATCGAACGCATCAAGGCTGATGCCCTGCTCCAAGACGACCTTGGCCCACTCGCGAGCAGAGTGCAGGGAATGGTCGCGGTAGTTGCCACAGCTTACGGCTTCGGTTCCTGGAACATCTTCCCAGGTAACCTTCTCCGCGATATCTTCCAGCGAACTCTTGATGGCGGCGGCGACGACCTCTGGGGTTGGCTCGCCCCACAAGATCATATGGAAGCCGGTGCGGCAGCCAAATGGCGAGAAATCGATCAGGCCATCGATGCGGGTACGCAGCAGACCAGCCATGGTGTGCTCGATGGTGTGCAAACCTGCCGTGGGAATCTCACCGTGGTTTGGCTGTACTAATCGGATGTCGTAGTTGGAGATGGCGTCTCCCTTGGGACCGTGCTCAACCCCGATCTTGCGCACATACGGCGCCTTGACCTTGGTGTGGTCCAGTGCAAAGCTTTCAACTTCAGCAAGTTCAATATCACTCATAGGCAAAGTCTATCTGCTCACCGTCTGGCGAATCGAGAGTATATCGCGGGAGGTAACCGATAGACTTCTTAGGACGTTCGGGGCAGCAATCCCCGAACTGATTTCTTTAGAGGGGAAGTTCATGTCGGACCAGAAGTCCTTGCTCGTCTTTGCGCATGCAGACGAAGCCGTAGCCTTTGCAGATGTCGAGCACCTGATTTCCGGTGTTGGCAAGGTCAATGCGTCGGTAGCCTTGGCTGGCGCGCTTGCTGAAGGCAACATCGAAAACGTCGTCGTGCTTGGCACCGCTGGCGTTGTTGGCCATGCCGGTGAAGACCGTCCGAGCTTGGACACCATTTACCAGATCACCAAACTGATCCAGCATGATTTCCCGCTGCCCTCGGTAGATGTGGACCCTACCGGTCCAATCCTGCTTCCTGATTTCCAGGTCACCATGGCTACCGGCGATGTGTTCGTCTCGAATGACGAACAGCGTATCCACATCAAGTCCTTGGGCGCTTCGTTGGTCGATATGGAAGGCTACGCCTACGCAAGCATCTGCCAACGCTTCAACGTGCCGCTGCAGATCTTCAAGATCCCTTCCGATTACGCGGATGATTCGGCGTCGATCGACGAATGGGATGATATCGCCAAGCAGAAGAGCGTCCAGCTGCGCGAGTTCTACGACAAGCACCTGGGGTAGCAGACTGCCGCCGGGACCTTCCACCGAAGGTTAGCTCTAGAATTGAAACACCAGCAGCGAACGGAGATTGTTCCATGACAGCACAGGCAAAACCACACGTCGGTGCAGCAGAGCTCTCCATGCCCCGCCACCACCAGCTGATCGTTTCGCTTTTCGGCATGCATGCCCGCCAGCACGGCGGCGCCTTGCAGGTGGCGGCAATCATATCCCTGATGCAGGACGTGGGAGTCGAGCCTGCAGGCACTCGTTCCTCGATTTCCCGATTGAAGAAGCGCGGCATCATCGAAAGCGTGCAAGTCCGCGGTCGCAACGGATACTCGTTGTCCGAATCGGTGCTGACCACCTTTGCCGAAGGCGACGAGCGGATTTTCCATCCACGCCGCGCAACGGCCGAAGACCGCTGGCTGCTGGCAACCTTCACGGTCCCCGAAACCCAGCGCAACATCCGGCACAAGATCCGTTCCTCCCTGGTGCGCATGGGTTTCGGTTCGGTGGTCCCCGGGCTCTGGATTGCACCGGAACATGCCAAGGATCCTGCCTTGGCCTACTTCGCCCGGCACGGCCTGGACAAGTACTTCGAGTTCTTCCTGGCCGAGCACATCGGCGGCGCGCAGCTGCGCGAGAACCTGGATTCCTGGTGGGATTTAGGGACCCTGGAAGCTATGTACTCCGAATTCCTGAAGGAGAACCAGGGACGGTTGGAATTCTGGAAGGAACGCGCCGGCACGCAGCACAGCCCTGAGATCGATGCCCAGGGCTTCGCGGACCATCTGGTCCTGCTTACCCAGTGGCGCCGATTCCCCTATTCCGATCCCGGGCTGCCGGCCGAGCTGCTCCCGGAGGATTGGAACGCGTTGAAGGCTGAAGCGCTGTTCAAGGACCTGCATACGCTGCTGTCGCCACTGGCTTCGCGCCATGTGCAGCGGGTGATCGGCGAGCAACGCTGATCTTTGCGCCTCGACCGATAGGAACAGGGCTGCGAAACCAATTGGTTTCGCAGCCCTGTTCCGCATCCAGGGACTAGTTGCGGTCCTGGATGACAGCCACGCCCTGGATTTCAATCAAGGCTTCCTGCTGCCAAAGCCGGCTTACCCCGATCCCTGCCATCGCAGGATATTCCGAACCGGCCATCTCGCGCCAAAGGCGCCCGATTTCCCTGCCATGGGCCATGTAATCATCCACATCGGTCAAGTAAATGGTCACGCTGGTCAGGTCCTCGGGGCGGCCCCCGGCTTCAACCAAGGTGGTCAGCACGTTGGAGAATGCCTGCTTGAACTGTTCCACGATGCCGCCGGGCACGATCTTCATATCCTTGTCCAGAGCGGTTTGCCCGCCGAGGTAGACCGTATCCCCCGCCTTGACTCCGTGGGCATAGCCAGAGGGCTTCGCCATGGATGCGGGGTTGATTGTCTCGTTGCGGTGCAACTTGGTTTCAGTCATTTCCTACTCCTTGTACCGGGTGCATGAAATTTGCCCCAATTGGCTCTAGCGCCATCTTTGTGATGCGTGCTACATTGAGCTTACGTGACGGCGGTAAAAAAGTCGACACATAGCTTTTCACCCAACTGACAAAGGGAATCCACACATGAAACTCGCAACGATCCACGCCGGCGGGAAGAGCCTGGCGGCAATCCAGACCGATCAGGGATATCTGCCCCTGCCAGCTGGCGATCTCAGCGAGTTCCTCAAGCACCAGGACTGGAAAGCAATCGCCTCCGAAGCCCTGGAATCCAGTACCGCAGGCGATCTTATCCCCGCGGAGCAGGCCCGGCAGCTTAATCCGCTGCCAGCGCCCGCCAAGGTGATCTGCTGCGGGCTGAACTACAGCGACCACATCCTGGAAATGGGAAGGGAACTGCCCGAATATCCCACATTGTTCGCCAAGTACGCCGATACCCTGGCTGATCCCGATGCCGAGATATGCAGTGCTTCCTCATCCAATGTGGATTGGGAAGCCGAACTGGCAGTGGTGCTCGGATCAGATGCATCCTCGGCATCCCTGGAGGAAGCCCAGTCCGCAATTGCCGGGTACACGGTAGCCAACGACATCTCGATGCGCGACTGGCAGCGCCGGACCTTGCAGTGGTTCCAAGGCAAGGCCTTCGACGGCACCACTCCCCTGGGTCCCGTGCTGGCCACGGCAGATGAGATCGACCCGGTGGCCGGCGCGGAGGTCATCTGCCGCATCAACGGCGAGGAAGTGCAACGCGGCAACACCTCGACGCTGGTGTTCTCCGCGGCGCGGCTGGTCAGCTACATTTCCGAATTCACCACGCTGCGTGCCGGGGACATCGTGCTGACCGGGACCCCCGGCGGAGTCGGAATGGGCATGGTTCCGCCTCGCTTCCTCGCTGACGGGGACCGGCTCGAAACCGAAATCCCTGGCATCGGCATCCTCTCCAACAGGTTCCGGCTCCGAGTGAACAGCCCGGCCCTGTCCCAATGACCATCAGCAACATCCCTCTACCGAAATTGAAGGAGCACACCATGACCGAAGCACCCATAACCTACCGCACCGAAGGCGACAATTCGATCTATGCCTCGGAAAATGGCCAGGTTGTCCCCGTAGTCACCCGGGCAGGATCCGAGGACACCAACACCGCCCAGTCCGGGGACTGCATCCGCGTCTCGGGAGTCAGCATCCAGCACACCCCCGCGACCAAGATCTGGTTCGGCCAAGTCTCCAATGTCCCGGGCTACCGTTCCCTGCCCCATCACCATGGCGAAGCGGAAACCGGCGGCTACGTGCTGCGCGGCCACGGCCGGATCTACTTCGGCGAGAACTACGAGCAGTACGCCGATATGAAGGCCGGTGACTGGGTCTTCGTCCCTCCATTCATGCCCCATGTAGAGGCCAACATGTCGGTCACCGAGGAACTGGTGTGGCTCACCGCCCGGACCCCGGAGAACATCGTGGTCAACCTGCCCGATGTCGCCGACGAATCCTTGGAAGGATACCGTCGAGCATGAGCACCACAGCATTGTCCGCCCAGGTCTTCCTGGACGCCATCAACCTGGCCGAATGCGATGCCGAAGTCTTCGACCAGGCTTTCACCGCCACCCCGCAGTACGTGCCTTGGCCCAAGGCCTACGGCGGCGACATGGTTGCCCAGGGCGCCCTGTCACTGATGAAGTCGGTAGGCACCGACCGCAGCCTGCACTCCATGCACTCCTACTTCCTGCGGCCAGTGGATATGCACCAGCCGGTCCGCTACGAGGTGGAGCACCTGCGCGATGGCCGCGGCTATTCCACCCGCCAGGTGCGCGCCTTCCAGAACGGCAAGCCGGTCTACTGCGCGCTAGGCTCTTTCCACGTTCCGGAAGACGGGGCCGAATTCGCGCTCGATGCCCCCGGCGCTTCGCTGGATCTGGATCCGCAGTCCCTGGCCAGCGCCGCCGAGGCCCTGCAGGGCGTGGAGGGCGACGCCGCCAAGTACTGGGCCGGCGGCCGCAGCTTCGACATGCGCCATGTTCCCGAAGCCATCTACCTTCCCGGCGAGCGCGAAAAGTCCGGCAGCCAAGCGGTCTGGATCCGGGCCTTCTCACCGCTGCCCGATGATGCGGTGATTCAGAAGGCGGCCTTGGCCTATGTCTGCGATTACACCATCCTGGAGCCGATCATGCGCGGCCTCGGGCTGAGCTGGGGCGATGAGGGCCTGGTGACCGCCAGCTTGGACCATTCCATGTGGTTCCATCGCGAGGGGCGCATGGACGACTGGGTGCTTTACGCTCAGGAAGCCATTTCGAGCCAGGACAACCGCGGACTGGCCATCGGGCGCTTCTATGCCCGCGATGGCAAGCTGCTGGCCACCGTAGCCCAAGAAGGAATGATCCGCCCCGGGCGGAACGCCAACTAGGACTTCCCACCGAACCTGCCAACGGAGTTGCCTTATGGAACTTTCACCTTCTGCACATGTCGATAGCTTTACCCGCGACCATCTTCCATCCCCCGAATTGTGGCCGACGCTGGAATTCACCTTGCCCGAGCTGCAGTACCCGGACCGGCTCAATGCCGCCGAAGTGCTGATCGACCAGTCCGTCGAGAAGTTCGGCGCCCAGCGCACGGCGCTGCTGGCCCCGGATGGCACCAGCCTGAGCTACGGGCAGCTGCTCAAGCGGGCCAACCAGGTAGCCCAGGTGCTGGTCGAGGACTATGGCTTGGTGCCGGGCAACCGGGTAATGCTGCGCGGTCCGAACAACGCATGGCTGGTAGCTTGCTGGCTCGGAGTGATCAAGGCCGGCGGTGTTGTGGTCACCACGATGGCTGCCCTGCGCGCTGCGGAAATCTCCAAGCTGGCCACGCTGACCGGCCCGGTGGCGCTAATCACCGACTACCGCTTCGCCGAGGACGCGCTCAAGGCCAGCGGCGGCGGCTATCCGGTCATCAGCTACGGCGGCACGTCCCGCGACGATCTGGCCCAGCAGGCAGCAGGCAAATCCGGCGAATTCACCGCGGTGGCCACAGCCGCAGATGATGTGGCATTGCTGGGACCGACTTCGGGAACCACTGGCGTCCCTAAGATCACCATGCATTTCCACCGGGACATCCTGGCCAATGCGGACACTTTTGCCCGCTACATCCTGGAACCCACCAAGGACGATGTCTTCGCCGGTTCCCCGCCGCTGGCTTTCACCTTCGGACTGGGCGGGCTAGTGGTCTTCCCCTTCCGCTTCGGCGCCAGCTCGCTGCTGACCGAACGCGCCACCCCGGTTCAATTGGCCGAGCAGTCCCACGCGGCCGGGGCAACCATCCTGTTCACCGCCCCCACCGCCTACCGGGCCATCTTGAAGAACGGCAAGGCCGACCTGCTCAGGCCCCTGCGCGTGGCGGTCTCCGCCGGCGAGCACCTGCCTGCCGACACCTGGCACCAGGTCAGGGAGGCAACCGGGCTGGAACTGGTCAACGGCATCGGTTCCACCGAAATGCTGCACGTGTTCGTCTCCGCCGCCGGCAAGGACATCAAGCCGGGAACCACAGGCAAGGCCATTCCCGGTTTCCGCGCCACGGTGCTGGATACCGAGGGCAACGAAGCCGCGGCCAACGAGCCGGGGCGCCTGGCGGTTATCGGGCCGACCGGCTGCCGCTATCTCGATGACCCGAGGCAGCGCAATTACGTCGAAAGCGGCTGGAACATCACCGGGGACATCTTCTCCCGGGACGAGGACGGTTTCTTCACCTACCAGGCGCGCAGCGACAACATGATCGTCTCTTCCGGATATAACATCGGCGGCCCGGAAGTCGAGCAAGCCCTGGACCAGCATCCCGATGTGCTGGAAAACGCGGTGGTCGCCCGCCCGGATCCGAACCGCGGATCAATCGTCTGCGCGTTCGTGGTTCTGGTCGAAGGCGCCGAAGCCGATGAGGCGAAGGCCAAGGAATTGCAGGACTTCGTCAAAGCCACGATTGCCCCGTACAAGTACCCGCGGGAAATCCGCTTTGTCACCGAGCTGCCTCGCAATCCCAGCGGCAAGCTGCAGCATTTCAAGCTGCGCGAGGCCTTCAACGGCTCCCCGGTCGCATAAACTCCCCAGATATTTTTCGGGCCCCGGCCCAATCGCCCTCCGGGGCTGATGAAAGGACACACCATGAAGATTGCAGTTATCGGCGGCGGCCCTGGCGGCCTGTACTTCGCGGCTCTGATGAAGCAGCTGGATGAGAACCACGATGTCACCGTGTGGGAACGCAATGCCGCATCGGACACCTTCGGCTTCGGCGTGGTGTTCTCCGATGAGACCCTGGGCGGCATCGGCAACGCCGATCCGGTGGTGGCCGAATACATGTCCCGGCGCTTCGCCCGCTGGAGCGATATCGACATCCACTTCCGCGGCCAGATGCACACCGTGGGCGGCCAGGGCTTCGCGGCCATGAGCCGCAAGGAACTGCTCCAGCTGCTGCAGCGCCGCTGCATCGAACTGGGCGTGGATGTGCGCTTCTCCACCGTTGCCCCGGATGTGGAGCAGCTGGCGGACGAGTACGACCTGGTGCTGGCCGCTGACGGGCTGAACTCCGCGGTGCGAACCAAGTACGCGGACTCCTTCAAGCCCTCCCTTGATCCGCGGACCTCGAAGTACATGTGGCTGGGCACCGACCAGGTCTTCGAGGCCTTCAAGTTCTTTGTCAAGGAAACCGATGCCGGAACCATGCAGATCCACGGCTACCCGTACTCGGACGAGGGTTCGACCTTCATCGTGGAAATGCACGAAGACGTCTGGCGTGCGGCCGGATTCGACGAGACCGAGGACGAGGTCTTCGGCCCGGGCGTGAGCGACCAGAAGTCGGTGGACAAGGTGGCCGGGATCTTCGCCGAGGAACTGGCCGGATACCAGGTGCTGACTAACAACTCCAAGTGGATCAACTTCACCACGGTGCGCAACGAGAACTGGCGCCATGGGAACATCGTCCTGCTGGGCGATGCCGCGCACACTGCCCACTTCTCCATCGGCTCGGGCACCAAGCTGGCCATGGAGGACGCTCTGGCCCTGGCTGCCTGCCTGCATGAGCATGCCGAGGTTGATTCGGCGCTGGCCGCCTACGAGACCGAGCGCCGCCCAGTGGTCGAATCCACCCAGCGCGCGGCCCAGGCCTCGCTGGAATGGTTCGAGAACATCGGGCAGTACAAGGACCAGGACCCGGTGCAGTTCTGCTTCAACTTGCTCACCCGCTCCCGGCGCATCACCTACGAGAACCTGAAGCTGCGGGATACCGGATTCGCTCAGCAGGTCGATGAGAACTTCGCCCGGCTCAACGCTTCACCTTCCGTTGCACCGGCGATGTTCCAGCCGCATAGGCTCGGCAACACCGAGCTGGCCAACCGCGTGGTGGTTTCGTCCATGGACATGTACTCGGCCACCGACGGGGTGCCCGGGGACTTCCACCTGGTCCATCTGGGCTCCAAGGCCATGGGAGGGGCCGGGCTGGTGATGACCGAAATGGTCTGCGTTTCCGATATCGGCCGCATCACCCCGGGCTGCACTGGCCTGTACACCGATGAGCAGGCCGCTGCCTGGAAGCGCGTGACCGACTACGTGCACGGCAATTCGAACGCCAAGATCGGCGCCCAGCTCGGCCACTCGGGTCGCAAGGGTTCGACGAAGCTGATGTGGGAAGGCATCGACCAGCCGCTGCAAGAAGGCAACTGGGATGTGCTCGCTCCCAGCGCACTGCCCTATGGCGAAGGCTGCCATGTGCCGGTGGAAATGGACCGTGCGCAGATGGACGAGGTGCGCGAGCAGTTCGCCGCCGCGGCACGCCGCGCCGATGAGGCAGGATTCGACGTGCTGGAAGTGCATATGGCCCACGGCTACTTGCTCTCTTCCTTCCTTTCGCCGCTGTCCAATCAGCGCACCGACGAATACGGCGGAGGCTTGGAGAACCGGCTGCGCTACCCGCTTGAGGTCCTGGATGCGGTCCGCGAAGCCTGGCCGGCAAGCAAGACCATCGGCGTGCGCATCTCGGCTACCGACTGGTCGCCAGGCGGGAATACCGAAGAAGATGCCGTGGACATCGCCCGGGCCTTCATCGCCCACGGCGCCCAGTTCATCGATGTCTCGTCGGGGCAGATCGTGAAGGACGAGAAGCCGGCTTTCGGGCGCAGCTACCAGACGCCGTTCGCCGACAAGATCCGCAACCAGGTCGCTGCCCAGGCAGGGGTCTCGGTGATCGCGGTGGGCGCGGTATCCTCCTACGACGACGTGAACTCGATCCTGCTCGCAGGCCGAGCGGACCTGGTGGCACTGGGCCGCACCCACCTGTACAACCCGCAGTGGACCTTGCAGGCAGCCGCCGAGCAGGACTATAGCGGTGACGGCGCAACCTGGCCGCTGCCCTTCAAGGCCGGCCGCCGCAAGCCGCCCGCCGCCCGCACCGACGCGGTCCGCCCGCGGCTCTCGCTGGTTCGGGAAGCCGAGGAGCAGGAGCAAACGCACCTGCGCTGGATTCCGGCCAGGAAATCCGAAACCTCCAATTTGGTAACCAGCGCTTAGCTGTTGCTGCCAGCCGCAGGATTGGCGGCCCTGTTTGGGCTGCCGATCCTGCGGCTTTTTGCCGGGCACGGGAACCGCTTGGCGGCTCGGCTCGGATCCCAAATCGGCCACCAAACCACCTTTGGATAATTCAATGAAATCTTCCCTGGATCAAATCGCACAGCGAGAAGCCGGCCTGTCGAAGGAGCTAACTTCGCGCCAGCTGAGCATGATTGCGTTTGGCGGCGCCATCGGCGGGTAGATCGCCGTGCTGCTCATGGGGGCGTTGGCCGAGATGATCCTGGCGCACCCGACCACCGGCTCCTTCGGCGCCTTCGCCGAGCACTACATCAACCCATTCACCGGGTTCCTGCTCAAATACCTGTACTGGTCCTGCCTCGTACTGGCCGTAGGCACCGAAATCACGGCGGTGGGCGGCTGCATGCGAATGTGGTTCCCGGATTTGCCCGCAGTGGTGCGGATCATCGGCCTATCGGCCTTGCTGATCGGGGTGAATATGTTCAATGTCAAAGCCTTCGGCACACTGGAATACTGGTTCTCCGCCACCAAGGAATTCGCTATTGCCGCGTTCATCCTGCTTGCTGCCTATCTGGTCTTCGGCCAGAGGGGCAATGATTTCGGATTCCAGAACTACACCGCGGAATCCGGATTCTTCATGGGCGGGGCCCAAGGTGTCTGGTTTGCCGTTGTCGTGGCGATCTTCTCCTACCTGAGCATCGAAATGATCGCCGTCGCAGCCGGTGAGGTAAAAAATCCCGAAGTCGCAGCGAAGAAGGCCTTCAAGGTGACCTTGTTCAGACTCTTCCTCTTCTGCATCCTGACCCTGTCGCTGATCCTTGCCATCGCACCGGTCAGCGAGATCCTCGAAGGCGACAGCCCGTTCGTCACGGTGATGCGGGTGATCGGCATTCCGTTTGCCGATTCCACTCTCCATTTCGTGGTCATCATCGCCGCGCTCTCCGCCATGAACTCGCAGCTGTACATCTCCACGCGAATGATGTTCTCTCTATCCCGCGGCGGGCAGGCTCCGAGCAGCTTGGGTAAGTTGAAGAAGAACGGCGCGCCGGTCAACGCCCTGCTGCTCTCGGCTGGCGGAATCGCCGTGGCCGCCATCATCTACGCATCGAATCCAGAATCCGGTTTCACAATAATGATGGCGCTGTCGATGTTCGGCGCAATGATGGCCTGGATGCTGATCTTCATCACGCACTTGTTCTTCCGCCGTTCCCATCGGCGCAGTGCAGCACCGCTTAAATACCGCCTGCCGTACTATCCCGCTGGATCCGCGGCCGGGGCGCAGCTGATGGCCGCGTTGCTGGTCACGACCTTGTTCACCGAGCAATTCTCCATGACGTTGCTGTTCGGCATTCCCTTCGCCTTGACCGTCTCTGCCCTGTACTTCCTGATGCGCAAGCGCATGAAGCTGGCACAGGCAGGTCCAGGCACCGGGAATGAGGAGACTGGCGGCTCAAGCCAGCCGCGCGAGCCTGAAAAGATCAGCGACGCCTTGAAGGTGCAAGCGAGCCCCGGCGCAGCGCACCATGCGCCGCACCGGGGCCACCCACCAGCAATCGCGGTTCCAGGGCTGGGCTAGTGCCCCTTGAATGCCTCCGCTAGCCACCACGCACCGCCGTCCGAAGCGATTTTCGCGTCGATGACCAGCGGCCCCGTGGGATCCGAGCCGAGCCAGCTGGCTACCGCGTCAAGATCCTCCAGCTTGCGCACCGTGATGCCATCGGCTCCGAAACCGCGGCCGATGGCTGCGAAATCGGTGTCAGGGAAGGTCACCGAGTCCATATTCGGTGCCGTACCCGTATCGCCGAAATGATGTACCTCCGCCCCGTAGGCGGCATCGTTGTAGACGATGCACACCATTGGCAGCTTCAGCCGAACCGCGGTATCCAGTTCGGCGATGGCCATGTGGAATCCGCCGTCTCCGGTGCCGAGCACCGGCAAGCGCCCGGGCTGCGCCAAAGCCGCTCCGATGGCCGTGTAGAGCCCCAGGCCGATCGCCTGGAACGCCTGGGTAAAGCAGAAACCGTGCTCGTCTGGAACGGCGAGAAACTGGCTCGGGTATCCCATGAAGTTGCCCGAGTCCACGCTGACGATGCGCTCGGCCGGCAGCAGCTCATCCAGCGACTTGGTCAGAGTTCGCGGATCGATGCGGTCGTCTGTGGACAGGTCCCGGTAGGCTACCTGGCTCCAGTTGGCCCCCTCGGCGATCTGCTAGCTCACCGCGGAGGTGCGGTAGCCTTCGCGCGCCGGCATCTTCTGCGTTTCAAGATATTCCAGCGCATCGCGTGCGCTTTGCGCCGAGTCGCCGATCACGCCCAAGTCGATGCGCCGGTTCGCCCCCAGGGCGGACTCTTCCAGGTCCACCTGCACTACCTTGGTGCCCTCGGAAATGAGCCGTCCGTGGCGCATGGTCCACATGTTCAGCGCGCAGCCAAAGCCCACAATCAGATCTGCTCCAGCAATCAACTCGGCGGCCAGCGGCGACGAGAACCCGCCGGAGATCCCGAGACTGAATTCCTCGTCGTTGAACAGGCCCTTGGCCACCGCCGAGGTCGCCACCAGCGCCCCGCTGTGCCGGGCCAGCGCCAGGATTTCGGCCTTGGCCCCGCGTCCGCCGCGCCCTGCGACGAACACCGGGCGCCGGGCATTTTCGATCAATACCGCCAGCGCTCGCACCGCGGCACGCGAGGGGCGGACCGGCTCCGCCGGAACCACCTCGGCTGCCACCGGGGATTCAGGAGCTTCGAGCCCTTGGATGTTCAATGGCAGGTTCAGTACAACCGTCCGCCGGTCGTTCACTGCTCTGCGGTAGGCGCGAACTGTATCGGCCACTGCCGTGCGGGCGCTGTGGATTCGTTCGGAGACGGCGTAGACGGAGGTTGAGAAGGAGCCCTGGTCCATGGCGAAGTTCGAATACACGGCGCTCGGGGCGGCTTCGGCGGCCAGCACGATCATCGGGGTGCGTGACTTGGCGGCTTCTCCAATGCCGGTGGCCGCGTTGGTCAGGCCGCACCCCTGGTGCACCGAGACCACGCCGATCTGGCCGCTGGTCCGTGAGTAGGCATCGGCCATCGTTGCTGCGCCGCCCTCATGCCGCGCTGCGGTATATGGCACCCCGTTGGCAATCAGTGCATTCGTGACATCAAAGTTCCCGCTTCCCACCACGCCGAAAGCGTGCCCTACGCCCAAGTTTGCCAGCGTCTTGCCGACCAGTTCAGCAACGTTCACGATTGTGCCTCCATTTTCTTGGTGTTTTGGGGCGCTAATGCCAGCACCCGGGTCGGTGCGCCGGTACCGCCAACTATGGGCAGAGGGGCAACCACTAGCATCGCTCCGAACACGGGCAGCTTGTCCAAGTTCTTCAGCGAGGTGATCCCGTATTTGTCTGCACCGAGCAGGAAGTAATGCATGGGGAATGGCGGCTCCAGTGCTCCGGCATTGCCGGAATCGATCCCCACCGTTTCCACGCCGATGCCGGAAATGTCCAGCTTCTCGGCGATGTATCTGGCGCACTCCGCAGTAAACCCGGGAGTATGCGATCCGGTGGCATCGACATTCAGGAAAGCTGTCCTGTCATCACCGTATTGCTCCCATCCGGTGCGGAAAAGCAGCCACGCGTTGGAAGGAAACCGCCCATATTCCGATTGCCACGTTTCCAAATGGTGCACATCGATGAGAACATCCGGATCATCTGCTGCTAAGGATCTGAAGTCCAACACGACGGCCGGACCTACCAGGCGTTGCGGATCAATCTGCGACACGTCCTTGCCTCCTCGTCCCGAAATCCAGTGGATCGGCGCATCTATATGCGTTCCGATGTGCTCACCAGTATGGATATTGTGGTGCTTCCAGTATGGTCCGGGCTCGTTGTAGGCCGAGACCTCTTCGAGACTGAAATCAATGAGGTTCGAGAACGGATCGGGCAGTACTAAGGTTGGAGTCCTGTCCGACAGCGGGGCAGTCAGGTCATGGACTTGGACAGTCCCGGAGGCCAGAGCGGACAATATCGCGCTCGTGCAAGTTTCTTCGGCAGCAGGCATTGTTTCTCCTTGGGCAGAGACGGTCCAGGACACATTCCGACGATAGAGAGATCCTGACGGTCGTCACATTCGCGGAATTAGCTTCAATCTACCAGCACCACCTCTGCTAGCCAACAGGTCACCCGAAGGAGAACCAGGGGCGAAGACCTAGTTCCGCAAACCTGGCTCGCGCATATATCCACCAGCTCGCACGGAGCGCGGTGCCGCGCTCAGGAACCAGCATCAATGCCAGCGAGGATTTCACGGGGCCAGGGGGCAGATGACTCACCGCCAACTGGAACGCACACTGTCACGAAACGGCCTTCAGCGGCCAGCGCGAACCCGCGCCCTTGGTGCGCACTCCCCCAGACCTTGAATCCGAATGACATCGAATTGGCCCCGACCTTCTCCACGCGAATCGCGGTGGTCACCGCTTGGCCGAAATACAGCTTGGCCCGATAGTCGACCTCATGGCGGACTCGTGGCGAGATGGCGAAGTAGGACTCCGCGCCAGCCTCGCGAAACAGTTTGGCTTCGGCCGCCTCGACGAAGCGCAAGATGGCTGAATTATGATGATGCCCCGCAGCATCGGTATCAACCCATTCAATGGTTCGCTCCAACGCCGTTCCTGCGATTCCCGACGCAATGAAGTCTGCGGCGAGCTGCTGCAACAACTGCCCGGATTCGTCCATTCCCGCGAATGTAGGCATCAAGATCCCCCTAATTAAAAAGTGTATAGCTATTGTAACGCACGTCACTTTAACGTGATAATCCTATTGGTGTTCCAAGAACTCCGCCCTACCCACACAAGGAGATTGAACAAATGCCGAAATCCCCCGCAGCCGCGGATTGGAAAATCCCCAAACGAACCACTTCAATGGTGCTCTTCGCCTGCTGGCTGGCCATCCTGGCCGAAGGCTACGACGTCGGCGTGCTCGGTGCAGTGCTCCCGGCATTGGCCGAATACAAGGAATGGTCGCTGAGTCCCATGGAGCTCGGCGGCCTCGGAGCCTACGCGTTGGTGGGCATGCTCTTCGGCGCACTGTTCATCGGCACGCTCAGCGACATCATCGGCCGTAAGCGCATGCTCCTGCTGGCCATGCTAGTCTTCACAATCACCCAAGCCGGTGCCGCGCTAGCTCCTACTCCCGAGATATTCGGCCTCTTCAGGCTGATCGGCGGACTGGGTATGGGCGGCATCATCCCGGTGGCCGCCGCGCTGACCATCGAGTATTCGCCACCCAAGAAACGCTCACTTAACTACGGCATCATGTACTCAGGCTATTCCCTGGGAATCGTCGCCGCTGCCTTGGTCGCTATGTCGCTTCTGCCCGCGATAGGTTGGCGCGGGGTTATCGCGGTGGGCGCATTACCTGTAGTTCTACTTCCCTTAGTTGCCTGGATGCTTCCCGAATCCCTTGAATATCTGGTATCC
Organism: Glutamicibacter sp. Je.9.36; assembly: GCF_051129975.1. Taxonomy (NCBI): domain Bacteria; kingdom Bacillati; phylum Actinomycetota; class Actinomycetes; order Micrococcales; family Micrococcaceae; genus Glutamicibacter; species Glutamicibacter sp. Je.9.36. Next base: position 101,631 of record NZ_JBCPSN010000003.1, read on the forward strand.
AAGGGGCGGATCAGCGAAGCCAAAGCACTGGCCGCCCGGCACAGCATCCCCGATTACGAGCCCGTGGCGCCACCGGTTCGCACCGGCAAGGCCCCCTGGCGCCAGGTCATGGCTTCCATGTTCTCCGCAACGTACTTGCGATCAACCATCTTCTTCTGGATCTCGCTATTCTGCGGCATGGTCCTGGTCTACGGCTTGAATACCTGGCTGCCGCAGATCATGCGCAGCGCAGGGTACAACCTCGGTTCCTCGCTAACATTCCTGCTGGTCTTCTCCCTCGCCTCAGCCGCCGGCGGACTGGCCCTGGGCTTCCTCGCCGACAAGTACGGGCAGAAGACCATTCTGGTGATTTTCTACCTGCTCGGTGCGGGAGGCATCCTCCTGCTGATGTTCCCCAATACTATGCTGGTCAATCTGTTCTTCGTGGCCTTCGCCGGCATCGGCTCGATTTCCACGTCGCTGGTTCTCACCGGATACATTGCCGATTACTACCCGGCCGCGCAGCGCGGCACGGCCACGGGCTGGGCATTGTCCTTCGCCCGCATCGGCGCCATCTCCGGCCCCATCATCGGCGGCTGGATCGCGGCTTCGGGCATCAGCTTCGAGTTCAATTTCGTATTCTTCGCCATCGTCGGCGTAGTCGCCGCCATTTCCGTGGCGATGATTCCACCACGCATCAAACCAGATGCTGCCCGATCTGCCAAGGCCAAGCAGGCCTTCGCATCCGATTAGCCCTGGCTCTGCGCACCTTCCAGCACGAACGTCCTGAACCGTGGCACACCGCGCACAGCGGTGTGCCACGGTTTTATCCTTTTCCAGCACCCCCAGGCCTGTCAAGGGTCCGCTTGCCGGCAAGATCGCACTTGCGAAATGCAAGTGCGCTGGCACCGGGGAAACGATGGCCGGGTGGAATGCAAAGGGATTTTCCAAAAGGCGAACCAGCCATGCAGGCATTGCAGCGCATTCCATGAATGCCTGCCCTGAGTGCGGCCATGCTTCCTGCGCCATCACTCCCACCGGCATCCATAGGAGCTAGGCCGCGGATCGCCATGTGCAGCAGAATCCCATCGGCCGTTGCGACTTGGCCGATGGGATCCTGCAGCTCGATCCGGGGCGATCTTGGCTAGCCGGTGAACGTGAAGCTGGTCTGCAGCTTGCGCGCTGTCCGGTCCGGATTGAGCATCAAGACGCAGAAGATGCCAACAACAACCAGGTAGATTCCGATCATCCCGAATGAGGCATTCATGCCCTGAGCCAGCAACTCGGCCATCTCCGCCGAGTCAGCCACGCCCTTAGGGCTGGGAATATAGCCCGCGCTGTCCATCAGGCCACCGACCATTGCGGGAGCGACCACGCCGCCCACCGAAGCCAGTCCAGTGAGCGTGGCCATGAGGGCCGCGCGCTGCCTGGAGCAGACGCTGAAGGCGATTGCCGTGGGAGCCAAGGGATAGATCATTGCCGTACCGGCACCGAGAGTCAGCATCGCCACGGCGGCGTAGCCGGAGAGGAAGGGCAAGATCGAGAAGCAGACCCCGGAAATCAGCAACGTTGCGCCGAACAGGGCGCCCATGGCCCAGCGAACCGTCACGCCGCGCTTCATCAAGTAGCGGGAGCCGAAGCCCAAAACCAGCAGCGCGATAGCGCCGATCACCCAGGGGAAGGTGGAGACCAAACCGATCATTTCCGGTGTCAGGGCAACGACGGATCCCAGATATTTCGGGGACCACGTGGTCAAGAAACCCTGCGCCCAGAAGCAGCCGGCACCTGCGAGCACCGCTGCCACGAACATCCACGAGCCCAGGACTCGTCGAATCGGCACGATTTTCAGCAGATCGGAGGAATCCGCAATGCTCCCCTTGCCCTGCAGGTCGAATTCGGCGACCGGTTCCGGTTTCTGCCCAGCCTGCTGCTGGTCCTCCGCCAACGAGATGGCACCGGCTTTCGCCTGTGCCTTGCCCGCCGTGGAATGGCTGTACGGGCCGTCGCGGCCCAGAAGCAGCCACGCTACGCTCCAGAGCAGCCCGAAGATCCCCAGGAAACCGAAGGCCCAGCGCCAGCCCAGGGCCGGGTTGGCGATGATCCATGCAAGGGCAGGAGCCGCGAGGATCGGCCCCAGGGTTGAACCGGCAGCGATGACGCTACTGGGCAGCCCACGTTCCTTCGCATTGAACCAGCCGTGGGCATGCTGCAGCGAAATGGGGGTCGCCGGCCCCTCGGCTCCACCCAGCAGGATGCGTGTGACCAGCAGGATTGCCGCGCCTCCGCCGAAGAGCATCGGGAACTGCAGGACTGCCCAGGCAATGCCCATGGTCAGCAAGATCCAGCGGGTGGATACCTTTCCGGCCAGGAAGCCGACAATAACGCCGACAATGGCGAAGAGGAAGAAGAAGGCGCTGCCGATGAAGCCGAACTGACCGGCAGTCAACCCGAGTTCGCGCATGGCGGGATCAGCCACGAGCCCCAGGACAGCTTTGTCGGCGAAGTTCACGATCTGGAAGAGTACCAGCATGCCGGTCACCATCCAGGCGCGCCGGTTCATTTTGCCGTTGGCAATGGCCGCACGCAAGGTGTGGTCCGCGAGATTCCGTGTCGTACTCATACCAAGCTCCCCTTGGAATCGGCCGCGGAGAGTTCCAGCGCCGCCGGGCCGATGCTGAAGACGTCATTGTCCTCGGCGATGGATACATTCCCCGCGAAATCACCGCGTGCGGTCTCCAGCATAGCTTCCAGATCAGCGGCACCGGGGGTGTTGGGAACGATGTGATGCAGCACCAGCGCGCCGACTTCGGCTTTCGCGGCGACCTTGCCCACCTCGCTGTACGGCGTGTGCGATTCACGCAAATGCACTTCGATGCCATCGCGCGTCGGGCCGTCCGGGAATGTCGCCAGGATGCCAGGCAGATCGATGACCTCATGCAGCAGCAAGTCAGCTCCGCGGGCGAGCCTGATGCAGTTCTCGGAGTAGGCGGTGTCTCCGGAGACCACGACGGAACCGTAGCGCGAGTCGATCCGGAAGGCGAATGCCGGGAAGCACAAGCGGTGGTCGACCAGAATCGCGGAGATCGCCACCAGCTCATCTCGGTAGATCTCAAAGGGCTCCATTTCCGGGTGGCGATTTTCAACTGCGCAGGCCCCGGATGCCTCGGGGATCTGGATGTTCTGCGACTGGATCCATTCGTGGGGTTCGTCGCGGCCTTCATCGGCCATGCGGATCACCACGTCGGAGGAGAAGACCTTGTCCAGCAGCGCATCGACGATTTCTTCGGTGCTGGTCATTTCCCGCTCGGCGACGCGCGAAGCGATCTGCTGCTCGTGCTCCGGGCCAAGGGCGGGGATGCGATTGGGACGTCCAGGGCCGAAAACTTGGATAGGCCGGGCGAAAGACTCCCCCGGGACCTGCCACCCGGTCACCAGATAGGCGCCGAGATCGTAGATGTGGTCCGAGTGGTGATGGGTCAGCAGCACCGCGCGCAATTCGCCCCATTCGGCATGCGACCGGTAATTGCGGATGCTTCCCATGCCGCAGTCAATCACGTAGGTTGCCCCATCGACCCTAATCGCCGTGCTGGTGCCAGCACGGGAACTGGAAACGATCGGGCCGCCTCCGGTGCCAAGCGTGTAGACGCTCATTCCTTTTACCTGAGTGGTATTCACATTGGTGCCTTACTCGTAGAGTGCAGCAACGGGTCCCATCGACCGCGATGCGTGAATTGCGAGGGTAGTGAAGAGTCCGGCAGCATAGGCCGAAGTGATAGAAATCATATACACCGAATTTTGCGATCGCAAGACCTATTGCATATCTAATGTGATTCATGCCATGCTGGACGCACCAGCCATCTACCCGCTAAGGAGTCATCATGGAACAGCAGCAAGGCCAAGAAATCATTCTGGGCGATCTGCCCAAGGGCATAACTTTGGCCAGTGAATCAATGGGCAACAAGACGTGGAATGTCCTCGGCCACACCTATCTCTCCAAGGTCGAGAGTTCCAGCAGCTTTGCATGGCTTTCCCTTGATCCCACTGGAACCGGTGTGCCTCCGCACGTGCACCCTAAGCAAGATGAGCACATTTACATAATGGAAGGCACTTACACCCTGTACCTGGACGGCGAATGGTTCAAGGCCGGGCCTGGCGATACCGTCCGCATGCCCATGGGACTTCCTCACGCCTACTACGTCAAGGATGGCGCACCGGGCAAATCGCTCTTTTGGGTAAGCCCTTCGGGACAACTGTCCACGCTCTTCGATGAGCTTCACAACTTGTCTGACCCGGAGGAAGTTGTCCGCCTCTCAGCACTGCGTGACGTGGACTTCCTGCCACCGGGATCCGTACCCGGCGCAGACTAGCATTGGCAGAAATTACTACGTGGCCGGCAGGGATACTCCTGCCGGCCGCCGCAGGATGGAAGGAAAAAGCGCAGTGCCGCAAAATACGCGAGAGTCCGAGTTGCTCAAGTACGGGGATCATCCCGACCAGCATTTCATCCTGGCGCACCCGTTCAAACAGCCTTCCCTGGGCACTGCGGTCCTGGTCCACGGCGGCTACTGGCGCCAGCGGATCACCGCCAGCGTGATGCAACCGATGGCTGACGATTTGCTGCGCTCTGGCTGGAGCGTGGCCAACGTGGAATACCGGCGCGGTCCGGACCACCCGTGGCCCACCCCATCTTTCGATGTGGCCGCGGCAATCCAGCTCGTGCGCAGCTCGTTGCGATACCAGGGCCAATCCGAGGCAGCTATTCTTATCGGACATTCGGTCGGCGGTCAATTGGCGCTGCTGAACTCCAATTTCGCCGATGCCGTGGTAGGCCTCGCTCCAGTCACCGATGCTTCCAAGGTGCATGCAGAATCCCTCGGCGATGGTGCAGCAATGGAATATTTCGGCGATTCTCCGGCCGGGATTCCGGCAATCTACCACGATGCTTCGCCAATCCAGGCTCCACCGCCTTCAGTGCCAACGCTCTTGGTCCACGGGTTCAACGACGACCGGGTACCGCTGGAGCACACGCGGGAATACCTGGATTCCCTGGCCGGAAACGTTCTGCCGGAACAAATGATCCACCGGTCGCTGGATCACTTTGAAATCATCGACCCGCAGCAGCATCATTGGCAGGCCGTGCAGACCTGGATGCGGCAGGTACTAGTCGACGCGCGAGCCGAGTAGCCGACTCGCGTATAGCTCCGCATGCGGGGATAGCAGTGCGTGCAACGCCAGGAAGGTCTTCTTGGCTTGCGGAGCTTTCCACCCATCAGGCAGGTATTCGAAGGGCAAATTCGGATCCCGATAAGGGAATCGCCGCCAGCGCGTGAGCATCGGAATATAGAAGGCGAAAGCTGCCCGCTCCAGTTCCGAGCGCTGCTCGGCTGACTCGACGGGATCAGCTAGCCGTTGCTGCCACGTTCCTAAGCGGCCGACATACAACTGGAGGAAGTCGGTGTACTGCTGGTCCAGTGCTTCAAGATCCCACCATTGGGCAACCTTGTCCCGGATATCGGCAGGCGACATGTAGTCAGCCTTGAAGAACTCGACGTACTTGGACAATCCTCGCGCATCCAAGCGGACCTTAGCCTGCTCGAATGCCAGATGCGGCCCCACGGCCACCCCTCCAGAGACCATCCCGAACCCCAAGCTAGCCAGCTCGGTGCGCAGTTCGTACCGGCGATTCCGCTCGCTCTCGGGTACCGAGAAAATAGCCAGCACCAGGGAGTCCCCTGAGGTTGAACGCGAAGGAGCAAAGATCCGTTGGTCGTCCTTCCGGAAGCTGTCCATAACCTCGGCGGAGAGCTGGTACTGGGATTCGTTCCCTGCGCGTTCGTTAATTAGCACGCCGCGGCTTTTCAACCGTGAAATGGTGGAGCGGATTGCTTGCGACCTGATACCCAAGGCATCGAACATCTCGACGATGATAGAAACAGGGAAAGAGCCACTGGCCGATTCGCCATACAGGCCGTACAGCGTCACCAGCAGATTCTGATGCTGCAGTTTCGTTCCCCCGATATCCACTGGTTCAACGTCCTCCATTTGCGCTACGGCTACTTTTTCTATTCCTCGTTTCTATCCTAGGTTGCCAACGATCGAATCAGGAGTATCAGCGTCTTCCCGCCTGCGGCTCTGCGCCTCAGCGAACTGGGACGAGTTCACTCTGGACACTAGGACCGCTGGTTCAACTCTCCGCAGTCCAACTGACCCAGATGGTTTTATCTGGTTAAGGTCAGTGCTTGCCTCCGCCCAAAGCCAACGTGGCTGGAAAGCGGCAATGGGGTACAGCACGTGTTGTCCGGCGCTAGCTGCGGCCCGCAAGGTACTGGGCATCAGGCTGGCAGCTAGCGCCTGAGAAACTCCACTAAGGTCGTCCGAAAGGACAGAGCGGCGCAGTGGAAATGCCTTGCGCAGAATTTCTCGCGAGGCACTGCCGATGATTCTTGATTCGGAAGCGTGAGCCCCCGCGATAGGTTCTCTCCGCCAAGCGGCACGCGCTTTGGAACTTGAAGAAGATCTGCGAGAGTCCAATTGGCTGTGTCATCAGGTCTTGCCTCCAACCAGGACCGTCAAAGACTTTGGCAGGAACCTGCTCCCGGGCAAGAATAAGCAAAAACCCCGATTCGGCAAGCGAATCGGGGTTTTCAGCAAGAATCTAAAGACTACTCAGCAGCAACTGCTTCTTCAGCTTCTTCCTCGACGACTGGAGCCAGCGACAGCTTGCCGCGGTCATCAATCTTGGTGATCTCCACCTGCAGCTTCTGGCCAACGCCGACGACGTCTTCGACGTCCTCGACACGCTTGCCATCGTTGATCTTGCGCAGCTCGGAGATGTGCAGCAGGCCATCCTTGCCCGGGGTCAGCGAAACGAACGCACCGAAGGTGGTCAGCTTCACGACGGTACCCAGGTAACGCTCGCCGACCTCAGGAACCTGAGGGTTGGCAATAGCGTTGATGGCCGAGCGGGCAGCTTCAGCGGACTCGCCGTTGGTTGCGCCGATCAGCACGGTGCCGTCATCTTCGATCGAGATGTCAGCGCCGGTGTCTTCCTGGATCTGGTTGATCATCTTGCCCTTAGGGCCGATGACCTCGCCGATCTTGTCCACTGGAATCTTCACGGAGATGATTCGTGGAGCATTGACGTTCAGTTCATCCGGAGCGTCGATAGCCTGGTTCAGAACGTTCAGGATGTGCAGGCGTGCTTCGCGAGCCTGGGTCAGCGCGGCGGCCAGAACCGATGCCGGAATACCATCCAGCTTGGTGTCCAGCTGGATCGCGGTAACGAACTCGGAGGTACCTGCAACCTTGAAGTCCATGTCGCCCATGGCATCTTCGGCACCGAGGATATCGGTCAGGGCAGCGTAACGGGTTTCGCCGTCTACGGTGTCCGAAACCAGGCCCATGGCGATGCCTGCAACAGCGGCCTTCAGCGGCACGCCAGCGTTCAGCAGCGACAGGGTCGATGCGCAAACCGAGCCCATGGAGGTCGAGCCGTTGGAGCCCAAAGCCTCGGAGACCTGGCGGATTGCGTATGGGAATTCCTCGCGGCTAGGCAGCACCGGAACCAGTGCGCGCTCAGCCAGTGCGCCGTGGCCGATTTCGCGGCGCTTAGGCGAACCAACACGGCCGGTTTCACCGGTCGAGTATGGAGGGAAGTTGTAGTTGTGCATGTAGCGCTTGGTCTTCACTGGCGACAGCGAGTCGATCTGCTGTTCCATCTTCAGCATGTTCAAGGTGGTAACGCCCATGATCTGGGTTTCGCCACGCTCGAAGATTGCCGAACCGTGAACGCGAGGCAGAACCTCGACCTCGGCGGAGAGCTGGCGGATGTCAGCAAGGCCGCGGCCGTCGATGCGGATCTGGTCGGTCAGGATGCGCTGGCGCACGATGTGCTTGGTAACAGCGCCAAATGCCTTGGAGATTTCACCCTCGCGGCCTGCGAAAGCGTTGCCTTCGCCAGCCAGCGATGCAACGATCTCTTCCTTGTATGCGCTGGCAGCGTTGTCGCGCTCCTGCTTGTCAGCGATGGTGTAGATCTCCGTCAAGCGGGTCGAAGCAGCAGCCTCGACAGCGGTGAAGGCATCTTCTTCGTAATCGCGGAAGACCGGGAATTCAACGGTTTCCTTGGCAGCGCGAGCAGCCAGGTCGGCCTGGGCCTCGCACAGGACCTTGATGAATGGCTTCGCAGCCTCAAGGCCTTCAGCGACAACCTCTTCGGTTGGAGCCTGGACGCCGCGTTCCTTGATCAGTTCCCAAGCGTTGTCGGTAGCTTCAGCTTCCACCATCATGATGGCAACGTCGTCGCCAGCGATACGGCCGGCAACAACCATGTTGAAGACAGCGTTCTTCAGCTCGGAGTGGCGTGGGAAGGCAACCCACTGTGCGCCGTTTCCGTCATCAACCAGTGCAACGCGAACGCCGCCGATTGGGCCGGAGAATGGCAGGCCCGAAAGCTGGGTGGACATCGACGAAGCGTTGATCGCTACGACGTCGTACAGCTCATCTGGCTCGATGGACAGCACGGTGACGACAACCTGGACCTCGTTGCGCAGGCCCTTGACGAAGGCTGGGCGCAGTGGGCGGTCCATCAGGCGGCAAGCCAGGATGGCTTCGGTCGATGGGCGGCCTTCGCGGCGGAAGAAGCTGCCTGGGATGCGGCCGGCTGCGTACATGCGCTCTTCAACGTCCACGGTCAGTGGGAAGAAGTCGAAGCCTTCGCGTGGGTGCTTGCCAGCGGTAGTTGCCGAGAGCAGTGCGGTCTCGTCATCGATGTAGACCATTGCCGAACCTGCAGCCTGCTTGGCAATGCGGCCGGTTTCGAAGCGAATGGTGCGGGTGCCGTAGCGACCGTTGTCGATCTGTGCTTCGGCGAATTGGATTTCTGGACCCTCCATTAAGGGGGTGCTCCTTTCGATCGCTCCCACGTGGTGGATGAGCGAACCGTGTGGCCCTACCCAGATCTGGTCTTCGATCGAGACCCGCGCTGAGGCGCATATTTGCCCTAGCGAAAGTCACTACCGAGGACCGCGAAACTGGCGGTCGGGACCAACGGTCAGTCAGCCCTGGGAGTTATTTTCTTTTGGGGCCCGCATAGAACATGCAGACCCAGGTACTAGCCTACCGGGAATTGGCAAAAGACGCAGTTCCCCGACGATCGTCGCGCGCCAGCATCGGCCCTTGGACGTATCGCATCCCGAGTGCACAACTAATCCTTATGGCTGGCATTGCCCGTACAGGCCATTACAGGGAAGCTTTGCGCCAGCATGGCGATGACTCCAAGAAGGATGAAGAAAGAAGGATGAAGAAATGACGGCATTGAACCGGTTTTCGACTCGCCGCACCGGAGAGTTGCTGATCTTCGCCCTGACAGGCAATGACCCTGCTTGCCTTGGCATTCGAGCGGAAGATTGCCACGTAACCCCGCCAGCAAGGGTGGATATTAAAAATCCAGTTGTTGGTTGAAAGGGTAACTGAATCGTGATCTACTGGCTAGGGACTTAGTCTGCAATGTCGCAGATTCAGTATTTGCCCGCATCTTCTTGATTCTGAAGGCTATATCGTGAACCAGACTCGAAAAAGCATCGTGCGCAAAGCACGTCTGCCCCTAGCTGTCGTAGCAGCCGGATCCCTTGCGCTAGGCGGTGTTGCTAGCGGGACTGCGATATATGCCCCGGCCGTCGCCGCAACGCAAAGCGCATCGAACCAGGTTGCTGGAGAGCAAGCCGCATACCCTATCTACAACTACGACGAATTTACCGTCGTTGATAAGGGACAAGAATTCTGGACCTTCAACTATGACGAATCCGATCCTGCAAACGGCGTAGTCGTGCTCACTGACAACAACGGTTTGGTCTCATCAGGCGACGAAGTGTGGCTGAGTGCTTCTTCCGTGCCCAACACCGGCGGCATCCAAGAAGCCAAGTACGAAAACGGCCAGGTCGTCCTCAACGGTCCACTCGATTCGCCAGATGGTTACAGTACGTGGTCCAAACAATCACGACAGGTATCCTTCAGCGTTTCAACGGGGCCAGACGCCGGGCCGGATATGGTGCACCACGGTGGAGTCCCCTACGTTCCTGAACAAGGCATCTCGCTGATCACTAGCAAAGTAGGGCAAGAGTACGCGGTTCCGTTTTTGCCAGTTGGATCAGAAGTTTGGTCTTTCGATAGTTCTTCTGGTCCTTCCTGGCTTAGCCAGGCGACTGTATCCATCAACTACTACAGCGACGCCCCAGACGCCCCCAACGGAGGTTTCATTGACGTCGAGCTGACCGATGTGGAAATCTCTGACGGACAACTAACCATCTCGGATCCAATACTTTCCGAGTTCGCCGAAGGCGATGGATATCAGGTAACTTTCCGCGGCACCACTGACGAACAAAACGCATCGGTATACATGGGGCTTTATGGCAAGCAGCCAGAGCCGACTACTGAACCAACCGAGGAACCAACAACGGAGCCGACTACTGAACCAACCGTAGAACCGACCGAGGAACCAACGTCCGAACCAACAGTAGAACCGACGGAAGAACCTACAGCCGAGCCAACTGCTGAACCAACAGTAGAACCGACCGAGGAACCGACAGCCGAGCCAACTGCTGAACCAACAGTAGAACCGACTACTGATCCAACAACTGAGCCGACCGAAGTTCCCGAAGCAGTAGCTCCGGAGTCCGGCGACCAAGTAGCTCCCGGCGAAGAAAACCTAGCCTACGACAGCGACACGTCTGATCCTGCTGAAGGAATTTACGCATTCAACGTCAACGCAGATGTTGAAGAAGGAGAAGCAGTCGTCACCTACCGCACTTCGCCAAGTTCGGAACCTCAGACCATCAAAGGCACCGTGAAGGATGGACAGCTTGTTATCAAGGATGATGATTCCTTCGGCGGCAGCGTCAAGGACTTCAACCAGATTCTGATCACGGTGGAGGACTCGAATGGAAATACCATTTCTGCGCTTCTATCCGGCGAGAGTGTCCTGAATCTGCAGTCTAAGATCATCGATAACCGTTTGGGAGTCTTGCTTTCTGAAGCAGGATCCGACGCCTTGCGCTTCGACATCCCTGCCGGATTCCCAACCGTGTCCAGCGATAATTTCAGTTTCGATTTGGAATACGTGGCAGCAGACGGAACGCCAGCTATTCTCTCGGCTGTCGATTACGACATCGACGGTGAAACCTTGGTAATCAATGACTCCAGAGTTTCCAGTCTTACCGCAGGTACTTACTACCTGACTGGCGAGCAGCAAGAAGAAAACAGCGACGGCGCAAAGGCTGCCGCGGCTGGCCCAGCAGCAGAGGAACCGAACGTCACCGTCTCCGCATGGTTCGGATTGTACGATCGCGCAGAAGAATCGCCTTCGCCAAGCGACGAACCATCCGAGGATCCATCATCGGAGCCTAGTGAAGATTCCTCCGAGGAACCAACGGCGGAACCTACTCAGGAGAGTACTCCGACTGCCAGCTCCACCGAGGATGCTCCGAGTGGGACTGAAGATCGGCAGAAGGACCACCGCGATGAGCTGGCGGACACTGGTGCAAATGGCGCCCTGCTTACGGCCGGCGGACTCGCTCTGGCGCTGATCGCTGTTGGTGGCATCGCAATGGCTATGCGCCGTCGCGGAAACCACGGCTAACGGAGTCCAGCCGCGGCTGGTACTCGGGCGGCTGTTGGAATGGCGATTTTCGTCATTCCGACAGCCGTTCTTTCGTTCCGGTGGAAACCAGTTGATGCCTATCTGTGATTGAACGCTCGCATAAAAAATTACTCTCGAACGGCGCGAGAAGATTCAGCTGTTGTAGCGTTGGACTCGAAAGCCACTGATACAAATTGATTGCCTTTGTCTCGACTTTTGCCAGTTCTGCCGACTCATTCTCGGTAGGCGGCGATGCCTAGCGCAGAGCGTGTCCTTTTCCCAGACAACTAAAGGAAATACACCGATGACAACTATGGTCAACGCCTACGCAGCTCCATCTGCGACTGAAGGACTCATCCCGACGCAGATCGAACGACGTGCTGTGGGTCCGCAGGACATCCTGATTGATATCAAGTTCTCCGGAATATGCCACTCCGACATCCACACGGTGCGTGGTGAGTGGGGAAACCAGACCTACCCGCTAGTGCCGGGCCACGAAATTGCCGGCATCGTTGCCGAAGTCGGGTCAGAGGTAACCAAGCACAAGGTGGGCGACCGCGTTGGCGTGGGCTGCATGGTCAATTCCTGCATGGAATGCGAGAACTGCCTTGCCGGAGACCAGCAATTCTGCGAGCAGAGTGTTGGTACCTACGGTGCTCTTGACCGTGATGGCAGCATGACCCAAGGTGGCTACGCCACGCATGTCGTGGTTGCCGCGAACTTCGCCCTGAACATTCCTGAAGGCATCGATCTGGATGTTGCCGCGCCCCTGCTTTGCGCCGGCATCACCACCTTCTCCCCGCTGAGGCACTGGGATGCAGGGCCGGGCAAGAAGATTGCCGTCGTGGGACTCGGCGGCCTGGGCCACATGGCGGTCAAGATCGCCAGTGCCATGGGCGCTGAGGTCACCGTTCTGTCGCAGTCGCTGAAGAAGAAGGATGATGGGCTGAAGCTGGGCGCAACCGACTACCGGGCCACCAGCGATGAGAACACCTTCAAGGATCTGCAGAAGAACTTCGACCTGATCATCAACACCGTCAGCGCTTCCATCGACGTCAGTGCCTACCTCGGACTGCTGCGCGTGAACGGCACCATGGTTAACGTTGGTGCTCCGGCAGAACCGTTGCCCGTCAATGCCTTCGCCTTGATCGGGGGACGCCGTTCCTTCGCAGGTTCGCAGATCGGCGGCATCGAGGAAACCCAGGAGATGCTGGATTTCTGTGCCCAGCATGGCATTGGCGCAGAGATCGAGGTCATCGGTGCCACGCAAATCAATGAGGCTTACGAGCGCGTGCTGGCATCCGATGTCCGCTACCGCTTCGTAATCGATACCGCGACGTTGGCCTAGTTACCCCAGCTCACTCGGGTGGCAGGGAACGGCGCCGGTCTTGTCCAGCATTGCAGGACAGGTCCGGCGCCGTTTCGCGTCTGGCTAATGAATGTTCATTCGCCCCGGCGCGATCTACGAGTGCGCGCGTTATCCCGTTGGCTGCCCTGTTCTGGAGCCACGGCCGCAGTACCCTGCTCAGGCAAGTTCCCTTTGATCGCGGCAAGCTCGGATTGAAGTTGCGCCACGGTACCACTGAGGTCCTTCAGTTCCTTCCGGCGGCGGCTGGCAGCCCTGAAGGTCTTGATCATCATGGCGATGATCAGCGGAATCGCCGCGAGCAGGGCCCAGCCGCTGCGTTCAAAGAAGTCGAGGGCCACCGGCAGAGCCTGATTGAATTCCCAGAAGGAATTCACTCCCCCGGCAATCGATTCCAATGCAGATTCCACGGGAGCCAGTTGCTTGCCCACAATTGGTATTCCGGAAAGATCAGGGGCATTCACCGGAGGCTCGCCCACGGTCCACCGCGGATCACCTGGCCGCTTCAGGATATAGATCCCGGCACCGGCACTGGCAGTGGCGAATAAGAGCACCGAGGCCAGGGCGACTGCCACTAGCTGGCGCCGCCGCCATAGCCCCGCCACCACGGCGAAACCAATGACCAGAATCCAAATCCACATTCGCAGTTGTTCCAGGCCAATGCCCGTCAGTAAATCCATGAACCTTGCCTCATTGCTCTGGGCCGCCATGGCCCAAGTTGTGCGTGACTTCATCCCACTTAGGTACGCTATCGCGAGCAGCGGATTATTTGCCGCCTAGCACGTCAATCCGGTTGAGATCGAATCGTTCGAGTCGTCATATTGCTTCCTCGCCCCGGTATCCGGGACCCAATAGCCGATGGCCTCCGGCCCGTCCAATGCAGCGATCGGCTCATCCCGCCTGCCGGCAGCTCGAATGGGAATTGCCCCTAGCCCTCTTGCGATCGCGGATCTGGCATCGGTGGAGGTGGCAACGCGACGCACCCCAAAGACCAGCTGGCCTTGTTCGCCACAGTCCTGCAGCTTTGCCGCTGCAAATGCCTGAACCGGGACAGTGCTCTTGCCTTGGGTGCGTTGGCGACACTGGCCTGAATTTGAGTTAATGGGTCTGGGTCCGCTGCTCGGCGGATCATCTGGGATCGAGGAGGCTGGCATTGACGGAGCCTAATTTTGCTGAACATTATTGGGATTTCATTGAGCGGGGAAGCATCTTGGTAGTGACTCTCAGTGGACCGGCTCATCTGCGGTTGATGGATCCGGAGAATTTCGCGGCATTCCAGGACGGAGAAGAATTCGAAGCATACGGTGGACTGGCACGCCGTGCTCCATACCGAATCAAGGTGCCCCATTCCGGACCCTGGTTTCTAGCGATTGATCTGACTGGCCTCGGTGCGCGTGGGGTGCGCCACGAAGTCAGCGTCGTGCCGCCACAGAAGCTGGAAGCTCGACGCCCTGCCCGGGACTAGAAGCAAGATCCCGCAGGAGAACTTAGCCCGCGAGCTCACTCGAAATATCGACAAGCTGTTGCATCCTCATTCCGGGCCAACCGTGGACCATATCCACCCACTGCGCCGGAACACTCGAGAACCCTGAAGCTGCGCCAATGAGCGATCCGGCGATGGCTGCCACGGTGTCGGTATCCACGCCTCCGCGAACAGCCGCTTCCAGTACCGGAACCAAGCGATCGTTCCCGTCTTCCGGTTCGGCGGTGGCGATCGCGCTCCAAGCACCTTGGAACGCTTCAACGACCCAACCGTTATTTGTGAAGTCCCGAGGTCGATGGTTTTCGGCCTGGTGGATGCGCTGCTCCCATGCTTGTGCGCGTTCTGGTTCAAGCATCGCAAGACCACTGCGAATATCTAGTTCGCCGGTGAGCACAGCGTGGTGAATGGCTACTGTCCAAAGCCCGCAGGCCTCAGCGGCTTCATCATCGAAATGGGTCAGCTTGCTGATAGCTGCCGCAGCTTCGAATGCGGCAGCAGGCGGTTCAGACAGATAAGCCAGCGCCACGGGCGCTGTGCGCATGAGACTGCCGTTCCCGCCGGAACGGCCAGTTCTCCGGTGAATCTGTTCAGAACCAGCTAGCGCATCATCAGCGGTCGGCTCGGCTCTTCCGTCAGCAGACGCAACATGCTGGGCGTGGGCAAGGACAGCCCGCGTCTGGTTGCCGACGTCCGGTGCGTTCGTGGCCCATTTGGCCCATTCCCGAACCATGTAGTTGCTCGCGGCACCATCAAGCTTGCCGTTGGAACCCAGCAGGCCCTGGGCAATGACTATGGCCATTGAGGTGTCGTCGGTCCACTCCCCGGGCGCAAAATCGCCCAACCCGCCACCAATCATGGAAATTTTGGCGGATTCGGGCAACGGTGCGTTGAATTCGTAGCCCGCGCCCAGGGCATCTCCGGCAGCCATCCCGGTCAGGACTCCACGAATTCGATCTTTCACCTGTACTGAATGTGCCATTTGCGCCTTTCACAGGGTGGTCGCCAATGCAGAGTACTACTGCTTGGATCCACTGTACTGATGCGCACCGACAGTAGGGCTACCTGAGCGGCCCCGGTAGCGTTCTCACGGTTGATTTGCGTCCTTGCGTCGTCGACCGGAATAGCGAACGAGGACATTGATGCGGTCACGATAACTGTTCCGCTTCTACCTGCGATCCCGACTTCGGTAATAGCTCACCTGGTTGGCTTCGTCGCTGTCCCGGCTTGCTGCACGCGCGCTCACGGGCATAGCCGAGCGGAGGCAGATCTCCTTGAACTCGATAGGCGTTTGATCCAACTTCTTGCAGTTACGGCCAATGCCCTGCAGGAACCAGGGTCCTGCAGGGCATTGGATGTCGCCAGCCTCGGTCGCTGCGCCTAGGCGAATGCAGGCGGTGGCGGAGTCGTGGGGTCAGTTGGGTGCCCCGGCGCCGGCTCCGTGGGATCCTGCGGGCCCGGGGGCGGGATCGGTCCATCCGGATGCGAAGGGCTTGGTGGTACGTCCGGCTGCGCCGGGCTTGGCGGAGCATCTGGTGTCGGCGGTTGCGCTGGCGGTTCTGGCTGGTCGGGAATACTCGGATCACCCTGCACCGGAGTACCTGATTCGTGTAAGTGATTCATTGGAACCTGCTTTCCGTCGTATCGGTTCGACCATTCAACGACGGATCGTCTCCGCCTTGCAACGGCATTCAGGAATCGCAAAGCTGCAACAGTGCCGCGACATGGCGTGGTCGCGTCGAATCGGAAAGCATCACTCGGTTCAACCCATTGGTTTCGCAAGCTGCCGTGCGCCAGCGCAGCCGGCCTATAGCAGCATGCGCACGATTGGTGTCGCGATGAGGATGGTCAGGACAACGCGCACGAACCAGATAGCTGCCATCTGCGGGATGTTCAGCGGAATCTGCGTCGCCAGGACGCATGGCACCAATGCTGAAAAGAAGATGATTGCAGAGACGCAAACGATGGCGATCACCATGCGCAGCTCGATGGATTCGTGTCCCGCAATGAGGGTTGCTGGAAGGAACATTTCAGCAATTCCGGTAGCCGAAGCCTTGCCAGCCAGCAACGGGTCATCCAGCCCGACGATCCAGGCAAATGGGACAAACAGGTAGCCTAGCCAGTCGAAAACTGGAGTGAAGCGGGCAACCACCAGTCCGAGCAATCCGACAGAGAGAATGGACGGCAAAATTGCCATGGCCATTTTCAGCCCATCCCATACGTTGGCGCCGACATTCTTGAGCAGCGATGGCGCTCGCCGCGAGGCTCCCATGGCTTCGCTCCAGGCAACGCGTGCACGATTGCCCGTGACCAGTTTTTCCTTGTCATGTTCCATGCCCAGGTATGTCGTGTCTGGAATCCGGCTCAGAGGTGGAATGCGCACCGAAATGGCGGTTACCGCGAAGGTGACGACCAGCGACAGCCAGAAGTACAGGCTCCAGTGGTCCATCAGGTCCAGTGCCTTGGCAACAATAACCATGAAGCTGGCTGACACCGTGGAAAAACCGGTAGCGATGATGGCAGCTTCGCGACCCGTATAGCGGCCGCCACGGTACATGCGGTCGGTGATCAGCAGGCCCAGCGAGTAGCTTCCCACGAAGGACGCCACGGCATCCACGGCCGAACGTCCTGGGGTGCGCCAAATTGGACGCATGACCGGTTGGCAGAAGACACCAAGGAACTCCATCAGCCCGTAGCCAACTAGCAAGGCCAAGAAGATGGCACCTACTGGAACGATCAAGCCAACGGGAATGACCAATTTGTCCAGCAGAAAAGGACCCATGTCCGGATCGCTGAGCCACGCCGGGGCAAAGTTGAAGAGCAGCGAGCAGCCGACAGCTAGCCCGAAGATGTTCAGGAATGCGAATATGCCACGTACCTTGGATGCCTTCCATCCTCCGGTGACGAAGGGAATAACTGTCCCGCAGATGAGCATCAGCAAGATAATGTACGGAACGACCGGTGCCGCGGCAGTTTGAATCCACGTCACCAAGTGATCCAGCGGGATGGTGCTCTTGCCGTTGATGGTGATGGGGAGGAAGAAGAACAAGATACCGATAAGGCTATAGATCACGAATCGCAGAACGACCGGAAACGTGCTTTTCGCTTCAACGCTTGAAGTTGTCATTGGATACCGCCTTGTCGATGAGGGCGAGGGCATCAGCGTGATTTGATGCGATATCCATATAACGCGACTCGGGCCCGGCAATGTGACGGGGATCGCTTTTCTTGTCCGGAGTTTCAGACTTCGCGCAGATGAATGCTACTGCGCACTTCTTGTGGCTGCGCAGATGAAAGCAGGCCCACAGAACGATAGCCCCCACTTGCCATGATTCTCATAGGACCAGTCTGTAGGATCGATATAGTCTGCATAGGTACTAATTCCAGCTTTCGGCTGAAAACACGCGCTCAAATAGGTCTTGGCGTCATGCAGGGAATAACCTAGGGAGAACACATACGCAACCGATGGCGCACACCCATCGGCCACGACGTTTCAATGCAGCACGCAGCACATAGATAGTCCAGCAGAAACGAAGGCACCATTTTGAACGGCAATGCCACCTTTAAGCACCACAACGTTGCGCTTTTATCAGTGAACAGCGTCCTCGCACCCGAGGTGGTGAGCTCTGCAGAATTCGACGAGCGCCTTGCTCCTAGCCTGAAACGCCTTCGCCTGTCCAAGAAGCTTCTGGAACGAGTTTCCGGGGTCAAGGAACGCCGCTGGTGGTCCGATGGCGTTGAATTCGACGACGCTGCAATTCTTGCCGGCAAGAAGGCGCTGGCCCAGGCCGGTGTCGATGCCAGCGAAATCGGCCTGCTGATCAACACTTCGGTCACCCGCCGCAACTTGGAGCCGTCGGTGGCCTCCAAGGTGCACAACGGCTTGGGCTTGCCATCCTCCGCCATGAATTTCGACGTGGCCAACGCCTGCCTCGGCTTCGTCAACGGCATGAGCCTGGCAGCGAACATGATCGACTCCGGCCAGATCAAGTACGCCCTGATTGTTGCGGGCGAAGACGCCAAGCCAACGCAGGAAACCACTTTCCAGCGGCTGAACGCCGAAACTTCCACGCGCGATGACTACATGCGCGAATTCGCCACGCTGACCTTGGGTTCCGGCGCCGCCGCTGCGGTCATTGGCCCAGCGGATGCGCACCCGGAAGCGCACCGCATCGTCGGCGGCGTATCGCGTGCCGGCACCGAGCACCACGAGCTGTGTGTCGGCGGACCCTCGGGCATGTACACGGACACGAAGGGCTTGCTGGATAACGGCCTCGAACTGGTCGTGGATGCCTGGGATGAAGCCCATCAATCCGGATGGAACTGGAAGTCCATGGACCGCTACGTGACCCATCAGGTTTCCAAGTCCTACACCAATGCCATTATCAAGGCCGTCGGCCTGGTCAAGGACCGCGTGCCAATCACCTTCTCCAAGTGGGGCAACGTCGGACCGGCTTCCCTGCCCATGACCCTGTCCCAAGAAGCCGACTCGCTGAAGAAGGGCGACCGGGTGCTGTGCATGGGTGTGGGTTCCGGCCTGAACACCGCGATGATGGAGATTGCCTGGTGACCGAGCTTTTCCCCGGTGTAGATGCCATTTATTCGAAGTATCTGGAAGTACCGTCCACTTCGCAGGTGGACTCCCCGGGCACTAGGCACCGGTGGCACGTCCTGGATAACAACGAAGAACTGAAGCAACGCGGAATCGAGCCGGCCGGCACCTTGCTCTGCGTGCACGGCAACCCCACCTGGTCCTACCTCTGGCGCAGCCTGCTGAACCACGTGTCCGAGCACGGGCTGCCGTGGCGAGTGGTGGCAGTGGACCAGCTGGACATGGGCTTCTCCGAGCGCAGCGGCAAGTTCCGCCGCCTGGCCGACCGCGTCAACGATCTCGGCGATCTGACTGGCGCACTGGGGCTGACCGGCAAAATCACCACCGTGGGCCATGACTGGGGCGGCATCATCTCCCTGGGCTGGGCCGTTTCCCACCCGGACCAGCTGGAGAACGTGGTGTTGACCAACACCGCAATCCACCCTGCAGGCTTCGAGCTTCCCGCCGCGCTGAAACTCGCGTCCCACCCTGCGGTGCACGGTTGGGGCACCAAGACTTCCCCTGCCTTCTTGCAGGTAACCCACGCGCTGGCGCAGCCGGCCTTGGCCCCGGATATCCGCAAGGCCTTCATGGCCCCGTACACCAACGCTGAAAAGCGCGAGGGCGTAGCCAACTTTGTCGCCGATATCCCGTTCTCCCAGGATCACCCAAGCCGTCCGGCCTTGGATGAGATCTCGGAAGCAGTGCGCTCCTTGAAAGTCCCGGCCCTGATGCTCTGGGGACCCAAGGACCCGGTCTTCTCCGACCGCTACCTGCGCGATTTGATGTCGCGACTGCCCCACGCCCAGGTTCACCGCTTTGAAGGCTCCAGCCATTTGGTGGGCGAAGACAACGATATTGCCACCCCGATCTTCCAGTGGCTTGCCGGCGAGAAGAGTTCCAAGAACACCTCGCGTGCCCAATCCCTGGGCGAATACCGTCCGATGCTTGCCGAACTCGATTCGCGCACCGAGGACCAATCGGCCGCGGTCGTGGACATCAATCCTGCGCGATCGCTGTCCTGGGCCGAACTGGGCGAGCGCGTGAATGCCCTGGCCGCAGGGTTGCGCCAGATCGGAGTGCAGGCCGGCGACCGGGTGAACCTGCTGGTTCCACCGGGAATTGAACTGACCACCCTGATCTACGCCTGCCTGCGCCTGGGCGCGGTCATTGTGGTGGCCGATGCCGGCCTTGGCACCAAGGGCATGGGCCGAGCCATCAAGGGTGCTGGCCCGAGCTACCTGATTGGCATCGACCGTGCGCTCACCGGTGCGCGGCTGTTCGGCTGGCCGGGAACCAGGATTGCCGCTGGAGACCTGCCTGCTGCGAAGCGCAAGCTGCTGGGGGTAGCCCATACCCTGCCCGAGCTCTATGAAGCCGGCAGCCAGGCCGCTTCCGGGTCCCGGGTTTTCGAGCCATCCGATCCGGATGCCGATGCGGCGGTCCTGTTCACCTCCGGCTCCACCGGTCCGGCCAAGGGAGTGGTGTACACGCATCGCGAACTGGCCGCCATGCGCGATACCCTGCGTGAAACCTACAACCTCAAGGCCGGCTCTGCGCTGGTGGCAGGCTTCGCGCCGTTCGCGCTGCTGGGCCCTGCTTTGGGTGCCACCTCGGTCACCCCGGACATGGACGTCACCGCACCGCGGACCTTGACTGCCGCTGCGTTGGCAGATGCCGCCCTCGCGGTGGATGCAACCACCGTCTTTGCCTCCCCCGCCGCGCTGGCTAATGTCCTGGAAACCCAGGATGCGCTGAACCAGGCTCAGCGGGAAACCTTGGAAGGCGTCTCGCTGATGCTGTCCGCCGGCGCCCCGATTCCCGAGCATCTGCTGGCCAAGGTGCAGGATCTGGTTCCCAATGCCCGGGTCCACACCCCGTACGGCATGACCGAGGCCTTGCCGGTCACCGATATCGACTTGGCCGGCATCCGCGCTGCCGGAGCGGGCAATGGCGTGTGCGTGGGCACCGCCGTTGCGGGAGCCACCGTTGCCATCGCACCGATTGATGCCCTGGGCGTGGCCGGAGACAAGCCGGAATACACCCCGAATGCCACCGGCGAAATCCTGGTCCGCGCCCCGCACGTCAAGGACCGCTACGACCGGCTGTGGATCACCGAACAGCTCAGCGTCTCCATCCCCGGCTGGCATCGCACCGGCGATGTCGGGCACCTGGATGAGCAGGGACGCCTGTGGGTCGAGGGACGCCTTGGCCACGTGCTGCGCACCGCCAAGGGCGCGATTACCCCGGTAGCCGCCGAGCACGCTGTCGAGTCGGTTGCTGGCGCGGGCCGTGCCGCGCTGGTCGGCGTGGGACCTGACGGAACCCAGGCCGCGGTGGTCGTCATGGAAACGGTGCCCGCGGCCCGCAAATCCGGTCCGGCCGCCAGCGATCTGGCCCGCCAGGTTCGCGCCGCGGTCGCGGCCACTGGCACCGAGGTGGCAGCGGTCCTGGTAGTCCCAAGCCTGCCCACCGATATCCGGCACAACTCCAAGATTGACCGGGCCGCGCTCGCCCACTGGGCTGCCGCGACCCTCGCAGGTGGAAGGATCCGCAATCCGTGAGCCCATCGAAAAATGAAGACGCTGCCCGTCGCGTTCTGGTCACCGGCGCCAGCGGCATGCTCGGTGGCGCTGTAGCCCAGCTGTTGCGCGACAAGGGCCACCATGTGCGCACCTTCCAGCGCGGCAGCTCGGCATCAGCCATCGATGAAGTCCGCGGCTCGCTCACGGATCCGCAGGCTGTCGCCGCGGCCGTGGAGTCCATGGACGCGGTCATCCACCTGGCAGCCAAGGTCTCCTTCACCGGTGCATGGGAAGACTTCGCCGCCACTAATATCGCGGGAACCAGCAATCTGCTCGAAGCATCCAAGCGCGCAGGAATCAAGGATTTCGTGTTCGTCTCTTCCCCTTCCGTGGCGCACTTCGGCGATTCGCTGGCGGGCGCAGGTGCGGGCGAGGCCGATCCGGCCAAGGCGCATGGATTCTATGCACGCTCCAAGGCAGCGGCCGAGCTCAATGCCCTGGGCGCCGATTCGCCAGCACTTCGCGTCACCGCCATCCGCCCGCACGTTGTGTGGGGACCTGGCGATACCCAGCTGGTGGAACGCGTCATCCAGCGGGCCAAGGCCGGGCGGCTGCCCCTGCTGGACCAGGGCGCAGCACTGATCGACACCACCTATATCGACAATGCCGCTGCGGCGATTGTCCGCGGCCTGGAACGCATGGACCACGCCCACGGGCGAGCCCTGGTGGTCACCAATGGCGAACCTCGGCCGGTGGGCGAGCTGATCGCCGGCATCTGCAAGGCTGGCGGCGCCCCGGCTCCGAAGCTCAACGTTCCGGGCTGGCTAGCTCGTGGCGCCGGTTCGGTGATCGAGAAGTTGTGGTTGGCAGCTGGTTCGCGCAACTTGGTTCATGATGAGCCGCCGATGACCCGTTTCCTGGCCGAGCAGCTGTCTACCGCGCATTGGTTCGACCAGCGCGAAACCCATGAAGTCCTGGACTGGAAACCTGCGGTGGGCATTGACGAGGGTCTGGAGAAGCTGGCGGAGCACTACCAGAACTAGTTGGCCGGGAAGGCAGCCGCCGTTTTTGGAGCGCGCGCAGTTGCCTTGGCAGCAGTCCGTGCGTCTTGGCGTCATCTGCTTTCGTGGATTCCTGCCCAGCCATTGCGCTGGGATATCTTGATTCAATGAGCAAGAAGATTTCATACCAGGGCGAAGCCGGCTCCAACTCGAATATGGCCTGCATGCAGCGTTTCCCGGACATGGAAGCAGTGCCTTGTGCCAGCTTCGAGGACGCGTTCGCCATGGTGGAAAACGGTGAAGCAGAGCTGGCGATGATTCCGATAGAGAACTCCATTGCCGGTCGCGTTGCCGATATCCATGTCCTGCTCCCCGAGTCGGAACTGCACATTGTCGGCGAGCACTACCTGCGGATCCGCTTCGACCTTCTCGGACTGCCTGGCAGCACCATCGCGGATGCGGCCGAGGTGCACAGCCACATCCATGCGCTGGGCCAATGCCGCAAGATCATACGCCAGCACGGCCTGACCCCGGTGATTGCCGGTGATACTGCAGGTTCGGCCCGCGAAGTGCGCGAATGGAACGATCCTGCCAAGCTCTCGCTCGCTCCGCCCATGGCGGCCGAACTCTACGGCTTGGAGGTGCTGGCCTCCGGTGTCGAGGACGACCAAACGAATACGACCCGCTTCGTAGTGCTTGCCCGCAGGCACGAACTGCCGCACCGTTCCCAGCTCCCCGACTCGGTGATTACCACTTTGGTGTTCCAGGCGCGCAACGTGCCCAGCGCGCTGTACAAGGCATTAGGCGGATTTGCCACGAACGGCGTGAACCTCACCCGCATGGAAAGCTACATGGTCGGTTCGTCCTTCGCCGCTACCACCTTCATGGTCGACATCGAGGGCCACCCCGAAGACCTTCCTGTGCGCTTGGCGTTGGAAGAACTGGAATTCTTCACCTGGGAAATCAAGATCCTCGGCACGTACGCGGCCAGCGAGCATCGCCAACGGGGTTCGGCAGCTTTCGTCTAGGCCTGCCCCGGCTTTCTGCGTCCGGGGGCGGCTGGACGATCCGCTGCAACTAGCCCCTCCATGAATAGCGGCGTTCGGGCCTGCCGACTCCCCCGTAGCGCAGGTTCACCTGAGCCAGGTTTTCCTCTGCCAGGTATTCCAGATACCGGCGAGCGCTCACCCGGGACGTGCCCAGCTTCTGCGCGGTTTCGGTGGCCGAGATGGGTTCGGCAGCTTCCTTGACGATGCTCTCAACCAGCTCCATGGTTTCGGCGCTGCAGCCTTTGGGAAGAGGCCGGCGCTTTTGTCCGCCGAGCCCGAAGAGCATGTTCACATCGGCCTGCTGCAATTCCTGGTCCGCTGCTTCGCCCAGCGGCTGGTAGGCCTTTGCGTAGTGCTCCAGCCGTTCGCGCAGGTCATCCCGCGAGAAGGGCTTCATCAGATAGTGGACGATGCCGCCACGAAGCGCGCGGCGCACGGTATCCATTTCCCGCGCCGCGCTGATCACCAGGACATCGAGCTCCGGCTGGACTTCGCGCAGGCGCTGCAAGAGGTCCAGGCCGTTCATGTCCGGCAAATGGATATCGAGCAAGATGAGATCCGGCGAGAGCGCGCCGGCGGCCTTGATCGCGTCACCGGCGGAGTGCGCCACGCCGACCACGGTGAACCCCGGTTCGCTGTTGACGAATCCAGCGTGCACCTTGGCGACCATGAAGTCATCGTCGATCACCAGTACTTTGATCACTTCTTGCTTCCTACTTCCTGAGCGTGGCGGTAAACCGGGCGCCTTGGGCATTGGCCGCGGCCAGCTCTCCACCGCGGCGGCGGCAAACCAGGCGGCTGATGGCAAGGCCGAAGCCCCTGCCGCCGGAGACCGCGCTGTCCTTGGTGGAGAAACCTTGGGTGAAGATCTCGTCCATGGCATCTTCCGCGATGCCTTCTCCATTGTCCCTCACGGTGATTCGCACCAGCTCGCTGGTTTCCTCGATCCCGACCTGGATTTCCGGATTGGCAGCCGCAGCGGCCGCGTCCATCGCGTTATCGACGAGATTGCCGATCACGGTGGTCAGATCCCGCGCCAGCTGGTCCTCGCACCTGCCCAAGGTTGAGCTAGGCGCCATCTTCAGGTGCACCCCCCGCTCGGCGGCCACGCTGGACTTGGCAATCAGCAACGCGGCAATCGTGGGTTCGGCGATGCACGCGGAGACGTCCTCGAAGATCTTGCTCCGGCTGAAGCTCACGCCATCGATGAAGCCCACGACCTCGTCGTATTCCCCGAGCTGGATCAACCCGGAAATTGCGTGCAGCTGGTTGGCGAATTCATGGGTCTGCGCCCTGAGCATGTCGGCGGTGGCCTTGCTGTCTCCAAGTTCTTGTTCCAGCAGGGTCAGTTCGGTCTTGTCGCGGAAGGTGGTGACCGATCCCAAATCCCGCCTGGCGGTCTTGACCGGCATCCGGTTGAAGACCAATACCCGCTCGCCGACAAGGAATTGCCGGTCGGGCAGCTCTTGGCTGGTGGTCAGTGCATGGCGCACCTGCGGAACAACATCCAATTCGTCCAGGGTCCTGCCCACGCAGTGGCTGGGCAGCTGGAGCAGCTCGATGGCGACATCATTGGCCAGCATCACCCGGCTATCCGGCGACACCGAGATGATTCCCTCTTTGACTCCGTGCAGCAGGGCCTCGCGATGCTCGAAAAGCTCTGCAATTTCCCGCGGTTCAAGCCCACGGGTCTGGTGCTTGACCCTGCGGGCCAGCAAGACTGAGCCGGCGGTGCCCAGCAGCAGGGAAATGACCAGGGTGAACAGGGCGTTGGGAGCGATCTCCTGGATCATCTCGCCGGTGCTGGGATAGCTTTGGCCGGCGCTGACAATGCCGACCATCTTCCCCTCGTCATCCAGCACCGGAACCTGCGCAATCAATACGTGGTTGCCATTGCGCCAGATTTCCCCGGTCCATCCGCGGCCTTCGGTGACGGCGGATTCAGGGTGCAGTATCGAGGTTCCGACTTCATCCGGGTAACTGGAGGTGACGACCGTTCCCCGGGGATCGGCAATGGTCACGAATTGGAGACCCGAGGTGCTGCGCACCGATTCGCCCATGGCAGGCAACGCCGAACCCATTTCCGGCTCCGCCTCGGGCAGGAGCACGCGCAGCAGGGGGTTTGCAGCCAGCGATTCGGCGGCCGAGAGGCTGCGGCGCCCCTCGATTTTTTCGAAGTTATTGGTGGCCTGGGTCAGCGATACCGTGATGACCCCGGCCAGCACCACCGCGATAATGAGCAATTGCAGTATCAGGTACTGCCCTGCAAGGGTCAGCTTGCGGCGCGTGTACAGATTAGCGAGCCAGAAACGCACGGCACCCATTGCCTCGCCCCCAATATTCCAGAAATCCACGTCGCACCCGGCAGGTCCTTGCTGGCACCTGCACCCGGGCACTGTGCTACCTTACCGAAGATTCGAATGGTTCAGATCACAATTTCCGGTTACACAATGAACAGTATTTTCTTTGAGTACGCAAGAGTGACCCGGCTCACGATGGCACGTAAGTTGGTATCACTCGCAACCCCGATGAAAGCAAAGAGGCTGAATCCCCATGAAACCCTTCAAGTCGTTCCGTGCGCTGAGCGCGCTGGCAGCTGCCGCTGCACTGGCCCTGACCGCCACTGGCTGCGGCGTGACATCAGAGTCTTCCAGCACTGACGCCGCAGAGTCCAAGGGCCCCATCGCGAACCTCCGCATCATGGTGCCAAACACCCCAGGCGGCGGCTACGACACCACTGCCCGTGTTGCCGCCAAGGTGATGGATGACGCATCGCTGGCCAGCAACCCGGAAGTCTTCAACCTTGCCGGTGCCGGAGGCACCGTCGGCTTGGCCCGGATCGTCAATGAGAAGGGCAATGGCGATCTGGGCATGCTCATGGGCCTGGGCGTGGTGGGTGCAAGCTACACCAACGAAACGGACTCCAAGCTGACCGATACCACCCCGATTGCCAAGCTCATCGAAGAGCCCGGGGCGATCATGGTTTCCAAGGATTCTCCATACAAGACCATTGACGACCTGGTCAAGGCCTGGAAGGACGACCCAAGCAAGCTCTCGGTCGGTGGCGGCTCCTCCCCTGGCGGCCCGGACCATCTGCTGCCAATGCAGCTGGCCGAAGCCGTGGGCATTGATCCCAAGGACGTGAACTTCGTATCCTACGATGGCGGCGGCGACTTGCTGCCGGCCATCCTGGGCAACAAGCTGGCCTTCGCAGCCTCCGGTGCCGGCGAGTACATGCAGCAGATCGAAGAGGGCTCTGTTCGCGTACTGGCCACCAGCGGCGAAGAGCGCCTGGAAGGCGTAGATGCCCCGACCCTGAAGGAATCGGATATTGATCTGGTGTTCTCCAACTGGCGCGGCCTGGTTGCTCCACCTGAGATTTCCGAAGAGGACAAGGCCAAGTGGGTCAACTTGGTCACCGAAATGCATGATTCGGCCGAGTGGAAGGAAGCCCTGGCGACCAACGGCTGGAGCGACGCCTTCATGACCGGCGACGAATTCTCCGCCTTCCTCACCGACCAGGACGAGCGAGTTGCCAGCGTCCTGAAGACCCTGGGCCTGGCGTGAGCGAAGTAGCCACCGCAAAGAAGAAACGCGTCGAACTCCTGTTCGCCGCGTTTCTTCTTATCGTCGGAATCATCGTGTTTGTTGACGCGTCGCAGCTTCATGTGACGTACTCCCAGGCAGACGTTGTAGGTCCCAAGGCCCTGCCCTACGTCGTCTCGGGCATTCTCATTCTTTCGTCCATTGCCTTGGCCATCACCGTCATGCGTGGCAACCTTGCCGCGGGCGAAGAAGGCGAAGACGTGGACCTGAGCCAGCCTTCGGATTGGAAAGTCCTGCTCCCGCTGATCGGCATCTTCGTGCTGAACCTGCTGATCGTGAATTGGGCTGGCTGGGTCATCTCGGGAACCATCATGTTCTTCGGCGCGGCTACCTGCCTGGGTGCGCGGCGCTGGGTATTGACCTTGGTTATTTCACTTGCCTTGGCGCTTGGTTCGTTCTACGGCTTCTATCTGGGCCTGGGCATCAAGCTTCCGGCCGGAATCCTCTCGGGGGTGCTCTAATTGGAAACTCTGGATCTATTGATGGGCGGCTTCGCCTCGGCGCTGACCCCGGTTAACCTGCTCTTCGCTTTCGCCGGTGTCATCCTGGGCACCGCTGTAGGAGTGCTCCCGGGCATCGGCCCGGCCATGGCTGTGGCACTGCTGCTGCCATTGACCTTCGGCATGGAAACTTCCAGCGCACTGATTATGTTCGCCGGCATCTACTACGGCGGGATGTATGGCGGGTCGACCACCTCGATCCTGCTCAATACCCCGGGGGAATCGGCAACAGTCATCACGGCCATCGAAGGCCACAAGATGGCCAAGGCCGGCCGGGCGGCACAGGCCTTGGCCACCGCGGCCATTGGATCCTTCGTTGCAGGAACCATCGGTACCGCGCTGCTGGTGACCGTCGCCCCGATCGTCGTGAAGTTCGCGGTGAGCCTTGGCGCACCGAGCTACTTCGCCATCATGGTCCTCGCTTTGGTAACTGTCACCGCAGTCTTGGGCTCTTCCAAGATCCGCGGGTTCGCTTCCCTGGGCTTGGGCTTGGCCATTGGCCTGGTCGGCATGGACCCGGTCTCCGGGCAGCAGCGACTAACTTTCGGCTTCGCGCCCTTGGTGGACGGCATGGACATCGTGGTAGTCGCCGTGGCGATCTTCGCCATTGGCGAGGCACTGTGGATTGCCGCGCACTTGCGCACCAGCCCGGCCCGCACCATTCCGGTGGGTGCCCCGTGGATGGGCAAGGAAGATTGGAAGCGTTCGTGGAAGCCTTGGCTTCGCGGTACCGCCTTCGGGTTCCCCTTCGGCGCGCTGCCTGCCGGCGGTGCCGAAGTTCCGACCTTCCTGTCCTACGTCACCGAAAAGAAGCTGTCCAAGCATCCTGAGGAGTTCGGCCACGGCGCCATTGAGGGCGTTGCCGGCCCGGAGGCTGCGAACAATGCCTCTGCCGCTGGCACCTTGACTCCAATGCTCGCCTTGGGCTTGCCCACCAATGCCACCGCTGCGGTGATGCTGGCGTTCTTGACCATGAAGGGCATCCAGCCCGGCCCGCTGCTCTTCGAGAATGAACCAGACCTGGTGTGGGCCCTGATTGCCAGCTTGTTCATTGGCAACACGTTGCTGCTGCTGATCAACCTGCCGTTAGCGCCGCTGTGGGCGAAGCTGCTGAAGATCCCGCGCCCCTACCTGTACGCAGGCATCTTGTTCTTCGCAACGCTGGGCGCCTTCTCGGTGAACATGCAGGTAGCTGATCTCTGGCTGCTGCTGCTGATCGGTTTGCTGGGCTTTGCCTTGCGCCGCTTCGGTCTGCCAGTGCTTCCGCTGATCCTTGGTGTCATCATCGGCCCCATGGCCGAGGAACAGCTGCGCAAGACCTTCCAGCTTTCTGCTGGTGAAGTCTCAGGTCTCTGGAGCGAGCCGCTGGCCGTGGGCATCTACGTGCTCATCGCCGTCCTGCTCCTGCTGCCAGTGCTGATCTCCGTTATTCGGAGCAAGCGCGGGACAGCGTCTGCCGCCGCCGAGGCCCTGCTGGGCGACGATGCAGCTGGCGGCCACGAGCCGGAACAGGCGAATCCTGGCCACGGAAATGAGAACAGCAAGGCTGCTGAAAGGAATGAATCATGACGATCGTAGTGGGCTACATTCCCTCGCCAGAAGGCGAAGCCGCCTTGGAACGAGCCATTCTCGAAGCCAAGCGCAGCGAGGTGCGATTGATCGTAGTGAACTCTTCGAAGGGTGATCAGCTCGTTGACGACAGGCTCATTGACGCGAAGCAGTACCACGAGCTGGAAGCCCGCCTTTCAGATGCCGGCATCGATTTCTGGATTGAGCGCCACACCCAGGGTGCCGATGCGGCAGACCAGATCCT
The DNA here is from genome assembly GCF_051129975.1 of Glutamicibacter sp. Je.9.36. Classification (NCBI taxonomy): domain Bacteria; kingdom Bacillati; phylum Actinomycetota; class Actinomycetes; order Micrococcales; family Micrococcaceae; genus Glutamicibacter; species Glutamicibacter sp. Je.9.36. The sequence goes on from NZ_JBCPSN010000003.1 coordinate 131,176, forward strand.
GCATATAGCCCAGGCCCAACGAGCCGAGCTGATCGTGATCGGCCTGCGCAAGCGCACGGCAATGGGCAAGTTCCTCATGGGGAGCAACGCGCAAAGGATTCTGCTCCAGGCCTCCTGCCCGGTGCTGTCGCTCAAAGCGTCCAGCGGCTGGTAGTCCCGCACGCTGTTCGCACAACAACGGCCGATGGACTTACTTCTGGTAAGGGTTGGCTGGCGGAGTGCCGCCATTGGCGGTTGGATCCTGCGGCTGCTGGGGAGCAGAAGGATTACCCGGGTGCGGGCGGTAGCCGCCTTCTGCCGGCGGGATGCCACCGGCCAGACGAACGAGTTCAGTGGTGTTCTCCGCAGTGCGGATCTGTGCCAGCAAGGATTCGAGTCCTGCACGGACCAGGACCAAATAGACCAGGGATACCAAAGGACCCACGATCAGGAGCATGAGGAAGCCGAGCATTGCATCAGCCATGAACCCGGAAATCACGATTCCGAGGTAGCCGATCGCCAACAGGACCATGATCAGGATGTAAACGATCTTGATGATCGACGGCGTGATGAATTGTTTGAATTCCAAGTCGAAGAGGGACTTCACCTTATTTGCTTCTTTCTTTAGAGAAATTGCGCTGTCCCGCCCACGTTATCGAATTTCGCAGAATTCTCACAGTAGCTGGAGCGGAATATCGTCATTTGTTGCGAAAATTTCGCCAACTAGTCGCCTGCGGCTGCGTGCAGGTTATTATCCCCTGCCAACCCAGACCCTAGACTGATTGCATGACAAGCCATGAGAAGCCGACGATTGTCCCCGCCCGATTGCAATCCGGAGACACCATCAGGGCCATTGCGCCATCGTGCTCCCGTGCCTTCGTGATGGAATTCGACAATACGAAGTGGATCACTGAACGCTTCGAGGCCATGGGGCTCAAGCAGGAATTCGGAGATCACGTAGACGAGAACGATGACTTCGACAGCTCGCCGATCCCGTCGCGCGTGGCCGATCTGCACGCCGCATTTGCCGATCCATCTGTCGCCGGAATCATCTCGGTCATTGGCGGCTTCAATGCAAACGAGCTGCTCCCCTACCTCGATTGGGATCTCATTGCCGCCAATCCCAAGGTCTTCTGCGGCTACTCGGATTTCACCGCGCTGGCAAACGCCGTGCATGCCAAGACCGGCCTCGTTACCTATGTCGGCGCGCATTGGTCCAGCTTCGGCATGCGTGATCATTTTGAACCAACCGGACAGTGGTTCCGGACCGCAACCCACGAGCACGCGTGGACCATCGAGCACGCCAGCGAATTCACCGACGATTTGTGGTTCATGGATCAAGACAACAGGTCCGTCCAGGCATCCGGCGGACCGTGGATCCTGAATCAGGGAGCGGCCACGGGCACGGTGATTGGAGGGAATCTGGGCACGCTGCATTTGTTGCAGGGCGGCGAATTCATGCCATCCTTGCACGGGGCAATGCTCTTCATCGAGGAAGACTCCTCCGAAGACATCCACGAAATCGCCCGGAAGCTCGCCTCTTTCCTGCAGTCCCCTAGCGCCGCTGGCCTGACCGGGCTGGCCATCGGGCGTTTCCAGCGGCAATCCGGCATCACCCGTAGCCTGCTGGAGCAAGTCATCGCAAAGCACCCGATCCTGCAGCGCATCCCGGTTGTGGCCAACCTCGATTTCGGCCATACTTCCCCGATGTTCACCTTGCCGATTGGCGGCTACGCCAGGCTTTCGACCGGTGAAGATTCGGTGCAGCTGCACTTTGCGCATTCACAAGACCAGCTGGGCTAGCCCCAGGGCCACGGCAAAAGGCGGAACCAACCAGAATCTCCTGGTTGGCCCCGCCTTGCTTTGCGCTCAGTAGGCCACGGCCCTTGCGGGCTTAGGCCTTGTCGATCGCTTCCTTCAGCGCAGCCAGCAGCAGCGCCACCGATCCCGGATTAGCGTTGGGGCCCATCATGCCGATACGCCATACGGTGCTCGCGTACTTGCCGACACCGCCGCCGATTTCAATATTGAAGCGGTCGAGCAGGTATCCACGGACCTTCGCCGAATCAACGCCTTCAGGAACGTAGACCGTTGTCAGCTGCGGCAGGCGGTACCTCTCCTGGGCGAATAGCTCCAGGCCCATTTCCTGCAAGCCATCTTGCAGCAAGCCTCCCGCTTCCTGATGGCGGGCGGTGACCGCGTCCAGGCCCTCAGCCAGGATGCGGTCGATGCCGGCTTCCAGCGATGCGACCATCGAGACCGGCGCGGTGTGGTGGTAGGTGCGTTGGCCCCCGGTGGAACCTGTGGCGTAGCCGCCGAGCAAGCCCAGATCCAGATACCAGGATTGGGGCTTCTGGACGCGGCGCTCGAAAGCACGGTCTGAAATGGTGAATGGTGCCAATCCGGGAGCCACGCCGAGGCATTTCTGCGTGCCCGCATAGCCAACGTCAATCCCCCACTCATCAGCCAGCACCGGCATGCCGCCAATGGAGGTCACTGCATCGGTGATCAGCAGTGCATCGCCCTTGATTGCGCCCAGCGCGGCAATATCGGAGACAACTCCGGTACTGGTTTCCGCATGCACGCCGGCAATGACGGTTGGGTTCGGGTGCGCCGCGGCAACGCGTTCGGCATCGATCGGCGTGCCGTATTCATGCTCGACACGGATGACTTCAGCGCCAGCGCGCGCGGCAACTTCGCACATGCGCTCGCCGAATAGGCCGTTGATCGCGATGACCGCTACGTCGCCTGGGTTGACGGTGTTGACGAAAGCGGCTTCCATGCCAGCTGAGCCCGTGGCGCTCAAAGGCAAGGTACGGGAGTTTCCGGTTCCCCAGAGAGTACGCAAACCATCAGCAACGCGATCCATGCGTGCAATGAACTCCGGATCCAGATGGCCCAGCAGCGGAAGGCCGAGCGCTGCCGTTGCCTCGGGATACGGGTTGCATGGACCCGGTCCGAACAGGTGGCGCTGAAGAACAGTCTTGCTCATGACGACTCTCTTTCATCTCAATGGGATGTTCCAACTAGAGCTCAGCATATCCCGCATCCCAATCCGAAACGAAACATATCTTCCGCATTGCAAAATTACTCGGGTCGAACTACACGGCCGCGGGCTCGATCGCCTTGAGATAATCCGGCAGCTCCGCCACGGATTCGAGGATGGCGGCATGAGGGAACCGGTCCAGCTCTTCGCGGCCCAGCTTCCCGGTCAGCACACCGATGCCATGCACTCCCGCGTGATGCGCGGCCAGCAGGTCGTTGGCGGTGTCGCCTGCGGCAACAACCTTGGCTACATCGCGAATTCCCGTCAGCTCCATCGCTCGATGAATCATGTACGGCGCAGGGCGTCCCGCTGCGGCTTCATCGCCGGCAACCACTGCGTCGAGAAGCTCGCCAGGACCGACCTTCCACCCCAAGCCATCGAGGATAATATCGGCAACATCGCGCGAGAACCCCGTTGTCAATGCGATCTTCTTGCCGCTGGCAGCCAAGCGTTCCAGCGCTTGCACGACACCTGGCAATGCGACGGGCGGATTCTCCCGGTAATATCCCAGCAGCAGATCGCGGAAACGGCCAAACTGCACTTGCACCTGTTCATCGCTGGCAACAGCTCCGCCAAGTTCAATCAGCGCTTTGATCGCTTCCTTCTTCTCGGCGCCCATCCAATGCTGCAGATCTTCCTCCTTGACCTCAACACCGAATTCGCACACCGCTTTCTCCAGAGCCCGGTACACATCGGCATGCTCGTCAATGGTCGTTCCAGCCATATCGCAGGCAATGAGTTCAAACATGTCTTCTCGTTTCATCGTGTTTTCCTGTTCAGACAGCAATGCTTCGCACACGGCTCAATGAGGCGCGATGCTCGCTGGTGTTTTCAATGGTGAAGTTGGCCAGATCCGGCAAATACCGATCATCGGAGTACTCAAGTTTCTGCCCCGATTTGGAGGAAGTCACGCGCCGTTCGCGCAAGAGCGGGGCGCCGAGCCGGACACCCAGCAGCTGCGCGTCCAGTTCATCGGCCGCCACCGCGTCAATGGTGTGCTTGGCTCGGTAGAGGTCTACGCCTTGCTCCCGCAAGTACTCGAAAATCGAACCGTCATCCGCATCGAATTCGAAGAGCAGCCGGCCGACATCTTGGGTAAAGCTAGTCCGCTCCAGCATCGCCGGGCTCCCATCGAGCAAGCGCAGTCGCAGGATCTGCACCACCTTGGCACCTTCTTCGAGTTCGAGCTGCTCGGCCACGAGAGCATCGGCCGGGCGCTGCGCCAATTCCCGCGTTTCCTGGCCAGCCTCCAATCCGATGGAGCGTGCCCAATCGGTAAAGGACATGAAGGTGGTAAACGATTGGGATTGCACCTGTTGCGCCACGATTGGCGGCTTGCCTTGTCCCCCCGCAATGAGGCCCTCCGAACGCAACTGGGCGAGCGCATGCCGGACCGTGCCGCGCGAGGCATTGGCGCGGGCACAGAGTTCTGCCTCGCTGGGCAGGACATCTCCTTCGTGCCATGTGCCAGCCGCTATTTCCTGCCGCAACCAGGTGGTGAGGGCTTGGTACTTGGGTTGCTTCTTGTTCTCCATCACCTCTTGATCATACAAGTGGTTTTATCGAGAAATCAGCGATTCACAAGACATTCCAGTGAACTGAAAGTGAATAGACGGACCCCATTCTGAACTCTAGGAAAACTTGTTCAAACAAGTGCCATTTCGGGTTGAATCCGCGCATCCCGGGCATGGATGATCACTGTCGTGAGCAACGAAAAAAATTTCCCGCAGACCCAGCCAGTCGCCAACCACGCAGATGTGCTGGTGATCGGCGCCGGCATTGTCGGCCTGGCCCATGCTGCTCGTGCCCTGGACGCCGGCCTCTCGGTAATCGTCATGGAACGTGACCATGAGGCCATCGGCGCATCGGTCCGCAACTTCGGCCACTGCTGCATCACCGCGCAGTCCGGCGAACTCTACGACCTGGCGCAGTCAGGACGTCCCTTGTGGCTTGACTACGCTGAACGCGCTGGCTTCTGGGCCGTTGAATCGGGAGCTGTCGTGGTGGCCTCGACAGAAACGGAATTGCAGGTCCTGCGCGAACTGTCCGCACGCCGCGAAACCGGGCAGGTCGAGATGCTCAACGCGCAGGACATCGCAGAACAGCTCGGACGCGAAAGCACCGAAGGATTTCTCGGCGGCGCGTTCCTGCGTGATGACCTGCGCGTCGACCCGCGCACCACGGTGGCCAAGCTGGCCCAGTGGGTCAACGCCCATGTTGCTGGCAGCGTCCAGTTCAGCACCAGCGCCTTGGGATTCGGTACCGGCCGGCATCGCCGGGCCAGCGTGCAAACTAATCGCGGCGCCTTCGAAGCCGACCAGGTTTTCGTTTGCGTCGGCCACGACGTGGACTACCTCTTCCCGCAGATCGCGCAGGAGCACCAGATCACCCGGTGCGCGCTGCAGATGCTCCGCGCAGAAGCTTCCGAAGACCTGGAATTGAAGCCGGCCGTCCTCACCGCCACCTCCATGCTGCGCTACGAGGCCTTCACCGAAGTGCCAGCAGCCAAGGCCCTGCAGGCTGAAGTTCTCGCCGAGCACCCGGAGCTGCTGGATATTCAGGCAAATGTCATGTTCACCCAAAGGCCCGACGGCACCCTGCTCATGGGAGATTCGCACAGCTACGCCGCAACCCAAGCCCCCTTCCTCAAGGAAGCGACCTCGCAAACATTGCTCTCGGCCATTGGTGGCTACATGAGTGGCACCGAGCTGAAAGTCATTGAACGCTGGCAAGGAATCTATGCCTCCAGCGCTATCGGCCCCTTGCTCATCCGCAATGCCGCCGACGCCATTACCGTCGTCTCCGTGACCGCCGGAGTCGGAATGACCCTGTCCTTCGGCCTCGCCGACAAGAACATCAAAAACCTCGCCAAGCCGTCCATGGCTTCGTCGATCACCGCCTAGCTTAGCTACACCACGCATTGGAGCAACCATGAAGATCTCCCAGGCATTTAAATTCTCTGCCGTCTCGCTGGGCCTGCTGGCCCTCACCGCTTGCGGGTCCGCCCAGGCGGATGAGCAAGCTAACTCCGCTGCCCCCGCGTTCTGCGCCGATGGGCCCATCAATTTCGGCATCGAGCCCTACGAGGCACCAGCCAAGCTGGAACCGGCGTACGGCGTGCTCGCCGACGCATTGGAGCGCGAGCTCGGATGCGAAGTCGAGGTCCAAGTTGTCGAGGACTACGCCGCAGAGGTACTGGCAATGCGCAATGGAAAACTGGATCTTGGCCAGTTCGGTCCCGTGGGATACGTGTTCGCCAGCCAGCAGGCCGGCGCTGAACCGCTCGTGTCCTTCGGGACCGCCCAGGGCGAGCTCAGCACCTACACCGGTGGCATCTGGGTTGCGAAGGATTCAGAAATCAAGACCCTCGAAGACCTGCGCGGAAAGGACTTCGCACTTGGCGGCGTGGGCTCAACCTCCGGAGATGTCCTGCCGCGCTACGCGCTGAAGACTGCCGGCATTGCCGAGTCCGAAGTCAACTTGAACTATGCAGGAGGGCATCCTGAATCACTGCTGGCCCTGGCCAACGGAACCGTCGACGCCGCCCAGCTCAACTCGCAGACCCAGGCAGTTGCCGAAGAAGAAGGTACCTTCAACCCGGAAGACTACCGCCAGATCTGGACCTCGGAACCCATCCCGAATGACCCGATCACCATCAGCGCCGATGCCGACCCGGAATTGAAGAAAGCCGTTAAGCACGCGCTGCTGAACCTGCCGGAGGAAGATATCGCCCAGGTAGGAGCTTTCCTGGATGTGACCCCTCCGGGCCCATTGCTGGAAGTCACCAAGGAAACCTACGGCCCGCTGTTCGACTTGGCTTCCGAAATGGGCCTCACCGAGGACGATATCTAGCCATGGACACCACGCAATTGACCCGTCCGGCCCTCTCGGTGAAGTCCCTGGCCAAGTCCTTCAACCAGCGCCGCGTGCTTGATGATGTCGATTTCACCGTCAACCGCGGCGAGCTCGTGGCCTTTCTGGGTGCCAACGGTTCCGGAAAATCCACCACCCTCAAGTGCGTCGCGGGATTGACCACACCGGATTCGGGAAGCATCGAATTGGATGGCATCCACCTGGCCGATCTCCATGGCCGCGATCTAGCCCGTGCGCGATCCCGGGCAGCCATGGTGTTCCAGAAGATCCATCTGGTGCCCCGCCGCACAGCACTGGACAATGTCTGCGCAGGCGCCCTGGCCCGTGTCACCGGCTTGGCCTCTCTCTCCCCCGCTTTCTTCTCGCGCGAACTGCGGGAAGAAGCAATGGCCTGCCTGGACCGGGTGGGCATGGCCGACCGCGCCCTGGACAAGGTCGGACGCCTTTCTGGCGGACAGCAGCAGCGCGTAGCCGTCGCCAGGGCCCTGTGCCAGCGCGCGTCGGTGCTGCTTGCCGATGAGCCGGTTTCTGCTCTGGACCCGCATGCGGCCGAGAACATCATGGAATTGCTCGCTACCTTGGCGCACGACGAAAACCTTGCCGTCGCCGCGGTTCTGCACCAGCCAGAGCTTGCACAACGCTACGCAGACCGGGCGATCGGGTTGCTGCATGGACGTATCGCCTTCAACGGTCCGGTCCAGAATCTCGGCGACGACTTCCTGGACGTTCTCTACTCTCCCGAGAGGATTGCAGCATGAGCCTCCATACCCGGACTCGCATCAAGGAGCAGGCAGTGGAAAGCACTTCGGACATGATCGCTGGAAAATCCGTCCCAGCACTGCCCAGGGACCCGCACAAGGCCGCCCGGCGTACCCTTTGGATCACCGCAGTTGCAGTGATTGCCGCCCTTCATCTGCTGGCCATCGCGGGAACTGATTTTGATCCGGCGCTGCTCGTGGATGGCTGGCGCGGGATGGCACGATTCGTCAGCGACGCATTTCCGCCGGATCTGAGCTGGGACAAGGTCATACTTCCTGGCTTGGAGGCAACGCTGGTCACCTTGTGGATCGGCTTGCTGGGTACGACCTTCTCCATTCCTACGGCCTTGGTGCTCGCTGTGCTCGCATGCCGCACCACGACGCCGCATCCGCTGGCCTACCAAGCAGCACGCAGCATCTTGTCCTTCTTCCGCGCGGTACCGGATATCGTCTTTGCGCTCATCTTCGTCACCGCCGTGGGCTTGGGTCCCTTCGCAGGTGTGCTGGCGCTGATCTGCCACAACACGGGAGTGATGGGAAAGCTCTGGGCCGAGTCCCTGGAAGAAACCGATCAGGGCCCGCAGGAAGCGCTGTCCACCACCGGCGCATCACGGGTTCAGCAACTTACCCATGGCGCACTGCCGCTGGTGATCCCGCAGTTCGTTGGCTTGCTCTTGTACCGCTTCGACGTCAACGTCCGTTCGTCACTGGTCCTGGGCCTGGTCGGTGCTGGCGGCATCGGCTTGCTCATCAACCAGGCGATCAAGTCGTTCCAGTTCGATACGATGCTTACGCACATCATCATCGTGCTGATTCTGATCATCGTCGTTGACCAAGCGTCCGGATTCATCCGCCGCAAGCTGGCAGTCTAGCGCCTCGCCAATCGGAAAAGCGCGCCTGGGCCCCAGCGGGTGTCCGTGAACCTTACAGGATCGAGGACACCGGCTGGGGCTTCATGGCGCTCTGGGCGAATCGTTGTGGTCCCGGAAGGTGCCTCGGCACCTTTACCAGCGGCGCAGGTCCTGGAAAGTCGTTGATTTCCACCGGTTGGCATGTGCCGGTGGTGGACCGTGCACTGCTATTCAGGAATTCCCATTGGAGCGACGCGCTGGGGCAAGCCGTGCTGATTGCGGCCCTGGACGAGAACCACGCAGGTCATGGACAGCAGCACTCCGACACTGCAGGCGACGAGAAGCACGCCAAAGCCGCTGGCAGCCTCGATGAGCATGCCGCCTAGAACTGGTCCAAGCGCGAACCCGGTGCCGATCATCAAGTTCGTGGAATTCATCAGGTGGCCGCTGGAGTCCAGGTCGGAGACCGTGGACAGCAAGTAGGGCAGGATGAAGGTCCAGGAGAATTTGAAGATGATCGCCGCGGCCGCGAACTGCACGGCTCCGCTCAACCCGAACAGCAAGCCGATGGACAGCAGCATCGCCAGATAACCGAGAATGAGGAACAGCGGGCGGCGCGGATGGTCGCCCAGGAATGTGGCCAGCAAGGAGGAAGCAATTCCCGGGACTGTCGCAACAGCGAGAATCAGGCTCGTCGTACCCAAATTGATCTGCGCGGCCGCCGCGAATTGCCCCATGAACGACCACACCCCGCTCAACGCTACGTAGAAAAGCATTACCGCCGCCAGGGCCAGAAACGCCTTGGATCTCGGGGCCGGCCGGTGCCCGTAGTTGGCACTATCGGCAGCCGGGTCAGCGGCGCTTCCCAACAGCACGTTGCCATCGATGCGGTGCGCAACCGCCATGCAGCACAGGGCTAGCCCAGCCATGGTCCAGTAGATCGCAGACACCGCGGAATCCGCGAAGAGCACCGGGAAGAGCGCCAGAATCACGGCGCCCATGACCAGCTGGGCCGCAACGAATAACCCATAGGCCCGTCCTGGGTTCGCGCTCCTGCCGCTCAAGCTCAGGATCACCACGGTGATCGAGCCAGCAGCCAGGGACGTCACAATGCGGCACACCGCCAAGAGCGCGTAGTTGTCCGCAAAGCCCGAGACCACATTTCCGGCCACGGCAACCAGCGTGAAGACACGAGTTGCCGTCACGAGGTTGACGCGCTTGAGCCACAGATAGGCGGGGATAGTCGCCAAGCTGAAGGCCCCGAGCTCCATGGACAGCAGCCCGCCTACTTGGGTGGCCGTCAGGTCGAATTGCGCCACCAGCTTGGAGGCGATCACCGGTGCGGTCAGCAGCACCATGTACAGCACCGCGCTGTAGGCACCGATGTAGATGTAGGTTCCGCGGTCGCCGCCTGTTTTTGTGCGCGCGCCAGCCAGTATCGAGTCCATGGCTTTCCTTCGAGACAGCGGCGAGTTGCCGCGGGTAAATGATGGATGCTCCGGCCGATACCCTGGCCGGCTGAGAACAACGTGCTGGGCAGGCGATTAGCGCACCGGCACGCTCGAGGATCCGAGTCGGTCGTAGACCTTTTGCCCGCTGAACCAGGTCTGCTGTGCAGTGATCTGCGGCAGCTCTTCGAGTTGCACCTCAAACGGGTCTGCCGAGAGCATGATGAAGTCAGCGGACTTACCGATTTCCAGCGACCCGGTCAGGTCATCCAGTCCCATCGCTTTGGCGCAATTGATCGTGTAGATGCGCAAGGCATCCGCCAAGGTCACGGCTTCATCCTCCCAGAGCGTTCCGGGGAAAGCTCCGGTAGGATCCTTGCGGGTGACCAGACCGTAAATTCCCTCCCAGGCGTTCGGGGAAACGCTCACCGGCCAGTCCGAGCCGCCGGCAACTAGCGCCCCGGTGGCCAGCAAGGTCTTGTTCGGGTGCATCTTGGATGCCCGGTCGGCGGGAAGGACGAGTTTCATGGCTTCGGTAATCACCCCGGGGAACCACAATGACGGCGAGATATCGGCGGTGACTCCCAGTTCTGCAAAGCGCGGCAGGTCATCCGGGTGAATGAACTGGCCGTGGGCGATATGGTATTTCGGCTCGCCCAGACCTGCCTCGCGCACCTTCTGGACTGTGTCCAGGACCAGGCGCACCGAAGCATCGCCCGTGCAGTGGATCTTCGCGGAAATGCCCCGCCGCGCCGTGCTCATCAGCCAGCCCGCGAGTTCTTCTGGAGGCATTGTGGTGTTGCCGCAATGGCATTCAGGGAATCCCGCACCCTCCAGATACGGTTCGATGAAGGCTCCGGTCCCTGCCGGCGGAACGCCATCAAGGAAGATCTTGATGAAATCCGGGCGGTGATGAGTTGACCTGGTTTGCTCGCGCTCGGCAATGATCCCCTCGCCCAGCGGATGGGTCCCGAAAATGAAGTCATTGGCCTGCATGCTGGAAACCACCCAGGCGTGCAGATTCCCGGATTCATCGAGTTCTTTCAAGGCCTGCATGAGTTGCAAGGAGGCGGCAGCATCCTGGAAACCAGTGATGCCGTAAGAATGCAGTATTTCCATGCCCCGCGATGCCGCTTCGGCCAACTGCCACGTCGGCGTGGGGCTCATTGATTCGCGGACCTGTTCGACAATGACCCCGCCGGCTTCCAGCAGCACTCCGGTGGCTCGGCCTTCGGCATCCCGCATGATTTCCCCGCCTTCGGGGTGAGGGGTCGCGCCGGTGATGCCCGCAAGCTCCAAGGCACGGCTGTTCACCCATCGGTTGTGCTTAGCATCATCCTTGAGCAAGGCCGGCCGGCCGCCGGTGGCCTGATCCAGCCGCGCCAGTGCCTGAGGCGTATTGATCTCACTCAACAGGCCCGAACCCCAGCTGCCACCGATGACCCACTGGTCCGCAGCCAGCTTATCCGACCAGACCGCGACTGCCTCCAGGAACTCGTCCAGGTTGAGAGTTGGCGGAACGTTGAGCTCGAACAGGTCCATCTGCCCGGCAAGCATGTGATGATTGTGCACGTCCATCAGCCCGGGCATGATCGTGGCCCCGTCCAGATCGATAATTTCCATTTCCGGCCCACGCAGCGCCAGCGCATCCTCTCCGAGCGCGACAATCTTTCCTGCGCGGACGGCCATCGCATTGACTATGCGTTCATGCGGATCCAGCGTATGGATGGTGCCGTTGACCAAGAGAAGGCTAGGGGCGGTGTTCACGAGTGCAATCCTTTCGAAAGATACCAATCCGGGATGGCTCTCCAAGGTTCAAGAAGTGATGCACGGCATATCCCGGCCGGTGCATTCATTCTCGCAAAGTCCGCCCCAAGGGCGTTGGCTTTAAGCGCATGCTTAGTTGGCAACGCACGCCAAACTCGCTCCGGGGCTAGAAACAGGAACCACGTCCCATTTGTTCTCCCTCCGGAGCACGATTCCGGAAAGCAAACTGGCAACTTGCGCATCGCCCTTGCGACAGCCTGCCTGTTGTACAAGGGTGGAAGGACGAATGCGAAAGGAGCACACCTTGAAGAAAATCCTCATGGTCCTGACCAGCGTTTCCGAAATCGGTGATGACAAGGAACCTACCGGATACAACGTCGCCGAGGCCGCACATCCATGGAAGGTGTTCCGGGATTCCGGGCACTTCGTCGACTTCGCTTCCATTAAGGGCGGACAACCCCCGCGCGACACAGTGGACCAGGACGACCCGGTCCAGGTCCAGTTCACCCAGGACGAAACGACCCGTGCCGGCTTGTACAACACCGCAAGGGTTGAAGTCGTCGACCCCGAACAGTACGACGCCGTGTACCTCGTGGGAGGCCACGGCACCATGTGGGACTTCCCCAATAATGAGGGCCTGCAAAAGCTGGTCGGCGCTATCTACAACAAGGGCGGCGTTGTCGGTGCAGTCTGCCACGGCCCGGCCGGTCTGCTCGATGTCGAGCTGCATCATGGTTTGAAACTCTTAAGTGGCAAAACCGTTGCAGCATTCACCAACGATGAGGAAGTGGCCGTAGGCAAGGACAAGATCATTCCGTTCTTCCTGGCCGACAAGCTCACCGAGCAAGGCGCCACGCATATCGCCGCCGATAACTTCGAAGAGAATGTACAAGTCTCCGAACGCCTGGTCACCGGACAGAACCCAGCTTCCGCCGCAGGTGTCGCCAAGGAAATGGAAAAACTCTTGGCTGAAGTGATCCATCAGGAGAAGGCCGCTGAAGCCGCAGCCGCCGAGTCCGAGTCCGAGTCCGAGGCACAATGAGCTAAGTCGTAACCCAGCCCGAAATCTCATAAAAAACGCTTGGATCCGTGTAGCTTCGCGGATCCAAGCGTTTTCGACTTCTACTGGACTTTATATGACGCATTCCGTACTCCATGCAACGCCATGCACACCTTGCCGAAAGCGTGGCTGGTGATGCAAGCAGCTTGGAAAGTGTCTCGGATTGACCCGACAATACTCGTCAATCGATTGGGTCTGGTTCGCAACCTGGCCGTCCCTGCATCGCAAAAGCCTTCTCATACAGAGTGGCGCTCTCATCCGGCCAGCCTGGATCCCGCGGAACGACACCGGTAGCAGCCCAGAGCGTCTCCCTTAGCCACTGTGCGAATCCAGCTACACGGAAGTTGCCTACAGCGCCTGCATCCCCTTCAGCATGCTCAAGCAAGACAATTGCTCGCCTCATCCCACCGAGCTCGTCCTGAATGACGTTCCACAGCTCTTCATCCTTAGTGAACACAACGTCGTAGCTGTCTTCATCTTCTTCGGGAGGCCATTCCATCATTTCGCGTTCAACCGGCAAGGACCGGGAAGCAAGGAGCTCCGGGTCGGAAATATCGTAGGCTGCAACTACACGTGCCGAGTCTACATATTCATCGATGAGGTTGCCGGCGAACCTGGAGTAGTCGAAGGTCTTGCCACCCAACGAGGTGAGAAGTGCTGCAGCTTCCGACACGCGTGGAGCAGCGCCAACCCCGTAGTGTGCACGAGCAGCCTGCAAGAGTTCTTGGTAGTCAGTCATAGTTCCCCAATTCAAGCACTATTGGTGCCGCCAACGGTAGCTGGCGGCACCAATAGTTCTTGCAAGTTCTTTCCCAGGTCGAGCTTCCGTAGAAGAGATGAATGTCAGGGGTCCGCTTGTTGGGGTGGCAGTGCCACAGGTACCCTTCTTGGATCCTCCACTGATTTCGGGTCCAACGGGCGCCTTGCCGTCCTTAGTAGCTGCAGCTAGTGATTTTGCTTTGCTTCTGGAAAGCGCCCAAATGCCGTTGCCCTTCTTGCCTCGGGTGACAGCCTTGATTTTGGCCAGGGTCTTGATGCTGATGAAGCTCTTAGTGCTCTTGCGCGATGCCGGGTAGTAATCGCGCTACTTCGATTTGCTCTTCACCAGCTGCTGCCCGTGGTGGGAGCCCTCTCGAATCAACTTCGTGCGGCTCCCCTCGCCAGTACTTTCCTTGCGGTTTCTCCATGCTGATCGCCCAAGGCATTCCTGGAGGACGCAGCTGAACCAGCAACCGGTATCCACCCGGGCCTGATCCCACCGGCAACCGAAGGACGAGAGCAATGGCTCTCGTCCTTCGGTACACGACTATCAGGCTCTAGAATGCCAAGTCCAGGCGATTATTTGCCGGTACTGGCAACCCGTAGTTTCCGCGAAGCGTACTCTGCTCGTATTCGGTACGGAAAAGCTTGCGCTGCTGCAAAATCGGGACTACCTGCTCCGTGAATACTTCGAGACCTGCCGGCAAGACCGGAGCCATGATATTAAATCCATCGGCCGCTCCGGCTTTAAACCAGTACTCGATCCGGTCCGCCAGCTGCTCCGGCGTACCCGAGAACGTCTGGTGTCCCCGGCCAGGACCTAGCTCCCGGATGATCTGGCGAACCGTGAGCTTCCTTCGGTAACCCAGATCCAAGATGAGATCCCTTCGGGAGGTGGATTTCTCCTTGGCCACGGTATTCTCCAGCCCGGCGGGAAGTTCTCGGTCCAGTTCAAGGATTGCCGGCTCCACATGCAACTGCTGGGCCAACGTATTCCTGGCGTATTCCGGCAGAATGAGCTCATCCAGGGAATCCGCCAATTCATTGGCTTCGGCTTCCGTGGAACCAAGGATGGGAACAATTCCTGGAAGGACTTTGACCGAATGCGCTGCTCGGCCGTTGCCTGCTGCCTTGTCCTTGATTTCCTGGTAGAAGTCCCTGGCAGACTCAAATGATTGGTGAGCGGTGAAAATGGCTTCAGCCCATCGCCCGGCGAATTCCTTGCCGGCGGCCGAAGCTCCCGCCTGGACAATCACCGGATGCCCCTGGGGCGACCGCGGGACATTGAGCGCTCCAGCAACCTGGAAGTGCTCCCCGATGTGGGCCGCGGGGTGTATCTTGCCCGGATCCGCCCAGATCCCGCTTCCCTTGTCAGCAACGACTGCATCCGGCTCCCAAGAGTCCCAGAGCTTCTTCACCACCTCCAGGAATTCCTCGGCGCGACGGTATCGTTGCGAGCTGTCTAATTGGGCGGATTGGGAGAAATTCCTCGCCGCTGCATCGCCTGCTGTGGTGACGACGTTCCAGCCCGCACGCCCATTGCTGATCACATCCAGGCTTGCAAAGCGGCGGGCAAGATTATAGGGGTCGTTGTAGCTGGTTGATGCGGTCGCTATCAGCCCAATGTGCTTGGTCAACGGGGCGATGGCAGAAAGCACTGTCACAGGGTCGAGGATTCCTGCAGGTCGTTGGGCGACCGGCCCTTGAAGCACTGGGCCGTCTGCGAAGAAGATCGCGTCGAGCTTCGCTTTCTCGGCCAGCTGCGCCAAACGGATGTAGTGGCCGATGTCCGTTCCGGCATGGGGGTCGCTGAGCGGCAGGCGCCATGAGGATTCATGATGCCCGGTAGTCATCAAGAACGCGTTGAGAGTCAAAGTTCGTGTCATGGTTGTAGTCCCTTCGGTAGGAAGATTGTCTAGGCGCGAGCCCAGCGCGAGAAGTGGCGCTCCAGCGCTACAAGTGCTGCGTTGACCGTGAAGCCTAGGATGGCGACAGTGAGTATGGCTGCGTACATTTTCGGGATCAGGAAACTGGCTTGCGAATTGGTGATCAGGAAACCCAGTCCAGCCTTGGCGCCGATCATTTCGGCGGCGATGAGCACCAGCACGGATGATGTTCCTGCCATGCGGACGCCGGTGAAGATGATGGGTACGGACGAGGGCAGGACGACTTTCGCGAAGATCTCGTAGCTGGTGAGTCCCAAGGTTTTTGCCGCCCTGATCAGCAAGGGATCTACGCTGCGTGCTCCAAGGATGGTGTTGAGAAGCACCGGGAAGAACGCCGCGTAGACGACAATCGATACCTTGGATACTTCGCCGATACCGAGAAGGAGCGTGAAGACCGGAAGCAACGCCAAGGCCGCGGTATTTCGGAATACCTCCAGCAACGGATTGAGGAAATCGCCGACTTTCGAGAACCACGCGACGACCAATCCGACTGGCACGCCGATGAGGACAGCGAGCGTGAATCCTACGGCCGCCCGGCCCAGGCTTGCCAGGATGTGCGTGCCCAGATCCCCTGAGGCAATCATCTTCCCCAGTGCCTGCAGGACTTCATGCAAGGGAGGAAGAAAGACCCGGGAAGATGGTTCCAGGACGAATTGCGGGACAAGCTCCCACACCAGGAGAAAACCGATGATCGCACCCGAACGGTACAGCGTTGACCGCAGTCTTCCGGCCAAACGCAGGAAAGGAGAGGGCCGGTTTAACTCCCCGGTGGAGCCCTGCAGGCGCTGGTCCGGTACGGCTAGGGTACTCATGCTGGTACTCCTGGAGAAACGAGCGACTTGCGGCTCACCGGCGAATTTCCGGCACTGGGAGCGGACTCGTGAAGCAGCGTCCAGATGCGATGGCGGTAATCGCTGAATTGGGGAGTCGAGCGGATGTCATCAACACTGTGGCGCCCGTCGAGTTCAATGTTGATGATCTCCTTGATTCGTCCGGGTTTGGAGGACATCACCGCTACCCGCTGCCCCAGGTACACGGCTTCTTCGATGCCGTGGGTAATGAAGACAATCGTGGTTCGGGTGCGATTCCAGATATCTAGCAGCAAGTCCTGGAGTTGCTCGCGTGTTTGGGCATCCAGGGCGGCGAACGGCTCATCCATCAGCAGCACCTTGGGTTCATGGGCCAAGGCACGGGCTATGGCCACGCGTTGACGCATGCCGCCGGATAGTTCATGGGGGTACTTGTCTTCCACACCCTGCAGGCCAACGAGTCGCAGATACTCGTTAGCGCGGATCCGCCTTCCCGATTTGTCCAGTCCCCGACCGCGACGGGCCTGGCTCTCCAGCCCCACCTCGACATTGGCCACTGCCGTGAGCCATGGGAAGAGCGCGTATTGCTGGAAGACTACTGAACGTTCCAGGCTGGGACCGGAGACCGGCTCGCCATCAACGAGAACTTCGCCCGAAGTTGGCGCGGCCAACCCGGCCAAGATATCCAGAAGAGTGGATTTGCCGCATCCGCTGGGGCCGACAAGGGTGAAGAATTCTCCGTCCTGGATCCGGAGATCCAGTGATTCAATGGCCGTGACGGCAGTATCTTCACTCGATCCGGAGCGGAGAAATTTCTTGCCCAAGTTCTTGATCTCAATGGTAGACATGCGCGATTACTGCCCTTCGTTTGCGAGGTCGTTGAATTCGTTGGTGTAGTACTCGCTGGGGGTGATTTCTCCTTCGAGAATCCCCGCATCGTTGAGCCATTGCGCCCATCTGCTGAAGTCCTCGTCTTCGATGGCTGCGTGTTCGCCCAAGCCATAGCCGTTGAAGTACTGCAGGGCTTCAACGTCGTCTCCGCGATCCCTGGATTCAACGATTGCGGTGAATCTCTTGATGACCTCTTCGCGCGGATGCGTCGAAGCCCAGTCCGCTGCTTTGGCAATGCCAGTGGCCAGGGAATGCGCTGCTTCAGGGTATTGAGCGATGAAATCATCCCGAAGGACGTACTCTCCGGCATCAAAGTTGCTGAAGACTTCCGTGTCCCTGAAAACTTCTCGCAAGCCGCCCTGCTTCACTGCATGCACTTGGGAAGCCCCGGAAAGAGCGCCAACGTCGACCTGATGGGTGCGAACGGCTTGTGCGGTGTCGGTAGGTGGCAATACGACCAGCTGCACCTGCTCGATCTCTTGCGGCGTCAGGCCTTCGGATTTCAGATAGCTACTAACGACCGCTTCGGAATGAGCGCCCAAAGTATTGACTGCAATTGTTTTGCCAATGAGGTCCCTCGGTTCTTCGATGCCGCTGTCTTCGCTCGTGTAGAACCCGACAAAGTAGTCTGCATTGGAACCATAGGATGAGACCACCGCGGTGACAGGCGATCCAGCTTCCTGCAGCTTCACCACTGCTCCGGAGAACGCGCTGCCGATCTCGGTGGCACCGGTGGCCGTGTTCTGGATCGCCGAGGGCCCGCTGGAGTTGTTGCCAACCCATTCCAAGGACACACCGTCAAGGTAGCCCAGGTCTTCAGCCAGCTCCGGAAGGATCACGGTATTGGCGCTTCCTTCGTAGCGGACGGTTATTGTGCCGTCAGGGTTCTCAAGATCCGTGCCGTGAGCTGACGCAGTGCATGAGGCTAAAAAGAATGCTGCTGCCGTCAGCCCCGCCGCCGTGCCCATGCTTCGAAAGTTCAACCGTTTGAAATTATTCATCCCTGTTCCCCTCTATTTCGCGCTTTTTCCGTGCTTGGTAGCCATGCAACCACTTGGGCGACGCCGCGGAAAGGGCATGGAAAACTGGAGAAACGAGAAGAAACCTGAGGTCAAAGTGACCTTCAGGTTTCGGAAGATGTCGCGGGATGGCTCATTAGCCTTAGCCCAACGGTATGTGGCTCCACAGGAAGGTCAGATACCGAGATATTCGGGGCGGAATTTAATCCGGGGAAACGTTAGCGGGAGCGTCCAAGGCCTCTCCGACGCCTGTTCCGTCATGTGCTTGCCTGCGGGATGAGCCTGGGAGAGCAGAAATTCATCCAATTCTTGCCTCTGTCGATTACTGATCTTGATTCGTGCCGGCATATCGCGAACGCATGAGCGGCGTTGCCAAGGTCCGGAGGCAAAGAAAAATCCCCGACTCCTGAAGCGGAGACGGGGAATTTCTTGCTCTGAAGCAGAGGACTACTTGCGCAGGCCCAGACGCTCGATCAGCGAACGGTAACGCTCGATGTCGGTGTTCTTCAGGTAGCCGAGCATACGACGACGACGACCAACCAGAGCCATCAGGCCACGGCGGGTGTGGTGATCATGCTTGTGCATCTTCAGGTGCTCGGTCAGGTCCGAAATACGGCGGGACATGACGGCAATCTGAACCTCAGGCGAACCGGTGTCACCCTCGTGGGTAGCGTAAGCCTTGATGATTTCGTTCTTGATAGTGGCATCCAATGCCATAACAAACTCCTAGAGTTGGACCGCGTTCATAAGTCGGTGCGAACGTCGAGACGCTCACGGCGGAAACTCGCAACCGCGGACTGCAGCGAGAACCATCGTCAATCATATCACCGACGGGTGCGCCGGCGGGACCTCCAGGCATGGGTGAGATAGGGCACCTGCACCTTTGCGTCCTGCTCGTGCCCCAGATGCTCGTGCCAATACCAGGCCAAGTTCGCTTCCACCTTGGCGCGGGTAGTCTCCGAAGACTTGCGGTAGTAGCTGCGGGATTTGGTCAGCTCGACGATCTCGTGGAAATCCAGCGCCATGGACCAATGCCAGATGCCATGCTCCGGCTTCTGGAACTGGGGTCCCAACGGCGGCTCCAGCTCGGGCCGGTGCACATCGCCGGCATGCATGATGCGTGCCAAGCGGTGAACCCAGGGAATGGCGACATCCAGCTGATTCCACAGCAGGGTGAGCCAACCGCCATCATGGAGCAATCGGGCCGCTTCGGCACTGGCTTGAGGGTGGTCCACCCAGTGCCATGCCTGGGCATAGGTCACCAGGCCAGCGCTATCGGCCTCCAAGCCGGTCGCTTCACCTGCGGCGCAGGTTACCTCGACCGCCGGCAGCCGCTTGGACAGGACCGAGAGCATTTCTGCCGATGGGTCCACCGCCCTGACTTCCAGGCCTGCACGGATGAGCTGTTCGGTGAAGATCCCCGAACCGCAACCGATGTCAATGGCACTCACCGGTCGGTGCTGCAGCGTGAATTCCAAGGCTTCCTGCGGATAGGAAGGACGGATCTTGTCGTAGCTTTCGGCGTCGGCTTGGAAAGCGGAAGCTAATTCATCGCGGCGCTGGGCGCCCACGACGAAAGCCCTCTGCGGCAATGATGGTATCTCAGCCATGATTCCTAGTGGCGTTCTATAGCCAGCACCGCACGGGCCTGGTCAACGTCCTCGGTCATCTGCTCAATGAGGGCTTCGATGCCGCGGTAGGCAACCATCGGACGCAGGTGGGAAATGAACTCAACGACAATCTGCTGTCCGTACAGATCGAAATCTTCCACGCCTTCTTCGGGGCGGTCAATCACGTGGGCTTCAACCACTCGGGAGACGCCATCGAAGGTGGGGTTCGACCCGACGGAAATTGCTGCTGGCCAACGCACCTCGGCCTCGTCGATCACCCAGCCGGCATAGACCCCATCGGCGGGGATGATGCCGGTGGCTTCGGTGTCCAGATTCGCGGTGGGAAATCCCAGCTCGCGTCCACGGGCATGGCCATGGACTACTTCTCCGCGCATGCGATGCGGCCGGCCGAGGATCGCGGCGGCAGCTTCGACATTGCCGGCGGCTAGTTCTTCACGGACCCAGGTCGAGGACAAGCGGCGCTTGTCCCCTACGTCTTCGACACCTATGACTTCAAAACCGTATTTGGTGCCCAGTTCCTGCATGTAGCTGAAGTCCCCGGAATTGCCGCGGCCAAAACGCACATCATGCCCGACCACAACGGCCACGGCATTCAGCTTCTCTACGATGATGGAGCGAACGAACTCTTCAGCGCTCTGGTCCGCGAATTCCAGGGTGTAGTGGATCATCAGCGTGGCATCCAGGCCAACGCTGGCCAAGGTGTCCACGCGGTCAGCCAGACCCATGATCAATTCAGGAGCATCATCGGGACGGTGCACCAGCGCCGGGTGCGGGTCGAAAGTGATCGCTACCGATTGAGCCGAGCGTGCTTTGGCCTGCGCGACAGCTGCATCCAGCACCTCGCAATGGCCCAGGTGGACACCATCAAAGTTGCCAATGGTCACGACAGTGGGAGCCATATCCGCGGGGACGGCATCCAAGCCCTTCCAATAGTGCACTTTGCTCCTTCAGAAATTCTGCTGCGGTGGATGGAAAACCCACCGTGGTAATTCTTGCACGTCTTTAGGCGTGACGCTCATTACGGTTACGGTACAGCCACCACAAGCCGACAATCGGCAGCACCAGTGGAACGTAGCCGTATCCTTCGCCGAAACCGCTCCACACCGACGGATGGGCGAAGTCTTCGGGGTGGGTCAGCGACAAGATGCCGACCACGATCACGCCTGCCAATTCAACGGCTACCGCCCAGAGCGAAACCAGCCAGGCACCACGCTTGGCTGAAGACAGCGAGAATGTGGCAAGGATATAGACCAGGCCAGAAAACAGCGACAGGCTGTAGGCGATCGGCGCTTCGTCGAATTTGCTCATGATCTGGTACACCGCGCGCACGCTCGCCGCCAGGGCGAGGATGCCGTACACGGCAATGATCACCCGGCCCAGTCCGGTGGACCGGCTTGGCTTGGGGGCCTTATTGGTGCTGCGCGCCTGAGCGGCCTGCATGATTCGCGAATTTCGCGGCTTTTCACCCATGTGAGTACTCCTACTGCCAGATCTGTTCCATGCGGAACACCATTACGAAGGTGACGGCGGCCGACGCGGCCAGCACGGCGTTGGACCAACGGCTCTTCTCGCTGATCGCCCAGAAGAAGGCCACCGGCGGCATGATCAGCGCTGTGATGAAGTAGCCCCAGAATTCCACCGGGTCGCCTTGCACCGCATTTCCCCCGACCTGGCGGATCGCGGCCGCGATGCCGTAGGCAATCAGGAAAAGCTCGGTGGCCACCGCACCGATCAGCGCCCAGTCATCCGGGTGCTTGCGGATAGCGGTTGCGATAACTGCCACCAGCAATGCCAGTGCGCAGACCACCGCTCCGGCGATGAAGAATCCATTGACGGCAATCAAGCCAGTTCCTTTCGGGATTACTTAGCGGTGAAGACCAAGGCCGTACGCGCCTTGTCGCCCTTGTCTTCCAGCAGTGCGACCAGCACGCCATTGGGAGCGAAAGCCGCAACGGTCTGGCCTTCGGCAATGTCCATGCCCAGATGCGAGGCGGGGATGGTGCGGCCGAAAGACAATTCCACGGCTTCGTCGACGCTGACCGTGCGGTTCGGGAACAGCGCGGCAGCAGCCTTTTCGATTGGGAGAATCTCGAATTCCCCGGCCAGCTGCTCCAGGGTGCGGGTGAGCTCGATCTTGTATGGGCCCACCTCGGTACGGCGCAGCGCCGTCAGGTGCCCGCCAACGTTCAATGCTTCGCCCAGGTCGCGGGCCAACGCCCGGATGTAGGTTCCAGAAGAGCACGATACCGTGACGTCGACGTCGAGGATCTTGCCGCCGTTTTCGCGGCGCACCTCATGGATCTCGAACCGCGAAATGGTGACCGGGCGGGCCTTGAGTTCTACCTGTTCGCCAGCGCGCACGCGAGCGTAGGAACGCTTGCCACCGACCTTGATGGCCGAGACCGAGCTCGGGATCTGCTCGATGTCTCCGCGCAGCTGGGCGATCTCGCGCTCGATGTCTTCGTCGCTGACCGCCGCGGCGATGCGCTCGGAAATGATTTCGCCTTCGGCATCGTCCGTGACGGTGTTCTGCCCCAGCCGGATGGTGGCGGTGTAGGTCTTGTCGTGGCCGACGATGTAGGTCAGCAGCCGGGTTGCCTTGTTCACGCCGATAACCAGCACGCCGGTGGCCATGGGGTCCAGGGTGCCGGCGTGGCCGACTTTCCGAGTCCCTGCAAGTCTGCGGATGCGACCGACCACATCATGGGAGGTCATTCCCTGCTCTTTGTCGACTAATACGAGGCCTGAGGCCTGCTCTTGCGTGTTCTGCCCGGCTTTACTCACGCCTTCCAGTATATGGCTTGTGCGGAGAATAAGGCTGTCGCTGGTTCCAAGCGTGGCAGATCCCACTTGCAGCCTATTTCCATGAGCCGGCAATGCTCCGGGACAGGGCCCGCCAGCCCGCGGATCCGGCAGCTTCACGGCCTGCCAGCAAGACGAAAAAAAATTTCCAAGAGAATCCAATCCGTCGGGCAACCTGCCCCGAATGCTCATTGACAACCTGATCCGCACGGACAGGAAAAGGACCGACGACATCAGTCGCGGCGAAGCAAGGAGAAAATCATGAAGCGCACATACAGCAAAGTCGCTGGAGCATTCGGGCTCATCGCAGTCGCCGCCATGGGACTGAGCGCCTGCTCGACCGGTTCGGAAACCATGGAATCGCCCACGGCGTCCGCCTCGGAAAGCAGCTCGCCCATGGCCAGCGAATCGGCAATGGATCCAGCAAGCAATCTTGTGGGCAAGGGTTGCGCGGCCTACGCCGAAGCAGTCCCGACCGGTGATGGCTCGGTAGCCGGAATGGCCCAGGATCCAGTGGCCGTCGCTGCCTCGAACAACCCGCTGCTGACCACCCTGACTTCTGCAGTCTCCGGTGAGCTGAATCCTGATGTCGATCTCGTCGATACCCTCAATGGCGGCGAATTCACCGTCTTCGCACCGGTTGACGACGCCTTCGCGGCAATCCCGAAGGATGACCTGTCCGCAGTTGCCAAGGATGCCGACACCCTGACCAGCATCCTGACCTACCACGTCGTTTCCGGCCAGATTGCACCAGATGATCTTCCCGGAACCCACGCAACGGTCCAGGGCGAAGAGGTGGAAGTCACCGGTAGCGGCGACGATCTGGAAGTCAACGGGGCTTCGGTCATCTGCGGCGGCGTGCAGACCGCCAACGCAACCGTGTACCTGGTGGACACCGTCCTGATGCCACCGGCAAAGAAGTAGTATCGCCAGAATCATCAAAGCCGCTGGCATGAAGGTGGTGCATGGAATACCTTCCAGGCATCACCTTCGCCGGTGCAACGGGAACCTGGTTCCCTTGGACGGATCTTTTCGCAAAACGCCACGCCACAGCAGATAGCCGCTTAGCCACAGATGCATGAGACCCTAGGATTCATGAGTTCCAATAGACTCGATGCCATGGAAGACGATTCCGTGAAAACGCCAGACGTCCTGCTGCAACAGGTCGCGCTGGGAGATGAATCTGCCTTCGAATCGCTCTATGATGCCATGGCTTCACGGGTCTTCGGACTCGTGCTGCGGGTGCTTCGCGATAATGCACAGAGCGAAGAAGTCACCCAGGAAGTGTTTGTCGAAGCGTGGCAACAGGCAAGGCGCTTTGATCCGGCGCGTGGCACGGCAGCATCATGGCTGCTGACTATTGCCCACCGCCGGGCCGTCGACCGGGTGCGAGCAAGCCAAGCGAGCCAGGACCGGGATTTGCGCGTTGGAATCAAGGAATTCCAGGACAGCTACGACGACGTGGAAGAGAATGCCATCTTGCACGACGAGACCATGCGCGTAGCCCAAGCCCTGCAGCGGCTCACCGCCCCGCAACGCGAGGCGATACACCTGGCCTACTTCGGCGGATACACCCACACGGAAGTCGCAGAGCTGCTGAAAATACCGGTGGGAACCGCGAAAACGCGAATACGCGATGGAATGGGCAAACTTCGAGAACTGATGGGAGCGGCGTAATGGACAAGCACGAGAACGAGCTGACCGACAGCTTCGCCCTGGATGCTCTGGAAGACAAGGAACGCGAAGCCCTCCAGCATGGGGGTCCCGACTCTGCCCAGGCACGCCGGGAACTGGATGCCCTGCAGGAAACTGCTGGACTGCTCGGCTTGTCAGCGCAACCGGTCAATCCTCCGGCCCGGCTGAAGAACAACATCATGGCCGCTATCCGCACTACCGAGCAATTGGCACCTGTGCAGGAGACGGCCCTCGATCACGACGGCGCCCAGGCACAGGACCCAATAGCTCCTGCTGAACCAGCTGCTCCTGCTGAACGGGAAACCGAAACCGCTGCAACGCACCAGGCCCCGCAAGCTGGCGCAGAACGCGGCCCGCAGCGCTTCTTCGCCTTGGCCGCCGGCGTCCTGCTGCTCGCAGCGGTGGCTCTGGGCGGCTTGGCCATCAACCAGAATTCCCAGCAGCGCGAGCTGGAAAGCCAGATGGCCGCCATGGCCTCGCATCAAGAAGAGCTCAGCCGCATCCTGGCTGCCCCAGATGCCAAGTCGAAAACGCAGACACTGGACGACGGCGCGCGAATCACGCTGTCCTATTCTGCCGACGAAGGCCTGATGGCGGTGTCCACCTCGGGCATGCCAGCCTTGTCCAGCGACAAGGGCTACGAGCTGTGGCTGATCTCGGCAGAAGGGGCGGTTCCTGCGGGAATGCTCACCGGCGGCGATGCCAACGGCATGATCATGGTTTCGGATCCAATGAAGGGCATCACCCACTTCGGGATCACGGTCGAGCCGGCCACCGGCTCCCCGGCTCCGACAACAGACCCCATCATGGTCCAATCGCTGTGAGCGTGCGGAAGTTCTTGTAGCCTGTTCCAATCCGCAATGCTGCCCGTTCCGAAAACACTGTGAGAAGTTGTTCCCCCTGCATTCTGCAGGGGAACATGGACCGCAACGCATGAGGTGAGTGGCAGTGGGCATTTGGCAGAAGCGCAGCAGCAGTAAACTCGTATTCCACGCGGTGGCTGGAATTTGCTCGGCCGCAATCATGTTTGCCGTGGCCCAATTCGCCTCGGCATTTTTCAACAATGCATCCTCGCCGTTTTTCGCGCTGGGTTCAGCCATCATCGACCTGACTCCCCCATGGCTCAAGGACTTCGCCATCGCGACCTTCGGGACCAATGACAAGTTGGCGTTATTCATTTCCATCGGTGCAGCCGCCGCAGTCCTGGCGGCGATGATCGGCCTGATCGCCAAGCGAAGTTTTGCGCTGGCCTGCACGGCCATCATCGGCTTGGCCGTGCTGCTCTCCAGTGCCGTGGCCGCTCGTGCTTCCACCAGCCTGCTGGATATCATCCCGACGGTACTGGGCGCGATCGCCGGTATAGGGCTTCTGCAGTGGCTGACCCGGCTGGCTGCGGCCGCGGCCCCTAGGCAGGACGAGGGCGCCACCGCGACGGGTCCAAGCCGCAGGAAGTTCTTGATAGGCGCAGCCCTGTCCCTGGCCGCCGCGGCCGTCTCCACCGGTGTTTCCACCTCGCTGTCGGCATCACGGAATATGGCCGCCGCCGCACGCAAGGCCTTGCGCCTGCCTGCGGCCCGGACCAAGGCGGAACCCCTGCCCGAAGGGGTGCAGGTAGAAGTAGCGGACATGCCCCGCTTCGTGACTCCCAACCAGGATTTCTACCGCATCGATACCGCGCTTTCGGTGCCGCAGATCGACCCGAACCAGTGGTCGCTGCGCGTGCACGGCATGGTGGAGAAGGAATTCACCGTGAACTTCGACGAACTGCTGGGCGAAGAACTCGTGGAAACCTATCTGACGCTCACTTGTGTGTCCAATCCCGTCGGCGGCGATCTGGTAGGCAACGCGAAATGGCTGGGCTACCCGCTGCGTAAGCTGCTGGAGCGCGCGGTTCCGCAGGCCGGCGCGGATATGGTGCTTTCGACTTCGCATGACGGTTTCAGCGCCTCCACCCCGCTCCAAGCGCTCACCGACGACCGGATGGCTTTGCTGGCCATCGGCATGAACGGCGAGCCGCTGCCTTTCGAGCATGGTTTCCCGGTGCGCATGGTGGTGCCAGGTCTCTACGGCTACGTGTCGGCCACCAAATGGGTGGTCGATTTGGAAGTGACGCGGTTCCAGGACAAGGCGGCCTACTGGACTACTCGCGGCTGGTCCGAACGCGGTCCAATCAAGATGTCTTCCCGCATCGATACCCCTCGCCCGTTCGCCCAGGTGCCTGCCGGAGAAGTCGTCTTGGGCGGAACTGCATGGGCGCAGACCCGGGGCATTTCGCGTGTGCAGGTGCAGATCGATGACGGACCGTGGGCAGATGCCCAACTGGCGACCGAAGCCTCGTTGGATACCTGGCGGCAGTGGCGCTTCGTATGGAAGGACGCAGCACCCGGAACGCACTCGGCAACCGTCCGCGCCTATGATGCACAGGGCAAGCTGCAGACCAGCGAGAAAGCCAACCCGGTGCCCAATGGCGCCAGCGGCTGGCAGCGCCTGCAATTCACCGTGCAGTAGCTCCGGGGCACCGGTGGGTTGCTCACGCTGCTGCCGACTGCGACCGGGGCTGGCTGGCCTGCTGGCTCAGCGGGCATGGCCCCGGCAGGCTAGTGGCTGCGCAGCGTCTTGATGACCTTCTCGACCCGGCGCGTCCTGGTGTCCTCGCCGCGGGCAGCCACGATGGGGTCCACATGGCCGCGCTGCTTGCTGTAGGACAGCTTGTTCCAGGCGTCCAGCAGCTCGGGCTCGGCGGAGAGCAGCACGGCCAGCGGTTCGGGGATTTCGACGGTGCGCGGTTCCTCGTCCAGTTCGAGTCTCACGCTGATTTCATCGCCCGCACCCTTGCCCGTGGCAGCACGGGTCTCGGAGCTGAAGGAAATGAGGAATTGCCCGTGCATGGAGGAAATGCTGTTCCGGTACGTGTAGTCCCCGTCAATGCACACGATGACCGGCACACGCTTGCCGCGGCCGAATCCGAGCACGATGCCATCGGGAACCACGATGCCCACGTTGTTCCCGCCGGTTGCGCTCAATGTTGTGGTGAATTCTGGCATGTGCTGCACCTTTGGTCGGATCCGGCGGTTTCTGATCACGCTATCCCACCATCTTCCCGGCGACCAGCCTTCGGCAGGGATTCGCGCTTCGCTGTGAGGGTAATCGAGGCCAACGCATAACGCCCCGGCCAGCACGCAATGCGTGCTGGCCGGGGCGTTGCTCCAGTCAGGATGAAGCCCAGAAACCCTTAGGCTTCTTCGGCGTCCTCGTCCTTCTTGTACGGGTCCTGGTCTCCGGCGAAGTCCTTGCCTTCGCGCAGAGCTGCAACCTCGGCGTCCTTCTCGCGGGCCTTGGCCAGCAATTCCTCCAGATGCGAGGCACCCTCGGGGATTTCGTCGGCGACGAATGCCAGCGTCGGGGTCAGGCGGATGGTCAGATTGCGGCCCAATTCCTTGCGCAGGGCACCGCCACGCTTTTCCAGCATGGTAGCGATGTCCTTCTTCAGCTCGTCATCGCCAAAGACGGTGTAGTACACCGTAGCGTGCTGCAGGTCGTTGGTGACGCGAGCGTCGGTCACGGTGACGTTGTCAATGCGCTCGTCCTTGATGACGTTGCGCAGCGACTGGGCCATGAGGACCTGTACGCGCTTAGCCAGGCGTGCGGCGCGGGCTGAATCAGCCATGGTTTTCTCCTAATGGTTCAAAACTCGTGGGCGCTTGACCAAAGCTTATCGGTCAAACGCCCACGAATCAGTGAGTCACACTGCTAATTGCTTGTCGGCAATTAGTCGCGTGGCTTTTCGCGCATCTCGAAGGTCTCGATGATGTCGCCTTCCTTGATGTCGTTGAACGACCCCAGGCCGATACCGCATTCGAAGCCCTCGCGGACCTCGGTGACATCGTCCTTTTCACGGCGCAGCGAATCGATGTTCAGGTTGTCGCCCACGACGTTGCCGTCGCGTACCAGGCGAGCCTTGGTGTTGCGCTTGATGGTGCCCGAGCGGATGATCGAACCGGCAATGTTGCCGAACTTCGAGGAGCGGAAGACCATGCGGATCTCGGCGGTGCCGAGGGCCACTTCTTCGAACTCCGGCTTGAGCATGCCCTTGAGCGCATTCTCGATGTCGTCGATAGCGGAGTAGATGACCGAGTAGAAGCGCATGTCGACGCCCTCCTTGTCGGCCAGTTCTGCCACGCGCTCGGCTGGGCGGACGTTGAAGCCAATGATGATGGCGTTGTCCACGGTTGCCAAGTTGACGTCGTTCTGGGTGATCGCACCGACACCGCGGTGGATCACGCGCAGCTGCACATCGTCGCCGACCTCGATCTTCATCAGCGAGTCTTCCAGTGCTTCAACAGCACCGGAAGCGTCACCCTTGAGGATCAGGTTCAGGGTATCGATCTTGCCATCGGCAACAGCCTTGTCGAAGTCTTCCAAGGTGATGCGCTTGCGGCGCTTGGCCAGCATTGCGTTGCGCTCTGCGGTTTCGCGCTTGTCAGCGATCTGGCGGGCGGTGCGCTCGTCTTCGGTGATCAGGAAGCCGTCGCCAGCACGCGGGACCGAGGACATGCCCAGGACCTGTACCGGACGCGATGGCAGTGCCACGTCGAGGTTTTCGCCGTTCTCGTTGAACATTGCACGCACGCGGCCGTGGGCGGTGCCCACCACCATGGTGTCGCCAACGCAGAGGGTGCCGGACTGGACCAGGACGGTAACAACCGAACCGCGGCCCTTATCCAGGTTCGCTTCAATGGCCACGCCACGAGCGGACTTGTCCGGGTTGGCCTTGAGCTCAAGCACGTCCGAGGTCAGCAGGACAGCGTCCAGCAGCTCGTCGATGCCCTGCTTCTGCAGTGCCGAAACCTTCACGAACATGGTGTCGCCACCGTATTCTTCTGGAACCAAACCGTATTCGGTCAGCTGGCCCATGACCTTGTCAGGGTTGGAGCCTTCCTTATCGATCTTGTTCACTGCGACGATGATCGGCACGCCGGCAGCCTGTGCGTGGTTCAGTGCTTCCACGGTCTGCGGCATGACGCCGTCATCCGCGGCGACAACCAGCACGGCCACGTCAGTGACCTCGGCACCACGGGCACGCATGGCGGTGAACGCCTCGTGGCCCGGGGTATCGATGAAGGTCATTGCGCGATCGCGGCCCTCATGGATGTGGTTGATCTGGTACGCACCGATGTGCTGGGTGATGCCGCCATGCTCGCCCTCGATAACGTTCGACTTGCGGATAGCATCCAGCAGTCGGGTCTTACCGTGGTCGACGTGGCCCATGATGGTGATGACTGGGGCGCGCTCTTCAAGCACGTCTTCGCCTTCAGCCTCAAGTTCGGCATCCAGGTCCAGGCCGAAGCCTTCGAGCAGTTCCTTGTCTTCGTCCTCAGGGGAGACGACAAGCACCTTGTAGCCCAGCTCGTCGCCGAGTACCTCGAAGGTTGCCTCATCCAGCGACTGCGTGGCGGTAGCCATTTCACCGAGGTGGAACAGTACGGTCACCAGTGCTGCTGGGTTCGCGCCAATCTTGTCGGCGAAGTCGGTGATCGACGCGCCGCGGCGCAGACGGATCTCGGTGTCGCCGTTGCCGCGTGGAACATTCACGCCGCCCAATGACGGAGCACTCATCTGCTCCAATTCCTGGCGCTTTGCGCGCTTGGACTTGCGCTGCTTGCCGCGACCGGCGCCTCCCTTGCCGAAAGCACCGCCAACGCCACCGCGACCGCGTGGTGCACCTGGGCGGAAGCCGCCACCGGTACCGCTGCCGCCACCGCTGCCGCCACCTGGGCGACCGCGGCCGCCGGCACCTGCACCTGGACGTCCGCCGCCTGCTGGCGCTGGACGATCGGTGCGGTTAGGCATCATGCGCGGGGTTGCAGTGGTACCTGCGCCAGCGCCTGGGCGTGGACCGCCGGCACCTGCTGGGCGTGGGCCACCTGCACCGGCTGGGCGTGGAGCGCCCTGGCCTGCTGGGCGTGGACCGCCGGCACCTGCTGGGCGTGGACCGCGCTGGCCGTCACGTGCCGGACGTGGACCGCCCTGGCCGTCACGAGCCGGACGTGGACCGCCGGCACCAGCTGGGCGTGGACCGCGCTGGCCGTCGCGTGGTGGGCGAGGACCGCCCTGGCCGCCTTCGCCGCGCATACCCTGCTGCGAGGAGAACGGGTTGTTGCCTGGGCGTGGACCGCCCGGACGAGGTGCGCCTGGACGTGGGGCACGACCGCCTTCGCGGTTGCCGCCACCACGGCGTTCGCCGGACTCAGCGCCGCGCATACCCTGCTGGGAAGAGAACGGGCTGTTGCCTGGGCGTGGAGCGCCTGGCTTCGGAGCTGGCTTGGCACCTGGCTTCGGTGCCGGGGCTGCACCTGGCAATGGAGCGCCAGGGGTTGCCTTCGCGGCCGGAGCTGCAGGAGCCGCAGGTGCGGCTGGGGCAGCTGGGGCTGCAGGAGCCGGAGCTGCCGCAGCTGGCTTAACGCCTGGCTTCGGGGCCGAGGCACCTGGGGTAGCAGCCGGCTTGGAAGCCGACTTCGGTGCTCCAGGGGTCGCTGGCTTGGCGGCGGCTGGCTTGGCAGCAGCTGCTGGCTTAGCGGCACCGTTGGAACCTGGGAATGCGTCGCGCAGCTTGCGCGCTACTGGCGGTTCAACGGTCGAGGATGCCGAGCGAACGAATTCGCCCATGTCCTGCAACTTGGTTAGTGCTTCTTTTGAAGTGATTCCGAGCTCTTTAGCGAGCTCGTGAACGCGGGGTTTAGCCACATCTCTCCTGTGTCGATGTGATCTGCTCAAACCCCGGTATCAAAAGATAAATCTTTAGATCAGCGGTCTGGCAGATCAGCTGTGTAATTCGTGAAATTCTTCCGTCGCACGGTGGATCACGCAGAACTGATTGTTCATCGTTGTGCGCTCAGCATTGCCGACTCATCGGGTTGCCATCAGATTTCTGACCCGCTTTCATCATGTTTGCCAGATAGCTGGTTGCTTGCCAGCTGATCTTCGTATGCAGTGAATTCCTGCAGCACCTGCGAATCGTCTACCGCAGACCTGAAGGCCCGCGCGAACGCCCGGCGCTGCACCGCTTGCTGCACACACTTTTCGGTCCCGTGG
The DNA here is from genome assembly GCF_051129975.1 of Glutamicibacter sp. Je.9.36. Lineage (NCBI taxonomy): Bacteria > Bacillati > Actinomycetota > Actinomycetes > Micrococcales > Micrococcaceae > Glutamicibacter > Glutamicibacter sp. Je.9.36. Next base: position 162,602 of record NZ_JBCPSN010000003.1, read on the forward strand.
GTCCAAGTGCCCCGCCCTGAAGCGGAACCCTGTTGATCCAAACTCACCGCATGCAGCGGTGTACCGTCTTTCAGGACCCAACGGAGCAGCTCATTTTTACTGGTTACGGTTCGACAGCCAATGCACGTGCGTTGCTGATGCAGCTTCATGCGAGCGCCGTCGCCACCTTCCCTAGTTATTACGAGCCATCTACTAGTCTAGCGCGTTTGGACGCCATAGCACGCATGAGTTGTGGCTCACACGCAGCTAGGCTTCCAACACGCTGAACTGGAATTATTTCCCGCAGCTGCTTAGAGCTGCGGTTCCTTGCCGCCCGAGGCAGCCAGGATGTCAATGCGCCAGCCGGTCAACTTGGCAGCAAGGCGAGCATTTTGGCCTTCCTTGCCGATTGCCAGCGAGAGCTGGGAGTCGGGAACAACCACGCGAGCACGGCGTTCGGCTTCGTCCAGGATCTCTACCGAGACGACCTTCGATGGAGACAGGGCCGCGGCGATGAACTTCGCTGGATCCTCGTTGTAGTCAACGATGTCGATCTTCTCGTCGTTCAGTTCGTTCATCACGGCGCGCACGCGGGTTCCCATTTCACCGATGCAAGCGCCCTTGGCGTTGACACCGGCCTTGGTTGCGCGCACAGCAATCTTGGTACGGTGGCCAGCTTCACGAGCCAGTGCCTCGACCGTGACGGTGCCGTCAGCGATTTCTGGAACTTCCATTTCGAACAGCAGGCGAACCAGGTTCGGGTGGGAACGGGACAGGGTAACGGCTGGGCCCTTGTTGCCGCGCTCAGCGGAAACAACGTAGGCGCGCAGGCGGTTTCCGTGCTGGTACTTCTCGCCTGGGGACTGCTCAACTGGTGGCAGCAGCGCTTCCAGATCACCGATCTTGACCTGCACCATATGCGAGGAGTAGCCCTGCTGGATGACGCCGGAGATCAGGGTGCCAACGCGGGCCGCGAACTCGCCGACAACCTGCGCATCTTCAGCTTCACGCAGGCGCTGCATGATTACCTGGCGGGCGGTGGAGGCGGCAATGCGGCCGAAACCGTGCGGGGTGTCGTCGAATTCGCCCAGCAGCACGCCGGCGTTGTCGCGGTCCTCTACCAGGATCGCCACATGGCCGTTGCTGCGCTCAATGTGCGCGCGGGCGCCAGGCATGGCGCCTTCGGTCTTGTTGTAAGCCAGCAGCAGTGCCGACTCGATGGTCGGAATCAAAATATCCATTGGGATGTCGCGGTCTTTTTCCAGGATGCGCAGCGCATTCAGATCGATATCCACGCTTAGCCCTCCAAATCTTCAGTATCGGCAGTGTCAAATAGTGCGTCATCGAAGTTCAGCTCTGGATCGACAACAGCTTTACGGATATTTTCAAAGGCATAGGCCGCAGGATCGAGCACCTTGACCTTCATGCCCTTCTTGGCCGGCTCGCGGTGCTCAGCAATCAACACGTCGCCGTCGTTGACCTCAAGCAAGCGCCCGCGAAGCTTCGTGCCGTCGGCCAGCGAAATCTTGACCATGCGGTTGAGGGCGCGGGTCCAGTGGCGCTGGGCAGTCAATGGGCGGGAGAGTCCTGGGGAACTGACTTCGAGTTCGTAAGGAGCCGACGATGCGTAGACGGCGTCCTTGTCCAGAGCGTTGGAGATGGTGGTGGTAACTTCACCAAGTTCATCGAGAGTCAGCGTTTCGTGACCGTCGGCCTTGTCGACGATGATCTGCACGATCATCTGCTTGCCGGAGGGACGCAAGGCGACTTCCTCCAGGAGAAGCCCGTGGGATTCTACTTCCTTGGAGAGCAATGCAGTCAGACGCTGCGCTTCCTGTTCGGTATCGGCCGGCATTCCGGTCATGGATATCCTCCCACGCTATTCGATGTTGTCCGTTAAGCCTATATTGCGTTCCGCTCATTGAGAACATCTAAACGGGCACAGGTGAAGGAACTCACGCCCATTTTCTATCCATCGTGGCGCTCGACACCGCTATTGCCCTCTTTACCTGCATTGATCATGGCATGATCGAAACGCTATGACTGAAAAATCGCCCCATTCCGCCCGTCGCACCGACAGGCAAGTACGCCGCGCTCCAGGCTGGATTGCTCCGGTACTGGCTGGTGCAGTTGCCCTTGCCGTGACGTGGGGCATTGGCAGCACCGTCTTCCGAGGCGCCCTGGTGGAGCGGGGCCTGCCCGAACAGGTCAATGAGGCCAGCGCCGATGCCCGCATGATGTGGGAATACGGAGCAAAGCTGGCAGATCTGGCATCTCAGGCCCAAGCCTTGGCCGAGCTGGCACCCGAGGATAACGCTTCGAGGCTATCCGCACTGGCGACTTCCTTGTCGCAGGGGTCAGCGGTGCTCGGTGAATTGCGCTTCGACGACCAAGAGCCTGCGGCATTGCCGCAAAGCTTCTCCCCCGACGCGCTGGTTGCGCTTGCCACGAATGTCGCCGACGCATCGTCAGCGATGCCTGCCTTTGCAGAACCGTCGCTGTCCAGGGATTCGAAGCTGGCCCAGATTGCTTTCCAGATCAACCTGGACGCCCGCAGTGCTGTTGCATCTTTGGGAGAAGAGCGTGATGTGGACTTGGCCTTGCCACTGAGTGCAGTCTCGGGTGAAGAAGAGCAGAAAGACCAGCCAGTAGCCTGCCTGCCTAATGAGGAGCTGCTGGACCCCGCGAAGGAAATCACCGAAGCGCAGAACATCGAACCAACGGCCGTCGCCCGGGCCCTGGACCGCGGCTATGCACTGGATTTCCTTCTGCAGCTCACGGCTGCACGTGGTGCCGACAGCGCCAAGGAAGCCGTCGAAGCTCGACGCAGCGAGCTGGGACGCCAGCTTCGCGGCCTGCGTGCGGCCGTTGACGAACAGTGCGCAGACCTGCGTGAACCCGCCTATGCGCTACCCGAAGGCGGCCTCGAAGACCTGGCTGCCCTATCCGCGGAAGCCGAAGGGGATTTTGCTGATGCATTGGTCGTAGCAGCGGGCGTTAGCGATGGAGCTGCCGGCGCAAAAATTTCCGCCGTCGCTTTCCAGGCCCTCAATGGCCAGCAGGGATCGAATGATGAATACCGCATCTTGGAGACTGGCGAAGTCGGGAAATAGTTTTGGATTCAACTGGAATTTAGCCGTATTTCACGTTTCGTTGAATTATCACGAAATAATCACGACTGCTAATTGCCCTGAGCCGAAATAGAGAACGGGCTCAGGTAGAGCCAAAACAGCGCAAGGCGCACCAAAATTCACGGATGGTCCGTAATTTCCATCCGCGCCATAAGATATAACCGGCATATGGCATGCGGGTTTTGCGCGATATTACTCGAAACCAATTTATCAACGACCACCATTTCCTCTGCCATGGAATGATTTCAAAGATATATGAATCTCGTTCCTATTCACTTGCTCTCGATATTCGCGCCGAAAGGGGCTATCGTGAATAACAAGTGCTTGAGATACGGAATTTGGCTCCCATAACACGGAGCGGAATTCTCCGCTTTCTTCCACTTATTGGGGAACTAACAACTTGTGGCTAGGTCGTCAATTGGAGGTTGGGTAATGTCAGGTCGATTCATGCGTTCGAAGACAGCAGAACTGGTCAGCGAAGTGATCGGTTCAAGGCAAGGTCGGGCGCAACTCAGTTCACATGGTTGGGTCCAAGGAATGCCTATTGTCATTGCGCAACCTGAGGAAACAGTCAACGACGTCATGTCGCTCGTGGCCGCGCACCAGCCGCCAGCTCTGATCGCTACTCTCGATCCGGAGAACAACGATTTGTGGTTCCTGTATGTATCCATCGGTTGCACAGCGTTGAAGGTTGTAGATCCGCTGGCAAGCCACACTACGGTTTCCCAACTCTACAAAACTGCAATGGGTTCCAGCTTCTTGACTTTCAGGATCGCGCAAATGGCGACGAGTTCCATGGTCCATGCCATTGAACCCCAGCATGTCCAGCACTACGCCGGATACCCGCCAATCGACACATCAGCAGCTAGCGGCCGCTAAAGCTATCACTTGCCGGCGAGGATCAGGTCAGAGCCGAGCTTGATGATCAGTGCCGAAACGACGATCACGAAAACAATGCGAATAAAGGCGCTGCCCTTTGAGATCGCCATGCGCGCCCCGAGATAGCCTCCGAGCATATTCATCACGCCCATGGCCAGGCCTAATGCGACTAGGACGTGCCCCGTGGGGATGAAGAGCAGCAGAGCACCTGCGTTGGTGCAAAGGTTGACGATCTTCGCCTTGGCGGAGGACTGCAAGAAGTTGTAGCCCAGCACTGTCACCATGGCGATGATCAAGAACGATCCAGTCCCGGGACCGATCATCCCGTCGTAGCCGCCAATCAGCAGCCCAATCAGGATGGCTCGAAGATAATGCCCATGCCCGGCGTAGCGCAGGCGTGACAGCTCTCCGGCTTTGGGCTTCAGGATCGTGAACAGCAGCACCGCAATGAGCGCTGCGATAATGATGGGCTGAATGGCTCCAGAGGGAAGAATTGTGGCCAGCGCAGCTCCGCCGAAGGCACCGAGCATGGCAGTCAATGCCATCGGAATAGCGGTCTTCAAATCCGGGCTGGTGCGCCGGTAGTACGTCACCGCGCTGGTAGCCGTTCCGAAGATTGAGCCCAGCTTATTCGTGGCCAGCGCCTGCACCGGCGTGATGCCGGGGAAAAGAAGCAGCGCGGGCAATTGAATCAGGCCGCCACCGCCAACTACCGCGTCAATCCATCCAGCGCCCAAGGCTGCAAGAAGCAGCAGCACCAGGGGCCAGAAGGAGACGGGTTCACCGTTGACGGACAGCAATTCCAAGATCTCTTGCACCGCGCTACTCCCCTATTCAGTTATTGGCTACAGCCTTTTAGGCGCTCAGCTCAGCGACAACGTCCTCGACCTTGACATCGCGGCGTTCGCCGGTGGCACGATCCTTGACCTCAACTACGCCCTCAGCAAGTCCACGGCCCACAACAACGATGGTTGGAATGCCGATCAGTTCTGCATCCGAGAACTTCACGCCCGCGGAAACCTTTGGACGGTCATCCAAGATAACTTCCAAACCGGCCGATTCAAGTTCTGAGGCCAACTTCGCAGCAGCCTCAAGCAGCTCTGGGCCCTTGCCGGTAACGACCATGTGGACGTCGGCTGGAGCAACCTGCTTTGGCCATGCCAGACCGTTTTCGTCATGGTAAGCCTCGGCCAGTGCTGCTACCGCACGGGTGACGCCAATGCCGTAGGAGCCCATGGTGACAACCTTCAGCTTGCCGTTCTGGTCCAGGACCCGCAGATCCAGAGCCTCAGCGTACTTGCGGCCAAGCTGGAAGATATGACCCATTTCGATACCGCGTTCGGTGCGCAATGGGCCGGAGCCGTCCGGTGCCGGGTCGCCCTCTAGCACGTTGACCGACTCGATGGTGCCGTCAAAGCCGAAGTCGCGCTCGGCCACCAAGCCGAAAACGTGCTTGCCCTTTTCGTTGGCGCCGGTGATCCACGAGGTACCGGATACTACGCGAGGATCAACCAGGTAGGTGATGCCGCTGGTGCCTTCGGTACCCAGAACAGCCTGATCCAGGCCGTTGCCTGGGCCGATGTAGCCGGCAATCAATTCCGGGTGCTTGGCCAAGTCTTCACCGCTAGCGGCTTCAACCTGGACCTCGCCGATGATGCCCAGCGGGGCACCCACGGTAGCTTCGACACGCTTCAGGTCCACCTGGCGGTCGCCTGGAACACCGATGACTACCAACTGGCGGTTGCCTTCTGGATCGGTCACCGCCAGGACAACGTTTTTCAGGGTGTCCTTGGCTTCCCAAGCACCGGACTCGCGTGGGCGCAGCTCGTTGGCCGCGGCAACCAGCGTCTCGATGGTCGGGGTATCCGGGGTATCGACAACATCGAACGCAGGCGCGTTGGCGTAATCGATGGACGCTGGCACTACGGTGGTGACAGCTTCCACGTTGGCTGCGTAACCGCCGGCCGAACGGACGAAGGTATCCTCGCCAATAGCCGTTGGATGCAGGAATTCCTCGGACTTGGAGCCGCCCATGGCACCAGCCTGCGCGAAGACCGGAATAACTTCCAGTCCCAGGCGCTCGAAGATCTTCAGGTAGGCGCCGCGGTGAGCCATGTAGGCTTCGTCCAGGCCTTCATCATCGATGTTGAAGGAGTACGAATCCTTCATGATGAATTCGCGGCCACGCAGCAGGCCCGCGCGTGGACGTGCTTCGTCGCGGTACTTGTTCTGGATCTGGTAAAGGTAGACCGGAAGATCCTTGTACGAGTTGTACAGATCCTTCACCAGCAGCGTGAACATTTCCTCATGGGTTGGTGCCAAGAGGTAGTCTGCATCTTTGCGGTCCTTGAGACGGAACAGGCCTTCGCCGTATTCGGTCCAACGGCCGGTCTGTTCGTAAGGTTCACGTGGCAGCAGCGCTGGGAAGTGGACTTCCTGGCCGCCGATAGCGTTCATTTCCTCGCGAACAATAGCTTCAACGCGCGCAAGGACCTTCAAACCCAACGGCAACCAGGTGTAGATGCCCGGGGCCGCACGACGGATGTAACCGGCGCGTACCAACAACTTGTGGCTGGCGACTTCGGCGTCAACCGGATCTTCACGCAAGGTGCGCAAGAAGGTAGTGGAAAGCTTCAAAACCACTCGGGGTGTCCTTTTCCGTCCGTCGACTTCAGAAATATTTTCGGATGCCGACTAGCTATGCAAAATCAAATGGGTTTTGGCCGCAAAATTGGCCTTAATCAATGCTACAGCTTTCGGCCACTTCCCAATAAATTCAAGGGCTTGCGCGGAATCGTGTTGCGTGCCCGGGGCCGGATGCGGGCCCCTGGATAGATGGTGGGCGCTGCAGGGTTCTGTTTCGTTGAGTCGCTGCCAGCAAAGGACATCCCAGTCGGGTGCCAGTTCCCCGCCGATTTGTACTTGCCAGCACCCATGGCGGGGCTTACGCGGAAGCATGGTGCAGCTGGCTTGGCTGCGGCGCGCTGGCAGGTGCACCGGCGCTGTTGCGGCATCCTCGATCTGCGCCGATTCAATAACTGCGCAGGTGCCAGGAGCATGGGAATCATGGTTCATCCGGCTTTCCGTTCAATTCGTTGTGCGATTTCCATGCCGTTGCAGTTGAACGAAACGTCCGGATAAGGCTCGAAAACCGCCACGTGGCAGACGCGCGGGTGACCCGGAGGAAGCGCCATACAGCGCTTGCTCCGGGTCCAGGAAGCCGATTCACGGGCAGGGAAACGGTTTTATCAGGATTGATGATAGGTTTCGGCGAGCGCATACACCGGAGTTCCGATGCCCTCGTACCGTGCCTTGATCTGCAAGCCCAGATACTTCGAATAATGCCTGGACTGGTGCAGGTTGCCTCCGTGGAACCAGAGGTTCTTGACCTTGGTGGGCTTCCACATATTGCGCAGTTCCCCCTGCCATGGACCCGGATCCTTGGCGGTTCCCGACCCCAGGCCCCAGCATTTTCCGACTTCATCCGCGACTTCCTGGGAGATGAGCTTCGCCGCCCATCCGTTCATCGACCCGTAACCGGTGGCGTAGACCACCGCGTCCGCCGGCAGCCGAGTGCCATCGGCCAGCACCACCGATTCTTCGGTCAAGTGCGATACCTCGCCATGGGCCAAAGCAATCGATCCGTCGGCCACCAGCTCGCTGGCACCGATGTTGATGTAGTACCCCGAGCCGCGGCGCAGGTACTTGAGGAACAGCCCTGAACCGTCGTCGCCGAAGTCCAGCTCGAATCCCGCATCCTCCAGCGACTTGTAGAATTGCGCATCTTCCTGCTGGATTTTCTCGAAGACCGGCTTATGGAATTCCGGGAGGACTTTGTACGGGATGGAGGCGAAGATCAGGTCTGCCTTGTTGTGGTCTATGCCGGCAGCGAGGGCTTCTTCCGAGTACAGTCCGCCCAGCACATGCTTCATCAGCGATTCTGAACGCACAATATGCGTGCTGGAACGTTGCACCATAGTCGACTTGGCCCCGTTTTGCACCAGATCCGCGCAGATATCGTGTGCGGAGTTGTTGGCGCCGATAACCACGACGTTCTTGCCCGCGTACCGTTCGCCGCCTGGATGCTTGGAGGAATGATTCTGCTCGCCTTTGAAGATCTCGGCTCCCGGGTACTGGGGAATGTTCGGAATACCGGACATGCCAGTGGCCAGCACCAGCTGGGTGGGACGCAGGGTCAACGGTACTCCGTCGCGTACTACCTCGACGATCCACCCCTCTCCTTCCGGATCCTGCCGGGCGCTGGTCGCTTCAGTCAGTGACCAATAGTCCAGCTCCATGAGCTTGGTGTAGCTTTCCAGCCAATCCCCCATCTTGTCCTTGGGCGTGAACACCGGCCAGTGGTCGGGGAAATCAATGTAGGGCATATGGTCATACCAGACCGGATCGTGCAGCGCCAAGGAATGGTAGCGCGAACGCCATTGGTCACCGGGACGCGGATGCCTATCGATGACCAAGGCAGGAACACCCATGCGCTTGAGCCGAGCGGCCAAGCCTATGCCGCCTTGGCCGCCGCCGACAATCAGCGTGTAGGGCTGGTCGGTGATCCCCAGGGACTGCTGCTGCGCGGTGCGTCGATCAAGCCAGTTTTCCTTGCTCATCGCTACGCCGTGCTCGGCGCCCAGTTCGCGGCGCGGTCCAGCAGGTTCAGGGAATTTGCGCAGGCCCTGCGCGGTGCTCAGCAGGGTCCAGGCCTTCCCATCGCGCAAGCGGAGTAATCCAAGCCCGTTGAATGCGTCGTTCTCGAACGTGTACCAGGCTTCAATGACGCCGTCAGCCTCTTGTGCGCTGGTGACTTCGATGTTCCGCGGCCACGCGCCTCGTTCAACGCCAAGCAGCATCTTCTCGATCCCGTCACGGCCCTCGCTGGTGTGAAGGTTCCATGTCATCGAGGCCAGATCCCGCCAGTAGCACTCCTCCGAAAATAGCTGCACAGCTGCTGGCGCGTCACCCGCTTCCAACGCTATCTGCAAGGAATGGAACCAGCTCCGGGCTTGCAAGAACCAATCGTTGTCAGGCATTTGCATCTCATCTCTTCATCGGGATTCAATGGATGGCCGTTCGGGCCCTCCGCGACTAATGAAAGAATATGATCTGCGTCACAAAAGAAAACCGTTGCAATAGGTTGCAGTTGCTCCGGGATTGCTAGTGGCTGCTCACCGGGACCACGATCCGGTAGGGACGTGAGGCGATCAGGCCACGCAGCTTGGAGCGCAAGCGGGATATCTCGGCACGGATGGTGACGTTCGGCGTATCCGCAGGCCACAGGGTCGCCAACTGCGCTGAGCTCACTCCGTGAGGGTTCGCAGCCAGCAGCTCAAGGATCTGCCAATGCTTCGCGCTCAAGTTGATGCGCGTCGCCCCACCGGGCGAATGGACAATAGCCTGCAGAGAAGCTCCTGCGTACAGCTGGAGGCTCACCTGGCCTTCTGCCCTTTGCAGCAGCCAGCCTCCCGGTGTCCGCCGCGCATCAATTGATCCCAGCCCGGAAATCCAGTTCCGCCCTTCTTCCATGGACATCGGCAAATTGAGCTTGGATCCAACACTGTAGCCTTGGGCGGCGGCTATGGAGCCTTGCACGTCAACTAGGACGTACTCGCCTTCGGGCAGCTGGGTGGAAAGCTGGAGCTTCTGCATTTTTAAGGCATGCTCGGTTTGCAGGAATAATTCTGCTTCTCGGGCCACGGATGAGACCAGAGCCAAGGAGTGCGGATGCGCCGTGCGGAACGAGCCTGCCAGCGTGATCGTGCCAATCAGAGCCGAGGTGGCAGGATTCATGACCGGCGCCGATGTGCAGACCCAGTTGTGCTGTTCTTCCCGGGCATGCTCCGGGCCGAAAATCTGCACCGGGGCACGCTCGGCCATTGCCGCGCCGATCCCATTAGTGCCCACGTCGCTTTCGCGCCAGCGTGCACCGGCGACAAATCCGATGCCGTCACTTCGGCGGCGTACCGCAGAGGGCCCGAGCACCCAGAGCACGAATCCTTGCCCGTCGGAGATGACCAGCTGGTTTCCCGCCTGGGTGGCCAAGGAGAGCAAACGCTCCTTGAAGAGCTCGACCAGTCCGTTGAGTTCTTCGTTGGCCTGCCTGCGCTCGCGTATTTCAGAAGTATCCAAAGGAACGATATCTGTTCCAAGCTTGCCGGCCCTGGACCATGAACGAGCCACCACTGGCCGCACTACTTCAGGGATGCACGCACCTTCGGCCCAGAGCTGATGCAGGGACTTCAAGCTTCGGGCTTTGCGCGTCGGATCCTCGCCCGCAGTCAAGGCAGCCTCGATGGATTTGCGTGGCGCACTGTGTTCCAGGGTCATCCATTGAGAATGCCATGTCGACGAGGCGATGAAAAGGAATTCAGCCACTTCTCTTTCAAATCACGACATGGTGAAGGCCCCGAGATGCTGATTCAGGATCAGCTTCCCGGGGCCCATGGCCTCATCAGCGACGCCTCAGCGCCGAAACTGATTATTGGGCGTTCTTGGCTTCAGCCAGAGTCTTCTCGGCCAATTGCGTTGCCTGCTCTTGCAGTCCTTCGGAGCCTGGCTGCCCGATGACATTGACCAGGACATAGGTCGAACCGTCCAAAGCCTGGACATTCACGCTGTCCTGGACTGCTTTTCCGCTCATTAAAGTGGTCGTGGAAATGGCCAATTCATGTGGAGCCTGCGTATCGGCATCCAGCACCTTGGACTCAATATCGAGCTTCTGGCCTCCGGACTCCACTTGCATCGTGGAGCATTTGCCGAAGTCGTCGAACTCCAGCAGACTAGCAATGGTTTGACTTGTTGCATCGTCCTTCAAGGACAGCAACTGCACCGTGGTACTGCCTGCAGATTCAGCCACGACGCCTGCTGCCGCATAGGCCTTGCTGAGATCCGTGAAGCTGTTCTCCTTCTGCAGATCGGCGCATTCCTTGGGAGAGACGCTTTCAGCAAAGGCGCTAACGTCCAAGCCTTCTTGCTGCTGCTGCAGCGTGTCGTTGTCGAACACCTGGGCGCTGTCTTGGCCCTCCATTACCTTGTCGATGACGGCTTTGACCTGCGTGGCATCGAGAACCGTACCGGATGCCCCCTCGGATTCACTGCTTCCAGCGGAATCTGCAGTGCCGCCGGTTTCGGTGTCTGAACTGGCGCATCCGGTCAAAGCCAGGGCAATTGCTACGGGCAACACCCAAATTGAGCGCTTCTTCATGGTGACTTCCTCACGTCGATGACAATTGATCATCTTCAGTATTTCACAATACGTTGGAAATAAAAGTACTTTCGGGGGGCGATGCTGCGATTCGATTTGAGCACGTAATCACCCCAGTTGCCGGCACTGGCAAAGCTCGGTAGCACGATCGGAACGGCACGTCGTCAAAGCCACTCACCCTCTGCGGGCGGCAGTCAGCGCCCGGCGGCTGCAAACGAACGTATCGCGAAAGTATTGGGCATGGACCAGGGACAAGCTACAGGTTCTGCTCAGCATTGGTGATTCGGAAATCTGCGAACCACTCCGCCCGGGCAGGTGGGCAGAATCATTGCCATGTCGCACGGCAAGGCAATGGCGTAGCCACGGCCAGGAAAGTCCGCGTCTGCGCTGGGCATGTTGCGCTCACGTTGGAACCCGGTTCTTAAACCATGGCTCGAGTCGACGCAAAAGATGCACCAACGCTGCTGCGGATGGGATCACGCGGGTGCCTTCAGCGCAGTCCTATTGCACCGATTTGATCTCAGCGAATGCCCGATCCGCCAGGTTTACTGCCTCTCCAGCCAATTCTGCAGGCTGTTGCGAGCCGGTTTGCAAGGTGACCAGGACGAAGTCGTTCCCGTCCAAGGCCTGCACGGCAACCGAGGTCAAAATCTGGCCGCCACCGGCATCCATTTGAGTGGACATTGTCAACGACTGCTCTGCTTGCACATCCAGTGCTAGGATCTGGCGTTCGGCTTGGATCTCCTGGCCCCCTTGATCGATGGCGACTGTCTTGCAGTCTTCGAGATCATCCAGCGTCAAGGCCTGCGCTACTCTCTTTCGCGTCGCCTCATCGGTCAGGGAAAACACCTGCACCACCTTGCCCACTGCCTCCGAGGAACTGGTTGCAGTGGCTGCGACAGAGCCGGTCAGATCCGTGACCGTATATTCGGCATTCATGTCGGCGCATTTTTCAGGCTTGATGCCGCTTGGCAAGTTCGCATCCTTGGCAACAGCCAACTGCTTTTGCATTTGCTCGTTGCCAATGACCTGCACAGCCTTGTCGTCTTCTACAATCTTGGAGGCGATGCTCTCGACTTCCTCTGCCGACAGCGCATCCCCGACGGACTGCTCCGCTGGCTGGCTGGGATCCTCCGATGGTGCTTGCGATTCCAGGGAAGCGGAGGGCTCCGGACTCGATCCCGAAGAGCAGCTGGTCAAAGCCATCGCAATGGCCAAAGGCAGTGCCCAGAAGGCTGAACGCTTAATCATAGTTTTCTTCCTGTCGTTGCCGACCGGCACATGCGTGTGAAGATCAGCGTGGCGCTCTAGTTCAATTGTTCCAGCAACGCGTGTATGGTCTCAGTTGCCGCCGTCAGCTGCTCGGCCGCCGAGTCCTTCGAAGTCGGTTCTTGCAGGCCAATCAACACGTTCGATGTTGCCGAACGGACAATCAGTTGCTGTTCCGTCGACGAGCCGTTGCTACTGGTTACCACATAGCTTTCATTCATTTCGGCTGGAGAATCGATCGGCTGCTTCGCCAGGTGGTAGGCCCGCGATTCATTGCCGGATTTCACGGTGTACCGGGAGCATCCGGCGTTCTCTTCCAATTTGGCTTTCCACTGTTCCTTCAAGGTTTCCTCGTCGTTGAACAGGGCCACGGTCAAATAGCCATGTTGATATTCGATGGCTCCCATCGTGGAATTCTTCAATTGCTCTGTAATCGGAGCTGCAAAAGTCACGCCGCATTTGCTGGGATTGACTTCCATGTTTTCCATCCACTCTTGCGCTACGGGAATGCTGGAGCGGAGCGCCCGGTCATCGAAGACTTTGGCCTTGGGCAAACCGTTTCCGAATTCGGTAAGCCTGGTCTCAAGTTGCTGGGCATCCATTTGCACCAGCGGCAGCGAGTTCGGAGATGGAGAGCTTTCTCCTCCACCGGAGCACGATGCTAACATCGGGATTGCCAGCAAGGCGAGCACGGCCGGAATCTTCTTGATAGTGATTGCTGCTGACACTATTCTCCCCGTCCGTGGTTATAACACCTACGAGTGTATGAGATTCGGATGCGCATGCCCCGCATTAAGAAGCCTCAGGGACATTTAACCAGCGGCACGCTAGAACAGGATCGTTGCGAAGGTGCCGACCTGTTCAAAGCCGATGCGCTGATAAGTCTTGATTGCAGCGGTGTTGTAGTCGTTGACGTACAGGCTCACTACAGGAGCGAACTGCATCGCGTAGTCCACCGTGGAGGCCATGTAGCCGGCAGCTAAGCCTTGGCCGCGATACATCGGGTTCACCCAAACACCTTGGATTTGCACTACTTCGTCGGTGACGGTGCCTAAATCAGCCTTGAAAATCACGTTGCCGCGCTGGTCGCAGTCCATGAGCGTGTGCCCCTCACGAATTAACTGGCGGACACGGTTGCGGTAGAAGCTTCCCCCGTTTTCCAACGGCGAATATCCAAGTTCTTCTTCGAACATGGCAGCGCTGGCAGGCAGGACTAGGTCGAATTCCTGAACCTGAGCCGGCCGAATCCGGTTGCGGCGAATTCTCTCCGGGATTTGGGTGATGGCCATTAACGGCTGATTTTCCCGGACATCAAAAATTTCTTGCGGACCAGCCCGCAAGACGTCATGCATGGCCAGAACTGTTTCTGCCGGTCCGAATACCGAGGCGAATCGCTGTCGGGAATCGATGGCATGCATGGCGTACTTCTGGGCATCGGACTCCGGCATGGCGGTGGGCGCCATGTTGGCGCCCACCCAGCATGCCGATTCAAGACCTTCGCTGCCGTCCAAGCCAACGATGTGCGCAAACCCGTCTGGGACCGCTGACCGGTGGATGCTCACCTGCGAACGGGTGAATATATTGGCGACGGGGTCGCGATCGAGCAGCTCAATGAGGGCTGTCGTATCACGACGGCCCAAGATGCGCGGCTCTCCCTCGACGCTCCGGCGGCTAGTTCTAGCTGACGGAGACCATGGGAGAACCCGAGGAAGGATTCTCGTCATTGTCCAGTCCCATTTCTGCTGCCAAACGGTTGGCTTCTTCAATCAAAGTCTCAACAATTTGATCTTCCGGGACGGTCTTGATGACTTCGCCCTTAACGAAGATCTGCCCCTTGCCATTGCCGGACGCAACGCCGAGGTCAGCGTCGCGGGCTTCGCCCGGTCCGTTGACAACGCAGCCCATTACGGCCACGCGCAGTGGAGCCTTCATGCCTTCGAGCCCAGCGGTAACCTGCTCGGCCAAGGTGTAGACGTCCACCTGGGCACGACCGCAGGACGGGCAAGAAACGATGTCCAGCTTGCGGGGGCGCAGGTTCAGCGATTCCAGAATCTGGTTGCCGACCTTCACCTCTTCTACCGGTGGAGCGGACAGCGATACGCGAATGGTGTCGCCAATGCCCTTGGAGAGCAGTGCACCGAAAGCGGTGGCGGACTTGATGGTGCCCTGGAACGCTGGACCGGCTTCGGTCACGCCCAGGTGCAGTGGCCAGTCCCCCCGTTCAGCCAGCATCTCGTAGGCGCGGACCATGATCACAGGGTCGTTGTGCTTTACCGAGATCTTGAAGTCATGGAATCCGTGCTCTTCAAACAGGGAAGCTTCCCAAACAGCTGATTCAACCAGCGCTTCAGGGGTGGCCTTGCCGTACTTCTGCAGCAAGCGGCGATCCAGCGAGCCAGCATTGACACCGATGCGAATGGAGGTGCCGTGGTCCTTGGCGGCCTGCGCGATTTCCTTGACCTGGTCATCGAACTGGCGGATATTGCCGGGATTCACGCGCACCGCGCCACAGCCTGCTTCGATGGCAGCGTAGACGTACTTTGGCTGGAAGTGGATATCGGCAATCACCGGGATCTGCGACTTCATCGCAATGATCTTCAGTGCTTCCGCATCCTTATCCGTTGGGCAGGCCACACGCACGATGTCGCAGCCGGCAGCGGTCAGCTCGGCAATCTGCTGCAAGGTGGCGTTGATGTCGTGGGTCTTGGTGGTAGTCATCGACTGAACCGAAATCGGCGAGTCGGAGCCGACACCTACGGATCCAACCTGGAACTGGCGAGTCTTGCGACGTGGTGCGAGTACCGGCGGTGGGCCTGCCGGCATGCCTAGGCTGACCGAAGTCAATGGACGCCTCCGAATAGATTGTGGGTATTTCTCTAGTCCAAGTATGTCACCGTATCGCGGTGAGCGGGTACTCATGCGAGAAAGGCCACGGTTACCGTGGCCTTTCTTGCACTATTGAGCTTCCGGTGATCGTGAAAACCTAGTTGGCTTCGGCGATTTCCTTGATGCTGCTGAGCACGCCAGAGACCTGCTCGACAACTTCAGCGTCATCCTTCGGGTGCAGTTCAGCGAAGCGTACTACCGAGTTAGGGATAGCCAGCTTGACGTTTTCCAGCACGTTGGCGCCGGCGATGTTCAGTGCCTTGCGCGCTTCGTCCTGCGCCCAGACGCCACCGTACTGTCCGAAAGCGGTGCCAACGACCACGGTTGGCATGTCCTTGAGCGCACCGGCACCGAAGGGGCGGGACAGCCAGTCAATGGCGTTCTTCAGGACAGCTGGCATGGTGCCGTTGTACTCAGGAGTGACCAGCATCAGCGCATCGGCGTCACCGGCTGCGTCGCGCAGGGCCTGGGCGGCGGCAGGAACGCCACCTTCCACGTCGTGGTCCTCGTTGTAGAAAGGAATGTTCTCCAAGCCGCTGAACACGGAAACTTCCATGCCTTCAGGTGCGTTGTGCGAAGTGGCTTCGGCCAGCTGCTGGTTGGTCGAACCGTTGCGCAGGGAACCGACGAGGGTGAGGACCTTGGTGGTCATAGGGTGTTCTCCTAAAGGCAGAAATAATAGAAAGCTGACGCTTCACCTACTTTCAACCGTTTCCCCACCCCAACCATTCCGTGCAGCAAAGTGACATGAAGCACAGTAGCCGATCGCTGGGATCAGTCCATCCCTGGTTTGCGGCGAAGTTGCTTGGTGGCTGAGCGAGTAGCTTTGGCGCTCAGCCTGCGCCGGTGAGAACCGCGGGTAGGTTTCGTTGCCTTGCGTGCCGGTGCATCCGGCGCCAGCGCTTTTTCCACGATGCGCCCCAACTTCTCTTGGGCGAGCTGGCGGTTGCGCCATTGCGATCGCTCTTCGGAAGCAGTCACGACGATGGCCCCGGCCACCAAGCGAGGTCCGAGCTTCGCCAGCAGGCGCTGACGCTGCCAGTCGGACAAGGCCCGCGAAGCGCCAATTACCCAGGTGAGTTCCACCCGGGAGTCCGAGGTATTCACATGCTGCCCGCCGGGGCCCGAGGAACGGGAAAAATGCCAGTTCAGCTCGGCTGCAGGGATCGCCAGCGTTGACGTGATCTGCACATCCATGATGTTTTCCACTTCCTCTCCCCTACCAGTCTGCGCCATCCAAGCCGTTTAATGCAGGCAGCCTCCGCTGTTCTCGGAAAAGAACAGCGGAGGCTGGTGCAAGGTACCTATCGCCTAGGACGCGAAATCCTCCAGCAGGCCAATTACCGGGTTCCATTCGGTGACGGTGGCCGCGCCGACTCCGCCAACCTTCTGGAAAGGATCATTGGAAAGCACTTCGTCCAGCGCAGCTTGCGATTCTGCCGCGAAGATCAATAGCGCGCCGTCGTTGACCGGGGTCGGCCCCGAAGCAAGAAGGCGTACCGCACCTTCGCCGAGGAAGCCGCAAAGGTACTGGCGGTGTGCTGGACGGTGTTCGTTGCGCAGCTCGGTGGAGTTCTCGGCGTACGCGTATTCAACAGCAAAAACAGTCATGCCTACAGCATATTTCTCCCTGCTTAGAACAGCTGTATCGGCTTGAAGATATCCGCATATATTAAGAGCCCGCCCATGACCAGCATCGCTACCACCACGACATAAGTCAGCGGCAAGAGCTTGACCGTGTCGACAGGCCGTACCTTCTTGATTCTGAAGATCCTGGCAACTGTGCGCTTCAGCCCCTCATACAGCGCGCCCACCACGTGGCCGCCATCCAGCGGCAGCAGCGGGATCAGGTTGAAGGCGAACAGGGCCAAGTTCAAACCGCCTACCAATGACAGCAAGGTTGCGAATTTGTCAGCTACCGAGATGGAATCCTCCGCGCTGATCTCTCCGGCAATGCGTCCAACGCCCACGATGGACACCGGCCCATTCGGGTCGCGTTCCTCATTGCCGAAAGCCGCTTGGGCGACATCCACCATGCGCTGGGGCAGGTGCAAGATGACATCGCCAATTCTCAGCAGCTGATCCCCGATCACGCCGGGAACCGCGCTCAGAGGCTGGGTCAGGTCCCGCTGCAAGGAGCCCATCCCGACGAAACCGACCTTGGTCATGATGTATTCGCCCTGCTCATCGAGCAGCACGTAGCCATTTTCGTCGGTCGCCGGGCGTTCGGTCAGGTACGGAGTCAGCTCGGTGGTGCGAATCTGCCCGTCGCGGGCATAGTCCAGGGTGACGGGTTCTCCTGGATGATCGCGGATGACATCGGTGAGCTTATTCCATTCAGCTTCCGCAACGGCGGTGCCGTTTACCGCGGTGATCGTGTCCCCTGGCAGGAGGCCTGCCTCGTAAGCCGGCGCTGGGACATCCTTGTCGGTGCATTCGGCCTGCTCTGCGTTCTGTGCGCTGGCGATGCACTGGTACACCTCGGAGACTGTGGTGGTTGGCGTAGCCTGGCCGAAGCTGGTCAGCACGATGCCGATCACCACGAACCCGATGACCAAGTTCATGATTGGGCCACCGAGCATGATGATGACGCGCTTGTAGATCGGCAGCTGGTAGAACAGCCGGCCTTCATCGCTGGGCAGCACGTTCTCGTTGGCCTGCGAGCGTGCGTCATCCACCATCTGGCCGAAGACCTTCTGGAAGAGATTCGGCTTCTTCCCGGAAGCATCCGAGACGACTTGGTCGCGTGGCGGGTACATGCCCACCATCGAGATGTAGCCGCCCAGGGGCAGGGCCTTGATGCCGTATTGCGTTTCGCCACGCTTGAAGGAAACCAGCGTTTTGCCGAAACCGATCATGTACTGCGGAACGCGCAGCTTGAACAGTTTCGCGGGTACCAGGTGCCCGATTTCATGCAGCGCAATGGACAGCCCGACGGCTACCACCATGAATAGGACGCCGCCGATGAACAGCAATGCACTCATGCTTTGGCCTCGATGATCTTCGTTGCATGGGCGCGGGCCCAACGGTCTGTTTCCAGCACTGTTTCGACCGATAGCGCTGCGCTCATCGGGGTGTACTCGTCCAAGGCCCGCTCCACGGTCTCAACGATGTCGGTGAAGCGGATCTTTCCATCATGGAAGGCATCCACTGCGATTTCGTTGGCGGCGTTATAGACAGCCATATGCGTTCCCGAGGACGCTGCGGCCTGCTTGGCAAGCTTTACAGCGCTGAAGACCTCCTCATCCAGTGGTTCGAAGGTCCAGCTTGCTGCGGTGGAGAAATCGCAAGCCTTCGCGGCACCGGCAACCCGATGCGGCCAATTGATGCCCAAGGCGATCGGCAGGCGCATATCCGGCGGGGATGCCTGGGCGATCACCGAACCGTCGATGAACTCCACCATCGAGTGAATGATGGACTGGCGATGCACCACAGGCTCGATCTTTTCCAGTGGCACGTCGAACAGCAGGTGGGCTTCGATGACTTCCAAAGCCTTGTTGACCATGGTGGCCGAGTTGGTGGTGACCATGCGCCCCATGTCCCAGGTTGGATGAGCCAGTGCCTGGGCGGGGGTGACATCGCGCAGCTGCTCATGGCTGTAGCCGAAGAATGGACCGCCAGAGGCAGTCACCAGCAGCTTGGCCACTTCCTCGGGCGCGCCAGAGCGCAGGGCCTGGGCGAGGGCTGAGTGCTCGGAATCAACGGGCGAGATCTGGCCTGGTGCCGCGATCCGCTTGACTACCTGGCCTCCGATGATCAGGGATTCCTTGTTGGCCAGCGCCAGCAGGTGGCCGGCTTCCAAGGCAGCAATGGTCGGGGCTAGGCCAATGGCACCGGTGATGCCATTGAGCACCACGTCGGCCTCGGCGAAAGCGGCAACCTCGGTTGCCGCATGCGCGCCGGCCACCAGCTCGGGAGTGTATCCGGTTACCGATGCATCCTCTGCAGCTCGCTTAATGGCCGCGGCAAGCTCCTCTTTGGATTCCACGGCGCTGCCAACGAGCGCAGGGCGGTGCTTAATTGCCTGGCGAGCCAGTAATTCAAGGTTGTACCCACCGGACAGCGCTGCCACGGAGAATTGTCCGGATGCGTTTTCGATGACGTCCAGTCCCTGCGTGCCGATGGAACCAGTGGAACCGATCAGGCTGACGCGACGGGGATGTCCGGCTGGAATGAAAGTTTTCTGGGAGCTCACCCTACCCATTATGGTTCGTTTTACTGTGAGCGCCCAAAGAGCGCCACACCCCAAAATCAGGATGCAGCGCCCCCTCTGGGAAGAATCAGAGACCTAAGCTGCGGGCAATGAGCATCTGCTGGACCTGCGTGGTTCCTTCGCCGATTTCCAGGATCTTCGAATCGCGGTAGTGCCGTGCAACCAATGACTCATTCATGAATCCGTAGCCGCCAAAGATCTGGGTAGCATCACGGGCGTTATCCATCGCCGCTTCGCTGGCAATCAGCTTGGCATGCGCGGCTTCGATCTTGAAGTCCTTGCCGGCGAGCATCTTCGCCGCCGCCGCGTAGTAGGCCAGACGGGCCGTGTGGGCGCGCGAAGCCATGCGAGCGATCATGAAGGAGATGCCCTGGTACTGGCCGATGGCCTGGCCGAAGGAAGTCCGGGTCTTGGCATACTTCACCGCCTCGTCGAGGCAACCCTGGGCGGCTCCGGTGGCCAACGCCGCGATGGCGATACGTCCCTCATCGAGGATTTCCAAGAAGTAGGCGTATCCGCGTCCGCGCTCGCCAAGCAGGTTCTCCTCCGGAACGCGCACGCTGCTGAAGCTCAGCGGATGGGTGTCACTGGCACGCCAACCCACCTTGTCGTAGGCCTTCTCCGCGGTGAATCCTTCGGTTCCCGTCGGCACGATGATTGCCGAGATTTCCTTCTTGCCGGTTGCTTCGTCGACACCGGTGACAGCTGTGGCCGTGACGAGGGAAGTGATGTCGGTACCGGAGTTGGTGATGAATTCTTTGGCGCCATCGATAACCCATTCGCCATTTTCCAGTTTCGCTTTGGTCAAGGAAGCTGAGGCGTCGGAGCCTGCCCCGGGTTCGGTCAGGCCAAAACCGGCCAAGCGTTCGCCGGCGGCCAGGGCTGGCAGCCACTTCTGCTTCTGGCCCTCGCTGCCAAAGCGGTAGATCGGCATCGCGCCCAGGGAGACGCCGGCTTCGAGAGTGATGGCTACCGACTGGTCAACCTTGCCCAGTTCTTCGAGCGCCAGCGCGAGGTGGAAGTAGTCGCCGCCGGAACCGCCGTATTCTTCGGAGACTGGCAGCCCGAAGAGGCCCATCTGCCCCATCTGCTTGACGATGTCATAGGGGAACGCATGGTTGGCATCGTTCTGCGCGCTCTGCGGGGCTACGACTTCCTGGGCGAATTCGCGGACCATGTCGACC
This sequence comes from Glutamicibacter sp. Je.9.36, assembly GCF_051129975.1. NCBI lineage: Bacteria > Bacillati > Actinomycetota > Actinomycetes > Micrococcales > Micrococcaceae > Glutamicibacter > Glutamicibacter sp. Je.9.36. The sequence continues at coordinate 183,353 of NZ_JBCPSN010000003.1, forward strand.
AGGTCTTGATACTGGTCGTCGAGTTCGAGATCAATCATCAGGCTCTCTCTTCGTTGAGGGACGAACCGGCACCGGCTGCGGGGTGTGCATAAACCGGTGGCGGTCATGTTCTGCGCCAGGTGCGTGAGTTTCTTGGAAGCACACGCCGCGACGCGTATGGTTAATATTTATTAACTGGTTACTGCCTACGGGTGGGTAAACAGCTACATTTTTGACATTAGTGGCAGCGGTCACACTTGTCCAGACCGAGGCTTGGCAAACGTAAGGAGTTGATTGTGTTGGCGAGCAAATACCAGTCGCTCAATGAACCGACAGAGCGTGAGCGCGCCAAAGCTGAACGACGAGAAGCACTCTTGCGCGAAGCCACTCGACTGTTCGCTTTGAATGGCTACGCCGGTGTTTCGCTGGAAGATCTGGGCGCTGCCTGCGGCATCTCCGGTCCGGCCGTGTACCGGCATTTCGCCGGCAAGCAGGCGGTGCTTATCGCTCTGCTAGTAGATATGTCCAAAGATATCTATGCCGGGGGTTGCACGGCCACGGAAGCCGGCGGCACTCCCCTGGAGGTGCTTTCGCGTCTGGTTGATTTCCACACTGACTTCTCGCTGTCCCGCCCGGATATTTTGCAGGTCCAGGACCGCGATTTGAAATCGCTCCCGAAGGCCGAACTGGCATTAGTCCGCAAACTCCAGAACTCCTATATCGGGCTTTGGACTACGGAACTGGCCAAATTGCATCCCATCGGAAGCAAGCAGTCGCACAGATTCCGCGCGCACGCCGTCTTCGGCTTGCTGAACTCGACTGCTCATTCCGCCCACTCGCCGAGGACTAAAAAGTCCGGCCTGAAGCCGTTATTGTCCAACATGGCACTCGCCGCACTCACTTCCCCGGTAGTGTAGGTTTCAAGCCATTGTTTACTGGTGTGCCAATACCGGCACGCTGACCCACACGATTGAAAGGCCTTTATCGTGCAGCTACGAGAAGTCCGCCCTTCCGACTTGGACGCATTCTTCGCTCATCAGCAAGAACCCGAGGCGAACCTCATGGCCGCTTATCAAGCGCGTAACCCAGCCGACCGCGCGGTATTCGACCACCACTGGAACTCGATTCTGAACGATCCGAATGTTCTGGTTCGCACCATCGAGCATGAGGGCGAAGTCGTTGGATCCATTCTGGTCTTCGACGGCGAAGTACCAGAGATCAATTTCTGGACTTCGACCAAGTACTGGGGCAAGGGACTGACCACCAGCGCGGTAGACACCTTCCTCGCCGAATACACCAAGCGCCCATTGACCGCGCATGTGGTCCAGGACAATCTAGGTTCCATCAAGGTCCTGGAACGCCGAGGGTTCAAGACCGTTGGCACCGAGCAGATCTTCTCCAACGCCCGCGCAGAGGTCGTTACCGAAAACGTCATGCAGCTGGACTAGATTCCAAAAGATAAGCAAAAGCTGGCTCTCGGCAGAGAGCCAGCTTTTGCCTATTAACGGGCCTCTACCGCCGAGGTTCCCTTGGTCCTTTTCCTGGATCAGCATCTTTCCGCGCCCGGCGCAAAGCCCCAGGCAGGCGCCTGCGGGTTCCGCCCGAACTGATTTTCTGCTGCACCGATCCGCGCAAGAACGCCAGTGCGGGTCATCCTGTGATTCCTGCAGCGATCAGCGTTGAGCCCGAAGCATTCCCTCTCGTTCAGCTGGTCCAAGTTCCGCCGCCCAGCACCTGCTCGTAAGCCCGTAGGCCCGCAAGTACTTGTATCGCTTTCCCGGACCGAGGCCGGATCCGGGGAATCGGCTTTCGCCATGTCCAGCTCTCCCGGGCAGACGAAAAGGGGCCCGCTTCCAGTGAAAGATCTGGAAACGAGCCCCCTTATTCGTCGTTCAGCTCAGCATCTACTTCGTGCTGTTCAGCAAGCGCCAAGCCTCACGGCGTACTGCCTGCTCATGCGGATCCGGCACCGGAGCCGCGGCCAACAGGCGTTTGGTGTAGTCGTGCGTTGGGGCATGCAGCACGGTATCCACCATGCCCTGCTCAACCGCCCTGCCTGACTGCATCACTACTACCGCATCAGCCAGCATGTCAACGACAGCCAAATCATGGCTGACAAAGAGGCACGCGAAGTTGAAGTCCCGTTGCAGGTCCTGCAGCATTTCCAATACGACTGCCTGAACCGAAACATCCAAAGCACTAGTTGGCTCATCGGCAATCAGCAGCTCGGGGTTCAAGGTCAACGCGCGAGCAATGCAAACACGTTGACGCTGGCCGCCTGAGAGCTCGTGGGGGTATCGGTTGATCACGTTGCGCGGCAGCTTCACCGCATCGAGCAGTTCTTCAGCACGCTTGATGCGCCCTGCTTTGCTGCCAACCTTGTGAACCACCATTGGTTCGGTGATGCAATCGCCAATAGGGAAACGCGGGTTCAAGGATGCTGCCGGGTCCTGGAAGATGACGCCGATTTTCTTGCGAACCGCACGGGCTTCCTTCGGGGAAAGTTTCGGCAGATCATGGCCCTGGACCGACAAGCTGCCGCTAGCCACAGGCAACAAGCCGAGCACCGCCTTGGCGATGGTGGATTTGCCAGAGCCGGACTCGCCCACAATGCCTAGGACTTCGCCCTTGGCAATATCGAAGCTCACCTCTTCCACGGCGCGGAAGATCTTTCCCCGCATGTCGTATTCCAGTACGAGGTCCTTGGCTTCCAGCACCAGCTCGCGGCCGGGAGGCGCAGTTTCTAAGCTGTGCGGGGGCGTCGCAGTAGTAACAGCCGGAGCAGACAAGCGCGGTACCGCGGCCAGCAGGCGCTGGGTGTATGGATGTTCCGGGCGCAGCAGAACTTGCTCCACGGTGCCGGTCTCGACGAGGTTGCCCTGGAACATCACGGCCACTTCATCGGCCATATCCGCGACAACACCCATGTTGTGGGTGATCAGCAAGATGCCGGTATTCAGTCGATCCTTCAGCTCGCGCAGCAGATCGAGAATTTCAGCCTGCACCGTCACATCCAGTGCGGTAGTTGGCTCATCGGCGATGATCACCTTGGGATCGCAGGATATCGCCATGGCAATGACGATACGCTGGCGCTGGCCGCCGGAAAACTGGTGCGGGTACTGCTTGACGCGCTTGGCGGGATCCGGGATGCCCACCATGTCCAGCAACTCGATGGCCCGGTCGGTTGCTTCCTTGCCATAGGCGATGTCGTGCAGTTCCAGCGCTTCAGTCAACTGCCGCTCAATGGTCAGCACCGGGTTCAGCGCAGTCATGGGCTCCTGGAAGACCATCGCGATGTCGGTGGCACGCATCTTGCGCAGCTTGCCTTCGTCCAGGCCAACCACGTTGACGTTGCCGACCTTGGCGGCACCTGAGACATTGGCGTTTTCCGGCAGCAGGCCCATCGCCGCAGTTGAGGTGACGGACTTGCCGGAACCGGACTCGCCAACCAGCGCCACGACCTGCCCGGGGCGGACAGTCAAGGACAAGCCCTTGACTGCGTGGACGTCTGCACCACCGGTGGCAAAGACGACGTTGAGGTCGGTGAAGCTCAGCGCGTAGCCGTCTGAGCCTTGTTCGTTCATTGGTGCTGCGTGGCTCATGGCTTCTCCTTGCGGGTTGGAAGGGCGAACAGGCCAGCGCGGCGGCGGCGCTTCTTTCCGATTTGGCGCGGGTCGAACGCATCGCGCAAGCCGTCACCCAAGAAATTCACCGACAGGGCGATGGTAACGATGATCATGCCTGGCCACCAGAACAAATACGGGCGGGTGGTGAAGGCGTTCTGGTACTGGCTGATCAGCAGGCCCAGCGAGGATTCTGGAGCCTTCACGCCGAAGCCCAGGTAGGACAGCGAGGACTCCAGCAGGATCGCGCCAGCGATCGCGAAGGTTGCGTTCACGATGATCACGCCCATGGTGTTGGGGATCAGGTGCTTGAAGATCACGCGGCTGGTCTTCGAACCCATGGCCTGGGCGGCAGCAACGTATTCGCGTTCGCGCAGCGAAAGGATTTCACCGCGCACCAGTCGGGCCAAGCCGGTCCAGGTCACCAGGCCGAGCACGAGGGCCAGGATGATGATGGAACCGGTTGATGCACCAGCCATCTTGCCCAGAACAGCGGCCAGGACCAGCAATGGGATCACGATGAACAGGTCAGTGATGCGCATCAGGATTTCGTCGACCCATCCGCGGAAGTAGCCGGCAACAGCACCGATGACGGTTCCCAGGACAGTGGCGACCAAGCCGACCACAACGCCGATAATGATGGACTTCTGCGTGCCGTTCATGACCAGGGCGAAGTAGTCCTTGCCGACCGAGTCCTGCCCGAAGGGGTGCTCGCCGATGCGGATGCCTTCGCCGCCGAGCCAAGTGGGGACCAGGCTCAAGGTCGGCTTGCCGCCATCCACAACGGCGCCAGCGTGGTAGAAGTTCTGTCCCCACCAGCCGGGGATCGGTCCCCAGCCAATGGAGCTGAAAGCGAAAACGGTGATGACGACCAGGATCACTGCGGAAATCATCGCCGGCTTGTGGCTGACGAAGCGCTCGAGAACAATGCGTCCCTGGCTCTTCGGCTTTTCGTGGATTTGGGCCAGCTTGGCGTCTTCCACCTCGGCCACGGAATTCAGGTTCTGCGGCTCGTTCTCGTTCAAGTTCTTGTTCGGGGTGCTCATCGCTGGTCCTTAGGGTTGCAGGCATGAAGGATGTTCATTGGTCCATGCCTCCTAGACTCGGATTCGTGGGTCAAGCAGGGCGTAAACGATATCCGCCAGCAAGTTGAAAATGATTGCGGCGGTACCGGTAACCAGGAAGAACGCCATCACAGGTGCCGGGTCGACATGATCCAGGCCGGTTGCGAACATTTCGCCCATGCCCTTCCAGCCGAAGACGCGCTCGGTGATCACAGCGCCGCCGATCAGGCCGGCGAAGTCGAAGGCTGCGATGGTGGCGATGGGGATCATCGCGTTGCGGAACGCGTGCCGGAAAATCACGGTGCGTTCGCTCAATCCCTTGGAACGGGCGGTGCGGATGTAGTCCTGGCGCTGCACTTCGAGCATGGAAGAACGCGTGTAGCGCGAATAGCTAGCCAAAGAAATCACTGCAAGCAGGATGGTCGGCATCAGCAACTGGGTGCCGTTATCCAGGAAGTGATCCCAGAAACCGCCTTCGAGGTTAGCAGTGGACGACCCGATGGTAGCGATGGGGCGTCCCTTGACGTCCAGGAAACCAGGCCAAGCGCGGAACATGTGATCGACAACGGTCAATCCTGCACCGACAACACCGGTGGCTACGGAGACGGACATCGCTGCTTTGCGCAAGCGGCCTCCCATGAAGCGCCCGACTACTGCCGGAATCGCTACCGCGAGGACCAGTCCGAACAAGAGGATCCATGCGTTTGGTTCCAGCAGCATGTAGAAGGTCGCGTAGTACATGGCCAAAACCAGCACGACGGTAATCAGCGCCGGGTACAGCACGCGCTTTTCCTTCAGGCCAACGCTCATGGCAGTGGCGCTCAAGGCCACGAGTGCCGTCAGCACGATGATGATTGCGGGACCCATTTGCGGGTAGCGGTAGAAATTCAGCCAAATGCTGTACTGCAGCACCAGCGGGACGAAAACAGCGGCAGCTATGAAGGTGATGCCACGGCGCTTCAAGGAGCCCCCGAGGAACATCTGCAGGACGAGTCCGACGACGATGCCTATGGCTATGGCTGACCCCAGGGATATCTGCGGATCCGCCAGCCAGTCGTTGTAGCTGATCGCCAGGTACTCCTTGAGCAGCACAGCTGCCCAGAAGACGGGAAGCGAGAAGAAGAGGAAGGTCATGAAGGTAACGATGTAATCCAGGCCGGAGTACTGGCGGATTGCAGTCAAAACGCCAACGGCGATACCCAGAACCGCGGCGATCACCGTAGCGAGCACTACCAGCCGCAAGGTGGACGATGCGGCGTTGGCCAGCAAGCCGGAGACCTCTACGCCGTTGATATTCTGTCCCAGGTCGCATTGGCCAATCAGGCATTTGCTGGCACCGGTCAGCCAGTCCCAGTAGCGTCCGTACCAGGGTGCATCCAGGTTCATGTATTCCACACGCTGGGCCATCAAGTACTCGCGGTTATCCGCGTTGCTTTCGCGCAGGTCCTTGAGCGGGTCACCTGAATTGATAACCAGTACGTAGAGCAAGAGCGATGCGGCGAACAGCACGGCAAGTGCTGAGCCTAGTCTCTTGGCGATAAATTTCCACACGGTTCTAATGTCCTACTTTCATCTCACGGAAGTGAGCCGGCCCTTGAGGTTGGGGACCTTTGAACACACTGCGGGGCCCGATTTTTGATCGGGCCCCACATGTGCTCACTCACATTGTGCAAGTACGTTGCCTAGGGGCAATTACTCAGCACGTACCCACTGCTCGGCGTTCCAGACGATCTGGTCCTGCGTTGCGGTGTGACGGACATTTTGGATATCCGAACCCGAGGCGCTCAAGCCTGGGTGGGCGAATACCGGGATGCCGAACAGGTCATCCCACAACAGCTTCTCGATCTTCTTGGTCTGCTCGGCATGGACAGCCGGGTCCAGCGAGCTTGCCAGGGTCGCCCATGCTGCATCGACTTCAGCGTTCGAGTACTGGCCGAAGTTCTGCGGCTTGCCGGTGGCGTAGATGTTCTGGCCGGAACTGATCTGGCCGGAACCTGCCCAAGCGAACAGTGCTACTTCGTAGTCGCCACGGTCTTGCGCACCGTTTGGCGAGAAGAAGTCAGCGGAACCGGTGTCCTCGATCTTGAAGCCCGCTTCATCGCAGGAGGACTTGATGGCCGAGACCTGGTTGGCGCGGCGTTCATTAGGTGCCGAGTAGCCGATGCGTACTTCGGTACCCACAGCGTCCTGCTCTTCGAGGATCTTCTTGGCGCCTTCGATATCAACCTGGTCGTAGCGGCCGTCGTAGGATGCGTCCACTACTTCCTGGTAGTTATCCTGGAACGGGAAGACTTCGCGGGAGTTCATCACGATGGCGTCAGGGTTCAGCGGCTTGATCAGGTTGTCAACAATCTGCTGACGTGGAACACACATGGCAAAGGCCTTGCGCAGTTCCAGATTGGTCATTGCGTTGCCCTTGGCGAAGTTGAAGTCGAGGTGCTCCCAGGTCAGGGTGTCGCCCTTCTGGATTGCTACAGCGTCGCCAAGATTCTCCAGCTGCGCGAGCGTATCAACGGTCGGCTGCGGGTTAATGACGTCAACGTCTTTATTCTGCAATGCCTGGACCATGCTTGCGTCTTCAAGGAAGCGGAAGGTCAGTTCCTTGGTTGCAGGCGCTGGGCCATAGTAGTTCTCATTGGCAACCAGGGTTACGGACTCTCCAGCTTTCCAGCTGCCCAGCTTGTAGGGGCCGGATACAGGCGAGATCTTCTCATCGGGCAGCTTGCCCGGGTCAGTCATCCAGCCTTCGTTCCAGAAATCGGCAGCCTTCTTCAGCTTGTCGGATTCCCCACCGAGAATGGCTTTGACGAGCTCTTCGGTGCTCATGCCCGACTCTTCGGCCACCACATGTGCTGGGTGGAGCATCCATGACTGGAGGGCCCAGTCCGGATCAGGCTCGGCGAATTCAACAGTGAATTCCTTGCCATCCCAGTCGCCCTGCGGACCAGCTGGAACAGTGTCGCCGAGATCAACAGAGACCGAGTTGAACAGCGGCTTGTCCTTGGCACCTTCGTTGAGGTTCAGGTTCTGCACTGCCCATGCCAGCACGGAGTCGGCTACGGTGATCGGCGTGCCATCGGACCATTTGGCTTCTTCGTTGATCGTGTACTTGATGGTGAGCGGATCGTCGCTTACCTTCTCATAGCTGCCCAAGGCCTCGTTGGGGTACAGCGTGCCGTCAGTACCGAAGTAGCTGAACCCAGCGAACATCCGGTCCACGATGGCCGAGTTGTAGGTGGAATAGGTGTTCGGAGTAAAGCCGTTGTAGCTCAGGAATTCCGGGGCACCTACGGTGACGTTGATATTGTCTTCGGCAGTCTTGATATCACCCAGATCGGCTTTGCCGCTGTTTGCTGCTTCTGCCGAACCGTTGCCGCCACCTGCGCCAGCATCCTTTGATGCATCGGCGCCTGTGTCTCCGCCGCCTGGTGCACAAGCCGAAAGGGCCAGGGCCAGTGCTGCGCCTACAGCTACTGCTTTCGAAACGCGCTGAAACCGCATTTCGCCTCCTTGAGTTCTTGAACGATACGAGTGCTGGATCGGTGGATCCAATGTGGATCAGATCACATGATCAATCCATTGAGCAATAGACTAACCCGAATTTTCTGGCTTGGATATAGAAAGAAGCGCTTCAGATATTGCCGCGACTCTCCCCCTGAGAGTCATTCGCAACGCGCTTGTTACCCACGGGTTTACGAGATCCAGCTCACATCCCCGAGATTTCAAGGATTTCTTTCAGATTGGGAAAAATCAATCGGGCAACTGTTTCATGCATGTTGACTCGCGGAGTGATTTATAACATTTTTGCAACGTTTGTTTCAGATTGATTAAATCTGAAATATTCGTTGAATATGACGTTGCTTGAGCTCAGGTTAAGCGCAAAATGGGCCGGTGAAACCTTACGGTTTCACCGGCCCATTCAGCGGATTTCCGAGCTGCTAGATCAGCGAAGCTCCAGGGATCGCAGCCAGCAGGTTGCGGGTATATGCACTCCTTGGCGCATCGAAAATCTCGTCCGTTGTTCCCTGTTCGACGATCTTTCCGTGTTCCATCACGCATACGTTGTCCGCGATCTGGCGGACTACAGCCAGGTCGTGGGTAATGAACAGGTAGGTAAGGCCCATTTCGCGTTGCAGCTCATCGAGCAGCTCCAGCACCTGGGCCTGCACCAGTACGTCCAACGCCGAAACAGCCTCATCGCAAACGATCATTTCCGGCTGCAAGGCCAGAGCACGAGCGATCGCGATGCGCTGGCGCTGTCCGCCGGACAGCTCGTTCGGGAAGCGGTGCATCGTGGATGCCGGCATGGAAACCTGATCCAGCAGTTCCTTGACCTTCTTCTCCCGTGATGCCGCGTTACCTATACCGTGAATGCGCAGTGGCTCTTCGATGGTTCGGAATATCGAGTACATCGGATCCAAGGATCCGTACGGATCCTGGAAAATCGGCTGGACACGTCGGCGGTACTTGAACAAGTGCTTCTCGCTCAGGTTGCCAATCTGTTCGCCATCAAAGATGATCTCGCCCTCGGTCTTATCCAGCAGGTTGAGCACCATCTGGGCGATGGTGGACTTGCCGGAACCGGACTCGCCTACCACGGCGGTGGTGGTGCCCTTGGGGATCTCGAAGGACACGTTGTCCACCGCGGTGAACTTCTCCTTCTTGCCGAACCCCTTGCGGATATCGAAGACCTTCGTCAGGTTGCTGACCTTCAGCAACGGCTCGGCCTTGCCCGGAATTACCTCATCAACAATCGCCTCGTGCTTGTCTCCACGCTGTGCTGACAACGATGGAGCCGAGTTGATCAGGCGCTGGGTGTACGGGTGCTTGGGGTTGCGCAGAATCTCCAGCGCTGGGCCATATTCGACGACACGCCCCTTGTACATCACAACGACCTTCTCGGCACGCTCTGCTGCCAAACCCAGGTCGTGGGTAATCAGCAGCACGGCGGTGCCCAGTTCACTGGTCATGGTGTCCAGATGGTCCAGGATCTGCTGCTGCACGGTGACGTCCAGTGCGCTGGTTGGCTCATCGGCAATCAGCAGGCGCGGGCGGCAGGCCAGGCCAATGGCGATCAGCGCACGCTGGCGCATGCCACCGGAGAATTCGTGCGGGTACTGCCTCGCACGGGTCTCCGGATCGGGCAAACCTGCATCGGCCAAGACCTGGGCTACACGCTTGTTCGGGTTATCCCCTGCCAAGCCGTTGGCTTTCAGGGTTTCCTTGACCTGGAATCCGATCTTCCAGACCGGGTTCAAGTTGGACATCGGATCCTGCGGAACCATGCCAATATGGTTGCCGCGCAGCTCTACGAATCGCTTTTCGCTCGCTTGGGCGATGTCCTCGCCGTCAAAAAGAATCTGGCCGGATGAGACCTTGCCGTTGCCGGCCAGCAGGCCGATAGCAGCCAGTGCCGAAGTCGACTTGCCGGAACCGGACTCGCCCACGATGGCCACGGTTTCCCCGGGCATCACGGTGAAGTTGGCGTCGCGCACTGCGTGCACTGGACCGTCAGGAGTGGAGAAAGTGATCGCCAGGTCCTTGACTTCCAGCAGAGGCTTGGGAGTTGCACTCTGAGTCATTGCTTAGGCTCCCTTCCGGGCCTTCGGATCCAGTGCGTCGCGCACTGCATCGCCGAGCATGATGAAGCTCAATACCGTTACCGAAAGGAACAGTGCTGGCCACATCAGCATGGTCGGGTTATTGCGCAGCTGGGTACGTGCGGAGGAAATATCGTTGCCCCAGCTCATGACGTCTGGCGGAAGCCCGACGCCCAGGAAGGAGAGCGTGGCTTCGGCAACGATGTATACGCCGAGGTTCACCGTGGCAACAACAATGATCGGTGCCAACGAGTTCGGGATGACGTGCTTGACCAAAGCGCTGAACTTGGACAGGCCCAACGCGCGCGAGGCCTTCACGAAGTCCGCGTTGCGGGCCTCGATCACTGCGCCGCGGGTAATGCGTGCCAGCTGCGGCCAGCCGAAGATCGCAAGGGTGATGATAACCGTCCAAACGCTTCGGTTTTCACGGAAGGCAGGAAGCTGCATCACGATGATGGCGCCAAGGATCAGCGGCAGCGCGAAGAAGATATCGCCCAGACGAGCCAGGATGGTGTCGATCCAGCCGCCGTAGTAGCCTGCCAGCGCGCCAATGGCACCGCCGAGCAGCACCACGATGAGGGTAGTGAATACGCCTACGAGCAGCGAAGCACGCGTGCCGTAGATCGTACGGGCGTAGATGTCGCAACCCTGCAGGTTGAAGCCCATGATATGTCCCTGGCGTGCTGGCTCATTGGAATTTTCCAGCAGGCATGCCTGGTTGCCAGTCGGATCAATGGACGTGAACAGCTGCGGGAACGCAGCGACAACCACGACGGCGATGATCAGAAGCGTGGAGATGATGAACAGCGGCTGCTTGCGCAGCGAACGCCATGCTTCAGCCCACATGGACAATGGCTTGCCGGTTTCCTTGACAGAATCCACCGCCTGCAGCGGAGTCTCCTCCAATGGGGCCACGTAGTGCTCAATTTTGTACTTGGAAACTTTGCCGGCACGGGTGTTTCGGATGGGAAGGCCGTCTTCGGGATTAAAGTTCTGGTTCTCAGGCATAACGGATCCTTGGGTCAAGCAGTGCGTACAGCATATCCACGATCAGGTTGGCGATCACGAAGACGATCACCAAGACGCCTACAACGGCAACCACCGTCGGGGTTTCGCCCTTCTGGATTGCCTGGTAGAGCAAGTGGCCGACACCGGGGACATTGAAGATACCCTCGGTAACAATGGCGCCGCCCATGAGTGCGCCCAAGTCGGCGCCAAGGTAGGTCACCACTGGAATCAGCGAGTTGCGCAAGATGTGCACGGTGACAACGCGGTTGCGGCTCAGGCCCTTGGCAGTTGCGGTGCGCACATAGTCAGCGGTCTTGTTCTCAATGATGGAGGTACGCGTCAGTCGCAAAACGTAGGCCAGAGAAACGAGTCCCAGGACCAAAGCCGGCAGGATCAGCTCGCCCCAGGTTGCCGAACCGGAAACGGTTGGCTTTGCCCATTCGAGCTTGACTCCGACCACGAACTGGAGCAGGAAGCCCAGAACGAAGGTTGGAACTGCAATGACCAGCAGCGATGCGATCAGGACGGTCGAATCGAACAACTTGCCCTTGCGCATGCCCGCGATGACGCCGAGGATGATGCCGAATACCGCTTCGATCAACAACGCGAGGATCGCCAGGCGTGCGGTGACCGGGAAGGCCCGAGCCAGCAAGTCTCGAACTTCCTGGCCGGAGAACGAGGTTCCCAGGTCCAAAGTCACCAGGTTCTTCAAGTACAGGCCATATTGGACCCAGAAAGGCTTATCCAAGTTGTATTGCGCGGTCAGGGCCGCTTCGGTAGCGGGGCTCATTGGCTTGCCGCCGGAAAGTGCCGCGATGGGGTTACCCGGTGTTGCGAAAACCAGGAAGTACACCAGCAGCGTAGCTCCGATGAACACTGGAATCAGCTGCACGATTCGCTTCAGGGTAAAACTTAACATGCTTGCATCTCACCTCGAGACACATGAGGGCACAAGGCCATTTTTATCCTCTTTCCGTCGATAAAGTAATCGACGTTTATTTTTGCGAGGCAGGACGGACACGCCAAAGGGAGACCCTGAGCTGCTCGGATCTCCCTTGACGAGTTTTCAGCTTCTATTCGCTCTGATTAGGCCGAATGCTGAAGGAAACTTATTTGCCAGTGATTTGCTGGTACATAGGAACACCGTTCCAGCCGAACTCAACGTTATCCACGTTTTCGCTCCAACCACCCTGAACTGCCTGGTACCACAGCGGGATAGCCGGAAGATCCTTGAACAGGATTTCCTGTGCTTCGTTGAAGATCTTCGCACCTTCAACAGGATCCGTGGCGGACAGGCCCTCGGTCAGCTTGGCGTCGAATTCCTTGCTGGAGTACTTGCCGTCATTCGAACCAGCCCCGGTACCGAATAGTGGACCAAGGAAGTTGTACAGCGATGGGTAGTCGGCCTGCCAACCGGTACGGAATGCACCGGTCATCTCGTAGCTGGTGACCTTCTCGCGCAATTCCTTGAAGGAGCTGAATGGCTTGGCCACGGCGTTGATGCCCAGGTTGCTCTTCAACTGGTTGACAACAGCTTCGACATATTCCTTGTTGCCAGCGCCATCAACGTTGTAGCCGACCGAGAATTCATCGCCGGACTCCCACTTGCTGATTGCATCAGCCTCTTCCCACAGCTTCTTGGCTTCAGCCCCGTCGAAGTCCAGGACTTCACTGCCTGGAACCTCTGCGTTATAGCCTTCAAGTACCGGTGCGGTGAAGTCGTCGGCCTTGACCTTGCCGCCGTTGTACACCTTGTCGATGATCAGCTGGCGGTCAATGGCGCGGGAGATCGCTGCACGGCGGAGGTTGCCCTCTTCACCCTGCTTGAAGTGCTCCAGGTAACCCGGAATGGTGATGGTTGCGTTGCCAGCGTATGGCGAGTTGATCGAGCGGTCGCCCAGATCAGTCTCGTAGGAAGCCAGCGAGCTTGGCGGGATCTGGTCGAGGACGTCCAAGTTGTTGGACTGCAGATCGCTGTACGCCGAGTCGGTGGACTGGTAGACCTTGAAGTCGATGCCGGCGTTAGCCGCCTTGCGTGGTCCGTCGTAGCTCTCGTTGACGTCCAGCTTCAGGTTCACATCGTGGTTCCACTCGGTCAACGTGTATGGGCCGTTGCCGACTGGCTTTTCGCCAAAGGCCTTTGGATCCTCGAAGGCCGCTTCAGGCAACGGCATGAACGCCGTGTAGCCCAGGCGCAGCGGGAAGTCGGACTCAGGCTGGGACAGCTCGACGGTGAAGGTGGTGTCATCCACTACCTTCAGGCCTTCCATCTCTTCCTTCTTGGAGCCTTCCTTGTTGACCTCATCGAAGCCCTTGATGGATTCGAAGAAGTACGAGTTCAGCTGTGCGTTCTTTGCCGCGGCGCCGAAGTTCCAGGCATCCACGAACGAAGCAGCAGTTACTGGGGATCCATCCGAGAAGGTATGTCCGGCCTTCAGCTTGATGGTGTAGTTCTGGGAGTCTTCGGTTTCGATGGACTCAGCGAGTTCATTGACCGGAGCGCCCTTTGCGTCGTAGCTGACCAAACCGGTGAAGATCAGGTCCATTACGCGGCCGCCGCCAACTTCGTTGGTGTTAGCCGGCAGAAGGCCATTCTGCGGTTCGGTGGTGTTTGCGGTGACGACGTACGAGCCGTCACCTTCGCCACCGGCGGTTTCATTGGAACCGCCGCCACAAGCGGACAGGGTCAGCGCCAAGGCTGCAGATAAAACGACAGCCTTAGATGCGTGCGAGTATCGCATCCTATTTCTCCTCAACAGATCGTTGCTGCTTCTGCATTTCGCAGAGCCGTGCAGGCAAGCGTGAGCTATAGCACGTAGTGAATGAGATTACATCAAACATTGCGAAACAACCAATGAATAGTCATGAAAGCAATGCTTGAAATCGGGTTACTCACCCGGCTGAAATAACTTCAGCCGGGTCAGTTTTTATTTAAGCTCAAATAAAAATATTCATCATTCCGGGGTCTTCCAATACCGAGCCGACACCTGCGAGGAACTCGCTTGCTTCCTTGCCGTCAACCACTCTGTGATCGAAGGACAAAGCCAAAGTCATGGTATGGCGAAGGGCAACTTGGTCTTGGTATTCCCAAGGCCTTCGTTTCACTTGGCCTAATGCCAGGATTCCAGCCTGCCCCGGAGGAAGAATCGGGGTGCCGGCATCCACGCCGAAAACCCCCACATTGGTAATGGAGAATGTGCCACCGGTCAATTGGGCTGGTGACAACGTTCCTTCGCGGCCCTGGAGAATAATCTCGCTGAGTTCAGTTGCCAATACGGGCAACGTCTTGGCTTGGGCATTTTTCAGCACCGGAACCAGCAAGCCGCGGTCACTTGCCACAGCCATGCCCAGATTCACTGACCCGAACTCAATGATTTCGTCAGCCTTTTCATCCCACGTCGAGTTCAGCGCAGGATAAGTCTTCAGCAATCTCGTCACCACGAGTGCCGCCAACGTTGTGATGTTGAGTTTCCGGTCCTTCAGCAAGCGATGCGAACGCATTCGTTCCACCAACGTCATGGATTCGGTGACGTCAATAGTGAGGAACTCGGTGGCATGCGGTGCAGTAAACGCCGACTGCACCATCGCTTTGGCTGTGGCTCTGCGGACGGCGGTGATCTTCACATGGCGGTCCACATCCGGCGAGGACGCTGGCTCATTTCCCCCTGCTGATGGGGTGCTGGTACCTACGGAATCGATGGCCTGCTGAACATCCCTACGCAGCACCAGGCCACCCTCGCCGCTGCCGGCGAGCGCCGAAATATCGACTCCATGATCGCGTGCCAGCTTGCGTACGGGCGGTGTGCATCGAGTCGTCTCATGTTGTTCACGCTCAGGACTGGCCGGCGCGGCATCCGGTGCGGATGCAACTGGTTCCGCCAATTGCGCCGCTCCCCCGTTGCGGGAGCCACGAGCTTTTCGCGTTGGACGGTTGCCGGTGTCTGCCGGTGCACCGTAGCCAACCAGGGTTGGGGTGCGCTCGACGGCCGCACTTTCCCCATGTTTTCCGGGACCTGCTGCTGGCGGCTGCCCGCCGGAAGCGCCTGGCTCCTGGTCAAAAGTGACCAGCGGTCCGCCAACCTGCACTGTTTCACCTTCGGTGGCATGCAGAGCCTGAACGAAGCCGGCATACGGCGAGGGCAGTTCAACCACTGCCTTGGCGGTTTCAACTTCGGCAATGATCTGGTTGAGCGCAACATGCTCGCCAACCTTGATTTTCCAATTCAGCACCTCGGACTCGGTGAGCCCTTCGCCGAGGTCCGGGAGTTTGAATGTGTGGGCGGTCATCACTTGGCAGCTCCTTCGGTTGCCTCGTGGTGGCGCATCACGGTATCGACCGCGTGCATCACTCGATCCAAATCGGGCAGGTGGTGGCTTTCGAGCCGCGATGGCGGATACGGAATATCGAATCCGGTGACGCGCAATGGGGCGTGCTCCAGATAGTCGAAGCAGCGCTCGGTGATTTCGGCACAGATTTCTGCACCGATACCGCTGGTGCGGCTGGCTTCATGGACTACGACGAGCTTGCCGGTGCGCTTGACGGATTCGGCCACGGTGTCGATATCCAACGGATCCAAGGTGCGCAGGTCGATGACCTCCAGGCTGGTGCCTTCATCTTCTGCGGCCTTGGCCGCATCCACCAGGGTGTAGGTGGTCGGGCCATAGCCGACCACGGTGACATCTTCACCGGGTCGGATGATCTTGGCCTTTGGCGATCCGTCTGGCGTTGGAGCCAGAAGTTCAGCCGTGCTTTTCTCGTGGTAGCGGCGCTTCGGCTCGAAGAAGATGACCGGATCATCGCAATCGATGGCCTGGCGCAACATGCCATAGGCATCTTCGACACTCGAAGGCGCGAAGACGCGCAGACCGGCGGTGTGGGCGAAATATGCTTCCGGTGATTCGGAGTGGTGCTCCGGTGAACCAATTCCTCCGCCGTAGGGAATTCGAACTGTCACCGGCATCTTCACACGGCCCCGGGAACGGTAATGCAATTTAGCCAGCTGGGAAACTAGCTGGTCAAAGGCCGGGTAGGTGAAGCCGTCAAACTGGATCTCCACTACTGGGCGATAGCCTCGGTAGGCCAGGCCGATGGCGCTGCCGACAATGCCGGATTCTGCCAGGGGGGTATCGACGACGCGGTGCTCGCCGAATTTGGATTTCAGGCCATCGGTGACCCGGAAGACGCCGCCGAGGGTTCCGATGTCTTCACCAAGCAGGATGACTTTCTCGTCCTCGTCCAGGGCATCGTGCAGCGACTTGTTCAGCGCCTTGAGCATGGTGGTTGCCACAGTTACTCTCCACCTTCAAAATCTGCCAAGTAGTCCAGATAGTTCTTGGCTGCGCGTTCAGTTGGTTCGTGCTTCTCGGCATATACATTGGTGAACAGCTCTTCCACCTTGGGGTCCTCCATGGTGGTGATCGCGGCGCGAAGCTTCGCGGCCAGATCATCGGCTGCGTTCTGGGCACGCTGCTCGTAGGACTGCACATCGGCACCCATCTCATGCAGGTACTTCACCAGGCGGTCGATAGGATCCTTGGCTTTCCACTCTTCGAGCTGCTCGCTCTTGCGGTAGCGGGTTGGATCATCGGCGGTGGTGTGCGACCCCATGCGATAGGTGACCGCTTCAATGAAGGTTGGCCCCAGGCCGTTGCGCGCGTGATTCAGGGCGGCCTTGGTGGCTGCGTAGACCGCAAGGATGTCATTGCCATCCACCCGCCAGGTCTTCAGCCCGAAGCCGTGGGCACGGTCGGCAATCTGGGTGCGGCTTTGCAGGTGGACCGGTTCGGAGATGGCCCACTGGTTGTTCTGGCAGAAGAACAGCACTGGCGCCTGGTAGCTGGCGGCGAAGACCATGGCTTCGCTCACGTCGCCCTGGCTGGTGGCGCCATCGCCAAAGTAGGCCACAGAAACTTGCTTGCCCCCGTCGAATTTGATTCCCATTCCGTATCCGGCTGCGTGCAAAGCCTGGGAGCCAATGACAATCTGCTGGCAAGCAATATTAACTTCATTCGGATCCCAGCCACTGGCCTGGGCCCCGCGCCACACGCTGAGCAGATCTTCTGCTTTCACTCCCCTGGCCCATGCGACGCCATGCTCGCGATAGGAAGGGAAAATGAAGTCATCCGCTTCGGTGGCGCGGACCGAGCCGATTTGTGCGGCTTCCTGGCCGAGCAGCGGCGCCCAGAGTCCTAGCTGGCCCTGGCGCTGCAATGCGGTGGCTTCATTGTCCATGCGGCGCAGGACCACCATGTCGCGAAGGAAATCTGCAAGGTCCGCTTCTTTGAGGTCCTTCAGATAATGGTCAAGTTCTTCGTCCGGGATTCGTTTCCCGTCGACGTTCAGCAGCTGATGCGTGGGTAGGCATCCGGCGGCTACGTCAATGTGCTGTGTGGACACGATCGGCATCCTTACTCTCACGTAGTCGGTTGCGGGTTTTCATTCACAAACACCGCTTAATGTGATGCTACTCACGCAAGGCAGGATGCACAATGGTGTTTTTGGAATTAGAGCAAAACGCACTGTTTATGAGGACCGGTCAGTGCTAACGTGCACATTATGCAACTTCTGGACACTACCGACCGGCGCATCCTGCTGGCCCTCTCCACCGCAGCCAAGCGCACCGGCTCGGCTATCGCCACGGCTTTGAACCTCGGGCGAAATACCGTGCAGACGCGGATGACCCGCCTGGAGAATGAAGTTCTTGATTCCATTGACCGCCGCATCCCGCCCGAAGTGCTGGGCTACGGGCTGCTTTCCTTTGTCGAGCTGCATGTTGAGCAACGCCATCTCGGGGACATCGCCGCCAAGCTCGAAGCCATCCCGGAGGTGCTTGAAGCACACGGGCTCACCGGCTCTGCCGACATCTTGGTGCGGGTAGCGGCCAAAGACGCCGAGGAGCTGTTTCGGGTCCATGGACAGCTGCTGCATATAGACGGAGTGAATCGTGCGGACTCGGCACTATCCATGGCCGAGCTCGTCCCCTATCGCACCACCGCTTTGCTTCAGCACTCGCTAGCCAATAACGCGTAGCGCACAGGGCAGCAAAAAGTTCCGGGAACCAGCCTGCTGGCTGGTTCCCGGAACTTCGCTATTGAGTTTTATGAATTCTTCGCTTTAGTGGTCGACTGCCTTCTCGGCACCGACACCGGTCAGCGAACGAACTTCCATTTCCGCCTGCTTGGTAATGTCCTCGACACGCTTGTCGGTAACCGAGCCCAGCCAGCCTAGGAAGAAGGCCAGCGGAATGGAGACGATACCCGGGTTAGCCAGCGGGAAGATCACCATATCGATGCTTGGGATCATTGCGGTCTCCGAGCCCGAGAACACTGGCGAGAAGATGATCAGCAGCAAAGCCGAACCCAGACCGCCATACATGGACCACACTGCGCCGCGGGTCTTGAAGCCCTTCCAGAACAGCGAGTACAAGATGGTTGGCAGGTTAGCCGAAGCGGCCACCGCGAAGGCCAATGCCACCAGGAAGGCCACGTTCTGCCCCTGGGCACCGATGCCGCCAGCGATAGCGAAGACTCCGATAACCAAGACCGTGCGGCGGGCAATCTTCATTTCCTTCTCCGGGGTGGACTTGCCCTTGGCAATCACCGACGCGTACACGTCATGGGCGAAGGATGCCGCCGCGGTGATGGTCAAGCCCGCCACCACAGCAAGGATGGTTGCGAAGGCCACTGCAGAGATCAGGCCCAGCAGCACAGTGCCGCCCAATTCGTAGGCCAGCAGCGGTGCCGCAGAGTTCACGCCGCCTGGAGCCGCCTGGATTCGATCCGGGCCAATCAGTGCACCGGCGCCGAAGCCCAGCACCAGGGTGAACAGGTAGAAGGCGCCGATCAGCCAGATAGCCCAGACGACGGACTTGCGGGCTTCCTTCGCGGTAGGAACGGTGTAGAAGCGCATCAGCACGTGCGGCAGGCCGGCGGTGCCAAGCACCAAGGCCAGGGCCAGCGAGATGAAGTCCAGCTTGGCAGTTTCAGAAACACCGTACTTCATGCCCGGATTCAGGATCTCGGGGTTGCCGGCTACTTCAGCTGCCTTGCCCAGCAGGTCGGAGAAGTTGAAGCCGAACATGGCCAGCGTCCACACGGTCATGATCAGCGCGCCGGCGATCAGCAGGCAGGCCTTGATGATCTGCACCCAGGTGGTGCCCTTCATGCCGCCAACCAGCACATAGAGGATCATCAACGCGCCAACGATGACGATCACCAGCGACTGGCCCAGCTTCTCGTCAATACCCAGCAACAGGGAAACCAGCGCACCGGCGCCAGCCATCTGCGCCAGCAGGTAGAAGACGCACACTGCCAGCGTGGAGATGGCCGCGGCGATGCGCACCGGACGCTGCTTGAGGCGGAAGGACAGCACATCGGCCATGGTGAATTTGCCGGTGTTGCGCAGCAGCTCCGCAACCAGCAGCAAGGCAACCAGCCAAGCAACCAGGAAGCCGATCGAGTAGAGGAAGCCGTCGTAGCCCTGGATGGCGATAGCGCCAACGATGCCCAGGAAGGACGCTGCCGAGAGGTAGTCACCGGCAATTGCGGTGCCGTTCTGCGTTCCCGTGAAGGAACGGCCGCCCGCATAGTAATCCGCAGCGGTCTTGTTGTTCTTGGAGGCGCGGAGCACGATCACCATGGTGACGCCCACGAAGGCCAGGAAGATGGCGATATTGACCAAGGGGTTGCCGACCTGGGTCGACTCTCCCGCGGCCTGGGCCAGGATGCTGAGCTGGTTCATTTAGTTCACTCCCTCGCGCTCTAGGCGTTCACGGATCTTGGTTGCCTTGGGGTCGAGCTTCTTATTCGAGAAACTGACGTAGGCCGCGGTGATCGCGAAGGTCGACACGAACTGCAGCAACCCGAGAACAATACCCATGTTGATATTGCCGAGAACCTTGATGGACATGAAGTCGTGGAAGTAGTCGGCTAGCAGCACGTAGGCGAAATACCAGACGAGGAAGAAGACTGCCATCGGGAAAACAAAACTGCGGTGGGTCTTTCGCAGTTCCTGGAATTCCTCGGATTGGCTCTCCTTGACGAAATCAACGTCAGCAGCGACGCCGTGTTCCGGGTTGGCACTCATGATGCCCTCCTTGAGCGAGTTGATGATGTGACTGGGCGCACATCGGTTTTGTGACTAAGTTCACTATTGGCGATAAACCCGTTGGCGACTAGGGGGCCTGCACAGCTCGTGGCTCAACGGACTGCTTTCTGCGCCCAACGGCACAGCGTGGCGCGCTGAACGGTCGGCAGTTCGGGCAGGGCCCTAAGATGGGATACATGTCTCCAGCGCTGCAAGTCACCCTGATCGTCGCCATTGCGATGGTCGGAATCGCTCTTGTCGGCTACATCGGTTTCAGGATTTCCCGCTCCACTACGGAAATGGGTACCGACGTCGAGGAAGCCACCTACAAGACGTTGCACCACATGTCCGTTGCGGTTCCCCATTTGGAGCGCGGCCTGACTGAGGACGGGGCGGCCAAAAGCGCCAAGGCGCTGCGCAGGCTCTTGAACTGCCAGGTATTGCTGATCAGCGACACCACCCATGTGCTGGCCACCGATGCAGGGGCCGATTTCACCGCGGAACTCGAAGAAGCAGCCTCCAAGGTTTCCAAAAGCGCGCTGGCAACCGGCAAAACCCAGGTCGAACGTTCCTCCGGCATGGACTTCGTTTCCGCGCCGATCACCGTAGGAGATCAAAGCGTGGGAACGGTGACCGCGCTATCACGCAGGGCCGGCGCCAGCTTCGTTCGGGCAGTTTCCGAGGTGGCGGTCTTTGTATCCGCGCAGGTGTCCACCGCCCAGCTCGATGAATCCAAGGCCATGCTGCTCGAAGCGCAGATGCGTGCCTTGCGCGCTCAGATCTCCCCGCACTTCATCTACAACTCACTGAATGCGATCGCCTCGTTCATCAATACGGATCCCGCTCGAGCCCGTGAGCTGGTCATAGAATTCGCCGACTTCACCCGGTACTCTTTCCGCCGCCGCGGTGAATTCACCACCCTGGCCGAAGAACTGGAAGCGATTGACCGCTACCTGTTGCTGGAAAAGGCCCGTTTCGGTGAGCGCATCAAGGTCTCCTTGCAGATCGCTCCCGAGGTGCTGCCCACGCAAATTCCCTTCCTGGCTTTGCAGCCGCTGGTTGAAAACGCGGTACGCCATGGACTCGAAGCCCGGCCAGATGGCGGAGTCATCTCCATCACGGCGACCGAAGACGGAATGCACGCGGTCATCAGCGTGGAAGATGACGGCATGGGCATGGATCCCGAGCAGCTGTCCAGTGTGCTAGCTGGCGATACCCCGAATATGCACGTAGGCCTGCGCAACGTCGACCTGCGCATGCGCCAGCTCTACGGCAATTCCAATGGACTGGTGGTGGAGACCGCGCCGGGGGCCGGAACGCTGATCACTTTGCGTGTCCCGAAGTTCCGTCCGCCCAACACGATCAACTCGGATGCATAGAAAAATCCAATAAACGGTAGAATTTTCGCATGATTAACGTGGTGGTCGCCGATGATGAACTTCCAGCGGTAGAAGAAATCGCTTTTCTGCTCAGCCAGGATTCCCGCATCGGGAAAATTCACCGCGCCACCTCTGGTGCCGCGGCGCTGAAGGCGCTGGAGGAAAATACTGTCGACGCACTTTTCCTCGACATCCACATGCCGGCTTTGTCAGGCCTGGACATTGCCCGCGTCATCTCCCGCTTCACCAATCCCCCACTGATTGTTTTTGTCACCGCCGATGAAGATCAAGCGCTGCAAGCATTCGAGTTGGCCGCCATCGACTATGTGCTCAAGCCCATTCGCCCGCAGCGCCTGGCCGAATCCGTTCGCCGCATCTGCGAGCTGGTCGAGGAGACCCCTGCCAAGCCGGAAATGATCACGGTGGACCAGGGAGGCATCACCAAGCTGATCCCTCGGGCGGATATCGCCTACGTGCAAGCCCAGGGAGACTATGCCCGGCTGCATACCAAGGATTCGAGCTATCTCATCCGGGTTCCGCTCAATGATCTGGAACAGCAGTGGGGCGAGTCCGGTTTCGTTCGGATCCACCGTTCCTACCTGGTGTGCATGGATAAGATCGAAACCGTTCGCTTGCAGACCGGCAAGGCCGCTGTGCTGGTCAACAGCACCGAACTTCCGATTTCGCGTCGCGCGTTGCCATACCTGCGCGAACGCTTGGCTGCCAACCGCGTCCGCCCGCTGTAGGAAGCTGCTGGCCTTCCGTGGAGCGACTTCCCCAAGACAACAGCCGGCGAGAGCCCCTCATGCCCGGACGGTTCGCTGAGCAGCGTCCAAAACGCGTGCGTGTCCAGGCTCCGCAGGATGCATCCTTGACTGTCTCGCTCCACCGTCCCGAGCACACAGCAGAAGAATTCTATGTCCGCCAGCTGATCCGCTCCCAGCTGCGGCTGGCCTGCGCCGTGGCGGCGGGCCTGCTGGCGATGCTGGTAGGCATCAGTGCATTGCTCGTCTTTTGGCCGGTCTTCGAGGACATCCACCTGCTGGGCCTGCCCCTGCCATGGTGGGTTTTGGGCATCGGCATGTATCCACTGATCATCGTGGCCGGAATGCTCTACAACAGGGCCGCGGGACGCAATGAAGAACGGTATCGGAGCATCAGCCGTGGCTAGCTTGCTGTCCGTTTCCTCCCTGGTGATCGTTTGCCTCACCACCATGCTGATTGCCTTCCACGGCTTGCGCCTGTCCCGTACAACTTCCGACTTCTACGTAGCTTCACGCACCGTGCGCCCGTGGTGGAATGCCTCTGCGATTGGCGGCGAATATCTGTCGGCGGCTTCGTTCTTGGGCGTTGCCGGGCTGATTGTGCTCTCGGGGCAATCAGGTTTGTGGTTCCCCATCGGCTACACCGCAGGCTACTTGATGCTGCTCCTGTTTGTTGCCGCTCCCCTGCGACGTTCCCGGGCATACACCATTCCCGATTTCGCGCAGATCCGTTTCGAAGGCTCGCCGATGCTGCGGAAAATCACCACCTATCTGGTGGTGGTGATCTGCTGGCTCTATATCGTTCCGCAAATGCACGGAGCAGCCCTGACCCTATCCATCGCTACCGGATTCCCGAGTTGGGCCGGTCCGGTCATTGTCGCCGCGGTTGTCTGCGTGACGGTGCTGTCCGGCGGGATGCGCTCGGTGACCTTCGTCCAGGCCTTCCAGTACTGGTTCAAGCTGGCGGCCTTGGTTATTCCCACGATCTTCCTGCTGGGGCGGGCCATCCCCGAGCATTCGGCATCCGGGCATGCCCAGGCGCTGTATGCGCAGCTGGAGTCCGTGAACGCGATGAACCTCTACGAGACGGTATCCATCATCTTGGCATTGCTCTTCGGCACCCTGGGGTTGCCGCATGTGCTGGTGCGCTTCTACACGAACCCCACAGGCCAGGCTGCGCGTACCACCACGGTGATTGTGCTGTGCCTGCTCTCCGCGTTCTACCTCTTGCCGACGACTTTGGGCGTGCTGGGCTTGCTTTACACCCCGGAGCTCGGTGCCACCAATGAAACCGATGCCACCATCCTGCTCTTGCCCGGACGCCTCTTCGACGGATTCCTGGGCGATGCCTTGACCGCAATTGTCGTCGGTGGCGCATTCGCAGCTTTCCTCTCCACCACCTCCGGTTTGGTGGTATCCCTGGCTGGTGCGCTGTCCCAGGAATTCTTCTCGGGTACCGTGCGTGGCTTCAGGATCTCTACCGTGCTGGCCACCGCCCTGCCCGTCCTGGTCGCGGTGGTGACCAATTCATTGGCCTTGGCGGGCGCCATTGGCAACGTCTTCGCCTTCACTGCATCCACCATCTGCCCGCTGCTGCTCTTGGGCATCTGGTGGCGTTCGCTGACCGCACGAGGTGCTGTTGCCGGCCTGCTGGCTGGCGGCATCTCCTGCGGGCTGGCCTTGATGACCGGCGCCTTCCTGCCCCAGGAAGATGAGATCTGGATCCACCTCTTGCGCCAGCCTGCGGCGTGGAGCGTTCCCTTGGCCTTCATGGTGATGATCTTCGTATCGCGCAGCACCAAGCGGAGCGTGCCCGCCAACGTTGAACGCGTCATGGCGTTGCTCCATGTCCCGGACTGGCGGGCGAAGTTCTAGCCAGTCTCCACGGATTCTCCGGCGGGCGCGTCGCGGCCAGATGCTTCGCGTGCCGAAGCTGATCTGCGCCGGGATCCCTTGGCCAGCCCCAGAAGGACTCCGCCGAGAACCAAGCCCATTCCGATCAGGCTTTGGAGTCCGAGGCTTTCCGCTGCCAGCAATGTTCCCAGCAGGACCCCTGTCACTGGATTGAGCAGGCCAATGAGGCCAACTGACGATGCAGGGAGATGACGCAGCCCGGTGAACCAGGCAAGATAGGCAGCCGCGGTGGCAATGAGGCTGACATAGCCGAAGCCCGCCATCGCCTGGAGGTCAAGCTCCGGGGGTGCTCCATGCACGAACAGCGCGCACGGGACCAGTACTGCCCCTCCGGCCACCAGCTGCCACGCGGTGACACGGATAATCGGCATCCCTTCAGACCATCGCTTGGTCAAGATGAACCCGGCACTGGACAGGACCATTGCTACCAGCGACAAGGCGATCCCCAGGATATCGATGCCGGCCTGTGCATCGAATACCATGATGCCCACGCCGACGAAGCCCAAGAGGGCCCCAACCAAAGGCCAAGGTGCAGGACGCTCACCGAGCAATAGCCATGCGAACAGCATGAGCACACCGGCAGAAATCGCCATGGTCGTAGCAGCGACACCCGATGGAAGCAGTTGCGCCACCACGTAGATCAGGGCAAAGAAGGCACCGATATTCAGCACTCCCAGAACCGCGGATTTCCACCACCAGCTGCCGTGCGGGAGTTTCCTGGCTAGCCCCAGCAATACCAAGCCCGCCGGCAATGCGCGGATCGCCGCACCCCAGAGTGCTGAGCCGTCGGGAAGAAATTCCTTGGTGACATAGTAATTGGAGCCCCAAGCGATCGGGGCTATCGCGGTCAGTGCTACCCAGCCCAGCGTTCGAAGCCGGTGCCCCGCGGAATTCAAAGTATCTTCCATGGAAGATACTTTAGCTTCCTTGGAAGATATAATAAAGGCATGGAGCAAAACGACCACGTATCGCGCATTCAACAGCAGTGGGCAGAACAACGGCCGGATCTCGACCCAGCTCCCCAGGGAATCATCGGCCGGCTGCATCGCTTGGCTAATCACCTGACCGAGGAGCTCTGCACGGTTTATGCAGAGCATGGGCTGACCGAAGCCGAATTCGATGTGCTCGCGGCCTTGCGGCGGGCAGGAGAACCCCACTCCCTGGCCCCCGGCGAGCTGGCACAGCAGACGATGGTGACCACCGGAGCCATGACCAAGCGGCTCGACAAGCTGGTCAGCAACGGCTGGGTCACCCGCGCGCTATCCGGTGATGACCGGCGTGGGCGCCGCATCTCCTTGACGGCTAGCGGCAAGAAGAAAATCGATGAAGCGTTTACCGCCCACATGCGCAACGAAAAGCGCCTCGTGGACCAGCTGTCCCCCGCTGATCGTCCTGTGCTCGAAGAAATGCTGCGAAACTGGTTGGCCCACTATGAACCAGCCCGGCCCTAGCCATATCGGCCAGCGCGTCGCCAAGAATGCAAAAAGCCGCGCAGGGCAGCGGGAAGAATTTCCCACTGCCCTGCGCGGCAATGCGTTTGCGCTGGAGGCAGCTGCTAGTCGATCGAAGCCATCAGCTCGACCACGCGGTCAAGGAATGCATCGACCTGCGATTCCTCGTAGCCATCGGTTCCCTGTGAAGAGCGGAATTCCACGCGGCGTACGGTGTCAACGGCCATGGGCACGTCGTTCTCGAAATAGTCGATGAGCTGATCGCATAGGCGATCGACGTCTTCGATGTTGTAGCTCGACGCGTTGGAACGCGAGGGGCGACGGAAACGCTCACCCTTGGCACGGTGCAGGCGGCCACGCAGGATCGCGGCCAGGCGGCCTACCTGCTGCAGCCAGACCTCCTCGCCCTGATGGGCAATCAAGTCGTCGCGCTCGCGCTTGGCAAAGACATCTTCCAAGCGGTCCAGCGCACCATCGACTTCGCGGGCCTGGTACCCGCCCTTCTGCGGCGCAAAAGTGGTGCGGCGGATCAGGTGGCTGGTGACCACACTGTCGTCGTTTCCTCCACCGTTGAAGGTGGCGCGGGCACGGCTCAGGAATGCATCAACTTGCTTTGCGTTGTAGCCGAATTCCGAGTCCGGTACGCGGGAAAACGGAGCATCTTGCTGCTGCGACACGACAGTTCCTTTTTCTCTAGAGAGATATCAGTTGGGTACCCCGGTAAGGCGATACCCCTCATATTCTATTGGCTTGGGCCAATAGTTGGCTTAATGGCCACACCAGCCAGTGTATTCCAGTAGAGGATCACACCCGCTGGCGGGACCGGTCAGAAGACTTCGACGCTCCAGGCCAGCACATGCGAAATCACGTAGCCCAGAGGAATGACAAACAATATCGAGTCCAAGCGATCCATGATTCCGCCATGGCCCGGCAGCAAGTTGCTCATGTCCTTGATGCCCAGTTCACGTTTGACCATGGATTCCGCGAAGTCGCCAGTGGTCGCGGCAATGGTGGTGAAGAACGCCAAGATGACGCCCGTCCACCATGGCATTTCCAGCCAGAAGTGCATTGCGCAAGCACCAATAGCCATCGAACCGATCATTGATCCGGCGAAGCCCTCCCAGGACTTTTTCGGAGAAATCTTTGGCGCCATCGGATGCTTGCCTATTAGCACACCCACGATGTAGCCGAAGGTGTCGTTGGCGACCGCGAGCAGCAAAAGCGTGGCAATGAGCCATTGGCCATTCTCGGAATCAAGAATCAGCAGGGCGAAGGAAAGCAGCAGCGGCACCCAGCTGATGATGAACACGCTGCTCATCACCGAGGCCACAGCACCCTTGAGTCCTTCCATGAGCCGGAAGAGCAAAGCGATGAGGATACAGGCAATGTAGCTGAATCCAAGGGCTTCCACCCCACCCCAGATGGCACTGACCGGCAGCAAGACCGAGGACAGGTACAACGGCAATTGAGGCACCGCGGTTTTGGCGTGAGTAGTAGCTCTCGCAACTTCCCAGCAGCCAATGCCGCTGAGCGCAATCAGCGCGATGACCAGCAACGGCTGCGACCACATCAGGCCAACGAGGACGACGCCGAGCATCAGCAAGCCTACGCCGATTGCCGCGGGCAGGTTGCGTCCTGCGCGCGATTTCTTCGGCTCCGGGGTTCCTACCAGCAGTTCGGCAGGGATGTCTGCTTCTGCCGCGTCGGGCTGGCCGGTCTCGGCCAGGTCCGTGGAGTCGGAAACCGGTGGAGCAGGCACCTTGCCCTCGGCAGGCGCTGGATTCTGCGCCGCTGATTCGGCGTCCGGTTTGGTCGCTTCGCCCTTCGCTGGCTTACCACCCTGGGCAGCTGGGGCCGCTAAGATCTTGGCTTTGCCGGGTTCCGCCGATTCCACGGGCTCAGCCGGTTCCTCGGCTGGTCCGGCCTGCTGGGCAGCGACCGGCCCCGGAGCCGTCACTGGCTTGGACGTATCGGCCTTGAAGGCTGCCTTGGCACGCTCTTTCGCTTGCCCGGTATCAGCCGTAGCGGCTGCATCCTTGCTGGGGGAAGTCTCGGCTGCCGGGTTCGCGCCAGCCCCTGGCTGAGGGGT
This sequence comes from Glutamicibacter sp. Je.9.36, assembly GCF_051129975.1. Taxonomy (NCBI): domain Bacteria; kingdom Bacillati; phylum Actinomycetota; class Actinomycetes; order Micrococcales; family Micrococcaceae; genus Glutamicibacter; species Glutamicibacter sp. Je.9.36. The sequence continues at coordinate 211,309 of NZ_JBCPSN010000003.1, forward strand.
CGGCAAAGCGCCATCGGTGCCGGCAACTTGCTCCACGGCTGGTGCCGGTGCTGGCGTGGCCATTGGAGCAGCTACCGGATTGGCCGGTTCAGTCGCGACCGTTTCTTGGATTCCAGTGGCAGGTTCTGGAGTTTCCCTGGCCGCGCGGTTCTTCATGAAACCGCGTTTTTTCCCCTTGGCGGCAGCCTCGCGCTGGGCACGAGCTTCACGTCGGGTCAGGGGCTGGGATTCTCCGGATGCCACTGAGGGCACCGCCGAAGCGTTGCCCTCAGTGTTGTCTGTCGAGCCTGGCATTAGACTTCCAGCAGCTCTGCTTCTTTTTTCTTCAAGATCTCGTCAACTGCGTCAACGTGCTTCTTGGTCAGCGCGTCGAGGTCCTTTTCTGCACGGGTGCCCTCGTCCTCGCCAATTTCGCCATCCTTGACCAACTTGTCGATGGAGTCCTTGGCCTTGCGGCGGTGATTACGCAGCGCAACGCGGGCGTCCTCGCCCTTGGCCTTGGCCAGCTTGACGTATTCCTTGCGGCGTTCTTCGGTCAGCACTGGAAGGACAACGCGGATCATCTTTCCGTCCGAAGATGGGTTTGCCCCAACTTCTGGATCGCCCAGAGCCTTTTCGATTGCGCGCATAGCGGTCACATCGAATGGGGTGATGGTGATGGTGCGTGCTTCTGGCACTGCGAAGGAAGCCAACTGCTGCAGTGGGGTCGGGGAACCGTAGTAGTCCACCATGACCTTCGAGTACATGCCTGGGTGGGCGCGACCGGTACGGATCGTCGCGAAGTCCTCCTTGGCGGCCTCAATGGTGCGTTCCATCTTTTCGGCGGTTTCCGCCAGCGTTTCGTCAATCACCGGTACTCCTCAAGTACTTCATCTGTGTTTCCGCTACGGGAAATTAAATCTACTTCAATCCTAAGCCACGATCACCGATTAGACGGTGACGGTGGTGCCAATCCGCTCGCCGCGAATTGCCGCGGCCACGTTTCCTTCGCCTTCCATGCCGAAGACCAGCATATTGAGCTTGTTGTCCTGGCACATGGTCATGGCGGTCTGGTCCATCACGCGGATGTCGTTGACCAGCGCGTCGCTGTAGGTCAAGGTCTCCAGCTTCTTGGCGGTCGGATCCTTCTTCGGATCCGCGGTGTACACGCCATCGACGCCCGACTTGGCCATCAGAACTTCGTCAGCATCGACTTCCAGGGCACGCTGCGCGGCCACGGTGTCGGTGGAGAAGTACGGCAGGCCTGCGCCCGCGCCGAAGATGACAACGCGGTCCTTTTCCATGTGGCGGATGGCACGGCGTGGGATGTAGTTCTCTGCGACCTGGGCCATGGCGATGGCCGACTGGACGCGGGTTTCGACGCCGCATTGTTCCAGGAAGTCCTGCAGTGCCAGGCAGTTCATGACGGTGCCAAGCATGCCCATGTAGTCTGCGCGCGAGCGGTCCATGCCGGAGGCCGAGAGTTCTGCGCCGCGGAAGAAATTGCCGCCGCCAACCACGATTGCGACCTCTACTTCGCCTACGGTTTCAGCGATCTGCTTGGCGATGCCGCGAACGGTATCCGGGTCAACGCCGATCTTGCCGCCGCCGAATACTTCACCGGAGAGCTTGAGCAGTACGCGGCGTCGTTTGGTTTCTGGGGTGCTTGGCATGAGGTGTCTTACTCCTGGAGGTCGGAATCAAGCTGGGGGTACTACTTCCCAGATCCCAAGCTATCGTGAGATCCGGGCTCAAGAAAAGGGAGGCGAGTCACCGAGTTTTCTCTCGGTGCTCACCTCCCTTTGATCTTGTGCACTCAGGTTGCCCTGAACGCGGTTCGCTTAATGCGTACGGCTAATGCTTAGAGCTGTAAAAGCTTAGGCACCAACGCGGAAGCGTGCGAAGGCAACTGGCTTGGTGCCAGCTTCTTCGAAGACCTTGCCTACGGACTTCTTTGCGTCCTTGGCGAAAGCCTGGTCAACCAAGACGATTTCCTTGAAGAAACCGGTCAGGCGGCCTTCAACGATCTTGGTGAGTGCAGCTTCTGGCTTGCCCTCCGCGCGAGCGGTTTCGTCTGCGATGCGGCGCTCGTCGGCAACCTTGTCAGCTGGAACCTCCTCGCGGGACAGGAAGGTAGGAGCCATTGCAGCGGTGTGGACAGCAACGTCGTGTGCGACGGTTGCGGCAGCTTCGCTGTCAGCGTCAACAGCCATCAGAACGCCAACCTGAGCTGGCAGGTCCTTGCTGGTCTTGTGCAGGTACGAAGCAACCTTGGCACCCTCGATGCGTGCAACACGGCGTACAACAACCTTCTCGCCGAGGATTGCGCCCTCTTCGATAACGATGTCGCCAACGGTCTTGCCGTCCAGCTCGTAAGCCAGCAGTGCTTCTGCATCTGCAGCACCGGAAGCCACAGCGGCATCCAGGACCTTGTTGGCCAGTGCGATGAACTTCTCGTTCTTGGCAACGAAGTCGGTCTCGCAGTTGATCTCGATCATGACGCCGACGTTGCCTTCAACCTTGGCAGCAACCAGGCCTTCAGCGGTCGAACGGCCTTCGCGCTTGGTAGCGCCCTTCAGGCCCTTGACGCGGATGATCTCGATGGCCTTCTCGGCGTCGCCGTTAGCCTCGTCCAGTGCCTTCTTAACGTCCATCATGCCGGCGCCAGTGCGCTCGCGCAGTGCCTTGATATCAGCAGCGGTGTAGTTTGCCACGTGCAATCCCATTCAGCTAGGAGTTTCAAGTTTATTTTGCTTATGGGACGGGTCGGATTTCCGGCCCGTCCCACAAGACTTGGTGAAGTTCACCCCGAGCTACACGCTAGTGCGCCCAGGCAAACTTCTGGAGTCACCGAGGTGACTACTTGGCTTCTGGTGCCTCAGTTGCATCGTCTGCAGCTGGTGCTTCAGTTGCAGCTTCTGCAGCTGGAGCTTCGGCCTTGGCCTTCTCGCCCTCAAGCAGCTCGCGCTCCCACTCAGCCATTGGCTCAGCAGCACCCTCGGTCTTGCCGGCAGCCTTGTTGTTCTTGGCGATGAGGCCTTCGGCCACAGCGTCAGCAACAACGCGGGTCAGCAGGTTGACGGAGCGGATTGCGTCGTCGTTGCCTGGGATTGGGTAGGTAACTTCGTCCGGATCGCAGTTGGTGTCCAGGATGGCCACAACTGGGATGCCCAGCTTCTGTGCTTCGTCGATAGCCAAGTGTTCCTTCTTGGTGTCAACGATCCAGATAGCGGAAGGGGTGCGGGTCAGGTTACGGATACCACCGAGGTTGTTCTGCAGCTTGGTCAGCTCGCGCTTCAGCAGCAGCAGTTCCTTCTTGGTGTGACCGGAGCCAGCAACGTCCTCGAAGTTGATCTCTTCCAGTTCCTTCATGCGCTGAACGCGCTTGGAGACGGTCTGGAAGTTGGTCAGCATACCGCCGAGCCAACGCTGGTTCACGTATGGCTGGCCAACGCGGTTAGCCTGCTCGGCGATCGATTCCTGAGCCTGCTTCTTGGTACCGACGAACAGTACGGTGCCGCCGTGGGCAACGGTCTGCTTGACGAACTCGTAAGCGCGGTCGATGAACGACAGCGACTGCTGCAGGTCGATGATGTAGATGCCGTTGCGCTCGGTGAAAATGAAGCGCTTCATCTTCGGGTTCCAGCGACGGGTCTGGTGGCCGAAGTGGACGCCGCTGTCAAGCAGCTCTCGCATGGTTACGACTGGCATGTCGCAACTCCTTTCAGCAGTGGCGGACCGGGCGCGCAAGCGCCCGCGGTAACTGCTCTTGTTTGTTCGGGTTGATGCAGATAGCCATTGTGGATATCCGCCCTAGCATGAATACCGATAGATGCTTGGCATCTCGCCTTCGGTCCACCGATTCTCTCGGACCACTGGAACCTCAGGCCACAGCTCATGAAGCTGTGGATACTCATACGCGAAGTCAATCCCCTGCCCGACGCACCCAGTTTTGGACACACCTGTGACAGGACACTGCTGTTTCAAGTGTACTACAGAGAACTCAACGCTTTACACGGCGATATCGGTGATCTGCAGCCCATTCGCTTGCCCACAATTCGCTCTTCCAACTGCTCAAGATCCGGCTATTGGGTCCATCCTGAGAGGATGAAATCCAAGTATCTAGTCGCCGGGCTGCAGGTTTTGCTGCTGGCCTTCAGTGGTCCTCCGGCCTCGCCCCTGACTGCGGCGCCACAACCGGTCCAAGCACAAGCTGCACTCGCCGCCGGCAACGGCTGGCGTTGGCCGCTAGCTGGCGAACCGGAAATTCTGGAGCCCTTCGATAGGCCGGAGGAGAATTGGCTTCCCGGTCATCGCGGCGTGGATTTGGCTGCCAGCTCCGGAGACTCGGTCTTCGCGCCCCAGCGCGGCCAAGTCGCCTACGCTTCAGTGATCGTGGATCGACCCGTGCTGGTCATCGACCACGGTTCCGGATTCAAGACCAGCATCGAACCGGTAGCCGCCGGAGTCTCGGTGGGCGATTGGGTCGAGGCTGGCGCGAAGGTGGGACAGGTAGCAACCGGGGCGCACTGCTCGGGCCGATGCATTCACTGGGGCGTGCGGCTCGAAGGCGAATATATTGACCCGGTGTTGCTGATCCGCGACATGCGTCCATCAATTCTCTTGCCGCTGCACGAATGACCGTGAAGGCTCCCGGCGTTGCACCATGAAGGGCTGTGGTTACTGTCGCGGGTCTTGCAGACCGGATCCTCTGCGTGTTCTAGCCCCTGGCGAGATCGTGCCCAGTCGTGCAGCCTGTTCCTTGGATGCCATGAGAGTTGCAAGTGGGTACCGCGCAATGGGCCGGGAACTGGCTTCTTCCAGTTTCCAGACCCCGGAACGAAAAATCGTCCAGCAACTTTTTTGCATAAGCTGCTGGACGATCTTGTTTGGTAGGGAGTATGGGACTTGAACCCATGACCAAGGGATTATGAGTCCCCTGCTCTAACCAACTGAGCTAACTCCCCACATGGGCCCATCGCCGAAGCGGTGTAACCACACTCGAAATATTCTAGGGCATCACTAGCCGAAACACCGATTTGACGCACCCGATGACGATGAACCTATTAATGGGTGGAAACTTCGTGGCCGCGGTAAAGGGCTTCGAAGGAGTTCATCGTCTTTTCCTGCGCGTGGTTCTTCACCTTTTCATGCCCGGCTTCACCCATCTTGGCACGGCGCTGCTCATCCAGGACCAGAACCTGGTCTAGCTTGTTGGCCAGATCCTGCCGGTCTCCCGGCGTGAACATGTAACCATTGATGCCTTCGTCTACTAGGTGCGGCAGGGCCATCGCGTTGGCCAGAACGACGGGTTTGGAAGCCGAGAGAGCTTCCAGGGTTACCAATGACTGCAGTTCGGCGGTGCCTGGTTGGCAGAACACATCGCAACGCAGGTAGGCCTGGCGCAGTTGTTCATCAGTTACATGCCCAAGGAAACGGACACGGTCTCGCAGCTGCAATTCGTCGGCGATCTTCTCCAAGTGAGCGCGTTGCTCTCCCCCGCCAACAATTTCAATGATGGCATCCGGCACCTGGCTCATTAAAGGCAATGCCTCGATGAGTTCATTGATGTTCTTCTCAACGGCAAGACGGCCTGCGAACAAGATCGTGGGGAACTCGTTTTTAATGATTTCTTCCCCTGCCGCCAGCTCGTAGTTGCCGATCTCGATCCCGTTAGACAGCGGAAGCACCCGGTTCAGTTTGGCACGCTCACGCATTGCCTTGGCCGCCAGTGGAGTCGGGGTCGTGACGGCGTCTGCCCGCCCAAAGATCTTCCCCATGTCTCTCCACGAATTCTGCGCGACAATTCGCTTGAACCACTGCGGGAAAGGCAGGAATGGGTCAAGGTTTTCCGGCATGAAGTGGTTCGTGGCGATGGAACGAACCTTGTTCTTGCGAGCCCATCCGATCGTGCGCTGGCCAATCATATAGTGGCTCTGGGCGTGGACTACATCGGGCTTGATATCCGAGAGCAGCTTGCTGATCTGCCGATTGACCTCCCACGGGAACACGATGCGGAAGTACTCGTGGGTAGGTACCGAATGCGATTCCAGACGATGCACAATTGCTTCATCACGGATCTCGGTGTAGGTCTTGCCCTTATCTCCACGGGCCGCCAGCACATGCACCCGGTGGCCGCGTGCATGCATCGCAGTAGCCAACCGGTAGCAAAACATCGCTGCACCGTTGACGTCTGGCGGATAAGTGTCAGCAGCAATGACGATGGTCAGCGGTTTTTCCTTGGCCACGAGCATCCTTCGGCGTTCACACGCGTTGTAGTTTCTATTAAAATCTGCAGCTTTAGTCTATTTGGAATCAGGCATGGATTTTTCTGCTTCAGACTGGTTCCGGCGTTCAATAACATCCGGGTGATGTCTGGACAGTGCGGTCACACCGACGATAGCCAAACCAGCAGCCACCAGCATCAGCACGGTGACCAGTACCGGAACATCAGGACGCAGCTCCCCGAGGATGCCGATTCCAATGGCAATGCCAATTATTGGGTCAATCACCGTCAACCCTGCGATGACAAGGTCAGGAGGTCCCTTTGAGTAGGCTTTTTGCACAAAATACGAGCCGAGAAGGCCAGCTACAACTACCGCTAGGCCAGCCAGCCAAGGCAGCTGGACAAAGCTGCCGTCGCCGATATTCATCACGGCGATTGCAATGGTTCGAACCAGTACGGCGACGAATCCGAATAGGACGCCAGCACCGAGGATGAAGAAGAACGCACCGAGCTTCTTGTGGAAGAAGATGGTGGCCAATCCCACGATGGCAACGACTACCGCCAAGATCATTTCAATCAAGTGCGCTTCGTAGTCGTTTACTTCCTGGTTGCTGCTAGTGGCAGTGACGGCCAGAAGCACGAAGCCAACCGAACCCACCATGCAGCTGATGATCGCCAAAACGGTGGGACGATTCATCGTCAGGTCGGTTTCCTTGGCATTGACCATCGCAGTGATCACCAATGCAATGGCACCAATTGGCTGCACCACCGTCAAGGGCGCGCTGGCTAGCGCGAAAACATTCAAGGCCATGCCAAGAGCCATCAGCCCCAGTCCGCTCATCCAGCGTTTGTTGCGGGCCAGCTTCCCGACATTCTTAATTGTCAGGTCCAGACCGCCAACAGCACTGCGGACTGCCTGCGATTGGAAGTGCGCTCCAAAGGCAAGACAAAAGGCACTGCATAGTGCCGCTGCAATAGCGATCCAAACCATGTCAGTGCCTTTCTAGCCTAAGTTTTCATACGACGGGGCACGCGAACGCTTGGTACGGCTAATGCCTGGCCCCGTCGGCGAAAGACCTAGGAGCGCTTGAACAATGCGCGGACTACAGCCATCAGCGCCAGCCCGGAACCTGCCATCACGATATACGGTCGTGCCTGCTCTAAGCGGTTTGAGCCGGCTCTGTCAGCCTCCGATTGGTCTTCGGACGACGAAGACGAGGAAGGGCGAACGAATCCCTTCGCCTTGGCAGCTGCTCCGGAGAACTTTTCCCCAGCTCCCTGGGTGAAGGAACGAATCTTGTCGATCTTGGCCAGTGGCGCTTGCACGCTCTCGCCCAGGTTGTCACGCAGAGCCTGGATCTGGCGGCGGCGACGCTTGGTGCGAAGGATCAGCTCATCGGCACTCGGTGCCGGAGGCTTCGGTTCCTTCTTCTTTTCAGCCTTCTCGTCATCCTCAGCCGACTTCTTCTTCAGCGGCTCATCGAGAGTGCTGACATCGAAGGCGCTGCCGTCCTTGAGCACGCCCAAGTCGTGGCGGAGTCCGCGAATAGCTGCTTCCGGTTTCAGCGGCAGTGCCTTCTTGACCTTGGCATATCCAACCAATCCCAAGATGGCAGCAACCAGCAAGAAGAATCCTGCAACGATCAATGCGGCTGCCCAACCGGGCAACCAGAGAGCCAATACATTGACCAGGGTAACGACAACAGCAATGACGAAGAGCAGCACTACGAGCAGTGCAGCTCCGGCGAGCGCCGCCGCCATGCCAATGCTGATTCCCTTGCCTTTGAGTACCGTAGTCGCGAGTTTGATCTCGTCCGAGAGCTGTTGTGGAACAAGCTCCTTGAGTCCATCAACCTGCGTCTTAGCACTCTTGACACTCGACTTAAGGCTTTCGTCAGCTTGCGTCGATTCAGCTTCAGACATGGTTTCTCCATATTCTCGATCGCTCAGCAACCGGTACATCAAACGCTAACACCCCGGTTGCCGCATACGACTCAGTCTTCAGGCGTAAAACCCACTGCATTTATCTCATGCTGTGGGTGTAACTGTTAACGATTCGAAAGTCTATCGTCTAATCACCTGTGGTTATAGGTGGTTCGGGTGTTGCTGGGTTTTCGCTTTGAATTTGCGCATGGCAACGACCGCTTTTGGGTAAAACAAAACCTCCCAGCTACTTGCGGAGCTGGGAGGTTTCTTTGGCTCCTCCAACTGGACTTGAACCAGTAACCCTTCGATTAACAGTCGAATGCTCTGCCAATTGAGCTATGGAGGAATGCAACGAGTAATACTTTAGCACTGGCCAAGTGCGGTTTTCAAATCGGAAGTTCCCGTTGCGGAGCATGCGTTCCCTGCCCCGAATTTCCGCCATTTTCCGGGCGAGACCGGATGCTTATCCACCAGGCAGCAGCAAACTATTTTCTGTGATCTGCCGCATATCTGGCCAACTCCAGCAGCTGCTGGGCTGATTGTTCCCATGAGTAGTGCCCGGCTCGTTCCACGGCGCGTTGCGAATACTGTCTCCAGGTAGCCTGCTCATCCAAAGTGCGTACTTGGTCCGCGAAGCCTTGTGCATCATCTGCCGAAGCATACAGCGCGGCGTCATCCGCGACTTCCCTGAAAATCGGCATATCGGTGGCAATCACCGGAGTTCCCATGCTCATCGCTTCGACCAGGGGAAGCCCGTAGCCTTCTTCTCGCGAAAGGGTTACCAGGGCAGTGCATTCGCTGAGCAGCTGCTCGTATTCCTCATCGCTGACACCGCGGTGGAATACCACTGTGGATTGCGAGGGGATGAGCTTGGATAATTCAGCATGACGTTGCTCGTTGATCCCGCTTAGCAGGTGCAGCTCATAGTCCGGCAGGTGCGCCATACCGCGGATGAGTGTCTCGACGTTCTTGTATTCCATGAAGGAACCCATATAGACCAAGGTCTTCTTTGGGCGCTTCGCTTGGTCTCGACGAGCAAAATTTCCGGTGGGAGCGTTGGACACCAGTCCAATATGCTTCTTGGTCAGTCGATGCCTGCGCATGAGTTCGGCTGTGGTGTTGGAAACGGTAGCCACCGCGTCGGCACGATTCAGGAGCATCCGCTGCGGCCAGTAGACCTGATGGAACAAGTACCATCCAGCGCGAATCGGAGCAGGCAGGAACTTCGGTGCATGCGGATGCGAGTAGTAGATCAAATCATGCAAGGTCAAGACCAAGGGATATTTCCGCCCCAACGATCCGATGGTCTGCATCGGCGAGAACACGACATCAGGCTTGAGCTTGTTGACCTGCAGGGCGACGAATGGCTCGAGCACGCTCGTGGGCCCGGAAATCTTCAGATACGGAACATCGGGGAGCATTGCCAGCTGCCTGGTGTCGTTGACCAGCATCGTGACCTCGGCAAGCTTGCTGGCGGCCTCGATCAACCCGGCGGTATACCGGCTAATGCCATCATGGTGGGTGATGCGGGTGTATCGAGCGTCGATAACTAGTTTCACGTGCGCGGTTGCCTTTACTTCGTGGTGCGTATGCTTTCCAGCCTAACGGCTTGCGGGGCCGCGCATCACTAGGTAGCTAATAACTGAGAGGGTTGCGGCAACGACCCAGGCAAGCAGTCCAGCGGTAATCCCCCACGCGCTGGCCAATGCGCCGCCCGCCAATCCGCCAACGGGAACTACTCCAAAGGTGAATAACCGGCGTGCGCTTAGGACCCTGCCCAGCAGCTGCTCCGGAACGATCTGCACAATCCAGGACGAGGCAGCAATATTGAAGAGCAGCACGACGATTCCCCATCCCAGCGCGAAAATTCCCAGCAGCACCATGGACCACATTTCGGTTGCATAAGCCGCGGCCAATACGCAGCCCGCCAAAACTGCCTGCATCGAACCGGTGTAGATCAGCAAGGTTGCCGGAGCGAATTTTCCAGCCAGCGTTCCTGCGATAGCAGCTCCAATTAGCCCGCCAATGCCACCCACCGAGGCGAAAAGGCCGTACCCGAATTCGCCAAAGCCGAGCTCGTTGATAATGAAGATCGCTTCCACCGATGACCCGATGGCCAGCCCCAAGTTGGAGAACATCACTGCAACGGTAATTGCCAAGAGCAGGCGGTGCCGGGCCAGATACCTGAGGCCAGCCAGGATGCCGCCCTTTTCGGTCGACGGCCCGGGGCGGCGGCCAGGGCCTTGCGACAGACGAGAGGAACGCACCTGCAACGCCATCAGCATTGCCAGCAGGCCCAGTGCCGCCGAGATGCTCAGCAGCGCTGGCGCTCCCCACAGCGCGAAGCCGGTTCCCGCCAAGGCCGGGACAATCACGGTCATTGACTGGTCCGCAGCTCCCAGCGAGGCGATCAGCTTGCTGATGCTCGCCGCTCGGACTTCAGGCTCATCTCCGATGAGCTGCGGAACGGCAGTGGTTTGGGAAGTTTCGGAAAAAACATTGCAGAAGCCGAGCAATGCGCACAACAGCATTCCCAGCGGGATCGTTAGCTCCTCGGCGAAGGACAGTGCCGCTAGGCACCCCAGCAGGAAAAGCTTGGCCCCGAGACCGATACGCAGGACCCGCAACGCGGAATACTTGTCGACCAAATGGCCCGCGGGGATGCTCGCGAGCACAAAGGAAAGGGAGCCAAGCGCATTGAGCACTCCCATCTGCATGGCAGTTGCGCCAAGGGTACCCACGAACAGCAGATCAATCGTGATATCAGAAAGTGAGCGTCCTGCCGCGTCCGTTGCGTTCGATCCGAGGAGCAGACGCTGGGATCGCTGGACTTTTCCTGGGCTTGCCGTGACCACTTGCCCTCCCTTGTTCTAACTGTTTGATCATACAGTTCTAGCTTGAAAGTGCAATCAAACGATTAGTGATAATTCCGGGACATTGGAAGTCGAGAAGTTCTCTCCACTTCAACCTCGCAGGGGTCCAGCTTCAGCCCCGCTCAGATGCAGGTCAGCGGGTAACTTATCACAGTCGGGCGCCACCCGCAGGAAAATGTAGAAACTTTTCTCCCGGCGGAGAGAGTGAATTACTCGGCTTGCATTAACTAATTGAAGTGTGTTGTTAATAGATTCTTGTTAGGTGAGCCTGACCAACTATTGATAGTCTCTATCTGAGGAGCATGCTTTTGGGTGCCTCACTGCCTACCCTGCAAATGCCTGATCTACCATTGCCGATCTACGATGATTCGTTGCTCTGCGCAGACACCGCCCGTGTCTACGAAAACGAGTCGCGTGAAGCCATTTCACTCGTGGCCCACCGATTGGCATCGGTGAACGCGCCGACGACCGGACCGACTCCGCAGCAGTTGCAGGAACGCATCGACCTGGTCGACCTGCATAGTCCATTGGGTTCAACCCAGGACTCGTTCACCGAGCTGAATGAGTTGTATTTCAACGACGCGGTCTACTTCCACGATCCGAAGTACGCGGCGCACTTGAACTGCCCCGTCGTGATCCCTGCGGTGGTCGCCGAGAACTTCGTCACGAGCATCAACACCTCGATGGACACTTTTGACCAGAGCGCTGGCGCAACACTGATCGAGCGCAAGCTCATCGATTTCACCGCCGATCTGATCGGCTTCGGCACCGGGCAGGCCGACGGAATCTTTACCTCTGGAGGAACTCAATCCAACCTTCAGGCCATGCTGATCGCACGAAACACCGCTACCGCAAAGCTGCGGGGCAGCTTGCCTGAACGGCTGGCTAATCTGCGGATCTATTGCTCGGAAGATGCGCACTTCTCGATTCGCAACGCCGCGATGCTCCTTGGCTTGGGCTACGACGCGGCCGTGGCGATCCCTACGGACGCCCAGCACCGCATGGATGCGCATGCATTGCGCGTGCGCCTGGACGCAGACCTCGCTGCCGGTTTGGTGCCCATGGCCATCTCCGCCACCAGCGGGAATACCGACTTCGGGGCCATCGATCCGTTGCCCGAGCTGCGTGCTATCGCCACAGAAGTAGGCGCGTGGTTCCATGTGGATGCCGCATACGGTTGCGGCCTGCTCGTCTCCAACTCCCACCGCCACCGGCTGGACGGCATTGAATTGGCCGACTCGGTCACCGTGGATTACCACAAGTCCTTCTTCCAGCCCATCGGCTCCAGCGCCTTGGTGGTCCGCTCGGCGGCCTCCATGGAATCCATCGCCCACTATGCCGAGTACCTGAACCCGCGTGCGGAGGCCGAGTCCACCCCCAACCAGGTGTCGAAGTCCCTGCAGACCACACGGCGCTTCGATGCGCTGAAGCTGTGGGTCACGTTGCGCTCTTTGGGGGCCAGCCGGTTGGGTGCCATGTTCGACCAGGTCATCGCCTTGGCAGAAGACGCTCAACAGGAAGTTGCCATGCGCGCCCAGCTTCGGATGGCAGCCGACGTGCAGCTGAGCACGCTGGTCTTCTCCTTTGAAGATCCACAGCACCCACTGGAACTGGACGAGCACAATGCCCTGGCCAACCAGATCCGCCAACGCCTCTATGCCAGCGGCGAAGCGATGATCGCCGCCACCACAGTCAAAGGCAAACGCCTGCTGAAACTGACGCTGCTCAATCCGAATACGACCCTGGCCGATATCAGCGAGATCCTCGACGCTATCTGCCGGATTGGTTCCGGACTGCTGGCCGAACGCACCCTTGGAGAGAAGAAATGATTGAACCTACCGAGCACTTTGACGTCATCGCTATTGGCGCTGGCCCTTTCAATCTGGGTTTTGCCGCCTTGGCCGATGGATTGGATGATCTGCACGTTGCAGTTCTGGAAGCCGGAGAGAAGTTCGTCTGGCACCCTGGCATGATGCTTCCCGGAACCCATCTCCAGGTTCCCTTCATGGCAGATCTGGTGACCATGGCGGACCCGACCAGCAAGCATTCGTTCTTGAACTATCTCAAGGAAAAACAGCGGCTTTACCCGTTCTATATCCGCGAAGACTTCTACGCGCTGCGCGAGGAGTATTCCAACTACCTGGCGTGGGCCGCAGAAAATATTCAAAGCGTACGATTCGGGCACCGGGTGCTCGAAGCCGAATACCACGACGGGGTCTACCGGTTGTCGGTGCTCACTGCCGCAGGACTGACCCGCTTCACCGCAGGCAAATTGGTGCTGGGCACCGGATCCCAGCCTTATCTGCCGCCGGTTCTCACCACGGAAGCACAAGCCACCGGCAACGTGGTGCACTCAAGCGACTACGCCTTCCACCGCGAGAAACTCCTATCCTCCCGGACCGCTAGTTCCGGCCCGAAAGTAACTGCTGTGCTCGGCAGCGGCCAGAGCGCCGCAGAAATCTTCTTGGATCTTCTGCGCAGCTTGCCAGAAGAGGATCATCTGGTGTGGGCAACGCGTTCAGAACGCTACTTCCCGCTGGAATACACCAAGCTCACTTTGGAGATGACATCTCCGGAATACATCGACCACTTCCATGCCCTGCCCATGGATCAGCGGGATGTCCTGTCAGCAGAGCAAAAGGGGCTCTACAAGGGGATCAACGCGGAATTGATCAACGAAATCCACGAGGAGCTCTACCAGCGAAGCGTCAATGGCGCAGCGAATGTGCACCTGCGTACCGGCTGCGCGGCCACGAGCATCGGCGCTGACACGGATCACCTGGCCATCAGCTTGCGCCATGAACGCACCGGAGAAGACCTGGAATTCCTCACCGACCACCTTGTCATGGCAACCGGCTACCGCGCAGGCACTCCGGACTTCTTGCAAGGCATCAGCCAACGCATCGATTACCTTCCCGATGGCCGCTTCAATGTAGATCGCGAATATTCCATCGGGTTGGACCAGGACATCTTCGTGCAGAACGCTGAACTGCACACCCACGGCTTCACCGCTCCGGATCTGGGCATGGGAGCCTACCGCAATTCAGTAATTATCAACCGCTTGGCTGGACGCGAGGTCTACCCGGTCGAGCGACGGATCGCTTTCCAGCGATTCGGCGCCGCCGAACTCAGCGGCTTGCCCACTTCCGCCACTGCCAGCGCACGAGCCTAAGGAACTTCCGATGACCAACTACACTTTCCGTTCCGTGACGTTGCCCGGGGACACTGCGCTGCTGCATTCGTGGATTGCCACCGCGCATGCCTCCTTCTGGGGCATGGCCAACGCAACCGAAAAGGAAATCGAAGCAGAATACCGCACATTGCTTGGCACCCCAGGCTACGAAGTCCTCTTCGGCATTGACGCATCAGGGGACGAGAAATTCCTTGTCGAGCTCTATGACCCAGCAGCATCGCCACTGGCCGATGCGTACAACTGCGTCCGCGGCGACCGTGGACTGCACTTCCTGGCTCCGGCAGCCACCGAGCCGCAGCCTGGGTTCACCCTCGAAGCTCTCTCCTCGGCCATGGTCCAGGCTTTCGCCCTGCCCGGAACCGAACGAATCATCGTGGAACCTGACCTGCGCAACAAAGCCATCCATGCCCTGAATGCCCGCGTTGGCTTCCGCCCGATACGTCCAGTGGAGCTTTCCGAGGCAGACGGCTCATTCAAGCAGGCACTGCTGTCCATCTGCACTCGCCAGGACTTCGAAACCGCTACCGGCCGCGGCTTGGAATCCTCATTCCTCTCCCCTGCACGTTGGGACATCGCCAATCGCCATGTCTTGGCCAAAGCCCTGGGCGAATTTTCGCATGAGCGCCTCCTGGAGCCTGCCGGCCATGGAGAAAACCGCTACTCAGTCCAGAAGGATGCCCACCGCTACAGCTTCAGCGCCCAGCGGTACCAGCTGAACCACTGGTTGGTTTCACCGCAGTCCGTGGAACACCACCACTTCGTTGACGGCAGCTGGCAGCAGGCAGAGGTGGACGCCATTGAGTTCATCACCCACTTCTGCCAGGAACTCACGCTTTCCCCGGTTCAGCTGCCCACCTACCTTGAAGAGCTCTCATCCACGCTGGCCAGCCACTGCTACAAGCAGGTTCATGCAACCCATAATTCAGCACAGCTGGCCCGGTTCGACGGCACAGCCGCACAATCCTTCCAGCTCATCGAATCTTCCATGACCGAGGGCCACCCGTGCTTCATAGCCAACAACGGAAGAATGGGCATCGGGCGCACCGACTACCTGAGGTACGCCCCCGAAACCGGTTCCGCCCTGCACCTTGGCTGGGCTGCCGCCCACAAGTCCCGAGCACAATTCGACGCCGTGGATTCGCTGGATTACGAAGGGCTGCTGGCCACCGAGCTGGATCCGGCCGAGCGCCAGCGCTTGGATGCGGCCCTGGAGGCCTCCTTGTTCGGCACCGGCTATGCAGCCGGGGACTACATCTTCATTCCGGTGCACCCTTGGCAATGGGAGAACCGCCTGTCGATCACGTTCGCCAATGATATTGCCCGCAAGCAATTGATCTGGCTGGGCACCAGCGTTGACGAGTACCAGGCGCAGCAGTCGATCCGCACCTTCTTCAACCTGTCCAACCCGGAACGCCACTACGTCAAGACGGCAATGTCGATCTTGAATATGGGCTTCATGCGCGGGCTCAGTGCCGAGTACATGAAGGTGACTCCCGCGATCAACCAGTGGTTGGGCGAGTTGTTCGCAAAGGACCCGGTGCTCTCGACCCAGCCGGTCGCCCTGCTGCGTGAAATTGCGGCCGTAGGCTACCGCAACCCGCAGTTCGAAGCAGCCACCGGCAAGAGCGATCCGCAGCGGAAGATGCTGGCTGCGCTGTGGCGGGAGTCCCCGATCAGCCTGCTGGGCCCGGAAGAAAAGTTGGCTACGATGGCCAGCCTATTGCATGTCGATGCGTCCGGCAGGTCCTTTGCCGGCGCCCTCATTCGCCGCAGCGGGCTAGCACCGGCCGACTGGCTAAGCCGTTACCTCGATGCCTACCTCATTCCGCTGGTGCATTGCCTGGCTGCCTATGATTTGGTGTTCATGCCGCATGGCGAAAACGTGATCATGGTGCTTGAGAACGGTGCCGTGAATAAGGTCCTGCTCAAGGATCTGGGCGAAGAGATTGCCGTGCTCTCGGACCGGGTGGAACTCCCGGAGGAGATTCGCCGGGTACGCACCGGTGGAGATCCGGTTTTGTCGGTCTTCACGGATGTCTTTGATTCGTTCTTCCGCTTCCTCGCGCCGCTGCTGGATGCCGAAGAACTGCTTTCCGAAGCAGATTTCTGGAAGACCGTAGTTCAACGGCTGCTGGATTATCGCGGGCAGCATCCGCAGTTCGCTGAACGCTTTGATCAGCTGGGACTTTTCGCGCAGAGCTTCCCGCTGTCGTGCTTGAACCGCCTGCAGTTGCGCAACAACCAGCAGATGCTGGATCTCGCCGACCAGTCCGGAGGCCTGCTCTACGCAGGCGATCTGGAGAACCCGCTGGCCACCGCCCTCATTCCCGCTGGCTGATTTGCCAGCTTCCCCAGCATCGCGCCGTACAGTCATCGTGCGGCGCGATGCTTGCTATTTCCGCGGCTGTGCCGTGATCCTGCGTGCCAGCTCGCCGACCCCTGCGCCCTGAAGCCGCGGGAGGACCTGTTCCCTTCCGGCCATCGCCAGGACCAGATCCAGCAATTCGCCATGCACCTCGGGACCGTTCCCGCAACTGAAAGCGTCGTCCGCCGCCGACATCCGCAAGCCCTTGACCAGGGTGCTGCTATTGATTGCGAAGTCCTTGGAGGCGAAGAATCCTGCCGCCGCTCGCAGTGCCGTGGGTTCAGGCTGCAGGATCAGATGGAGTGCCTGGGCGATGTCCTGCCCGTGCACTACCACTTCGCCCAGCAAACCGGTCACCGAGTTCAGCGGGGCAATGGACTTGCTGGCAGAACGGTTGAAATTCTCCAGCGTTTGCCGGGCGCCGTCCCCGAGCTGCAAGCGCAGCAGCCGCTCGTTGTGCCGGTCGGCATTGAATCCGGAACGAGCCATATTCACCAGCCAGCGGGCGGTCGAGGTGGATCCGGCGGCCGCCAGGTGCGCCGCCACATCGCGGATCTGCCAGTTCGCGCACAGCGATGGGGCGTTCCATTGCTCCGGAGCCAAGCTGCCCAGCAATCCTGCCAACCGCGCACGCTCGGCATGGACCAGCTCCCAATGCCATCTCGCATCCTTCATGGCGCCTCATCCCCATAGATCCAGTACCGGCTCAGCTTCCAGGAGCATACCGGATTTCCGGTTGCGCCATCTTGCCACTGGTCAAATGGCGGTTCTCCGAGGCCCCGAAAAATATCTGGAAAATCTTGGTACTAAGTATTGCTAAATACCGCTACTTAGTTCTACTATCTACTTGTACTCAATGACACTAAGTAGAGAGGGGTGCACCATGGCCACACAGATGACCGAGATGCTCAAAGGCACCTTGGAAGGGATCGTCCTGGCGATCCTGGCCGAACGCCCGGCCTACGGATACGAGATCACCACGGAACTGCGCGAACGCGGCTTCACCGATCTGGCCGAGGGGACCATCTACGCGCTGCTGGTGCGCATCGAGCAGAAAGGCCTCGTCTCGGTGGAGAAAGTCCCGTCCGAAAAAGGGCCTCCCCGCAAGGTCTTCACCCTCAACCCCAGCGGCAAGCAGCAGCTCGACGACTTCTGGACCACCTGGAACCTACTCGTCTCCCGCATCAACAACCTCCCCCACCCGAGCACCCCGCAGAAAGGGCACTGATCATGGTCGCCAAATGGATTGAATCTTTCACCGGCTCACTGGAGCAGAAGAAGCAGTACAAGCAGAGCATGGCACGCCTCAAGGCCCTGCCCCAGCCCTATGCCAAGGCCGCTGCAGGAGTGCAGCGCTACCTGCTGAACCAGAGCGGGGTCACCGACGCCGAAACGATGATCTCCATGTATTCGGACCTGGCCGACCTCTTCGAAGGAGCAGCCGCCAACGGCACCGCGCTGCGCGAACTGCTTGGCCAGGACCCGGCGGAATTCGCCGATGACTTCGCCCAGGCCTACGGGGGCAAGCGCTGGACCGACAAGGAACGCACCCGCCTGGCCGACACCATTTCCGAAGCAGAGAACGAATCGAAGGAGCAATGACATGAATACCGCATTGGCCCCGGAACCGGCCATCGAGGTCACCGGATTGGCCAAGTCATTCAAGAAGCTGCCCGTGCTGCGCGGCCTGGACTTCACCGTGCAGCCCGGCAGCATCTTCGCCTTGCTCGGTTCCAATGGCGCCGGCAAGACGACGCTCGTGCAGATCCTGGCTACCCTCCTTCCCGCCGATGCGGGAACCGCCCGGGTCTGCGGAGCTGCAGTGCGCGAGAACCCGGTCCAGGTCCGCCGGTCGCTGGGCATGACCGGGCAATTCGCCGCAGTGGACGAGGTCCTGACCGGGCGCGAAAACTTGCTGCTGATCGCGCGGCTGCTCCGCTTGGAGAATCCGCGGTCCATCGCCAACGGCTTGCTGGAGCGCTTCAACCTCTGCGACGCAGCGGACCGGCCCGCAGGAACCTACTCCGGCGGGATGCGCAGGCGCCTTGATATCGCCATGGGACTGGCCGGCAACCCGCCGGTGCTCCTGCTCGATGAGCCGACCACGGGACTGGATCCCCAATCGCGCCGCGAGACCTGGCAGGTGATCCGCGACTTGGCCGAGTCCGGCACCACGATCCTGCTCACCACCCAGTACCTGGATGAAGCAGAGCACCTGGCCGATCAAATCGCCATCCTCCACGAGGGCACCATCATCCACCAGGGCACGTTGACCGAACTCCAGGCCCTGCTGCCGCCGGCCACCACCGAACTGGTGGCCAAGCGGCCGAGCCTGGAGGAGATCTTCCTGGAACTGATCGGCCACCACCAGCGAACCGAAGGGAGCAAGCCATGAGCATCGCGGCACTGCAGGAAACCCGAATCCTCACCGGGCGCTCGATGCGCCACGTTGTGCGCAGCCCCGACACCATCATCACCACGGCCATCACCCCGGTGGCCATGATGCTGCTGTTCACCTACGTCTTCGGCGGGGCCATCGGCACCAGCGCCACGGGGCCGTATATCAACTACCTGCTGCCCGGGATCCTGGTCATCACCATCGCCTCCGGGGTCGCCTACACCTCCTACCGGCTGTTCCTGGACCTGCGCGATGGGCTGGTGCAGCGCCTGCGCTCCATGCCGATCGCCCGCTCCAGCGTGCTCTGGAGCCATGTGGCGACCTCGTTGGCGGCGAACCTCCTCTCCCTGGCGCTGGTACTGGGGGTCGCCCTGCCCATGGGCTTCCGCTCCTCCGCCTCCATGGCAGCGTGGATCGCCGTGCTCGCGCTGCTGTGCCTGGTGACCCTGAGTCTGACCTGGGTAGCGGTGCTTGCCGGCTTGTGCGCGAAATCGGTGGATGGCGCCAGCGCCTTCAGCTACCCGCTGATCTTCCTGCCCTTCATTTCCTCGGCGTTCGTTCCCACCGAGTCAATGCCCGGGCCGGTGGCCTGGTTCGCCGAGCACCAGCCGATCACTGCCATCGTCGATTCGCTGCGCGCCCTGCTGTCGCAAGAACCCGTGGGTTCCGAGCTCTGGATCGCCCTGGCCTGGCTGGCAGGCATCTTGATCCTGGCTTGGCCGCTGGCCACGCGGATCTACCGGAGCAAGACCTCCAGCTGAGCGGCGGGCGCGCGGCACGGGACGCGCGCCGTCTGCAGCTGCCGTAGAAAGCAGCGCAAGCCCCCGACTTGAACATTGTTCAAGTCGGGGGCTTTTCGTGTACATTGGTGCCAGTAATTGAACACCGTTCAAGAATGGCTGCACCTTGGCAGGCAGCCATCCAACCAGGCGAAGGAACCCATGAGCATCCCCGCGCAGCGCACCGACACCGCAGATTTCACCGAGCTGGCCGCACGCATCTCCGCTGGCCACCAGCTCACCGCAGCAGAGGCCCTCGAGCTGCTGGCCACCAGCGACGCGCAGACGTCGGCACTGGTCAGTGCGGCCGGAGTGCTGCGGCGCAAGCATTTCGGCAACACCGTGAAGGTCAACTACCTGGTCAACCTGAAGTCCGGCTTGTGCCCCGAGGACTGCACCTACTGTTCCCAGCGCCTGGGCTCCAAGGCCGAAATCCTGAAATACACCTGGCTCAAGCCCGGCGAAGCGGTGCGCCAAGCAGGCCTGGGCATTGCCGGCGGCGCCTCGCGGGTCTGCATGGTCGCCTCCGGCAAGGGACCCACGGACCGCGATGTGCAACGCGTCGCGGCAATGATCGGCGCATTGAAGGAAGAACATCCGCACGTCGAGGTCTGCGCCTGCATCGGCATCCTGAAGCAGGGGCAGGCCCAGCGGCTCAAGGAGGCCGGCGCCGACGCCTACAACCACAACCTGAATACGGCCGAGTCCCTCTACCCGGAAATCTGCAGCACCCACAGCTTCGCCGAGCGCGTCTCCACCGTCCAGCAGTCCAGGTCCGCCGGCCTCTCCCCCTGCTCCGGGCTCATCGTTGGACTGGGCGAAACTCCTGAGCAGCTGGTCGAGGCGATCTTCGCCTTGCGCGCACTGGAAGCCGATTCCATTCCGGTGAACTTCTTGATGCCTTTCGACGGCACCCCGCTGGAAGGCACCTGGAACCTGACCCCGCGCGCGTGCCTGCGGATCCTGGCCGTAGTGCGGCTAGCCTGCCCGGACAAGGAAATCCGGATGGCCGGCGGACGCGAAATGCACCTGCGTTCCTTGCAGGCCAATGCCCTGGAAGTGGCCAATTCGCTGTTCCTTGGCGACTACCTGACCAGCGAAGGGCAGGACGCGAAAGCCGACCTGGCGATGATTGCCGACGCGGGGTTCGTGGTGCTGGGCCAAGAAGGCCAGGACCCGGCGCAGCTGGCCAGGACGCTGCGCGAAGCCGCCGGCCATGCTTCGCGCCAGCCGGAGGATGCGGGCAACGCCGGGGCCAGCGGGTGCAGCGGATCGTGCTGCACCTCCGTTGCTTCCCCGGCCTGCGGCAGCGCCTCCTCGGGCTGCGGCACCGGCACGGCCGAACCGGTGCTCCGCCGCCGCGGCGCCGGGACCGGGGAAAGCCCGAACGCCTGATCGCGGCCATGCGGCCTCCGCCTATGCCGAGAGGTCAGTGGGCAGGGTGAGAATCTCCGCGCCAGTTTCGGTGATGGCAATGGTGTGCTCGGTGTGCGCGGTGCGGCAGCCGGTGGCGCTGCGCAGGGTCCAGCCATCGCGGTCGGTCACCAGCTTGCTGGTATCGGCCATGACCCACGGTTCGATGGCCAGCAGAAGACCGGGTCGCAGCGTGTACCCGCGTCCGCGGCGGCCGTCGTTGGATACGTGAGGATCCTGATGCATGGTGCTGCCGATGCCGTGGCCGCCGAATTCCATGTTGACCTTGTACCCTTCGGCGGTCAGCACCGATCCGATGGCGAAGGACAGGTCGCCGATCTTGGCTCCGGGACGCGCCTCGGCGATGGCGGCGGCCAGGGCGCGCTGCGTGGTCTCGATCATTTTCCGGTCTTCTGCACGCGCAGCCGTGCCGACAATGAAGCTGATCGCCGCGTCGGAGGCGATGCCTTTCAAGGTGACGGCCAGATCCAGGGTGAGCAGGTCGCCATCGGCCAGCTGGTAGTCGCGAGGCAGGCCATGGAGCACCGCATCGTTGACTCCCGTGCAGATGTAATGGCCGAAGGGGCCGCTGCCGAAGGACGGGGCGTAGTCGACGTAGCAGGAGACCGCGCCGGCCTCCTCGATCATTTCCTTGGTCCAGGCGTCGATTTCCAAGAGATTGGTGCCGACCTGCACGCGGTGCTTGAGCGTATTGAGGATGTTTCCGACAAGGCGTCCGGTCTCGCGGGCGCGCTCTACTTCGCTGGCTGTGAGAATCTCAATCATTCCAATTACTATACCGGTATTTTAATACCGGTATAATGGTCTCATTATGGTCAGACTGCCGCTTACCGCCCGGGAAATCGAACAGGGCAAGAACCTCGGCGCGCTGCTTCGGCAGGCACGCGGCGAACGAACAATCCTCGACGTCGCGATCCAAGCCGGCCTCTCCCCCGAAACCCTGCGGAAAATCGAAACCGGCCGCGTCGCCACTCCCTCTTTTTCCACCATCGCCGCTGTCGCGGCCGCGCTGAGCCTATCGCTCGATGAGATCTGGTCAACCATCAACTCGCAGAAAACCTGCGGCTCTCCAGCCCTTCACCCCTCACAGCTATCGCACCGCTAATTCGCAGGGCCTGATCCCTTCTGCATGTACATGTTGACGCGTACATAACTAGTATGTACACTTTTTTGCGTACATGCACGCCTTTCGGAGTTAAGGAAATGAACGTGGCAAGCCGCCTCACTCGACCTCTAACCATTCCCTCCGAAGAGGAAATGGACCTATTCGAAATCATGGCCGCTCTGGCCGATCCGGTCAGGCGCGCCATCATCGCTCACATTGGTGCAACCCCCGGTGGCGCGTGCAGCAGCTCGGACTTTGGTGTCTCAAAGTCGGCACTCACCCGGCACTGGCGCATCCTCAGGGAATCCGGCTTGATCAGGCAAGAGGTTGATGGCACCCGGCACCGCAACTGGTTGCGCACCGAAGAACTGGATCATCGATTCCCTGGACTCATGGATACGGTTCGCCAGGAACTTGCCCGCACCACATAAAATTCTTCACCCTTAGATACCTCATCGACCACAAGATAAGAATTCGGAGCAACCCATGAGCACAACCAAGATCGGGATTATCGGTAGCGGAAATATCGGCCAGGCCATTGCTCGCCTAGCAGTGGCCGCTGGCGCCACCGTGGCCATCGCGAACTCACGCGGCCCCGCCTCGCTCGCCGACGTGGTGGAAGAACTCGGCGACAACGCGCACGCGGCAACCGTTGCTGAAGCCACTGAATATGGCGATATCGTCGTGCTGGCCATCCCGCTGTCGGCTTATTCGGACCTTCCAACCCAGGCGCTTGCCAACAAGACGGTCCTATCCACCGGCAACTACTACCCATCCCGCGACGGGCGCATAGAAGTTCTCGATTCCTTGAAGTCCACTACTGCGCAGTTGGAAGCATCGCTCCTTCCCGGCGCCCGCATCACCAAAGCCTTCAACAACATCGTGGCGCATCACATCCCGCTTCTGGTCAATTCAGCTCCGAGGACCGCGTTGCCAATATATGGCGATGACCTTGCTGCCAAGACCGAAGTGCTGGAACTTGTCCAAGCGTTGGGCTTCGACACGGTTAATGCCGGAACCTTGGCTGATTCGTGGCGCGCCGAGCCCGAATCCGGTGGCTACACTCACGTCTACGCCCAGGATCCCGCTAATTTCTACTCCGCGCACCTTGCCGATCGCGGTCAGCCAGTGACTATCGCGCAGCTCGAAGAGGCGCTCGCCACTGCGCATCGAGCCGACGTCGCCGCCCGCCAGTTCTAGCAGACCACGAGGCTAGGACTGGAATAACCATTCGAGATTACTTGTTGTCTCAAGCATGAAGAACATCGGCTTCTTGTCCTTCGGCCACTGGACCGACCACCCGCAATCAGGCACCCGCACTGCCTCCGACGCCCTGCTGCAGGCCATCGATCTGGCGGTCGCCGCCGAGGAGCTCGGCGCGGACGGCGCCTATTTCCGCGTGCACCACTTCGCCCAGCAATATGCCTCCCCGTTCCCGCTGCTGGCTGCCATCGGCGCGCGAACCAGCCGCATCGAGATCGGCACCGGCGTCATCGACATGCGCTACGAGAACCCGCTGTACATGGCTGAGGATGCAGGCTCCGCCGACCTGATTTCCAATCGCCGCCTGCAGCTGGGCATCAGCCGTGGTTCGCCCGAGCAGGTCATTGACGGCTGGCGCCACTTCGGCTTCGAGCCGCGCGAGGGCGAATCGGATGCCGATATGGGCCGCCGGCATACCGAGCGGCTGCTCGAGGTGCTTTCCGGGGAAGGCTTCGCCGAGCCTAGCCCGAACCCGATGTTCCCCAATCCCCCGGGCCTGCTGCGCGTCGAGCCGCATTCGGACACCTTGCGCGAACGCATCTGGTGGGGTTCGGGATCCAATGCCACTGCAGTGTGGGCCGCGAAGCTGGGCATGAACCTGCAGAGCTCCACGCTCAAGGACGACGAATCGGGCAAGCCCTTCCACGTCCAGCAGGCCGAGCAGATCCAGCTCTACCGCGACGCGTGGAAGGAAGCCGGCCACTCACGCGAACCGCGCGTCTCGGTGAGCCGCAGCATCTTCGCACTGACCGACGAGCGCGACTGGCAGTACTTCGGCCGCGACCGCTACAGCTCGGACCAGATCGGCAACATCGATGAGAAGACCCGTGCGGTCTTCGGCAAGTCCTATGCCGGGGAACCAGATGAACTGGCCAAGAAGCTGGCCGAAGACGAAGCCATCGCCGCGGCGGATACGCTCCTTCTCACCGTTCCAAACCAGTTGGGCGTTGACTACAACGCCCACGTCATCGCATCAGTGCTCAAGCACGTGGCTCCGCTGATGGGCTGGCGCTGAACCGGCTCATTCGTTACGCAGATCCTTTCCCCATTTATTCCATTGAGACCCACGCCACTAGGCTAGATCAAAAGACTTAGACATTTGCACGCAGAATCAGGGAGCAACTCATGAGCAAGCCATTGAACGTCGCCTTCATCAAGGCCAGCTGGCATGCGGATATCGTCGACCAGGCCCTGGCCGACTTCGAGGCCGAGATGGATTCTTCCGGGCAGGAATACACCATCAATGTCGTCAGCGTACCCGGCGCCTACGAAATGCCGTTGCAGGCCCAGCGCCTGGCGAAGACCGGCAAGTACGATGCCGTGGTAGCCGCAGCCCTCGTGGTTGACGGCGGCATCTACCGCCACGACTTCGTTGCCCAGGCGGTAGTGGACGGCTTGATGCGGGTCCAGCTGGATACCGATGTACCTACTTTCTCGGTCAGCCTGACCCCGCACCACTTCCACTCGAATGACGAGCACCAGGGCTTCTACTTCGAGCATTTCCTGAAGAAGGGCGCCGAGGCGGCCCGCGCGGTTCAGGCCGTGGCAGCTATCGAGCTCTAGGGAATACGCGAAAACAGGCGTGCTGCCTTGAACGCCGTTGTCAACGGTCAAGGCGGCACGCCTGTTCCTATTCAGGGCCAAGCCCTAGGCGCGATCTACGAATGCCCTATTTCGCGCTTTCCTTGCTTCCATAATGCAATATCCAAAACTCGTAATAACGACAAGTGAGGTTGGCCAGCCTCAGCCCTGATCGCTCTGAGCTTGTCTACAAATTCCGCGGCCTCGGAAGAACCGTCGTGGAAGGCGGAGTACCAGACGATCCACTGTTCTCCACTGCCTTTGATCCCGGCAACTGCTTCGACAACCGAATCGTAAACCGGAATCAAGTCCGGCCGCTTGCGAGCCATGATCTTGCTTGCCGTGGTTTGTCCAACCTTCCAAGGGTCTTCATGTTGCCGTAGAAGCGACCACAATTTATCCGCATGCGATCCCTCAGCGAGATATTTCTCGAATGATTCTGGTGTCAAATTCTCAAACTTCAAGTCCTGCGGAATCTGGGACAGCAATTCGCTGATTTGCTCGGCTAGCGTTTCGAGGATTCCCAAGGAAGCCTGCGCTGGCACGTCAACGGAGAGCATCGATACCGCCACCAAGTCGGTCGCAGTGATTCGATGTGGATCAGTATCGACACCTTCACCCAGAGTTTCAAAGCGCGATCCAGAATACTTGGGCCGACCGTTTCCCATGGTCCCGAAATAGTCCCTTACATCTTCTACCGCAGTGCTGAAGTCTACTTTTGATCGAAGTTGTATTTACGCTGACCCCCATTGTTGGTTGAAGATTTGATTATTTCACCGTACCTGAAAGTACCGACAAGTTGGGCTCTCAGCCATGATTCGGGAAATTAGTCGTCGCCTATTTGTCCCTCATCCTTCGTACGCTCTTTACATGATTGATTTCAATAATTCCTCTGTCTTCAAATTGGGCCCATGGGACCTTTCACAAGTCGCACCGGAGATCGTACCCATGATGGTCGCTGGCGAAGAGCTACTAAGCGCTTTCAAGGGTGCACGCGACTACGTGGTCTTCAGCAACAAGAGACTCATCGCCGTCAATGTGCAAGGCATGACCGGCAAAAAGCGGGATTACACCTCGTTACCGTATTCGAAAGTCCAGTCGTTCTCCGTTGAAACAGCTGGAACCTTCGATCTGGATGCGGAGCTGGACCTGTGGTTCAGCGGGTTGGGCAAAGTTCGTCTGGAGTTCAAGGGCAAAGTTGATGTCCGGGCCCTCTCTCAGCTCATCGCCTCCTACGTGCTCTAGCAAGGCAGCACGCCTATTCCTATTCAGGGCGCGACCGCTGGTTGCTACCAAGCCTCGCGCGGGCTGAGCCGGGCTGCTGCCATTGATGCACCCAGGATGATGGTGCGCATGAAGCGTTCGGCCGCTTCGATCAGCAGCCGCTCCCCGTCATCCACTGCTTCTTGCAGCGTCATCGGGATGGGCATGATCGAGGCAATGGCGTCAATTCCGATATCGTGCACGTCTCGGCAGCCGCGGCCCAGAGTTCCTGCCAGGGCCACTACCGGCACCCCATGCAGCGCCGCGCGCCGTGCTACTTCCGCCGGTACCTTGCCCTTGGGCGTCTGGAAGTCGATGGCGCCTTCTGCGGTGATGACCAGATCCGCTCCGCGCAGCATCGAGTCCAGATCAATGCCGGCCAAGCCCGAGTCCAGGATCGCCTCGAAGCGAGGCAAGAGCACCGCCCCCACTGCCGCCAAGCCAGCGCCCAGCCCGCCCGAAGCACCCGTCCCCGGGGCCAAAGCGAAATCCGTGGAGCGCGAGGACTCCAGCGCATCGCGGCGCAGGATCGAGGCCCAGCGTTCGAAACCTGCTGACATGATTTCGACCTGTTCCGGAGTTGCCCCCTTCTGCGGACCGAAAACGCGGGCCACTCCGCGCGGGCCGGTCAGCACATTGTGCGGGTTCAGCGCCATGGTGATCCGGACATTCCCGGCAGCCAGGGCCGGGTGCAGGCCGGACAGATCCAACCGGTCCACCGATCCGAGGTAGTTGCCGCCGGCCTTGACCTCATGGCCGTTGTCATCAAGGATTCGTGCACCCAGCGCCTGCAATGCCCCCATGCCTCCATCCGAGGTACCCGAGTCGCCGCAGCCCACGAGGATCTTGGAGGCCCCGGCATCAATGGCGGCCGCGATCAGCTCGCCCACACCGTAGCTGGTGGTGGTTCCCGGATCCCGCTGGTCGCGGGGAACCAGCCGCAGGCCCGCAGCGGCGGCCATTTCGACGACTGCCGTTCCGGCCGCTTCGCCACCGAGCATGGCGTAGTGGGACTCGACTTGCTGGCCGACCGGACCGGTGACTGCCATTGGCACCAGGTGGCCGCCGGTAGCGCACGCCAGGGTTTCTGCGGTGCCTTCACCGCCATCGGCGATGGGCACTGCCTTGACCGTGGCTCCGGGCAAGGCCCGGCGAACCCCGGCGCCGATGGCCGCCGCGACTGCCGCCGCGTCGAGGGATTCCTTGAATCCGGAAGGGGCTACCAGGATGCGTTGTGGAAGTGCGTGTGCCATGATTCGTTGTCCTTTTCAGTGAGGATGAATGCGATGAGATGTGAAGCTACGAGGTGGTTCAGAGGAACAGCGGCAGTCCCATGGCCGGCCAGATCCAGAAGGCGAAGACCAGGACCAGCAGGACCATGAGTGGTCCGAGCACCGCGCTCAGGCGCAGCAGGTCTGCCGGCTTATAGGTTTCGATGCCCTCGATCTCGGAAAACAGGTTCACCGGCTTCGCGCTGCTGGTCAGGGTGTGGCAGAAACCGGCGGCGGCGGTGGAAGCCAGGGCAATGGCTACCGCGTTGACCCCGACGCCCGGGGCCAGCGAGACCACCAGCGGAATCAGCACCGCTGAGCGGGCCGAACGGGATTGGATGACCAGATGCGCCGCGGCAGAGACCACCACCACGAGGACGGTGAAGACCCAGGGTGCGGCAGCCCCGAGCTGCTCGACAGGGCCAAGCACCTTGCGGGCCAGCCATTCGGCGGCTCCGGTTCCGGCGAGCGCCGTACCCAGGGTGAGTGTCGCGGCCATGAAGATGAGCATCGACCACGGCACCGCCTTCAATGCCTTGGCCAGGCCTACAGAGCCGTATCCCGGGCTGGCTACTAGCAATGAACCAAGCAGGGCCACGATGGCGGGATGGAGCTGGTGCAGGGGCTCGGTGCACCAGAGCACCACCACAGCCGAGACCAGCAGCGCTGCCCTGGATTGCCCCACCGTGAGCGGGCCCGAGAGCGGCACCGGCGAATACTGCTGCAGCCGCTCGATGCCCACCGCCAGCGGTTCTGCGCGGTCCTCCTTGCGGGTGAACATCCACAGCACCAGTTCGGCGCACAGATGGGAGGAAACGAAAGCCAGCGGCAATCCGTAGACCAGCCAGCCGGCGAAGGAGAATCCTTCATGGCCCGCGGTGGCGAGGATCTGGCTGGTGATCAAGTGCGCTCCGGCTCCCAGATAGGATGCCACGGCCGAAAGCAGGATAACCGAGGGGAAAACCAGGGACAGGGCCAGGACGATGCGGCGGCGATCCGCCAGGGCCTTGGCCAGGGCAATGAAGACCGGAATGGCCAGGGCCGCGCGCCCGGAAGTGGAGGGCACCGCGAATGCGGTAGCCACCAGCACCCCGGTGGTCAGGTGGATCAGCTGCCGCGGGGTGTTCGCCCCTGCGGCTATCCATGCTGCGGCGCGGGTAGCCAGTCCCGTGGCGGTGATCCCCGCCGCGATCACGAAGGCGGCCAGCAAGAGCCAAATGGTGTCTTCTCCCAGCGAGGAGAACAGGTCGGCTTCGGGCAGCACGCCCATGAGCACCAGCACCACTGCTGCGCCCAAGGCGATAAAGGTATCGCCTACTGGCGAGAAGACCCAGAGCCAGATGGCCAAGGCGAAGACCGCCAGGGTCAGGGCCCCTTGGGCTGGCAATGCCTGCGCTGTCCCCGCATCCGGGCCGAAGGCTCCATAGGCGCACCAGCCGAGAAAGCCTACCAAGACCAGTGCGGCGATGATTCGCGCTGCGTTCTGCTTGCTCCAGCGGCTTCGTGCCGCACCGGCTTTGCCCTGTTCCGCGGCCTGGTCCATGGACCGCTGGGCGGTGTAGCGGAATCCCGAGCGTGGCGCAGTTGGCTTGATGCTCATGACTCACCGCCCAGGCTGCTGGCCATGGATTGGGCGAATTCTTTTTCGCAGCGGATGCCTTGTCCGGCATCAGCTTGCGGGAGGGAAAATCCGAAACTGGTCCCGTTGCCGTTTCCGGATTCCACCCAGGCCGTGCCGCCGTGGGCTTGCGCGACCGCTTTCACCACGGCCAAGCCCAAGCCCATGCCGGATCCCTGCTGGCCGGCTTCCGGGGCACTGCGATAGTTTTCCAGCAGGGCACGGGCCTGGTCCGGGTCCAACGCCGGTCCATCGTTGGCAACCCAGAAGCTGGCCATGCCCTTTGCTGCGGCAGAACCGATCCGGATGCTTTCTCCATCCTCGGTATGCGCGACAGCATTTTGGATCAGTTGGTGCATGGCCTGGGCAACGCGCAGCGGATCCAGCCACGCCTGGGCCTTGGCAGACTCGGCTATGCGGAAACGTCGGTCCGGGTAGGCACCCGGGCGGGCGGCTGCCGCGGCAACGTCCGCCGTGACTTCGCCGACGGGCACCATTCGGCGCTGGATGAAGTCCGGGTCCGAGCTTTGCGCCAGCAATTCCAGGTCGGCAAGCGTCTGTCCCATCAGCGAAATGTGCGCCTGCGCGGTGCTGATGATCCTGCCGCGTTGCTTCCGGGGTACCTCTTCCTCGTTGAGCTTCTGCAAGGCAGCTGCCATCTTGCGTTGCGGGCTTCCCAGGTGCTCTCGTGCTTCGGCGATGAAGTGGCGTTGGGCCAGATGCGAAGCTTCAACCCGGTCAAGCATCGCATTCAGTGTCCTGGCCAGCTGCGCCAAGTCGTCGCGTCCTTCGACCGGAACGCGGGCCGAGAGGTCATTGGCGCTAATCGAGGCGGCGGTTTCGCTCATGGTGCGGATGGGACGCATGATCTGCCCAGCTGCCAACCAGGCGATCCCCGCGGTCAAGGCCAGTCCCCCGGCGGCCACGCCGAAGAGCATGGTTGCCTGCCGGTTGGCTTCTTCCTGGGCCCCGCCAATGAAGTGCGCGACGACCAGATGGGCTTGGTGCCCCGCCCCGCTGGCTCCGGAGGCATCCTTGGCCTCGGCCTTCGCCCAGCGAACCGTCCCGTGGTTGCTCTCCAGGATTCCGGAGGTCTTCGCGTCATCGAGAATACGGCCCAGGAGCACGGGGTCATCAGCCAGCCAGGTCCCGGCCTGGTTGGCTGCGGTGCCTGCGGTGAGCACCCGTCCATTGGCCTGCGCGAGAATCGCTTCGCCGGCCATCGGCTGCTGGCGGGCCAGATAGCGTTCCATCAATTCACCGATTGAGGAAAACGGGCGAGCTGTCTTCGGGTCCAGTCCCTCGGCGGCGAAGGTCCGGAACTCCTCGATTTCCTGCGCGATGCCCACGTTGGCAGCTTCGGCTACCTGGCCGGACATGATCGAACGCATCGAAACCGTTACGGCCAGCAGGGCCAGTGCAGTAGTGAGCACGATCCACCCGACAATGCGCAACCGTGCCGACACCGTTGATCCCTGGTGCTCATGGATGTCAGCCATTGCCGATCAGCTCCTCAGCTTGCGCTTGCGCAGCAGCGGGCTCGGGAGCCGGTGAGAGCTGGACAATGATTGGCTGCTGATGCGGGATGGGCGGATTGGCCTTGTCGGCAAGTGCCTGGCTGGCGCCGGCCAGTCCCGCTGGCACAGCCAACACCATGAGGATGAGAAGTATGCGGCGATTCATGCTTTGAACATTAAAAGACCCTTGTGAGGAGCGCATTAGGCGGTGGTGAGAGGATTATGGCGCGTCCATGAGAAGCAAATGAGAGCGAGCGAATCGCCCCGGGTTCTCGCGTATTTCCGAGGTCCGGCAGCGCGGGGAATTCCTTGAAAATTTTCCCGATCTTCCTATTTCCGGTGTTCATGTTGTGGTCGCAATCCGCGAGCTGCGGGCTTCCTCGCCGCCAGGGCAAAAGAAAAGAGGTTCCGCCACCCCTGATGGGATAGCGGAACCTCTGCGAATTCGAGCTACTTCGCAGCCCAGAGCACCGAGTCGTCAGTGAACGAGAGCGTTTCGCTCATGCGGATTTTCGCATCTGCCACGGCCTCGGCCGCCCGATGCCTGCGATTCTCCCGGGAATTTCCCTGCGCTTGGCGGGCCCGTTGGCAAAACCTGGGCGATTCATTACAGAATGCACTTATGGCCACTTCCCTTGAACACTCCCCGGGCCGCAGTACATTGCGCTATGTGCGCCTCATGCTGCTCGCGGTGCCCCTGCTCCTTGTCGTTGCCATCGTCATCTATGGCATTGCCAACCAGCGCATTGAAGACTCCCTGAGTTCCTATTACCTGGGTCCGGCACGGGACTTGTTCGTTGCGATGCTGGTGACTACCGGGGTACTGCTCGTGGTTTACACCGGAGACGAGCTGGAGGACTATGCACTGAATTTGGCCGGCTTCTACGCCATGTTCGTCGCCTTGGTTCCCACCAAGCTGGGAGAAACGCTGGCGCAGCTGCACCTGGGCGAGCAGAGGCGGCTCATCTTCTCCGTGCAGGTATCGGTTATTGCGGTTCTCGTCGTCAGCTCGGTTTTCATCTGGTTGGGAATTAGGACTAGCCGCGCTCCGCACCGCGCGCTGTTCCACAGCACCGCGACCAAAACGCTCGGTTTGCTGAGCACCCTGCTCCTGGTCGGCTTTGTCCTGCTGCTGCTGTGGCGGACCGTGGAAGGCAAGCAGTTCGCCGGCGTGCATGCCAGCGCTGCATTCTTGCTGATCTTCTCCATGGGCATCGCCATTGCCAGCCACCTGGACCACAAGCCGCTGTGCGCGATGGACACCAGTGGAGGCAAGAAGCTGCACTACGCAATCATCCTGGTGCTGATGCTCATTGGGTTGATTGCCTGGCCGATCCTGCTGGCCGCGGGCATCCAGGAGGCCCTGTTCATTGTCGAATGGTTCGAGATCAGCCTTTTCTCGTACTTCTGGTATCTGGAATCCCGGCGCTTGTGGAACCCGGCTGCCTGAATCCGCTAGGCAAAATACCCGCCGCTAGTCCGGCAACTGGCCCCTGCTACCTAACTCGGCTTTTTCCTGGCGAGGCTAGTCGGATTTAGGTGCCAGAATTCCTGTTTCAGGCGAAAATAAAAGGTTCCGACTCGCGAATGCGAGCCGGAACCTTCTTGTAAGCTCCTCCAACTGGACTTGAACCAGTAACCCTTCGATTAACAGTCGAATGCTCTGCCAATTGAGCTATGGAGGATTGCAACGAGATATAACTTTACCCAAGATTCCCGCGAATGCAAAATCGGGATCCTAGGTTCCGCGAAGGATCCTCCGGCGCATCTCCAGTTCCATCAGTTCCCGGTTGATCTGGGCATATTCTTCACCCTCGGGTGCCATTTCAGCACGCTGCAAGCGGCCGATCAGCTCAGCCTTGCGGTGTGTGATTTGAAGCTCAATCAAGCCGTTGATGATGTCGGCGCAGTAGCGGTTCAGGCTGTGTTCGTCGGATGCCGGAATGCTGGTCACTGCGAGTTCTGAAACGAAGCTGCGCAACTGCTCGGGGACTTCGTCGCGAATGACTTCAACCCAGGAGGTCGCCGACGCGCCTGCACTGGACGCGGCAACGACGCCATCGTGGACAGCAGAGTGCGCCGGGGCCAGGAAACGAGCCTCGTAGAACGCCTGCCATTGCTCGTCCTTCAACCGTTGCGGCTGCTGGATCACCACTTCCAGGGCCTGTCGTTCAAGGCGCATCACCGGGTCGCGGTGATCCGGGCGTTCAAAGGCCGCCGCCGGGATTGCCTGTTCAGCTTCCCCTGGTTGCGGGTGTGGTGCCTGCAGGTCGGCGTTCTTCGGCAGCCGGGCGCGTTTGATGGAGGCGCCCACCGAGCGGTTGACGTCCTCATTATTCATTCCCAGCCAGCCGGCAAGCTCACGGGCATATGCCGGACGAATGGCCGAGTCGCGGATCTGCGCGACGATCGGAGCGGTCTGGCGCAAGGCCTGGACACGTCCTTCAACGGTGTTCAGATTGAATTTCTTCAATTCGGCACGGATGGCGAATTCAAACAGCGGACGCTTGAGCTCGATGAGCTCGCGTACAGCTTCGTCTCCGCGGTGCAAACGCAAGTCGCAAGGGTCAGCACCGGTTGGTTCAACGCAAACGTAAGTCTGGGCGATAAATCGCTGGTCTTCTTCGAAGGCGCGCAACGCGGCCTTCTGGCCTGCGGCGTCACCATCGAAGGTGAAGACGACTTCGCCACCGGTGCCGTCATCCTGCAGCAGGCGGCGGGCAATTTTGATGTGGTCCGTGCCGAAAGCGGTACCGCAGGTGGCCACCGCGGTGGTGATGCCAGCCAGATGGCAGGCCATCACGTCGGTGTAGCCTTCCACCACAACGATCTGGCGGCTCTTGGAAATCTGCTTCTTGGCCAGGTCCAGGCCATAGAGGACCTGGGATTTCTTGTAGAGCTGGGTCTCCGGGGTGTTCAGATACTTCGGGCCCTGGTCATCCTCGTAGAGCTTGCGTGCACCGAAGCCGATGGTGGCACCAGACAGGTCGCGGATCGGCCACATGACACGTCCGCGGAATCGGTCATAGATTCCGCGGTTGCCCTCGGAGAACATGCCCGTCAGCTTCAGCTCATCATCAACGAAGCCCTTGGAGCGCAGGTGCTTGAGCAGCGAATCCCAGCCCTTGGGCGCATAGCCCACGGAGAATTGGGCTGTGACTTCCTGGTCAAAACCGCGACCGGCAAGGAACTCGCGGCCGGCGGCTCCTTCCTCGGTAGCCAGCTGCGCGCGGAAGAATTCCTCGGCGACCTTGTGCGCATCGACCAGGCGCTGGCGCTTGCCGTAGTCTTCGCGGCGCGGTCCCGGTCCCCCGTCTTCATAGCGAAGCTCGTAATTGATCCGGGCAGCCAGAAGTTCCACAGTTTCGGTGAACGAGGAGTGGTCCATTTTCTGGATGAAGGCGATCACGTCGCCGGACTCGCCACAGCCAAAGCAGTGGAAGGTTCCTAGCTGCGGGCGAATATGGAAGGACGGACTGCGTTCGTCGTGAAAAGGGCACAGGCCCTTGAACGAGCCAATGCCCGCGGATTTGAGCGTGACATAGGACTCGACGACCTCACGGAGGTCGGTGCGGTTACGCACCTCGTCGATATCTTCACGCTTGATCAGCCCTGCCATGATTCCCTTCTAGAACAACTTTGCGTCAGGGGCTTCGCCCTTGACCAGATACGAGTGCCATTCGGTGGCTGAGACGTCAGTGAGCGAGGCGACCTGGTCAATCACCACGCGCAGCTGGGCCGCTTCATCAGCGGCGTCTTCCCAGTCAGCTGCGAAGATCGGCTCCAGATTATCCCGGCCCGTTTCAAAGAGCAGTTCGACCAGCTCGGTCAGCAGCGTGCGCTGATCCAGGTAGAGCGGCTGGCGCACTTCCGAAGCCATCACGTAGCTGGCCGCGATGCCCTTCATCACGGCAATCTCGTGTTCGGTTTCCTCGGGCACAATCAGGTTCGCGTTATAGCGGGTGAGCTTGCCTTCCCCGAAGCGTGCCCGGGTGGCATCCATTGCGGCGGCGGCGAAGCGGCCAATGAATTGGCTGGTCATGTCCTTCAGCGCCGCCATGGAACGCCGTGAGCCGTCAAAATGCGAAACCCACTCATCGCTGATTTCCAGGCGGCGCAACGCCGCATCGATGTCGGCCTCCCCAGTGGTCGGCAAGTACCAGTCCTTGGTCACCTGCAACGCACGCTCGCGCTGCAGATCCTGCTTGAGCCAACGCAGCTGCAGCTTGCCGCCGACAATTGCGTCTTCCACGTCATGAACCGAGTAGGAAATGTCATCAGCCAAGTCCATGACCTGGCCTTCCATGCAGACCGCTCCGGCGGTGGCTTCCGGGACATTGCGCAACCAGTTGAAGACGGTGGCGTCATCCTCGTAGACACCGAACTTCCTGGTTTTCTTGCCGTTGACCTCTGGCGCATCGGTTTTCAGCCACGGGTACTTGCAAGCTGCATCCAGCGACGCCCGCGAAAGATTCAACCCGGCCGAATGCCCGTTGTGCCGGAAGGTCTTGGTTTCCAAGCGAGTGAGCAAACGCAAGGTCTGGGCATTGCCCTCGAATCCGCCAATGTCCTTGGCTGCCTTGTCCAGCGCTTTCTCGCCGTTGTGGCCAAAGGGCGGATGACCCAGGTCGTGCGCCAAGCAGGCGGTGTCGACAACATCCGGATCGCAGCCAAGGGCCGCACCGAGCTCGCGGCCCACCTGGGCCACTTCCAATGAGTGGGTGAGCCGGTTGCGCACGAAGTCATTCTGGTTCGGTGCCACTACCTGGGTCTTGGCGCTCAAACGGCGCAAGGCGGAGGAATGCAGCACGCGGGCACGGTCCCGCTCAAAGGCAGTACGGTAGGACTTCTTCGCTGGTTCAGGCACCCACCGCTGCTGGTCGGCTTCGGTATATCCGGGGATCTGAGTCATAGTTCCTAGTCTAGTAACTCTTTGCCTGCATTGAGGAGTTATCCACTAGTGGCGTAGCCGTGGCTATTCCGGGGTGGCTAGCCGCCGGAGATATCCAGCTCGGCGGCCTTGATCATTTCGCGGTGGGCATCGCTCATCACGCGGTTATCCAGCCAGCCGTCAGGGACGTGCGTCTTCTTCGGGTGGCCCGCACGTCCGCGGGTGCCTTCAGCGGCAACGCCCGGGTACGGCAGGTCCAGATCCAGCTGGTCCAGCAGTTCGCGCAGCACTGCCAGGGATGGCACCTGGGCCAGCTGCGAGCGGATTTCGCCGCCTACCGGGTAGCCCTTGAAGTACCAGGCAATGTGCTTGCGGATATCGCGCATGCCCTTGCCCTCGTCCTCGAAGAATTCGGCCAGCAGTTCGCCATGGCGGTATACGGTATCGGCGACCTTGCGCACGCCCGGGCGGAAACGGTCTTCACGGCCCTCGAAGGCCGCCTGCAGGTCGCCGAAAATCCATGGCCGGCCCTGGCAGCCACGGCCTACCATGACGCCGGCGGCACCGGTCTGCTCAACCATTTCAATGGCGTCCTCGGCACTGAAGATATCGCCGTTGCCCAGCACCGGCATGTCATCCATGGCTTCGCGCAGGGTGGTGATCGCGTCCCAGTCGGAGTGCCCCGCGTAGTACTGGCCGGCGGTGCGCGCGTGCAAGGTGACTGCGGCCGCACCGTGGTCCCGGGCAATTTTCGCTGATTCCAGGTAGGTCAGGTGGTCCTTGTCGATGCCGATGCGCATCTTCACGGTCAGCGGGATGTCGCCCTTGGCGGCCTCTGAGGTCGCGGCTTCGATGATGGAGGTGTAGAGATCCGATTTCCAGGGCAGGGCCGAGCCGCCGCCCTTGCGGGTGACCTTTGGAACTGGGCAGCCGAAGTTCAGGTCAACGTGGTCCGCCAGATTTTCGTCAACCACCATGCGCACGGCAGCGCGCACGGTGCCGGGGTCCACGCCGTAGATCTGGATGGAGCGGATCTCCTCGTCGGGATCGTGGGAGATGATGCGCAAGGATTCGGGGTTGCGTTCCACCAGTGCCCGGGCGGTCACCATTTCGGTCACGTACAGCCCGCCGCCATATTCGCGGCAGAGGCGGCGGAAGGCGCGGTTGGTCACCCCAGCCATCGGAGCAAGAACCACCGGGGTATCAATGGTCAGCTTGCCCAGCTGCAATGGAGGCAGCTTGAGGGTCGGGGTGTTGGTTGGCGCATCAGTCAGGGTCGTCACCCATCCATTATCCCGCACGAACGCAAAACAGTAACTGAGATCTTCATCAAATCTTGATGCCGAGGCGCTGGATTATTGTCCTGATGTGGACCAAAATGATGCAATGACAAGTAAATTTTCGGCGGCGCGGGTGGTTCTGCTGGCCCTTGCCGCCGCCATTGTGGCTTTGGTTATAGCCGCATTGCTCGTGGTTTCGCTGCGTTCGGCACCAGAGGTCCACGGGGAGAACACTCCGGAAGGGGTCGTGCAAAGATATCTGATGGCTTTCGAGGCCGAGGATTTGCCGGCCATGCAGGGCTACACCGTTGAAGGCCAATCCAGGACGCTGTGCTCTCCCGAACCCTATGCCCCGCAGCCGCTTGATGTGCAGCTGCTGCGCAGCACCGTCGGGGAGTCCAGCGCTACCGTGCGCACCAGGTTCAATACCCGCGACGCCCAATTCCTGCCCTTGGGGAATCTGTCCTCATATGAAGAGGCGTTCGAGCTGCGCAAGGTCGATGGAGCCTGGCTGATTGACCGCATGCCGTGGCAGGTCGGCCTGTGCACCGCTGAGGAGATGGGTTACTGATGGCCGCAACCGCCCCGGCGTTCCACGTGCAAAGCAGCAGCGTGCTGCGTCCGGTGATCCTCCACGGCTTGCTGTTCGTGCTGTTGATGGTCTCGGCTACGGGTCTGTCTACGCTCTTTACCGCGCTCTTCCATGGTTTCGATTCCTTGCTGGTCAGCACCGAGCAGCTGGCGATGGCCTTCACCTTCACCCTGGTTGGAATCCCCTTGGCCTGGTTGTTGTGGCGTTCCATCCGCAAGCGCTTGGCCCGGCCGTCGGCCTTCGACTCAGCCATCTGGTCCTTGCAGGCCTCGGCCGCCTATCTTGCCACCCTGGCCGCCAGCAGCTGCGCCGCGCTGGCGTTCCTGGCGGGACTTGTTTCCGCAGCCCGCGACGGTGCATGGCAGTCGACGCTGGCGGTGGCCTTGGGCTGGGGCACGGTGTGCGCCTGGCAGCACCGCCAAATCACTTCATCGCGTACTGCACCGCGGCAATTCGCCCAGCTGGCGGCCACCGTGGGAAATTACTTCAGCATGGTGCTCTTCTCGCTTTCGCTGGTTGCCACGCTGACGGTCGCGTTGGAAATCCTGGTCGTGCCGGAAAACACGCTGGTGGGCCCGACCGGCATGCCGAATCTGCTGATGGCGCTGGTCTGGCTGGCAGGTTCCTCGGCCCTGTGGTTCTGGCATTGGAAACTGCGCAGAGTCCAGAAGATGTCCAATCTCCTGAACAGCATCCTGCTGGTTGTATTGGGCCTGGCCGCACCGGCGTTGGCGTTCCTGCTGGCGATCGCCGAGCTGGTTTCCTGGGTGTGGCCGCAGGCATGGACGGCGCAGGAACGCACCGGGCTGTTCCTCGACGGCGGTCCAAGCCTGCTGGCCACCATTGTGGCGGCCGCGGTTCTCTGGATCTACCACCAGTCCCAGCTGCGTTCCGGGCTGCACCCTGCCGCCGTGGTTGGCGCAGCGCACCTGGCGCTGAGCGGTGTCAGCCTGGCTGTGCTGGCTACCGGGCTGGGCATGGTGGTCAATGCGCTCTTCGCAGCACTGGGGTCCAGCGTCTCGGTGGGCTACTCCGCGGGTTTGCTGGGCCATGGTCTCGGCTTGCTCGCCTTCGGAACCGCCGCATGGCTTTGGTACTTCAAGCCCTGGAAGCCCTCGCCGGCAGACTCGCGCAGCGCCTATTTGGTCCTGTTCTTCGGAGCCAGTTCCGTCGTCGCGCTGGTTTCCCTGTTGGTCTTCGGGTACCGGATTTTCGCGTTCTACCTGGAACCCGATTCTCGTCTTGATTCCCTGCTGGACACCGTTCGAGCCCCGCTGGGCTGGCTGGTTGCGACCGCTGCCGTGGCCGGCTACCACTTTGCGCTGTGGCGTTCGGATAAGGATTCCAGAGCCGGTTCTTCCGGAAAATCCATTGCCTCTCAGGGGCCGATAACACGTCGAGCAGTGGTGATCGTTGGCCCGGCGGCTTCCGAGCCGATGGCGGCTCAGCTCAAAGCGCGCCCGGAGCTAGCGGTGACGTGGATGGCTTCGTCCGGCCCTGCGCTGGACGACCGGGCCGAGGTGTCGGTGCTGGCGCGCATCGAGGAATACCTGGCAACTCATCATGATTCCTTCATGGTCCTTGCCGAAGCTGACGGGTCGGTGCGTTTTATCAATCTCGCCTAGTCGGAACGCATTCATCACCAATCTGTAAATAGGTGCGTCTATTGTGACTTATTTTGCCCTAACCTAAAAACATCATGGTAGTGTGACTTTTTGTGCTCGCGATTCAGTGAGTGTTCCCTAATTACGGAAAGTCGCATGACCCTCCTTGCGCCGCATCAACCCGCCAACAAGTCCGATCAAACCAAAGCCGCCCATGGATCAGCAGGATTGGCCGCCAGCAATGCTTGGAAGTCAGCGGCCTTGGCCCTGTGCCTCGGCTTGCTCGCAGTCGCCCTCTTCGCGTCTTTGGGCATTGGAGCAAAGGCGATTGCGCCGCTGGCTGCCGGGCAGGCGCTATGGGGAATTGGCACACCCGAAACACTGGTGATCATCAACGAGCTGCGCCTGCCGCGCACCGCGATTGGGCTCCTGGCAGGAATGTCCCTGGCTGTTGGCGGCGCATTGATTCAGGCACTGACCCGCAATCCGCTGGCAGATCCGGGTATCCTCGGGGTCAACGCGGGCGCCGGATTCGCCGTCGTGCTCGCCGTGGCATTCCTGGGCATCACCCACATTTCCCAGTACATCTGGTTCGCCTTCGCCGGGGCCGTGCTGGCCACCCTCGCGGTATACCTCATTGGATCGCGTGGCCGCGGTGGAGCGACACCGGCCAGGCTGACCCTGTCCGGCGTCGCACTGGGCGCCGTGCTGGGAGGAATTTCCAATGGGATGACCCTGCTCAACCCCGAGGCTTTTGACCGCATGCGCTATTGGGGCGCGGGAACCTTGAACAACCGCACCCTGCCCATGGTGGGCGTCATCGCCCCTTTCGTTATCCTGGGGCTGGTCTTGGCGGTGCTGTGCACCCGCTCGCTGAACACATTGGCCTTGGGCGATGAGGCCAGCCTCGCGCTGGGTACCAATATCGGCCTGACCCGCGCAGTGGTGATCGTGGCGGTCACCCTGCTCTGCGGCGCAGCGACCGCCGCCGCCGGCCCGATCGGCTTCGTGGGCTTGATGATCCCGCATATCAGCCGTTGGATCGTCGGACCGGATCAGCGATGGATCCTGTGTTTTTCGATGATCCTCGGCCCGGTGCTGTTGCTCGTTTCCGATGTGCTCGGCCGCATCGTTGTCCCGCCCGGCGAAATGCAGGTGGGGGTCGTCACGGCCTTGCTTGGCGCTCCGGTGCTGATTTGGCTGGTTCGGCGCAAGCAGGCTAGCGGACTATGAGTGCTGTGGATTTCGGCCCGGGCCACCGGGTACTGCGCATTGGACGCATCTGGTTGCGCGTGCAACCACGTCAGCTGCTTCTCGCCGCACTGCTCTCAGCGTTGGCGGCCGCCCTGGGCCTCTACGCGTTGGCTACTGGCGACTACACGCTGGGCTTGGGCGAAGTGCTCAAGACCCTGGCTGGAGCCGGGGAGGCCAGCAGCCAACGGGTGGTGCTGCAATGGCGTCTGCCCCGCGTTCTGATGGCACTGCTATTGGGCGCAGCGCTAGGCGCCAGCGGGGCAATTTTCCAATCCATGACCCGCAATCCGCTGGGTTCTCCAGACATTATCGGATTCAATACCGGTGCCTATACCGGTGCTCTGGCCGTCATGCTGGTCTTCGGCGGCGGGTATTTCCAGGTGGCACTCGGTGCATTGGCCGGTGGCTTGGCCACCGCAGCCGTGGTGTATGCCTTGTCCTACAGGAACGGCTCTGAGGGATTCCGGCTGATCATCGTCGGGATCGCGGTCAGCGCGATCCTCGCGTCGGCCAACACCTGGCTGATCTTGCGCAGCGAGCTGGAGGACGCCATGTCGGCGGCCATCTGGGGTGCCGGCTCGCTCAATGCCATCGGCTGGGACCAGGCCATACCGGCCGCAGCGGTCGCGCTGCCTCTCGCGCTGGGCGCCCTGGCCTGCACGCGCAGGATGCGCCTGCTGGAACTGGGCGATGACGCCGCTGTGGCGCTGGGCATCAACACCGAATCCAGCAAGCTGTCCTTGCTGGTGATCGGGGTGGCGTTGACTGCCCTGGCCACCGCGGCGGCAGGCCCCATCGCCTTCATCTCGCTAGCTGCTCCGCAAATCGCGCGCCGGCTCATGGGCAGCGCAGGCGTGTCGTTGGCTTACTCGGCATTGCTCGGCGCCGTGCTGCTGCTGGCCAGCGATGTGCTGGCCCAGCGCGTTTTGGATAACACTTCCCTGCCGGTTGGCGTAGTCACCGTCAGCATCGGCGGGGTCTACCTGATCTGGCTACTACTTCGTGAGGCACGACGCCAATGAGCATGACCCATCCACAGCTATCCGCCGACCGGCTCACCTTGGGCTACGGGCCATCGG
Organism: Glutamicibacter sp. Je.9.36; assembly: GCF_051129975.1. NCBI lineage: Bacteria > Bacillati > Actinomycetota > Actinomycetes > Micrococcales > Micrococcaceae > Glutamicibacter > Glutamicibacter sp. Je.9.36. Next base: position 252,800 of record NZ_JBCPSN010000003.1, read on the forward strand.
CCATCTCCGAAAACCTCTCGCTATCCATCCCCCCGGGCTCGTTCACGGTCGTCGTTGGACCCAACGCCTGCGGCAAATCGACCTTGCTGCGCGCCCTGTCCCGGGTGCTGAAGCCTTCCTCCGGCCAGGTCATCCTGGATGGCAAACCGATCCTGTCCCTGCCAGCCAAGCAGGTAGCCCAGCGGCTGGGGCTGCTGCCGCAGTCCTCCATCGCCCCGGATGGCATCACCGTTGCGGATCTGATCGCCCGCGGCCGCAGCCCGCACCAAGGCTTGTTCTCCCAATGGTCTGCCGCGGACGAGCAAGCCGTGCTCAGTGCCATGCACGCCACAGGCACCACCGGGCTCTCCCGGCGGCTGGTCGACGAACTATCCGGCGGGCAACGCCAACGCGTCTGGATCGCCATGGTACTGGCCCAGCAGACTCCTTTGCTGCTGCTCGATGAACCGACCACCTTCTTGGACATCTCCCACCAGATCGAAATCATGGAGCTGTGCCGCAGGCTCAACGAGCAACAGGGCAATACGGTAGTTGCGGTGCTCCATGACTTGAACCAAGCGTGCCGCTACGCCACCCACCTGATCGCGATGAAATCCGGTGAGATCGTCGCCGCAGGACCTCCCTCGCAGATTGTCACCGAGGAACTGATCCGCGAGGTTTTCGCCTTGCCCTGCACCATCATCCAGGATCCCGTCTCGCACACACCACTCGTGATCCCGCTGGGCCACGAGGCCAACTAAGAAGGAAAAGAACATGCAACCAATGACCCGACGCGTCTTTTTCGGCGCAGCTTCGCTGGCCGCAGCCCTGGCCCTGGCCGCCTGCAGCCCGAGCACCCAGGCCGCTTCCCCTTCAAGCGGCGAAGCCAGCGCAGCGTGGAGCTTCACCGATTCCGGCTATGGAAAAACCATCTCCATGGATGCCGCACCGCAAACGCTGGTCACCGATTCCTATTCGGCTGCGGCACTCTGGGACTACGGCATCCGCCCCTCGGGCGTCTTCGGATACGGTTTGGACGAGTCGGGCAGCCTGGCCCTTGGCAGTGCGGATCCAGCAGAGATGGCCATCATCGGCCAGGACGGAGAGTTCAGCCTGGAGAAGTTGCTTGGCCTCGACCCGGATCTGATCGTGGGCTTCGGCAATGCCGAAGGCACGGGCTGGACCTGGTGGGATGACAAGGTCCAGGCAGAGGCCACTGCCACGGCACCATTCCTGGGCATCAAATTTGGCAACCGGCCTGTCCTGGAGGTCATCGAGGACTATGAATCATTGGCCAAGTCATTGGGCGGGGATATTGCCTCGCAGTCCGCCGCCAAGGCCGACTACCAAGCCAAACTTGAACAGTTGCGTGCCTTGGCCAAGGACCAGCCGTTGCGGATCATCGCGCTCAATGGGTATGACGACCTGTACGTCGGCCAGAAATCACTGGGCCAGCTGGCCCTGCTGGATGAACTCGGATTCGATATTGTCGGCCAGACCGAGGACAGCGGCTGGGCTTCAATGAGCTGGGAGAAGGTTGCCGACTACCCTGCCGACGTGGTGCTGAGCTATTCGGGCACCGCGCAGCAGGTCAAGGACCATCCCGTCTTCGCGTCTTTGCCAGCGGTAGAGGCCAGCCAGGTGGTCGAATGGGATGATAAGCGTCCGTTCACCTACAGCAGCTATGCGCAATGGTTCGACGAGCTGATCGCAGTGCTCAACACAGCCAAGAGCCTGAACTAGGGCCATTGCGCCGAGGTCCGGTACCCGGGCGCCACGAGGCGCACCGGGGTGCCGGCCCCAGCCGTTCACTGAGCCTGCCTAAGCCAGCACGCCCAGCAGCACTCCCCCGAGCGCACCGATGGCCACGACAATCCATGGGGCCATCTTCCAGGCGGTCAGCAAAACAAAGCAGAGCAAGGCCAGGACGAAAGCGGGAGCCGAAGTAATCGCCGAGGTGAAGACCGGGTTGTACAGTGCGGCGGCGAGCACCCCGACCACTGCCGCGTTGGCGCCATGCATGATGGCCCTGGCGGCAGGCCAGTGGCTCACCCGGTTCCAGAACGGCAGCACGCCAAGCAGCAACAGGAAGCCCGGAAGGAAAATGGCAAGCAAGGCGATGAGCGCTCCGGCCGCGCCGCCGGGACCCGAGTCGACGAGGACGCCAAGGAACGCGGCGAAGGTGAAGAGCGGTCCGGGCATGGCCTGGGCCGCGCCGTAGCCGGCGAGGAATTCTTGGGAACTGATCAGCCCGGGATCCACGACTGCGCTTTGGAGCAGCGGCAGCACCACGTGCCCGCCGCCAAAGACCAGGGCGCCGGAGCGGTAGAACGCGTCGATGAAGCCCAGCAGATCCCAGCCCGTTGCAAGGGCTGCCACCGGCAACCCGAAAAGCAGGATGGCGAACAGCGACAGGCAGCTGATGCCCACGGTCCTTGATACCGGAAACTGCATAGCCCCCGCTGCTCCGGCATCCTTGCCGCGGCACCAGAAATATCCTGCCAATGCGCCGAAGGCAATGGCCAGGACCTGTCCGAAGCTTCCGGCCAAAAGCAGCGCCGATCCGGCGGCGACAACCGCAATGGCGGCACGGGCACGATCCGGGGCCAGGTTTTTTGCCATGCCCAGTACCGCGTGGGCGATGATGGCGACCGCAACGATTTTCAGGCCGGCCAGCAGCCCGGTACCGATGGGGCCGCTGAACAGCGAAGCGCCGAAGGCGAAGACTGCCATCACCACCGCAGAGGGCAGGGTGAACGCCAGGAATGCCGCCAGGGCACCGCGCATTCCGGCCCGGTGCAATCCCAAGCCGAAACCGACCTGGCTGGATGCCGGGCCGGGCAGGAACTGGCTCAATGCGACCAATTGGGCGTACTGCTGGTCATCGAGCCAGCGGCGGCGATCAACCAGTTCGGTGCGGAAGTATCCCAAGTGGGCGATGGGACCGCCGAAAGAGGTCAAGCCGAGCTTCAGGAAGACCTTGAAGACTTCCCTGGCCGAGCCCTGTGCCATGCGCTGTGATTCCATGGATTCCAGCATAAGTCGTGGAGGAAAACGGAAGGTAAACAGCGATAGCGCGCCACGCTAATTGCGTGATGCCACCGGGATCCGGGGGCTGGCGCGCTTCGCGTTCCGCGCTCCGGAGATCGAGGCCAGGCCAACGGCGAGCAGTGTCAGCAAGGTACCCATGACAGTTGCGGGGGTGACGGACGAACCGGGAGCCGGGAAGAAAACGTCCAGGAGCAGCGAGCCCACCAGCTGGCCGCCAACGGCCGCGAGGCTGGTGACCAGCACTCCGAGCCGCTTGACCACCAGGGCGGTGATGCCGACGAACAGGCAACCGAGCAGTCCGCCGATGTAGTACCACCAGGTGCCTGGCAGCGGGTCCAGGCCGATGCCGGCAGGCAACCGCACCAGCATCACCATCGCCAGGACCACGAACCCGACGGCAAAGTTCACCAGGGTCGCCGCCGTGGCGCCGCCATAAGCCGCCGCTTGCGCGCCGTTGGCAGCTGCTTGGAAGCCCATGAGCATGCCGACGGCTGCCGAAAGCGCCATTGGCAGGAGCAACGCGGAAAGGTCCGCGTCGGCTCCGCGCGGGCTGACCGCCCAAACCACGCCGATAATGGTCAGCACCACGCCGAGGATGCGCAAGGCATTGATCTTGCGCGGCGCGGCCCCGCCAAAGCCCACCCGGTCCATGAACATGGAACCGATTGCCTGGCCGGTCACCAGGCAGACGGTGAACAGCGCCACCCCAATGAGCGGCACCGCTGCAGCCTGGCTGAAGACAATCAAGGCACCTACCGCGCCGGCCACCAGGTACCAGCGCGGGAAGCGGCCCTGGGCCAAGGCGCGCGGCACTTGCGCCACCGAGCCGCGCACCGCGGGAACAAAGATGGCCAGCAGTACCAATGCCGCCAAGCCGACACCGAAGCTGATGGTTGATGCCGCGATGGCGTCCCCCAGCTTCGCGCCCAGCGCCCCGTTGATGCGCGACTGCACGCACAGCAGCAGGCCCGAAGCGATGGCAAGCAGGATGAGCATGATCTTTCCGCCGGAGCGGACCTGCGCGGTCATGGTGGTGCTGGTGGTCAACGGAGTTCTTTCACGAAGTGGAGGCTGGTGCAGAATGGCAAAAACGGGACCCGCCAGGCGGGTCCCGTTCTTGCTGGCATTACTTCGCCGCGTCGCTGGCGAGGATATGCGTCGTGGATATGACGGTGGCCTGGTCAACCACGGCCAACGCGTCAATCAGCGAGGAGAGGATGAACATCGACGAGTCGACTTCCAGCTTCACCGGGTACTGGTGGATCAGCATGGCGACCATGTCGCGCACCGCTTCTGCCACTTCGTCATCGCTGAAGGCCGGGTTGTGGCCTACCAGCACGTCGGTCGGGGCGTTCTCGCGGGCGGGCACGTAGCTGACCGCGAAAGCCAGCGGGACACCGCCCTCGCGCTTCGGCTTGTCGCGCAGCACCAGGGCGCCCTGCGCGCCGGTGTGCTCGTCGAGCAGCATGCGCTGCGCCGAGCCCACGGTCATCTTGGCTGGATCCCAATCGGTGTGCACCGCGTTGTAGAAATCCATCACCAGCTGGGTCAGCTCGACACTGCCGGTGGACAGGTCCTCGATCACCCGGTCATTGGTGTCGAAAACCGGTTCAGCCAGAGCCCCCGGCTCCAGGATGACATCGCGCGAGACCTGGATTTCGCCCAGGCCCAGCGACTGGCAGAAGCCTGCCGCCGCGGCCGCAGGATCGCCGGCGGTCACCGTGTAGCGGGCCTTGAGCTCCTGCGCCTGGCCGGCCGGGATCTGCTTGCGCAGCTGTTCCACCAGGGCAGTGCCCACGCCGGACCGGCGCTGCTCGGCGGCTACCTCGACATAGAGCCACAGGCGCTGCGGATGCAGCGAGGAAGCGAACACCACCCCGGCGCCGATAGCCACCTGGTCAACGGTGGCTACCAGCGTGCGGGAGAACGGTGCATCGCTGTTTTCGCGCAGCATGGTGCGGTCCTGGTGGGCCTGCGGGGAACGCGGGTCGCCGAAGATCTGCAGCAGCTGGAGATCGTCCCCGGAGCGCCACAGGCGGAATTCCAGTTCGTTCATCGGGCTCTAGGCTCCGTTCAGGCGCTCGGAAAGGTAAGCGGTGACCTGGTCCAGGGAAACACGTTCCTGGGACATGGTGTCGCGTTCGCGGATGGTCACGGCCTGGTCCTCGAGGGTGTCGAAGTCCACGGTGATGCAGAACGGGGTGCCGATCTCATCCTGGCGGCGGTAGCGGCGGCCAATGGCACCGGCGTCATCGAAGTCGATGTTCCAGCGCTTGCGCAGCTCGGCAGCCAGGTCCTTGGCCTTCGGGGAAAGGTTCTCATTGCGGCTCAGCGGCAGCACCGCGGCCTTGACCGGAGCCAGGCGCGGATCGAGCTTGAGCACGGTGCGCTTGTCCACGCCGCCCTTGGTGTTCGGTGCTTCGTCCTCGGTGTAGGCATCGACCAGGAAGGCCATCATGGAACGGGTCAGGCCGAAGGAAGGCTCGATCACGTAGGGGGTGTAGCGCTCACCGGTGGCCTGGTTGAAGTAGGACAGCTCGGAGCCCGAAGCCTTCGCATGGCTGGACAGGTCGTAGTCGGTGCGGTTGGCAACGCCCATGAGCTCGCCCCACTCCGAACCCTGGAAGCCGAAGCGGTACTCGAAGTCGATGGTGCCGGCCGAGTAGTGCGCGCGCTCGTCTTCTGGCACGTCGAACTGGCGCAGGTTCTCTTCCTTGATGCCCAGGTCCAGGAACCATGCCCAGCAATCCTTGACCCACTGGTCGAAGAAGGCGGGGGCATCTTCCGGAGCGGTGAAGAACTCGATTTCCATCTGCTCGAACTCGCGGGTGCGGAAGATGAAGTTGCCCGGGGTGATTTCGTTGCGGAAAGCCTTGCCGATCTGGCCGATGCCGAATGGCGGCTTCTTGCGCGAGGCGGTGAGCACGTTGGCGAAGTTCACGAAGATGCCCTGGGCGGTCTCCGGACGCATGTAGGCCAGGCCGGCTTCGGTATCCACTGGGCCCAGGAAGGTCTTCATCAGGCCGGAGAACATCTGCGGCTCGGTGAACTGGCCCTTGGTGCCGCAGTCAGGGCAGGCGATCTCGCTCATCCCGTCCTTGGCGGCACGGCCCTTCTTGGCCTCGAAAGCCTCGATCAGGTGGTCCTGGCGGTGGCGCTTGTGGCACTGGATGCATTCGACCAGCGGGTCGGTGAAGGTGGCCACGTGGCCCGATGCTTCCCAGACGGCCTTGGGCAAGATGATCGACGAGTCCAGGCCAACCATGTCCTCGCGGCCGCGAACGAAGTTCTGCCACCACTCACGCTTGATGTTTTCCTTCAGTTCGGTGCCCAGGGGACCGTAATCCCATGCCGAACGGGAACCACCGTAGATTTCACCAGCCTGGAAAACGAATCCTCGACGCTTTGCGAGGGAAATAACCTGGTCTAGCTTGGACTGTGGCGCCATATCAACTCCAATGGGAATTACGAGGCCGCTGGTTGCGGTCCGTAGAAAAATACATACCTTCCAAGGGTATCGTTTCCGCGGCCTGCAGACGAAGCCCAATCAGGTAACGCCGACGTGAACTTCCACGCCTTTGGCCGATTCTAACGATGCAGCGCACTTATTTAGGGAAGAATGGAAGCCATGAGTGCCAATGAAGCTTTTGACCTAGAAATCCGCGACGAGTCCATCCGCTTGGGCCAGTTGCTCAAGCTTGCCTCCCTGGCCGAGGATGGCATCCACGCCAAGGAAATGATTTCCGACGGAATCGTCACCGTCAACGGAGAGGTGGACACCCGACGCGGGGCGCAGATCCGCCCCGGCGACGTGGTGTGCGTGAATGGTGAATGCGTGAAGGTCACCGCGCAGCAGTAGTCAGCTTTTCCCCAGGACGACCCTGTTGAGGAACTCGGAAACATCCTGCAGTTCTTCCATGCACACCGAGTGGCCAATCTGCCGGTAGGTTTCGCTGGCCAATTCGGTGTGCCCCGGAACCCATCCCAGGGTGTATTCGATTTTGTCCCGGGTGATCACCGGGTCAGCCAGGTCGCGGCCCCAGAACAGCGGCAGCGGCTTTTCTGCCAGCTTCGCGTCGTCGAATATATCCAAGGGCCCGGGATCCACGGCGAAGCCCGAGAGCCCGACGACGGCTTCAATGGAATCGGGCTGGTAGCGTGCCAATGAAGTGGCCATGGCCATGCCCTGGGAGAAACCGAGCAGGGTGATCGAGGAGTGCTGCTTTGCCAGCGGTTCCAGCAATGCCCATAGCGCTTCGACGCTGCGTGCCACCGACTCGATGGAGTAGTCGATGTCCTGGGTCAGCGGGAACCAGCTGTACCCCGGGCCTGCTTGCAGCGGTGCGCGCACCGAGAGGTAAGTGAACTCTTCGGGCAGATGCTGCGAGAGCCCCATGAGGTCTTGTTCATTCGAGCCATAGCCGTGCAGGAACACCAGCAGCGGAGTTCCAAGGCGGGATTCGTCGTTACGGGAGATGATGGCCACTGGAGCCTGATCCGGGATAGTCATAGTTCCCCAAGACTATCGAACAGGACCCCGCAGGGAACTACAGCTAGCTCAGCGCTTCCGCGGCCCGATTCCATCAATTCCCCGTCCACCGGCGATGGCAGCGCCCGGGTGCAGCAGAACTTCCCCGTAATCACCGTCGAATCTGCTGAAGGCGTTGGCCGGCACTATCCTGGAACCAAGGTCTTCCAAGGCCTGGAAATCCAGTTGACATGTTACAAGATTATAAATCTTCAAAAAATTGCCTAGCTTTCCAAGCTTTTCGTGTTCAACTGGACCAACGGCCTCACAGTCCTCCGGAATGCGGCTCTCGCCGGACGAGGCAGCGACAGCGACAGAGATAGGAATAGGCGCCATGGGCGAAATTGAATACAGCGAAGATATTCCGGGGCAGCTGCAAGAGGATCTCGATAGTTTCGGGTACATCGAACCGGACCCGGGAAGCGCTTCGCCCCTATTCGATAACGTGGACACCGTATTTTCAGTCGGCACTCCCTTGTTCGCCATGCTCTTTATCGCCGTTATCGGATTGATCATCTTCGTAGCGGTGCGCAATTACCGCAAAGCCAAGAGCGCCGGTTTTGATCCGCTGACCCTGGAAACCGAACTGATGGCAAGAGCCGCTAATTCAGCTATGCTGGCGCCGGAAAAATCCCTTGAAGACAAGCTTGCCGAACTCGATTCGCTGCACTCGCGCGGTATCATTACCCGCGACGAGTACTTGCAGGCGCGCCGGGACGCTTTGAGCGATTAGCACGGCGGCTCGTGGAATCATCCTCGGGAATGATTGACTATAAGTTACCCTTTGGTAACAATAGATTCGTGCCAAACGATTCTGCTTCTGAACCATCAACATCCGCCAATGCCCCACTGCATCCGTGGCGCCGCTATGTCGCCATTGGGGACTCGTTCACCGAGGGCATCGGCGACCCCGACCCGTCGAGCACCGGCCGCCACCTTGGCTGGGCCGACCGCTTGGCCCATGAGCTCAGCCGCACCGTCCCGGACTTCTCGTATGCCAATCTCGCCATTCGAGGCCGGCTGATTGGCCAGATCGTTGCCGAACAGCTCGATCCCTGCATTGACCTGAAGCCTGATCTGATCTCGCTCTGCGCAGGCGGCAACGACGTCCTGCGCCCGGGCGGGGATCCAGACAAGATTGCAGACATCCTCGACAATGCGGTAGCCAAGCTCACCGATACGGGCGCCACGCTCTTGCTCTTCACCGGGCCCGATATTCGCGATACCCCGGTTTTGGGAAGCATCCGAGGCAAGGTGGCAATCTACAACGAAAACGTGCGCACCGTAGCCGCCCGCCACGACGCCATCGTGGCGGACATGTGGGCCTTGCAGGAGTTGCACCAATCCCAGATGTGGGCACCGGATCGCCTGCATTTCTCCCCCGCCGGGCACCAGCGAATTGCCGCCATGGCACTGGACTCGCTGAACGTCGCGCATCCGCTGGATACCGAAATCGTTCCGGCCGTGGATGAACGCAGCTGGCGGGAAGCCCGCAAGGAGGATCTGCAGTGGGCGCGCGAGCATCTTGCGCCCTGGGTATTGCGCCGCCTGCGCCACCAGTCCTCCGGCGACGGCATCACCCCGAAGCGGCCCTCCGCCGCGCCGTTTGCGCAGACCAAGCCAAACGACTCGCTCGGCGCCGGCGACAGCGCCAAGTAGGCATGAAAAGCCTGAAGCAGTTCCACCGATTACTGGCGGAACTGCTTCAGGCTTTGAAATCTTCCCGAGCCCTTTCCGGGGCTCAGTCTCCGAACACCAAGGTCCGAAGCACGCCGTCGAGCTGCGTGGCGTCGGTCAGGAATCCATCGTGGCCAATCGGCGAATCAATGTAATGCACCGGTTTTGGCTTGGCCAGCGACGAGGCCAGCTTCACTGACTGCTCAGGAAAGTACAACCGGTCAGTGGTTACCGCGGCAACCACCACGTTGACCTTCGCCAGTCGCGCCAAGGCGGCTTCCAGGGATTCATGGCCGCGAGCCACATCATGGCTCATCAGCGCCTCGGTGAGCACCAGGTAGCTGTTGGCGTCGAAACGATTCACCAGCTTGCTGGCCTGATGGTCAAGATAGCTTTCCACCTGGTACCGCCCGCGAGGTCCGTCGAGCAGACCCGTTGGCTTCTCGCCATCCTGCGGGTTGCGCGAGAAACGGGTTTCAAGCTCGGCTTCGGAACGATAGGTGATGTGGGCCAGGCGGCGAGCCAAGCCAAGACCGGCGTCCGGGCGCGCATCGTTGCCGTAGTAGTCGCCATTGCAGAAGTGCGGATCCAACCGGATGGATTGGGTTTGCACCTGCGCAAAGGCAATTTGCTCGGCAGTCGCCTGCGCGCTCGAGGCCATCACTACGAGATTCTTGACCTGGTCGGGGAACTCGACGGCGTATTCCAACGCGCGCGCACCGCCCATCGAACCGCCAATGACCGCATGCCAGGAATCGATTCCCAGTTGCTTGGCCAGCCGCGCTTCAAGGCGCACCGAGTCCTTGATGGTGACGAAGGGAAAGCTCGAACCGTAGGGCAGGCCCTGGTCGCCCAAGGACGAGGGGCCGGTGGAACCATTGCAACCACCCACCATGTTGATGGACACGACAAAGTACTCATTGGTGTCAACCGTGGCGCCGGGGCCTACGAGCTCTTCCCACCAGCCGGCGCTTTGCGAATCGCCTTGCGCAACGTGGGCGTCACCGGTGAGCGCATGCATCACCAGCACCGCGTTGGAGCCATCAGCTGCTAGCGTCCCCCACGTTTCATAGGCCAGCACCACGTCCGGAAGGAATCCACCGAATTCGAAGTGGTGCTCCCCCACGGACTTACGGCGCAAAATGCCGTCTTGTCCGCCGGCGAGCTCTTCGGCGCGCAGAGTATCTTCAGTAGTCACAATGGATGCCATGCCTAGAGGGTTTCCTGCAGTTCCTTGTTCTCGAGGGCTGCAACAGCTTGGAAGCCCAATTCCAGATCGGCCAGAATATCCTTGATATTCTCCAGTCCGACGCTCAGCCGCACCAGTCCCGGGCTCACGCCGGCCGCAACCTGCTCAGCTTCGGAGAGCTGGGCATGGGTGGTGGAGGCCGGGTGGATGACCAATGAGCGCACGTCGCCGATGTTCGCGACATTGGAGTGCAATACCAGTGCGTCCACGAAGGCCTGGCCGGCTTCCGAACCGCCCTCCAGTTCGAACGCGATGATCGAGCCGGCGCCCTGATCGCTGTACTTCTGCGCACGCTCATGCCAAGGCGAGGACTTCAGGCCTGCGTAGGCGACCTTCTGCACTTCCTCGCGGGCTTCGAGCCAGGTGGCAACTTCTACGGCATTCTGGCCGTGGCGTTCAATGCGCAGCGACAAGGTTTCCAGGCCCTGTGCGATCAAGAACGCGTTGAACGGCGCAACCGAAGAACCCAAATCGCGCAGCAACTGCACGCGGGCCTTGAGGATGTAGGCCAGATTGGCGCCCAGGATGCCGTTGACACCCAGGTCGCGGGCGAAGACCAGGCCGTTGTAGGACTCGTCCGGGGTGTTGAAGCCCGGGAAGCGGTCGGCGTCCTTGGCGAAATCGAAGTTGCCCGAGTCCACGATGACACCGGCAATGGCATTGCCGTGTCCGCCGAGGAACTTGGTGGCCGAATGGATCACGATATCCGCGCCCCACTCGATCGGGCGGATCAGGTACGGGGTGGCCAGGGTGTTGTCCACCAGCAGCGGCACGCCAGCTTCGTGGGCGATCGCCGAGATGCCCTCGATGTCCAGGACGTCCTGTCGCGGATTGGAGATGGTTTCCCCGAAGAAGGCCTTGGTGTTCGGACGCACCGCGGCACGCCAATCATCCAGGTTGTCCGGGTCGGCAACGAAGGTGACCTCGATGCCCAGGCGCTTGAGCGTGTGCTTGAGCAGGTTCTGGGTTCCGCCATACAGGCTGGGGCTGGCCACCAGGTGGTCGCCGGCTTCGGCCAAATTCAAGATGGCGAAAGTGGTGGCAGCCTGTCCCGAGGAGAGCAGCAGTGCTCCAACGCCGCCCTCCAGGTCAGCGATGCGGGTTTCCACCGCGTCGGTGGTCGGATTGCCGATACGGGTGTAGATCGGCTCCAGTTCCTGCAGCGCGAAACGTGCAGCAGCGCTCTGGGCGCTAGGGAAGACGAAAGAGGTGGTTTGGAAAATCGGGAGAGCCCGTGCTCCGGTCGTCGGATCCGGGGTCTGGCCGGAGTGGATCTGACGGGTTTCAAATGACCAGTTATTGCTCATGGTTTCCTCCAAATAGCGTTTCATGACTATGGGGGTACGCCACTGAAAAGACACCGACAGGAAGCACCATATCGTGACGACTTCCAGGGGTAACCCGCGCTTGTCCTTGATGCCTTGTGCGTTCAAGGGCCAGGTCTTCACCCGGGGCACCCCACCGCGGTTGGAGGGTTGCCGCCCAGTAAGCCGGGGCTTGTTACTGGGACTCATGACCTGGTACCAGTTTGCCCGAAAACCGAAGATCTTTGCAACGCAAGGGCCAGTCATTGGACTCAATCGGTCATATTTCACGAATAGTGCAGGTTCATCGCAGAGTATTCGATAGCATCACGGCACTTAGGTTTGCCTAAGTAGAGACTGGCATCACATGTTGCCATGATGGGCACATGATGAGGCTAGATCACGTAAGTTACGCATGCGGCCCGGACGGGCTGTTGCCAACCGCTGAAAGAATCTCCGAGTCCCTTGGACTGGAATTCGTCAAGGGCGGCGTGCATCCACGATTCGGAACACGCAATGTCATCTTCCCGCTCAAGCATGGACAGTACCTGGAGGTGGTTGAAGTCCTGAACCACCCGGCCAGCGACAAGGCACCCTTCGGACAGGCGGTTCGCGCCCGTTCGGAGCTCGGCGGCGGCTGGATGGGCTGGTGCGTCTCGGTGGAGGATCTATCCAGTGCCGAGGACCGCTTGGGCCGCAAGTCGGTGCCGGGCAACCGGAAGTTCCCTGATGGCCGCGAACTGACCTGGCAGCAGATTGGCATCAAGGGCCTGATCGCCGATCCGCAGTGCCCGTACCTGATTTCCTGGGATGAAGGATCCGAGGAGCTGCATCCGTCCAAGGCGCTGGAACCTGCCGGCGCCATCAGCCAGATCGCCATCGCCGGCTCGCGTGAACGGGTGCTGGATTGGCTGGGCCAGCCGCAGAACGTCAATTTGGGCGCTGTCACCATGCAATATGAAGCGCCGAATGGCACTCCGGGCATCATGTCGGTTACCTTTGAGACCGAGTCCGGCACCGTGGTGCTGTAAACAGTTCCGCAGAGAACGCAAGTAGGCGGGGACAATGGCGTCCCCACCTACTTTCTTTTCGTTAAGGCCGGTCCAGGCGCTTCCCCAGGACCACGACGTGCTGGTCTTCGAAGCCCAGCCGTTCATAGAAATCGATGACGGCAGAGTTCTCCCCGCGGACCATGAGCTGCACCTTGGGCACGCCGCGATCCCGCAGCCACAGGACAGCAGCATCCACCAGCGCCCTTCCCAGGCCATTGCCCTGCCGGCACGGATCCACCGCAACATAGTAGAGCCAACCTCGGTGGCCATCATGGCCAACCATCGCAGTAGCCATGAGTTGACCGTTCTCAACGATGGCCAGCACCGTAGAAGTAGGCTCAGCCAAAGCCCGTCGGGCGTCGGCGAGTGCATCATTCCACGGACGAGTCAGCCCAGTTGCTTCCCACAATTCAACTGCTTGGCGAAGGTCCTCTTCGCGCAGCACGGTAATCTGCATTGGCTCAGCTTACCGGCGCTACTGGCCGATTCCGATGGCCGGCCCGACCAAGGCGTATCCCACGAAGCCGATGGCATCAAGCAGGAAGTGCGCGATAACCAGCGGCATCACCCGCCCGTATTTCTGGTATACCCAGCCGAAGACGACGCCCATGAGCATATTGCCGATCATCGGCCCCACCCCCTGGTACAGGTGGTAGCTGCCTCGGATCATCGCAGAACCAATAATGGTGCTCCACAGGCCCAGCTTCAATTTCTTGGCGTAGGTGAACAGGAATCCGAGCATCAGCACTTCTTCGAGGACTGCATGACGTGCAGCCGACAGCAGAAGCACGGGGACGCTCCACCAATAATCGCCAAGATTCGCTGCTGACAGTGCCGTGGTGACGCCCAGTGCCCGTCCAGCGGCATAGACGCCCAGCGTTCCCACTCCCATGGCCAAGAACATCCCCGCCCCGAGCAGTGCGTCCTTGCCCGGCTTGCGCATATCGAAGCCGATGTCCCGGATGGTACGTCCGGTCGTGCGCTTCATCAGGTAGAGCGCCAGCACGACGGGTACCAAGGCAAAGAAAATGTCCAGCAGCTGGTAGGAGAAATCAAAGAACTCGCGGGTGCTCAGCGGGTTGTTCAGCGATGTAGTCTGCTCGCGCAGTGGTGCCCGGGTGACCTTATCGGCAAAGCTCAGCAGCGAGTAGACCGCGCTTTGTCCCAACGACAGGGCAAGAACCAAGACGATCTCGAACTTGAGGGTCTTGCGGGTTGCTGTCTGCTTAGATTGTTCAGCGTTCACGTTTCCGATCATAGGCTGATCTGGCTGTGCGCGTACTGAGCAGCCACGTGGCAAACCTGCGATAGCCTGAGGTTGAGACCACCAGCAAGCTGAACGAGAAGAGTGCGAGTGAGCCGTCCTGCCACCATTGGAGAACTGCAGATTGCCCGTCAGCTCTGCCCCGATCTTTCCTGGGAAGATGCGGCCGTGAACGAAGGCGGACAATTCCACAAGGTGGTCATTGGCAATCCGCAAGCGGTGATTCGCATGGCGCGCACGCCAGCGGCCACGGAACAGATGCCCCGTTCCGTCAAGCTGCTGTCTGTGCTGGAGGGCCAGCTCAACTACCAGATTCCGGTGGCGGTCTCCGAGATCCTGCACGTCGACGGACTCAGCTCCGTGGCCATGTCTTTCATCCCCGGCAGAGCCCATGAGCCGCATTACGGGGATCCGAAGGTGCTGGGACAGCTGGTCAAGGATTTGGCCGAGCTGCCGCTGGAGCCGATCAGCGAGCATCTGGCCAAACCGTTTTCATTCCGTGGCGAATGGACCCAGGCCAAGCAGCAGCAATGCTTCGATGCGCTGCCCGAGGAACTGCGAGGGCCTGCTACCGAGCTCTGGGCCCAGCTCGATATCCTGGCGCAGGTTCCTGCGGGCTTGGTTCATGGCGACTTGGCCGGCCACAACATGCACTGGATCGGCGAGAAATTGGTTGGCATCTTGGATTGGGACCTGGCCGCTGCGTGGGACCCGGCTTTGAACACCGCTTACCTGAGCCTGTGGCATGGGTTGGAAATGGCGGATTTGATTGCTCCCAGCGCCGAGGAAGCATACCGGGCCAAAATCTGGTTGGGCCTGATGAGTCTTGAACGGCTATCGGATACGCTCTCGCGCACCGACAACCCGAAGATGGGCAAGCTCATGCGCAAGATTGGTCCGCGCATCCTCACCGCCGCGCAGACGGTACGGAAGTGAGCTCCTCGCTAACCATTCATCCCGTCGCGACAGCATTCTCACCAACCAGAATCCGATATCGAATTGTAGCTTCCTAAGCGAGGAAAAATATGACCCTGAAAAACGCATTCGCTCTCATTGCCCTCGTAGGAACTTCAATGGCGTTCACAGGTTGCTCCCTCATCGATTCCAGCAGTCCTCCTCCACCAGGTACAGATTCGATGATGCCGCTGCAAGACCATGAGCTGGCTGCCATCAGCACAGAGATTGATAGGAAGGACCAGGAGGTCTCTCTTGCCATACCGCTCCGTGGCGGCGATTATGAGGTTGCGTTCGAATGCTCGGGCAAAGATACGATGTCCAGCATCGCATGGCAAAGTGATGATAAGAAGGAGAAGGGAGAAATCAGCGTGCCTTGCACCCTTGACGGCGCAAACGTCCGCGAACAAATTTCTCTAAACGGCTACTCAAGTTCGCTCACTTTCGTCGCAAGACAGTTGCAAGGACACGAACTTACGGTATCAATTGCCTCAAACGCGACTTAGCACTTGATGATGGTCCCTCCCGATGTCTTCGTCTATCAGGATTTAGCGAAACATTATTTTGTTCAAACGCGTTGAAAAAGCAAAATGCCCACCCGAGCACGATGCTCAGGTGGGCATTTCGGCGTATCGTCTCCGATACAAAGAATATTTAGTTCAGTGCTGAGATGGCTGCATCGTAGTCCGGCTCGGTGGTGATCTCCGGGACGATTTGGCTGTAAACAACCTTGCCGTCTTCATCCAGGACAACAACCGAACGGGCCAGCAAGCCACCCAGTGGACCGTCAATCTGGGTCACACCGTAGTCCGATCCGAAGTCGGAACGGAAGACCGAAGCAGCGGTAACGTTCTCGATGTCTTCGGCACCGCAGAAGCGTCCCAGTGCGAATGGCAAGTCAGCAGAAACGCACACCACGGTCGTGTTCTCCAGGCCGGCAGCCAATTCGTTGAAGCGACGCACGCTGGCAGCGCAAACGCCGGTATCAACCGACGGGAAGATGTTCAGGACAACGCGACGGCCAGCCAGCGATTCGCTGGTGACATCTGCAAGGCCGGTGTCGGTGAGAGTGAAAGCTGGAGCCTGCGAGCCAACGGCCGGCAGATCACCAATAGTCTGTACAGGGGTTCCCTTGAAAGCAGTATTAGCCATAGGTCTTGTTTATCATGAATGCCTAATCCGGAGCTATATTTTCTGCCTACTAGCGCAAACAAGTCGCTCACCTCTCGTTCCTATGCAAAACTGTGGACATGGGCCCCGACTACGATTCATACGCAGCGAAGATGCGTGCTCAGACCCTTGACGGCACTGATTTGGAAGTAGTCGCCCGTTTCACCGACATGCTCTCCCGCCGCTGCCGGACCTGCGTGGCCAGCGGGGGGGGCAGGCATTGAAGGCTTCTCAACGCTTCCATCGGACAGTCGGACAGAAGGCAGCGTCCTAGTTTTGCTTACGGCATGGGCGGCTTCGATCCGCAGCACGGCTCGGGGCCGAGGAATCCTTGCGGCCGGATTTCTGCCGCCTCTATCTCCTTCCCTGGGCGCGCGCAATCCATCCGGGTTGTCGATGAGCTCCTGCAAAGATCTAGATCGCTTTGCCGGCCCGATACACGCTGTGGGTCAGGTTCATCCCGGGACGGTACGCCAGATGCGCAGCAACTGGCGCGTCAAGAACATGCAGATCCGCACGCTTGCCGATCTCAATGGATCCCACTTGGTCGGCAACGCCCAGCGCGAGCGCCCCTCCGTAGGTTGCCGCCTCGATGGCTTCAGCCAGGGTCAGGTCCATTTGGAGCACTGCGGTAGCCACGCAGAAGTTCATGTTGCTCGTGTAGCTGGTACCCGGATTGCAGTTGCTCGCCAGTGCGATTCGCACGCCTGCATCGAGCAGTGCACGGCCCGGTGCCAGCGGTTGCCGTGTCGACAGGTCGCAGGCGGGCAAGCAGGTGGCGACGGTGCCCGCAGTCCCAGTTCTTGTTGCCGTGTCCCAGCCAGCCCAGCTTCCGGCGAGCGCCTGGAGGTCCTGTTCGTCCAGGTAATTCACGTGGTCTACCGAGTGGCTGCCGAACTCTACGGCCAGCTTCACGCCCGGGCCAGGACCCAGCTGGTTTCCGTGGACCTTGGTTGCCAGTCCCTTGTTCCTTGCGGCGTCCAGGACCCGGCGCGATTGTTCTTCGGTGAATGCGCCGCGTTCGCAGAAGACATCCACGAAGTCGACGTTGGCCGCCACGGCATCCAGCATCGGTCCGGAGACCAAATCCGTGTAGTCATCGGCATCCCATCCTGCCGGTACCAGGTGAGCGCCAAGGAAAGTCAGGGAATCGACCAGCGGCTTGCCCAGCACCGAATGCCGGGTCTCTTCTTCCAGTGCCAGGCCGTAGCCGGTCTTGGTTTCCATCCAGGTGGTGCCCATCGCCAGAGCTTCGCGGCGGCGATCAGCCACGAGGTCGGCCAGTTCCTTGTCCGAGAGCTGCCCGGTGGCCGAGGTGGTGACCGCGATGCCTCCAGCGGCATAGGACTGGCCTGCCATGCGGGCTACGAACTCCTCGGCGCGGTCGCCGCCGAAAATCAGGTGGCTGTGGGAATCAACCCAACCGGGCAGCACCGCACGGCCGCCCAAATCGATCTCGTGTCCTGCAGCAGGTGCATGCGCCATGTTGCCGATCCATGCAACCAGTCCGTCCTCGATCAGCACCGCCGCGTCTTCCAGCACGCGGCCCTTCGCGTCAACCGTAGTCAGCTGTCCAATGTTGGTAAGCAACAAGGTTGCCATGAGCGCTCCGCCTTCGTGGTATTTCCAATCCTTTAGCCAAGAGCCTACCTATGGCTCGTTGACTGTGGGGCAGAACAACAGGGTGCCCGTCTGGGATTTCAGACTGGCACCCTTTTGTTCCCACTGCAGGCCAGGGTTACCCCTTGGTGGCACCTGCCAGCAATCCCCGCACGAAGAACCGTTGCAGGGCGAAGAAAACCGCCAGCGGAATGATCATCGAGATGAAAGCGCCTGCGGTGAGCAGCTCCCAGGATTGCCCGTAGGTTCCCGAGAGGTCCTGGAGCGCTTTCGTGATCGGCAAGCCTCCACCCGAGGTGAAAACCGTCGCCACAAGCAGGTCATTCCACACCCAGAGGAACTGGAAGATTCCGAAGGACGCAATAGCCGGCATCGACAGGGGCAGGACGATTTTCGAGAAGATCTTCCCGTGCCCGGCTCCGTCAACACGAGCAGCCTCGATGACCTCATCGGGGATCTCCGAAATGAAGTTGTGCAGCATGAAGATCGCCAACGGCAAGGCGAAGATCGTGTGGGCAATCCAGACCTTGGCGTAGGCGCCATCCAGCCCGTTGACTCCCAAGCCCGGCAGGATATACAGCCCGCCGATCTTCACTCCGTCCGAGAACAGCTGGAGCAGCGGAACCAGCGCCATCTGGATCGGAACGATCTGCAGGGCGAAAACGAGAACGAAGAGCGTATTGCGCCCCTTGAAGTTGATCCACGCGAAGGCATAGGCAGCCAAGCTGGCGACAAGGATCGGCACGATTGCCGCCGGAATGGTGATGACCAGTGAATTCAGGAACGCCTTGGACAGCGGAAGGCTGTCGCCGGAGGCAAAGGCCTGCGCATAGTTATCGAGCGTGAATGAAGGATTGGACAAAGCCGTCCACCAGCCCGAGGTCTTGATGTCATCAGCCTGCCTGAAGGAGGAGACAAACAGGCCGAAGGTGGGGATGGTCCACACCGCGGCAATGATGAACGCCGCAATGGTGGCTGCGCGGGAGGTAGTGGCTTTGCGCAGTTTCCCGCTGGTTTTCTCGGTAGCCGCCAAGAGGCGTCGAGAGGATTCGCTGACGGTGCTCATCGGATTCCCCTTTGCTTCTTATGCTGGCGGACGTTGTAGATGATGATCGGCAGTACCAGGATGAACAGGATGACGGCCAGGGCCGAGCTGTAGCCGGTGCGTGCCCCGAGCTGGAACTGGCGCACCATTTCGAATGCCAGCACCGTTGTATCCGAGCGTCCGCCGGTCATCGATGAGACGATGTCGAAGACCTTGAGCGAGGCAATGGAAATGGTGGTCAATACGACGATGACGGTGGAGCGGATCCCCGGCAGCGTGACATTGGCGAAACGCTGCCATGGGCTGGCCCCGTCCAGGGAGGCTGCTTCGATTTGCTCTGCGGGCACGCCCTTGATGGCCGCGGACAGGATGACCATGGCGAATCCCGCCTGTGTCCAGATCAGGATGACCACCAGGAACAACGTGTTCCACGGTTCGAGCCCGAGCCAGTCGACCGGCGTGGCTCCGAATGCCGTGATGATCGCGTTGAGCACGCCTATTTGCTCGCCCTGGCGGATGTCGTAGAAGAACTTGAAGATGATCGATGCGCCAACGAAGGAAATCGCCATGGGCATGAACACCAGCAGCTTGAAGAACTTCTCGCCACGGCTCTTGTCGATGAATACCGCGTAGGCCAATCCGATAATAGTGGAGACCACGGGAGCCACCAGAACCCACACCAGGGTATTGAGCAGGGCGGTCAGGCCATCGGGGCTGGTGAACACCCAGAGGAAATTCCCCAGGCCGACGAAGCCGGATCCGTCGTTGGCCATGAAGGCGCTGACCGCGGTGCGGACCGTGGGGTAGATCAAGCCTATAGCGAGCAGCAGCATGGCCGGAGCCAGGAAACCGGAAAGTTGCAGCAGCGAGCCGGCGCCGGATCGCGAGCGCCGGTCCAGGAAAAACAGCACCGCGCCGAGCACCGCGGCCAGCGCGGCCACCCACATCACGGAGTTGTATAGGCCCAGGACCAGCAGGATCGCCACCGGGACCAAGACCGCGGCGGCAAAGCGCACGACGGCGAAAACCCGTCCGCCCTTGGTCGCTATCTCGACAAAGGCGAGGATCGCTGCGATCAAGACCGCGAAGGCAACCAGGACGATCGGCACTTGGACTAGCGGCGGAACGCCAGCCAGCCACTGGAAGAATTCAGACATGCGCTCAGGCTCCTACAATCCCGCCAACGGCCGGGGCTCCCGGCCGTTGGCGATGGACCAGATGGCGACTAGGAGTCATAACCGGACTGGATATTTTCAAGCACTTCCTTGGTCGGCTTGCCATCGATCCAGTCCACCAGGCCCTTCCAGAAGGAGTCGGAGCCGACGCTCTTGGGCATCAGATCAGACCCGTCGAAGCGGAAGGTGGTGTTCGGATCCTGCAGCAATTCAACAGCGGAGCGCAGCAGATCGCTGCTGGCGTTCTTCGGATCAAGCCCGGAGTTCGCCGAGATCACGCCGCCGAGTCCAACGCGGCTATTGGCCCAATCCGCGCTGGCCAGGTATTCCTGGACCTTGGCGGTATCCTCATCATTGGAGAAGGCGGCAACGAATTCACCGCCGCCTACAACAGATACGGGGTCATCGGCTTTGGCTGGCGGGGCAACGAAAGCCCAGACATCCCCGTCAGGCGCCACGGTAGCTTTCTCGCCATCGGCGTTCTTGGAATCCAGGACGTATCCTTCCAGGAAGGACGCCTGGTGGGTCAGCGGGCAGGTTCCCTTGGCCACGGCCGTGCCAACATCGCCGAAGGCGGTGGCGTTGATCGACTTCACGTCGCCATATCCGGCGTTGACTTGCTCTGGGTCCAGCAGGATCTTTCCAACGGAATCGAAGGCGCTGGTGATTTCTGGCGAAGTGAATTCCAGATCTCCCGAAACCCACTTGTCGTAGGCTTCGGTTCCGGACTGGCGCAGGACCGCGTCTTCAATCCAGTCGGTGCCCGGCCAGCCCGATGCCTCGCCCGAGGCGAATCCGGCACACCAGGCCGGTTCATTGGTCTGCTTCGAGATTTCGGTGCCCAGGGTGGTCATTTCATCCCAGGTTTCCGGGACGCTCAAGCCCCACTGCTCGAACTGCTTGGGCGAGTACCAGATGTAGCCTTTCACGCTGGCCATCAGCGGCACACCGTACTGCACCCCATCGACCTTGCCGTAGTTCTGCCAGTCCTCGGACCAGTTGCTCTGCAGCTGGGACTGCACTGCTTCGGGAAGTTGCTGCACCTTGCCTTGGGCCACGGTGGCCTGCAGCAAGCCCGGTTGCGGGAAGACGGCCAGGTCCGGGGTGTCGCCGCCCTGGACCTTGATTCCGATTTGGGATTCGAAGTTCTTGTCGCCGGTGTAGCGGATCTTGATGCCGTTCTCCTCGGACCACTTGGCCCAGGATTCTTCCAGCAGTTCCGCTTCAATGCCGGTGACCGGACCGTAGATGTCGACGACTCCGTCGGCTTGGCCCGCTTGGGCTTCGCCGCCGCCGGAGGCGTTGGGGTCATTGGGGTCTGCTCCGCCCGAGCAACCGGCCAGGAGCAGGCCGATTGCTGCCACCGAGATAACCGGCGCGAACTTCAGCCCGCGTTTTGCTTTAGTCATGATGCCCTCCACGTTGGGTAATGCCCTGCCGGATGAGGCGGCCTGGCACGAGTGATCCCCTCAATAGTGACGCAGGTCATCGACGCGCGTCAACAGTTATGGGAGAACACCGTGGAGAAAATGGCGCGGGCAGGTCATTGCGGTGCTGGGCCCGAGCTGTCCCGGACCACCATCAGCGGCGCGACCAGTT
The DNA here is from genome assembly GCF_051129975.1 of Glutamicibacter sp. Je.9.36. Lineage (NCBI taxonomy): Bacteria > Bacillati > Actinomycetota > Actinomycetes > Micrococcales > Micrococcaceae > Glutamicibacter > Glutamicibacter sp. Je.9.36. Next base: position 274,467 of record NZ_JBCPSN010000003.1, read on the forward strand.
GCTGCACTGGCGCTTGGGAGTGCCCCTCGATCTGCTGCACCAGGGCGTCCACCGCGGCATGGGAAATGGCCTCCCCCGGCGGGGCCACCGTGGTCAGCGCCGGGGCAACCATCTCGGCCGAACGGTCCCCGACCCCCAGTGCGATCACCGAGAGGTCATCGGGGATCCGCAATGCAGCCATGCCTGCGGCGTTGACAAATCCCGCGGTGGCGAACTCCTTGAGCGCCAGCACCGCAGTGGGGCGCGGGTGCAGTTCCAGGTAGGCATTCAACGCCGCGCGGCCGCCGCGGGCGTTATTTTCCACCGGCACTTCCTGCATCGCCATGCCTCGATCGCGCACGGCATCGCAGATGGCCCGGGCCGTGCGGATGGCCGGGCCGTTGCCGGCTTCCTGGTCTTCCACCGATACGTTGATGTACATGATGGATTGGTGGCCGAGGCTCGCCAAATAGTCCACCGCGATGCGCCCGGCCTGGGCAAAATCATTATCGACATAGGACAGGTCCGCGCTGTCATCGGGACGGCCAATGGAGGCAAAGGCAATGCCCGCGCGCCGCAGGACATCAAAGCGCGGGTCATTGATCGACACTTCCATCAAGAGCACCCCGGCCACCAGCTTCTGCCCGACCAGGCTTTCCAATCCCATGGCATCGGTCATCGGATTGGACCACAACAGCATGTGGTAGCCCAGCGCACGGGCACGCTCCATGGCGGCGGTGACGTACTCGAACTCGGTGGAAGAATAGCCGTCCATGCTGGTGGGAAAGTGCAGGGCAAGGATGCCCCGGCGCGATCCGGCCAGGCCCTGGGCAAAGGCATCCGGGGTGTAGTTCAACTCCCGCATGGCCGCCAGGACCCTGGCCTTGGTCGCCTCGGAAATGGTGCGCCGGCCGCTGATCACGTAGGACACGGTACTAGGAGATACGCCGGCCAAGCGCGCCACGTCGTTCCTGGTAGCCATGAGCCCACCGCCTTTGGTTATTCCAACTCGTCATCCCTATTGAAACACGGCGGCGGGCAATCCCCCTGGGTCAGCGGCTGGCGACGAATGCCTGCACGCAGGCCTCGATATCCTCAGCCGAATGCGCAGCTGAGAGCTGGACGCGGATGCGAGCGGCCCCCTTGGGCACTACCGGGAAGCTGAAGGCCGTGACGAAGACGCCCTGCTCCAGCATCTTGCCTGCGACCTCTGCGGCCTTGACCGCGTCTCCGAACATCACCGGAATAATGGCGTGCTCGCCGTCGAGCAATTCGAAGCCCTCTTCGGTCATGCGGCGGCGGAAGTGCGCAGCGTTCTCGAAGAGCTTCTCGCGCAGGTCACCAGAGTCCACCACCAGGTCCAGCGCCTTCAACGTGGCAGCCACGATCGATGGAGCCAGCGAGTTGGAGAACAGGTACGGGCGGGCCTTCTGGCGCAGCATCGCGACAATCTCGCCGCGGCCGGACACGTAGCCACCCGAGGCGCCGCCCAATGCCTTGCCGAAGGTGCCGGTGTAGATGTCCACGCGGTCCGAGACTCCTGCATGCTCCGGGGTGCCGGCCCCGGTGGCGCCCATGAAGCCCACGGCGTGGGAGTCATCGACCATGACCAGCGCGTTGTACTTGTCAGCCAGATCGCAGATGGCCTCCAAGGGAGCCAGGTAGCCGTCCATGGAGAAGACGCCATCGGTGACGATGATGGTGCGGCGGGCGCCCGCCCCGCCGTTGAGCTGCGCGGCGGCCTGCAGCTGGGTTTCCAGGTCGGCCATGTCCTGGTTGGCGTAGCGGAAGCGCGCGGCCTTGGACAAGCGGATGCCATCGATGATCGAGGCGTGGTTCAGCGCATCGGAGATGATGGCGTCTTCCTTGCCGAACAGCGATTCGAACACGCCGCCGTTGGCATCGAAGCAGCTGGAGAACAAGATGGTGTCCTCGGTGCCCAGGAATTTAGAGAGCTTGGCTTCCAGTTCCAGGTGCAGGTCCTGGGTGCCGCAGATGAAGCGGACCGAGGCCATGCCGAAGCCGCGCTCATCCATGGCGTTTTTGGCCGCGTCGATGATCTGCTGGTTATCGGCCAGGCCCAGGTAGTTGTTGGCGCAGAAATTCAGCACCTTCCGTGCATCGTCGCCCAGCGAGCCGGCCATGATGGAGGCGGACTGAGCCGAGTCGATGTGGCGTTCTGCCTTGAACAGGCCGGAGGACTTCAGCTCGTCCAATTCGGCGGCAAGCTGGTCTTTGAGATCCGTGTACATTGCAAATGCTCCTTGTTGATGCGGGAAATTCTTAGCCTGAGAAAACGGTCCAGTCGAGCACGACCTTGCCGCCGTGCCCGCTGCGAGCAGCTTCGAAGCCCTGCTGCCATTCGGTGGCCGGCAGGAAGTCGGTAACCACCGAGGCGATGCGCTCGCGCATCACCTCCGAGGAGGTGAGCATGGCGCTCATGGCGTACCAGGTCTCGAACATTTCGCGGCCGTAGATGCCGCGCAGGGTCAGCATGTGGGTGACAACCTTGCCCCAGTTGATGTCGATCGAGGTGCTGGGCAAGCCGAGCATGGCGATCTTGCCGCCATGGTTCATGTTCTCGATCATTTCCGGCAGGGCGGTCTTGTGCCCGGACATTTCCATGCCGTAGTCGAAGCCTTCGACCATGCCCAGCTTCTGCTGCGCTTCCTTGATGCGGGTGGTCGCGACATTCACGGCCAGATCGATGCCCATGGACTGGGCCAGTTCCAGGCGCTGCTCGGAGACATCGGTGATGGCGATGTTGCGGGCGCCGACGTGGCGGGCCACTGCCGCGGCCATCAGGCCGATCGGTCCGGCACCGGTGATCAGCACGTCCTCACCCACCATCGGGAACTGCAGTGCGGTGTGCACGGCATTGCCGAACGGGTCGAAGATGGCGCCGAGCAGCGGGGTGATGCGCTCATCGCGGTGGATGTAGACGTTGCTTTCGGGGATCACCACGTATTCGGCGAATGCGCCGTCGCGCTGCACGCCTACCGAATCGACGTTGATGCACATCTGCTTGCGTCCGGCGCGGCAGTTGCGGCACAGGCCGCACACGACGTGGCCTTCACCCGAGACGCGGTCGCCGATCTTGACCCCGTGCACGAAGTCGCCGATTTCCACGACCTCTCCGTAGAACTCGTGGCCCGGAACCAGCGGGGTGTTGATCATGGCCTTGGCTGCATCGTCGTAGGCTTCGATGTGCAGATCGGTGCCGCAGATTCCGGCGGTCATGACGCGGATCTTGACCTCGTGGGCGCCGGTCTCTGGTTCTGGGCGATCAACGAGTTCCAGCCCCGCGTGCGGGCCGGACTTGTACAGTGCTTTCATGCGGGTTCCTTTGGATTGGGCACCTGGGTGCGCGCAACACAGACATGGGGTCGCTTCAAGTGTCGCACCCGACAGCACGGGACAACACCTTAGAAGATCACTGATTTACTGATCCAACGATTTAGAATTTACTTCATGGAATTACATCAGTTGAGGATTCTGCGTGAACTCGCGGATTTGGGCAGCGTCAACGCCGTGGCGAAGGCCCTTTTTGTCTCGCCCTCGGCGGTCTCGCAGCATTTGGCGCAACTGCAGCGCAATTTCCCTGTGCCACTGACACAGAAGGACGGACGCAGGCTGGTCCTGACAACCGAGGGAAAACTGTTGGCCTCGGCCGCGGCGTCAGTCGCTTCGACCCTGGCCGAGGTGTCGGCGAGGATCCGCACCCAGGAGCAAGAGCGGGACACACCCATTCGCATCGCGGGATTCCATTCCATTGGGCAGACCATTTTCGCCCCGTTGCTAACCTACCCGGAAGGCCAATTGCCCCCGCTGCGCTTTTCCGACGAAGATGTCTCGCAGCAGGATTTTCCTGCGCTGACCTCGACGTACGATTTGGTGCTGGCGCACCGGATGCCGCACACGGCCCCATGGCCCGAAGACCGAATCAGTGTTATACCTCTGGCTTTCGAACCGCTGGACGTGGCGATCCACCGAGATCATCCACTGGCCAAATTCGAAGAGCTCTCCCCCGAGCAGGTGATCGACGAGCCCTGGGTCGTTTCCCGCTCAGGGTACTCACCGGCCGACGTTCTGGAAACCATCGCCGCACTGGCCGGTAAAGCCCCGCGGATCGAGCACCGGGTCAACGATTACGCCACCGCCGGCGCCTTGGTTGAAGCCAGTGGTTGCCTAGGAATCCTACCGCGCTTCACTGCACGAAAGACTTTGGATGAAACGGTGACTTTACGACCAATCAAGGGATTGAATTCAGGGAGACAAATCGACCTTTTATTGAGAGCCGAGCACCTGCATCGAATTACTATCAATGATGTCATCGAGGCGATCAGGAGCACCGTGAAACGCTTGGTCATCAACTGATTCAGCACCTCGGGCAACTCGGTTCCAACCGTTCCCAATTCGCTGCTACCAAGCTCCCTTGATCGCGCAACACGCACTCTCTCCGACTGCTGCACCTTGAACAGCAAAGCTCTCGCTCAGCATGCCTTGCATCAATTTTGTTCTAGACCGTGCGGCTGACAGTCTCCGGCTCCGTACCGACGGCCACCCTTGGAATTCAGGTTCTGCAAGCCGGCCGGTTCGCTGTTTCGTTTCACTTTCCAAGCCCTGCGAAGGCAAGTGGCTGGCTACTCTGGAAGTGAATTGCCGAACAAGCGGAACCCTCTTTAATCTATTTCGTTCATAGCCTAGGCTGTTGGCATATACCGGTTAGTCGACCGTCGGCAATGCAACTTCCAAACAGTGGAAACAGGCAACAGCCTGGCGAGCGTTTTCATCAGGACCGGGGCTTCAGGCCAAATGAACAGAGGGCTAGTCTCCGTAAAAGAGAGTGTCCAAGAATCAACATTTCCCACGAATAGCGCACGAGCACCAGCGCACGATCGAGCAACAACAGAAGTTTCCTTCCCCAGAACCGATGTGGCGCCTTTCGCTCATTTTCCATGTCCCGCATAAGGCACCTTCACCGGGCATTTTCTCGGGCGGGGTATATGGGAATCTGAAATGTTTGAAAACTCGGAGTTTCAAAAATTAGCCGAGTCAAGAACACGTATGTCCCGTATGACGACCGTCACACGGGATGACACTCCGGCCACGCCTTTGTGAAACCCACATTCCAGGAGGGCCTATGACATTGAGGTTCCAAGAAGGAACGAATATTTTTGCTTCTCGGTATACGGGGCCACTATCAGGATCTATCGATCTAGTCCAAGCTCGTGTCCAAATCCCAGAAGCTCTCTGCCACGGCAGCCGATTCGTCTAATGTGCGCCAGTTAATGGGATGACTATTCAGCCATTCATTCTCTTCGCCTGGTCCGAGGGTCAAAAAATCCCAATCAGTATCTATTTCGGGGAACAATGAGGTCGAGCCGGGATTGACGGCGCGTATCGTGACCAAAACGTCGAGATTTTCAGGCAGGTAGAGCTTCTCAGAAGACTGGGAATTTAAACGGTTGATTTTCCACCTGGAGGCTTTGACCGTTACAAGGAGGGGAGTCCTTGCCGCCGTTCCTCCGACAATCTCTCCATAGAATTTCCTTGCACCGACTTTAAGAGCATCAACACTCGGACCCCTTAGATGCTCATGGCCAAACTTGCGCGCCCACAGAAATTTCATGCAAACTTTCCTCTAGTTTTGATGTCATTTTCAGTCACACTCAATTACAGACTGCGCAAGAGCGGTGAGCAAGTTGGAACCGCAGGGCGTTGTCCTGGTTGGGTTCCTCTACGAACACTGAAGCGTGGAGCCTGCCCTCTGCCGAGGTCCAGTAAATACGTCCACGGAAGTGCAAGTAAACTGACTAGTCTCGATTCCCAAATCTTGGCGACCTACTTATCAACCTCGATGTGCCGGCATTGATTCCTTTGGCGATTGTGTTGCGTGAATCGTTGCTACTCGTCGGCATATGCATTGTTGTACTTTTGGGCCAACAATCGCAGGCGCGGGACGCTGGCCTCGTACTGCGTGAGTTCGTGAATCTTTGACTCAGCTTTAGTCGTTCACCCGGTCCAGGACAGGTCACGAAGATGATTAGTTGATGCGTTTGCGTTCTCAGATCTTGCAGACGCTGGAATGACAGACCTATCAGCATTGTGAATGTGTAACTCCAGATCTTTTACGCTGGCGTATTGCTGCCTCTTAGAGGGTTACTCTAACGGGCTACGCCTACAGGTGATCCAAACAGCGTAGTGAAAATCTTGGGGTTCGGATTAATGCTTCGTATCCGTGCGGTTCGCATATTTTCAGAATGTTTCATCGGGACGAATCGTTATCGCTTCGATATGTGCATCGTCGTTTAGACGTCGTAATTCTTCGGCTGATGAGGGTATGTTTTAAGTTGCAGATAGCATGTGCACTACCTGTAACTTTCAACATTCTGAGGACAAATGAAAAAGACTTTCTTGGCGACCATTGCCATTGTTAGCGCTCCACTTCTCGCGGGCACGATTCTCGTAGCACCTGCAATGGCCGCGCCGACTGAACCTGCTCCTTTTCCTTCTCCCACCGAGCTTTCTCAACTCTTTGGAGCACAAGAGCAGCCTAGTTTCGAAGAAATTTCGAAAAACCTCAGCAGCGCTGAACGCGAACTTATCGAGTCCGGTGTACCAGCGGTCATTTACCAAGAGGTTGAAACTGGGGAAATCATTACTGTCGAAAAATGGGTTGAGAGCAGAACAGACTTTACGCATCAGTCTCCATTGTTCGTTGCCACGGAACAATCATCTAATGACTAAGAATGATGGATCCGTCAAAGAGTGCGTGTGAAAGATCCAATGGTAGTGAACGATAGAACTGCCTCCCCTTGGTGGGCGAAACTATTGGGTGTGGTCATCTTCGCGGTAGTGGTTGGATCTTATATTCCGCCAATGCTGATTGGCTCCATGCACTCTATTCTTATTGCCTTCGTTGTGATTGGAACCTACGTTTCCATAGGTGTGATCGTTTCATTCAGCTTTATGGGGGTGAAGGACAAGCAGGTTTGTCTTGGGTTGTTTCCATTTGGGGTGAGTCGCTTTTCCTACCCGGAGATTTCAAGGGTCGAATATGTTGAGCATGTGGACACTTCGGATTATCTCGGCGGTGGGTGGAAGCGGGGGCAGGACCGTTCCACTGTCATCTTATGGAAATCCGGTCCAGCGGTAAAGATTGAACTGGCGAGCGGAAAAAGATACATAGTTCAAAGTGATAGAGCCGAGATGCTGGTCGCAGCCACAAAGAAAAAGATCGCCACGAGTGGCTCGTGAAACATCAGTGGTATGGAGAACCTCATGGGGGTCCCCACTACGGGACGGACTTTGACTTGATTCCGTCGGTAAGGTGAAATCCAGTTGCTATCTGGTCCCGCTCATCCTTAGCGTACGATTTTTCCGTTTTCCGCGGCGACCCCTAGGTGTCCCGCAGAGCGTTCCGCTATCGGAATGAGCATGTATCGAAATTCGTGCTATAACACCCGACGAATCCGGCAACCGACCAGCGACCGGCTTTCGGGATGGCATGGGAGTATTGTGGAATGCCTACCTTTGACCTTCGTCCGCTTCCGGCCGGACAAGTGGAATTGCACGATGCGCGACGGAAACGCCGCTGGATCGTCGATTTAGAACAATTCGAGATAGGGGTCACTTCCGTCACCACGGCGCAGTACGCGCAACTTATGGGAACTGGCCAAACAGGCTGCCAAGAACCTCTGGTAGATATCAATTGGTTAGAAGCCATCAAGTTTTGCAATGCAGCTTCAATGAATGACGGACTTGTCCCGGCCTACATCATCGATGCAGGAGCGGTGACTTGGCAGACCAACGCGTCCGGATACCGCTTGCCGACGGAAGCCGAATGGGAATACGCGTGCCGTGCCGGCACAACGGGGCCACAGTACGGCCCCCTTGATGACATCGGATGGACTGCTAATGACAAGGTAGAGAATCCAAAAGAAGTTGGTCAAAAACTACCCAATGCCTTCGGACTCCACGACACCCTTGGAAACGTATGGGAATGGTGCTGGGATCTGCTCGATCCGGCCCGCTACGGAGAATATCGGAGCTTCCGCGGGGGAGGTTTCGCTGATAAGTCGTGGAGCGTGCGTGCTTCGACGCGTCGGGGTGGTGCGCCTGAAATGAGCCACCCAGACCTTGGCCTGCGCATGGCACGGGGTGCCTTAGATGGTGCACAGGCAGCGCAAGGCTGGTCAGCCGAAGCTGATTCTAAACGGGGAAAGATAACTGGCATGCTTCCATCGGGGTGGACGCCGCGGCGATACTGAGGCTCGCCAAACCAGTCCAGCCGTATACACGGAGGCGAGTTTCCCGCAGAAGGTTCCGCTTACGGGGCGGACAATTGCGGTGCATATGACTTCTGGGATTCAGTTCATTCGCTTCCAGGAAATGACACTGCTTAACGACCCTCGTAGGGAATCTTCGCAAAGTGGGACGTTTCGACCTGGCTGGACTCTCCACGCTTGCGTAAGCAGCTCATGTGAGAACAGGAGAAAAGAACACCAGGAGGACCGCATCGATACGTTCGAAGAAAAATTGCGAGATCTTGAATTCTGTCTAGTCTTACGGAGTGCGCAACACCTTGACTGGATCAGAATGCGCCGCAAAAGCGGCAGGCACTAAAGTGCTGGCTCCTGCAGCAAACAGTGCCAGGACTACGATGCCGAAGCAGAAGGCCAAAGGGGGTGTCGTGCCAGTACTCATAGTGACAGCTAAACCTGCAGACATCCCGGCTAACGCCCCTACAGCAGCGGGGATCAGCGTCCGCAACAGCATGAGCTGAACGATGTCGCTGCGTGTTGCTCCCAGTGCTCGCCGCCGGCCGAGGTCCTTGCGGCGCACGAGAATATCGGCGAAGACCACGACGGCTACCAAGAGTGCACCGATGCCGAGGGACCCATACAGCATGGAGCGTCCGAAAGCCCCCAGGTCTCCAACGATTTCTTCATGCAGCTGCGCCAGTTGAAGCGGCGAGCGAACTGAAATGGCTTCAGGGTCATTCAGCTGCCCAAAGAGCCCGATAACTGAGCGCTGCGCAACGGATGCTTGGCTGGAATCGCTCAGGATCAAATGCAGATTCGTTGCGGTGTTGCCGGGAGGCGCCTTGAAGACTACTCCTTGGGCCAGGCTGTCGAAGGGTTCCAGGGGTGTGTACGATCCGACGATCGCTTAATCCGCAGGGATTTTCTTATTCGCGATACTTACGGCCCCTACCGGGTGTTGCAGGCCGAGCTTTGCCAACGCAGTTGTTGAGACCAGCGCTTCATCTGGGCCTGGATAACGGCCTGATTCCAAACGGACGGCAGATTCGAGATCGCCGATGACAGCCCACGCTGGTACCGGTTCTGCACCGTCGCCGATGACCGTATTTTTCACGTCAACCGGCGAACTCAATCCCACAGCACGGTCGGACACGGAGAAATTCGCTGCCATATCGATCAGCGAGGAGCTGATTAACCCGGCGGACTTCTTGTCGGTGACCACCAGTTCCCGGGCGCCTGCGGAATTGATCCGTTGGGCTACCTGGTCCTCTGCCGCAGCAGTTCGTCCCACGGTGGAAATGGTCATGATGCACATCGCCGCGGTGATCAGGCATACCAGCGCCGAAGGCACCTTGCTCGCCCACGCAGTGGCCAGCGCTTCGCGCAGCAGTGTCCGCAGGTTCATAGTCCCAGCACCTCGTCTGCCCGGCTGATGACATAAGGGTCGTGGGTGGCGATGACAATGGTTCGCTGTTTGGCTTCGGCCGCTTCGCAGAAGATGTCCAGGACACTAGCGGCATTGGCGGGGTCAAGGTTGCCTGTCGGCTCATCAGCCAAAATTACTGATGGGTTATTGATCAGGGCCCTGGCCACTGCAACGCGCTGGGCTTGGCCGCCGGATATCTGGCCCGGTTTGTGGTCGCTGCGTGCGGCCACGCCGAGCTGCTCCAAGAGCAGCGCTGCCCTGTCTAATGCGACTTGGCGGTAAACGCCGGCGTAGATGGTCGGTTCGATGACCGAGTCGATAATGGTCCGCGAAGGGTCCAGCGATGAATCCTGGAAGACGAAGCCCAACTGCTGGGCACGCACCTTGGACCGGATGGCGTCAGGTGCCGTTGACTGTGGCTGATCATGGAGAATCACTTCTCCGCGGCTCGGCGTGAGCATCAGGCCCAGCACATAGAGGAGCGTAGATTTACCGCGTCCCGAAGGGCCAGTCAACGCTGTGACCTTCCCCGGGGTGAATTCGTAGCTGAGCCCGTCAAAAAGTTCTTCGCTGTCTTTGGTGTAGCGGAACCCCAAATCGTTGACGCTCAGGACGCTCAATTCTTCTCACCTTGAGCGTTGAGCACCTGGATGTTGGTGCCGTCCTCCACACCGGTGACAATGACGATTCCTTGCCCGCTGGCCACGATCTCCACCGGAACGGTTCCGTTCTCGGTGAGCACTTCGGTGCCTCCGCTGGCGGTGGTGGTTACCGCTGCTGCGGGGATGCCGATGCCCTTGGTTTCAGGCACCACAATGACCTTGGAACGCAGGGTGACGTTGCTGCCGGCCGGCAGTTGGTCGCATTCCTTCTTGCAGACAGCTTCGCCGTCTGGCGCGGTTAGGGTGTGGATGACATTGTCTGACTCATCTGTGGTGGACTGCCCGATCTGTGCCTTCCGGGAAAGCCTCCCGTGCTGGACTTCTTGCTCTGGACGTACGCCGGCATCCCATGCGTCCTATGGGTCAGCTGGCGGTAAATGTTAAAGTGAGATCCATATGAGAACAATGTCGACTCCTGAACCTACAATTGACGAACTCATTGATCGATGGAAGTCCGCCTCACCTACTCCCCCGAAGACGGGGTCCGTAAAGGATTTGCTGACAAAGGAATACGAAGCCTACCGGGTTCCAGTCGGCTTGATGGAGCCCGATGGATTCGAGTACGACGAGGAAATCAGGAATGATCTCATCGATTCGCTCTATACCCTGACCAATCCTCTTATCCTGGGAAAGTTGCTGAAGGGACGTGCGGCAGATGAGAATGCTGAAGTACATGCCGAGGAGGCTGAGTTCTATTGGCGTGAGCTTTTTGACGGTGGCGTTGAAGAGCTCCCGTACCGTGTAATGTCAGCGCAACATGCCTTGGGCCAGCGTGTTTCGATACTTCTCGAACGAGAGGGATCGTTGATTACTGGTTTCAAAGTGTATGGTGTTGCGGGCAATGATTTGAATGAGCGACTCACTGCCATTATCGGGTTCCCTGTGCGTCGCCCTCAGGATCCTGTGGAAGGCCCTTTCATGCGCCCTGGTGATAGATCAGATTCTGCTTTCGTACAGTACCTTGAGGCAGCTGCACGTCACGGACATATTTAGAGGCGTCGCTCATCCTCAAACTTGTAGAACATTTTTCTGTGTAGTTCACGGTGACAATTCATCACTGCAGCTGTCGCTGCGAGCTATTCCATCTTTTTCGGGTTGCTGAACTTGGGTAGCGGGTACCACCAGTCCTCCTAGTCATACAAGGTATTCAGCTCCCCTGTACACGAAGATATGAGATTCAATTAGGCGGTTTCTGATCTCCCAAATACGGTCGTTTTGTTAGCGGATTTCAGTGTCACTTACTTTTGACTCCGTCATAATGCACCGGTCCGCAGAGGGTGGGGCTTACGCGCGGGCAAGGGCTTCCAGTCAGGTAGTCACATGAGCACCTAGGAATGAATCATGGATTAAGACACACGCGTTCGTCGGCATGACGAGCTTACGGCAGCTGATTTAGATGCACTCGCGCCCTTTTTTGACAGTGAAGACCAGAATGAATAAGTAGCACGGAACCCAGGCGAGCCGTAAGGTCATTCGACGATAATGACCGGGTCAGTGGCTTCGCGACAACTTCGATCTGAGTTGTTCAACGTGAGACGCTAAAATCTTACGCTGGTCTCGTGTAAATTTTCTGGCTTGCATGTCGAGGACCGCTCGACTGCAATCCTCTCCCACTCCCAGCAGCTGAGCCACCCTAGCCATTGCTTCCACCATATTTTCTGAATCTCCTATTGCGGTGAAAACCTCTTCACGTCGATCTATCGCTTGAACTAAGGTTTCAAGGATCATCAATTTTTGTTTCGTCTGCAGGTCTCCCTCATCCATTCGATGATTCTTTCACGACACGCAATCGATGGGTAGATCAGATGCCGAGATTGGCTATCTGGCCTCGCCAGGCGAGGAAGAATCCTCAAAAAACAGTATCGAGCCAAGGGAGTGGTAGTGCCGAAGCTCCACTTAGAAAGTGTCGCTACACTTTTCACGGCTTCAATTGCTTGCGAAGTTTCTGATCATGAGACTCTCTTTGTCGCCCTGCAGAGGGTTCCCCAAACGGATCGGCAACCGCTTCCATAGCCACCGACATCAAGGTCCGGTGTCGGCAGCCACCGGCGCCTCTCAGCCCGCGTGAATTAGGTCTATGGCTTCTTGGGCGCTGAGATCTGGCGAGAAATCGATCTGCACTCGGCCGTCATCGATTGGTTCCATGACCGTGACGACAGCTTGTATTTCTCCACCGATCTTCAGGATCAGTCGCGCCGAGTCATTGGCCCGAGCAGCCTTCTCCGTAAGTGCGTGGAGGGCCGTCGCACCCTCTTTGGTCAACGTCACGTCGACAGTATTCGACCCCTGCCCATCGGCGGCAGTGGCATCCTCAACGCCGGCGGGTTCGAATGCAGATGGGAATACAACGTTCTCACCCTTGACCGAAACGCACTTCGGGTCCGACTTCTTGGTGCATACCTCAGCTACCGACAACTCGATCGCTCCCCCGGCAGCCGACGACGTTTCGGACGCGCCAACGCCAGTGGAACACGCGCTGAGCGTCAACACGGCAAGTACGGCCAGAGAGATCTTGCGGGTTCGAGCAGTCATAAGAGTCCTTCATCCGATACGACCAGTGGTTGCTGGAACAGCTTCCACATCCAACCCTAGGAGAATCGACAGGCGCACACCAGTCCCAAGTAGTCAGAAACAGATCTAGCATCGTTTCAATTACACCCGATGCCCCGTAGAGTGTTCCGCCTACGGAGACTTAGAACGAGGAGAGTTCGTCAGTCGAGCCACGGGAACCCCTCGGGATTTTCGGTGGCACGCAGGGAAACGGCTTCGAAGTTGTGAGGCAGTGGGATGATCGGCAAATTCTCGGGCTCAACTTCAATCTCAGCCAAGACAGGAACCATTTCCGTGCTGACCAGCTGGCACTCGGTAATCGGCCACAGGACAGGGTCAGTGTAGCTGGGCATTCTGGTAAAGCCACTGCGCGGAAGAACGTAGACCACGCCGGCAGTGGTAGGCATCTGGCCATCCTCGGTAAAGGCAAAGGACAGAAAGATACGCCGCTCAGACCATGTCCCCACAGTTGTTCCCGGATAGAAGCAGGCGTTCAAAAAACGCCTGCATTCCGAAGAGCGGATGGCATAGGCGATAGCCCACGTGGGATCCTCGGTGGCATAGACGGCAGTCATTTTTGAGAATTCATCAACGCTGAAATCAAGGGGAGCACGAGGCTCAATCCATGACAGGCCAGATGATCGTGCACCGTGTAAACGATGTCGTTCGTTACGACAAGTTCGGCTAGCCGAGTCCAGGTCGCGTCTCCCCTCGTTGGTGCGGGGACGTGCCAGGTAGATGTGACCATGTTTCGAAGGCTAGCAGCGCATTGAAAATTCGTGATGTACCGCTGAGCAAGGCTCTCTGCCGTGCATCCCGGTGGAGGTTCCTCAACGGGCGGTTCAGAGTGCGCGATCTCGGCATGCCGCAGGGCCGAGAGGACAAAAAGAAGCACTAATTTTTGAAGATATTCTCCAACAACATCCGAAGCTCCGATAGGTTTGTGGCATGAATAAAATTTCGATTCGCAAAGCCACCCTTGATGATGTTCAGGCTATCCGGTCTATCGGGATCCTTACATGGCCAGCAACATACCTTAGTTTCACGAGTCCGGATTTCGTCATGGATAATCTCAATACATGGTGGTCACACGACTCGGTCAGTGCTTCAATCACCGATGATACGACGTACGTTGCTCTGCAGAATGGCGAAGCCGTTGGAACTCTAACGGTCGGGCAGTTTGAGGGCGAACCTGTCATATGGAAAATTTATGTGTTGCCGGAATCCCATGGCCACGGAATCGGCACCGAACTGATGAACACCGCCCTTGATGCTTTCGGCAGCACTCACGATCTAAGGATCGAGTTCGTGAAAGGCAACTCGCCGGCCCAGGCATTCTATGAACGGCGTGGCTTCAAATTCGATTTCGAAGAAAAAATGGCGGAGGGGCTGGCTACAGTCTGGCTTCGGCGACCAGCTGGCCGAGTCACCTGAGGACTTGCAACGTTCCCGTAGAGGGTTCCTCATGTGAACATATGGCTCGATGCAAATCGAGACATATTTTCGTAATATGACCCGCTGCTTCCTTTTTTTCTGTTTTTGGTGGTCGAATCGTCAAATACGGGAATAAACAGATGACCATCCGCACTGCAAAACGGCACCTGGTGCGATCATCAAGATCAGTGCCACCGGCACCAATTAACCGGCCACCTCACCCAAACTGAGAATAGTAGGAGCCTCACCGTGAAAATTGGAGTCATCGGCGCCGGCGGCGTCGGCGCATACTTCGCCGCCGCACTGGCCAAAAGCGGATCCGAAGTACACCTGCTGGCCACCGAACGACACATCGCACCCATCACCGCACACGGGATCACCGTCACCACCGGGGACGGGAGCCCCGGCTTCACCACCCCTCTGGCCAGTGTCAGCACCACGGCAGAATCCATCGGTACGTGCGACGCAGTCATCCTGGCCTGCAAAGCCGGACAGGTCTCCGCAGCCATGAGCGGGGCACACGCCTTGATCGGGCCGAACACCGCGGTCCTGCCGCTGCAAAACGGCGTCACGGCCTCCGAACGCATCACCGAAGCCGTCGGTCCGGGCCACGCCCTGGGCGGGGTCGCCATGATCATTTCCTACCTCCAGCAACCCGGCACCGTCCACCACGTCGGCGGGCAACCAGCCATCACCCTGGGCGAACTCGACGGAACAACCACAACCCGGGCCGCGCAACTGGCCAACGCCCTGGACGCAGCAGGAGTCGCAACCACGGTTTCGGCCGACATCATCACCGACATGTGGCGAAAATTCATGCTCATCACCTCCTACGGCGGAGTCGGCGCACTATGCCGCGAACCGGTTGGCCGTACCCGCACCAACCCGCAAACCCGCGCCCTGGTCGAAGATGCCATGCGGGAGGTTGCTGCCCTCGCCGGCCATGCCGGGGCGAGGCTGGGCGAATCGGACGTGGCCCGGATGATGGCACAATTCGACGCCTTCAGCCCGGATAGCACCGCCTCCATGCAACGCGATCTGGCCGCAGGACGTTCCTCGGAACTCGAGGAGCAAAACGGCACGGTCGTCCGGCTGGCTCAGCATCACGGAGTCCCGGTTCCCATTCACCACACCATCTACCGCGCTATGAACCTGCTCGATGGAGCAGCCCTGCACCCCACGGCCTAGCGCGGCTCGCGTCTACTGCGATCGACACAGTCGCTGCGCCAGCACTATCCCATAGAGCTTTCCCTGCGGACAATTGAGTCCTACTTATATTGGCCGTTCGTTACGAGTCCCGAGGTCGTTAGGCTGGGGCCATGAAAATTGGAAGGCTAAAGGCTCTTGGAACGGTTCTTCTCGTCTTGGCAGTTGTTGGAACCGTCAGCAGCTGGTCAGTGACCGGCGACGATCGTTTGGCCTATACCCTCATCAACGTACTGCTATTCGTTATGGGAACAGCAGCTCTATTTCTGGAAAATTTGCGTTCTCGCGTTCGAGGAATCTGCGTGGCACATAAACGAATCGATTGATTCTGGGCGAATTATTATCACCGCCCCGTAGGACGTTCGTCCTATGGGACACCAAACCTGCTACCCCTCTAACGCACGGACCAGTGGTTCCGACCAAGAATCCATTGGTGTCCATCCAGCTCGATTTTCAGTACCGGACTCGTTCCCCGGCCGAGCAACCGCCGCCGTTGTACGATACGTCCTTCGCCCCGAAGATAGGCATGCATGACGAGACAAAGCCGTCGAAGTTCATCTGCTTGCTCTGACTCCACCTCGCCTTCGTCAAGGACGCTGGTCTGCACGTTCAGCTCGGGGACGAAAGCGTCTATCCACACGTAGGAGGCGCGGATGATCGCCGTGCGTTTCGGGGCAAGACGACTGATAACACGCACTGCGGGTCGCGACGGATCACGACTGGAGGTCGCATCTTCCACAGCGTAATTCTGGTCGAACACCTCGGCGACAACGCGATGAAGCATGGTTTTGATATCAATGTTAACGGCATCAGTTTCGCACCGTGATCAAGCATGTTTACGGCGACAGGCCCACCGACATATCAACCGCAAAGAAATCCAACCTTGGAATCAAAGAATTCATGCGCAGTAGAGGTTCCCCTACGGAACGAGCTACAACTGATGCGCCTAGCTCGTCAGTTTACGGCGACGAGCGTTGACCAAGAAACGTCGATCACACATAGCCCATCGTCGATATCACGGTAAAAGACGTCTCCCGGGTAGTGTGTGCCGGGCATTGCTCCCTCGGGAGGACCTTCTAGATTGATACTCCACTGAGGGTCGAGCGCCACTTGGTCGGCCCAATACTCCGCGGAAAACTCTTCCGGCTCGCCTGCGGAAAGCCCTGACCAATCGCTGGGCGCCCCGAAATCCGCAACCGAATCCATGCAGACAATGTCTGACGTTTCGCCCGAGGCTAAGTCGCTCACGAGCTTCTCGGTCGTTTGAATCACCTGCGCTCCATCGCTTCCCCAGATCAGTGAGTCGATTGAGCATCCAGTCAATAGTGCCGCGAGAGCGCCCACTGAAAGTCCGTAAATAGATCTGCGAATCGGTGTCATGTTTCAAACCTACCGCCCCGCTTACCCGATCTGCGCATGAAAGCTGAACAACGAATGCAAGCTCGGTAAAGGTTCCCCTTCCGGACGGATCGGTTCAGTGCCGAGGACTTTGGACAGATACCCTGAGGACTTCGGAAACTGACAGGGTGAGACACCCCCACCTACTCGATTCACGAACGTCTTTCAATACTAGAACGTTGTACAACCAGGCTGTGTACCGTTTTTGATGTGGCAGCCGTTAGATACGCGCGAGGAAAACCCGGAGTCGCAGACGGCCGAGCTGCGCGCGTCCGGGGCCGAACAGATATTTATCGACCGTACGGAATCGAGCCGGGACGCTGTGCAGTCGCGGTGGATCGCGCAAGGCGCAATTGAAGCCGAGGGACACGCTGGTCATCCGCGCCTTGGATCGCGTGGCAGACGAAGAGCGAATGGCCATTGAGATTATCCGCGTGCTGGGGTGCGCGGCGTGCGGATCAAAAGTCTTACCGAGCCATTCCTAGACGCGGACATATCTACGCCGATGGGTGAAGCCACTGCGGGCAACATGGCGGTTATGGCGTAGCTATGCGTTTCTATGATCCGGGAGAACACCCACCGAGACTTAGCGCACGCGCGCCCAGAGAAAGCCGGTGGGCGGCCGCACGTCATGGATGAAGACCGCACCGCCACGACGCGGCAGCTACGCGAGGAAGTAAAGAGCTATGCACATATCGGCAAGATTCTTGAAGTCAACGCAACGAATATTTACCGTTCACTACCGAGTGAGAACCCATGATCCACCCATGATAACTAATGTTATATTTGAAGTGTGGAAATGTTTATTTCGAGGTTTAGGAGGATGTTATGAGCCAGCTAATGGAGCGTCCGCAGCATGATGAAATGCGCGCACAGCTGCTGAAAGCTCGGCAGCGTGTAGAGGTTGATGCACTGGACTATAAGCGCGCTTTGAAGGCTGCCGCTGCTGGTGGGATGACTCAACGCGAGATGGCAGCGCTGCTGGGCATGTCTCAGCCAGCGGTAGCGAAGGCGTTGCAGCGCGCCCAAGCCGTGCCGAAAGTGGTGGGAGAGTTCAACGCTGCAAGCCCCTATGAGGTGTGCCAGCGGTACGCGGCCGAATTCATTGACCGTGCCGAAGTCGTGCGTCAGTTGGTTGCATGGCCTTACAAGCCGACCCCCTGGGCGAACGAGTACGGCGAGTACGAAGAGAGCCTGGACGGAACTTGGGAAGAAGTAGGTGACGCGCTGCGTCATGAGCTGATTGACGATGCAATCTACGATGAAGTTTTGAAGAAGACGGCCGGTTAGACGGCGACCAACTGAATGGTGAATCGTCGGCTAACGACGAATCTATAGAACGACTTTATGCAGCTCTACGTCCGGTGCTGGTTGATCGGGACATGAACCCGCGAGGGGCATACTCAACAGTCAAACAGGAGCAGTACTTGATTCAAAGCAGATCGAGGCCGCGTGCCACTTCGGAACGGGAACTTTAGCATAAGAAGTGGATGCAAGTGGTTGGGCATACGGGCACATAATCGAAGCACACGGAGCACCGATAGTCGACGCGGTCCCCCGCGGAATATGAAACACCCTGCAACGAACCGCGAACGTCCTTCGGATCAGCCGTGGTGGCCAAACATGCGCCAGGCCCTACTTGCCGGGATGAAGGCGATGGCTGCAAGTGCCACTGGGAACCAAACCGCAGCATCTCCGGTCCATCCGATTCCCACGCCGTCGCCCCCGGAGAATGCCATGACCTTGACCGGGAGGAAATGCGAATGAAATTCTCCGCCAGCCTGCATAGCTACGGCCAGCATTCCAAAGGTGAAGGTGAATAGGAAAAACCAGTACACCATGAGCATGCATAGAGCGGCCACCAACCCGGCTGTCCACAGCGGTCGAGTTTGGTCTGCACCTTCAGCGTAACTGGCTGCCAACTCGCTCGGTTAGCCCAAGCCTTCGAGGACCTCCTTCAAGCTGGAACTTCCGGCATCGGAGTCGATACTGTTACGGAGATCGGCGAGGATTCGCTTGCGAATACGCGTCGGAACCCTTCCGTCTAGATGCAGGTCGACCTTGAACAGATACCAGTCCCTGGCCAGGGCATGCCGCCAACGAAGTTTCGGTGGCTTTCCTAAAGCTGCCCCGGCACCCGGGTTTGGCTGACCCACGCCATTGGCATTCTTTTCCCTGATGCTCATGAAACATTCCGTTCTTCTTTGTGCTTTGTTTCAGTACTTGCGAGAGAAAGGCCCCGCTCGGCTACGGCAACGACTTCTTGCCATCTTCGGGCAGTATCGAGTCGGGCCTGTTCGCCGGTTTGGGTGAGTGCGTAGTACTTCCGGGCCGGCCCAGTGGCAGAGGGCTGCATGTAGCTACTTAGCCAGCCATCACGCTCGAACCTGCTGAGAACCGGGTACACAGCACCCGTCGCCAGGCCAGATAGGCCTAGTGAGCGCAAGCGTTCAACCAGTTCGTACCCATACGACTCCTGATCGTGAAGCAGTGACAGAATGAGCATCGGCAGCACCCCTCTGAGTAACTGGGGGTCATGCGGGGAGCTCGGTTGTTCCATGAACCTATCATTCCACAACTATTAGTTGGCGACCATTAGATAGAACGATGCTGGGTACGGGTAAATCATACGAAGTGTCCTGGTTTTCGCTCCTCATGTGGAACAGCTCCAGAACGCCTGCTTGATTACCCTCGAGCGCGATAGATTGTGAGCATGAGTGCAGAAAAGATCAGGGCAACTCTCGTTGATCCTCGATACGTCAGTCAGGAAAACCCGAATCCCGTGTATCGGATGGATTTCTGGGACGAAGACCGTGCCTGCTATGAGAACCGCATTGAAGACGCAGAAAGCATTGTTGACGTCCTCGCATGGGCAGAAGCGAACCGCCACGGCCGCTACACCGTGATCTGGGTCGAATACACCTATGAAGGCGGAATCGGCATGACTCGGCTCCATGGGTGGGAACCATCAGAGGCAGGATCGCCTTCTGCCAATGATCCCTATTTCAGGCCGTAGTCACGCAACGGCTGACTGACATCTAGGACATGGCACGTTCAGAGTCCCACCAGATGACCGTTAAAGATGTTGCCTAGAACGGGCACATGGGTCTAGGCCACAACTTTAATATTCAGGTTCTATCGATGGTCTGCCTATATGGAGATCGAGGCTCCCACGCCAATAAGGTAGTCACCGCCAATGCGTTCGATGGTGGCCATCGACTGGGGAGACTTGGCGAACCAGGTTCTGGCACACCCGGTCGCTCGTGCCCATCCCGAATAGGCGGTCAATCCGATCTGCATGGCAATGTTGCCTAGAACGCGACGCTCGCAACGCCCAGGACCATACAAGCCAGAGATGCTGCCCGTGGCCGGTTGAGGGCACAGGCAGCATCTTGGTTACTGTCATCGAGTTAGCCGTTGAAGGTGTCCGGGTTTGGGCCGGTGCGTCCATCGCGATCAAGGGCATCAATGCTTGCCAGTTCGTCGCTGGTCAGTTCGAAGCCGAACAAGTCCAAGTTGGCGATGATGCGTGAATCAGTCACAGACTTCGGGATGATCACCCGGCCCTGCTGCAGATGCCAGCGCAGGATGACCTGAGCCGCGGACACCTCATGTGCCTGAGCGATGCCCACGATGGTTTCATCGGTGAGCATTGCACCCTGAGCCAGCGGGCTCCATGCTTCGGTGACGATACCGTGCTGCGCGTTAGCTGCAACGACTTCGCGGTTCTGCAAAGCTGGGTGGAGTTCCACCTGGTTCACGGCCGGAACGATGGTTCCTTCGGCGACCAGCTGCTCCAGTTGCTCGGGCTGGAAGTTGGAGACCCCGATGGCGCGGATCTTCTTCTCTGCATACAGCTTCTCCAGCGCCTTCCACGTCTCAACGTAGAGATTCTTTTCCGGGGCTGGCCAGTGAATCAAGTACAGGTCCAGGTACTCCAGGCCCAAGCGCTCAAGACTTGCATCAAAGGCTTCCAGCGCCTGCTCGTAACCCATGTCCGCAATCCAGATCTTGGAGGTGATGAACAGGTCTTCTCGGGCAATGCCGGACAGGGCCAGTGCTGCGCCCACGCCTTCCTCATTGCCGTAGATGGCGGCGGTATCGATGCTGCGGTAGCCGGCCTTGAGCGCTGAACCCACTGCAGCAGTGGTCTCTTCGTTGGGAACCTGGAAGACTCCAAAACCTACCTGAGGCATTTCAACGCCATTGTTCAGCGTGATGGTTGGAATGGGGGTAGTCATGTCTAACTCCTAGAAATTGGTTGGGGACTGAACAAAACTGTGGATTAGCCAGCTGTAACCAGCTGGGGTGATGCTGCCGAAGACTTCTTGGCCAAGCCCATGGCCAGGAGAATAACGACCAGTGCGACGAGGGTGATCAGTGCGCCGATCAAGATCGGCGAGGTGTAGCCCAAGCCTGCCGCAATGCCCAGGCCGCCAGCCCATGCGCCCAGCGCATTGCCGACATTGAACGCACCGATGTTGGCGCCGGATGCCAGGGTCGGTGCATTGCCGGCGTACTGCATGATGCGGCTTTGCAGACCGGGAACGGTTCCGAACCCGAAGCCGCCCATCAGCAGCAAAGCGATAACGGTGGCGATCTGGTTGCTTGCGAAGAATCCGAAGAGGACAAGGACCACCAGCAGTGCCGAGATGAAGATGAGCAGAGTGCGGTCGATGCTCCTATCAGCCATGCGGCCACCGATCCAGTTGCCTGCAAACAGGCCCACGCCGAAGAGCATCAGCAGCCACGGAACGCTGGTCTCGTTGAATCCGGTAACCTCGGTCAGGGTGTAGGCGATGTAGGTGAAGGCGCCGAACATGCCACCGTAGCCAAGGACCGTGACGCCTAGGGACAGGCAGACCTGCAGCGAAGTGAAGGCCCCGAGTTCTTTGCGCAGCGAGATGCCTTCGGCTGCGTGCTTGATGGCTGGCACCAGCACGAGGATGCCGATCAGGGCGATAATGCCAATGCCGGAGATGGCCCAGAAAGTCGAGCGCCAGCCGGAATGCTGCCCCAGCAGGGTACCGAAGGGAACACCCAGCACGTTGGCGGCGGTCAGCCCGGTGAACATGATGGCAATGGCGCCAGCCTTCTTGTTGGCCGGGACCAGGTCAGCTGCCACGACCGCGCCGATACCGAAGAAGGCACCGTGGCACAGGGCGGCGATGACGCGGCCGATCATGGCCACTTCGTACGTTGCGGCCATCGCGGTAAGCGAGTTGCCGATGATGAAAAGTACCAGCAACCCGACAAGCACCGGCTTGCGCGGCCAGCGGACGGTAGCGGCAGTCAGGCCGAGCGCGCCGACCACGACGCTCAATGCGTATCCGGAAATGAGCCAGCCAGCTGCGGCCTCGCTGACGCCGAAGTCGGCCGCCACATCCGGCAACAAGCCCATGATGACAAATTCGGTAAGCCCGATGCCGAAGGCACCGATGGCCAACGCAATAAGACCGAGCGGCATAGCGTTACTCCTGATAGACTGGATAAATTAGTTGCACACGCTTGTTATTGCGCGATGAACACTATCGTTGCACACGCAACTAACCAGCGCAAGCAAGTACTTTTGGAGGAACCCATGGGAATCGCAGATGATGCTGTCGAAATCCGTGCCCGCGGATGGCGCACTTTGGCGTCTTTGCACGGATTAATCGATACTGCACTTGAAAAGGACCTGACAGCGCAGGTGGGGCTCTCTGTGGTCGAGTACACACTTCTGGATGCCCTGAATCGTCAGGACGGCTGGCATATGCGCATGGCGCAGCTGGCCCGCGCCACGGCCCTGAGCCCCAGCGCAACGACGCGACTGGTTACCAGGCTCGAAGACCGCAATCTGCTCTCGCGGGTGCTGTGCGCCGATGACCGCCGCGGCATTTACACCGAGCTCACTGCCACTGGCCACGAGCTGTACCAGAAGGCCAAGCCCATTCACGATGCCACGCTGGAACGCGTGTTGAAGCAGGCAGAAGAGCAGCCCGAGCTGGCGCCGCTGGCCCGCATTCTCCACGAGTTCTCTGCCGCGTAGCCAATTGCTGAATCCTTGGAAGGGACCGTCCTTGCTGCATCCGAAATTTTCCGCCGTGCTTTTCGATTGCGATGGCGTCCTGGTGGATTCCGAGTCCATCACCAATTCCGTGCTCCGCCAGATGCTCATCGAGCTGGGCTGGGAGATCAGCCCCGAGCAATGCATCGAGATCTTCATCGGCAAGGCGTTGAAAGACCAGTGGCAACCCATTCTCGACCAGACCGGATTCCGCATCGACGACCAGTGGATTAGCCAGTTCCGCGCACGCCGCGACGAAGCGCTGCGCTCGGAGCTGCAGCCGATCCCCGGAGCGCTGGAAGCAGTCAAGCAGATTTCCTCGGTCTACGGCCAGAACATTGCCTGCGCCACTGGCGCAGACCGGGCCAAGGTCGAAATGCAGCTGGCCCTGGCCGGGTTCAGCGAATACTTCGGAGACTGGGTCTTCAGCGGCATGGAATGCCCGCGCAGCAAACCGGCACCGGATGTCTACCTGGCCGCAGCCGCGTCACTGGGCATTGACCCAGCTGGCGCACTGGTTATCGAGGACACGGCCACCGGGGTGGCCGCCGGGATCGCGGCCGGCGCGACGGTGTACGGCTACTGCAACGGCGGACCCACGAGCACTTCGCCCGAGCTGCTGCGCGCGGCCGGAGCAACCCATGTGTTCAGCAGCATGGACGCACTGCCCGGCATGGCTTCCGGAGCATAATTGACGGCTGGGCTGATCGAGTACCGCTAGCCCGACGGCTGATCCAGGACCCTGTCCAGGGATACTGCCAGCTTGCGCCAGTACCCCAGCTCGTAGACGATGATCACGGTCAGTGGCGAGCACAGCAGCACCAGCAAGCAGGCCCACACCGGAACGCCTAGTTGGCTGAGCCCGGCCGCGGCCAGCGGCATCAGGAATGTGGGCAAATGCGCCCAGGTGAACATCGGGGCACCGAGCAACCAGGTCAGCAGCAGGGTAATGATGACCATGAAGGCGAAAACCGGAATCGCCAGAGCCACGATGACCACCACTGGGTCGGTAGCGGCTTCGGGATCATAGGCGTAGCCGATGGTGTGCAGCCCGGCGCCGATCGCGGCAATGGAGGTGAAAAGCGCAATATGCCCGAAGATCCACGCTGCGGCCTTGTCCCGCCGCAGGTGGAGCACCGGCCCGGAGGGCAGCTGGAAGTACGCCCACCACAGCGAGAAAGAAATCAGCACGCCCGCGGCGACCACCACGATGCTCTCGAAATTCCAGTTCGCCCCTTGGGAGATCGTCCGGGCAGCTGCCAAGGTTCCCACGATGCATTCACCCAGGGCAATGATCGACATGAGCGAGTAGCGTTCCGCCAGATGGTGGGCGTGCCAGGGAATACCCGATTCGCCATGGGAACGGGCCACCCGCTCCGCAATCAGCGGTGCGCTGAAATCGATGATCCAGAAGACCGCCAGGCAGCACAACGCCGGAACCAGCGAGAGCGGAAGGAAGAGGAATGAGGTCCAGCCCAGCTGGGCAATACCCACCCCGATAGCATTGCCGCGCGCTGCCATCCGGTGCTGCGGATCGTGCCGGGCCACCCGCAGCCACTGCCCGATCAGCGCCACGCGCATGACGATGTAGCCGGCGACCATCACATTGGCATCAAGCACCGCCCCCTGATCGATGGAGGCGAACATCATCGGGATGCCGACCGCCAGCACGATGACGCCAGCCATCTGCACCAAGGTCAGGCTGCGGAACAGCCAGTCGTCGTTGTCGAAGGCCGAGGCCAGCCACGCGTAATTGGCCCAGGCCCAGATGATCGACAAGCACGCGATGGCAAAGGAGATGATGGCCGGCGCATAGTGCCCCACCTCGATGCCGTGGGCCAGCTCGCTGCCGGCAACTCCGAAGGCGGTGACAAACGTCAGGTCGAAGAACAGTTCCAAGGTGGTGGCGGTCCGGTTCTGCTCCTGCGGATCGCGTCCGCGCATGCGGCGCAGGCCGTGCTGGTAGAAATCAAGACCCGTGCTGGCGGACATCGTGCCGCTTTCTCGAAAACTCAACGGAGGACATTCACAAGAATAGGTAACCGCCAGCTGGAATTATCGCATTGACGCCTCGGCAAATCCGCGGGGCCTACTTCCCAGCCGAATCCAGTTCATGCTTCAGCGGGAAGTACCAGCGCATGATCTTGCGCAATTTGTCCGAATCATCGCGGGCCCAGTTGCGCATGAGCTCGCCTCCGAAGGAAATGGCCGTGACCGGCTGGGCGCCGGCGGCGATCATCCGCTCGAAAGCGAAGTCGTGCGCCGCCTGGGATATGCCGCCCACCGCGTCGGCTACCGGGTAGACCTCGTAGCCTTCGGAAAGCATGTCCAGGGTGGGAAAGGCGAGGCAGACCTCGGTCCACAACCCGGCCATGACCACCTTGCGCCGGCCGCTGCTTTCGATGGCCTCCCTGAACTCGGCATCCTCCCAGGCGTTGACTCCGCTGCGGTCGATTTCCTTGACCCCGGGCAGCTCGTCCTTGATCACCTGCGCGGTGCCTTGGTTGACTCCCATGTCCACGCCCACGGTCGAGAGCACCACCGGAATCCCGTACTCCGTAGCCAGCCGGCACAGCGCCACGACATTCAGATCGATCCGCTCGCGAGTGGTTGAAGTGACGGTGCCATACTGCTCGGGCTGGAAGTCGATCAACGCCAGCACGCAGTTCTCCGGTGTGAGCAAGTGGTCTGCGCGCTGATCGCGAACCGGTTCCGGCGAGGTTTTCTTGGGCATATCCAGCTCCTCATGGATCGATGAAGTTGCAAGAAATTTCGTGCGTGGCTTCAGGCTATCGCCGGGAACCGGGCCCGGCCAGTGCCCGGCGCAAGTCCCCGGGGACTTCCAAGAATCCCGATCCGCGCCGGCCGGTTGCTGCTCACTTCCGGTACTGGCCGCCGGCGAGCAGCAGTTGCAGTGTCTGGCGCCCGATGCGGCCCAGCGGATCCTCCTCGGCCAGCGTTGCGGTGAGCATGGCGTAGCGCAGCGCCCATCCCCTGGACCGCTGCCACAGGTCGCTGCCCGGTTGGGCGCCGTAGCCTTCGAAAGCCGAGGCGGTGGCTTCGGCGCTGAAGTGCATCCACAGCATGCCCAGATCGGAGGCCGGGTCCCCGGCACACAAATCCCCGAAATCGATCAGCGCCGCTAGCTGGCAGCGTCCGTGCTGCTCAGTGATGACCGTATTGTGCGGATGCGGATCACCGTGCAACCACAGGGGTGCCTTATCATGCGGCGCGGCGGACAATGCTTGGGACCAGAGGACCTGCGCCGGACCTTGCAGCGGGGAGTCCAGCGCCGCAATCTGGCCGCGGGTTTTCGCATCGAGTGCGGCCAGCCCCACGCCCCGGATTTCGCTGCTGGGCGCTGCGGCTCCGGCAGGCTGGTGCAGCCGGTACAGGTACTGCGCGAATTCTCCGGCGTAGCCATCGCGCCTGCGGCGGTCCACCGTCGCGGCGCTGCGGCCCGGGACATAGGGGCAGATGGAGAACGTGAAGGGGTATCGCGGTGCGGGCCGTCCAACGAAGACCGGCATGGCGATGGGCAGGCCGGTCTCGGCGGCCAATTGCGGCAGCCAACGCCGTTCCTTGAGTCCTATGGCCTCGCCTAGTTTCCGGCGCGGCAGGCGCACCACCAGCTCAGCTCCCAGCCGGTACACCTCGTTATCCCACCCGGTAGCCAGATAGGCAATGTCTTGGTTCGCCCAGTGCGGTGCCTGGCTAGCCAGCAGGTGCCTGACCAGCTCCGCGTCAATGTCGACTTCGGCTGGCGGCATTCCCTTACCCGTGGAGACAGAAGAGGTCATTGCTCAATGCTACTGCACCCCGCATGGCTCACCCTGCCGCGCGAATCGTTCTAGAATCGGTGCATGGACTCCCCTGCACCCGGCGAGCAGATCCTCGCCACGCTCCTGCTCGAGAAATTCGACCAGCTTACCGAAACCTTGGCGAGCATTCCGCAGGAACAGGCCAATAGCGTCCTGCCCGTTCACGGCAGCAATTCGCCGGTGCAGGTGGTGCTGCATTGCTGCGGGATGATGCGCCGCTGGTCCTCCACGGTCAATCTCGGCATCGAGGTCCCCCGCGATCGGGCCGCCGAGTTCACCGTGGTGATGGACAAGGAGGCTGCCCTGCAACTGGCGCATGATGCCAGGAAGGCGTTCGCCAACGACCTGGCGTTCACTGCCATGCATGATGCTCCGGTTGCGGCCCCGCCAGGCAGGGAGGGCGAATACTGGATGGCCACCTGCCAGGGCGTGCTGCTGCATGTGCTCGAAGAGCTCTGCCAGCACTTGGGGCATCTGGTAATCATCCGGGATCACTTGGCCAAGGACGCGTCGTGAAAGGCATCCGGCAGGTCACAGCTAACCTACCCATGGTCTTTCCCGGGGCCTGAAGAGCGTCCGCGCGCAGAGCCGTCCCAAACGAGCAAGGCTCCTGCAGCAGGCAAGAACATGAGAGCTGGAAGCCACTGGAATGCCATCAATGCCACCATGGCGGCCAGCAGCATGGCCAACGCCGCGATTCTGGGCCATGCAGCCATGACTGCCCTCCTAGAAGCCTTCTACCGCTCAGCGGTAGTTGATTTGGTGTGAAACCCTAGCAGGATCAGTGCGCAGTTGCCAGAGGCGCCAAATCAAATGCCGCAGGACCGCGCGCCGCTCACAGGTCCAGGTCTTCCCAATCGAAGCGGGTAGTGGTCCCGGATTCCCAATCCTGGCGCAGGATCGCGTAGGCAACCGAGGCGAGATGGCGCCCGTCGCCGGTGGGCCACGCCATCCGGTAATGCGCTTCCTTGAGGAATCCGGCGCGAAGAAAAGTCTTGCGCATCGCGATGTTGTCTTCCCTGGTTTGGCCTTCGAAGCGCAGGGTGCCGGGGAAGTCAGTGAACACCTTGGCGGTCAATTCCCTCAGTACGAGGGTACCCAGGCCTGATCCCCGGTGCTTTTCCGCCAAGCGCAGGTCAAGCATGGGGGTGTCGTCTTCCAGATCTTCGAGTACTGCCATTCCCAAGCATTCTCCCTCGCCAATAATCCAGAATCCTTGGCTCTCGCTGTTCCAATATCTTCCGCTATCGACTAGTCGTCTCAGCTCCGGCTCTGTCCAGTTCCGACGGACATGGAATGGGAAGCTGTTGCTTGATAGAAAAGCGGCGATGGCACTGCTGTCTTCCGGTGCCATTGATCTGAACGAGATATTCATGGGGCAAGCCTATAGAAGACATGCCGGATCCAGTCAGCGTAAACATGAATCCGGCGGCGACAGCACCCGGCCGAATATCTGCTTCCATGTCAGGCCGCTTTCAATGAATCCAGAATCTCTCGCGTCGAAACCACCAGCGCAAAGCCGTCTCCGTGAAGATTGGTCGCCGTAACCTGCATCAAAGTGGCTGCCGGTATTACCGTGCCGTCAGGTCCTGCCAGATCAAAAGTTCGTGTGGCATCGAGAGGCACAATGACGTCAAATCCCAGATTTCCGCCCATCCGGGCGGTGGTTTCTACACACAAGTTGGTTTGGATTCCGCAAACCACGATCTGTTTGATCTGCTTGGACCTCAGCCACTGGCCCAAATCCGGGGAGCCATAAAATGATGAGTTCACTGACTTGGTTATGAACAGATCAGGGGTGACCGCTTGCACCGATTCGTGAAGATTATTGCCGGGACTTTCCACGAACAAGGGTGAGTCCGAATTTCGACTATCGTGCCTGACAATCACTATCGGCATGTTCTTTTCGGACCATTCCAAGAGAAGCCGATCAACGTTGTTCTCGCATTGCGGGTAGTTGGTTGTCGGGCCCCATGACGTGTCGTAGAAACCCTGCTGCATGTCAACCACGATCAATGCGGTCTTTGTACTTGTCATCATGCTTCTACTTCATCAGGGATCGAGGAACCCAACCAGTGGCATAAATGACATGGTTCGATAAGATTGCGCCATGATCATCGTGGGGATTCTAGTTGGGCCGGGCCGTCGAGCATTTGATATCGAAATCGCCCGCGAGGTGTATGACGACCGAACCGACCGTGGTCTCCCCCGGCCCGAAGTTCGAATCCTCGCAGCAACCACGGTCACCGATCTTGACCCGGTTCGCTCAATACGGCGCACACATTCGCTTGCTTCGGTGGAGGAACTCGACATGATGGTGGTTCCGGGAAGCGAGAATCCGCTCGCAGAACCTCACCCGCAGGAAGTTGCAGCAGTTGCACGAGCTGCTTCCGCCGGGGTTCTTGTCGCCTCATTGTGTACCGGTGCATTCACACTCGCCGCTGCAGGACTGCTCGATGGGCGAAGCGCGACGACCCACTGGCGTTTTGCCAATGAACTTGCAAGGCGTTATCCAGAGGTCAACGTCAAGTCGAGGGATTTGTATTGTGGCGAGGACAAAGTATGGACTTCGGCTGGAGTCACCGCAGGAGTTGATCTATTGCTCCATCTAGTACGTCTGGACTGGGGAACCAGCGCTGCAGAAACTATCGCGAAGGCCATGGTCACCCCTGTTTTCAGACCGGGAACCCAAGCGCAATACGCGGATACCAGCATCCCTGGGAATTCATCGCCGTCAGTTGAACAACTGCATCTGGCAGTCAGCCAAGATCTTCAACGGCACTGGAACGTCCAAGAACTAGCAGCGGTCTGCGCAATGTCACCACGGACTTTTCACCGGTGGTTCTCAGACGCGGTCGGGACAACACCTATTGCATGGCTCAATGAACTTCGAGTCAGCGAGGCTCAACGCCTACTGGAACAAAGCGACCTGTCGGTTGGCGCCGTTGCCCGTCAGGTTGGCTTTGCTTCTGATGATCTGCTGCGCAAGCATTTCTCGTCGCGATTGGGGATCACGCCGACCGGCCATGCAGCGGCTTTCCGTCGACAACGTCCATGATGAATTGCGCCTTGCCTCGCGCATAAGCGATCCTGTCATCCCCGACCCTCGTGGCCAAGTCGTGTTTCAGCTCGGCATATGCGGTAGCAATATTGGCGTCTTCCCTCAGTCGATCGCGGAACACCAGATGCTCGCGTTCCCGGACCGAACCGAGTTGGCACACGTGAACATGCACTATTCGGAGCTCACCCGCGGGCGGACGAAAGAAGAGATGGCCGGCCTCCCGTTGACGCAGCACAAGCCCCAGCGCTTCGAGGCCGCTGCGGTACGCGGACTCTTCTGAAATATCCGGAACAGCTATTTGGAGGTCGAGAACTGGTTTGGCGATGAGGCCCGGTACTGCTGTCGACCCGATATGCTCTGCAGATGCCGCGGCGGGACCAATGGCGGTCTTGATGCGCAGCATCCAATCAGCGGCCTGGTCGGCCCACGACGGATCATGCTCGACAAGATGGACAGGTTCACCATCGGGCCTATCGAACCATTCGCTATTCATCTATCCAGTATGCCTCGATGACAGAATCCGGAAGGTGCGATTCCAGGCAGGTTCCACTTCGCCCTATCCAGCCGGCTGGCCGTTTTCACCCAGCACCGCTTCCCCGTCGGTATGCAGCGGGTTTTTCATCGTCGGCATCCACGCGCAACGCGTCTGCATGCCCGACTCCGCTTGCCCATCCCTGACCAGCACCGTGCCCAGCATCCACTGCCCGTCGTCGGTGACTTCCCCCATGGCTTCCGGTCCGGCCAGGTAGCCCATCATTTCTTGATCTTCCAAAGGCATCTCGCTCTTGGCGTTCGGGGCAGAATAGACAGGGATCGACACGGAAATGGTGTCGCCCTTTGCCTCCGGGTGGCAGTATCCACCGTCGCCTCCAAGACCGTCCGTGCGCACGAGGTAGTACTGGTCATCGCCGGAATACTGTTTTACGCCTACCGTTCGAACCTGTTCCAGCGGGCCTTTTTCCGCGCAGGCAGTATTCTGGAAATCGCTGCGCAGGTACTCAGTGACCTTGACGCCCTGCGTGGCTGGCACCACGCTCGCAACGGTGGATCCGCAATTATGCGAATAAGCGATCTCGCCGGGAATCTGGACTGCCCCCTCCTCCGTCGCAACCCAGGCAACGAAGTGCTCCCAATAGGCATTGCCGGACGTGCTGATGAACGATGCGACGGCATCGTCTACGCCGTCGCCATCCAGATCCGCATAGACGATCTTGCCCAGCTCATAGCTGTTGAATTCATCGCTGGCTTTCGAATTCTCAAGACGGATCTTCGAGGGTTTGCCATCGAGCGCCATCGGATCCATCCAGGTTGCGTTTCCAAGATCCGCATCTCGCAGGGATTCGATCCCAGGCTCTTCCTTGCTCGGCGAAGGAACTGCCGTTGGCGTTGAGGATTCCAGGTCCGGCTCCGGTTCGCTGCACCCAGTGAGCAGTAGCCCAACCGCGGCCACCGTGCTGAAAATTCTTACTCCACGAGATGCATTGATCATGTTCAGATGATAACTGAATATAAAAACGAATCATAAAAACTTGTGCCATCAGGACCGCTTGCGCGTAATGCTTGTTAAAAAACGCCAGCCTCGGACTTCACGATTGGAAGTCCGAGGCTGGCGCCGGGGTTTGGAGTCCGGGGACTAGAGTCCCAGCTTCTCCATCACGATTTCGCGCACGCGGCCGGCGTCGGCCTGTCCGCGGGTGGCCTTCATGACAGGGCCCATCAGCGCACCGATGGCCTGCATCTTGCCGCCCTTGATCTTCTCGACCACATCAGGCATGGCAGCCATGGCATCATCCACGGCCTTGCCCAAGGCATCATCGTCATTCACCACAGCCAAGCTGCGCTTCTCGACGATTTCGCTTGGGGTGCCTTCGCCGGCGATGGCGAATTCCAGCACCTGGCGGGCGATCTTGTCGTTGATCTTCTTCGCCTCGATCAGCGAGTTCAGCTCAACGATGGTCGCAGCGCTCACGCCCAGATCGGCGATGTCCTTGTCCGCGGCCTTGGCCAGACGGGCGATCTCGCCCATCCACCACTTGCGGGCCACAGCGGCGCTGGCGCCAGCGGCAATGGTCTGCTCGATCTCGTCGAGCACACCGGCGTTGACCACGTCGCGGAATTCCTTGTCCGCGTAGCCCCACTCGGCCTTCAGGCGCTTGCGAGGATCAACTAGGATCAAACTTCTTTTCGATGTATACGAAGACATCCTAAAGAGATCAATTCGAGTACGCGAAATAAATAGGCCACCGGCAGGTCGATTTCACTGGAGGAGTAGGGTCGACTAAAGACAGACTCCCGACTTTTAGAATTTCTGTAAAAATACAATGGCCAAATGCGCATTTGTGTCTACCCGACGTTGACATAAACTCTAGTCATCCGGCCATCATGCCTTTCGCCGTACACAGGGTACATCCCGTCGCCAAACGCAGTTTCGAATGCAACAGCTGCTCCTGCATGCCCCTTGCCAAAAGTAAGTTCGCCATGACCTTCGTTAAGTGTCGCTTGACAAGCTCCGTCGTAGGAATAATCAAAGGATGCTGGTACCTGCCGTTCGGCTTCGATCAGCAAGCCTGCTTCAAGCAGATCACTGACAGATCTTCCTAAGGATGGCAGTACATCTTGGTAAGTTCTGAAATCGACGCCAAACTGCCAAGTATCGCCTGTTTTCGGATCAACATACTTGCGAATGTCGACAAATTGCTCATCCAACCACTCGGTATCGACGTAACACGGATCCGTAACCATGAGTTGTCCGCTGTCTACGGCCACTAATCCTAAAAGACTAACTTCAATACTTTCATCAGGGTCGCTTGTACGAGTGTCCGATGAATCTAGTTCACCGTTGAGCTGTAACATTCTGCGGAAGCCAGACGTTCGATCCAAATCTCTTTTTAGAACCAGCTTTTCTTCCTCGAGAGACCTCAAAATTTCCTTATTGCTATCGACGTCCTCTGAAAGTCGCCGAACTTCTTCCTCACGAGTTTTAATTCGGTCCGCCAGAACAGCTTCCATGAACTCAGGTGAACGTCGTTCCAAATCGAGCGCTTTCTCTTTCCAATAGTCTCGACTCTTTTCGACGTTTTCGATAGCCGCACTCTTGGAGTCAATACTCGATTTCAAGCTAGCTATGTATAACTTCCAGATAAACGCGCCCACGATAAGAGCCCCAGCATTTATCAGTAATTGAAAAATTTCAAACGCGGAGTTCATCCAGTCCGGCATCGATCCACCCTATTCATTCAATTTTCATGCTGAGCATTACAACAGGAACTTCATTGACAACGATCAAATCAAAAATGATTCAAAGTGTTAATATACCTATGGCCCTCAAGCTCTTAGAAGAGCAAGTGGGCCATAGGTCTACATCTGCAGAAATCGCTAGAGTCCCAGCTTCTCCATCACGATTTCGCGCACGCGGCCGGCGTCGGCCTGTCCGCGGGTGGCCTTCATGACAGGGCCCATCAGCGCACCGATGGCCTGCATCTTGCCGCCCTTGATCTTCTCGACCACATCAGGCATGGCAGCCATGGCATCATCCACGGCCTTGCCCAAGGCATCATCGTCATTCACCACAGCCAAGCTGCGCTTCTCGACGATTTCGCTTGGGGTGCCTTCGCCGGCGATGGCGAATTCCAGCACCTGGCGGGCGATCTTGTCGTTGATCTTCTTCGCCTCGATCAGCGAGTTCAGCTCAACGATGGTCGCAGCGCTCACGCCCAGATCGGCGATGTCCTTGTCCGCGGCCTTGGCCAGACGGGCGATCTCGCCCATCCACCACTTGCGGGCCACAGCGGCGCTGGCGCCAGCGGCAATGGTCTGCTCGATCTCGTCGAGCACACCGGCGTTGACCACGTCGCGGAATTCCTTGTCCGCGTAGCCCCACTCGGCCTTCAGGCGCTTGCGGCGCTCGGCTGGCGGTTCCGGCAGGCGGCCGCGCAGCTCTTC
Source organism: Glutamicibacter sp. Je.9.36 (assembly GCF_051129975.1). Lineage (NCBI taxonomy): Bacteria > Bacillati > Actinomycetota > Actinomycetes > Micrococcales > Micrococcaceae > Glutamicibacter > Glutamicibacter sp. Je.9.36. The sequence continues at coordinate 308,259 of NZ_JBCPSN010000003.1, forward strand.
GACCCATTCGGCGGTGGTGACGATAGGCACCAGATCCGGTTCCGGGAAGTAGCGGTAGTCATCGGCATCCGACTTCGGGCGGCCCGAGGTGGTCGAACGGGTGTCTTCATGCCAGTGACGGGTTTCCTGGACGATCTTCGCCCCGGAATCCAGCACCGCTGCGTGGCGCTCGATCTCGAAGTGCACGGCATGCTCCACCGCGCGCAGGGAGTTCACGTTCTTGGTTTCGGTACGGGTGCCGAACTTCTGGGCGCCCTTGGGCATCAGCGAGACGTTGGCATCGCAACGCACGTTGCCGCGTTCCATCTTGGCATCCGAAACGCCCAGGTTCTTCACGATTTCGCGCACGGCGGCCACGTAGGCCTTGGCCAGCTCGGGAGCGCGCTTGCCGGCGCCTACGATTGGCTTGGTCACGATCTCCACCAGCGGAACGCCAGCGCGGTTGTAGTCAACCAGCGAGTAGTCCGCACCCTGGATGCGTCCGGCAGCGCCACCCATGTGGGTCAGCTTGCCGGCATCTTCTTCCATGTGGGCGCGTTCGATCTCGACGCGGAAGACTTCGCCGTCTTCCAGCTCGATGTCCAGGTAGCCGTCGAAGGCAATCGGATCATCGTACTGGGAGGTCTGGAAGTTCTTCGGGGTATCCGGGTAGAAGTAGTTCTTGCGGGCGAAGCCGCACTTCTGCGCGATCTGGCAGTTCAAGGCCAGGCCGATCAGGATGGAGTACTCCACGGCGGTCTTGTTGACCACCGGCAGCACGCCGGGCAGGCCCAGGTCTACCGGGGTGACGTTGGTGTTCGGGGCATCGCCAAAAGCGTTCGGCGCGTCGGAGAACATCTTGGTCTTGGTGTTCAGCTCAACGTGGACCTCGAAGCCCAGGACCGGGTCGTAGCGATCCAGTGCCGTATCGAAGTCGACCAGTTCATCGGTGTAGTTGCTCATGGTGCCTAGGCCTCCTGCGCGATCGAAGCGGTGTCAATGGCTGGTGCCTGCGAGATCAGCGAGTGGCCCCACTGCTTCTCGAGCAGGGTTTCCAGTGCTGCGCCGGCACGGTACAAGCGGGCATCCTCGTAGGCCGGGGCCAGGAACTGGATGCCTACCGGCAGGTTCTCGGACAGGCCGCCCGGGACGGTGATGCCCGGAATGCCAGCGAGGTTGGCCGGGATGGTGGCCACGTCGTTGAGGTACATGGCCAGCGGGTCGTTGTCGTTCGCGCCCAGCTCGAAGGCGACGGTCGGCGCGGTGGGGGAAACCAGCACGTCGGCCTGCTCGAAAGCGGCGTCGAAGTCGCGCTGGATCAGCGTGCGGACCTTCTGCGCCGAGCCGTAGTAGGCGTCGTAGTAGCCTGCGGACAGGGCGTAGGTGCCCAGGATGATGCGGCGCTTGACCTCGTCGCCGAAGCCGGCGGCACGGGTGGAGCCCATGACGCGCTCGATGGTCATCGGGCCCTCTTCCGGAAGCACGCGGTGGCCGTAGCGCACACCATCGAACTTGGCCAGGTTGGAGGAAACTTCCGACGGCATGATCAGGTAGTAGGCGCCCAGCGCGTACTTGAAGTTCGGGCAGGAAACCTCGACGATTTCTGCACCGGCGGCCTTGAGCAGTTCCAGCGACTCGTTGAAGCGTGCCTGGACACCCTCCTGGTAGCCCTCGCCGGTCAGTTCCTTGATGACGCCAATGCGCAGGCCCTTGATATCCCCGGTGGCGCCGGATTCAGCGGCGGCAACCAGGCCTTCGAGCGGGTTGGGCAGCGAGGTGGAATCCTTGGGATCGTGCCCGCCGATCAGTTCCTGCAGGTAGGCCGAGTCCAGCACGGTACGGGAGACCGGGCCGATCTGGTCCAGCGAGGAAGCCATGGCGATCGCGCCGTAGCGCGAGACGGCACCGTAGGTCGGCTTCACGCCGACGGTACCGGTGACGGCGCCTGGCTGGCGGATGGAGCCGCCGGTGTCGGTGCCCAGTGCCAGCGGAGCTTCGAAGGAGGCCACTGCTGCGGCCGAGCCGCCGCCGGACCCGCCCGGAATGCGGTTCAGGTTCCACGGGTTGCGGGTCACGCCGTAGGCGGAGTGCTCGGTGGAGGAACCCATGGCGAATTCATCCAGGTTGGTCTTGCCCAGCATCGGCAGCTTGGCAGCGCGGATCTTCTCGATCACGGTCGCGTCGTAGGGGCTCATCCAGTCTTCGAGCATCTTCGATGCCGCGGTGGTCGGCTGGCCCTTGGTGACGATCAGGTCCTTGATCGCGATGGGCACGCCGGCCAGCGGGTGCAGGGCTTCGGCCTGCGCGCCGCCGGCGGCACGGATGGCGTCAACTTCGGCTGCGACGGCGAGCGCTTCTTCGGCGTTCACGTGCAGGAAGGCATTCAGTGCGCCGTCAACCTCGGCGATGCGGTCCAGATGGGCCTGGACTGCTTGAACGGAGGTGGCCTCACCGGCGCGCAGCTTGGCGGCCAGCTCGGTGGCAGAAAGCTTAATCAGTTCATTCACTTGGATTATTCACCATCCAGAATAGCCGGGACCTTGAAGCGGTCCGAGTCCGAATCAGGCGCGTTGAGCAGAACTTCTTCAATGCTCAGCGTCTGCCCCACCGTATCTTCGCGCAACACGTTGGTCAGCGGGATCGGGTGGCTGGTGGCTGGGACGTCGGAGGCGGCGACTTCGCTGACGGACGCGATGGCACCGACGATAGCGTCGAGTTCACCGGTCATTTTGTCCAGCTCTGCGTCGCTCATCTCGATGTGGGCAAGGTGTGCCAGATGCACAACGTCCTCACGGCTGATGGCAGACATGTATCTCCCTAGAATGGCGGTTGGGTTTCATAGACAAGTCTATCCCTTACGCGCCTGCCCCAATGCCTATATGCGGGGCATTAGTTATGCTGTGCGCAATACCAAACCGCTCAGGTCCTGGCCGAGGGCGTTCTCCCAGATCCCGATAACACCGGCTTCGGCGGGATCGCCGGCTACCGGTTTGCGGATGATCACCGCGTCTTTGCCCCGAGTCTCGCCGCAGACCAGGATCCGCGGATCCGCGGTAAAGGACTCGGACCGGTGCTGCGGCGTGGCGTTCCCGGCCAGCAGTTCACGTGCCTGGGCGATGAAAATGGGGTCGCCGGCGGCGTCATAGACAAAGCGGGTGCCCAGAATCGCGTGCTCGCTCGTTCCCAGGAGGTAGCGTTCCGCGCCGTCAACCGGGGCATCCCGATAGGTCAGCGGAACGTGGTAAATCACGTCAGAGGTATCGCTGTGGTCTGCGTAGAAGCTCAACTCGATACCGACTTCACCCCGCGGGTCTTCCAGGCGGAATCCGCCAACACCTTCAAGTTTCGGCGCGCCCTGGCCGGTGTAGAACTCCTGCTTGGCCAGCCAGGCTGCCACCAACTCGGTCTTGGTTGGAGACATAGTGGTGTTGTAGACGATTCCCATGAGCTTAGTCTGTCAATTGCTGGTATTAGGCACAAGTGTTGGCGCAACGGTTCTTTGGCCAGCTGATAGCTCCTACGATGGTTTCATGCACACACAGGAGCCGTGGGATGAAGTTCAGCAGGCGCAGCAGTACGGGCAGAACCTGCTGCGGGATGCCGCCATTGAACTGCGCGAGTCCGAGCACGAGGACTTCTCGGTCATGGCCGGGTGGTGGAACGACCCGGCCTGGGCGGTGCTCCAGCAACGAACCATCAAACCGCGTCCCGGGACTCCGCTCGTGGAAATGTTCGCACAGTGGAGCGAGAACAAGCCCTCTTCCGGCGATGCCGGCTTCAGCATCTTCGAGCGCGGCAGCGGAACCTTCATCGGGCACATCACGCTGCATGGCGGCCAGTTGCCGCATCGCGCCGCTGAAATGGCCGTGATGATCGGCCCGGACTTCGTCGGCCAGGGTTTCGGCACCCGCGCCACCGCGTTGATGTCCGGCTATGGTTTCCGCGAGTTGGGACTGCACCGGATTAGCCTGTGCGTTGCCGCCTTCAACCAGCGGGCCATCCGGGCTTATGAGAAAGCCGGGTATACCCAGGAGGGGCGCCAACGCGAGGTGTACTTCCACAATGGCGTATTCCACGACCAGGTGCAGCTGAGCCTGCTCGCCGGCGAATACTTCGCCCAGCGGGGCTGAGCAGCACCCCGCGGTACTATTTGGCCGCTTCCTCCAGCATGGACTTCACCAGCGGTCCCGCCGTCTGGGCTCCGCCGTCTCCATCCTCGACGAACGCGGCAACCGCCAGATCGCCTTGGGCGGCGATGGCCCAGGCATGCGCGTTCTTTTCGCCGTCGTATTCGGCGGTGCCGCTCTTGCCGATGATCTTTCCGTTGCCTACTGCCTTCAGATCCTCCAGGGTTCCGTGGTCCACGACCTCGGCCATCATGGTGGACAGCTGCCCTGCTTCCTCTTCGCTCAGCGTGGAAGCCGGCTTGGCAGGTGCCTGGGGTTCTGGCGCCAGGATCAGTTTGGGCTGCACCGTGGACTTCGCCTGGATCGATGCCATCACGGTGGCCATGCCCAGTGGCGATGCTTCCACCACGCCCTGGCCAATCATGTTCGCGGCCTGGGTGGTGCCTTCAGAATCTTCGGGCACCGAACCGAACACTGCGCCGGCACCGGTTCCGTCCTCTGCCAGCAAGCCGAGAGCAGCCGCGGCGTCAGCCAGGTTCTTGCCGCCAATTTCCGTTCCCTGATTCACGAAGACCGTGTTGCAGGACTGGGCGATTGCTTCGGATAGCGGGATGGTGCCTACGGCGGCAGCAGGATAGCCGTCATAGTTCTTGAAGCTCTTGCCATCCACCACCGTGGTTGCCGGGCACTTGACCTCGGTGCCCGGTGTTGCTCCGTCACGCAGCATCGCCAAGGCGCTCACGACCTTGAAGGAAGAACCCGGTGCATAGGAAGCTTGCAAGGAGGTGTTCAGCCCGGAAGAAACCGGGCCCGAGGAGGCCGCGAGGACGCTGCCGTCAGAAGGCCGAATGACCACGATGGCAGAGTTCGAATCGGCTTCGGCCAGCAGCTCATCCGCGGTTTCCTGCAGTCCGGTGTCCAAAGTGGTCTTCAGGTCCTTGCCTGCTACCGGGGCTGCGGTGATCAGTTCCGCTACCGCTTCATCTTCAGCGTTGTACTGCGATACCGAGACTCCGGCAGTTCCCGCGAGGGTGTCATTGTAGGCGGCTTGCAATCCTGATTGGCCTACCTGGTCACCGGCCTTGACCTTGCCTTCGGACTTCTCGATATTCTCGGCGGTGGCCTTGCCAACGCTGCCTAGCAGCGGGCGGGCGAAGGAGCGAGTGGGTGCCAAGGGCAGCTCGTCGTTGTGGAAGCCGGCACCCGGAATACCCCTGATTTCCTCGTCGGTGACTTCCCGCGTTGCGTCGTCGCGCAGGACAATAGCTTCCACCCAGGCTTTGTCGCCAGCGGCCATCACTCGTTGCGCATAGGCCTGTTCATCGATGTCCACGAGCTTGGCCAGTTTCTTCGCCGAGCTTTCCCAGTTTTCTTTTCCGGTGTGGGTCTTATCCATGCCAACACGAATCACCGGCCGATTGGAGACAATGCTTTCGCCTTCTGCATCGGTGATGCTGCCTCGTGCTGCAGGATCGAAGGCCGCTTTGAGGTAGTCGCCGGTTTCGAACTCAGGGGCAAGAATTGACGGGTCAAAGCGCAGTTTCCAGGAATCGGATTCCTTGTCGAATTCCCACACAGCCTGGGTGTCGTAGCTCAGATCCTTGTCCGACTTGTCGATATCCCATACAGTGGTGATGCTCGCGGTAGCTGTCTTGACCCCATCTTGCTCTTCTTCGTTTTCGGCCACCGAACGAACGGTGCTCGTGTGCTTGATTTCGCCCATGGTGCCAAAGGCAGTTTCCTGGGCTTTCGCTGCATCTTCCGGGCTGGTCCCAGCGAATTGCACTGAGCCGAAATCGCCGCTATTCATGGCGGATACCAGCGCATCGGCCGAAGGTGCCGGGTCTGGGGCGCCTGCGCTGCAGGCATTTAGTGCGGCCATGGCCAGGGACGCAACGGACAGGGCGGCAACACTTCGGCGAATAGCACTCATGGCGCCATTCTATTCACGCGCTCGGACAGACCACAACGTGTGTCCGCCGAAGTCATGGGCGGTTCACCTGGATCCAGGCTGAATCCATCTTGGCTGCAGGCTATAGGCGTAGACAACCAATTCGATATCGGTGTTCGGCACAACCCAATCGCGTTCGGGATAGTGGACGAATCCGAGGGATTCATACAGCCCCCGGGCAGAATCCCAGCTGCTGCCGGTAGTCAGGGAGACGGCACTGATTCCGGGAATGAGCCGGGCGCGCTCGATGGCGGCCTGCACCATGCTCCGGCCAACACCCCTGCGCTGCGCGGCCGGATCAACGCTGAGCATGCGGATTTCCAGCTCGTCCGCTCTGGCAATGTCCGCATAGTCGCTGCCCGCCCGGATCAAGGTCATGGAACCGATGATCTCTTCTTCCCGGCGCACCACGTAGATTTCGGTCTGGGCTGCACGCTCGGCCACCTTGCGCACGAAGTCCAGGTACTCGTTATCCGGGCTGTCGAAATGCCCAGCGGCAAAATAGGACTCTGCGGTCAGCTCCCCCACACGCTGGTAGTGCTCGGGAGCGGCCAGTTCAATCGACGAGTCGCCAATGCTGGTTGAAAAAGTTTGCGCGTCAGTCATGATGCTCCAAGTGTGCCACGAGCTCAGGTGGTTTTCTGCGCGTCACCGAATCCAAGGCAAATGATGCTCTGGCTGAAATTTTTGCGGAGCAATTCTTCTCTGATCTGCAGTGATTCGCGGTGGGAATTAGTGCCTTGCGAATAACTGGGAGAAAAACTTGCCCGCAAGTTTGTTAATGGAGTTAACTAACCCTGTGACTTCCCCACGCAAGGACTGGAATGTGCTGTCGCACGGCAGCGCTATTTTGCCGTCCCATGGGAGGGAGCACAACCTCTCTCTGATCCTGCAAACACTTTCGGACCAAGGCGCTTTGAGCCGTGCCGATCTGGCACGCGCTACCGGCCTGACACGTGTCACTGTCTCGGAACTGGTCGCGGAATTGATCAACCGCTCGCACGTCATTGAGACCGGGCAGCAAGAGCAAAAACGCCCCGGCAAGCCCTCCACCCTGGTCGATTTGAATCGCCCGGGGCTCAGGATCATCGGCGTGGACTTATCCGGCGTTGTCCCGTTCCGGGCGGCCATCATGGATCTGGATGGCGCCATCCTCAAGAGTTTTTCTGCCCAGGCACGTGAAGCAACCGGTGAGGCCGCGACGGTCCAGCTCCTGGAGCTGCTCGACACCGCACTAGCCGAATGCGACGCGCCGGTTCTGGGCGTGGGCATTGGCTCGCCCGGTGTAGTGACCGATCGGGGAATTGTCGTCGCAGCCGAAAAGTTCGGTTGGCGCGACTACGACCTGCGATCTGCGGTCGAGCAGGCTACCGGCCTGGCCGCTCATGTCCTCAATGACGCCGACTGCGCCATCCTTTCCGAGCACACTTTCGGCCAAGGCAGCGACCACATGATCTTGCTGCGCCTGGGGCGGGGTGTGGGCTGCGGCGTCATCACCCACAACACCCTGGTGCGCGGCTCCGATTTCGCCGCCGGCGAGCTGGGCCATGTCCGCCAGCGTGCGCAGGACACTGCCCTATGCAGCTGCGGGCAAATCGGCTGCCTGGAAGCCTATGCTTCCGTTCCTGCAATCTGGAAGTCCCTGGCCGAAGGGGAACCAAAGGAACAGCTGGACCAGCGGATCGCCGCGTATCTTGCTGGCGCACTTGCCCCGCTGCTTTCGGTACTCGACATTCGCGATGTCATTTTCACCGGGACCCCGGAAGTCGTGGATCAGCCTCTCGCGCAAGCGCTACGCGAAGCACTGGCCCTGCGCTCGCATACTGCACGCGCCGAGAACTTCCGGCTTTCACTGAGCGAAGATCCAGAGCATCTGGTGCTCCGAGGTTGCGCGGTCAACGTGCTATTCCATGAACTGGGGATCACCTAGCGGGACCGCCCGGTTTCTCCATACCTGTATTCCACTAATCATCACTGCCAAGATCGGAGAGTGCCCACCATGCGAGTGCTCATTGGTTCATCCCCTGAAGAAGTTGCACGCATCGCTGCCGACAACGTGTTGGCCGGCCTGGCCCATCACAGCGCTGGAGCCCCCTCGAATTTGGGGCTTGCCACAGGTTCGTCTCCGTTGGGCCTGTACCGTGAACTTTCCCGTGCGGTCCAGGAAGGCCGTGCCGACTTCACCGATACCCAGGGTTTCGCCTTGGATGAGTACATCGGGATCCCGGACACCCACGAACAGTCCTACCGCCAGACGCTGATCAACGAGGTCTGCAATGTCATCGGCTTGCCTGCCCGCTGCCTGCATGTACCGCAGGGCATGGCCGCATCCGTGGAAGCCATCGAGACGGCGGCCCGGGCGTACGATGTCTCCATCGCCCAGGCCGGTGGCATCCACGTACAGATTCTGGGCATCGGATCCAATGGGCATCTGGGCTTCAACGAACCAGGCAGCGCGCTGCGAAGCCGCACCCGCATCAAGCGCCTTGCGGCCAATACCCGTGAAGACAACGCCCGGTTCTTCGACGGCATCGAGCACGTTCCCACCCACTGCGTCACCCAGGGACTAGGCACAATTCTTGACGCCGGCCGCTTGGTCCTGGTGGCCGTAGGCGCGGGCAAGGCCCAAGCCATTGCCGCTGCCGTCGAAGGGCCGCTGTCAGCTTCCTGCCCGGCATCCGTCCTGCAGCTGCACCAGGATGCCGTGGTAGTAGTTGATGAAGCGGCAGCCAAGGGGCTGAAGCTGCGTGAATACTACGATGACGCGGCTGAGGAACTGACCGTCGTAGACCTCGTGGTCAGCTAGACCGCCCAGCCAATGGCATACTGAAGCCATGGCCGTCTACTTTGAATGCGTTACGCTTTGCGGTGCTTCTCGTGCCGAGCTCTTCGAGAAATCGCTCAGCATCGACGCGCACGCCGGTTCAATGGCCGATTCGCAGGAAAAGGCCGTGGCTGGGGTTACCAGCGGCACTATCGGATTAGGCGAGCAGGTCACCTGGCGTGCCAAGCATTTCGGCATCCCCTTCCGGATGACCTCGAGGATTTCCGACCTGGATGCCCCGCACACGTTCACCGACCAGCAGGAGCGAGGACCTTTCAAGTCCTTCCACCACGTCCATGAATTCTACGAATCGGATCAAGGGACGTTGATGGTGGACAAGATCCGCTTCAGCGCTCCATTGGGTCCCTTGGGCTGGCTAGCCGAGCGGCTCGTGCTTGGCTGGTACCTGCCCAAGCTCATCCGGATCCGCAACGACTACCTAGTCAACGCGCAAGGCTAATCCTGCTCGCTAGCGGTCCTGTGGCTCGATGACCACAGCCCACTGGCGCACCGCGCAGGAGTAGGATTCCCCGCATTCTCGGGTCTGCGGCTGCGCCTGGACTATGACGGTCATCGGGCTGGGCAATTCACTGGCATCCACCGGAAGCACGTGGCTGAACGAACCGTCGGCGTTAACCGGGATCTTCAGATCCGGGCCTTGATCCGATATGGCTTCGCCCCGCTCCAAGATGACGGAGTACACGGTTCCCGCCGGCAAGTCCAGGTGGCAGGCAGGGGCGGAGGCGGCCACAATGACTGTCGTTTCCTGCGCGCCCTCTGCATAGGTCAGCTGCGGGCCTTCAGCATCGCAATACCTATCTGCCACGCTTTTCGGGTTGGCTACGGCGAACAGGATTCCAGCAGTGGACACGGCAATGAGCACGGCTGAAATCATGCTGGCTCTCATGATGAGCGTCGAGATCCTGAGCATGCCGGCCCCATCCCAGTGGCTTGTATCCTTGTCGTCCAGTTGAGCCTATACATGCTTGGCCAGCAAAGGAAGATGCCGGTTGCCGCCTTTGGACCCGCTGCCGAAGCCAGCCAATGCCCCTGCAGAAGTCCCGGTTCACGCAGTCGTTGACTACCCGGTTGGAAAACTTGGTTTCCAGGCTCCGCAAATTCAACCTCTTCCGGCGCGCGGCACCAGGCGCAGTGCGGATTGGAAGTTGGATCCGAGGGCTCATCGCCGTCGGCCTGCAAGGGGAATTATTGACGGCTCCACGTGTACAGTGGATTAGCCGCCACGACGGCAGTAAACCGCTACCCCTATCAAGGCCAATGACCCCGATGCAGCAGACCTCGACAGCCAGCTCACCTCTTGCGGTGCGAAAAATCGCCTTAGTGGTTTCGCACGTGCTCTCCCCCATTATCCTGGCCACCGTGTTGCTGCTGGCAACGCCATGGCGGGATTCCTCAGTGCGCTGGACCGAGTCGATTGTTGCCGCCCTGTTCACCACGATTATTCCGTGGCTGATCCTGGCCGGGGCGAAACTGCGCGGCAAGGTCACCGATATGCACGTGACCGTCAGACGTCAGCGGCATGGGATCTATGCCTATACCGCAGGATTGATCCTGTGCGGCCTGCTCGTGCTGCGGGTCATGGATGCCGGTTCCGGGATCTTCCTCGAAGTGCTCAGCATCCTGCTTGGATTGGCGCTTGTTGCCGTGATCAATTTGTGGTGGAAGGTCTCGGTGCACCTGGCTGTGGGCACCTACGTTGTTTTGCAGGTGGCGGGACAGCAGGCCGAGCTGATGCCGCTAGTGGTGTTCTTCCTTGCGGTGCTTTCCTGGGCCCGCATCCGCAGCTACCAGCACACCGCCACACAGGTGTGCGGCGGTGTAGCTGTGGGCATCGCCATCCATTACGCGCATCAGTGGATAGCAGCTTTGCTTCCCTAGGCGCTAGGCTCCGCGAGCTTGGCCGGATCCACCAGTCCGGCGTACTGCCAGCCCGGGTTGCTGCTGGGCCGGCCTACCTGGCATCCGGCTTCCTCTGCAATCAGCGCGCCGGCGGCCCAGTCATACTCCTGGGTGCCATATTCGGCGTAGGCGTCCAAAGACCCCTCAGCCACCAGGCACAGGTCCAGCGCGGCCGAGCCGAGTCGGCGCACATTCACGTAGTCCTGGAGCATCTGCCCGAGCACTTGGGCCTGGAACTGGCGGCGCTGGGAATCATAGCCGAAGCCAGTTGCCAGGATCCTGGTCTCGGATTCGGCCGGCCCGGTGAGCTGTGTGAGCTTCCCGGATCGCAGATCAAGCTTCCATGCACCCAATCCCTTTCCGGCGAAGTATTCCACCTGCAATGCAGGGGCGACGATGGCCGCGGCTACCCAGGTCTCGCTGCCATCCTCATTGCGTTGGCAGACGCCCACCGAGGAGCAGTAATAGGCGATGTTGCGCACGAAGTTCGTGGTGCCATCCAGCGGATCAATGCTCCAGCGCAAGCCGCTCGGGTTCGCAGGCTTGGCACTTGGATATTCCTCGCCGGTCAGTTCGTCGTTGGGCCGGGAGGTCAGGATGGCCGCGCGAATTGCTTCTTCGGCGGCACGGTCGAAGTCGGTCACCCAGTCCCCGGCCGCCGATTTGTCGGTGAGGTTGAACTGCGATTCATCGCGGCGGCTGAGTACTTCAGCGCCGGCGGCGGCGGCCCGGCGGGCAACCATTACCAGCGGATCATGAGTCACTGAGCGGTCCATTTCTAGCCTTCCGTTGGTGCGGCGAGGGCTACCTCGCGCGCTGCGTCTGGGCCCTGCTCAAGCAGGACGCCGAATCCGGTTTCGTCCAGTACCGGAACACCCAGGGACTGGGCCTTGTCCAGTTTTGACCCTGCGGCTTCGCCGGCCACCAGGAAGTCAGTCTTCTTCGAAACGCTGCCGGTGGCCTTGCCGCCACGGACAATGATCGCTTCCTTGGCGGTATCGCGGGAATAGTGTTCCAAGGTACCGGTCACCACGATGGCCAAACCTTCGAGGTTCTTGGTGATGTTCGCATCTTGCTCGTCTTCCATCTTCACCCCAGCGGCCTGCCAAGAGGAGACAATTTCACGGTGCCAATCCACCTTGAACCAGTCCACCAGCGCTTCGGCAATGATTGATCCGACGGAATCGATTTCGCTCAGTTCAGCCTCGGCGTTGCCCGAGTCAAGGACCTCGAGCAGGGCATCCATGGAGCCGTAGCGGGTGGCAATGGCCCGCGAAGCGTTCGGGCCAACGTGGCGGATGGACAGTGCCACCAGCACGCGCCACAGCGGGTTGCCCTTGGCTTTTTCCAGCTCATCGAGCAGCTTCATGGTGCTCTTGGTTGGTTCTGACGGCTTCTTGGCGGTGGCCTTGGAGTAGAAGTACGGGACGAGCTCGAAAATGCCGGTGCCTTCCCCCTTGGAACGCTTTTCCCGCCATACCTTCACCTCGCCAAGCTCGTCGAGCATGTCCTTGAGGTTGAACAGTTCGGCTTCATTCTTCAGCGGGCCGGGGCCAGCAGGCAGAATGATGCCGCCCTGGGTGGCAGGGTCCTCGCCCGGACCGCTGGTCAGGGCCGCCGCTGCTTCGTAGCCCAGTGCCTCGATATCAAGGGCGCTGCGTCCGCCGAGGTAGGCCACGCGTTCGGTGAGCTGGGCCGGGCAGGATTCAGCGTTGAGGCAACGAATGTCCACATCGCCTTCCTTGGCCGGCGCCAGTGGCTGCCCGCAGGATGGGCATTCGACAGGCATGACGAAATCACGCAGGTCATCGTTGCCATCACGCAGTGGCAGCACCGGGCCAACAATTTCGGGGATGACGTCTCCCGCCTTGCGCAGGATAATGGTGTCGCCAATCTTGACGTTCTTCGCCTTGACGACTTCCTGGTTATGCAGGGTCGCGCGGGCCACGGTGGAGCCAGCGACGAGGACCGGTTCCATCACGCCGAAAGGCGTCACGCGGCCGGTGCGCCCCACCTGGACCTGGATGTCCAGCAGCTTGGTGTGCACTTCTTCTGGCGGGTACTTGTAGGCGACAGCCCAGCGTGGAACACGCGAGGTGTAGCCCAGCTGTTCCTGGGTGGCCAGGTCATCGACCTTGATGACGATGCCATCGATGTCATGGATCAAATCGTGGCGCTTCTCGCCGTGCTCGGCAATGTAGTCCTTGGCTTCCTGGCGGCTGCCGACAACGCGGCCGTAGGGCGAAACCGGAAGACCCCAGTTGCGCATCAGCTCATAAGCCTGGGACTGTTCAGCAAGGTTGAAATCGCGGCTGCGGCCCAGTCCGTGCACGAACATGCGCAGCGGGCGCTTGGCAGTCTGTTCCGGGTCCTTCTGGCGCAAGGACCCGGCGGCCGCGTTGCGCGGGTTGGCCAGTGGCGCCTTGCCCTGGGCAATCAACGCTTCGTTGAACTTGTTGAAGTCATCGGTGGCAATGAAGACTTCGCCACGGACTTCGAATTCTTCGGGCCAGCCGGTGCCGGACAACTCCTGCGGGATGTCGCTGATGGTCAGCGCATTGTGGGTAACGTCTTCACCGGTGGTGCCGTCGCCGCGGGTAGCTGCACGCACCAGCTTGCCCTGGCGGTACGTCAGGTTCAGTGCCAGGCCATCGATTTTGACTTCGCACAGCCACTTGACCGGGGTTTGCGGGTGCAGGCGTTCGGCATTGACCTGGGCACGTTCGAGCCACGCTTCTAGTTCATCAAGTGAGAAAACGTCTTCCAGCGAGTACATGCGGCTTGCGTGGGTGACCGATGCGAAGGCGGCGGAAACTTCGCCGCCGACTTCCTGCGTGGGCGAATCCTGTCCAGCCAGGATGGGATAGGTTGCCTCGAGCAGCTGGAGCTCATGGAACAACGCATCGTATTGCGCGTCGGAGACCAGAGGAGCATCGTTTTGGTAGTACGCCTCGCGGTGGGCACGGATCTGCTCGACCAGCTGTTCATAGCGGGACTTGTCAGCTTCTGGCGGAACGTTGGTGGCCTCAACTGGTGTTACGTCTTTTTCACTCACGTATTCAATTGTGCCCCACCGGCGGACAGTTTAGCTGGCTTGGAGCCCTAGTTCCCAGGTGCGTCAATTTGCGCGGACTCGGCTGCCAGCACATCAAGGACAATCACCGCGATGTTGTCCCGGCCGCCAGCTTCCAGTGCGGCCCCGGTGAGAATCCGGGCCGCTTCGGTGCGGTCCTTGTAGTTCACCAGCAAGGTCTGCAAGATGTCTTCGGTCAGTTCGCCCGAGAGCCCGTCGCTGCACAGCATGTAGCGGTCGCCGATGCGTGGCTGCAAGACGGTGAGATCCGGCTGGCTTTCGGCGCCGGCGCCAAGCGCACGGGTAATCAGATTCCGGTGCGGATGATTGCGGGCTTCCAACTCGGTGATCTGCCCGGCATCCACCATTTCCTGCACGGCCGAATGGTCACGGGTCAGCTGCTGCAGGGCGCCATCACGCAGCCGGTATCCGCGCGAGTCCCCCACATTGACCAGCAACAGGCTCGGGATTTCATCGGCGACTACCGGGATCGGCTCGGTAGCTGGAGCCAAACTGGCCCGGTGGTTCTCCAGCATTTGCGGAGTGATCTTGGAGATGACGTCAGTGTTCTGCGTCATCGCGAAACTTGAGGTCCAGGGCGGCACCGCGGCCAGTGGAGCGGTCACATTGTCCCGGCCTTTGCCCGGGGTCTTGATCTGCACCAATGCGCACAAGGTAGTGCCGCCACGTGATTCAAGCGCTTCGCGAATGCGGTCATCAGCCAGCTGCACCTGGCGCTGGACATCCGGCACGGATGGCAGTTTCCGAACCGACGTCTTATTGGCGAAGGTGCAGATTTCCTGCATGGTTTCCACCGCAAGCTGGCTGGCCACCTCGCCAGCTTCGTGACCGCCCATGCCGTCGGCTACCGCATACACGATGTCGTGCATCAGGATGCGGTCCTGGTTTTGCGTTCGTTTCCGGCCCACGTCCGTCAGCCCTGCCGCGGCGAGGATGAACGGTACCGGTGCTGGTTCTTTAGCCATTAGTCGATCACCAGTCCTGCTCCCTCGCCTGCGGAGAGCTCATAGGGTTGAATGTCTCCAAAGCCGCGCACCGCGGTGATTTCCTGGGCGGTGAGCACAAAGCGTGCGTCATTGCGCAGGGTGTTTGCGGTAATCGCGTCGGTCAGCACGGTGCCCGGTTCCGCCAGCGAGGTCAGCCGAGCAGCCATGTTCACCGTAGGACCATAGATATCGCCCAGGCGGGAGAGCAGCCGGCCCCAGACCACCGCGCCGCGGGTTTGCGGGAAGAGCTCGTCCTTGGCCAGCTCGCGCGACAAGGACAGCGCAATCTCGGCGCCGGCCTGCGGGGTTTCGGCCACGTAGAGCACTTCATCGCCAATGGTCTTGACCAGGCGGCCACCGCCCACGGAAATGACCTCGGCGCATTTGGCTTCGAAGCGCTGCACCAGCTGGGCCAGGGTGCGCTCGTTCATGCGGCGAGACAGCGAAGTGTAGGAGACCAGGTCGGCAAAGCCCACCGCACGGGCCAGCGGCAGCGGGGTGCCGCCATCTTCGTCGCCACGGTCTTGGTTGTAGGCAGCCACTCCGGTTTCCACCCGCAATGCCATGCGGTGCACGGCAGAGTTCAGCTGGCGGCGCCATGAGTAGAGCAGCAGGTCTTCAATCGCTGGAATGATTTCGGGCAGCAGGCCGAAAAGCTGGCGGCGCGCCTGGCGATCCGACATGTTCTGGTTGGCGATCATGTCCTCAACCAGGGCTTCGATCTGCCACACCACCATGCGGTCAGTCATCTGGCCAACCGAACGCATCAGGGAAATGGCGGTTTCTTCGGTCAGCTTGCCTTCGCGGACCATGCCCACCATGGTGCCCAGGGCTTCCTTGTCGGCCTGGGTGAAGAACACTTCATCATCGCTGAGTTCAGGGAAGCCGATGGCGCGCCAGAGCTTGCGCGCGGAGTGCAGGGAAACACCGGCTTCGGAAGCGACCTCGCGTCGACGGAATTCGCGTTGGCCGCCGATGAGCCGCCTTTCCAGCGAAGCGACGGTGTCGCGGACAGCGTCGGGGGTGTGGGCCGGAATGCGCAAGGGGCCTTCCATGGCCTGCGCAAGTTCGAAAATTGGATCCGACTCGGCCGGTGTGGCCACAGGGGGGTGCTGGCGGGCGCCGCGGACAGCCTCGGCGGCGGACTGCGGAGAGTCTGCTCGGGGTGTGTTGGTGTGCTCGGTGCTCATGCCCCCATGCCCTCACTGTTCGTCGTTTCGGTGTGTGCCGCATTCTGGTTGCTGCGCAGGTTCGCCATCGCCTCCATTGCCAGGGAACGGAAATACGGTACCGAGGGGACATGTGAGAGTCTCACGTATCCCTGGTTCAGCACGATATCCAAGGTTCCCGCACGCGTCATGGTGTTTTTCGCCTTGCTGTGCGCGACGAGGTCGCGAACTGTAAATAATCCTACAGATTGCAGTTTGCCATCGTTGTATGTGGGTCGGAACATGATCCGCTCGGTGGTCAAGACGATTTGGCTGCGTAGCCAGCGGGCCCAGGGAATCACGCTCCAGATCAGCACCAGGGCGGCCCAGAGAACCACCGAAACGACCATCCACACATTCGCATTGCCAGCTAGCCAGTCCGAGAGATCTTCCCGGGAGAGATAGCCCAACGAGAAGGTGCACAGGGCAGTCAATACGAGGAAGGCTCCCACGGGCTGGCGCAGCACTCGGGAATGTTCACGAGTTTTGATAATCACTCGTTCCCTTTCATGCAGCGGCAACTTCATCGTGTTGTTCCTCGCCCCTCCTGTTCTCGACTCCGTGCTTCGGTCATCATCTCCAATAATAGTCCCGGGCCAAGACCCAAGTCTGGTTAGGCATACTTTCCGTCGGCGCGCCGTACGTGGTGCACGTCCCCTGCCATCACGTGCTTCCGCTGCCCGGTTCCATATTCCAGAACCAACGAGCCGTCTGCGCCCAACTCGACCGCGTTGCCAACCAGCGTGGATCCATCGGGGAATTCCACACGCACTTCATGTCCCAGTGTGGCCAGCTTGTCGCTGACGAGCTGGCGCAAAGATTTTCCATTATTTCCCGGCAACGGCATCTGCGCAAAGCCGCCGACCCGGCGGAAACCCTGATCCAGTGCTGCGAATTGCTTCAGGTACTCAGCCAGCAGTTCGGTGCGGTCCAAGTTCTGGGCGCCAGCCAAACGCAGGGACGTCGCGGTGGGCACCGGAAGCTCGTCCCGGTTCTGGTTCACGTTGATTCCGGTGCCAACCACTACCCCGTAGCCGTTGCCAGTTGGCACCATTTGCGCCAGTATGCCGCAGACTTTCTGCTCTCCGGCCAACAAATCGTTGGGCCATTTGATGCCCAAGGGAACGCCGCCGATATTCTCGGCGGCCCGGCTCCAGGCCAAGGCCGCAAGCATGGTGTACCAAGACAGGGATTCGGCAGGGAAGCTGGGACCGGGCACTGCCAAGACACTGACGGTCAGGGAGGATCCTGCCGGAGTTACCCATTCACGGCCCAAACGCCCTTTGCCTGCCTGCTGGTGCTCCGTGAAGTACACGCTGAGGTGGCCGGCATCGCCATTGCCAGCCAGTTGCGCCAACTCGGTATTGGTTGAACCGGAGGTTGGCTTGATACTAACCAGCCCCAATCCCAGCTGCGCGGTGAGCTCGGTGAAGAGCCGGGAATCGAGAACTGCGCGGTCGGTGCCATGCGGGTTTTCCATACCTCCAACCCTATGGCACCGGCCGATGATTACGCTTAGTCCTGCCTCGTCATCTGCCTAGAGGAAGATGTCTTCAACCAGCGGGACTTCGGGGTTCAAGGTGTACTTCTCCAGGTCCGTCTCCCCAGCCAGGGTCAGCACCTGTCCATCCGTGAAGAAGTTTCCGCTGACTCCGGCTGGCGGGCTGGCAAGAATGGCCATGGCGGCATCTGCCACGACCGAAGCATCGCGCGCTCCCTGAACCATTTCCTGTCCGCCCGGCAGGTTCCGGATGGCTGCGGTATCGATCAAGGTTTCGGGCCAGAGCGAGTTCACGCCGACGCCATCGCCCTTCAGCTCTTCGGCCAGGCCAAGGGTGGTCAGCGACATGCCGTATTTGGCCATGGTGTAGGCCAAATGCCGTCCAGCCCACTTCGGATCCAGGTTCAATGGCGGGGAGAGGGTGAGTATATGGGCATGCTCGGAAGCGCGCAGGTACGGGAGCGCGGACTTGGAGAGCAGGAAGGTGCCGCGGACGTTGATGTCCTGCATCAGGTCGTAGCGCTTCATATCAAGCTGATCGGTCTTGGCCAGGTTGATGGCCGAGGCGTTGTTGACCACGATGTCGATGCCGCCGAACTTTGCCACGGCCTCTTCCACCGCGCGCTGCACATCGGCGTCCACGCGGACATCGCCAACTACGGCCAGGCCCTTGCCGCCTGCTTCTTCGATCTGCGCAACGGCGGTGTGGATGGTCCCTTCCAGTGCCGGGTGCGGCGTATCGGTCTTGGACAGCAGGACCACGTTGGCCCCCTGCTTGGCTGCGGCCAGGGCGATAGCCAGGCCGATGCCGCGGCTACCGCCGCTCATCAGGATGGTGCGGTTTTCCAGGTTCCCGGGAACAGGTGCGATAAGAGTGCGCGATTCACTAGTCATGTGATATAGATTACGCGATGATCCCCCACTAAGCTACTGTTCAGTAACTTATTCTGGCGTGCCACGCACCAGATATCGGGCCATTTTGTAAGATTCCTACAAACAAATGAGCTGTTTGCCCAGCTAGACTGGCTTAGTTGGCATTTTTCTTGTGCCATTCCTACACATTGAAGACAACTCGAGGGAGTCGAAGGCATGACGCAGGGCAGAACCGAGGCAGCCGAATCAATCGACCTGTCCACCACCGCCGGAAAGCTTGCTGAGTTCCGCCGCCGCCAGAAGCTCTCTAAAGCGCCAAGTGGCGAAGCAGCGATTGAAAAGCAGCACTCCCGCGGCAAGCACACTGCCCGCGAACGCATTGAAATGCTCATGGACGAGGATTCCTTCGTTGAGTTCGACGCCCTCGCAGTCCACCGCTCCACCGCCTTCGGCATGGAGAAGAAGAAGCCACTAGGCGATGGCCTGGTCTCCGGCTACGGCACCGTCGATGGCCGCCTGGTGGCCGTCTACTCCCAGGACTTCACCGTCTACGGCGGCTCCCTGTCCCAGGTCAATGGCGAGAAAATCGTCAAGGTCCAGGAATTTGCGCTACGCAACGGCTGCCCAGTTGTCGGCATCCTGGATGGCGGAGGTGCCCGCATCCAAGAAGGCGTCGCTTCCCTGGCCATGTTCGCCGACATCTTCCGCAACAATGTCCATGCCTCGGGCGTTGTCCCGCAGATCTCGCTAATCATGGGCCCATCGGCCGGTGGTGCAGCGTACTCCCCTGCACTGACCGACTACGTGATCATGGTCGACAAGACCAGCCACATGTTCATCACCGGTCCGGACGTCATCAAGACGGTTACCGGCGAGGAGATCGACATGGAAACCCTGGGCGGCGCCCGCCAGCACAACGCCAATACCGGTACCGCCACCTATCTTGCGTCCGATGAAGAAGACGCCGTGGAGTTCTGCAAGGAACTGCTCGATTTCCTCCCGTCGTCCAACCTCTCTGATCCGCTGATTGCCGAATTCGATGAAGAGCTGGATATCACTGCCGAGGACCTGGAGCTCGATACGCTCATCCCGGACTCCGCCAACCAGCCTTATGACATGCGCACGGTCATCGAGTCGGTTGTCGACGACGAGCATTTCTTTGAAATGCAGTCGCTGTACGCACCGAACGTGATGATTGGCTACGCCCGCATCGAAGGACGCACCGTGGGCATCGTCGCCAACCAGCCAATGCAGTTCGCTGGCACCTTGGATATCGCCGCCTCGGAAAAAGCTGCCCGCTTCGTGCGCAACTGCGACGCTTTCAACATCCCGATCCTCACCTTCGTGGACGTGCCAGGTTTCCTGCCGGGCAAGGACCAGGAATTCCAGGGCATCATCCGCCGCGGTGCGAAGCTGCTCTACGCCTACGCCGAGGCCACGGTGCCGAAGCTGACCGTGATCACCCGCAAGGCCTACGGCGGAGCGTACATCGTGATGGGTTCGAAGAAGCTGGGCGCGGACCTGAACCTGGCTTGGCCTACCGCGCAAATCGGCGTGATGGGTGCCCAGGGCGCAGTGAACATCCTCTACCGCCGCGATCTGGCCGCAGTGGAAGCCGAAGGCGGAGACGTCGAGGCCCGCCGCAAGCAGATTATCGACGACTACGAGGCCGAACTGCTCAACCCCTACCAGGCGGCGGAGCTGGGTTACGTGGATGCGGTCATCGCCCCGAGCGAGACCCGCTTCCAGTTGGTTCGCGGCCTGCGCGCACTGCGCGAGAAGCACGTTAGCCTGCCGCCGAAGAAGCACGGCAACATCCCGCTGTAAGCAGCAGTGCCTGCCCGCCTAGTACCAGCTAAAACCAAAAAGGAGCACTCCCATGGAACAGAACGCTGCGTTGCCTGTTGCCCCGCAGATCCGCGTCACCAAGGGAAACCCCAGTGACGAGGAAGTGGCGGTAGTTACCGCGCTGCTCGCTGCCATGGGCAATACTCCGGCTCCTGCACCAGAAGCCGCAGAGCCCAAGAAGCGTGTAGCCCGGATCCGCAGGCGCCGGGCGCTGGCCCCGCGTTTGGGCTGGACTATTGGCCGGCGCTAAGGCCTGCTGAAAGCGATGGCCCGGAACGTTCCCTAGCGGAATTTTCCGGGCCATTGCTCTGTGCGGCGCCGCTGGCAACCTAGTCTTCGTCGGGAACTTCGAAGTCCAAGATGGCTAGGTCGGAACGAGTCACCAGATGCTAACTCACAGCGTGTTCCACCAGTCGCGCCCTGCGGTTGGTGGCCAATTTTCCAGGTCCCCCGCGCAGCCCGGCCACGCCGGCCTTGTCCAATTTGTCGCAGACGTTATCGAGTTTGAGATTGAACTTCGTAATTCCCCACCCCAGCCGGGCGGCGGCAGCGGGCCAATGGTGGTCTCGCCCGAAGCGTCGTAGTCCATGCAGGCCTGCCGGAATACTCATCAACGCAATACAATTCGCGTGCTTCATCTCCATCAGCGGGAACCGCCTATGCGACCGCAGATGCCGGTTGATTCCTTTTCGGCAGGTCCAGCGGCATAACCCGCGCCTTAAAGCACCTGCTAGACGACCGCGGAAGCAGTTCAGAACGAACCTGCGCAAAAGTCTTCAACAAATCTTTCATATCAACTACTGTTAGTTACATGACATCCTCTGCACCGCACCGCGAGCCTTCGGCCATCGACCAGATCGCCGAAGCCTTCTTCGCCAAGTCCCTTGAACTGACCCCGGAATGGGGAGTTTCCCTTGGCCTGCCAGGCTACGAGACCACCTATGGCGACTACTCCCCTGCTGGCACCACCCAGCAGATCAGCTTACTGCGGGAGACTCTGGGCGCATTGGCCAACGCCACTGCGGTCGACGCAATTGACGAAGTCTCGCTTGACGCGATGACCGAGCGATTGAGCCTCGAACTGGAAATCCTGTTCACCGGGCGCACCGAGCTGAACAATATCGCCAGCGCGGCACAGGAAATCCGCTCAATCATCGATTTGATGCCGCAGGAGTCCTCCGAGGACTACGCTTTCATCGCCCAGCGAATGTCCAACATTCCGGCTGCGATTGACGGCTACATCGCATCTTTGCGTGATTCCGCTTCAAATGATCTGGTTGCGGCGCAGCGCCAAGTGTCCATAGTGATCACGCAAACCACCGATTACGCCAAGGATGGCGGATTCTTCGACCAGTTGGCCACCTCCGGCACCGCAGTGGATACCGCTTTGCAAGCACAGCTGGAAGCCGGAGCCGAA
The DNA here is from genome assembly GCF_051129975.1 of Glutamicibacter sp. Je.9.36. Taxonomy (NCBI): domain Bacteria; kingdom Bacillati; phylum Actinomycetota; class Actinomycetes; order Micrococcales; family Micrococcaceae; genus Glutamicibacter; species Glutamicibacter sp. Je.9.36. The sequence goes on from NZ_JBCPSN010000003.1 coordinate 329,987, forward strand.
GCCGCGAAGAAGGCCTACCGCAAACTCACCGCGTACTTGCAAGATGAACTCCTGGCACAGGCACCGGCCGAAGACGCGGTGGGCCGAGAGTACTACTCGCTGATGTCCCGCCGCTTCCTGGGCGCCGCAGTGGATTTGGAAGAGACCTATGCCTGGGGCGTCGGCGAACTCGATGCCATCATCGCCGAGCAGCGGCGCGTCGCCCAGCAGATCAAGCCGGGCTCCACGATCGAGGAAGCCAAGAAGATCCTCAACGAGGATCCGGCGCGCAAGCTCTCAGGCACCGACGCCTTGCGGGATTGGATGCAGGGCAAGGCTGACCAGGCCATGGCGGACTTGTCGGGCAAGCACTTTGATATCCCGGCGCCAATGGACCGCATCGAATGCATGATCGCTCCGACCCAGGATGGCGGCGTGTACTACACCGGCCCGTCAGAAGACTTCAGCCGCCCGGGACGGATGTGGTGGTCGGTTCCGCCTGGAGAAGATGAATTCACCACGTGGGCCGAGCTCACCACCGTCTATCACGAGGGCGTTCCCGGCCATCACCTGCAGATCGGTACAGCCCAAATGCAGGCCTCCACGCTCAACAGCTGGCGCCGATTGATGTGCTGGGTTTCCGGACAGGGCGAAGGCTGGGCGCTGTACTCCGAACGCCTCATGCACCAGCTGGGCTATCTCGATGACCCGGGCGATTACATGGGCATGCTCGATGCGCAACGCATTCGAGCCGCGCGAGTGGTCTTTGATATAGGAGTTCACCTGGGCTTGGAAGTTCCTGCACAGTGGGGCACCGGCACCTGGAACGCCGAAAACGGCTATGAGTTCCTGGAGAAGAATCTGGACATGTCCACGGGTCAGCTGGACTTCGAGTACAACCGCTATTTGGGATGGCCAGGCCAGGCTCCGTCCTACAAGATCGGCCAACGGCTCTGGGAGCAGATCCGCGACGATCTCGCGGCCGCCGAGGGCGAGGACTTCTCGCTCAAGGAATTCCATACCGCGGCATTGAAGCTCGGTTCAGTTGGCCTGGATACCTTGAAGCGCGCCCTGGTGAAGTAGCCTCCAGGAAATCGGCTTGGCGGTTCTGCTTATTGGCAGGACCGCCATTCGTTTTATCCCTTGTAGCTGGAAATCTGGATCAGATTGCCACACGTGTCATCAAAGGTCGCAACCACGACGGGTCCGGCATCCGTCGGTTCTTGCGTGAATTTCACGCCCAGTGAGCTAAGACGCTCGAATTCCACCTGGACATCATCAACGGCAAAGGAAGTTGCCGGGATGCCGTCTGCTTTCAGTGCTGAACGGTACGGCCCAACGGCAGGGTGTGCTGAAGGCTCCAGAAGCACTTCAGGACCTTGCTCCTGGTCCGCTGCAACAAGGGTCAGCCAGCTGTATTCGCCCACAGGTATATCGTGCTTGACCTTGAAGCCCAGCACCTCGGTATAGAACGCCTTGGCTTTCGCCTGATCATCCACGCACACACTAGTGATATAAACCCGCATTATTTCCTTCTTTCAGTTCCGGCCCATGCAACAACCACGGATTCCCCACGCCTTGCTGGCTTCTACCTTTCCATATGGTTCCGACAGGTCAAGATCACTGAAGCAGCACTGAAGAGCCCAGCTTTATATTCCAGGGAAAAACGATAACAAGCTATTGATTAACGATAGATAATAGTCGACAATCATTAGATGACCAGTCTCGCTATTTTACCCGCCCGAATCGCACTCATCGCAATCTTCCTCGGGGCGCTCCTTGGCCAAGTGCTGATTTTGCCGATGTTCATCGAGGAGACCACCTACTTTCATCCCGAAGTGGCCCATCTGGCGACCCCGTACCGGTGCGCAGTGACGGCCGGGCTTGTTTTCCTGCAGATTGCCCTGATTTGTTTTTGGATCCTCATATTGAAGCTTCGGCGCCGAACCTTCTACCAGGCCAGCTCACTGCATTGGTTCAGCATTGCCATTTGCGCCGCCGCTGCAGCAACCCTGCTGGTCCTGGGGCTGGGAATTCACCTCTTGGGGTTTATCGGCGCCGGCGGTCCCGGTGTCGTCCTTGCCGTTGCCGGCGGGGTGGCACTGGGAGGAACTGCCACTTGCTTGCTGGTCGCACTGCGCGGCATGCTCGCGTCCAGGATACGAAAGCAAAACTGCGTGAAGTGAGCGATGCTTCTTCAAGCACAGTCGCGGCGATTAGTCCAGCAACAATGGCACGGAGCCAAAAATTCCCATGTGAAGATCTGTGTCCTCGCACCGAAGTCTTCGCACAAATCGTGCGTCATTTCGCCGGTCCAGTGACCCTAGACACCGCTTTTCAGTGCAATAAAGCACAAACGGCGAAATACCGTCATGTTGCGTAACATAAACTGCCGCCGACGAAGAAAAGCGCCCTAATCTTGAACGCATGTCTACTACCGCACCTTCATCTAAGCTTCCACGCTGGATGACCAATTTCGGCCCGCAGATCATTGCGGCGCTGATTGCTGGTCTTCTACTGGGTCTCCTAGCCAAGTACACCGGCAGCACCGCCGAGGAACCCAACGGGCTGGGTGAAGCCCTGTCGATCATTGGTTCCAGCTACGTTGCGTTGCTGCGCACTGCAGTGATCCCACTGATCTTCTTTGCGGTTGTCGCCTCAATTGCCAATTTGGCCAAGGTCACCAATGCGGCACGCCTTGCGTGGCAGACCCTGCTCTGGTTTGCCATCACTGCCTTGATCTCGGTAATCATCGGCATGGTTCTTGGCACCGTTTTCCGCCCCGGAGCGAATACCGGCCAGGGCATGCCAGATGAATACGATGGCAAGACCGGCGACTGGCTCGGCTTCCTCACTGGCCTGGTCCCAGCCAACTTCCTGGGTCTGGGCGCGAGCACCAAGCTGGTTGATGAAGCAACCGCTTCCACCTCGATCAGCTTCAACGTCCTGCAGATACTGGTCATTGCCATCGCCGTGGGCGTCGCTGCCCTCAAGGTTGGCAAGGCGGCCGAACCATTCCTCGCGTTCTCGGCCTCTATCCTGGCGATCATCCAGAAGGTCCTCTGGTGGATCATCCGCATCGCGCCGATCGGCACGGTTGGCCTGATCGGCAACGCTGTTGCCACCTATGGCTGGGACACTATTGGCGCACTGGGCAAGTTCACCGTTGCGATCTACGTCGGCTTGGCACTGGTGCTATTCGCGCTCTACCCGGTACTGGTCCGCGCACATGGCCTGTCAATCAAGCAGTACTTCTCGGGTGTATGGCCTGCAGTGCAGTTGGCCTTCGTTTCACGTTCTTCGATTGGCACCCTGCCATTGACCCAGCGCGTGACCGAACGCAACCTCGGGGTGCCTTCGGGCTACGCTTCCTTCGCAGTGCCGCTGGGCGCGACTACCAAGATGGACGGCTGCGCTGCCATCTATCCGGCGATCGCAGCAATCTTCGTTGCCCAGTTCTTCGGTATTGAACTGTCCCTCACCGATTACTTCTTGATTGCGCTGGTTTCCGTATTGGGCTCGGCAGCAACCGCAGGCACTACCGGCGCCATCGTCATGCTGACGCTGACCCTTTCCACCCTGGGCCTGCCGCTGGCAGGCGTTGGCCTGCTGATGGCCGTTGACCCGATCATTGATATGGGCCGCACCGCGGTAAATGTCGCCGGCCAAGCACTGATTCCAACCATTGTCGCCAAGCGCGAGGGCATCTTGGACATTGACATGTACAACGCACCACGCAATGGCAACCCCTTCGCTGATGAAAGCATCTCAGCGGCAGATGCTGAGGCAGCTGCAACCAAGTAGGCATTGCTGAAGGAAAGCGGCGCACGAGCACTATTGCTCGTGCGCCGCTTTCCGGTTAAAGGTCACACGGATTTACTTTGCACAGGGTGCAACTTTGCACGTAGTGTAAGTTATGTGACTTCCCCGAGTACCGGCACCCGCCGCGAACTAAACAAACGAGCAACGAAACAGGCCATCGTTGAAGCCGTCGCGGACCTGCTTCGCAACGGCTCTGCCACGGCGCTTACCGCTACGCAGATCGCTGAAGCGGCCGGTGTTTCGCGCCGTACACTCTTCAACTACTTTCCATCAGTAGATGCGGTCTTCTCCTATCCCCTGCACCAGGTTCTGGGAACCATGGTGGATTCCATTAGCGACCTGACCGACTCCATGCCTCTGGTCGAAGCGATCATCGAATCGCTCAAGTCTGATGACGTGTCGCAGATGCTCGGGCAAGTGGCCCAGTTTGGTGCATTCTTGCGAACGGAAGAAGCCAACTGCGGCTTCCCCTCCACGATGAACGAATGGCGGACAGCCACCACGGAAGTCATCGAAAAAGTCGCCCGCCGTTATCCGCAGGCCGACAGTTTTTCCATCAGAGTCTTTACCCATGCTCTGCTCGGCGCAGGCCAAGCAGCATTTGATGAGTGGATCGAGCGTCTGCCAGCTACCGAAACTCACGGTCTGGATATTTCCCCCGAGCTCATCTCCGTCTTCCATTCCTTGATTACCCAGGCCATGAAAACCCTTGACCAGGGTTTTACCGCCTTGCCGCTGACCAGCACTAGCACCTTGAAGGACATCTAAGCTCATGGCTTCCCTCCTCTACCGCCTCGCTCGATGGGCACACCTGCACCGCTACCGCGTCATTTCAATGTGGCTGGCGGCCTTCATCTTCATCGGCCTGTGCGCCAGCTTGTTCATGGGCCAGCTATCGAATACCTTCACCCTGCCCGGAACTGAAACCCAGCGCACCCTCGACCGGATGAAGGAAGAGCTCCCGGATCTCGCCGGCGGCTCTGGCTCGATTGTGTTCCGTGAAAGCTCGAACCGGCCGCTGAACGAAACCCAGAAGCAGGCCGTCGCCGAGTCCCTGGAACAGCTGGCCATGCAGTCCCAGGTAGTCGAAGCCATGAGCCCCTTCGAACTGCAGGAACAGCTCGATAAGGCGCAGCCAGAGCTGGAGAAAGCGCAGCAGGAACTCGTTGACGGCCAGGAAAAGCTTGACGATGCCAAGGTGCAGATTGCCGATGGCAAGGTGCAGCTCAAGGAAGGCCGCGAGGAACTCACCGATGGCTGGGCACAGTACTTTGACGGCCAGAAGGAAATCCAGGCTGCCGAGCCGCAAATTGCCGCCGCTGAAAAGCAGCTCGCCGATAGCCGCGCGCAGCTGGAAGCCGGCCAGCGCGAGCTGACTTCGGGTCGTGCCCAGCTGGAAGCTGGCGAAGCGAAGTACAACGCCGGATTAGCCCAGTACAAGGACGGAACGGCCGAATACAACGCTGGCCGCGCAAAGTTCGACGCTGGCGAGCAGAAGCTCGATGCCGCTGACGCCAAGCTCGCCGCGGGCGAGAAGGAGTACCAGGCTGGCATGGACCAGCTGCTGGGCGACTCTTCCCGCGAAGAATTCGACGCAACTCTGTCGGCCGGCAAGGAAGAAGCCACCACGGGTCTGAAGTCAGCTGAAGATGGCCTGGCCGCCGCACAGGCAGGACTGGCCGAGGCTGAAGCCGCTATCGATGATCTGAAGATCCAGATTGCAGGCGTGCAACAGCAGCTTGATGCCGCTGAAGAAGCCGGCAATGAAAAGGAAATCTCCGAATACACCGCTGCGTTGAACGCCTTGCAGGGTGGTCTCGCCGAAGCCGAAGCCGGCAAAACCTCGGCTGAATCCGGCATCGCCCAAGCGACCGCCGGTAAGCAGCAGGCCACCGCCGCACTGGGGCAGATCGCCAAGGCCGAAGCCGGCTTGAAGCAGCTTGACGCCGCCCGCAAGGAACTCGACGCTGGACAGGCCCAGGCCAAGGCCGGCCATCAGGAACTGGAGGCGAACCGCAGCCAGCTTAGCGCCGCCAAAACCCAGCTGGACGACGCCAAGGCGCAGCTGGATGCAGCGAAAACTGAGATCGCCAGCAACAAGGTGAAGCTGAGCGAAGGCCAGGCCGAGCTCGATGCCGGCAGGGCCAAGCTGGAGGCCGGGCAACGTGAATTCGATGCCAAGAAGGCCCAGTTCCTTGCAGGCAAGGCCGAGCTGGCAGAAGCCAAGAACCAGCTTGAAGACGGCGAAAAAACTATCAAGGAAAAGACCGCCGAGCTTGAGCAGGGCGAGAAGGACATAGAGCAAGGCCTGAAGGATCTGGAATCCGGCCGCGCTGAACTGGAATTCGCTTCGCGCCAGGTGGGCGCAAGCTCCGATATGCGTTTCGTTTCCGAAGACGGCAGTACTGCAGTTTCGCAGGTGACCTTCAAGGTCCAGACCGACGCTTTGACTCCCGATGACCGCGAGCAGATCAAGGCTATCGCCGCAGGTCCACAGGCTAACGGCGTGGAGGTGCTGTTCTCCAAGGAGATCATGCAGGACATGTCCCAGGTCTTCGGAGCCTCGGAAATCATTGGTGTGGTCATCGCTGCCATTGTCCTGATTGCCATGCTCGGCACCTTGGTCGCCGCCGGCCTGCCGCTGTTGCTGGCGATCCTCGGTGTGGGCGCTGGCGTGGGCACTACGATGGCGTTTTCCTCGCTGATTGACATGGCCTCGATTACCCCTGCCCTGGCTCTCATGCTGGGCCTCGCGGTGGGCATCGACTATGCGCTGTTCATCATCCACCGCCACCGTTCGCAGCTGCTGTCCGGCATGGAGGTCGGAGAGTCGATTGCACGCGCCGTCGGAACCAGCGGCAACGCTGTAGTCTTCGCTGGTCTGACCGTGATCATCGCACTGGCCGCACTGGCTGTTCCAGGACTTCCGTTCCTGACCGTCTTGGGCCTGTCGGCAGCGTTCACCGTGTTCTGCTCGGTGCTGCTGAACATCACTTTGCTGCCAGCACTGCTGTCCCTGGCCGGCACCAAACTGGTTTCCAAGCGGGCCCGCAAGAAGGCAGCTGCGGATGCCGAGAATCCCCAGATCAAGGAATCGTTCTCCATTCGCTGGGTGCGCATGGTCACCAAGATCGCTGTTCCGGTGACCCTGCTGGTGATAGTCGTCCTGGGTGCCATCGCCCTGCCGGCCACGCAGATGCGAACCGCTTTGCCTGATGGCAGTGCAGAACCTGCCGATTCGCAGGCCTTCCAGGCCTACGAGCAAACCAGCGACAAGTTCGGTTCCGGCTACAACGGCCCGCTGCTGGTCTTAGCTGATCTGCCTGCAGGGCTCAGCGAGCGCGAAGCTGAGGAAACTAGCCTCGACGTGGCCGAGAAACTGCGCGAATACAACGGCGTGGTGGCCGCAATTCCAGCCACCATGACCGAAGACCGTACCTTGGCAGCCATCCAGGTGATCCCTACCGATGGCCCTTCCTCGGAAGCCACCGAAGCGCTGGTGCACCAGCTACGTGCGGACTACTCGGAGTTCTCCGAGGCCACGGGTGCCGAAATTGCCGTGACCGGCCAGGTTGCCGCGCAGATTGACGTCTCCGAAAAGGTCACCGCCGCCCTGGTACCGTACCTGAGCATCGTGGTTGGCCTGTCGCTGATCCTGCTGCTGCTGGTCTTCCGTTCGGTCGTGGTTCCATTGCTGGCCACCGGCGGCTTCCTGCTCTCGCTGGCCGCGGCCTTCGGCGCCAGCGTCATGGTTTACCAGTTCGGCTGGTTCTCCGGCCTCTTCGATGTCAACGTTCCCGGTCCGCTGCTCAGCTTCCTGCCGATCCTGCTCACCGGCATCCTGTTCGGGCTGGCCATGGACTACCAGGTCTTCCTGGTCTCGGCGATGCGTGAACGCTACGCTCACGGCGAGCCGGCCAAGGACGCGGTCCGTTCCGGCTTCTCGATGGCAGCACCGGTCGTCACCGCCGCTGCGCTGATCATGATCTCGGTCTTCGCCGGCTTCGTGTTCTCGCACCTGGCAATGATCCGCCCGCTCGGTTTCGCGCTGGCTTTCGGTGTGCTCTTCGATGCGTTCATCATCCGCATGACCTTCATTCCGGCAGTGATGCACCTGCTGGGCGACAAGGCCTGGTACCTGCCTAAATGGCTGGACAAGATCCTGCCGGATGTTGATGTCGAAGGATCGAAACTCAACGATATGCTGGATTCCGGGGAAAGCACTTCCGCTGATAATTCCAGCCAGGACCAGGCCAAGGAGAACGCCGCCGTATGAGCGAACAGATGAAGACAGGACCCCGGTTGCTGCTGGCTTCGGCTTCGTGGGGACGCAAGAAGGTCCTGGCCGATGCGGGCATCAAATTCACCACCCAGGTTTCCGAGGTGGATGAAAATGCGGTGCTGGCAGCTGCCGTGGCCCGCAACGGCGAGCAGAGTCCAGCGCAGACCGCATTGCTGCTGGCTCGTGCCAAGGCCGAGAACGTGGCCCAGGCAGATCATCCGGCAGGCACCGTGGTGCTGGGCTGCGATTCGGTCTTCGAACTTGATGGCGTGGCCTACGGCAAGCCGCACACCAAAGAGGTAGCCCGCGAACGATGGCTGCAGCTGAGCGGTTCTACCGGAATCCTGCACTCGGGCCATTGGCTGATTGATCCCGCCAATCCGGAACAGGCTCGCGGCCAGGTATCTTCCACCGTGGTGCATTTCTCCACCGTGGATGATGCCGAGATCGAGGCCTACGTCGCCAGCGGGGAACCGCTGCCCTGCGCCGGGGCATTCACCATTGACGGGCTGGCTGCAGCCTTCATCGAGTCCATCGAAGGCAACTTCCAGAACGTCGTCGGATTGGATGTCTTCGTGCTGCGCGGCCTGCTGGCCCAAGCCGGGATCAGCATCGTGGATCTCTGGAAATAATCCGGTTCCGGCCGGCAAATGGTGTCTTCCGCCCCACAGCGGAAGGCACCTTTTTCATGCCTGCAGTTCCCTGCTCAGCAGCATCTGTTCGTGCCCGAACCCGCGCTGGAGCATGATGTGGCGCCGGCAGCGGCGGCAATGGAAGTATTCAACAATCCCGGCGGAAGTCCGATGGCTGGATCCGATCTCCCAGCAGTGCTCATGGACATCGGTTTCCTGCCTGGAATCAACGGCTTGGCTGTGCTGTGCAATAGTCATGGCTCCAGCATGATGTAATGTTCTTATGCAACTCAACCCTTACGGAGAATATGCGGTGCTCCTCGCTGCATCTCTGGCCAATGACTGGCCATCGGACCGCGACGGCATCGAACAACGCACCCGGCAGAGCGGCATGACCATGCCTTTTCCGCGGTTCGCCTCGGACTATGCCCAAACGCGCGCGGTAGTGGATGACTGGCTGGACATCGTTGATGCGCCGTCCGATCCCGAGCGGGCGCTGCTGCTGAATTTGCAGGCGGCTCGCGCTTCGGCCTATCCACGCCTGGTGGACCACGATGGGGAGGGTTGGCACCTGCACTATCGCGATGACGGCCAGAGCATGCCCCAGGTGCTGCGCTCGGTCTTCTGCGTGGGCACGGCATTGCACCTGACCACCAGGGGCATGCACCGGCTGCGGCGCTGCGAGGCCGCACCGTGCGGCCACGTGGTTGTGGACGTGACACGCAACGGGCGCCAGCGTTTCTGCTCGGTGCGTTGCGCCAATCGCGCGGCCGTCAGGCGGCACCGCGAACGGCAGGCGTAGCTGCCGGGGCTGATTCATGCCAGGCCGGAACCATGGCGTGGCGGCGCACGGCGGGAGGCCGGGCTGGCTTGGCTAGGATATGGATATGACTTCAGCTATCCGTTCCGCGCGCCGCGCGGATATTCCCAGTGCGTCCTCTACTTTGGCCGAGGCGTTTGCGTTCTACCCCTGGACACGGTGGAGCATTCCAGCCGATCGCTACCTGGAGCGTTTGGAACGCCTTCAAGCCGTCTACCTTTCCCACGCTCTGGAGCATGGAGTCGTCCTGGTCAGCGAGGACCTCGACGGTGTCGCTGCGCTCCTGCCACCAAGTTGTCCAGAGCCTGGCTTGGGCATGCAGGAAGAGATTTCGCAGCTGATGGGCGATCGCTTGGAGATCGCCTACGGAGCCGACCTGCCACAGCGGCCTGAGAACGCGTGGGACTTTGCCACGCTTGGGGTTGCTGGATCCAGCGTTGGACGGGGTCTTGGTTCGGCACTCATCAGCCGGTGCCTGAACCATATTGCCGCGTCGGACTATCCCGAGGTGTCGCTGGAAACATCCAACGAGAGAAACGTCCGCCTATACGAGCGGCACGGTTTCGAGGTATTGCATCGCACCGCGATAGCAGAGGGACCTGTGGTGTACACCATGGGCGCCAACCTTGGATAACCCAATCCTGCAGGCGTCAAGCGGCCCTTCAGGAATCCCTTGGCTCCCGGCCAGCTAGAACACCAGAATGTTCTCGTGGATCCTGGTCCAGCCCACCTCTTCCAAGTCCGAGAAGTCGCTTCCGGCCCGGACCAGCATCATCCTCGTTCCAGGCGCCCTCACCTCGACGATGGCGTCCGCGTCCCCTGCCCCGCCGCATCCGCCAGCTGCGGAGACCTCTCCCTGGGCGAATTTGAACAGGCAAGCCCTTTGCTCATCTGCCGATGCGGCGGCGTAGTAGTCGGCGTTGCCGTGCATGACCAGAAAACGCACGGATTGCATGCCAAGGTTCTCCAACTGGCTCCTATCCCCCGGCCACTGGTCGGTTCCAGCCGGTTCGCGGTCAAGCGCCGGGATGCCGGTTGCGCTGGAACAACCGGCCAAGGCGAGCATTCCAGCAGCCAGCAGCGCACAGAGCGCTTTGCCTCGATTTCCCACGGCAGCCTCCTTGTTTTCCATCTTGTCGATAGCCTAGTTCGCCGGGTGCGCGAAGACTAGGGCAGAGGCCAGCGCTGCCAGCGCACCAGCTGAGAGCAGCGCCCCTTTCAGGCCTCGCCGGCGACAGGGTCCGCAGGCCTCGCGGGGCAGGTTCCACGTTGAGCCAGCGCCAAGGTCCTTTGTAGGATTCCTCCAAAAAATTCACCCTAACACCCTCGTTCTAGGCGATAACTACATATAGTTCCCACAAAAACGATAGGCTCATAGCTGAGAAACCCTATTTTTAAAAGACAAGGTTCATGATGAATCCATTGACGAAGGTGCTTATCGCCAACCGCGGCGAGATTGCAGTGCGTATTATCCGTGCCGCACGCGATGAAGGAATCGAGTCCGTTGCGGTCTATGCCGACTCGGATCGCGATGCCCTGCATGTGCGTCTGGCTGATGAAGCCTACGCGCTGGGCGGGACCACCGCCGCTGAATCGTACCTTCGCATTGAGAAGATCCTGGACGCAGCTGAACGCTCCGGCGCCGACGCGATCCACCCGGGCTACGGCTTCCTCTCGGAGAACGCCGAGTTCGCCCAGGCTGTTATTGACGCGGGCTTGACCTGGATTGGCCCATCGCCAGAGTCCATCGACCAGCTCGGCGACAAGGTCAAGGCCCGCCACATTGCTGAAAAGGTGGGCGCTCCGCTGGTTCCCGGCACCAAGGATCCGGTGGCCTCGGCCGACGAGGTATACGCCTTCGCCGACGAGCACGGACTTCCACTGGCCATCAAGGCTGCCTACGGTGGCGGCGGACGCGGCATCAAGGTGGTCCGCAACCGCGAAGAAATCGGCGAGATGTACGACTCGGCAGTGCGTGAAGCTGTCGCGGCTTTCGGCCGCGGCGAATGCTTCATCGAACGCTTCCTGGATGCACCGCGCCACGTGGAGACCCAGTGCTTGGCCGATATCCACGGCAACGTGGTTGTCGTCTCCACCCGCGACTGCTCGCTGCAGCGCCGCAACCAGAAGCTGGTTGAAGAAGCGCCGGCCCCGTTCTTGAGCGAAGAGCAGACCACCCGGCTGTACGAAGCATCCAAGGCCATCTTGCGCGAAGCGAAGTACAACGGCGCAGGCACCTGCGAATTCCTGGTAGGCCAGGATGGCGTCATTTCCTTCCTCGAGGTCAATACCCGCCTGCAGGTTGAGCACCCGGTCTCCGAGGAAGTCACCGGCCTGGACTTGGTTCGCGAGCAGTTCCGCATCGCCCGCGGCGAAGAACTGGGCTACACCGACCCGGAGATCCGCGGCCACTCCTTCGAGTTCCGCATCAACGGCGAAGATGCCGGCCGCAACTTCATGCCGACCCCGGGCACCATCTCCAAGATGAACCTGCCATCGGGGCCCGGCGTTCGCGTTGACTCGGGCATCGAGCAGGGCGAAAGCGTTTCGGGGAACTTCGACTCGATGATCTCCAAACTGATCGTCACCGGCAGCACCCGTGAAGTGGCTGCGGCTCGTGCCCGCCGTGCGCTGGAAGAATTCCAGATCGAGGGCATGGCTACCGTACTGCCATTCCACCGCGCAGTGATGAGCGACCCTTCGTTCGTTCCGGCCCAGGGGCCATTCAAGGTCCACACCCGCTGGATCGAAACCGAATTCGATACCGCCATCGAGCCCCACCCAATGCCAATGGGCGGCGAGGACGCAGCCGAAGACGAGCGCACCAGCGTGACCGTTGAAGTTGGCGGCAAGCGCCTGGAAGTCACCCTTCCTTCGTCGCTGGGATCGGTATCCTCCAACGGTGCCGAGAAGGCCGCAGGCAAGAAGAAGCGCAAGCCGGGCCGCAAGGCAGCCAGCTCCGCTGGCGCGAACAGCGCAGAACTGCGTTCGCCGATGCAGGGCACCATCGTGAAGGTTGCCGTTGAGAATGGCGAGGCCGTGGCCCAGGGCGATCTGATTGTCGTGCTGGAAGCGATGAAGATGGAGCAGCCGATTACTGCGCACCGTGATGGCGTGGTCAGCGGCTTGGAAGTTGCCCCGGGCGAGACCCTGTCATCGGGCGCCGTCATCGCTTCGATCGAAGAAGCCAAGTAGCACTCGTTTGCAACGACGCAGGGCCTGGACAGATATGTCCAGGCCCTGCGTCGTTCTGCAACTGGAATCTTCTACTCTGGCACCTGTCCATGTTCTGCCCAGTGCGCCATGGATGCCTTCAGGTGATCGGGCATGAGCAGGAACTTCGGTTCAAGCTCTTCCCAGCCAGGCATTTTCGCCTGGCGGCTAGCTGCTTCGTGCGCCGCATCGATATCCTGCTGCGTATCGAGCCCGCCGCCGTTCTCGCCTACCAGGCTCAGGTGGTAGATCCATGTTGAACCATCGGCTTCCACATGCCTGAATGTTGCTTCCAGCGCTGCCCGTTGTGCCGATAAGGATGCTTCGCATTCCTCGTAGCGCGCATTGAGCATGTCCATCCAGGCGCCAAAGTTCTCATCCTGCCCATCCTTGATCCTTGAACGGCTCAGCTCCAGACGCATGCCTTGCGGCACTGAAGCTGGCATCGCAAAGCCGGGAAAGTCCCGAGGCGTGGGATTGTAGGGAACATGCGGTTCTTTTTCGTCCATGACGTGATGCTTCCAGAATCCACTTGTTTTGTCACTGCTATTCGGATGCTAGAAGTTCCAGCTCGCCAGCCAGTGGATACTGAATAAGGAGGCTGGTTCGGGCTACTGCCGCGCTAGCCAGGCGTCGAAGGTTTCGTGGCCCAGCCGGGCGGAACCGCCTGCCAGCAGTCCCCCATCACGCATGGCCTTGCCCATGGGGCCAGGAACAGGCACTTCAACCATCTTTGGAGACCTGCCTTGGGCCTGCAGGTACTTGGCAAACAGGTCGGGAGCGTATTCTTCTTGCGGCCCCGCAAGGTCTTGCACCACGCCCTGCGCCGGCGCCTCAGCAAGATCCACTAGTGCCGCGGCCACTTCGATGCCCGCGATGGGCTGCATCCGCATTTTCGGCGCCATCTGCACCGGACCCGCGCCCAGACGCTTGATATTCTGGCCAATGAATTCGTGGAATTGTGTCGTGCGCAGCAGGGTATAGCCACCGGGAAGCATGTGCAGCATCCGCTCTTGCACGGCTTTGCCCGCGTAATAGCTGGAATCCACTTCGGCCGCTCCGATGATCGAGAGCGCCACGTGGTTCTGCACCCCGGACTCGCGCCCCACGCTGACGAGGTTTGCCGTCGATTGGGTGAAATACCGCATGGATGCAGCAGAGCTGGTGGTGGAAACTCCGGAAACATCGATGACCGATTGGCAGTCAACCAGCCACTGCTTTACCGCGTTGCGGTTCGCCAGGTCGCATCCCATGGACCGTGCGAGGACCACTGGTTCGTGGCCAGCACTCTTGAGTTTTTCGACCACCAGCGTGCCGATAGCGCCGGTGCCTCCGGCAACTGCAATACGCATGAGCATTCCTCTTCGGTATTGGATATTCCGCGTCCCATGCTTCCATGCCGCGCATCAAGTTGTCAGGGGTTGATGGCCCTTTTCAGCTCGTATTCATCCAGGCTGCACGGAAACGGGAAACGGCCCGGCGAATCATCATGGCTTGATGATTCGCCGAGCCGCTCCCTCAGCAAGACTGTCGAACTACTCGACCCACTCTTCCATGTCCATGTCAGAGGTATCGCGCGTCATGAACAGCGCGACCAAGGTCAGTACCGCGCCAAGTGCCAAGTACAGGCCAACGCCGGTGGTGTTGCCCGCACCGGCCTTCCACAGGGCTACAGCCACGAAGGACGCAGGAGCCGCACCGATCACCGAGGACATGTTGTAGGCAACAGCCGAGCCGGTGTAGCGGACATTGGACGGGAACAGTTCAGGCAGATACGCAGCCATTGGACCGAAAGTCAGACCCATCAGGGTGAACCCGATGATCAGCCCGGCCATGGCAGCGCCCTGGCCTGGACCGAAGAACAGGGTCCACGACAGTCCGAAGACGAAGATGCCCGCGGTAACCCAGATCAGGAACTTGCGGCGGCCGAACTTCTCAGCCAACGGGCCCGAAACCACGGTGAAGATGCCGAAGAAGACGACACCGATGATCAGCATGGTCAAGAAGGTCGGGCGTTCAATGCCCAAGCCCGGAACGAAGCCTGCGGCGTCAAAGGTCTTGCCCTTGGCTTCAGCTGCAGCAGTCGCCTGCTCGATGGTAGCTGGCTGGGTGCCGTAGGTCAGGGTGAAGGAGGTCATCAGGTAGAACAGCACATAGGTTGCCAGCATGATGAAGGTACCGGCCAGGGTTGGGCGCCAGTGCTTCTTCATGGTCACCGCGAACGGCGACTTCACTACCTTCTTCTGGTCCAGGACCTTCTTGAAGGACGCGGATTCAACCAGCTTCAGGCGTACCCACAGGCCGATGATCACCATGACTGCCGAGAAGTAGAACGGAACGCGCCAGCCCCATGCCATGAACTGCTCTGCAGTGCAGAAGGTCTGCAGGGCCACGAACATCAGGTTCGCGATGATGAAGCCGATGGGTGCGCCCAGCTGGGGGAAAGTGCCGTATATGGCGCGCTTGTTCTTCGGCGCATTCTCGGTGGCCAGCAGCGCAGCGCCGGACCATTCGCCGCCCAGCGCCAGGCCCTGCGCGAAGCGCAGCAGCACCAGTGCGGTCGGAGCCAAAACGGTCCAGTTGCCCGCGGCCGGCGGCAGGAAGCCGATCAGGAAGGTGGCAATGCCCATCAGCAGCAGTGACGCCACCAGGGTGCCTTTGCGGCCGAGCTTGTCGCCGTAGTGGCCGAAAATGATCGAACCCAGTGGACGAGCCACGAAAGCCACGCCGAAGATCGCGAACGATGAAAGGATCGCGTTGATGGTGGAGGCGTTAGGGAAGAACAAAGCCGGGAAAACGAGAACCGACGCGGTGGCGTAGGCGTAGAAGTCGAAGAATTCGACAGTGGTGCCAATCATGCTGGCAAACAGCACGCGACCGCGGGTGTTTTCCTTCGGCGCCACTGCTTGGTTAGCCTGCGACATGGAGGCTGCTCCTTAGAGTGAAAGTACGAGTCAGATGTTCATTTACGTTGCCATAATCGTAAACCTCGATGACCAGTATTCGGATATTGATGTCCAGCATTTGGACAACAGATGAAATGAAACTGAACTGCAAACAGTAATTCACGGGCCTACTAGCAGGAATATGCGCTTCCATATATTGAGACGTGACCTGAGAAAACAGTTTTTACACTTATATCAGAGTCGGTCGCCAAAGTGAATGGCGTCACAAGAGCTTGTATTACGGCATTAATGGCAAAAGGACGGCACCTCCCTGAATGCAAGGGAAATGCCGCCCTGGAAAAGTTCTTCAGAACCTACCGATGACGGTGCAGGCGACGTGCCGCTTCAGCCAGCGAACCGGACAACGACGGGTAAACGGTGAAGGTTTCAGCCACGTCATCAACATGAAGGCTGTTCTGGACCGCCAGTGCCAGCGAGAAGATCAATTCACTGGCACGCGGAGCAACCACAACACCGCCGATAACGGTGCCCGAGCCCTTGCGGGAAACGATCTTCACGAAGCCCTGGTCCACGTTCATCATCTTGGCGCGAGCGTTGGTGTTCAGGTCAACCTTGATGATATTGGCCTGGTACTTGCCTTCGGCAACCGCACGCTGGGTCACACCCACGGTAGCGATTTCCGGGGAGGTGAAGACGTTGGATGCCACTAGATCCAGGTTCAATGGCTTTACCGAGTCGCCGAGCAGGTGGGCCACGGCGATGCGGCCCTGCATGGCTGCTACCGAAGCCAGGGCGAAGACGCCCGTGCAGTCGCCGGTAGCGTAGATGTTGGTTGCGGTAGTGCGCGAAACGCCATCGACCTTGATGTGGCCCGAGTCGGTCAGCTGCACACCGGCTTCTTCCAGACCCATGTTGGCGGTATTGGGGATGCCGCCCACTGCAACCAGGCAGTGGCTGCCTTCGAGCACGCGACCGTCCGCCAAGGTGACCAGCACCCTGTCGCCCTGGCGCTCCACGCCCTCGGCGCGAGCCTGGGAAACAACGTTGACGCCGTTGTCCTTGAAAGCATCTTCCAGTACGCCAGCTGCGTCTGCATCCTCGCCGGGCAGCACGCGGTCGCGCGAGGAAACCAGCGTGACCTTGGCACCGAGCAAGTTGTACGCCGAAGCGAACTCTGCACCGGTAACGCCGGAGCCTACAACGATCAGGTGCTCAGGCACCTCGTTCATGTTGTAGATCTGGGTCCAGTTGAAGATTCGCTCGCCATCAGGCCTGGCGGTAGGCAGTTCGCGCGGGTGGGCTCCCACGGCAATCAGCATGGCGTCCGCTTCGATTTCCTGCTCGGAACCATCCGGGTGCGATACGGCAACCGTGTGGTCGTCCAGCAAGCGGCCCTCGCCGATCACGATGCGCACGCCAGCGCGTTCGAGGGTGGTGCGGATATCCGAGGACTGCTCCTTGGCAAGGTCCAACAGTCGGTGGTTCACCACCGAGAAGTCGGTGACGGCCGAGTCGAGGCCGTCAACGTGGACTCCAAAGGTCTCTGCGTGCTTCACCCGTCGCACTGCGTCTGCCGTAGCGATCAGGGTCTTGGAGGGCACGACGTCGGTCAGCACCGCTGAACCGCCCATGCCTGCACGCTCCACGACGGTGACATTGGCGCCCAGCTGGGCCGCACCCATGGCAGCTTCGTAGCCGCCAGGTCCTCCGCCGAGAATAACTAAACGGGTTGCTTCATTCCTACGATCTGCGCTCACATTCACTATTGTTCACCATGCACGGTGATTGCGCACATCGAAGCACGATCCCGGAACGTGATTTTGAATCTGAAGCCCTAGTTTCACCTGACAAAGCGCCCCGCTACCGGTAGCGTATTTCCCGTGACTGATATGCAAAATGACCCACAGATCCTGGCGGCACAAGCTGCCCAGGCAATCGCCGAACAGACCGGCGTCGAAAAACACGACATCGCGGTGGTCCTGGGCTCCGGTTGGGGCCAGGCCGCCGAACTCATCGGCGAAACCACCCACACCCTGGATGCCGCCTCCATTCCAGGCTTCCATGCCCCGGCCGTACCCGGGCACAAGGGCAGCATCTCCTCGATCCTGACGTCCACTGGAAAGCGGGTCCTGGTTCTGGGTGCCCGCACCCATTACTACGAGGGGCGCGGCGTGCGCGCGGTAGTCCACCCCATCCGCACCGCGGCAGCTGCCGGCTGCGAGCAGCTGGTGCTCACCAACGGTTGCGGAGGCCTGAATCCGGACTGGACCCCAGGCACCCCGGTAATGATCTCGGACCACATCAACTTGACTGCCGCCTCCCCTTTGGAGGGCGCGACCTTCGTTGACTTGACCGACCTGTACTCCTCGCGCCTGCGCGAAATTGCCCTCGCAGTTGACCCGACCCTGGATCAGGGCGTGTACGCGCAGTTCACCGGACCGCACTACGAAACCCCGGCCGAAGTCCAGTACGCCAAGGTGATCGGTGCTGATTTGGTCGGCATGTCCACCGCACTGGAAGCAATAGCCGCCCGCCATGCAGGCATGGAGATCTTCGGTATTTCCCTGGTGACCAACCTGGCCGCCGGGATCAGCCCGGTGCCGCTGAGCCACGAGGAAGTCATCGAGGCCGGCCAGGCCGCCGGTCCGCGCATCTCCAAGTTGCTGGCACAGATCATCGCGAAGCTCTAAGCCTCGCATTATCGGCGCAAAGAAGCAGTCAGTGTCCTTTGAAGGGAAATCAGTGAATCACACGCAGAAAATCCAGTTGCTTGATGCGGCGGGCCAATGGGCAGCCCAGGATCCCGATCCGCAAACGCAGGAAGAACTTCAATTACTGATCCAGCGCGTCACCGACGGCGACGCGCTGGCCTTCGAGGACATCGCCGACCGCTTCAGCGGCGTCCTGGAATTCGGCACCGCAGGCCTGCGTGCCGAATTGGGCGCCGGCCCGATGCGCATGAACCGTGTGGTGGTCATGCGCACCGCTGCGGGCATCGCCCGTTTCCTGGGCGAAAAGGCCAACGGCGGATATGTCCCGAAGGTCGTCATCGGATTCGATGCCCGTTTCAACTCGGATGCCTTCGCCAAGGATTCAGCCGCCGTCTTCGCCGCTGCCGGTTTTGAGGTGCTGCTGATGCCCTCGGCCTTGCCGACCCCGGTGCTGGCTTGGGCCGTTCGTGAATTCAGCGCGGAAGCCGGCGTCATGGTCACGGCCAGCCACAACCCTCCGCGGGACAACGGCTACAAGGTATACGTGGGCGGCAGGATCACCGATGCGCCGGGCCGCGGGGCTCAGATCGTCTCCCCCATCGATGCGCAGATCGCTTCCTTGATTGACCATGACCAGCCAGTGGCGCAGATCCCGCTGGCACAGTCCGGTTGGGAAGTGCTCCCGGCCCCAGGCGAAGAAGGCGATATCGAGGCAGCCTATCTCGCTTCCATCCACCCGATCATCGAAGCTAACCAGCCGCAGGGCCTGGTGCGCAAGAATCTGCGAATTGTGGTTTCGGCAATGCACGGCGTGGGTGGCCACACCATGCGCCAAGCCCTGCTGAACGCTGGATTCGACGACGTGCACATGGTCGTTGAGCAGGAACACCCCGATCCGCTCTTCCCTACCGTGAAGTTCCCTAACCCCGAGGAGCCAGGGGCCATCGACCTGTCGCTGGAACTGGCCCGCACGGTCGGTGCTGATCTGGTCATTGCCAATGACCCCGATGCCGACCGTTGCGCGGCAGCCATCCTCGACGGCGGCAGCTGGCGGATGCTGCGCGGCGATGAGGTAGGTTGGCTGCTCGGGGACCAGGTCTCCAAGACCTTGCCAGAGGGCAAGAAATTGGCCAATTCCATCGTGTCTTCGCGCATGCTGGCAGCCATCGCCAAGGACGCCGGACGCGAGCACGAAGAAACCTTGACCGGATTCAAGTGGATCTCACGCGTTGAGGACCTGGGCTACGGCTACGAAGAAGCCCTGGGCTATTGCGTAGCCCCGGAACTGGTGCGCGACAAAGACGGGATTTCTGCCGGGATCGTCCTGGCCGATCTGGCTGCGCAGTTGAAGGCCTCGGGCAGCTCTATCCCGGACCGCCTGGATGAACTGGCCGCCAAGCATGGCGTGCACGTCACCGACCAGCTGTCCCTGCGCTTCACCGACTTGGCGCAGATCCCGGTGCTCATGGAAAAGATCCGCAAGAACGCTCCGGCCTCGCTGGGCGGCTCCGAGGTTTCCGAGGTGACCGACCTGTCGAAGGGCACCGAGAAGCTCCCTGCGACCAACGCCATGGTCTTGCATACATTTTCCGGTGCCCGCGTGATCGTTCGGCCCTCGGGAACGGAACCGAAACTCAAGTGCTACTTGGAAACTATTGAGCCGGTCGATGATCTGGCCGAGGTCCCTGAAGCCCGCAAACGCGCTACCGCGCAGGTCTTGGCAATCAAGGATGAATTGGCAGCTTACCTGAATGCCAACTAGGCTTACCCCTTCGAGACCTTCATTTGAAATGATTGAAATCTTTATTGTTAGAGGAAATGATGACTGAACTAAGCGCCCGCGAGATCGCAAGCTACATCGATCACACCCTGTTGGCTCAGAATGCTTCCCGCGAACAAGTTGTGCAGATCTGCGACGAGGCCAAGAAGTACGGCTTCAAGTCGGTCTGCGTCAACCCGTTGTGGGTTTCCACCGTTTCGCGCGAGCTGGAAGGCTCGGACGTACTGACCTGTTCGGTCATCGGTTTCCCGCTGGGTGCCTCGGCCACCGATACCAAGGTATTCGAAACCAAGCACGCAGTTGCAGACGGTGCCAACGAAATCGACATGGTGATCGACGTTGCCGCCGCCCTGCGTGGCGATCGGGATGCCTTGGTCAACGAGATCTTCGCCATTGCGCAGGCCGCGCATGAAGGTGGAGCCATCTTGAAGGTCATCATCGAAACCTGCTTGCTCACCGAGGAAGCCAAGGTCCTGGCCTGCGAGGCCGCAAAGGCCGCTGGCGCTGATTTCGTCAAGACTTCCACCGGCTTCTCCACCGGCGGCGCGACCGTCGAAGACGTCGAGCTGATGCGCAAGACCGTCGGCCCGGAAATGGGTGTCAAGGCCTCGGGCGGCGTTCGCAGTGTTGAAACCGCGCGGGCCATGATTGCGGCCGGTGCGACCCGGCTAGGTTCTAGCTCAGGAGTTGCTATCCTAGAGGGAGAGCAAAGCGGTTCCAGCTACTAGGAAATCGCACCAATCCGTTTTCCCAAGGAGAAAAAGTGTACTCGAACGGCAAGAACACTGCCCATTCCGGTGAAGGCCGCCTTGTCGGCAATATCGTCAACCTCGTGATCTTCTTCGTGATGTTCTCGGCTGGCGTCTACACCTTGGGCTACTGGACCCTTGAGGTTGCTTGGTGGCCGACCCTGGTCAGCTTCGCTCTGATGTTCCTGGCTTTCGCTATCCCGATGCACCTGATGGGTCGCGCGGAAAAGGCTGAGGATCTGGTTGCGGCAGCTAACGCCCACCAGAATTAATTAGAACTTTTCAAGAGAGGGAAACCCGTGTCCGGGTTTCCCTCTCTTGCGTTTAAGCTGCCTTGCCTCGCTTAGACTGGCCCCATGGAATCATGGGATCAGCGCATCGAAGAGTTCTGGAACTCAGCCAATGGCAAACGCCCTGAACAGTTGCGCACCGAACTGGCACTCCTGGTGCAGGGCAAGGATCAGCAGGATCCGCGGGTGCTCTTCGAGGTCGCGTCCCTGCACGACTACCTAGGGGAAGAAGAACAAGCGGTCGGCCCCTACCGGGCGGCACTGGAAGCTGGGCTGGAAGCGCCAAGGCACGATGAAGCGCTGCTCCAGCTAGCCAGCACGCTGCGCAATCTCGGGCAGTACACCCAGTCCATCGAACTGTTGCAGCAGATCACTGCCGATTCACCGATCTTTACCGACGCCCAGGCCTTCCTGGTTCTGGCCCTGCACGATGCCGGGCAATCCACCGAAGCGGTCCAGCTGGCGGTCAGCGCATTAGCGCGCCATGCCTCGCTCTACGCCCGGGCGATCAAGGGCTACGCCGGAGAACCGGCCTCGCCTGCTGCCTCGGGCCAGCGGTAGCAAACGCCGGCCAGCAGCCTGCCGGAAAAGGCATCCTACTGGCCCGCGAGTTCAACCGAATCAGTCCTTTGCTGCCGGTGCGGGTGTTGGCTCGAAAATAGCGTAGAGCAGCTTCTCCGCCCACTCCAGGATCTCCCCGTCGGCCAAGTCCCGTCCGCCAATGGGCGAGGTCTTGGGCTTCGGGATGAAGATCGAATTCAGCGCCGGCTTGTTCGCAGCCCCCGGGTACAGGCGTTCCAAGCGCACCTGGCGCGAAGCTGGCAGGTCTTCAATTCTGGCCGGAGCCAGCTTGATGTGGTTGCCGACCTGCTGGATATCATGCAGCCCCGCAGCACGCGCGCGAATACGCAGGGCCGCCACGCGCATGAGGTTCTCCACCGGAGTTGGAAGCTTGCCATAGCGATCCACCAGCTCATCGCGGACTTCACCCAGCGCCTCGTCGGTCTCAGCCTGGGCAATGTTGCGATAGGCTTCCAAACGCAGTCGTTCACCAGGTACATAGTCGTGTGGCAGGTGGGCATTGACCGGCAGGTCAATCTTCATCTCGGCGGCTTCTTCCTCGCCTTCGCCCTTGTAATCGGCCACGGCCTCGCCTACCAGGCGCAGGTACAAGTCGAAGCCCACACCGGCGATATGCCCGGACTGCTCGCCACCCAGCAGATTACCGGCTCCACGCAGTTCCAGGTCCTTCATGGCCAGCTGGTAGCCGGAGCCAAGCTCGTTGTGCGCGGCAACGGCTTTCAGGCGCTCCAGGGCGACCTCCCCCAGCGGTTTCTCTACATCCCACAGGAAGTAGGCGTAGGCACGCTCACGGCCGCGCCCAACGCGCCCGCGCAGCTGGTGCAGCTGGGACAGGCCGTAGTTGTTCGCGCGGTCCACAATCAGCGTGTTCGCATTGGAAATATCCAGGCCGGTTTCGATGATGGTGGTGGAGACCAGCACGTCGAATTTCTTCTCCCAGAAGTCCTGGATGATCCGCTCCAGCCGGGATTCGCTCATCTTGCCGTGCGCTACCTCCACGCGCGCTTCGGGGGCCAGCTCGCGCAATTCGGCAGCTACCCGCTCAATGGAGCTGACCCGGTTGTGCACGAAGAACACCTGGCCATCGCGCATCAGCTCACGCTTGATGGCCGCGGAAATCTGCTTGTCGCTGCGTGGACCCACGTAGGTCAGCACCGGATGGCGTTCTTCGGGCGGGGTCGCCAAGGTGGAGGTTTCGCGGATGCCGTTCAGCGACATCTCCAAGGTACGCGGGATCGGGGTGGCGCTCATCGCCAGCACATCCACGTTGGTGCGCATCTTCTTGAGCTCTTCCTTGTGCTCCACTCCGAAGCGCTGTTCCTCGTCAATGATGACCAGGCCCAGGTTCTTGAACTCCACGTTCTTGGAGAGCAGGCGGTGGGTGCCGATGACAATGTCCACGCTGCCGTCCTTGAGGCCGGCCAGGATTTCCTTCGATTCCTTGGCGCTCTGGAAACGCGAGAGGGTCTTCACGCGGACTGGGAAGCCCGAATAGCGTTCGGTGAAGGTCTGGTGGTGCTGGGAAGCCAGCAGGGTGGTAGGAACCAGCACGGCAACCTGCTTGGAGTCCTGGACGGCCTTGAAGGCGGCGCGAACCGCGATTTCGGTTTTGCCAAAGCCCACGTCACCGGAAATCAACCGGTCCATCGGGATTTCCTTCTCCATATCGGATTTCACCTCGTTGATGGCGGTGAGCTGATCCGGAGTCTCGATGAACGCGAAGGCTTCCTCCAGCTCGTTCTGCCACGGGGTGTCTGATGCGAAGGCGTGGCCACGGCTGGCCATGCGTGCCGAGTAGAGCTTAATCAGGTCGCCAGCAATTTCCTTGACGGCCTTGCGCGCCTTGGACTTGGTGCTGGCCCAGTCCGAACCGCCCATTTTGGACAAGGTCGGCGCTTCGCCGCCGACATACCGGGTGACCATATGCAGCTGGTCCATCGGGACGAACAGACGGTCCCCCGGGGCTCCGCGCTTGGAAGAGGCGTACTCCGCCACCAGGTACTCGCGCTTGGCATCCTTGCCCGAGCCATTGACCTTGCGGGCCACCAGCTCGACGAACTTGCCGATGCCGTGCTGTTCGTGGACGATGTAGTCCCCGGCCTGCAGGCTCAGCGGATCAACGGCATTGCGCTTGCGCTTGACCGTCAGCTTGCGGCCCTTGCGGTTCGGGTACGCGCTGGAGCGGCCCAGCAAGTCTGCTTCGGTGAGCAGTCCCAGCTTCAGTTCCTCGAAGACAAACCCGCGGCCGGCGGTGGCCTGGGTGATCTCGATCAGTCCAGCGGTGGGTTCCGCGGACAGGTCATCCACCCTGTGTGCCGGGATCTTGAACTCGGCGAAAAGCTCCGAGAGGCGGGCTGCCGGGCCGGGACCCTCGGTAGCCACGACGAAACGCCATTGGTCCTTGACGCGTCCGGCGATGAATTCCATCATCGCCTCGATGTCGCCCTGGTAGCCGTGCGGTTCACGGGCCGGGACACGGATGGTGGCCGCGCCCAAATCCAGCTCGTCATCGGCACCCAGGGAGGTAATAGCCCACCAGGAGACCTTGGCGGCTTGTGCGTGTTCTACGGTTTCTGCCAGCGAGGCAAAATCACCGGTAGCCAGCTTTCGCTCGGAATCCGCGGTGGTCAGATCCAACGGAGCGCTGGCTCCATCCGAAGCCGAAGCCCACGCGGCAGCCAGGAATTCGGCATTGGTGGCGTTCAGGTCATGCGCGCGGGCGCGCACGCGCTCTGGCTCCATCACCAGCGCAATGGACGATTCCGGCAACAAGGACAACAGCGGAACCATCTTGTCCACCAGCAGCGGAGCCAAGGATTCCATGCCTTCAACAGCGATGCCGCCGGCAATCTTGGTGAGCATTTCCTGAGCCGCCGGGAAATGGTTCTTCAGATTCGCTGCCCGGCTCATCACCTGCGGGGTGATGAGCATTTCACGGCAGGGCGTGGCAATGATCCGGGTGGGACCGGGATCATCAGTGGACCGCTGATCTGCGATGGCGAAGAATCGCATCGAGTCGATCTGGTCCCCGAAGAAATCAATGCGGACCGGATGGTCCAATGTCGGCGGGAAAACATCGATGATGCCACCACGCACCGCAAACTCGCCGCGGTGCGTCACCATGTCCACTCGGGCATAAGCCGCAGCAGCCAAGTCCTTGATGACTTTATCGAAGCCCGGCTCGGCATCCAGTTCCAGGATGACCGGGCGCAATTCGCCAAGGCCGGCGACCAACGGCTGCAGCACGGCACGAATTGGAGCAATGATGATGTTCAGGCTCTCATCCCGGTCGTGCAGGCGGCGCAGCACTTCCAGGCGGCGTCCCACGGTATCGCTTCGCGGCGACAAGCGCTCATGGGGCAAGGTTTCCCAAGAAGGGAACTCGGCGATCTGGCCTGCCGGGAGGTAGGCACCCAGTGAGCTGGAGACTTCTTCGGCTTCACGGCCGGTCGCGGTGACGATGAGCGTCACCCCCGAATGCTTGCTTTCACGCAGCGCCTGGCTGATATGCGCCGAGAGGATCGGTCGCATGCCCTGCGGGGCCGCGATTTCCAGCTCTTCGCTGCGCGTCGGGTAGTCATGAGCTGCGCTTTGCCCAATACGCCTGAAGGAAGGTTCCTCGCGCAGGAAATCATGAAGTCCGCTTAGGCTCATGGGGGTTCGGGTCCTCTCATGCAGACGCTTGGCCGGGTGCATTCATACTGTATTACGTCGAAACGACACCACGAACGCCGACCGTAAATGTTTTTCCACGGCCGGAAACGTCAATATGCTGTTTTGGGTGCAGTCCTAGCCTACCCAATGCGGCTTTGCAGATAGTGTTAATACTGTCCGTTGCCGGGCCTGCGATTTCGTTGCCCGGCCACTTAGATTTCCAGATTGGGATTAGCTTTCATGGCATTGAACGCAAGCACTCAGATCGCCCACCCTGCAGACCAGGTCATCGCTACGCTTAGCGATCGTGGCTTTGCCGAGCACCTGACCAAGGTCGCCAACGGTTCCTTGACCGATTTCTCCGTGAACGGCGATACCGCAGGCGCCTTCACCGTGACCACCGTTCGTTCGGTCCCCACCGATCGCGTTCCGGATATCGCCCGCAAATTCGTTGGCGCGACCATCGAGATCACCCAGGTAGACCAGTGGACGGCCCCAGATGCTGCCGGCAACCGCTCGGCTACGGTAAAGATCTCCGTTGCTGGTGTTCCGGTGACCGTCAGCGGCACCGAACAGCTCAAGGCCCAGGGCGAAACTTCCGAGTTCTCCATTGACGCCAAGGTTTCTTCGTCAATTCCATTCATCGGCGGCAAATTGGCTTCGGCTGCGGAGCCATACCTGGGCAAGGCACTGAATTTGCAGGCCGCTCAGGTCAATGCCTGGCTTTCGAAATAAGCCACTCCAAATAGTTTCCTTTCACATTCAATCCCCGGACGTGCGATTTCTCGCAAAGCGTCCGGGGATTTGTGCTCTGAAGCACTGTTGGCGCTAGGGTTAAAGACAGGTGTGCCGGGAAGTCTGGTCGGCGAGAAATATCCATTTAACGAAGTAAGCGAGTTACACGTATGACCCAAACTCCGTCTTCGGGTTCCAGCAAGAACCTGTTTTCGCGCCCCAGCTATAAAGAATCGGTCCGTATCGGCGATATCCTGCGCAAGGAGACCGTCGGTGGCATGGTTCTCATCGCCGGCGCTTTGCTGGCGTTGGTTTGGGCTAACACCCCGTTGCGCGAGTCCTACTTCGCTCTGCGTGATTTCCACTTCGGACCGACCCTTTTCGGTGTGGATCTGAACCTGTCCATCGGCCACTGGGCTGCCGATGCACTGCTGGCGGTGTTCTTCTTCTTGACCGGCTTGGAGCTGAAAAAAGAATTCGTCATTGGCGACCTGCGCAATGCGAAAACGGCAGCCGTACCGGTCGCGGCCGCCTTTGGCGGCGTGCTGGTGCCGGCATTGATCTTTGTCGCTATCGCTTCCATGTCCGGTGGCGGCGAGCTGTTGCGTGGCTGGGCCATTCCGACAGCAACCGATATCGCGTTCGCCGTGGCTGTGCTCGCGGTGATTGGTTCGGCGCTTCCCGCAGCGCTGCGCATCTTCCTGCTGACGTTGGCCGTCGTTGATGACCTGATTGCTATTGTCATTATCGCCGTCGTGTTCACCGATGACCTGAAGCTGTCCTACCTGGGCCTGTCGCTGATCCCTATCATCCTCTTCACGGTCCTTGCCCGTTTCCTTGGCAAGTTCTTCGCCAAGCGTGCGTGGGCCGCGTGGGCAATCCTGCTGCCGCTGGGTGTCATTACCTGGATCTTCGTCTTCGGCTCCGGCATCCACGCCACTATCGCCGGTGTGGTCTTGGGCTTCTGTGTCCCGGTCAAGCGCACCGATGGCCGTGAAGGCATCGGCCTGGCTGAACGATTCGAGCACCGTTTCCGCCCGCTGTCCTCCGGCTTCTGCATTCCGATTTTCGCCTTCTTCGCCGCCGGCGTGACCGTGTTTTCCCCTGAAAAAGGCAGCGGCGGCCTGCTCACCGATCCAGTGTTCTGGGGCATCGTTCTGGGTCTGGTGCTCGGCAAGCCGATCGGCATCATGGGCTCGACCTGGCTGCTGACCCGGTTCACCAAGGCCTCGCTGGACAAGGACGCCCGCTGGGGCGACATCCTGGGCGTCACGTTGCTGGCAGGTATCGGTTTCACCGTATCCCTGCTGGTTTCCGAACTGTCCTTCGGCTTGGAGTCGGCGCACTATGAGCATGCCAAGGTAGCAATCCTGGCTGGTTCATTCATTGCAGCGATCCTCGGTGCCCTGTGGCTGATTCCCCGTAACCGCCGATACAAGGTCCTGCACGAGCGAGAGACCCGCGATGCCGATAAGGATGGCATCCCTGATGTGTACCAGCAGGACGACGAAGGAAAGTAGCCTTCTGGAATCCTGAAGAAATAGCTCGGGCGCCGGCTTCCACATGTGGAAGCCGGCGCCCGAGCTATTTGGTTTTGCTACTATTTGCGGGCCTCGTGCATGGCGACCTCAGCGGCTACCCAAGCGAGCATTGCGCACTTGACGCGTGCGGGGAACTTCGAGACGCCGACGAAGGCAGCGGCGTCTTCCAGCACCTCTTCATCCGGCTGGAAGTTTCCCTTGGAGCGCATCATCTCGCGGAAATAGTCCCTCTTCCCAAGAAATTCTTCCTTGGTCAGCTCTGGCAACATCTCGGCCAGCACCGAGGCAGAGGCCATGGAGATGGAGCAGCCATCGCCTTCCCAGCTCATCGAGGTGAAATGCTCCTGGTCATCAAGCTCTACGCGGACACGGATCTGGTCGCCGCAGATCGGGTTGTGCTGGTGGGACTCGCCGTGCAGCAATCCTTCGGTGGTCTCAACCAACGGCGAACCGATGCGACGCTTCGAGTGGTCCAAGATGACCTGTTGGTATAGCTGATCCAATTCGTTCATTTAAACTCCAAAGTATTCGCGCACGGAGCTCAAGGCCTCAAGCAGGGCCTTGATGTCTTCTTCCGTGTTGTACAGATAGGTGCTGGCGCGGGTCGTGGAATTCACGCCCAGGGCGCGGTGCAGCGGCTGCGCACAGTGGTGGCCCACGCGCACCGCAATGCCGCGCGAGTCAAGGTACTGGCCGACATCATGCGGGTGCACCCCGATCACTTCAAACGGGACAGTACCGATACGCTGCGCGTCGGCCGGACCGAAAACGCGCACGCCTTCGATTTTCGAGATGCCTTCATAGAGCATCGCTCCGAGGTGATCTTCCCAGGCCGCGATACGGCCCATGCCGATTTCATCCAGGTAGCTGACTGCGGTAGCCAAGCCGTGGGTCTGGGCGATGCGCTGGGTACCGGCTTCGAAACGCTGCGGCGATGGCATGTACTCTGCGTGCTCCATGTCCACCACGGTGATCATCGATCCACCCGTGAGGAACGGTGGCATTGCGTTGAGCAGTTCTTCACGCCCGTAGAGTGCGCCGATTCCGGTTGGGCCGAGCATCTTGTGGCCGGAGAAAGCCATGAAGTCAACGTCCAGGGCTTTCACGTCGACCGGCAGGTGAGGCACGGACTGGCATCCGTCCAGCACGGTCAGGGCGCCGACCTTGCGGGCAGCGTCAACGAACTTCTGGGTATCGGTGATGGTGCCCAGCACATTCGAAACGTGGGTGAAGGCAACGAGCTTGGTTTTCTCGGTAACCAGCTCATCAAGCAATTCGTAGCGCAGTGCACCGTCTTCGGTGACGGGCACATAGCGCAGCGTAGCACCGGTGCGGAAAGCCAGTTCCTGCCACGGGATCAGGTTCGCGTGGTGTTCAAGTTCGGTGGTGAGGATTTCATCGCCCGGGCCCAAGCGGAATCGGGCCGCGGCCTCTCCCCCGCGCCCCAAGGAGGCATTGGACATCGAGTAGCTGATCAGGTTCAGCGCTTCGGTGGCATTGGCAGTCCACACCAGTTCGTTGGTGCGTGCACCGATGAACTTGGCGACCTTCTCGCGTGCTTCCTCATAGATCTCGGTAGCTTCAACTGCCAAGGAATGCGCACCGCGGTGTACTGCTGCGTTGGCGTTCTCGTAGTAGTGCTGCTCGGCTTCATAGACGCAACGCGGCTTCTGGCTGGTGGCGCCGGAGTCCAGGTACACAACGTCAACGCCGTTGACTTGGTGCTCCAGAATTTCAAAGTCGGCCTTGATGCGCTCAACTTCTGCAGCTGTCAACGCCTCAAGGGCTTCTGGCTGACCGGTCATCGTGTGCACGTGGTCCTCCGAATAATTGTCATGGATGCCGGACAGGCCGTGGCAAAGAATCGTCACAGGCCTATTAGGCAAGGGGTACATTGGGTAATTATTCCACTCCGGGCCTCGAAGCACATCTAAGTTAGGCCTTAGTAAGGAACGCCTCGGTCCATAGCTTTCCTAATTTAATGAAGTCGAGGACCGCTGCGGACCGTTCAAGTCCCCAGCGGTCCCCGCTTGGCTTCACCGCGCCCCATAGGGATCAGCGGTCAGCTGATATGGAATTTTGCCTGGGCAGCTTCCAATCCCGAGTTCATCAGCAATTCCACTGCGTCAGCGCAATTGTCGATCAGAAACGGAAGATCGGCCTTTTCGGTCTTGGAGAAGTCCTGCAAAACCCATTTGGCAGTATCCATGCGGCCCGGAGGGCGCCCAACGCCTGCGCGCACGCGCAGGTAGTCCTTGGAGCCCATGGCCTTTGAGATATCCCGCAGGCCGTTATGCCCGCCTTCACCGCCACCGCGCTTGAGCTTGATGGTATCGAAGGGAATGTCAATCTCGTCGTGCACGACAATCAGCCGGGCGGCATCGATGCCGAAGAACTTCGCCGCGTTAGCTACCGGCCCGCCCGAAAGATTCATGAAAACCATGGGCTTGGCCAGCACGATGCGTGGACCGCCAACCCCCATGCGTCCTTCGACAACCTGGGAACGCGAGGAGTGGGTCTTGAATTTCGAGCCGACTCGATGAGCCAGTTCATCGAGCACCATCTGCCCGATATTGTGTCTATTGCCAGCGTAGCCGGACCCGGGGTTCCCGAGTCCGGCTACGAGCCAAGTTCCATCACTCATGATGCTCAGCTAAAATCTAGTTCGCTGTAATTAGGCAGCGATGATCAGGTCCATGTGATCAACGGTGCGGTTCAGCGCGTGGATCTGGATGTCCTTGATGGTGGTCTTCACGGTCTTGCCTTCGATGTTCAGAACCAGCTCAACACCGCGGTCGCGAACGGCCAGGGTGGTTTCGCGGCCTGGAAGCAGTACGTGCTGTGGCTCGGAGCCTGCACCGTAGACAACTGCTGGGATCTGGCCATCGCGGCGAGCCTGGCGGGCAGCGCCCTTGCCGAAATCGCTACGTACAACGGCGTCAAGGTTGACAGATGCCATGATAATTCTCCTTAGGAAATGAATGCTTCGTTAAGGCCCTTGCGTGGACTCGGGAAGCATCCAACATCTAGGAGATGAAAGAGCTTTTCCGGCCTTGTCGATAACGGTCCCACCATTGCTGGTGTTTCCCTCGCCTGGGCACAGTCAACAATTCTACCAGCTGCCATCGCCAACGGGAAAACCTGTAGCGAACGCCACTATTCCTGGATTCCGCTCAACGGCTTTGGAAAACAAAAAGTATCGTCCAGCGTAAAGCCGTGGGCGTCATCGCAGCGATAACCGCGCAGCCGCGGCACTCCATCCACCATCCGCAGATAGAATCCGCGCGGGAATTCCTGATCGCCGGGTGCCGCGGAAGCGACGGTCAACGAATCAGCTGGCTTCTTCCCATCACTGAGCACTGATTTGCTGGAAGACGCTTGGTCCAGAAAATCCAGTCGCAGATACGGGCCGGTCATGGCGGGGCACAACTTCAATCCGACGCTGACTGCGCGTTCAAGGACCTGAGTCAACGTTGCTCCGACCTCCAAACCAAGCTGTCGCAGATTACGACTTACCACGGTCACCTTTTGGGGCCGACACAACCTCATCGAAAATCCGGTGGGCTAACAGCATTTTGGCGTAGTCGTTAAGCTGAACCTCTGTTTGGACCATGCGTTGCAGTAGCTCAGCGCGTTCCAGCCCTCCCACAGCGACCTGGCGTATGCCAAGTTCCATACTGCCCCTCTTGGTCCATGATCCACCATAAATAATAGTTTTCCGTGTCCGTATAAGGCACCTTCACCGGGCATTTTCTCGGGCGGGGTATATGGGAATCCGAAGTGTTTGAAAACTCGGTGTTTCAAAAATTAGCCGAGTCAAGAACACGTATATCCCGTATGACGACCGGCTTACGGGGCAACGTGATCACGAGCCACTTCATTGTCGTTTGTTTTGTCACCTGTCAGACTATGGCCATGACTAACTCTCCCTGGGATCAGAAGATCGATGACTTTTACGAGCTTGCGTTTGACGAGTCGAACCCTACCGCCACCATCGCAGCGATGCGGTCCCTCGCTTCGGAACGGCCGCCAGGCGATGCGTCGGCTCTCTTTGAATTGGGCGGGGTCCATGACTCTTTAGGATTGGAAACTGACGCAATTCCGTACTATAGGGCTGCAATCGAAGCGGGACTTGAAGGGGAACGTGCAACACGCGTGTTTATCCAATTGGCAAGCACCCTGCGCAACGTTGGCGCGTCGGCAGAGGCAGTATCAATACTCGAATCCGCGCCTTCATTAGGGAACGACGATGACGCGCGCCAAGCCTTTCTCGCCCTAGCACTATATGACGAAGGTCGTTACGGAGATGCACTGCGTACCGCGCTGCTCGCTCTCATACCTACGCTCGACGGCTACAAGAGAGCCCTGAAAGAGTATGCGGAGGAACTTCCGGGCACCTTTCCGGCCCGTCAGTGAGAAGATCACAGAAGAAACCTGCGGTAAGGAATCCTTTGGAAATTCTGACAATGGTTCATAGAAGGATCCGCTTTTGGACAAGTTTCCCTGAAATGTGGTGAGCCACCAAAGTTGGGAATGACTGGCTGCCGTTGCTTGACCGCCTAAATCTACATAGGTAGCATTAGGGTATGGAACGCTTGACGAGACATACCCCTGCTACAGCTGCTGTCGTTAGTGCGCTCATGGAATCATCCGAGTCGATCTGGGGTCTCCAGATCGTGAAGATGACCGGGTTGAAGACGGGAACGGTTTACCCGATTCTGGAGCGTTTGGAGGATGCTGGCTGGATTACTAGCGAGTGGGATACAGATCTGACTCGCAAGGGTCCCCGCCGGCGGTACTTTAAGTTGGAAGCGGAGGCTGTTCCGCATGCCCAGGAGTACATTTCCACCCAGAGGCCGAAAGCATCCATGGGTGCTGCCTCTCAATCCAGGAGACTCGCATGAGTCAGACGTTGCTGGTACGTGCACTGTTGCGACTATCGCTTTTCGTAACCCCGGCACATCTGCGGCAGGTGCGCTCAGAGCAATGGAGGGCGGATCTTCGGGATTGCAGTGAGTTGGAAATTCCGTCAACTGATGTCGTTGCCGGTGCCCTTATTGCTGGCGCACGTTTGCGGATTGCCCATGGGCTTGCTTCATTGTCCAACCCGACCCTATTCAAAGAGGATAAAGCTATGAAAATTCTGTTACCCACTGCCCTTATTGCTGCTGTGCTGACACTCGGAGGAATTGCTGGGTTTTCAGCAATCTCGAATCACGAGGTTACTCAGATTATTGTTCCCGAGGGGATGATTGAAGAGAATGCTCGGACCACACCATCTGATCCAATGATCATTGATGGTGTCGAGGTGTTGGGAGGTGGTGAGATTGCGCCTACGAATCAGGGTGAGTAAGCAATTTATCTCCAGCGTGAGAATCTGTCGATTTGGCTAGAAGCGCGCTACCCGAGACAGAGGAACTACAGACAAGTAGCGGGTATCCCGCTAAAGGTTCCTCTTACGGGCACTGTCAATGATCGCTTAACCGCCTCTGGCCGGCACCCTAAGGTGCCGGCCAGAGGCTTTGCGAAACGAGGGCTGCTAGGCGCGGCCGTCAAACAGGTTCGTGACCGAACCGTCGTGGAATACTTCCGAGATCGCGCGGGCGATCGTCGGGGCGATCGAGAGCACGGTGAGGTTCTCGAAACGCTTCTCTTCAGGGATTGGCAGGGTGTTGGTGACAACAACCTCGCGGGCACCGCAATCAGCCAAACGCTGGGCAGCCGGATCCGAGAAGACCGCGTGGGTAGCCGCGATGATGACGTCCTTGGCGCCGGCTTCCTTCAGCACGCGCACAGCGCCTGCGATGGTTCCGCCGGTGTCGATCATGTCGTCGATCAGGACCGCGATGCGGCCCTCCACCTGGCCAACCACGGTCTTGGACTCGGCCTGGTTAGGCACGGTCAGATCGCGGGACTTGTGGACGAAGGCCAGCGGGGTGCCACCCAATCGATCTGCCCACTGCTCGGCAACGCGCACGCGGCCGGTGTCAGGGGAAACCACGGTGACTTCATTTACATCGACCTTGGACTTGATGTAGTCAGCCAGCAGCGGGAAGCCGAACAGGTGGTCCACCGGACCGTCGAAGAAGCCCTGGATCTGCGCGGTGTGCAGATCGCAGGAAATCACGCGGTCAGCACCGGCGGTCTTGAACAGGTCGGCAACCAGGCGGGCCGAGATCGGCTCGCGGCCGCGGCCCTTCTTGTCCTGGCGTGCGTAAGGGTAGAACGGTGCCACGACAGTGATGCGGCGGGCCGAAGCACGCTTCATCGAGTCAATCATGATCAGCTGTTCCATCAGCCAGTTGTTCGTTGGTGCTGGGTAGGACTGCAGCAGGAAAACGTCCTTGCCGCGAACCGATTCATCCGAACGCACGTAGATCTCGCCGTTGGCGAAGTCGTAGGCGTTCAAAGGCAGCAGTTCGGTGTCGAGTTCCTTGGCTACTTCTGCAGCCAGCTCAGGGTGCGCACGACCGGTGGCCAGCACCAGCTTCTTGTCGACGTTATGGCTGATTTCACTCATGGGGTTTGCTTTCTCGCTCGCTTCGCTATCACGTATGAGGTTGTTGTCGAGGAAATGAAGTCTGTAGCTGAATTACTCGGAAGCCGAAGAGTTCAGCGAGGACTTGAACGCTGCGTCAGCCGAGGAGGTGCCTGGGCGCTTTTCCAGCGTCCACCCCTCGGAGTTGCGCTGCGGTGCCACAGACAGTGCCAAGGCACCGGCCGGGACGTTCTTGCGGACGATGGCTCCGGCTCCGGTGTAGGCGCCGTCCCCGATTTCAACCGGGGCTACGAATACGGTGTTGGAGCTGGTGCGCACATGCGAACCGATCTTGGTGCGGTGCTTCTTTTCGCCATCGTAGTTTGCGGTGATGTTGCCGCAGCCGATATTGGTGAATTCACCGATTTCAGCATCTCCGGCGTAGCCGAGGTGCGAGAGCTTGGAGCCACGGCCAATCGTGACGTTCTTGGTTTCGTAGAAGGCGCCGATCTTGCCATCCGCACCGAGGTCGGTGCCGGGACGCAGGTAGGCGAACGGGCCAACCGAGGCGCCATCAGCGATGCGCGAGTCGGTGGCGTCGGTGCGCTTCACGGTAGCGCGCTGGCCAACAACCACGTTGGTCAGGGTGCTGTCCGGGCCAACAGTGGCATTGGCGCCGATGATGGTCTCGCCGTGCAGCTGGGTGCCTGGCTTGAGGGTGGCGTCCTGGCCGATCATGACGTCAGCGTCGATCCACGTGGTCGCCGGATCAACGATGGTCACGCCCTGGCGCATCCAGAATTCGGTCTTGCGCTCGTTGTAGATGCGGGCCAGATTGGAAACCTGGACGCGGTCGTTGGCGCCCTCGATCTGCCAGCGGTCAGCGATCTGCGAGGAGGCGACGCGGCCACCGCGTGCGCGGGCGATGGCGAGCACATCGGTCAGGTACATTTCGCCCTGCGCATTTTCGGTGGTGACTTCGGTCAGCGCCGAACGCAGGATCTGGGCATCGAAAGCGTAGATGCCGGAGTTGATTTCCTTGATCAGCAGTTCTTCTGCCGAAGCGTCCTTCTGCTCGCGGATTCCTGCCACCTCGCCCTGTTCATCGCGCAGGATGCGGCCGTAGCCGTTAGGGTCATCCAATTCGGTGGTCAGCACGGTCACGGAGTTGCGGTTCGACTCGTGCGTAGCAACCAGTTCCTGGAGCACCTCGCTGGTGAGCAACGGCACATCGCCATAGGTCACCACAACGGTGCCTTCAAGCGATGGGTCCACGGCTTCCAAGCCCAACTGCACGGCACGGCCGGTACCCGGGATTTCATCCTGGTCGGCAATGGTGATGGAAGGGAACTGTCCCAGAATGTGCTCTGCGACCAGATCGCGCTGGTGGCGGACCACCGCTACCAGGTTCTGCGGCTCCAACGCGGAAGCCGCGTAGAGTGCGTGGCCAATCATCGACCGACCTGCGATTTCATGCATGATCTTCGGCTTCGCCGATTTCATGCGAGTGCCAGCGCCGGCGGCTAGGACGATGACAGCTACTGGTGCGTTGACCTGATCACTCAAGTGCATTCTCCTGCAAATTGGATTCAAGGTTTTGGGCAGAGAAGTAAAACCTCAAAGCAAGTCTATCGCGAGCTCCGGGGTGCGCTGAAACTGGTTAAAAAATAAAAGCGCCACTTGCGTGACGCTTCATCATTGGTTCCGCCCCTAGGATTCGAACCTAGAATGCACAGCTCCAAAGGCTGGCGTGTTGCCATTACACCAGGGCGGAAAATGGCTTGCGCAGGTCATGCCCGACAAGCACGCTAATTATTCTGCCATGATCAGCCCAATGTGCGAAATCGCAAAACACCGTAGCTAAACTCACTTTTATTCTCTGCTTTAAACTGCCCAAGTCCCCTGGCACGGCACACGCTCAGATGGTCCTGCCAGGGCCTCGATTTGCTCCCGGAACGTAAAATGGAAATTGTGGCTCATTTACTCGGGGGCGAAGCCCTACATCTGGAATATCCCACCCATGTCGTTTTCGACTCGGTAACCATCGGCATTTCCGATGGCGACCGCATCGGCCTGGTGGGTCGCAACGGCGAAGGAAAGTCCTCGCTGCTCGGCATGCTCTCCGACAGGATCGAGCCCAACTCCGGGCGTGTTACCAAGCGCAACGGCCTGCGCGTGGGCGTGCTGGACCAGTCGGACACCCTGGATCCCGAAGCGACCGTGCACTTCTGCGTGGTGGGCGAGATGGACGACCACGAGTGGGCCGGCGAAGCGCGCATTCGCGACATCATCTCCGGGCTGGTTGCAGACCTGGACTGGGAAGCGAAGGTCAGCACCCTCTCCGGCGGCCAGCGCCGCCGCGTGGCTCTGGCCGCGCTGCTGGTGCAGGACTGGGACGTCGTCATCCTTGACGAACCGACCAACCATCTGGATGTCGAAGGCATCTCCTGGCTCGCCGAGCACATCAATAACCGCTGGTCCAAGAACGCTGGCGGCCTGATGGTCGTCACCCACGACCGCTGGTTCCTCGACGCGGTCTGCACCACCACCTGGGAAGTGCACGACCGCCTGGTCGAGCCCTTCGAGGGCGGCTACGCCGCCTACGTGCTGCAGCGCGTGGAACGCGACCGCATCGCCGCGGTCACCGAAAACAAGCGCCAGAACATGATGAAGAAGGAACTGGCCTGGCTGCGCCGCGGCGCTCCGGCCCGTACCTCCAAGCCGAAGTTCCGCATTGAGGCAGCCAACCAGCTGATCGCCGATGTCCCGCCGGCACGCAACCCGCTGGAGTTGCAGAAGATGGCCACCAGCCGGCTGGGCAAGGACGTCATCGACCTGCTGGACACCGAGGTCTCCTTCGGCGCCAAGCAAGTACTCAAGCCCTTCACCTGGCGCATCGGCCCGGGCGAACGCACCGGCCTGCTCGGTGCCAACGGCGCCGGCAAATCCACCTTGCTGGGCCTGATCGCCGGGACCGTGGAGCCAACTGGCGGCAAGATCAAGCGCGGCCAGACCGTGAAGCTGGCCGTGCTGGACCAGCAGTTCCGCGAACTGGAGCAGATCGGCCAGGACAAGGTCCGCGAAATCCTCGCCCGCTACCGCACCACGTTCAACGTGGATGGCAAGGACCTGACCCCGGCCCAGCTGCTGGAGCGCTTGGGCTTCTCCTCGGCACACCTGTCGACCAAGGTTGCCGAACTCTCCGGCGGCCAGCGCCGCCGCTTGCAGCTGCTGATGATCCTGATGGATGAGCCCAACGTGATGATCCTCGATGAGCCGACCAATGATGTCGATACCGACATGCTGGCGGCCCTGGAAGACCTGCTGGATTCCTGGCCCGGCACACTGATCGTGGTTTCCCACGACCGCTACCTGCTCGAACGCGTCACCGACCAGCAGTACGCGATCCTGAACGGCAACTTCCGCCACGTGCCCGGCGGCGTGGACGAGTACCTGTTGCTGCGAGCTGCCGAAGGTTCCACTGGCGGGTCCAATCCTTCGCAGGCTTCTTCCGAAACTGCCGCCAAGCCTGCTGGCCCTTCGGGCGCAGAGCTGCGTGCCGCGCAGAAGGAACTGAATGCCAATGAACGCAAGGTCGGCCAGCTAGAGGAAAAGATCGCCAAGGTCCACGCCAAGATGGCCGATCATGACCAGAGCGACTATGAAGGGCTGGGCAAGTTCACCGCTGAGATCAACGAGTATCAAGCGCAGATCGACGAATTGGAAGAACGGTGGCTGGAACTGTCCGAGCTGCTCGGATAGCGTCTGCGTACTGTGACTGAGCTGGAGGGTCCGGAAACGGTCGTTGTTGAGACACACGCAGACGAGTTAAGGCGACGCTACTGTTAGTTTATTTGGTACTGGCTTGCCACGTTACTGGCTGTGTACGGTTCCTAAAATATCACTGCCGTGCGCCTTTAGAAGGGTCCCTGCGACAGTCCCGTCGACGATTCATTGGTGAGGGAATCCAGCTCTCCAGCTACTTGCGACGCCACACGGATGTATTCCAGAGCTGATTCAAGGCTTATATCTCCCACCTCATGAGCGGCGGCATTTCGAAGCGAAGCTAGTTCGGTCACAGCATTTTTTCAGATTACTGGGGGCGGAGGAATCTCGTCGAAAGGCGGTGATGGACGATCCAGCACGTGAGGGCTAGGAACCAACAGCCTTAAGATACTTTCCGACTTGCCGCTCAACCTCGAGAAATGCGTCAATAACCCCGGCCGATGGTTTCACCTTCGCGAGTTGCGATGAGAGCTCGTCCGATGGCTCAGAGCCAACAGTCTGCTCTTGACCTAAACTCTTGATTCCTTCGGACAGGACTTTGACTGCAGCGGTGCTCCACGAAGCCTCAAGCCAAGGACTTTTCAGGCTTTCCATGCTGGGCAAACGGTCTTTTATCGCTTCCAAGAGACTTTCTAATCCAGTGCGGAACTTCATGAGTAGAAAAATGACGGCCAGTGGCCGAGCAAGAGAAGCTACCACCGACGAAATAGAGACGAAGACGTCGGGCCAAAGATCGTGCGCTGACGTTTCGACTGGAAAAAATATACTGCAAACAATGAATACACCACCCGCACTTTCCAAAATGGAGTGATGTCGATCAAGGACGTCTTGGGATGGGCCACCAACCCAATCGTCGGGCCAGCCATGATCGCGACCAAGCCCGAGCCGGAGCGTGCTGCGATCAAGGACGAACTCGACGCCTTGAATGCAAATCCAGCGGCAAAATACCGTAGGCTTCCAATGTCCGATTTCCCATTCTTCCGTCATTTCCCGACGTTGCTGGAAGACCGCCTGAACCACCGAGATGATCCGCAGTTCTTTTCCGAGAGCTGCGTCGAGCGCGAGGAAGCGGCACGCATCGAAGTTCCAATCGCCCACATTGGCGGTTGGTTCGACCTCTTTACCCGCAATACGGTGCGGCAGTTCGAGCTGGCCAGCGAGATGGCATCGACCGATCAGCTCCTGGTCGTCGGCCCGTGGCAGCACGGAAACTTCGTCAGCGAAAAATTGTCTGGCGTCAAACTTCCTGGCAGCACGGTGGATACCAACCAGATCGTGTTCGATTGGATCGCATCGCGCAATCGAGACAGCAAGCGAGATGAGTCGAGCCCATCGGCGTACATCTACGTTTTGGGTGCCAACAAGTGGCGCGCTGAGCAACAGTGGCCCATCGCTGGAACCAAGGTCACCTCCCACTACCTTCGCGCCGACAACAGGCTCAGCGTAGATCCAGGCCCAGAAGGTGAACGCTCATTCGACTACGATCCGCGCAACCCATACGATGCCAAGTCCGTCGTTGGTGGCCTGCCCGATGTCGGAGCACATCACGACCACCCTGGGGTCCTGGTCTACCAATCGGACGTGCTTACTGTCCCGGTCGAGATTACCGGATGGCCAAGCGTCGAGCTCAAAGCTCGAACCTCCTCCACAGACGTCGACTGGCTGGTTGAGCTGAATGTCGTTTCAGCATATGGAACCTCGCGGCTTTACAGCGAAGGCATCACCCGCGCACGGTACCGGAATGGCCGGGACAAGCCCGAGGCCGTGGTGCCAGGCGAAGAAGTCACCTACACCATCGAGATGCGCCCGACCTCGGTCCAAGTCCAACCCGGAGAAAGGATTGAAATTGCCATCTCGGGCGGCAAGTTCCCCACCTACGAACGCAACCCAGGCAGCTTCATCGACCTGAATACGTGCACCGAAGATGACATGGTCGTCTCGCACAACGACATCTTGTCCGGCGTAACCGGTTCCAAGGTGAATCTGCCCATCGTTCCAGTCGAAGCACAGGGGGAATGGATCAAGAACCCTTGGCCTGGTTCCCTCAAGTGGCGCCTGACCATGGGCTTGACGGCACGGGCGCTGATGTCGGTTTCAGGGCACGCGACGACCTGAGCTGAATACTGGCAACTGCCCCGTGGCGCTGAGCGCGCCACGGGGAATTGTGTTCGTACGCCGGTTATGTGGAGTGATTACACACAGCTGAAAGTCTCAGGATCATTCACCCCGCAGCGGGCGAAGGTCGAGCAACGGCATTGATATCTCGCAATGCCTGCATGAACCATGCGCGATCCGCCTAAATAAGGCCAAAGCGAATGAATCGCTCAACGACTAGAAATCATTGATAACGGAGCCCCAGACGCGGCTAGCTGACAATTCAGGCGACGACTACCTATAAACCTAGCGACGATGCGCCACTCGGGCGACCGTGACGACAAGAACCTCGTCCATCGCTTCATAAAGTACCCGGTAGTCACCAATACGAATCCGCCACGCGTTAGTTTCACCTACTAGTTTCTTACACCCGCTAGGACGAGGATCCCTCTCCAGATGAGCAATACCTAACAAAACGCGACGCCGTATACCAGGGTCTAGCTTCTTCAGTTCTTTAGCAGCCGAAGTGGTAAATTCGACGCGGCAAGAGGTCACGCGTCGAGCTCAGCGCGCAGTTCGCTGAGGCTAATGCGCTCGCCATCATCGACCAGCTTGGCGGCTCGATAATCGGCGACATCCCGGAACATCTCCAGTTGCTCCAAAAGCTCAAAATCTTCAGGTCCAATGAGGACCGCAGCAGGCTTTCCATTCTTCGTAATCTGCACACGCTCATGCCCATAGCTAGCACGGCTAACAGCATCAGCAAGACCATCGCGAAGTGCGCGAATCGTGACAGAGGAGGTGATGGAGTTCATTCTTCTACGATATCATTTGTGTACACAATATACATAATGGACAGTTTCAATTGAAAACTAAAGCATCGGCGGTGCGTGTCAAAATCGTCGTTTACGACACATCAATCAACTTCCC
The DNA here is from genome assembly GCF_051129975.1 of Glutamicibacter sp. Je.9.36. NCBI lineage: Bacteria > Bacillati > Actinomycetota > Actinomycetes > Micrococcales > Micrococcaceae > Glutamicibacter > Glutamicibacter sp. Je.9.36. The sequence continues at coordinate 370,971 of NZ_JBCPSN010000003.1, forward strand.
TTGACGATATTTTCGACAGTTGAAAAATCAACAGATTTTCCAAGTCATTTCGTAGTTAAACCCAGTTCCATAAACCGCCTATCCGTAAAGCACTCTTCCCATGAGTATTGATACATCTAGGCTCATTGGATATCTCTTGGGGCTTACCAGGCGCTGATTAGTACCCCCAACGTGTGGCAATTTTTAGTGCTTCTGCTTTTGAATTCACATCCAACTTGCGGTATAGAGAACTAATCTGGGATTTAACAGTATTAGGCGAGACAAAAAGCTCATCTGCGATCTGACCGCGTGAACGGTCCGCACGCAGGCCTGCGAGCACACTGAGTTCACGATCAGTCAAAACAGGCCTGACTTCGACACTGGTGGGTGGCATAAAAATCTTCAATCTGCCCAGCTGATCGGAAGTAAGTTGCAGCAACTCTTCCAATTCCAACATGCTCCCGCTCATCCAAAACGGGGCCAAATCAATCAGCTCACCATCCAATGCATGTCGTTTTGCAATGTCCTCCAGGACGCCTTCCGGCAGCACCCCAATGTAACGTGCTGCTAGCCGCGTATTTCGGATCAGATTATCGTGCCGGGCTCCAGTCACTAAGCTCGGCGTTGCCGCCAGAACAGCAAGAGCCCCGTTGCGGTCCCCCCGATACAGTCGATACAGCGCACGGGTTGCAATGAGTTCAGGTGAAGAAGCGGGTATTGTGGACGCGCCTTGATGGTTCAACGCATTGAAACCACCCTCAACACCCAGAAATGCTGCGGCATGATGCAAGGCTCTACCGGCCATGGGTGAATTGGCTGCATAGGGGCGGGAGAGCACAAGTGCCCCCAGAATCCGGTGCGCTGCCTCTGCTCGATCAGTCGATGCCGCATGGATGGCAAGTAGCAGCGCGTGCACCGCCCAAAACTCATCGTTATCAGGCTCATCTGGCAGTTGACCAAGTACTGAACCCAATTTTCCGATATCCAACTCGGCGAAAGCCACGAATGCTTCGGCAAGTTCTGCAGCTCGACCGACCATTGCCGAACCCCAACGAACCTTGGAATGATGATGGCGGAAGCTTACGAGCCAGCGACGAGCAGCACGGGTGTTGCCTTCCTGAGCATGAACCAGCGACAATTTGGATGCTGCATCCGCGGCAATAAAATGGTTTTCCGTAACCTCGGCCAAGGACCACGCAGATTCGTAAGCGGCTGCCGCCGCAGGGCGTTCGTTGGCGATATCCATCGACATTCCGGCATGTAATTCAGCCATGGCTGCCAACGATGGTCTGACATTGCCAGCAGCTGTTGCCTGCCGGACCGCACGACGTAGACGGCGTGCGGCATCTGCCCCTTCGGAACCGTAGTGGCCGTGGAACCTCAGTATTCCCAACTCAACCAAGCCCGCGAAGACAGCCTCAGATTTCGGTTGCCTATAGAGCTCGATGGTGTGCTCGCGTAGCAATTGGGCAGTCTGATCCGTCAAATAGTCAGGCTCCGTTGTCGGAAAAGGAATAACCATCCGGTCTTTAACGGCCGCGGCAGCGATCTTCATCGCAGGACCATAGATTTGCGATCGTCGAGTAGCCCATCGAGGCAACCGGGTGCCTGCCTCGAATAGGAGACGTGGCTCAGTGGTAAAAAGGTCCACCCACCCATCGACGAGGACGGTGGAAAGAGCCCGCCACGAATGTCTGCCTAGTGCTGAACGTACGGCCTCGCCGGTTCTTCCAGCCGCATGCATGGATTCGATGGCGTGCTCGTGGAGCCACTGTGCACGCTGGGGCTCCCGCCACTCCAAGTCGTCAATAATCACCTGCCGAAGCAATTGGGGCATAGCCCAGTCCCCGGACAGGGAGCGTTGTGCCATGGCCGCGCGGCTAAGGGCCGAGATACTTGGAGGGTTTGGATAACGATCGCCATAGAAAGCTACCATGAGATCTTCAGTAAGTTCAGGAAGGAACGCGCACTCCCTCAATATGCCTTCAGGATCAAGAGCATCAATCCATGGCAAGGCTGCACGACGCAGCGCATTGACTGCAGCATTTTGATTAGAGGAATCCGCCAAGAGACTACGCACACAACCAGGCCAACCACCGGTCAGTTGCCATAATCTTTCTGCATCAGGGAAATCTTCTCCGGTCAACGTGGATATATCTGAAGCGGTTAAGAAAAGATCCTTGAAATCAACAACGTGAGCATTGAAATGGCGCAGCATCTTGGCGGCGGGAAAATCAGCAGGAAGAATGACCGCTATGCGTGTGTTGGGTGCACGCATCTGCTGTTCGGCAATTTTATCGAAGATCTCCTCGGGCGGAATACCCACGTTGATCAGCTCGCCTTGGCCATCGAGCCATCGTAGAGCCACCCGGTGCCGATTCGATTCTTGCGGCGCATAGATCAACAACAAGCGTATCTCCGGATCGAGGCTTGGGGCTATCCGGTCCCATAAAATCTCGGCAACAAGTTCTTCAGCGGGAGGCCTTGACTGCGTTTGGGGGTCCATGCCCAAATTATATCTTTTGACTTGGGATCTTTCGGAAGGAGTTCCGGGTAGTTTTTTGACACAGGGGCACCGCCGGACTTTAGCTCACACGGTCGAGAAATATTGCTAGGAATAGGGCAATGCCCGGATCTCCTAAATGGGAAATCCGGGCATTGCTTTTTGTATTACTTCAAGAGCTGACTAGCTGTGACGTCCGCGAGTGCGTCGAGCCAAAACTAAACCAGCCGCCGTCAAGACCAAACCAAGCGCCAGTAGCCACAAGGCAGTGAAACCGGTGCTAGCCAGTCCATCGTCTTTTGGCTTCTGCGTCTGCTGCGGTTCCTCGGAACCATCCACAGAGTCCGAGCCTGAAGGCTGATCAGACTTCTCAGCAGAGGTTGGATCCTGTGAAGGATCCTTGCTCTTCTCTGGCGACTCGGTTGAATCTTCTGCAGGTTCCTCGGTTGGATCCGTCGGGCTCGGCTCAGTTGGATCCGTCGGGCTCGGCTCAGTTGGATCCGTCGGGCTCGGCTCAGTTGGATCCGTCGGAGTCGGTTCAGGATCTTCGTCTAGATAGAAGCCGAAGTCGAGAGTCCCGTCGTGATCCCCATCTTCGGTCAGACCTTCAGACTTAGCTTCCCAAGTCGAAGAGTCCTTATCCCGGTCGGTACCATTTTCCTTGGTTGGCAGGTAGCCATCCAAAGCATCAGCGGATTCCTCCCGATCAATGACCACCGTGTAAGACTCTCCATCCTTCAAGACCGGAAGATCCTTGAAGTTGTAGTAGCCATTCTCGTCAGTGGTTACCGGACCGACTGGGTTCCCGTTGACATCAACAACTTCCTTGCCGTCCGGGCCGATCAGTTTCAGCACGACACCCTCAATTGGGTCTTCGTCCCTATCCTGAATTCCGTCGCGGTTCTTATCGACCCATACATAATCGCCCAAGGAAACCGAAGGTTCCTCAGTCGGCTCAGTCGGCTCAGTCGGCTCCACGATAGGTTCCGTCGGAGTCGTAGGTTCCGTCGGTTCCGTCGGAGTCGTAGGTTCCGTCGGTTCCGTCGGAGTCGTAGGTTCCGTCGGTTCCGTCGGAGTCGTAGGTTCCGTCGGTTCCGTCGGAGTCGTAGGTTCCGTCGGTTCCGTCGGAGTCGTAGGTTCCGTCGGCTCCACCGTAGGTTCCGTCGGAGTCGTAGGTTCCGTCGGAGTCGTAGGTTCCGTCGGCTCCACGGTAGGTTCCGTCGGAGTCGTAGGTTCCGTCGGCTCCACGGTAGGTTCCGTCGGAGTCGTAGGTTCCGTCGGCTCCACGGTAGGTTCCGTCGGAGTCGTAGGTTCCGTCGGTTCCGTCGGCTCAACAGTTGGTTCAGTCGGCTCTGGTTCTGGTTTCAGAACCACACCGGCATCCCACGTTGGGTCGATACCCTCAGTAGCCTTGAACTCCTGATCGGCGTAATCCTTGGTCAACGAAGAATTCTCGTCATCCAAGGTGAACTTGATAGTCAGGCCAGACTTCGGATCAGCATCCGAGTCATTCGCATCATCTTCCCCAGCATCCTGCGAAGTAAATTCATACTTCTCAGCCTGCTCGGCAGTCAGCTCGAACTTGACCTGGTAATCGCCGGCCAGCAGCTCATCAAAGATATAGCGGCCATTCTTATCGGTAGTCGTCGAGGAAACTTCCTCACCGTTACCGTCAAGCAGAATTACCTTGACGCCATCAAGAACTTCAGAATCGCCTTGCAACCCATCATTGTTCTTATCAACCCAGACATAGTCGCCCACGGCATAAGTCTTGACCGGCTCAGGCTTCAGTACAAAACCGAAGTCCAAGGTTGGATCGTGCTGACCATCTTCGGTCAGACCCTCCGACTTGGCTTCCCAAGTCGATGAATCATTCTCACGGCTATCTTCCGTCTCAACAGTTGGCACATAAGGAGCCAAAGCTTCCTTAGATGCTTCTCGGTCGATGCTCACCGTGTAGGACTTACCTTCTTCGAGTACAGGAAGGTCCTTGAACTCGTAGAAACCGTTCTCATCGGTAGTAGTCGGTTCAACAGGATTACCGTTGACATCCACTACAGGTTTGCCATCTGGACCAACAAGAGTCAGAACAACATCCTTGATGCCCTTTTCATCCTCATCCTGTAGTCCGTCGTTGTTCTCATCAACCCAAACGTAGTCACCAACGGAGACCCGTGGTTCCTCTGGAGCAATAACAAAACCGAAGTCCAACGTTGGATCATGCTCGCCATCTTCAGTCAAACCCTCCGAAATGGCTTCCCAAGTCGACGAATCATTCTCACGGCTACCATCGGTCTCAATCGTTGGCACGTAAGGAGCCAACGGTTCCTTAGACGCTTCTCGATCAATGCTCACCGTGTAGGACTGCCCCTCTTCGAGTACAGGAAGATCCTTGAACTCGTAGAAACCATTCTCATCGGTAGTGGTCGGTTCAACAGGGTTACCGTTGACATCCACTACTGGCTCACCATCTGGTCCAACAAGCTTCAGAACGACATCCTTGATGCCCTTCTCATCCTCATCTTGGATTCCGTCACGGTTTTCATCGACCCAGACGTAGTCACCAACGGAGACCTTCGGAGCAATGAACCCGAAGTCCAGGGTTGGATCACGCTGACCGTCTTCAGTCAGGTCACCCGACTCAGCTTCCCAAGTCGAGGAATCTTTATCTCGATCGGCGCCGTTTTCCTTGGTTGGCACGTAAGGAGCCAATGGTTCCTTCGACGCGTCCTGATCAATGATCACCTTGTAGGACTGCCCCTCTTCAAGTACAGGAAGATCCTTGAACTCGTAGAAACCATTCTCATCGGTAGTAGTCGGTTCAACAGGGTTACCGTTGACATCCACTACTGGCTCACCATCTGGTCCAACAAGCTTCAGAACGACATCCTTGATGCCCTTCTCATCCTCATCTTGGATTCCGTCACGGTTTTCATCGATCCAGACATAGTCACCAACGGAAACCTTCGGAATCGTGACGAAACCGAAGTCCAACGTTGGATCATGATCGTCATTTTCAGTCAAACCCTCCGAAATGGCTTCCCAAGTCGACGAATCATTCTCACGACTGTCGTCAGTCTCGATGGTCGGAATGTAAGGAGCCAAAGGTTCCTTCGACGCTTCACGATCGATGCTCACCGTGTAGGACTGTCCATCTTCGAGAACCGGCAGGTTGTCAAAGACGTAGTAGCCGTTTTCGTCGGTGGTGGTTGGCCCAACAGGCTTCCCGTTGACATCCACTACTGGCTTGCCATCCGGCCCGGTGATGGTCAGAACGACATCCTTGATGCCCTTCTCATCTTCATCCTGGATTCCGTCACGGTTTTCATCGATCCAGACATAGTCACCAACGGAAACCTTCGGGGTAACAAATCCGAAGTCCAAGGTTGGATCGTGCTGCCCGTCTTCAGTCAGCCCCTGTGAAATGGCTTCCCATGTCGACGAATCATTCTCACGACTGTCGTCAGTCTCGATGGTCGGAATGTAAGGAGCCAACGGTTCCTTAGAAGCTTCCCGATCGATAGTCACCTTGTAGGACTGTCCATCTTCGAGTACCGGCAGGTCCTTGAATTCATAGAATCCATTCTCATCGGTGATAGTTGCTTCAACGGGGTTGCCGTTGATATCAACTACTGGTTCACCGTCAGGTCCAGCGAGTTTCAGAACGACATCCTTGATGCCCTTCTCATCTTCATCCTGGATTCCGTCACGGTTTTCATCGATCCAGACATAGTCGCCAACGGAGACCTTCGGGGTAACAAATCCGAAGTCCAAAGTTGGATCATGCTGGCCGTCTTCGGTCAGACCGGTAGAGGTTGCTTCCCACGTCGAGGAGTCATTCTCACGGCTATCATCTGTCTCGATGGTCGGAATGTAAGGAGCCAACGGTTCCTTCGACGCTTCGCGATCGATGCTCACCTTGTAGGACTGTCCGTCTTCGAGGACTGGTAGGTTCTCGAAGATGTAAAGGCCGTTCTCATCGGTCATGGTCGGCAGCACTGGGTTACCGAAGACATCGGTAACTTCCTTGCCATCCGGCCCGGCGAGGGTCAGAACGACATCCTTGATGCCCTTCTCATCCTCATCCTGCAGACCATCACGATTTTCATCGATCCAGACGTAGTCACCGACCGAGACCTTCTCCTTCTCCTCAGGCTTGAAGGTGATACCAGTCTTGATTGGCTCCTGGCTGCGGTAATCGGTTTGGCCATTTACCTGAGCCTGGGCTGCGTAACCAAAGGAGTTCCACGCCGGCGCGAAGTCCGAAGCGCCCTCGGGCATTTCAGTTTCCGAAACGGTGGTGAAGGTCAGCGATACTCTCTCGCCTGGCGCAAACCCTTCGGACGAATCCAGGACAAGTTTGATGCCCTTGATTTCCTTCGGATTAGCGGGACGCTCGGTGGTCCAGTTTCCGTCGCAACCAGCCCATGGATCCTGCATATTTGCGCCGGTTGGCTTGCACAGCGCAGGGTCGCCGGTCAGGTAAGAGAGCACCATGTCGGTTCCTGCAGGCACTTCTGGCAGCTTGATGTCCAAGAGGGTTGGAATCCACTGGGAACCACGCGGGGTGCTGGCTTGGGAACCCGTTACACCGGTGTCACCGATGTAGGGGAAGATATCCAGAATTTCCATGTGCTGCGCGTTGACGTTACCGGTGTTGGTGACGCTGAGGTTCCACTCGGCAATACCGCCCGGTTTGGTCTCCACGATGCATGGGTAACGATAGAATCCGCCTTCAAATTCGTAGCAGGTGTCAGCGTTTTCAACCTTAGAGTTGACGTTGTACACGCCGGTCTTCTCGGTCTGTCCACCTGTCAGAACCTCGCGAACGAGCTTACGTGATGAGTAGGCTTGGCCTTCGATGATCGAAACGAGATTGTCATCGCTGCTCTCTTCGGAGTTGTCACCGCTGAAGGTGACCTTGTTCTCCAGTTTTTCTTTCGCGTTCAGCCCTCCACGCACCGTGGTTGGGAGCTTCACGGTGATCGATTCGCCCGGGTACAGTTTGGTTCCCTCGGGGAAGCTGAACTTCAGAGAGTTGCCTTCTTCAACCGCAACAACCTTCGAGGTATCAACCGCGCTGCCTTCCGGCGCTTGGTTGAACTTCTTGTCAAAAGAATACGTAGTCAGCGACTGCCATTCAGGATCAAGAATCAGCTTCGGACCCTGAGCATCGCTTGGCAATATATCGGTAATGACAGGATTCAAGATCGCGTCGGTACCGTTGTTGGTGGCCGTGAACGTGTAGTTCAACTCACGGCCCGGCGCGATCTGACCGTTGCGAGCATCCGAAGTCTTAGAAACCTCGGAATGGGTCTTTCCCGGGTTGAATACCAGATCGTCGGTTGCGTCGTCGGTGTCACGATCCTTGCCCAGACGGGAGACCTCTGCCGAAGCAGTGTTCTCGGTTGCCAGTGCCTGGGTTTCGCCAGGATTACTCTGACCGTCTTCGAGTGCAATCAGTTCACCACTGCGCAGGGTGTACCGCGGCAGAACATTGAACTTGATGGTCGTGTCATTGCTGACAAGTTCTTCAAAGTTCCGACCTTCAGCAGTGACTCGAACGCCTTGAACCTGATCATTAGCAGGCGCAGTAGTAGTCCAGTCGCCGCCTTCAGCGACCAGCGTTCCATCCTTCGACACATACTCCGCACCGGTGAAGTACTCGATGGTGACATCGTAGACACGGCTGTTTGGGACAGGATCCCACCCGGCGAAGTCGAAGGTGTTCCAGAATGTTGGATCCTGATCCACAATCTGAACATAGTCGGCCTTGTGGGTTCCGCTATTAACGTTCAAGGTGACGTTTACCGGTGCGGGGTTACCGTTGCTGGTAAAGAAGTCGATCGGGCCTTCGGGGTTGAACGTCTTGGTCAAAGTTGCATTGAGATCCACCGAGTTTTCGGTGATGATCTCCAGCGGTGCCTGTGGTTCTTTGACAGCCGATTCGTCACCGCGCTGAACGGTCGCTACAGCCGTGTTAGGCAGAACGTAGCCGCGCTTGCCGTCAATACGGTCAAGCTCGGCCAATGCTGCGTCGATGGGTTGTGCCGGATCCGAGCCACGAAGGTCATCGCGCAGCTTGGTGCCAACAGAGACCCAGAACTCGGCGTCGCGTGGAACCAGCTTTTCGCCGTCCTTCGCGAGGCTGAATTCAAATGCTGTGACTTCTTCCCAGCTGCGTCCGTCCGAAAGCGTTGGGGTCAGAGCGTCCGCACCGGTGAAGTTCAGGTCCCCAGCAGCGGTCTTCAAAGTCAGGTGGGCTAGATCCTGGAGTGCTTCGTCAGACAGTCGCACACTGATACCTGTAATGTCAACGTAGTCAAAAGGATTAACCTCGCCGTCTTTCGAATCAACGATCGACAGCTTGTCGACACCATAGGTTGAAGTGTTCTTCGCCCATAGGCTCAAGGCGCTCGTTGGGTTCTTGTTCGTCGGCGCCTCGGAAACAGGTTTCTGAACGATGACGCTCGGGTCCCAAGACTTCGAACTTTGCAGCTGAATCTTCTTGTCGACCCAGACTGACCCTTCGGTATCGTCACCGTTGTTGACACCCAAGACGTTGTCGGTCTTCAACTCATCGGATAGCTCCGTAATGACCTCGAAGTTGACTAATGCCTGCACATCCTTGTCGTGCGGGAACGAGCCTGAATCGCGAGTGTAGGTAATCTGAACTCCGGTAGCACCTTCGGGCAAGATGGTGTTTTCGATTGCCTTGCCGTCTTCGGAGATGACCAAGTCATGCCAATCACCGCTGGCATCCTTATATTTTACAACGACCTTAGTGGCCCCCTGGGTAGCCGGCACCGAGATGCTGTTGGCCTTGAGTGCGGGGACCATTGATGAGAAGTCGTCGGTCTGCACGATCTCGCGGACGTCCATGTTGGTGTTGTTCAGATCAACCTTGGTGTTTAGCCAAACGGTAGTCTTGTCGCCCGGTATACCTTCGATGCGGTGAGGGGTAAATCCCTTGCCACCGATCAACGCGAATTTTGGCTCCTGGACCAGCAAGGTCGCATCGGCTTCGTCTTCGACGACATCTTGGTTTCCAGAGGGAGTGCCCTGGCCCAGAACAACGTTCTTGTAGCCGTCGGGAGAAACTGCGGTTGCCAGAACACCGAATTCGAACTCGTATCCAGATCCAGGGGCGAAAGTGCCGTCGAAGGAGATTTCAAAGCCCTTGACGTCACTACCCGCAGGAAGATTGTCAGGCAAGGAGATCTTTCCGTCATTGTTCTCAAGTAGGTATTCTATGCCGTCAACCGTCAGCACACCCGCGGTGGCTCCGGCTGGCCAGGTGCCGCCGTTGAACTGGTCGAAATCAATACCTTCGCCGAACGGTGAAGTACCCGTTGCGGGTTCCTTCAAAGTTAGATTAGTGAGATTTCGATTTGAGGTGTTGGTCAGTCCAAGCTTCACCGTAGAAGCATTGCGCCCTTCACCAATTTCTGCGGCATCACCAGCAACGACCAACTCCGGGGAGAAGGACTTCGTGGCATCTACCGTGTAGTTTGCCGACTCAATCACGAAGCTATCTTCAGCAGTGAAAGGGTCATTCTGTTCGCCGTTAGGGAGTACGGCGATGATGCTGGTTTCATTCGCGACCACAGCGGCTTCGGCACCATCGCGTAGGACGGTGTTCAGTGGAATCGATCCAGTTGTACCGTTGGCGATGATTCCGCCTTCGGTGTCGGTTGATTTCGTTGAGGTGAAGACGAATTTAAACCCGGTAATGGTTTTTAGATCAAAGCTCTCCGGGAATACAGGCGGTGCGTTAGGGTTGGCGGTTTCTAGAACCTGAGGTTCTGGCGCGTCACCCACGAAGTAGGAAACGACGAGTTCATCGGCACCCTCGGGGTAGACAATGTCACCGAATCCGGTGAATTCAACTGAAGCGAATGGAGCGGAATTGCCTGATGGCTCCTCGATGATCAGCGAAGTTGCGCCCACCTTTGAGGTGTTCTTGATTCCTCCGAGCGTCGCGCTGATGTTCTTATCAGATCCTTGCTCCAGCACATCTTCGGACCACTGCTTAGTAATTTCGGCGTTGGGAGCCAGATCAATGTTCGGAACAACAGCTTCGGCTGGGTCCTTGATGGATCCAAGGTCAGAAGTGAGTTCTGCTTCGTTAATCAGCTGCTGGCCGTTGAATTTTGGGTCCGCGTTATCGGGGAACTTTGCCACGATGGTTATCGTGTAGTCGGTGCCATCGTTGATACCGATTTTCCCGGGGCGGTCCTCAGAGGTTTCATTGAAAGTCAGCTTTACCGAAGTGCCATCTTCCGAGGGTTCTTCGGTAATATCCTTCGCGAACCCGTTGTAATTAATGCTTTCCAGCACCAATGGTTCAGGAAGGGCATCAATCAGAAACGCATCGCTACACGGTTCAGTGTTTGAGGAGCAGCCCAGCTTGATCTCGTAGTTGACGAAATCGCCCGGACGAATCACTTCTTTACTGGTCAGATTCTTTTCCAAGAACATGCCAGCACCGGCGGCGGCACGAGTACCAACTTGCGGTGCTATTGTGCCCTGAATATTATTGACTGCTGTGGACTCTTTGTCCGCTCTTGAATCACTTGCTTCTTGACCTTCCGGTCCGCCTTCTTGCGAGTCGGCGCTTGCGACAGCTGTATCTGCTACAGACGAATCGGAGGAAGGAGCGGCCACTGCTGGCGCTACACCTGCCATTCCAATTCCGACGGTTATCGCAAGGAACGAGGCAAGCATAGATTTCCAGCGTTTTGATACGCCAGATTCGTGCTCTATTCGCATTTTCATATTCCCAATTACCGTTGTTTAGCAGGGTGGTAAACACCCGTCTGGTTCCCTAAACGCAGACTTCCCCCACTGTGGACATCGCGAGTCTAGCAAGGTGATAAATGGGACTATCAGGTTGGAAATAGCTGAGGTCAGGGAAGGATTACTATGCGAATTTGCGCGTTATGCATACGAGCTAGATTTCCAGAAGCTCGCAACCACGGATTTTATGATCGAAGATCGCTATTCTCTCTCAGGTACATTCATGCTGAGCCAAGTACGCGTTTCGATTTGAAAATTTTCATACCTTACTAAATTTGGCATTGGAAAATGATTTTGACATGGCTATATTTAGAACAGCTCTCTCGGTGAGTAGCAATTGAAGTCATTCGCGCCAGAGGATTTCACTTTTCGTGACACTGGAGCACGAAGGGAAGGTGAAATAATCACGCGTCAGAAGTGATGCGATTCTTCCCAATTTGGAGCTCATGAATTATCTACCATCTTCACAGAACTGCAAGTACTTCAAGAGTGTCCAACTGAAAATAACCTTTCGTCGGCTCACGGGTTAAATTCACCCCAAAATTCACCCTTTCTAACCCATGAGCGCTAAATCTCTAACTCACGAGTGCTAGGTCGATCATTTCCGCTGACACAGTTATTGCTGACTCAGTTATTTAATAAATCCCTCGTGGCCAAGTACGCGTACAAAGGCTGTTCGCCGGCATCCGGCGGGTTTCTTAATTTCCGGCACCTCTAAAAGCGCCTTACTGCTGACGACTGCATCGGCCACTCGATCGTCGAATGCAATGGGCTGATTCTAAGTGAACCCCTCGATGCAACGGTTGCTTTTTCATAGACCCGGGGGCTACCTAAATAAGAAGACAAACAAGGTAAATACATTCGGCGACATGTCTTGTAACCAATAGGTTGCAAGACGTCTCTTCGAACACCGCTCCCGCATCAAAAGCACTGAAAATTCAACGCTTCGAAAGTCTCGCAACCATGGGCTTCAAGTAGCAACATCTAGTCGTGCGTACAAGCCCGTTGCGAGACCTTGCTGACTTGGAATTTCGGTCGATGTGAATACTTGCATGCATTTGTGAATTGAAAAGTTACTCTGTGCCCGTGTTTATCCCTGGATCACCGAGATGACGGTAGAACGTGGCACGGCTCCACCCGACCAGGCGTGCTGCGTCTTCGGCGGTGCGTCCCTTGCGCCAGCCTGCACTCCGACCTTGATCGAAGCCAACAGCTCCGTTCAATTACGCATGCTTCGTGAGGGCAGGCAAAACTTGGCGATGCTCCATCAGCAACCCCCTGACGAATACGCCTCGTGGAAGCTACGCCAGGAAGCCTTTGGCCTGGCCATACGACCTGGTTCGGCGCTCATGCATGAGGCCGAGCTGACTGTGCCCTCCTTGGACGGCGTTCGTGTGCTTATCCACTCGCGGGATCAGGTGCCGACGCCGCAACAGGAGGGGATTCTCGGCAGTGCCTTGGAGGCGGGCGTGCAGCCAAAGTGGCAGTTTGCGCAGTTCGTTGAACACGCCAGGACAAGTGCGGAGGTTGCAGATGCCGATGTGGCGCTGGTCAGCCAGATGACAGCCCAACGCCAGTTGCCTGGTTGGCGTTGGCGGCCAATACTTGGCCTCCCGCTCGAGATTGCGATGTGGCTGGTGTCTCAACGGCAAACACGAGCAGCCGTCCAGGCCGCAGCTCAAGCCGTCGTAAGCTATGCCGCAGCCAATCCGCCAGGAGGTGAACTTTAGTGGTTCATATCCGCCTCGTTGCTGGAAAGCCGCCAATCGAAGTTACGACTTAACCGTCAAACGAAGCTAACAATCACACCTGCGTAAGTCGGCCAAAAAGAATTCCCGGAAATACTGGTTTCCGGGCCATCTCCTTTACTGTGATTTTTCCCCAATCCACTCAAGATCGTGGCAGACTGGCGAACATGGGAATTGTGATCATGGAGGGCCGGTTGCTGTGCGCGGACGCGGCTGAGGCTGAATTGGTGGAGAAATTGCTGCCGGATCATATACGCCTCACCAAGGCGGAAGACGGCTGCATTTCTTTCTCTGTCACGCAAACCGGCGATCCCTGGGTCTGGCTGGTGCACGAGGAATTCGAAGACAGTGCCGCTTTCGAGGCCCACCAGCAGCGGGCCGCGAAGAGCGAATGGGGCCAGACGACCTCCGGATTGCAACGAATCTACAAGATCAAGGGCTTATAGCCAGGTGCATTTTGAAGCCCACATGCGACGCGGTAAATCCTAGCCCCTCGTAAAAGCGGTGCGCGTCCTGGCGTTGCGCGTCGCTTGTCAGCTGGACCAGCGGAATTCTCTTGCTTTCGGCTTCGGAAATGGCCCAGCGGATCATTTCCGTTCCCAGGCCACCGCCGCGCAATGCGCTGGCCACGCGCACTGCCTCGATCTGCATCCGCTTCGCTCCCCTGCGCGCAAGACCCGGCAACATGGTCAGCTGCATCGTGCCGGCAATGGCTCCGTCATTGCCCTCCACCACGATCAGCGTATGCGCTGGGTCTGCGTGAATCTCGTTGAAAGCCTCCAGATACTGTTCCCCGGCGTCCCCAGCGTCCGCATGCTCTGCACGACGGATCTCATCATCTGCCATCAAGGCAATGATCTGTTCAAGATCCGTAGCCCGTGCTTCGCGCAGGAGGTAGTTCTGGCCGCGTGCCGACAAGCTGCAGGCGCTCATGGGCTCCTCGCGCACCTCAGGCACGGGCCCTGGGCGTACGCGCAGCACCCACCGAGATGGCCATGACGAAGATTCCGGCCGCTTGCAGTGCCCAGCCAAGAATTCCGGCCTGCATCAGCGTGATCATAAAGACGCCAGAAATAATGAGCACAAGTGCGAATGCGCACACATAGATTCCACGTTTATCAAGTCCCATGGCCACAGCCTATTCCCCAGTGTGCCAGCGCTCAAGGCTTTCCGGTGATTCTATCGGCCAGCACGGCCAGCGGCGAGGAGCTCCCCCGCCCCTTCAGTTCGCTTCGATCTGCGGCACCATAGGCTGCATAGAGCCCCTTGGTTGCCAGCCAGCGCAGTGGTTCCGGCTCCCATTTGCGCACCTGGTGATTGACCCACGGCAGATTGGCCAATTCAGTGCTTTCCCCGAGGATCAAGTCGCGCAAGGTTCGTCCGGCCAGGTTCGCTGCGCCGACCCCGGTGCCGACATAGCCGCCGGCCCAGCCCAGTCCGGCCGCCGGGTCCAGCCCGACGGTAGCGGCCCAGTCCCGCGGCACGCCCAGTACCCCGGACCAGGCATGATCGATTCTCGAATTCCGAGTCTGCGGGAACATGCGGTGCAGGATTTCCTGCAGTCCCTCCACGGTGCTTTGCGGCGTCTGGCCATCGGCATCCGTGCGCGAACCATATTTATACGGCACTCCCCGGCCTCCAATGGCAATGCGGTTATCCGCGGTGCGCTGGGCATACATGTAGACGTGGGCGTAGTCCCCCAGCACCTCGCCGTTGTTCCATGCCAGTTCGTCCCAGATGGATGGAGCTAGCGGTTCGGTGGCAATCAAGGACGAATTCATCGGGAGCCACAAGCGCTTGTGTCCTGCTAGCCCGGCAGTAAACCCTTCGGTGGCACGGATGATGTACTCGGCGTCCAATGACCCACCGTCGAATTCGATGCGGCGTGCGCGCAGTGTGGTGGCGCGGGTGTTTTCATAGATCCGTACGCCGAGCCGCTCCACGGCTTCGGCGAGTCCTCGTACCAATTTTGCAGGATGGATTCTGGCCGCGTGCGGATGCCACAGCCCGGCCCGGGCATTGGCGACGTTGACCTTGCCTTGCGCTGCCTCGGCTTCAAGCAGTTCGGTGTGCGTGTGTTCCCATTGCGCGTCGGCCATGGCATCGGCGCGCAAGCGCTTTTCCTGGGCAGGGGTGTAGGCAACTTCGAGTTCGCCGCCCTGCAGGATATCTGCATCGATCCCCTCGGCAGCGCACACCTCGATGACCTCGGCGACGGTCCGGTTCATGGCCAGCTGGAAGTCATTGACTGCTTGCCTGCCATGGGATTTCAGGTAGCGTTCGCGGCCAGCGGTGATGGTGTTGGTCAGCCATCCCCCATTGCGCCCCGATGCGCCGTAGCCCACGTGCCGGGCTTCGAGGATCGTGATGCGAAGATCCGGGTTGGCCTTGGCCAGGTAATAGGCGGTCCACAGTCCGGTGAACCCGGCACCGATGATGGCGACATCTGCGGTGCCCTGACCGCGTAATTGCTGGCGTGGCTCTGGCAGGCCGATGTCTTCCCACCAGTGCGAGACGTGTCCATTGAGCATGATGTTTTCCGCCCCAGATTCAAAATGAATTGCTCTCAATAATTGCTTTGGGACTCAGCCTAGGGCCGGGCCCATGGCGCAACAAGAGGGGTGGCGGAAAATGATGCAGGAAATCCCTGCCCGGCTCAAGGCCAGACAGGGACTTCCGGAAAAGTTATTCGGAAACGGTGATGTGCGCTCCGGGCGCTGGAGCGGTCACCGGGATGGTAGCGACGCCCACCTCATCGCCCAACTGGGCCATGACCTCTTCAGCATGCTCGGCATCTTCGACCAGCAGAGCCAAGGTCGGCCCCGAACCGGAAACCATGGCTCGCAGGGCACCGGCGCCTTCTGCCATATCGCGCATGGTGCCTAGTTCCGGGGCAAGGGCCAAGGAAGCCTGGGTCAGGTCATTGGCCAGTACCTGGGCCAAGGCTGGCGCGTCCGAAGCCATCAGCGCTTCGATGACCGCTGGATCGATTTCCTGCGGGACTTCGATCTCCGTGCCGGAACGCAAGCGATCGAGCATGCCATAGACTCGCGGGGTCGATAGGCCAAAGCTGGCCGGGATCAGCACCCAATGGGTCTTGGCACGAGTCAGCAACGGGGCAAGCTTGTCGCCGATGCCCAGGCCGATGGCGGCCCCGCCCATCAAGGCGAAAGGCACGTCAGCACCGAGGCGTGCGCCCAAGCGGCCGAGTTCTTCCCGGTCCAGCCCGGTTCCCCACAATTCGTTGCAGGCTACCAGGGTGGCCGCCGCGTCTGCAGAGCCTCCACCCATTCCGCCGGCGATCGGGACGCGCTTGGTGATGTGCAGATTCGCTCCGAGGCTGCAGCCTGTGTGCTCTCGAAGCAGCTGGGCTGCCTGGTGCACCAGATTGCCTGCGCCCAGCGGAAAGCTTTCCGGTTCGGAGACCACAGGGGAATTCGGTTCCAGGCTCAGCTGCAATTCCCCGTCGGTGCGCAGCGTCGCTTCAATCTGCTCGGCCAGGGAGACCGCGACGTAGAGGCTCGCCACTTCATGGTATCCGTCTTCGCGAGGAGGACCGACCTTGAAGTAGCAGTTGATTTTGCCCGGTGCGGTCGCGATGACACGCTGCTTAGACATGCTTATGCCTCGCTAGCTGGAGCTTCAGCGGGAAAATCCTGTGCGGCACGGGCAATGTCGATGTACTGGTCAATATCCAGCTTCTCGCCGCGTTCCTTCGGATCAATGCCCGCTGCTACCAGGATCTGTTCGGCACGAGCACCGGAGCCTGCCCAGCCGGAGAGGGCAGCACGCAGCGTCTTGCGGCGCTGGGCGAAGGCTGCATCGATGATGGCGAAGACTTCCTTGCGATCCGGGGCTTCGCTGCGGTCCTTGTCGCGGGTGAACCCCACCAGGCCGGAGTGGATCTTCGGAGCTGGCCAGAAGACGTTCATGCCGATCACGCCAGCCTTGCGCATGGTTCCGTACCAGGCGCCCTTCACCGATGGGACGCCATAGATCTTATTGCCCGGGGTCGCGGCCATCCGGTCGGCAACTTCATCCTGCACCATGACCAAGCCATTGCGGATGGACGGGAAGTGCTCCAGCAGGTGCAGCACTACCGGGACGGCAACGTTATAGGGAAGATTGGCGACCAGCGAGGTTGGCTCGCCGGGAAGTTCGGTGACCTTCATGGCGTCGGAAAGGATTACGGTCAGATCGTCTTCCCGGCCAGGGCGGAACTCGGCCATGGTCTGCGGCAGCCGCTTTGCCAGGGGTGGATCGATCTCCACGGCCACGACTTTGGCGGCGGCATCCATGATGCCCAGGGTCAGGGAACCTAGGCCCGGGCCTACTTCCAGCACTGTTTCGGATGGGTCGACTTTGGCGGCGGCGACAATGCGGCGGATGGTGTTCCCATCGATCACAAAGTTCTGCCCCAGCGTCTTGGTAGGGCGGATTCCCAGCTCTTCGGCCAGACGACGGATTTCGGTGGCCCCAAGCAGCGGCAAAGATTCCTTAGACATCACAAATCCAATTCTAGTTCAGCTAGATTGATCCAAACATAACAACGCGACGCATCCACCGTGATGGTGGACGCGTCGCGTTGTTATTCGGCTTTTGCTTTTAGCGCAGGCCCAGCTTGGACGAGCACGATGGCCAGTGGCCCCAGCCGCCTGATCGACGCAGCACTTCAGCTGCAGCGATCTGCTCCTGCGGAGTTGCCTGGTGCGGCAGCGGTGCGTACCGGGTGCCACCCACATTGCGCCACGACGATGCCGAGAACTGCAGTCCGCCGTAGTAGCCGTTGCCGGTGTTGATCGACCAGTTGCCGCCGGATTCGCACTTGGCCAGTGCAGCCCAGGTCGAGGAGATGCTGCTCGGGGTTGGAGTGTTCTTGGAAGTTGAAGTTTCCTTCTTCTCTTCCTTGGTGCCGACACGGATTTCCTCGGCAACCGGCTTCTTGGTGACCTTGGACTTGAGGACTTCTTCCTCGCCCTTCTTGCCGTTGCGGGTTTCCTGGCGCAGGGTCAGCTCACGCTCGCCCTTCTTGCCTTCGGTCTTGACCTCGGTGTCGCCCTTATCCAGCGAGCTGTCCTTGACCTTCTTGGTCTCGAAGTCGATGTCGCGCGTTTCGTCCCAGGTCTTGACCGTTACGTCGATCACCTCGACAGTGATGCCCGCGGCCAGCTTGACGCTGTCCTTGACGTCCTTGTCGGTTTCGTCCTTGATCTTGACGTTGACTTCGTCGTTGCCGTCGACCTTGATCTTCTCGTCGGCAAGCAATTGCTTGACGGTCAAAGCAGTCGTAGCGATTTTCTTCTTCTTGTCCTTGACGACCAGGGTCATTTCCTTGGGCGTGATGACTTCCAATTCATCGCTCAAGGCTGCAAGCTGCATGTCCTCATCGAGGGAAACCTCGGAACCCTTGTCCAGGTCGAGCTGTTCGACCACGTCGGCGACGGTCATGCCGGTAGTGTGCACAACGCGCTCGGTGCCATCGACAGTTACTTCGATCGACTTGTTGCGCTTGATATCAACAAGCTGCTGGTCGGCAAGCTCGGAATCCAGTGCTGCGGAGATCTCGTCGCGCTCAGCCAAGGCAACGTCCTGCTGTTCCAGCAGTGCGCCAACGGTGGCAGCACGGGTGGTGATTTCCTGGCGCTGGCCGTCAACCGACATGACGACCGATTTCTGGCCAGAAATATAGAAAACAGCACCGGCAATAACCACGGCTACGGCGAGCGCCTGAGCCAGGTATTTCACCCAGGTCTTCTTGAGCAAGTGAGTCACGGTAATGAGATCCCCATCGTTTGTAGACCCAACTGCGGAAATCCTGTCAGGATCTTCGGTTGGGCCCGGCAGTGTTCGCTGCCTGTCCTTCGGTCAAAGTTGCGCCGTGTTTCCACTTGCAGCAAGGCGTGAGGATCAGGCTGTCCTGAACACACCGTGCCGAAAATAGGCGGGGGCGGTACCGGACATCTCATCCACCGTAACCGAATTGTTATATTTGTGGCAAGTGTCCTGTAACGAGACACACAACCTCCGGGTCTAGAATTCTCCGTACACTTCTCGCGTATTCGCATCGATCCGGGTGCAGAATTCGGCCAGATCGATCCCCTTGGTTTCCGCCAAGAACCTAGTCGTGTACGGAATCATGTAGCTGGCGTTCGGGCGGCCCCGGAAGGGGTGCGGCGTCAAGAACGGTGCGTCGGTTTCCACCAGAAGCAGTTCTGGATCCGCCAGCGCCAAGGCCTCGCGAAGATCATGCGAATTCTTGAATGTCACAGTTCCGGAGAAGGACATGTACCAGCCGTTGTCGTTGCAGATCCGGGCTAATGCCGCGTCCCCCGAGAAGCAGTGGAAGACCACCTTCCCCGGCAATGGCGCGTCCTTGAGCACGCGAACCACGTCCTCATGGGCATCCCGGTCATGGATCTGCAGGGCCTTGCCCTGCTCCACCGCAATGCGCAGATGCTCCCGGAAGGAATGCTCCTGGGCACCCCGTCCGTCTTCACCGGTGCGGAAGTAGTCCAACCCGGTTTCGCCAATTGCACGCACCCGCGGATCCGCGGCAAGTTCTTCGATCCGCGCGATCGCTCCCTCCAGCTCCCCGCGTTCAGCCAGACGCGCGGCATCGTTGGGGTGAATGGCTACCGCGGCCAGTATATTCGAGTACTCGTTAGCTACCTGGACCGCGTATTCCGATGACTCCACGTCGCAGCCGACCTGGATCAGCCCTTTCACGCCAACAGCCGCTGCCGCCGCCAGGGCATCGGCAGCCGTGACCTTCACAGTTCCGTCAAGGAAATCCAGATGCGTATGGTTATCGACCACTGGCACTGGAAGCGCTTCTGGCGCTTCCGGGTACTGCAAATTGCGCTGGCTTCCGCCTTTTCCATTGCCCGAAGCACGCGACCGCTCCCCCTGCTCTGCTGCAGCGGCTTGCTCCGTCGGGCGGTATGCCTCGGGAACCAGGGTGGGATCAGTGTGCTTCTTCTTGGACACGGTTATCCTTTGCGCGTGAATACTGGGATCGAATCTGTGGTTAATTGTGGCACCACTAGGGGTAGCAACGACAATCAGGTGCTCAGCTCCCGGTAGTTAGGCTCTGTTGCTGGACAAAAGATCCCCATATGATGTGATGCAAGACCCAATTGAATGAATGCTGCGGCGATTGATCTTGCCAACGATTCGTTCTTCAGGAGGAACCGCGCATGAGTGCAAACCGAACAGTGCCGTCGCTAGATTCGGCATTCCAGTCCAATTGCCAGCGCATTTTCGATGCTGTCCAGAGCGTCATCACCGGCAAGCCGGAGGCGGTGACTAGCGCATTGACGGTCCTGCTGGCACAGGGCCACCTGCTGGTGGAAGACGTTCCCGGGGTCGGTAAAACCATGCTGGCCAAGTCATTGGCGCGCAGCGTCAATGGTTCGGTGCACCGCATCCAGTTCACCCCGGACCTTTTGCCCAGTGACGTCACCGGTGTCTCGGTTTACTCCCCGCAGACTCACGAATTCACTTTCCACCCCGGACCGGTCTTCGCCAATATCGTCATCGCCGATGAAATCAATCGCGCGAATGCCAAGACCCAGTCGGCATTGCTGGAATGCATGGAAGAAAAGCAAGTCACCGTCGATTCGATCACCCATCGGCTGGAGCAGCCTTTCATGGTTGTGGCCACGCAGAACCCGGTGGAATCCGAGGGCACATTCGCCCTGCCCGAGGCGCAGCGTGACCGATTCATGGCACGGCTTTCGCTGGGTTACCCACAACGCGATGCCGAAATCACCATGCTCACCGGCCGGCACCAGTACGACCCATTGGAGGCACTGCAAGCCGTGGTGCAGCTGGCTGATCTGGGATACATGATTGAGCAGGTTAAAGCGGTGACGGTCACCGAACGGCTAGGCGCCTACGTAGTGGATCTGGGCCGAGCCACACGCGAGCACCCGCAGGTGGCGCTGGGGGCCTCGCCTCGCGCACTGATTCAGTGGGTTCGCGCGGCCAAAGCCCATGCCGCGATTCATGGACGCGACCACGTCTTGCCAGAAGACGTTCGCAGCGTGGCCCAGATGGTGCTGAACCACCGGTTGATCCTGACCCGGCGAGCGGTTGCGGACGGCTTGGATGCCAGCGCCGTGATCCAAGAGCTTGTTGCCAGCACCCCCGTGAGCTAACGGGCAGCCATGGAGAAGATTCCCCGCTACGATTCGCGCGATGCCCTGTCCTGGACGCGCACCGAAAATTCGGCGACAGCCCTGCGGCGTTGGCACCTTGACCTGTTCACCGTGCGCGGCTGGTGCACTGCCGGAGCTGGCGGCCTGCTGGTATTCGTGGCATATCTCCTGGGCCGGCACGAAATGATGGCTTTGGGCCTGGCCCTGGTGGCGTTGGCATTGGCGAACTGGGGTTTGGCCTTGCGCCTGCGCGGACGCACGATTATCCACCGGGAGCTGCTCTCTGCGGTTCCCAGCGTTGGCGAGGTCAGCAAGTTCCGCTTGTCGTGTGCTGAGCGTTCCATCATCCAGGAACAATTGCCGGAGGATTTCGGGCCCGGCCCACGATTCCAGGCCCCGGGTTCAATCGAATACGAATTGGTGTTCCGCACACGCGGGATCCACCTTGTGGGACCAGCCCAGCAAATAGTCGTGGACCCTCTGGGGCTGATACAGGGAATGGTGCGCACCGGAGCGAGCCTGCAGATTCCCGTGCGTTCCCAATTGCACCGGTTGGATCGTTTCGCCCCGCTCGGCGAACGAACGCTCACTGGCGATGCGAAATTCTCCAGGAGCACCACCACCGACTACTACGATGTCGCGACGCGCGACTACCAGCAAGGCGACTCCGTCCGCCAGGTGCACTGGAAAGCCAGCGCCCGGCACGGAAAGCTCATGGTCCGCCAGGAAAACCACGTGGCAACCGCGCAAGCGCTCCTGGTCCTGGACACTTCCTTCGAGCATTGGAATCACAGCGGATCGGATCTGAGGATCTCGTTGCCGCAGGCTCACGCCGAAGCACTCACCAGCAGCCGCCGCTTTGAAAATGCGTTGTCGTTGGCCAGCAGCATCGGCCTGAGATATGCCACTAGCGGCTACCAGCTCGCCTTCCGGGACCTCACCGGGGCCTCGTTGGCGCAACGGGACCCGCAAAGCGTCTCCGAGCTCGGCGCGCTGAACAGCTTTGAAGACTTCCATGCCGCGACTTCGGACCTGGCCTTGGCCAACGGAACAGTTGAAGCCAACGGTTCCGAGATTCTGGGCAATACCCTGCGCAAGGAGCTCTTGGTGTTCCGCGAAGAACCGGTCATCATGATCCTCGGAGAGCTCACTGCGCCGCAGGCAGCTTGGCTGGCTACGCTCTCGCGCATCGTGCGCAATGTCGAGGTTTTCCTGCTGGTCAGCCACCCTGAACGCTATGGGCAGATACAACTTGAATTGGCTCGCACCAGCTGGAAAGTGCATATTCTTCCCGGCGATATGGCGATAGACGAGATGTGGGGATGATGAGCGCTGGCCGTGCTGGGGCAAGCACTCTTGCCCCGACTCCTGAAAATCCGGCACCGAGCGTTGGCTCGGCTCCCGCGATGCGGCTTCTGCTCGTGCGGGTTGCTGCTGCCTGCTGCCTTGCCGTCGCTGTATTAGCGGGTGCCGCCTCGCTGTCCGGGGTCATTGAAGGCTCCAGCTGGTTCCCGGCCTTGGTCCTCCCGGTCTTCGCCGTGCACCTGTGCGCCGGTCTGCTGCGCGCAGTCCGCCGCTTGCGCTGGAGCGCTGTTCCTGCTGCTGCAATCGTCGCCGTGGCATCCATTGCGCTCAGCGATGCCCGGGAAAGCAACATCTACGGTTTGCCTCTCGCCCAATGGGTGTGGAATGTGCTTGGTGAAGCGGGAATCCAGCTAGCTACCCAGGTGCCGCCGGTAGCCAATTCCCGCTCTGTGGCTTTCAGCGTATTGTGCTTCACTTTGGCAATCAGCCTGATCGTGGAATTGCTGGCCAGCTCGCGGCGCATGGCCATGCTGATCATCATTCCCTTGTCCCTGGCGCCGATCATCGCGTCGCTGTTCAAGCAGGAAGGCGCCGGAATTGGCTATCTCGCGCTGCTGTTGTCGGCAGTGCTCGGCTATATTGCGCTGATTCCGTATCTCTTTGCCCCTGCATCTTCCAAGCATTCCCAAGTGATGCTTCCCGCGCCCAGGACGCTGGGAATTCTGGGTGTCAGCGTGATGGCCTGTGTCGGTGCCCTCTTGGCGGCCAGCATCTGGATGCCTGGTTTCCGCAGCGGCATGTTCTCCGAAGGGCAACGCCCTTCGGGTGATCTGCTGGCCAGCAATGTCGATCCGCTGATCAACCTCGGAAGAGACCTCCGCTCGAACAGCGGTGTTCCCATCCTGGACTACTACACAACTGCTGAAGAAGCGCCTTACCTGCGCACTCAGGTGATCAAGGATCTGTCCGCAGACCGCTGGGAACCAAGCGAAAGCTCCATGCAGCACACGCTTGATGGCACCTCCGCGGTGTCAACGAATTTCAGCACGTTCAACAGCACCGACGAAGTCTTGCGAATGACTTGGCCTGATGGCATCAGCAGTCCGGTCCTCCCTTTGCCCAACCAATCCTATTTCGTGCAGGGCATCGTCGGGGATTGGAACTGGACCTACGAGACCTCGGTGGCTAGGCTCACTGGCGACGCCATGGCATCGACCAACGACATTTCAGTGGCCTACGCGGATTTGGCCATCAGCACGCAAATGGTCCGCAACGTCGGGCACATGGGAGTCGACGCCAGCGACCAGCTGCCCGAGGAATACCTGCGTCTTCCGCAGGATCCTGACAACGGATTGGAACCGTTGCTGCAGCAAACCCTCGATGAGGTTTTCGGCAAGAAGGGGAAGCCTGCCAACGACATTGATACCGCCGTGGCTTTGCAGCATTTCTTCCGTTCCGGGAATTTCGTGTACTCCGAACGCACCCCGCTGCGCGAAGGCTACGACGGGGCCAATCGTCGAGTTGTTGAAGCATTCCTGGCCCGGCGCCAGGGGTATTGCGTGCACTTCGCCTCGGCGATGGCCCTGCTGGCTCGTGAAGCCGGAATCCCTTCGCGCATTGCCGTGGGGTATGCACCCGGTGAAGCCAGCGGAGACACACTCGAAATCACCGGGGACACCGCCCAGAGCATGCTGGAACGGCGCCTGGAAGAAGGTACCGAGCTCACCGGATATACCGTCAGCGGGAAACAGTCCCACGCGTGGCCAGAATTGTATTTGAACGGGCTGGGTTGGATTCCGTTTGAGCCCACCCCGGGTCGGGGCTACTCGCCAAGTTACGCGCCGGAACCAACTCCTACGTCGAACCCGCAAGAAAGCACTGCACCCCAAGTGCCCACCGAGCGCGGCAACCCGAGCCTACCGGCCAGCGCCGCGCCTTCTGCGCCGGCACCGTCCGCAGATTCTGGGACGCAGGGCGCAAAGGCAGTGTGGCTGTTGCCAGCGGTCCTGTTGCTGGCCTTCCTCGCACTGGGTGTTGCCCCATGGCGGCGCCATCGCCTGCGTGAGGAGCGGCTAGGACGCGTGCGCCGTGGCGGCGCTGATGCCGCTCCAGCTCTGCTGGCCGAGCTGCAGGCTATTGGGGCCGATTACCGGGAACCGGCCGGCCGCCACGAGTCGGCCGGTGACTACACTACCCGGCTGGGCGAAGACCATCCTCAAGTCGCCAAGGATTTGCAGTCCCTGAAAACTGTCATCCAAGAGAGCTTCTACGCCAACAGGCATCCCAGCGCTGATGATGCCGCTCCGCTGCTTGACGCCTTGCACGCGATCCAGGGCAATTTGCGCGGCGAGCTGTCCTTTATCCAACGAATCAGGGCATTCTTGTTCCCTGCTTCGGTGCACCCGCGTCATTCGCGCTCGGAAGAATCCACGCGAATCGACAGGTAGCCATCGGTTTAACCGGCCAAGGCCCGACCGGAAGAATCCGGTCGGGCCTTGGCGCGAGCTGGAGAAACTACTTCTTGGCTGCGTAGGGATCGGCAATGCCGATGTACTGCACGGTGGTGTATTCCTCCAGGCCTTCGGCGCCGCCTTCGCGGCCCAGGCCCGACTGCTTCACGCCACCGAATGGTGCCGCGGCGTTGGAGATCACGCCAGCGTTGAATCCAACCAGGCCGAATTCGATCTGCTCCGAAACACGGAACATGCGGTTGAAGTCCTGCGAGTAGATGTAGGAAGCCAAACCGTATTCGGTGGAGTTGGCCAGCTTGATAGCCTGGGCCTCATCCTTGAAGGTGGTCACTGGTGCCACTGGGCCGAAGATTTCCTGGCTCAGGATCTTGGCGTCGTTGGCGACATTGGCCAGCACGGTTGGCTGGTAGAAGTAGCCCGGGCCGTCAACTGGCGCACCGCCGGTGATGGCAGTCGCGCCGGCGGCGACGGCGGCTTCAACCAGCGAGTGGACTTCGTCGCGGGCCTTTTCCTCGACCAGCGGGCCTACCGTGGTGTCGGCTTCGGTGCCGCGCCCTGGCTTCAGGGCCTTCATCGCTGCAGCGAACTTGGCGGTGAATTCCTCGGCAACGTCCTCATGGACCAGGAAACGGTTAGCAGCGGTGCAGGCTTCGCCCATGTTGCGCATCTTGGCTGCCATGGCGCCCTCGACAGCGGCATCCAGATCGGCATCTTCGAAGACGATGAATGGTGCGTTGCCACCCAACTCCATCGAGGTGCGCAGGACCTTGTCTGCGGCGTCCTTCATCAGCTGCTTGCCCACCGGGGTCGAGCCGGTGAAGGAAACCTTGCGCAGACGGTCATCTTGCATCAGCGGGCCGGAGATCTTCGAGGCCGAAGCGCCGGAGACCACGTTCAGCACGCCAGTTGGAAGGCCTGCTTCCATCATCGTGGCTGCGAAAAGCTGGGAAGTCAGCGGGGTCAGCTTGGCTGGCTTGAGCACCATGGTGCAGCCTGCCGCTACTGCCGGGCCGACCTTGCGGGTAGCCATGGCCAGCGGGAAGTTCCACGGGGTGATCAGCAGGCATGGGCCAACCGGCTTGTGCTGGACCAGGACCTTGTTCTTGCCCTCGGGGGTGGTGAGGTAGCGGCCGTAGTGGCGTACGGCTTCCTCGGAGAACCAGCGCAGGAATTCGGCGCCATAGGTTACTTCGCCATAGGCCTCAGCCAGTGGTTTGCCCATTTCCAGGCTCATCAGCAGCGCAAAGTCATCCTTGCGCTCGGTGACAAGGTCGAAAGCACGGCGCAGGATCTCCGCGCGTTCGCGTGGTGCGGTCAGTGCCCATTCAGCCTGGACTGCGTCAGCTGCATCCAGTGCAGCCATCGCGTCTTCGCTCGTAGCACTGGCCAGTGTCAGCAGCTTCTCGCCGGTAGCCGGGTCGAGCACGTCGAAGGTGCCACCGTCGGAGGCATCCCTCCATTCGCCATTAATCAATAGGCCGGTTGGCACCTTGGCAAGCAGTTCCGCTTCGCGCTGGGCAGTAATCGACATACGAGCATCTCCTGATAGAAAATAATGAAAACTAATCGTCTTTGATGTCTACGCTATTCCTGGCAGGTGGTGGCTGTAAATTGCCGTCTGCACGATAAACGCGAGCATTCATTGTGCATTTAGCCTATGCGACTTCGGCTATTTTCCCGCTTCGTGACGTGCTGCCAGAACAGCTTCATAAAGCTCGCGTTTCTTCACGCCGAATTTTTCGGCCACTTCGGCCACGGCCTGCTTCATGCGCATGCCTTCCTCCACGAGGGCTGCAACCTTGGGAAGCAAATCCTCGATGGATGCGGCCTCGGCTTCCGGGGCTCCGTGGACCACCACAACAATTTCTCCGCGTACGCCATCTTCTGCCCATGCGCGCAGATTTGCCAGTGAATCTCGACGGACCTCTTCAAACTTCTTGGTCAGCTCGCGGGCTACGGCGGCCTGGCGGTCTTGGCCAAATGCTTCGATAGCGGCATCCAGGAAGTCGCTCAGCCGGTGAGGGGCCTCGAAGAACACCATGGTGCGATCTTCGGCGAGCACGGAATCCAGGCGCTTGCGGCGTTCCCCCGCCTTGCGCGGCAGGAAGCCTTCAAAGGTGAAACGGCCAGTTGGCAATCCGGACAGGGCCAGCGCGGTGAGCACCGCAGAAGGGCCCGGTACCGCGGTGACACGGATGCCTGCACTCAAGGCAGCGGCCACCAATGGGTAGCCGGGGTCCGATACCGCTGGCATTCCTGCATCGGAAACCACCAGCACAGTCGCGCCCTCGGCGGCCAGGTCAATCACCTCGGAGAGCTTGTGAGCCTCGTTGTGCTCATGCAGGCTCATCACCCTCGCAGTGATTTTAATGCCCAGGGCATGGGCCAGGTGGTGGAAGTTTCTGGTGTCCTCCGCGGCGATGATATCGGCACTGGCCATAATCTCCCGCAGACGCGGGGAGGCGTCGGACAAATTGCCAATCGGGGTGGCTCCCAGGACGATTACGCCCTCATTATCTGAGTTCTGCACATTCTTAAGCCTACGCGACGCAGGAAAAGCCCACTTTCTGGACTTTCCACCGGTAGCATGAATTGGTGATGGGCACCTCGGTTTTAGACACTCCGGACTCCGGCCACGTACGCTCGGCGCGACAGGCCTTCACTTTCGAGAGCCTGAAACAGCGGCTCCTGCCTGTGGTGGCTCCCAGCGGCCCGCTGATGTGGATCATTCCGCTGGTCGTGACACTCATTGCCGGCCTTTTGCGCTTCGTCAATCTGGCGCACCCGCACCTGCTGATCTTTGATGAAACCTATTACGTCAAGGACGCTTTCGCGATGCTGCAAAGCGGATACGAGCGCGAATGGGCTGACGACAGCGATGGGAAGTTCATCGCGGGCGACCCGCAGCTGGAAGCTGAATCTTCCTTTGTCGTCCATCCGCCGCTGGGCAAGTGGATGATCGGCGTGGGCATGCTCCTCTTCGGTGATTTCAATGGCTTCGGCTGGCGTTTTTCCACAGCGTTGGTCGGCACCCTCTCGGTCCTGCTAGTCACCCTGTGCGCCCGCTTGCTCTTCGGTTCCCACGTCCTTGCCGGCATCGCCGGTTTGCTTATGGCCATCGACGGCCATTCCATAGTCATGTCGCGCACCGCGTTGCTGGACATCTTCTTGATGTTCTTTGTGCTTGCCGCATTTTATGCCCTGCTCAAAGACCGGATACATGGCAGAACCGTGCTTGCCCGGAAGCTTTCAGTGCCCGAGGGGAACCGGCCAGATGACTTCCTGCTCGTTCATGGCCCCATGCTCTGGTGGCGCCCATGGCGGCTGATCGCAGCGATCATGCTCGGTGGCGCAGTTGGCATTAAATGGTCGGCGCTGTCCTTCGTAGCTGTATTCTGCCTCATGGCGGTGCTTTGGGACTTTGGTGCGCGGCGCACCGCAGGAGTTCACAAGTGGCAGTCGGCGGCATTCATCCGCGACGGAATCTATTCCTTCTTCACCATGCTGCCGCTGGTGCTGCTGACCTATTTATCCACGTGGACCGGATGGCTGATCACCCAGGGCGGCCGATACCGCCATTGGGCCGAGGAGAATCCCGGCGAAGGCATTAGCTGGCTGCCCTCGCCGTTGCGTTCCTTGTGGCACTATCACCAGGCTGGCTACGAATTCCATACCGGGCTCGACTCCGAGCATGGCTGGCAATCCTCGCCGTGGACGTGGCCCTTCGCCGGACGTCCAGTGCTGTTCTACTTCGAAGGCTACGACAAGGGAGCCAACGGCTGCGGGCTGGAGCGTTGCACCGAGGTCATTACCGACCTGCCTAACCCGTTGATGTGGTGGGCCTGCACCATCAGCATGTTCTTGCTGATTCT
The DNA here is from genome assembly GCF_051129975.1 of Glutamicibacter sp. Je.9.36. Lineage (NCBI taxonomy): Bacteria > Bacillati > Actinomycetota > Actinomycetes > Micrococcales > Micrococcaceae > Glutamicibacter > Glutamicibacter sp. Je.9.36. The sequence goes on from NZ_JBCPSN010000003.1 coordinate 399,807, forward strand.
GTGGTGGATTGGCGCCCGGGATTGGCGGGCCGGAGCGATCCTCTCATCGGTGGCGGCCGGGTTCCTGCCGTGGCTGATGTACCCAGAGCGCACGATGTTCTTCTTCTACACCCTGCCACTGGTTCCGTTCATGGTACTCGCGTTGACGTATATGATTGGCAGGTTCATTCCACGCGACCCTAATTCCAGTGCCGCGCACCGATCACGCATCATCGTACTCACCATATTCATGGCGTTATTCCTAGTCACGTCGGCCTTTTTCTGGCCTATCTGGAGTGGGGAAATGATCGCGGATGACTACTGGCGCTTGCACGTGTGGCTCCCCAGCTGGGGCTAGGCTGCCCGTGGCTTGGCCACCTGTTTCCATGAAATAGGCCACTAAGACGACCATCGAATCCCAAAGGACAATTCTTCAATGCAAGAAGTAACCGTCGAGCTACTCACTGATCTAGCACCAGAAGTAAACACGACGAACCTACTCCTTGATCGCGTAGCACGTGGGGCGCAACGGCCACTGTTCAGCGTGCAGCGCGACGGCACCTGGCATGATCTCAGTGCCGGTGATTTCCTCATTGATGTCAAGCGCCTGGCAATGGCGCTGATCAATGATGGGCTGCAGCCCGGTGACAAGGTCGCCATTATTTCCCGTACCCGCTATGAATGGGCTTTGGCAGAGGAAGCGGTGTGGTTCGCCGGAGGCGTGACGGTCCCCATCTACGAAACCTCCAGCGCCTTCCAGATCGAATGGATCCTGCGCGACTCCGGTGCGCGCGTGGTTTTCGCCGAAAACCACGAGCTGCGCGCCAACGTCCGCCAGGCGGCGGCTCAGCTGGGCGAACCGGTACGCACCCACATCTTTGAAGGCTCCGACACGGCGGACAAGACGCTTATTCCCTCCGCTGGCCTGCATCAGCTGATGGTTCCTGCCAACCAAGTCGATGAGCAGCTGGTCGAATCCCGCCGTGCTTCCATGACCCTCCAGGACGTGGCCACGATGGTCTACACCTCGGGTACCACCGGGCGTCCCAAGGGCTGCAACATGACCCACTCGAACTTTGCCATGGTGGCGCATAATCTGGCCGGCCATATGCTCGAAGTGCTCGGTGAAGAGCGCCGAACGCTGATGTTCCTGCCGCTGGCCCACGTATTGGCTCGTGCCGTCCAGCAGACCTGCATCCACGGCGGATCGGTGATTGCGCATTCCAGTTCCATGGCTAATCTTGTCGAGGACATGTCCGCGGTCAAGCCCGGCTTCCTGCTGGCCGTGCCGCGAGTCTTCGAGAAAATTCGCACCACCGCTTTGGCCACGGCCGAACGTGGTGGCAAGGCCGAGCTGTTCCTCAAGGCAGAACAGGCAGCCATCGAGGTTTCCAAGATCCGTGACGCGCGTGCGCGTGGCCTCAAGACTCGCATGCCCTTGGGCCTGCGTGCCCGCCATGCCTTGTTCAGCAAGGTCCTCTACCCGAAGTTGCAGGCCGTTTTTGGCGGCCACTGCGGTTACGCGATTTCCGGAGCCAGTGCGTTGAACCCGGACTTGGCTCATTTCTTCCGCGGCGCTGGCATTGAACTGCTCGAAGGCTACGGCCTGACCGAAACCACCGCCCCAGCCACCGTGAATCAAGCATCACGAATCCGCGTGGGCACCGTGGGTCGTCCGCTTCCCGGCACCTCCATCAGGATCGCTGATGACGGTGAAATCCTGGTCAAGGGCATTGGGGTTTTTGCGAGCTATCACAACAATCCTGCCGCCACGGCTGAAGTCTTCGATGAAGACGGCTATTTCAAGACTGGTGACACCGGTGTCCTGGATGATGGAGGATTCCTACAGGTCACTGGCCGCAAGAAGGAACTGATCGTCACCGCCGGCGGCAAGAACGTCTCCCCTGGCCCGTTGGAAGAGATGGTCCGGGCCGGACGCATCGTCTCCCAGTGCGTACTGGCTGGCGAACAGCGCCCATTCATTACGGCCATGATGACCCTGGATCCCGAAGAACTGGTGCTGTGGGCCAAGGCCAAGGGGCTTGGAGCAATGACCCTGGCTGAGGCGGCGATCAACCCAGCAGTGATCGCCGAGGTCCAGAGCTACGTGGATACCGCTAACTTGACCGTTTCCAAGGCTGAGTCCATTCGCAAGTTCGTGGTCCTGGAAGAGGAATTCACCGAAGCTTCCGGGCACCTGACCAACTCGTTGAAACTCAAGCGCCAGAGCGTTCTCGAAGAATTCGAAGGCCGCGTGGAAGCCCTCTACCGCCAGTAATTCCCACTGGGTAAAGCAATGGGGAGCAGTTCACCATGAACTGCTCCCCCAGTGCTTTAAGCCTTGTGCCAGCTAGTTGCCAATGCCGAACGCACGGGCCTCCTGGCGCAGCCGGGCCGCCTCACGGCGGCGGCCTGTTGGCCAGCAACTGATCAATACAGCGACGATCGTGGCCAGCACCAGCACGGCGATGCCAATGGCACTATCGAGCCAGTACTGCTCTGGGTACAGGCGGATCAGCGTATCGCTGACGTTGAAGGTCCAGGTGCCCTCGGAGAAGAAGAGGGCATGGAATTGGGTGAAGAAATTGTCCCATCCCACAATCGCGGAGACGGCAAGCGCAGCAATGCCCGCCAAGGCCAAGATCGCTCCCGAGAACAATGCACGCCGTACGCCGCCTGCATAGCGCTTGGCGAGGTACCAAACACCGATGATCAAGATGACCGCTAGAACAGCTCCGAGGATATAGGCGAACCCGATGAGGTTCTTCACGTCCACCATGTGCTGGACTTCCCCTTCGGTGAACATGCTTGAACCGGTGGAAAGCTTCAGGCCGGCCAAGTATTCGGGGCCGGCAAAGTTGTTCAGGTAATCCACACCGTAGCTGCCGTAGGTCAGGCGTTCAGGATCGGTGAAACCAAAGGAATCGCTCGGGAATCCAGGGCGGCCGTAAGCCAGGGCCAGGAAAGCCGGCGTGGCGACCAAACGGATGGCAGCGATCAAGGTCAACAGCGGGAAGACCAGAGCCACGATCACCTGGGCAGTACGGCCCAGGGCCGGCTTCGAGTTCAGTGCCCGTTCGCGCGCAACCCGGCGCTTCACGGCCGCTTCGGAAGGTTCCGGTTCTGGCGCGTAGCTGCCAAAGACGCGGTTGCGTGCTTGGGCAACGGCAGCCTTAGTTGTTGGCAGGGATCCGGTCTTCGGAGCAGCAGACACCGGTGGCACGCTTTGCGCGGTGGTTGCCTTCTCGCTGGCTTGCGGCTCAGCGGACTTCCCGGCACCGGCTACGGCTTCGCTTTGCACCTGCTTCTCAGCTTCGATTTCGTGCGGCAGCTTGATGGCGCGAATGACATCTTCTACTGGCTCTTTAGCGGCCGGCTTCGCAGCGGGGGCCTTGGCGGCCGGCTTCGCAGCGGGCGCCTTGGCGGCAGGCTTCGCGGCCGCAGGTTTGGCCGCAACTGGCTTGGCGGCTGCCTGCTTGGACGCCGCGGGCTTGACGGGCGCTGGCTTGACCGGCTGCTTGGTTGCCGGGGCTTTGGCCGCAGCAGGCTTGGCCTCAGGGGTCGCGGCAGGCTTGTCTGCCGCTGGCTTCACGGGGGCAGGCTGCGCCTTGGCTGCAGGAGCTGCAGTTGGGTTCTTGGTCTCGGCGTCGGTTTTGCCGGACATCGCGCGGCGGATGGCCTCTTTGCGGGCGTCTTCCTTTTGGGCAGCGGCGTTTGCCTGGGCCTGGTTCTTGTGCTTTTCCAGGCGCGCAGTAAGCTCTTCAGCTTTTTGGCTCAGGCTGGTCTGTGGGCTTGGCATGTTGCCAGTGGCAGCCGGTGCCGGCTGGCCCGTAGTTCCTTGCCCTCCAGTGGGGTTTTTCGCCGCCTCAGCCATGAGGAGTCCTCCTGCAATTCGCGCGATGGTGTGCTGTTTTGGGGTTGCTTTACGGGCCGAGTACGGCCCACGCGCCTTTAGCATATCCAGCGAGGCGAGTCATCTGACGGATTACCACACCACAATTGGATTTCAGCTAGGACACAAAGAGGCGCTGCAGATGCCGCCAAAGTGCCGATGCAGGTTCAAGAATTCTTCGAGAAGAAGGTCTAGGCTTCTTCGTCGCCAGCTGGGAGCACAGCCAAGCGGACGCGAGTGTCAAAGCGCTGTGCACGGATATCGCGGGGACGGACCGAATCAATGGGCGAATCCGATGCGTGGCGAGGTTCGCGAACCTTTGGTTCGCGATCGCGGACGGCATTCACCAACGCGTTCAGCTCATCTTCTGGTTCAAGCACATCCGGGATGGCTCCGCGGATCAGGCTCCACCCGCTGGGAACTGTCAGACGGTTCGCATGGCGGGCGCACAGGTCGTAGCAGTGCGGTTCCGGGTACGTCGCCAAAGGCCCAAGAACAGCAGTTGAATCTGCGTATACGTAGGTAAGAGTAGCGCGGGCCGTTTCACGGCAGGCTGGGCGAGAACAAAGACGAAGACCTTCCACGTTTGCCATTCTACTCGGCTGGTCAGCACATCCTTGGGATCTTCGCCCATTTGCGGGCTGATGGGCACCGGCACAGTGTCGCAAGCGCTAGGCTGAGTTAATGAACTCCAAGTTGCCTGATCCGCCAAGCGGTTCCCGTCGCCACCGCCACGGACGCGGGCGGCGTGGCCCGCTGATGCCCATGCATCTTCCTGCTTACCGTTCACGGCCGGAACGATTTGATGATGCCGTGATGGCCAGTGCGCAAAGGCTCTCGGAACGCTGGCCCGGAGAAATTGAAAAGATCGATTTCCTGATTGATCCGGTGCCCAGTGACAAGCTGCTGGAACAGGCTGCTGCACTGGGCGAGCGGGTGCCGCTTGCATCATCAAAGCCAGCTTCGGCTAGCCGCCCAGCGCGCATCATCATTTATCGCTTGCCCATTGAGCAGATTGCGGAAAACACCGGCGAACTCTTGGATCTGGTCCATCAGTGCGTGGTGCACGAGGTCGCGCAGCTTTGGATGAAACCCATCTCGGAAGTGGACCCCGCGTATTTCCCTGAGGATCCGGACTACTAGGGCCATCTTCCCTAGCTGGCCTGGATCCGGCTTTCACGTCCCGGCGCATGGGAGGCCAGGCCAACGCGCACGGCACCGATCCATACCAGCGCAGCACCAACCAGGTGGGCGACCACAAGCAGCTCTGGCAGGCTGGTCATGGCCTGGATCGCTCCGAGCAGCCCCTGTCCGGCCAATACCCAGAGGTAGAGCTTGGCTTTGTGCGCCACGTCCGGTACTTGTTCTTTTCTTGCTTGACGCCACATCACCAAAGCAACAACCAGTGCGCCCACGGCTGCTGCGGCATGCACGAGAGTGATCTGCAGCCAGTCGAAGCCCATCCGCGGGACCTCGGCCGAGTCTCCGGCATGCGGACCTGAGCCGGTCACCCCGGTGCCAATGATGACGAGCAGGGCGCTGAGAACAACTAACCAGGTTCCCAGCGACTTCAGCGAATCCGCACTGGCTTTTGATCCGGCGTTTCCCAGATTCTGCACCTTGTCCCAGGTGGCCGCAGCGGCAGTGAGCAGCAAGGTCGCGGCCAGGAAATGGGCGGCAACTACGTAGGGGTTCAGTTTCACCCAGACGGTGATCCCGCCAATGACCGCATTGAGCACAACAAGCCAGAACTGGAACCACGCCCAGCGGGTGATGCCCGGAACTGGGTCGCGTTGCAGGCGGGCGGCAATGATGACCCAACCAACCGCTGCGCACAGGACAAAGGTGAGCAGCCGATTGACGAACTCGATGGTCGCGTGAATCCCCATCTCAGCGGTTGGCGCGATGGAACCGCCGGTGCAGGTTGGCCAGTCGGGGCAGCCTAGTCCTGACCCGGTGACTCGAACGACACCGCCGCCGACAATAATCAGAATCGCTGCGATCATTGCCGATAGCGAAGCTGCCTTGAGCGAACGACGTTCCAGCGTGATTCGCTCAGCCAGCCATGCGAAAGGGGTCTTCAATTATCCAGTTCCTTAATAGCGGATTCCTAGCCGCCGATGTTCACCACAATGCCGTCGCGCCCGGCATTCGCCTGTGGCATGGCAGCCCAAGCGATGGACCGTTCGGAACCGAGCACCAGCTGGGCCAGGTAAGCGTTGGCATCCGTCGAGAAGATGACTGCTTGGGCGTCTTCGGAGACAGATTTCGGATCGAAGACGATATTCTGCCCGGCCTTGATCTGGAGTTTCTTCGGTTCCTCCAGCTTGCCGTCCTTATTGACCACCACGGCTTCCACCGCTGAGTCTGCAGCTACGGCGGCGATGGCGAATTTCCCAGTGCCATTAGCCGACAGCGGCATGGCCTGCGTACCGGCTAGCGCGTTGGAGCTCACCGCCCAGGCAGTGTCCGAGGAATCCTTCGGGTCCGCACCGCGAACCATCTTCACCGCTGCGGTGACCGGAGCATCGGACTCGACAACTACCGTGTAATAGCCACCAGCCAGCTGGGTCAGATCCACAATCTTCGTCGCGTCGGAGTCGACGGCGAGGTTATCGTCGAAGCTGGCGGCGACTTCGCCGTCTTCGCCCAGGACCTTCACCTTGAATCCAGCGCCCGAGGAACCGGTTGCCGCAACGTGCAGCTGTGGAACCAAGGACTTGTTGTCCTTGCTGAGCTTGGAAATATTCTCCTTGCTCTCGATCCATACTCCCGGAATCACCTGATTGTTGGAAGCTGTCGCGTTGGCGCTGACCAGTTCAACACCCGACGGGGTCAAACCGCGCAGAGCGGCCTGCTGGACCGATGCAGTGATTTTTCCGCCGACGCTGGTGATTTCAGCCGAAACAGAATTCAGGTTCTGCGCGAAGCCGCCGAGCACGATGGCCCGGCTCTCCCCCGCTGCCAGGACAATGTTCTGCAGCGTCGAGGTGTCGATCAAGCCGTCTGGACCGCGAAGCCGCAGAGATACCTGGGCGGTGGTGTGCGTTGGGTTGGCCAAATGCATCACGCTGGTGGATCCGGTACTTGTCTGCAGGCCGGTGAATCGCCAGTTGGACGCCGGGGCCTGGCACGTTGCGGCAGCAAGCCCTGCCAGGTCGCCATCCTTGGCTTGGTAGCTGCGCACGGCGCTGCCCTTCGAAGCGAGTTCGCCCAGCGGCTGCAAGGTGTAGACCTGGGCGTCATCGATATCGTTGGCAGTTGAAATCTTGCTGGCGCGGCCGGTCAGGCCCTCATCATCAGCGCCACGGGCCTCGGCAGCTTCATCCTCAGCGATGCGTCCAGTCAGCTCATGCGCGCCGCTGCCATCGAGCTTGGTGAAGGAGGAGCCCGGAATGCGCTTGGCCAGATCCGAAACGGCAATGCTGCGCAGGTTGCTGGAAATGTCCTTGGCACCTGGGGCGAACTGCGCATCGGTGCCTTCCACGCCCTTGAGCAGCTGCGGGGTTGCCGAGCAAACGCTGCTGGAGTCACCTGCGGGCAGGTTCGTCACGGCAGCTGGCAACGACTTCTCGGCCGGTGCCGGGGCAAAAATTGATCCGGCACCCACTGCAGCGCCGGCAGCCGCAACGGCTACCAGGCTGAGCAGAACCGCGCCGGTCTTCTTGCGCGTCGGCGCGGCAGCCGCATCCTTGGAGGCCGCGGCGCGGGCCTTGTCCAGCTTCTGGCGACGCTTCGATACGTTGCCGTCCACCGATTCCGCCTGCGGCCTGGCTGCAGGCGCAGCCAGCGCACTGGCAGCGGCAAGTTCTTCCTTCGCGGCGTTCCGCGCGCGAACCTTCTCCAGCCGATGGCGGCGCTTGGCAGCCTTCGGATCTTCCGGTTCTGATGCCTTCGCGGCTTCTTCTCCAGGCTCCGGGCCGGCCGGCTGGTTCTTCTCAGCCCCGGTGGAACCAGCGCCAGCTGCGGCACCAGTGGCTGCCACGCCGGCAACTTGCGCAGCTGCGCCTTGCTGCTCCGCGGAGTCCCCGGCATCGTTCTGCTTCTTGGAAGACCCAGCCTCTTCTGCAGCTGGCGGCTTGACTGGTTCGGGAACAACTACCGGGTCCTGGGCTGCAGGCTTCTTCGGTCCAGCGTCCTGGGCGGCAACAGGTCCCGTCTTGCTTCCAGCCGCGGCTGGGCCGGCGTCCTTGGCAGGCTCGGCGTCCTGGGCGTGTTCCGGCTGCGCAGCTGCATCAGGGGTGCCCGCGGCGCCTGCATCAGCTGCAGGCAGTTTGGCGTGCGCAGCCTCGGGCTGCACCGATCCTGCTTGAACGGAGTCCGGCTTGGGAGCCGGCTTCTGTTCCGCCGATTCGCCTTGAGCCTTCGCCTGGGCAGCCTGCGCGGTGGGCACGGCTGCCGTGGCATCCTTGTTCCCTGACTTCGCCTCGGGCTGTGGCTTTGCTTTAGGTTCTTCCCGCTGAGCGGCCTTGGCTTCAGCCTTCGCCGCTTTCTCGGCGTTCTTCGCTTCGGCCTTGGACCGGGCTTGGGCTTCCTTGGCGCGGGCCTTGTCCAATTTGGCATCGACCTTGGCCCGGGCCTTGGCAGCCTTTGTCTCAGCACGCGATAGCGTCGCCGACACTGGGGTGGTGTCCTTGGCTTCTGGTTGCGCGGAGGCCGGTTTCGGGGCCGGGGTCTGTTCAGCTGGCTTGTCAGCAGAATCCGCTGAGTTCACGTTCTTCTCGTCGCTCACTACTTCTTCTCCTGCTCGGCATCGGCGTCCGAAATCCGGTCGCTGAGCTTCGGGGTCAAGTTCTCACGCATCTCGCTGGCGCGTTCGCGTGCCTCGCGGCGGCTCAGTGGCATGGTGCCGGTAGCCGGGCTCTGGACTTCGGCGGCCGCCAAAACGGCCGAGCCGTCGGCGAGTTCTTCATTTTCGCCGCGTGGTTCACGGAAGCGGTATTCGTTGTTGCGGTAGTTGGCGAATCGCCGCGAGCTTGGCACTGGAATGGCCAGGAGGACGGTAATCAGCAGAACTATCGCGCTGAGCACCAGAACCGGTATGGCCGTGGAGTCCTTGTGCGACAACGTCAGCTTGCCGCCCTCGGCAGGAAGCTCGTAAGCCTGGGCCCATCGAGTTTCCGAATCCTCGGGATAGGACACCGAACGCAAGGATTCGCCATCAACGCTGGCCCGCAGCTTCGGATCCGACGCGGTTGCAAGGACCAGGGTCCGCTTGGCATCAGAAGCCGGAATTTCCAGATTGGCGATCTTGCCACGCTGGGTCGGCAATACGCTCACGTCACCGTTTTCAGCGACAACGCGGGCAAATCCAGCGCCCTGATTCTCTTCATCGGCTTCATAATCCACTCGCCACAACCAGCCGCTGTCGGTCTGGCCGACCGATGCCAGCCCAGTTGCCGCATCCAGGATGCGCACGGTCGCTGGGACAGATTCACCAGTCTCGTTGAGCACGACAAAGCCCACGCCCAAGTCGCGCAACGATTCGCGCGAATCCAATGCAGACTCGGAGAGCAGCATCGCTACGGCTTTGCTCTGAACCTGCGCGGTGGCAGAAGCTTCATTGCGTTCAGGTTCCAGCAGCGGTCCGGCCAGCTGCTTGACCTGCGAGTAGCGGCTGATGCTGTCCAGGGTTTCACCGGAGCCCGAAACCAACTGGCTGTCGATTTCACCGGAGGAACGCGGGCTGAGCACCAAGGTGCGCTTCTGGAATTCGGAGCGGCCCGCATCGGCTGCCGTGGCAGGCAGGGTGCGAGGCTGGGAGCTGTGGACCTGCTGAGCCGAATTCAGGGACGTCAGCGTTTCGGACTCCGCGGCCGGATTCAGCTGGGCACCAAGCAGCACGGCGCCGGAAGCGAGAACCGCGAGCACGCTGAATGCGGCCATCAGGCTCATCGCCGGACGAGAACCCTGCATCCGCATCGAGCGCGGCTGATCTTCATGGCGCAGGGCAGCTAGCGCGTTGGCGGCAGCTGCAAGCAATGCAAACATGGCAAAGGAGACGAACGGACCGGTGTAGGCGCTCACCGCGGTGTGCGAGTCCAAGGTGAACGGGACAAAACCGACGGCCCATCCCGCTGCCAGCGACAGGACTGCGCCCCACAGCAGGCGGCGGGAGTTCCGGCGCATGCTGGAACTGTGGCTGAGCGAAGAACTCAAGGTCCCGAAAACAGCCAGCAAGATGATTGGAGCACCGACCAGCAGTGCGGCGACCAAGGCCCACGGACCGGCGGGCAGGAAGTCCCAACCCACCAGCGAGGCGTTGGCGTTGAAGGATTCCGGGAAGCCCAGCAGCATCTGCCATGGGGCAGCTGGCGAGAACGCGCGCGCCGCACCGGGCTCGGTGAACAGCAGCCGCAGATCGCCCAGGCCGGCAAACAGCAGCGGAAGATTCCACACGATTGCAGGCAGCGGGATCCACCACAGGCTGCGTGCGCGGCGCACCGAGAAGATGGCCAAAACGTAAATCAGGATGCTGGCGGTCAGGAAGAATGAAACGGAGCCCGCGGAAATCACCCAGAGCAGCAAAGCCGCACTAGCCGAAGCGGTCCATGCGGACACGGATTGCTGCTTCGGGTTCTTGGGCTTCGCGCCTTCGATGGCCACATGGGCATTCATGGCACGGATAATTGCCAGGAAGAACAGCGGCAGCAAGATATGGATCAAAACCGAGCCGACTCGTCCCGAGGCCAGCGAAGAGACCAATGAAGGCAATAGGGCCCAGATCAATGCGGCGAAGAACCGGACAGCACGCGAACGGCTCACCGCGCCAATGCCCCACCACGCGGTCAGGGCGGCCAACGGCATCGCGGCGAAGAAGAGATAGATCGAAGCTTCGTTGGCATGGTTGAAAGTCACCAGCGAGAAAAGCCAGAACAGCACATCGGAGTTATCCGGCGGAGCGCTCAATCCGGTGGTGATGTTCTGCCACCACGATAGGGCGTTGGCGCCGATTTCCTGGTTGCTGTTGGACAGCGGGCGCAGCGCGCCGCCGGACAAAGCAGTGGATCCAAGCAGGCTGCGCCAAGCAACCAGCGAAGCGGCCCCGGAGAGCAAGAGCGCCAGAATCAGCGAGAGTACCGCGGTGGTGCGCGGCGGACGGGCGATTCGCACGAAGTCGGAGAAGTTGTCACCGCTAGGTTCAACCATCGCGTCGGCACCACTGCCATCCCCGTAGACCTCGCCATCGGCACGCCCGGTATTCACATTGCGGCGGTATTCGCGCACCTGTGCGCCGGAGACCATCAGCTTGCGGACCTGGCGGCGTGGAATTTCGCGGATCTGGGCGACGTTGCGACGCGAAGCGGCCAGCTTGCCCGGGGAGAACAGTCCGCGCAGGACCGAAGCCAGGTGGCTGAAGCCATGCCCCGGGTCCTTGGCCAGCAATGCTACGAGGAAGTGGCCGATGCCGCCGAGCAGCAATCCAATCCACAAGAACGGCAGTTCCAAAGGCGAAGCGAACTTCAAGCGCTGGAAGACTTCCGAGCGCTTGGCTTCGCGTGGGCCTGCCAGCGAGTCGACGACCTCGACCTGGTGGTACATCTTGGCACTTGGCACCACGACCACGCGGTGGCCGGCTAGGCGGTTGCGCCAGCAGAGGTCCACGTCGTCGCCACGGCCCGGAATTGCCGGGTCGAATCCGCCCAGCTGCTCAAAGACCTCGCGCCGGATAAACATGCCGGCCGAGGACACGGCAAAGTAATCGCTTCGTCCGTCGTACTGGCCCTGGTCGACTTCGTCGATATCGATCATGGTCAGGCGCTGGGCCTTGCGGTCCACGCTCAGCCCCACCTCGACCAGGTGGCGCGGGTTATCGATGTCCAGCAGCTTGCAACCGGCAATGGATACCGATTCGGAGGCCTCAACGGTCCGCGTCAGCTGTTCCAGCGCGTCGGGAGCAGGCATGGAGTCATCATGGATAATCCATAGCCATTCATCACGGTCCGAACGCGCTTCGGGAAGTTGCGAAACCGCTACTTCCAGCGACAGCCCCAGGGATCCTTCATCGGCCACCAGCAAGGCGGAGTTGGAAGGCAGGTTCGCCCGCAGGACCTCTAGCGATGCGTCAGAGGACGAAGCGTCAACTCCGACGAAGCGTTCGATAGGCCGGGACTGGTTTCGCAGTGCGGCCAAAGTGCGTGGTAAAAAGTCAGCGCCATCGTGCGAAGCAACGATGGCGGTGACGTGAATTGGCGGACGAATTAGATTGCTCGTTTCCGTAGACGGCGACGTTCGCGCTCTGAGAGCCCTCCCCAGATTCCGAAGCGCTCGTCATTGCTCAAGGCATATTCTAGACATTCCGAACGGACAACACATGCGCCGCAGACACGTTTCGCGTCGCGAGTCGATCCGCCCTTTTCAGGGAAGAACGCTTCAGGGTCAGTCTGTGCGCACAGAGCACGGGCCTGCCAGCCCAGCTCGCCCTCGTCAACTTCGCCGCCAACACCAAGCCAAACTGCCTTGATGGTTTCGCGCACTTCGTCATCCTCGTCGAGCTCAGGAGCCCACGAGCCAACCGAGGAGATTTCTTCGGTGTCGGATAACGTGTCGTGCTCTTTCAGGAAGCTGTCGGCCGCGGTCTCCAGATCGGCTGCAACTGCAACCCGTGCGGACTCACCGGCTTGAGGATCGACAAACCAGTCGGATGGTGCGTCCTCCAGCCCGTATTGAGCCGACGCAACAGCCGAGGTCGAAAATTCGGAGTACCCCTGCTCCAGATTCGCCATGGTGATGTTGACCTTTCGATTGGTTTGAGGAGATCGGGCCGTCATTGCTCCCGATCCATCCGGCAGCATTTATTCCATCGAACTAGCGAAAAGTGATGAACCTGCCCGGACTCACCATCTAATTACAGCCGTGTAACTCCGCTAGAGTCAAGCGGGGAGGTCATTCTAAGAAGAGTTCTCAGGAAACTCCCGGCACAACACGCCGTCAAAAGACGCACATGAGGTGGGCGAGTCCCGTCTTGGCTGAATTCTCGGTGAATTCTCAGTAATTAAATTTAAGGACATCCAATGAGCAATAGCCTACAATCACGAACATTTGTCGAGAATCTCCTCGCGCCGCGACGCAGTTCAGCCTCCCCATGGCTCACCTGGTACTCCGTCAGCGGGGAACGCATCGAGCTGTCCGGACGGGTATTTGACAATTGGGTCGCGAAAAGCGCCAATCTCTTGGGCGAGGTTTTCGACCTCGATGAAGACTCGATCGTGGTGCTCGATTTGCCGGCGCATTGGAAGTCCCTGGTCGTGGCCCTGGCCGCGCTGCACCATGGCGCCACGCTGGTCGATGCTGGGCATGATGATGCACAGCAGGCATCGGTGTGGGTGACAGCCCAACCGGATGATGAGCGCATCCCCAGCAGCTCTGAAATCCTTGCCGTGAACCCGGCAGCTCTCGCGCTGTCCTTCGGCTCGGATCTCGGCCCTGTCGCAGAAGACTTCAATGCCTCCGTGCGTACCTACGGGGATCAGTTCTATCCCTCGCCAGTAACTGGTGATGCCTCAGCCATCGCAACCAATGGTGACGCCCCGGTCAGCCTTGCTGCGTTATTCGATACCGAAGCTAAGGCGCAAGGAACAATTCTAGTGCGTGCTCAGCAACCCGTGCTCTCCTTGCTGCCCTTCGCCATTGGCCAGTGGGCAGCGGGTGATGGAATTGTGCTAGTAGAAGACGGGATGGAAGTGACCCAGCGCCTGCGCGACGGCGAACGCATCAACTTCGACTACCAACCAGCGGATTAGCGAGCCACCGTCGGTACCGTGCCGGTATCGGCCTGGCCAGCGGAGTGCGCTGCGTCAGCGCCGGTATCGGCCTTGTGATTGCCCAGAACTTCGTGGTCGTGGGCGAATTCTTCCTCCGCATCCATTGCGCTGCCGAAGACCCAGAAACGGTAGGCGAAGAATCGGAAGATGGTGCCTAGCACCAAGCCGACTACCGAACCGGCAATGAACACCGAGGTCGGATCGGTCAAGCCCAGCCAGTATTTGGTGACCCATACGCAGGCCGCGGCAATGCCCAATCCGATGGCATTCATGATGATGAACATCACGAGCTCGCGCACCACATTGGCCTGGCGGCGGTGGCGGAAGGTCCAGTAGCGGTTGGCCACCCAAGAGAACATCGTCGCGACGACGCCAGCAATGATTTTCGCTTTAACCTGGGAATCGCTCATGGAACCGTGCAGGAGCCAGACGTAGATCCCCGAGTCGATGATGAACGCAACGCCACCGACGACGCCGAACTTCGCCACCTCGCGCCACAGCAACGAGATGAGTCCGGCTATTTTGAGTTTGATGCGCTCGAGCAATTGTCCTCCAGGGAATATTGTTCCCGTCTGGCTAGCAGTAACAAGGCGCGCTAAGCACTACGAGAAGCGCGCGATCTTGCTATTTTATCGGCACTTTCTGGAAATTGACCGAATTGTGAGAGTAATCAGACAACGCGCATGCGATTCTCAACGTCGCTTTCGATACCCTTGTAATCGTGAGCTTTCCAAAAATTGGTGTGATTGGTGGCGGGCAGCTAGCCCGAATGATGGCCCCCGAGGCCCTGAACCTAGGTTTCGAACTGCATGTTCTTGCCGAAGGTCCTGATGTTTCGGCTGCGCGAAGCGTTCCCGACGCTCCTGTAGGCGACTACAAGGACCTCGAAACCCTGCGAGAATTCGCCAAGGGCAAGGACGTTGTCACCTTCGACCACGAGCACGTGCCCAACGAATTCTTGACCACCCTGATCAATGAGGGCGTCAACATCCAGCCCCGTCCAGCTGCGCTGATCCATGCCCAGGACAAGCTGGTCATGCGCGAGGCCATCGAACGCCTCGGACTTCCGAACCCTGCGTGGGCCAAGGTTGACGATGTCGATGCCCTGATCGCTTTCGGTGAGCAGACCGGCTGGCCCATTGTGCTCAAGACCCCGCGCGGCGGCTACGACGGCAAGGGCGTGCGGATGCTGGACAATGCCCAAGACGCCAGGGATTCCGCCGACTGGTTCGCCCATGGCCCGCTGCTGGCCGAGGACAAGGTCGAGTTCTCCCGCGAACTTTCCGCGTTGGTAGCCCGCACCCCTTCAGGCGAGGCCAAGGCTTGGCCCGTGGTCCACACCATCCAGGTTGATGGTGTCTGCGATGAAGTGATCGCGCCTGCCCAGGATATTGACGAAGCCACCGCGGCCACCGCAGCCGATGCGGCTTTGCGCATCGCCGAAGAATTCGGCGTCACCGGAGTCATGGCCGCAGAGCTCTTTGAAACCCCGGGTTCAGGAGCCGGTTTCGTCATCAACGAATTGGCCATGCGCCCGCACAACACCGGCCACTGGACCATGAACGGTTCGGTCACCAGCCAATTCGAGCAGCACCTGCGTGCGGTTCTGGATCTGCCGCTGGGCGAAACCCGCGAGCTGGGCGTGACTGTGATGAAGAACTACCTCGGCGGCGCCAACCAGGACCTCTACTCGGCTTTCCAAGCCGCCTTGGCCGCAGCGCCAGAAGTCAAAGTCCATGCCTACGGCAAGTCCGTGCGCCCGGGCCGCAAGATCGGCCACGTCAACGTTGTGGCTAACGCCGGGCAAAGCGTAGATGAACTTCGTTCGCAGGCCAATAAGGTTGCCGCGCTCATCCGTGACGGCATCGAAGCCGCCGTCTAGACTTTATTTTGATCAAGAGCCGCTGCCGCGTACCGGGCAGCGGCTCTTACTAGAACACCGCAAGGAAATATCTCATGTCTGAAGCACCACTGGTCGGCCTCGTAATGGGTTCTGATTCCGATTGGCCGGTCATGCGCCTGGCCGCACAGGCACTGGCCGAATTCGGAATCCCTTTTGAAGCGGACGTCGTTTCGGCGCACCGCATGCCAGAAGAAATGATCGATTACGGCAAGAAAGCCCACGAACGCGGACTGCGCGCAATCATCGCCGGCGCAGGCGGTGCAGCGCATCTTCCGGGCATGCTTGCAGCTGTTACACCGCTGCCGGTGATCGGAGTTCCAGTTCCACTGGCTAAACTAGATGGAATGGACTCCCTGCTCTCCATCGTCCAGATGCCTGCAGGAGTCCCCGTAGCAACTGTTTCCATTGGCGGAGCACGCAATGCCGGCCTGCTGGCTGTGCGCATGCTCGCAGCGGGAACCGATGAGCTAGCCGAATCGTTACAGGTAAAGTTGCTTCAGTTTGCAGATTCACTGCGCGAGCAAGCCCATGCCAAGGGTTCGGCTTTGCGCGCTGAAGTTGCCAACGAGAATTTCGCTTCCTAGGGAAAGTCCAAAAGTACATGGGTTCTGCCAGTCACCGCGCACCAAGTCCGTTGCGCCAGCCGGAGACCATCAGCTCTCCGCAGCGCAGCAAGCGGGCTCTGATCCTGGTCCTGCTGACCATTTTCTTCCCCGGCGGCGCTCAGCTGGTCGCGGGAAATCGCAAGCTTGGACGGATCGCAGTGTCCATCACCATGGCCTGCTGGCTGGCCATTCTTGCGCTGGTTGCCCTGTACTTCATTGATCGCTCGATCATTCTCGGCTGGGTTGCCCACCCGAACTTCCAGCTGTTCTTGATCATCGTGCTCGGCACGCTGGCCCTGGGCTGGCTGATCATGTTCACCAACACCTTGGTGATTATCCGGCCCAAGCTGCTGGCCCCTGGCATGCGTGCCATCGTTACCATCTTCACCCTGGCAGCCGTGGTGGCCACCAGCGGTGTCTTCATCTACGGCGCCTCGCTGTTGAATACCGGACGCGAAACCATTGTGGCCGTATTCGATGAAGGACCCGCCTTCGAGCCAGTCGACGGGCGCTACAACATCGCAGTGTTCGGTGCCGACTCCGGTGCCAACCGCGAAGGCGTCCGCACCGACGTTGCGGCTCTGCTTTCTGTTGATGCCAAAACCGGCAAGAGCCTGCTGATCTCGGTGCCACGCAACTTCCAGAGCGCGCGCTTTGCCCCGGGCTCTCCCATGGAGAAGATCTGGCCCGAAGGCTATAACTGCGGCGACGAATGCATCTTCAACGCCATCTACCGCAATGCCGAAACCGAGCACGCCGATGCTTTCCCCGAGTCCGTGAAGAACGTCGGCGCGCAAGCTGCCATGGACGCGCTGGAAGGCACCACGGGGCTCCCTGTCCAGGGCTACGTCATGATCAACATGGCCGGGTTCGAGCAGTTTGTCGACGCATTGGGCGGGGTCACCATCGACTCCGGCGGATGGGTTCCCTACAACGGGAAATACCACGAAAACAGCACCGTGCGCACGCACTGGTTCGCACCGGGCACCCACGAATTCACCGGCAAGCAGGCATTGTGGTTTGCTCGCTCACGCGACTTCACCGATGACTACCACCGCATCAAGCGCCAGCAGTGCTTGCAGCAGGGAATCATCAAGCAGTTCACGCCGCAAACGATCCTGAGCAATTTCACTTCGATCATGTCCGCCGGTGAAGAGCTCGTTGAAACCGACATTCCAGCAGGTCAGCTCGGTTCCTTCGTATCCCTGGCCGAGAAGGTCTCCAAGGAGCCGATGGCCCGCTTGACCCTCGGTGCGCCGGACTTCGAACGCAGCTTCTCCACCTACCCCGACTTCGGCAAGCTGCAAGAGCGTATCCAGACGTTGATCGCAAAGCAGAACGAACCGGAGAAGAAGAAGGAAAAGAAGAAGGACAATCCTGAAAAGAGCGAGGACACCTCCAAGTCCTCTGCTCCGGAAGAAACAACCCAGGCTTCCGAAGAAGCGCCGGAAACCACTGACGTGAACAATGCTCCGAAGCTGTCGAAAGAGGACAGCCCGGAATTCACCCAGCCAGATGGCAGCCCGATCACCGAAGAGTACTTGGTGCAATTGGAAATGGCCGGCTACCGCACGTTGATTTCAGAGATCGCGGCCAATAACGACGAATGCTCGGTTCCGTAAACGGTTAAGACCCCCCGACCGCCATGCGACCCAACTACCGCTCCTGAAAGGCTATGGTCAAAAGACGTGTTCGAGTTGAAAAACGCGATTAGGGACTACCACTGGGGATCTGCTTCGCAGATTTCCGATCTGCTCGATCTGCCCGCGGAAACCACCCCGCAGGCCGAGATGTGGCTCGGTGCCCATCCCGGGTGCCCGAGCCGGATCTCCGAAAGCGGGACAGCGCTCAATGATTTCATCGCCCAGGATCCAGAGCACATACTAGGTTCAGCAGTCGCCCAGCGCTACGGACGTCTGCCCTACTTGTTCAAGGTGCTCTCGGCGACCCAGCCGCTGTCGATCCAGACGCACCCCACGCTGAAGCAGGCGCAAGAGCGTTTCGCCCAGGAAAACGCGGACGGCAAGCCGTTGGATGCTGCTGACCGCAACTACCGCGATGACAACCACAAGCCGGAGATGCTCTTTGCCCTGACCGACTTCGTGGCGCTATCGGGCTTCCGCCAACCAGCGCAGATTGTTGAAGACCTGCAGATCCTGGCCGCGCACCTGCCGGACTCGGCGCATGCACCCATAGGCCAGCTGCTCGACCTGCTGCAGGGCACCGATCCGCTGGCCCGGACTTTCAAGCATGTGCTGACCGCGGGGGACGAAATTTCCCAGCTGGTAGCGCAGATCAGCGAAGCAGTGGCCGGCAGCCCCGAATTGCACGGCAACGCCCATTTCGCCGAGCTAGCCTCGATCAACAAGATCTATCCTGGCGATCCGGGGGTCTTGGTCGCCCTGCTGCTGAATTTGATCTTCCTGGAGCCTGGCCAGGCCATCAGCCTGGGTGCCGGCAACGTCCACGCCTACCTGCGCGGTTTGGGAATCGAGGTCATGGCCAATTCGGATAATGTGCTGCGTGGAGGCCTGACCAGCAAGCATATCGATGTTCCCGAACTGCTGGACGTCACCATTGCCGCCCCCTCCCCTGCCCCGATCCTGGAGCCGGTGGCCCTTGATACCCACGACCGCTTGTACAAGCCCGACTTCGAAGAGTTCCAGCTGCAGGTACTCGATCCCATAGAGCCGGGCCTTGCCGCTGATCTGCAGCTGCACGGTGCCGCTGTGCTGCTGTGCACCGCCGGTGAGTTCCTGGTAGCCACGCGTGAAGGCGAACGCAGCATCAGCCGCGGGCAGTCGTTGTTCCTCACCGCGGCCGAATTGCCAGCCACCGCCATTTTGCAGGGCACCGTTCCGGGCGAGCTCTTCGCAGCCAGCGCCCAGATCGACTAGCTGCACTGCCTTGGGGCCCTTCGTGGCACTATAGGGGCCAAACGCAAAACTGCGAGCCATGGACTTGAATCAAGTCCATGGCTCGCAGTTTTGCAATCAGATGCGGATTAGCGGGTGTAGGCTTCCCACTTATCCTGGTGGTGCTCACCCTCGACGAAGCGGATGGTGCCGGACTTGGCACGCATGACGATCGACTGCGTGTGGATGCGGTTGTCCTTGTAGCGGACACCGCGCAGCAGATCGCCATCGGTGATGCCGGTCGCTGCGAAGTAGCAGTTATCCGAGGTCACCAAGTCGTTCGTGGTCAGCACGCGGCCCAATTCGTGGCCGGCATCGATGGCCTTCTGCTTCTCGTCGTCATCAGTTGGCCACAGGCGGCCCTGGATCACGCCGCCCAGCGCCTTGATAGCGCAGGCGGTCACGATCCCTTCAGGGGTGCCGCCGACACCCATCAGCGCGTCAACGCCGGTGCCTTCGCGGGTTGCGGCGATGGCGCCAGCAACGTCACCGTCCATGATCAGCTTGGTGCGGGCACCAGCCGCGCGGATCTCCTCGATCAGGCCAGCGTGGCGTGGGC
This sequence comes from Glutamicibacter sp. Je.9.36, assembly GCF_051129975.1. NCBI lineage: Bacteria > Bacillati > Actinomycetota > Actinomycetes > Micrococcales > Micrococcaceae > Glutamicibacter > Glutamicibacter sp. Je.9.36. The sequence goes on from NZ_JBCPSN010000003.1 coordinate 419,424, forward strand.
GGTCCAGGATGGTCACAGTCACCTGGCTGACCTTCTTGCCCTTGGCCTTGGCGATCAGGTGCAGGTTCTGCTTCACTGGCAGGCGGAGGTCAACGAGCTCGGCTGCCTCTGGTCCGGTGACCAGCTTCTCCATGTAGAACACGGCGGAGGGGTCGAACATCGAACCGCGGTCGGCTACGGCCAACACGGACAGGGCGTTGTTCAGGCCCAGCGCGGTCAGACGGGTTCCGTCAATCGGGTCGACTGCGACGTCGCATTCGGCGCCGGTGCCGCTGCCAACCTGTTCTCCGTTGAACAGCATTGGAGCTTCGTCTTTTTCACCTTCGCCAATCACGACAACGCCGTTGAAGTTCACGGTGGACAGCAAGCCGCGCATGGCGTCGACTGCGGCACCGTCTGCGGCATTCTTGTCACCGAATCCGACCCACGGCGAGGAAGCGATGGCTGCCGCTTCGGTTGCACGCACCAGCTCCAGTGCTAGGTTGCGGTCCGGCTCCGCGTCGGAAACCGACAGTCGCGGAGAAAGGTGGGCATAATTGTTCTTTTCGGTCACGAAAGATCCCATCACTGAGTCGTAGTCATTGCGCCTATGCAAACAAGGACATTCTATCCTCTAGAGTTTTCGCTTTACAGTTCGTGTCGGGAGTGCCTGCTCATAGTTCGACGTGCGTTTGGGCACTCTGGTTCGAATTCCACAGAATCTTCGGGGAGAATGGAAGGCGTGCAACCTGAGAAGAACACCGAGAACAGCATCCCGGCTACCGGCAACACGGCCAACGGTACCGAGACGCCTGCTGCGTCCCCTCGAAGCCTCGACGATCCGAATGCCACCTTCGAGGATCTGCCGTACAAGCCGCAGCTCACCGAGAAGCAGGCCAAGCGCGCGAACCAGACCTTCAAGGGCATGGTGCTGTCCATCGGCTTCACGGTTGCCATACTCATTCCGGTGCTCATGCTCAACCCGCCGCCCAAGGACGACGCGTTTGAAAGCGACGTCAACCTGCAGGCCACCGCGGAGCAGACGGAACAGATTTCTGGCTTTGAGATCTTCGCCCCGGAACTGGGCGACAAGGAATACGCGAACTTCGCTCGCTGGCAGGCTAACACTGCACAGGGTGTCCCCTATTGGGAATGCGGCCTCGTCTTCGAAGACAAGAACTTCGTATGGGTTCGCCAGGCTGCTGAAGCCAACCCGACATGGATTGCCCTGATCACCGATGCGGCGACGCCAACCGAAACTCGCACCATCGGCGGAGCGCAGTGGGAAGTGCGCACCAAGGACCAGAGCACGTACCTGATCTCCGAGTTCAAGGACTCCACCGTCGTACTTTCCAGTGATACCTCAGCCGAACAGCTGAACAGTGTTGCCGAACAGGTCGCTAGCGAGCTGGATTAAGTCACGTTCGCGGGAAAAGCCAGTCATATATTCGATATTCGAACAGCATCCCGTAGAATCTGAGTCATGCTCTCTGAATCAACACAACCGACCCTGACGCCTAAAGAGGCTTGGGAAAAGCTCAGCGCCGGCAATTTCCGTTTCGTCAACGAAGATACCCAGCACCCCAACCAGGACAGTGCTCGACGGCAGAAGTTGATCTCCGGCCAGGAACCTTTCGCTGTCATCTTCGGCTGCTCTGATTCCCGCCTTGCGGCAGAGATCATTTTCGATGTGGGTTTGGGCGACATGTTCGTGGTGCGTACCGCAGGCCACGTCCTGGATCCGGCAAGCCTCGGTTCATTGGAATTCGCCGTTGACGCCCTGAACGTGCCGTTGATCGTCATCCTCGGGCATAACTCCTGCGGTGCGATTACCAGCGCCATCCAGGCCAAGGAAACTGGCAACATGCCCAAGGGCTTCGTTCGCGACCTGGTCGAGCACATCACCCCTTCAGTCCATGCCGCCGAACGCAAGGGCATCACCGACGTGAACGGCACCGTTGTCGAGCACGTCAAGCAGACCACCGACCGCCTCGTCGACCTGTCCAGCATCATCGCGCTGGCCATCGAAGAGGGCCGCACCGCAGTCGCCGGCGTTGCCTACCACCTGCACGATGGCCGTGCCCAGCTGGTCTCCAGCCTGGGCCTCGACTAGAAGCTCCAAGCTTCAGGAAAAGCCTTGTAAAACGGCTTTTATTCCCAAATCGGTGAAGCGTCACTGTTGGTTGTGATGTTTACGTCAGAGACCTGTCATTCGATGACGGTTCGGGCGTACTCTGGGCTCATGACTAACAGTGACGATTTCCGTATCGAACATGACACCATGGGCGAAGTCCGAGTTCCGGCTCAGGCCCTGTACCGCGCGCAAACCCAGCGTGCCGTCGATAATTTCCCGATCTCGGGCAAGACCTTGGAATCCTCGCATATCAAGGCCCTGGCCCAGGTCAAGAAGGCCGCCGCACGAGCCAACCTGGCGCTCGGCGTTCTCGATGAAGAACGCGCTGAGGCCATTGTGGCCGCAGCCGATCAGGTCGCTACCGGGCGATACGACGAGCACTTCCCCATCGACGTATTCCAGACCGGTTCCGGAACCAGCTCGAATATGAACACCAACGAAGTTCTCGCCGAATTGGCCACCCGTGCCTTGAAGGCTCGGGACAGCGGCACCGAGGTCCACCCCAACGACCACGTGAACGCCTCGCAATCTTCCAACGACGTCTTCCCGACGTCCGTGCATGTTGCCGCCACCTCAGCTCTGCTCAATGACCTGGTCCCGGCCCTCGGAACCTTGGCTTCCTCGTTGGAGGCGAAGTCCGCCGAGTTCAAGGATGTGGTCAAATCCGGCCGCACCCACCTGATGGATGCCACCCCGGTCACCCTTGGCCAGGAATTTGGCGGCTACGCGGCACAGGTACGCTACGGCATTGAACGCATCGAAGCGGCGCTGCCACGCGTTGCCGAAGTTCCCCTGGGCGGCACCGCGGTAGGCACCGGCATCAACACCCCGGACGGCTTCCCGCAGCAGGTCATCGAGTTCCTGCGCGAAGACACCGGCCTGCCCATCACCGAGGCGCGCAACCATTTCGAAGCACAGGCCAACCGCGACGGACTGGTCGAGGCCTCCGCAGCTTTGCGCACCATCGCTATCTCGCTGATCAAGATCGCCAATGACCTGCGGTGGATGGGCTCCGGCCCCAACACCGGCTTGGGAGAAATTGCGATCCCTGATCTGCAGCCAGGATCCTCCATCATGCCCGGCAAGGTCAACCCGGTCATTTCGGAGGCAACCATCCAGGTAGCAGCCCAGGTCATCGGCAACGACACCGCCATCGCTTGGGCCGGAACCAACGGCGCCTTCGAGCTGAACGTGGGCATCCCGGTCATGGCCTCCAACCTGCTCGAATCCATTCGCCTGCTGTCCAGCACCTCAACGGTGATGGCCGAAAAGATGATCGACGGCATCAAGGCCAATGTGGAACGCGCGCGCTTCCTGGCCGAGGCTTCCCCATCGATTGTCACCCCGCTGAATAAGCTGATCGGCTATGAAAACGCAGCCAAGATCGCCAAGAAAGCTGTCGCCGAGGGGCTGACCGTACGCGAAGCAACCATCGCTTTGGGCTTCGTTGAACGCGGTGAAGTCACCGAGGAACAGCTCGATCAGCTTCTGGATGTTTCCACCATGGTGGGCAAGCACTAATTCCCTGGCGCTCCACCCCTGCTGCTACCGCGGTTCGATGCTCGGCATCGGGTCGCGGTAGCGTACTTTAACCCGGAAAAACAGACTCCTACTTACCGGTAACATCTGCTAGCCTCCACTTATGACCCGCACCACATCTCGCTCTTTTAAACGTCTTGGCCTCTGGATTTCCGGCACGCTGGTAGTCCTCTTGGCCGCATTCTTCGCTTTTGCTCCCGGCATCGTGGAAAACACCCGCAATAAGATCGAGGCCACGGGTCTGCCAGCGGTCAGCGACGACGCCGCCGAACTGCATTCGCGCTTGCAGATTGCCGACATGCATGCCGACACCTTGATGTGGGACCGCTCGCTGCTCAAGCGCTCGGACCGCGGCCATGTCGACCTGCCGCGCATGGAAGAGGGCAATGTCGCCCTGCAGGTCTTCTCCTCGGTTTCCAAGTCGCCGGTCGGCCAGAATTACGATTCCAACAGCGCCGAATCGGATAACATCACGCTGCTGGGCTTTGTCCAGCTGCAACCGCCTCGGACCTGGTTCTCGCTCCTGGAGCGTTCGCGCTACCAGGCCAAGAAGCTGCGCGACGACGCCGCCGACTCGCAAGGCACCCTGCGCGCCATCACCACCACCGCCGAGCTCGACCAGCTGTTCAAGGACCGCAAGAGCGGCCAGCAGGTCACCGGGGGCCTCTTCTCGGTCGAGGGCCTGCATAATCTTGAGGGCGACGTCAGGAACGTTGATGTCCTGTTCAACGATGGCATGCGCATGGCCGGGTTCACGCACTTCTTCGACAACTCGGTGGCCGGCTCCAAACACGGGGTCGAGAAATCAGGGCTCACCGACCTTGGCCGTGCTGCACTCAAGCGCATGGAAGAGCTGGGGGTCATCGTCGACCTGGCGCATTCCAGCGACGCGGCTTTCAATGAAGTCCTCTCCCTGGCTACTGAACCCGTGGTATTCAGCCACGGCGGCGTCCAAGCCACCTGCGATGTGAACCGGAACCTCACTGACGATCAGATCCAGGCCATAGCCGGGACCGGCGGAGTTATCGGAATTGGCTACTGGGACGCTGCGGTCTGCACCCTGGATGTGGATTCGGTGGTGGACGCGATGGAGCATGTCATCAAGGTCGCAGGAATCGAACACGTCGGTTTGGGCAGCGACTTCGACGGAGCAACTACCGTCGCATGGGATGCCAGCCAGATTGCTGTCATCACCCAGGAACTGATGAATCGCGGCTATTCGGATACGGAAATCGCGGCCATCATGGGCGGAAATACGTTGCGCGTTTTCCGCGAGGTGCTTCCAGCGAACTAGCTCAGTTCAATCCAATAGCGTCGCAGGTCCTCGGTGGAGCCGAAGCGGGGCCCGATTTCGGCAACCGGAGTGACGCGTTCGAGGACTCCGCCGCAAGCTTCGATGGTTCGCGCCGAAGCAGTATTGGAGTCGTTGCAGGTAAGCAGGACCCGCGGCAGGCCAAGGCTGCGGGCTTGTTCCAGGGATCCGGCGAGCGCGGTTCTGGCCAGGCGATTGCCACGGGCGCTCGGGCGTATGCCGTAGCCGATGTGCCCGCCGACTTCGCGAAGGAAATCATTGCCCAGCTCATGACGCAAGCTGACCGCGCCCAAGTACTCCTCGTCGTGCGCTAGCCACAGGGTGCTTTGCGCAACGAAGCCTTCCGGTGGCGTGAAGTGCGGCTTTTCCAGATCCTTGAGCAGCTGGACCCACTGCGCGAAGTCTTCTGCGTTGCGCAGATCCCAACCGTATTTGGCAGCGTAGAAGACTGAGGCCCCGTCCTGCTCCGCCCCCGCCCATTCGGTTGTGCTCCGCATGAAGGAAGCATGCAGTGCGGCAGAAGGTTCAATCAGTCCAATCCCGGTCATGGAGCAAGTCTAAGCTCATGCCGGCGGCATTCACGCATGCCACAGCGGAGTTGAAGGCAGAAAGCGTCAACTGGCGAAATAGCCACCGGGCCGAGGGTCCAGTGCCCATTGCAGCGCCCGTTCGTGCAGCGGCGGGAGTTCTGGCCGGTCAGCCAGTTCGAAGTACCCCACTTCCAAATTCTCGTCATCGTTGACCTTCGCCGCGCCGGAAAGGTGCCGAGCCTTGAAAACTACATCCAGGTACTGCGCGTGATCGCCATTGGGATACACCGTGGGAGCTGTCACCCCGACCCCCAACAGGTCCGTGATTTCGCATTCGACGCCGGTTTCTTCCAGCACTTCGCGGTGCGCTGTATGCGAAGGCTCTTCGCCTGGATCAATAATTCCTGCCGGCAGGGTCCATTTGCCATTGTCGGCACGTCGCACCAACAGCACCCGGCTGTCGTGGAGGACAACGATTTTCACCCCGGAGAGCCATAGCAGTTCATGACCGATGCGTTCTCGAAGATGGGTTACGAATTCTGGAGTTGCCATGATTTCATCGTGCCATAAGCAGCACTGCTAAAGACCCAATGAGCATGAAGGGGCCGAAAGGGACCGCTGATTTAAGCGTCAATTTCCGCACGGCCACGCCCCCGATAACCCAGCCGGTGGCCAGCAGGAAGGCAAGCAAGGTCGCGAAGAACAAACTGGGCAAGGAATAGTATCCGAGATTCATGCCCAGCACGCCGGCCAGCTTCACATCGCCCATGCCCATTGCCCCAGCGGAAATCAGCGCGAGGAGCAGATAGCCTCCGCCAAGCAGCAGCAACCCCAAAAGGCTCATCAGCAGCCCATGCCCATCAGAACGGAAGATCCCCAGCAGCGCGATCACCACAATGCTGGCCGCCAACCAGTAAGCCAGCAGCCGGTTGGGCAAACGATGCGTCGCCATGTCTTCCTTGGACAGGAGGAACCCGAAACCAAGAAAGCAGGCTAGCTGGAGGAGAACCAGCGCTGCGGTGGTCGGGCTTTCCTGTGCCACGTTCCAAATTTCTGACATGCATAGAGCATAGGCACCTCATTGGATCTTCGGCAGAGGGGTCTTCCTCTTGTGAATAATTCAGCCGCTTCTACAATTGGAGTATGGACGTTCCAGCAGTTCCAGTTCTTTTCCCCGGGCACTCCGCCCCTGAGTCGGCGGCCCGTCGTCGTTTCCGTGCCTTGGCCCGGTCCGCCCCATGGCTGAGCACCTCCTTGCAGTTCCAGGTCCAGGTCCCGGAGCATTACGCCCAACCGGATGAAGGCCTGGAAGGCCAGCTGACCGCCATCCTCCGCCAGCGAGAAGCCATAGCCGTGCGCTCGGCCGAGGGGCAACTGGTGTACCAAAAGGAGAAGTTCACCGCGGACCGGAGCCGAGGCTACGTCGCGGCCACCAATTCCTCATGGAAGCTGCCGGCCTCGCTGACCTCCCCGGTTTATACCTCAGACCACCTGATCTTGCGCCGTCCACAAATTTCCGGCTTCAATGGGTTGCTGCCCCTGGAGCATTGGGAACCAATGCTCGACCCGGTGGAACTTGCCGGCACCGAGCCTGCCGCCCATGATCTCGCTTTCGACCACCCCACCTACATTCACGAGCTCGCAGAAATCACCCATGGCAACCGGCCTGCTTTAGCAGCCGTTCTCACTGCGGGACACAACTACCAGCCCGTGCTGGCCAGCTGCCCTCTCGTTCCCGCCGGGACACGAACCCTCGTGGTACTGGATCTGGCAACAGGCGTCTGCCTGAGTCGCCGGGTGCTCTCCGCCCAGGCCGGGATGCCTGCGGCCCCGGAGCTGTCGCTTCAGGTCCTGGCCCAGAACGAGTACTACATCGATTCCTTGTTCACCGCCCCAGCTCCCACGCTTACCGACGTGCGGGCGCCGATTCCGTGGGAGCTGCGCAGCGAGCGCCAATCCTAGGACAAGGTGGGCGAATCAAGCAGGTTGGTGACTAGCGCGGCGATAGCAGAGCGCTCGGAACGGGTCAGGGTCACATGTCCGAAGAGGGCATGTCCCTTGAGCTGTTCCACGACCGCTGCGACACCGTCGTAGCGGCCTACATGCAAGTTATCGCGCTGTGCCACGTCGTGGGTGAGCACCACCTTGGAATTCTGTCCGATGCGCGATAGCACCGTGAGCAGAACATTGCGTTCCAGCGACTGGGCTTCATCAACGATGACGAAGGAATCATGCAGCGAACGCCCGCGGATGTGGGTCAGCGGCAGGACTTCAAGCATCCCGCGTTCGACCACTTCATCAATGGCATTCTTCGACACGATCGAGCCGAGGGTATCGAAGACCGCTTGGGCCCAAGGTCCCATCTTTTCGCCCTCGGAGCCCGGCAGGTAGCCTAGTTCCTGGCCGCCAACGGCATAGAGCGGACGGAACACGGTGATCTTGCGGTGTTCCCTGCGTTCAAGCACTGCTTCCATTCCGGCGCACAGGGCCAACGCCGATTTACCGGTTCCGGCGTTGCCGCCCAGGGAGACGATGCCCACGGATGGATCCATCAGCAAGTCCAAGGCGATGCGCTGCTCTGCACTGCGTCCATGCAATCCGAAGGCCTGCTGGTCGCCGCGCACCAGCTTCAAGGTGTTCGCATCAACCTTGCGGCCCAGGGCGCTTCCGCGCGGGGATGTGATGACGAACCCGGTGTTGATCGGTTCATCGGCGACCGCAGGGTGGTTCAGAAGCTGTTCATGTTCGTAGAGCTTGGCCATGGTCTCTTCGCCCAGTTCCAGCTGCTGTATGCCGGTCCACCCCGTCGAGGCGATCAGCTCATTGCGGTACACCTCGGCATGGATGCCCATGGCAGAGGCCTTGATGCGCATCGGCAGGTCCTTGGTAACCAGCGCAACGTCGAGGCCAGCATCCAGCAGGTGCTTGGCGACAGCCAGGATGCGTGAATCGTTATCGCCCGAGCGCATGCCCACCGGCAGGACCTCAGGGGCGATGTTATTCAGTTCAATGCGCAGCGTTCCACCAGTTTTGGACACGGGCACCGCTTGGGCTAATCCCCCATGGCTGGCAATCAGCTCATCAAGCACACGCAAGGCATGGCGTGCAAAGAAGCCCAGATCAGGATCCTTGCGCTTATGTTCCAGCTCGGTGACGACAGTCAGCGGGATCACGACATGGTGCTCATCGAAGTGGAACATGGCTTTCGGGTCAGAAAGCAAAACCGAAGTATCAATGACGTAGGTTCGTACACCCTGTTCGGCTGTTCGTGTCATGGCAGCGCACCCATTCTCGAATCCGGCGTGGGGACTCTCCCCACGCGTAAGTGGGGAATCCCGACACCGGATGTCCAAGGCGATTCCGGCCATTGCTCCGGCTGGCGCTGCATTTGGTCATCTAGTGAGGAACCCTTCGATCAGCTGGGTCTTGTTGCCCCGGCCTTATGATCACCATAGACCTTGAAGCGCTACCTGGGGACTACGTTCAGGTAACGATTAGCTGAACAGCTGAGCCGGGTGCACGATTCGGGGCTCAGGTGCCGAAGCGGCGCTGGCGATCAGCGAAGTCGCGCAACGCACGCAGGAAATCGACGCGGCGGAAATCCGGCCACAATGCCTCGCAGAAGTAGAACTCCGAGTACGCGCTTTGCCAGGTCAAGAAGCCGGAGAGACGCTGTTCCCCGCTGGTGCGGATCACCAAATCCGGGTCTGGCTGGCCCTTGGTGTACAGTGCCGATTCGATGTCTTCAGTGGACAGTCCGGCGGCAAGTTCCTCGACCGTGCGTCCATCCTCGGCGGCCTTGCAAAGCAGCGACTTGAAAGCATCAAGAATTTCACGGCGTCCACCGTAGCCGATGGCCACATTCACATGAACGCCGGTGCGGTTGGCGGTAACGGTTTCCAGCGCGGCAAGCTTCTGCGCCAGGTCTTCAGGCAGCAGGTCCTTGGCTCCCACCTGCTGGACCTTGACCCGGTTGGTCTTTCCCAGACGGTCCAGGGTCGTGCCGATGACTTCCAAGAGGTCGCGCAACTCGCTGGCTTCTCGATTGAGGTTGTCGGTGGAGAGCATGTACAAGGTAACCATCTGGATGTTCAGGTCCTCGCACCAATCGAGGAACTCCAGGATCTTGTCCGCACCGGCCTGGTGGCCTGCCATGGTCGGGGTGCCGGCCAGCTTGGCCCACCGGCGGTTGCCATCGACCATCACGCCAATATGGTGCGGAAGCTTGTCGGCAGGGAGGGACTTCGCCAAGCGCCGTTCGTAGTAACGGTACGCAAGGTTCGGAAGCTGCACCTTGTCCCTGCCTTTCGATAGATTCCAAAAACTCTAGGTTCTAAATCTACCGCTATTTATCGCCCAGCATGGGTATCTGCCCGCTTCACCGCGTCCACGATGGACACATTCTGCCGGGCTCAGGCACCCTTTCCGGAAGCGAACAACGAGAACAATCCGTCCATCCCGGCTACAGGCATCTGGCAAAGCTCTTCGCGGCAAGGCTGGATCTGGACGGTCTGGGCCGCACCAGGTAGCGACGGATCGTGGCGCACATTCAACCCGAGGCTCAACGCCACCGAACGCACGCGCTTGGCTTCTGCCGAATCCCACTGCGACAGCGCAAGATACTGGACCGGGCTGGAAACTACGCACTGCACTTCCAAGGCGGTCGCTACCTGTGTTGGCGCGTCGCTGGCCAACGCCAGGGCGTGGGCAGAAAGTACGCGGGCGCTTTCCAAGTCCGCCGCATCTGCTTCGGTGTAGCCTCCCGCCGCCATGGATTGCAGGGCATGCATCGCCAGCGCCTTGGCGTAGAGCGCACCCGAGGCCGGCATCGCATCATCAAGCACCGTGACGGCAGCAATGTTGCTGCGCTGGGCTGCGATGCGCGCATCGGCTTGGACCGCGTCACGCGGCACACCGGTTTCCGGGTCTACGAAGTCGGCAGCGCGTCCCAGCAAATCGCTGGCACGCTCGGCCCACTGCTTGTGCCCGGTGGCCTGGCCCAACGCCAAGAATCCCAGGGCCAGGGCGGCATAGTCCTGCAAGGTGCCTTCATTGCCGTGCTCAGCACGATTGGCGAAGCTCACGCGGGCCAGCCGTCCGGCATTTTCATCCCACTGCATCGTCCACACCGAGGTTGCTGCCTTCTCGGCGAGCGCCAAGGCTTCTGGCTGGTCCAGGAGCAGCGCGGCTTCAGACAAGGCTTCGATGGCCAGCCCGTTCCAACCGGCGATCACCTTCTCATCGCGAACAGGCATAATTCGCGAGCGGCGCAGCGTGCGCATTGCATCCCGCAGTTCATGGAGAACACCGATTTCGTTCGTTTCAGGAACCCTCAACAGCGAGAAGCAGAAGTTCTGCGGGTCCTCGGCCACCGGCGCGAAACGCAACAGCCCCTTGGGCAGCCGCTGAATCAAGGGGTCGGAGACCAGCGCGATTTCCTCGCGGCTGAAGGTGTAGTACGCGCCCTCGATCTGGTGGCCACCACGCGATGAATCGGCATCCAGGGAAGCCGCGAAAGCTGGAGCGGCCGAAGATGCGGTGAGCAATTCCTCGTTGAGGAAGTCGATAATGCCTTGGGCGCTGCGCTGGGCGAGCCCGGCGAGATTCTGCGCGCGCTGGGCCATCTCCCCTTCGGATTTGCGGGCGAATTCCGCTGCCAGGACGCTGGTGCGAGCCGCCAGTGAAAGCAGGCCGGCATTGTCGTAGAGCATCTTTTCGAAGTGCGGGACCGACCAGTTCTCATCAACACAGTAACGGGCGAAACCGCCATCAACATGATCCTGCAGGCCGCCAAGGAACATCGCTTCGAGATGGGTGGCCGCTGCGGCGAAGGCCTCGGCGGCGCGGTCAGGGGAGGTGACCACTGCACGCCACAGGGTCTTCAGAGCCCAGGTCGGCGGGAATTTAGGTGCCGGGGTGAAGCCGCCTTCTGGTTTGGTGGCGGCAACCCATCGATCAAGTGCTGCGCCGAAGGCCTGCTCTGCTGGTTGCTGCGACTGCAGCGACAACAGCGAGCTCTGGCGGCTTCCGAGTTCTGCCAAATGCGCGGCGAGCATCTGGGCCTGCTCTTCCAGCGAAGCGCGCTTGGTTTCCCAGGCCTCGTGGACGGCGTTGAGCACCTGGCGGAAGCTCGGGGTCTTGCCACGGGGCGCCTTCGGATAGTACGTGCCGGCATGCACGGTACGCCCGTCAGGAAGGGCGAAAATCGTCATCGGCCAACCACCGGCACCGGTGAGCGCCTGGGTAGCCAGCATGTAGGTGTCGTCCACGAGCGGATGCTCTTCGCGGTCCACTTTGATGGCTACGAAGTTTTCGTTCAGCAGCGCCGCGATTTCAGGATCGTCGAAAGACTCGTGGCTCATCACGTGGCACCAATGGCAGGCGGCGTAGCCGATGGAAAGCATGACCGGTACGTCGCGCAACCGGGCCTGTTCGAAGGCTTCGTCCCCATAGGGGAACCAGTCGACAAGTTGGTGCGAATGCTGTCTGAGGTATTGGCTGGATGAGCCAGCGAGTCGTTGAGCCACGCAATCATGCTATCGCGCAGCTCACAAAGCGCCTACTGCTGTTCGTCGGTCTTCGGGTCGTGCGGCTCTTCGGATTCCTGAAGCTTGCGTTCTTCCCCCTTGGCCACCATTTCCTGCTGCTTTGCCTCGGCTTCCGAGGTGTAGCGCACGCGGCGCACTCGACGGACCATGTCGCGAATCAGGAAGATCACGGCAACCACCAAGGCTGCGGTGAAAATGAATCCAAGGAATCCTGGACCGTATTCGCTGCTGGTCTCCGTACCGACACCGAGGGTCGAGGAAGTCAGAGCCAGGGATTCGAAGATCGTATTCACGATGTAAAGACAACTCTTTTCTAGTACTGGAAAGCGCTTAGTACTATCTTAGTCCGGCAAACAGGTCGGTCTCGGGCAACTCGGTAGCTACCTTGGAGGAAATCAGCGTGTAGTCCTCCCACGGCCAGTGCTCCGCGTAGACGTGTTCCGGCACGGCGAAGAAGAAACCTTCCGGATCGATCTGGGTTCTGTGGGCCAGCAACGCCTGATCGCGCTGCGAGAAGAAATCTGCGCAGTTGATCTGGGTTGTCGTGGTGTGTGGGGAAACCCACTTGAACATCTGGTTTTCCTCGTCCGCTTCCCACAGCGCAACGCGCTCGGTGTAAGGGGATTCGTAACCTGCTTCCAGCATCGCGTAGTGCAAGGTGCGGAAACGATCCGGTGCGAAAGCACGGTCGTAGTACAACTTGCTCACCGACCACGGCGCACCCAGTTCCGGGTACATCTGCGGATTAGCCGCGTGCTCAAAGGCAAAGGTTGAAACCTTATGGCAGTGGATGTGGTCCGGGTGGGGGTAGCCGCCATTTTCGTCATAGGTCGTGATGACGTGGGGACGGAATTCACGGATCAGCTTGATGATGCCGGCAGCAGCAATTTCAACTGGCTGCAAGGCGAAGGCGCCAAAGGGCAGCTCCGGCAGCGGATCCCCTTCCGGCAAGCCGGAGTCGACATAGCCCAGCCAGCGGTGCTTGACGCCCAGCACTGCAGCGGCCTCGGCCATCTCGGTGCGCCGGACGCCCGCGAGGTCGCGGTGCGCATGGGCGAGTTCGCCAGCGGCGGCGTTGAGAATATCCCCGCGCTCACCGCCGGTGCAGGAAACGACCATCACTTCGGCACCAGCATCAACATAGGCAGCCATCGTGGCAGCACCCTTTGAAGATTCGTCGTCCGGGTGCGCGTGAATAGCCATGAGCCGCAGACCCTGCGAAGGAGCAATTTTCTTCACGTCGTGAATCTCCACTTATCTTCTTTCCTTATGCCACGTTTTTGGACGGCCCGAAGCTTCGAATCTGTCCGTCATCCATAACAACTCACAGCCGACCACCGGTTATTCCCCCATGCTGAAAGACGGTAAACTTGAGTAAGGAACCAACGTACGGCATTCCCAGTTCAAATGCCGCCAGGCAAGAGAGTGGTGCAAGGCAAATAATGTCTGATCCAAGCTTAACGGCTCGCTACAACAACCCCAAGAAACGCAGTCTTCCCAGGAAAACGCGTAACTGGCTAATTGCTGCCGCGCTCTCCGTCGGAGTTGCGGGGGCCGCCTATGTCGGCTTCAACAACTACAGCGCCATCAGCGCGCAGGACATCGAGTTCGAGGTCATTTCCGCAACCAAGGCCAAGGCCATTGTCGCAGTCGAATACAACACCAAGCACCGGGTGCAGTGCGATATTCGTGCGATGAACGAATCCAAGGCCATCGTCGGATACGACTCCATTTTGCTTGATCCTGGAGAAGCTACCGGGCACATCACCCAGCGCCTGGAGATTGACCTGCACACCGACAACCTGGCGACCACCGCTGGCGTCGAGTCCTGCTACGAGGTTCCGCAGGAATACAAGGGTTAATATTTCAGCTTCTTCATCCCCTAATAGCTGAATCTATTGGGCTTAAATCGTTTTGGCGACTACTATCGTTGAAAAGATACGTTTCGCCCCGCATCGGCGCATGGTTCTAGCTAAGTACTAGGACATGAGCCTGGCGGGGTCTTTGCTTGCATCGCCCATAACGTGCGAGCCCTCAGATCCGTACCGAATCCGACTTCGTCGACGCCACCGTTTCGGTGGCTTTCGGCTTTAGGACCACTTATCGGTCCCAAGGCCAAGCGAAGTCCTAACTGACCAAAGGAAGTACAACGTGAGCACCAACAGCAACGAACCTGTCGTTTGGCTGACTCAGGAAGCCTACGATCGGCTCCAGGACGAACTGACTTTCCTCTCAGGCCCGGGACGTGCCGAGATCGTTGCCCGTATCGAGCAGGCACGTTCGGAAGGTGACCTGAAGGAGAACGGCGGTTACCACGCCGCCCGTGAAGAGCAGGGCAAGGCCGAAGCGCGCATCCTCTACCTGAAGGATCTGCTGCGCCGCGCCGATGTAGGCGATGCTCCTGCCGATGACGGTGTTGTTGAGCCAGGCATGCTGGTTGTCGCCAATATCGCTGGCGATGAGACCACTTTCCTGTTCGGCTCCCGCGAAGTTGCCGGCGACACCGACCTCGAGGTCTACTCCGAGCAGTCCCCTATTGGCGTTGCCGTGCACGGCGCAAAGGTCGGCGACAAGCTGTCGTACTTGGCTCCTAACGGCCGCGACATCAAGGTTGAGATCATCTCTGCAAAGCCTTACCAGTCCTAGCAACTAGGCTGCAATGCAAAGTCCGAAGGCCGCCAACCCATCTGGGTTGGCGGCCTTCGGACTTTGCTGCTTATGCGCTAGGCGACTGAACCGCCGGCAGTATTGGTGATCTGCGGGTCGAAGCCTTCGGCGCGCAGGTTATTGAGCACCGTCTTGGAATGCTCATGGCCCTTGGTTTCCAGGTCGATGGTGATCGCGACATCGCCCATGGACAGCGAACCACCGATACGGGTATGGTCCAGACGGGTGACATTCGCATCCGATTCGGCAATGATGTTGGAGATCTGCGCGAGCGAGCCGGGGCGGTCTGGAAGCATCATGCGTATGGTCAAGAAGCGGCCGGCCGCTGACAGGCCACGCTGGATCACCTTGAGCATCAGCAGCGGATCGATGTTGCCGCCAGAAAGGATTACCGCGGTGGTTGCCGGATTGATCCCGTGCGCTTCCAGCTTGTTCTCCAGCAGTGCCGCGACGCCCACCGCACCGGCTGGTTCCACCACGAGCTTGTTGCGCTCCAGGAGCACCACCAGAGCTCGTGCGAGCGTATCTTCCGATACCGTCACCACGTCATCAACCAATTCCTTGATGATCGCGAAAGGCAGCTGCCCTGGCTTGCCTACCGCGATGCCGTCGGCAATGGTGTGCACGTTATCCAGCGGGACCAACGCGTCAGCGGCCAGGGATGGCGGGTAGGCCGCGGCGTTCTCCGCCTGGACACCCACCACCTTGATCTCGCGGCCCAGTTCGTGGGCCTTGGCCTTGAGCGCGATGGCGACGCCGGCCAGCAGTCCACCGCCGCCGACACCCATCAGCACGGTGTCGACCTCAGGAAGCTGTTCGAGCAGTTCCAGGCCGATGGTGCCTTGGCCGGCAATGATGTCCGGGTGGTCGAAAGGATGCACGAAGACTGCCCCGGATTCGTCGGCAAAACGCTGCGCCTCGGCCAGCGCTTCATCCACGGTGTCGCCAAAAAGCACGACTTCTGCACCATGATCACGCGTCGCGGTCAGCTTGGGCAAGGCGACGCCCCGTGGCATGTAGATGCGCGCCTTGATTCCGAGGTGGCTGGCGGCCTGGGCCACGCCCTGCGCGTGGTTGCCTGCCGACGCGGCGACCACGCCTCGGGCCTTCTCGTCGTCGCTGAGCTTGGACATGCGTACATAGGCACCGCGGACCTTGAAGGATCCGGCGCGCTGCATATTCTCGCATTTGAGGAAAACTTCGGCGCCAACATGCTGGGACAAAACACGGGAATGCTCCACCGGGGTGCGGGCAATAACCGGTTTGAGTACTTCAGCTGCGGCTTCGATATCAGCCAGCGTAACCGGCAAAGTAGGTTCGGTGCTCATGGATTATTCCTCATCTGCTGTGGACTCAGGGTGCCGGGTTTCCGGCGAAGCTGTTGGTGCGGCGGCAGGGCCTGCAGCTGCAGCCGGCGGGTCGGCCTTCGCCGGGTCGCTCGCCTTGGGGCTCTGCGCCACGACTTGGCTTCCGTAGTGCTCAATCACGAATTGGTCGGTTTCCCAGGTTCGGCCCGACAGGTATTTCACGACCGCGTTGACCACTGCCAGCAGTGGAACGGCGAATAGCGCGCCCGGAATGCCTGCAAGCATGGTGCCGCCGGCTACTGACAGGACCACTGCCAGCGGATGCAGGCTCACTGCCTTGCCCATAATCAGTGGCTGCAGGATGTTGGACTCCGCCTGCTGGACCAGCAGCACTACGGCCAGCATGATCAGTGCGTTGACCCAGCCATTGGCTACCAACGCGAGCAAAACTGCCAGGGCACCGGTAAACAGTGCACCGACGATCGGGATGAAGGAGCCGATGAAGACCAGGACGCCCAATGGCATGGCGAGTGGTACGCCCAGGAAGAATGCACCGAATCCGATGCCGATGGCGTCGATCAGCGCAACGATCATCTGGACTCGCACATAGGTGACCAGCGAGGCCCAGCCCCGGGTCAAGGCTCCGTCCATCGCCGGGCGGGCGCGGCGCGGCAAGAGGTTCACCAGGAACAAACCGATCTTGCGCCCGTCAAGCAGCAGGAAAATCAAGGCGAAGACGGCCAGCAATGTGCCTGTCAGGATCTGCCCGATCGCGGAGGTCCAGCTGATTGCTTCACTCAGGATGTTGGTGGCATTGCCGCGAAGCTGGACGAGGGTATCGTCCAGCACCTTCTGCAGGTCGTCGTTGGTCAGCTTGAGCGGGCCATTGAACAGCCAGTTCTGGACCTGCTCGATGCCCGAAAGCGCTTGGGTCCACAGGGCGGTAAATCCGGCCGAAAGCTTTTGCCCTGCAATCGATAGTCCTGCGGTGACCAGTGCGAGGAAGCCGATGAGAGTAATGCCGACGGCCAACCCGCGAGGTACCGCAAGCTTGGAGTTCATCGTATTCACAACCGGTGAGAGCAACCCTGCCAGCAGCGCTGCGATGAAAACCGGGATGACCAGCAAGGAGACTTTTGACAGCGCCCACACCAGCACGCCCACGGCTGCGATGATGATCAGGAAACGCCAAGCCCACGCCGCTGCCATGCGCATGGCATACGGCATGTCCTCGGCACTTTTGAAATCCGTCAAATCTGGCCTTGGCGTGGCGGGAGTTTCCGCCGGCTGGCTCGGAAGTGAAACACGAAAACGTCGTAGACGTTCCAACCGGCTGCTCTTCATGGAACAACGCTATCGTGTTTGCCAGACAGCTTCTTGATCCATGTCTCAATTGTGACAAAAACCTAGGACCAGTGCCCGATATGGGCACTGGTCCTAGAAATCTAATTCAATATGTTTATTTGCCCGTGCCGCGGGTAACCAGATTGCACAGGCTGCCTCTTATTGCTCATGCCAACTTGATAGCCACGGCTCATCAGGCGCTTCGCGCGTGCTATCTCCGGCGGCGCATGACCGCTTCAAGGACCCTCTCCTCAGCGTCTTCACCAGGCTTGATGCCTGCGGGTACCTTGAAGAAGAAAATTGCGCCCAATGCCCACCAAATGGCGAAGATGGCCCACGGTTCCCAGCTCAGAGATGCCGGCATGCCAGGCATGTAGAGGCTGAAGAGCGCGGCGGTGAGAAGGACTGAAGTCCAGCCGATGACAGTTCCAGCAATTCCGTTGCCGCCAACGCGCAGCGGCCGATCCATCATGGGTTCGCGCTTGCGCAGCACGAGGAAGGTGACCGAGACCAGGAAGTAGGCCACGATGATGCTTGGCGCCCCCGAATCCACAAGCCATCCCAGCATTTCAGCTCCGAAGAATGGGGCCAGCATGGAGATTCCGCCGATGAAGACCAGGGCGTTGGCTGGAGTCCGGTATTTGGGATGCAATGTGCCAAACCAGGAAGGAAGCATGCCGCTTCGAGCCAGCGAGTAGACCAATCGCGAAGCTCCCAGCAATAGAGAGTTCCATGAGGTCAAAATGCCGGCGATGCCACCAGCAATCAGCACCTTGGCCATCAGCTCCGAACCGAACATGGCCCCGAAGGCATCCGCCGTTGCAATGTCAGCTCCAGCTAGTTGCGATGCAGGCATGGCCGACGATGTGGTCAGGACAACCATGACGTACCAAATGGTGGCCAAGACTACGGAGACGACTACGAGCTTGCCAATTTGCTTGGCCGGAATATTCACTTCTTCCGCGGACTGCGGAATCACGTCGAAACCGATGAACAGGAATGGCACCGCCACCAGCACGGCGAAGAAGCCGCTGGTTCCTGGGGTGAAGAACGGTTCCATGTTCTTGGCTTCGCCGCCGGCAAAGGCTCCCACGATCATCAAGACGCCGATAACCATCAGGAAGAGCACCACGAACGTCTGCAATACGCCAGCTTGCTTCACGCCGCGGATGTTGATCCAGGTGATCACCACCGCTGAAAGCACGCCTACCAACGCCCAGGTCAGGTTTACTTCAAAACCGGCAACAGTCCACAGGGGAATCTGGCTCATGCCCGGGAAGATGTATTCCACGGTCCGCGGCAAAGCGACCGCTTCGAAAGCCACGATAGTCACATAGCCGCCGGTAATTGCCCAGGATCCAATAAACGAAGGCCGGGCTCCCAAGGCGCGCAGGATGAAGTTGTGCTCGCCACCGGCTTTTGGCATGGCCGCGGTCAGTTCGGCATAGGTCAGGCCAACGACGGCCATGATGCCACCGCCAACGAGCATGGCCAGGACCGCCCCCATGGTGCCCGCGTTATCCAGCCACCCACCGGTGAGCACTACCCAGCCGAAGCCGATCATGGCACCGAACCCTAGGGCCAGGGCATCCAAGTTGCCCAGGGATTTCACCAAGCCCGGCGGCTTTCCTGATGTTTGATCGACTCTCATTGCGTTCTTCCTGCCAAACTTGTTGTGAGTTGAGTAACTGAATTGCTACAGGAGAATCTAACCAAAGTTCCGCATGACTGCCCAATAAGCTGTCATTTTCCATGCCATAGGCGGTTGCGGCCGATCATAAAAATTCATATTTGAACAGGTGACTAACGCAAAAGGACCAGTGCCCGAAATGGGCACTGGTCCTTGCAGACTATGCTGCAGCGGCTAGTCGTCGCCACGCAGGATCGCGAGAATACGCAGGATCTCGGTGTACAGCCAGATCAGGGTCATGGTCAGGCCGAAGGCACCGCGCCATGCCATGATGGCTGGAGCGCCCTGGTTGGACAGTTCCTCGATCATGGTGAAGTCGGCAACCAGTGCGTAGGTTGCCAGCAATACGGCAACTACACCGATAACCAGGCCGAGGACGCCGTGGCGCATGCCAAACATGCCATCGATGACGCCGGTGAGCATCAGAACCATGTTGAGCAGCGAGAAGACGATCAGGCCGACCATGCCGATCATGAACATCTTGTTCAGCTTGGGAGTCATGCGGTACTTGCCCGAGCGGTACAGCGCCAGGGTTACGCCGGCAACACACAGGGTAGCCAGCACAGCCTGGATAGCGATTCCCTCCATACCTTGCCGGCTTTCAAGGAAGCCGGAGAGACCACCAAGGAACAGGCCCTGGGCCGCGGCATACAGCAGGATGAGCACAGGCGATGGGCGCTTCTTGAAAGCGTTAACCAGACCGAGGACAAAGCCAACCAAGGCACCTGGCAACATGAGGGCCGGCATGCCCCAGCCAATCGCGGCGCCAACAACAACCAAGGCCAAGCAGAGCACGGTCTTGTTGATCGTGGTTCCGATGGTCATGCGGCCGGTGTCGGCGCTGGTTGCAGCAGGCTGCTGGTACATCTGCTGCAGCTGGTCTGCGCTCATATTTGCGGTGTCACGGAATCCAACAGCACTTCCAGGCTTGGTTCCCCAAGCATCAGAGCGGCTGCTGGAACCAAAAATTGGATTGCCCAATGTCATTCCCCCATAGATTGCGATTGCGCCGGCACGTGGCTAGCTGAAGATCTTTTGCTTAATCCTATTGAGCATTGCTGTGAAATCACTCAGTCGGAAGGATGATATAGGGCATTTTCCGAAGAAAAACTACTCTCTCAGCGATATTCTTGAAAGTTCTACCATCAAGGTTGCCTTGGCAGGCGAATTTGGTGGAATGCACGATGCCTGAGGTTGAACGATGGATGCGCTCCCACTTGAGGCAAAAGAAAAGACCGCTGCTGACCGGAAAATCCGGAACAGCAACGGCCTTATTCTGTACCCCCAGTGGGACTCGAACCCACAAGCCTTTCGGCAGCTGATTTTAAGTCAGCCGTGTATGCCAATTCCACCATAGGGGCAAGACTCTCAAATTTTACGTGATCGGCAAAGCAAATAGAAAATCCTTCTTTGCTGACGTACGCGAGGGGCCAATTGCTTGGCCCCTCGCATCATCGTCGATCAACTACGGCTCAAGCCTACTTCTTCGGCTTGGCCGACTCTTCGAAAGCAGTGCGTGGTGCTTCGAGGTTGTTCAGCTGCAGGGCATCGCGCTTGAAGAACAGCGCAACCAGCCAGTCGCCAACGACGCGGAACTTGCGCTCGAAGGTCGGCATGGCCATGCCGTGGTAGCCGCGGTGTGCCATCCATGCTGGCCAGCCCTTGAGCTTGATGCCAACAACCTTGGCAACGCCCTTGTTGCGGCCGAAGCCGGCAACTGCACCCAGGTTGGAGTGCTTGTATTCCTTGATGGTGCCAACACCGTAGCGCGCAGCGTACAGGTTCTTGGCCAACAACTTGGCCTGGCGCACTGCGTGCTGTGCGTTGGGAACGCAGGTGCCGTCTGGCAGGCCGCCGGTGACGTCCTTGACTGCCGAGATGTCGCCGGCTGCCCAGGCGCCTTCCAGAGGTTCGCCGTTGGCATCCTTGATTCGAAGGTCCGTGCGGGTCTCGATGCGGCCGCGCTGTTCGATTGGGAAATCGGTGGAGCGAACCATCGGGTTGGCCATAACGCCAGCAGTCCAGATCAAGGTGTCGGAACCGAACTCGCCCGCTGGGGACTTGTCGGCCATGTTGATCAGTTCCAGGTTGCCTTCTTCGGCATTGTTCAGCGAAGTGTTCAGCAAGACCTCGATGCCACGGCTACGCAGGTGATCGACAACCCACTCCGCCTGCTCGGCGGTGACTTCTGGCATGATGCGGCCCATGGCCTCGATCAGGACGAAGCGTGCTTCCTTCGCATCGATGCGGTCGTTGAGACCGATCAAGTGGCGGGCCATGTCTTCCAGCTCGGCGATGGTCTCGATGCCGGCGAAGCCGCCGCCGACGACCACGAAGGTCAGGGCGCGCTTGCGTGCAACTGGATCAGTCATGTTCGAAGCGGACTCGATGCGCTCGGCAACCTTGTTGCGCAGGGCGACGGCCTCTTCGATGGTCTTCAGGCCAATGCCGGTTTCAGCCAGGCCAGCGATGGGGAAGGTACGGGTGACCGCACCAGCGGACATCACGACATCGGTGTATTCCAGCTCGAACTGCTCGCCGTTGACCGGAGCAATGACAGCCTTCTTGTTGGCATGGTCGATGCTCAGCACGCGGCCGTTGACCAGCTCGGAGTGCTTCAGGTGCTGACGGTGCGAGACCACAACGTGGCGTGGTTCAATCTGGCCACCGGCAACTTCTGGCAGGAATGGCTGGTAAGTCATGTACGGGTTCGGGTCGACAACGGTGACGATGCCGCCGTGTGCCTTGACCTTCTTCTGCAACTTCATCGCGACGTACAGGCCTACGTAGCCACCGCCGACGATAAGAATGCGCGGACGCTTCTGGGAGGTTTCGATGATCGACATACTGTTGATTCTACGCGGATTTTTCGAGTTAGTGAAAACATTCACTAACTATTTCCGTTCGGTGTGTCACGTCGTCGCCAGGCATGGGGGTTTCCGGCTGCCGAGGTTCGCACCAAGCTGTCGAATTAAGCATCGGAAGGCGCAAAAAAGCGGGGCGGATCTTCAGTTTCCACCCCGCTTTGTCCGCTATTTACTTCTCTTCTTCGGGAATCTCGTCAAACAGATCCCGGCCGCCGGCTTGATCCGGGACTTTCAATGAACTCAAGGAAGCCGAGCCAAGCCGCGCCGCAGCCTTCTCGCGTCGACGACGCACCAGGGTCTGGGCGATGCCTGCAATGATCACCAGCAGCAGGAGCACTCCCCCGCCGACGATCAGCAACGGCTGAAGCGCCGGTGCCGAGTCATCGGGAAGAACCGGATCGGGCGCCGCGACCTGCTTGAGGTCCGATTTCTCCATCGAGACGCCCGGAGCTGGGGTATCAGCAGTCTTCTGGGTGTCGCGGCGGTGCACGCGAATCCACTCGCTGATCGTGCCCAGCGGGTTCTCGGATACCGAGGGGACGCTCGCCGTCACTGCCGCCTGCGCATCGATGATTCCGTAGCCGTAGAGGTTGTCCACGCCGGCTGCGCCGGTGTCCTTGGCGGTCTTCAGGATGCGGTTGATGACTTCCGGAGCTTTCATGTTCGGGTATTCCGAACGAATCAATGCGGCCACGCCCGCCACCAATGGAGCCGCCCCGGAGGTACCGGACCAGCGCGCGTAGCCGTCATCTGGCAAGCCGCCGACCAACTGCTCGGCAGGGGCTGCAACGCCGATGGAAATGCCTTCGGTCGAGGAATCCTGCGAAGCCTTGCCGCTGGCATCAACGCCGGCCACGGTCAGCACTCCCGGAATGGTAGCCGGGGCGCCCACCTGGCTCATGCCGCCCGAACGGTTGCCTGCAGCGGCAACAATAACCACGTCATGGTCTTCTGCGTACTTGAAGGCGTCATCCCAGCTTTCCGGCCATGCCGGACTGGTTGAACCGAGAGACATGTTGATGACCTTGGCCCCGGAATCCACGGCCCATTTCACGGCACGGGGGATCTGGGTTTCCACTGGAATCTTGGCCGGGTTTCCTTCGCCCATCCACAGCGACACGGACAGCAGGTCGGCTGCCGGAGCGACGCCGAGCACGCCGTCCTTGCCGCTCTTGAGCTTTGGCACCTTTTCGTACTCAGGTTCCTGGGGAATGTCCTCGTCTTCGTCTTCGGCGGACTTCTTGGCCTTTTCCCACGCGGCCTTCAAGCGCTCGTTCTCGGATTTAACCCGCTTGATTTCGCCCTTATTGTTGCCGCGCCCGCCAAGCAAAGTAGCCACCAAGGTGCCGTGCTCGCTCATGACGCCTATGGGCTTGTTGCCCTTGTCGCCGCCTGAGCCGGACATATCGGCACCGCCAACCACTGCACCCTTCAGGTCTGGATGCCCGGTATCAATGCCGGTGTCGATGATCGCGACTTTGACGCCTTCGCCCTTTGTCGTCTTGTGCGCTTCGGCCACGCCCAATGACTTGAGCCAGTATTCGGACTCACGCATGTTGTCGGCGCGGGCAGGTGCGCCCACGCTGAGCAGGGTGAGGGCCAACAGCGCTGCGACAAGCAGAGAGCCGAGCTTGAGGAAGCCCATTCTTTTCCTGGCACGCAAAGCTGAGCTCAAGACATCTCCTTGGGTCGGTGACTGGGTGACAGGTTCAGGCGGCGGCAGCTGAAGCCGCGATTCCGTCGAGAATATCGTGTTCGGAAGCAATCAGAACCATTTCGCGGTTCCCGCTGGCCTTTTCAAGGTAATGAAGGATGCGTTGCACAATGGCTGCGCCAGCTTGGATCACATCAACTCGTCCCGGATGCATGAAGCCCAGTGCCGCGCGCTCTTCCCGGCTGTAGGAAAGCATGCTGGCGGTGGCTTGGCGCATCTGGGCGAAGCTCAGCTGCGCCCCATGGATCTTTTCCGACTCGTACTGCTTCAATCCCAGGGCCTGGGCGGTGAGCGTCGTGAAAGTGCCAGCAACCATGATCACCGCGTCGACCTGCGCAACGTCAACCGATCCGGCCAGGGATTCCAAGGTGCTGTCCATGAATTCCAAGGCCTGGTCCGAGCGCAATCCTGCTTGGTGGAACCGTTCGGTAACGCGCACACAACCCATGTCCAGGCTCTTGGCAGCCAATGGGCCGGTGGCATCACCGAGAACGAACTCAGTGGATCCACCACCGAGGTCGATCACCAGGCTCTTGCCGCTTTGCCCGTCCCGGACCGAAGCCGCACCGGCAAAGGACAGGGAGGCTTCTTCTTCACCGCTGATCACTTCCGGGGCGACGCCCAGGATCTTGGTGATCCGCTCGGTGAAGACCTCGCGATTCGATGCATCGCGGGCCGCCGAGGTCGCTGCGAAACGGATGGCTTCCACCCGATACTCATCGCACAGCTTCTTGTACTCGCGAGCAGCTTCAAAGGTGCGCTCCAAGGCTTCGGGGGCGAAAGCGCCGGTAGCGTCAACGCCCTGGCCCAAGCGCACGATGCGCATGGTGCGCAGCACGTCGACCAGCTGGCCATCGGCACCGATGTCCGCGATCAGCAGACGGATGGAGTTGGTTCCGCAGTCAATACCGGCCACGCGCATTAGGCATCATCCTGGTCAGCGCCCTGTGCGGATTCACGCACGGCACGCTTCCGGGCGCGTTCTGCGCGCTTGGCCGCTGGGTCCTGCTGTTCCTGGGTCTTCACGTGGCGCGAGCGGTCACGGCTTGGCGCCTCGGATTCGGTATCCCAAGCTCCCACGCAGTAGCACTTGTCCTTGGTCCACCACTGGGCGATGCCAGCCAACGCTTCATCACCCAGCGGGTTCACGCCCTCGCCGGCAGCCAGCGAGTGCCCTACCAGCACGTGCAAGCACTTGACGCGGGTCGGCATGCCGCCAGCGGAGACCCCAGCGATTTCCGGAACGGCCCCGGTCCCCGAGCGCTGGCCAATCGCATCGCGGTTGGCCAGGTACGACTCGTGGGCAGCTACATAAGCCTGCGCCAGCTGCGCGTCCTCGCCCAGGCGGTCATTCATCTCGTTCATCAACCCGGCAGCTTCCAACCGCGACACTGCCGCAGTGATCACCGGGTGCGCCAGGTAGTAGGTGGTGGGGAAGGGAATACCCGAGGAAAGGCGCGGTGCCGTGGTGGCTACCAGAGGGTTTCCGCAAACGCAGCGCGCACCGATCTCCACCACATCGCGCACCGGGCGGTTCAGCTGGCGGGACAGGGTGTCGAGGTCAGCTTCGCTGGGTACTCGTCCGGCGGCGTCAAGGGCTTCGCGGATTGGCTGTTCAGTCACGGTTATAAGTCTCTTCGTGTTTAAAGTGGTTAGTCAGTGGCAGAACGTCGAACGGAGTCGAGCAGAGCATCAACCCATGGAAGTTCCTGGCGCACCTCGAAGGTGCTTCCGTTGCCTTCGGCGGGCGTCTCTTCATCCTTAGGGCGTTCGCCCACCACCATGTAGAGCTTTTCACCGGGCATTACCAAGTTTATCCGCTCGCGTGCTTGCTGCTTGATGTACAGCGGGTCATCCCAGCGCGCGATCTCTGCCTTGAGGTCATCGCGCTGCGTCTCCAGCGCTTCGATCGAGGCATTCAGCTCGTTCAGTTCCGCCATCTGCGTGCGGTAGAAATTCACCGTGGGCACGAGCATCACTGCGAAGAAGGCCAGGACCACGATCAAGGCGGCGATACGGCCGGAAAACCGGTGCGCCGCAACGGGTTCGCCCTCGGGGACGTGGTTCTGTCCAGACGGCTTCTGCCCCGGCTTGCGGCGTACGGCAGCAGAGAACTTCACCCGGTCATCGCGTCGGCGTTCGTTCTGCTTTTCCTTGGCACGTTCGCGCAGCGGCACCTTCGGCTTCGGCGCGTAATTTCCTGCAAATTTTTTCGGCTCACGTGACGCATCTGACGCTGGGCGTGCCGTCGATTTCGGCTTCGCGGCAACACTTCTGGGCTTCTGCGCCGCGGGAGCGGCCTTCGGTGGGCGCGGTGTTGCAGGAGTTTGCCTGGCCTGCGCTTGTGGCCTGACGATGCGCAGAGCGTCGGTAGGCGGTTCAGCTTCGGAACCTGCGCCGTCATGTTTCGTCTGGTCAACCGGGGTTATTACGGCTTCTTCGGCCGGATCCGGAGTATTACGGCGAGGCATTCGCGGTGGTCGCTGAGCCATACTCCCCCAATTCCCGTGGTGCTTTTCGTGCGGTGTTGCCGTGGACTTGGCAAGATAATTCCATTAAATAACGAAAAGCCCGCCGGTATCCACTACCGACGAGCTTATTCGCTATTACTGAAAATTAGCTGTTGAAACGCGGGAACGCGCTACGGCCAGCGTAGACCGCCGAGGCGCCCAGGTCTTCTTCGATGCGCAGCAGCTGGTTGTACTTGGCTACGCGCTCGGAGCGAGCTGGTGCACCGGTCTTGATCTGCCCGGCGTTGGTTGCCACGCAGATGTCAGCGATGGTGACATCTTCGGTTTCACCCGAACGGTGCGAGGTGATGGTGGTGTACCCGGCACGCTGCGCCATGGTCACTGCATCGATGGTTTCGGTCAGGGTGCCGATCTGGTTGACCTTCACCAGCAGCGAGTTGGCGGTGCCCTTGGCGATGCCGTCGGCCAGGCGCTGCGGGTTGGTGACGAACAGGTCGTCGCCTACCAGCTGCACCTTATCGCCAATGGCGTCGGTCAGGGTCTTCCAGCCATCCCAGTCGTCTTCATCCAGTGGATCCTCGATCGAAACCAATGGGAAGTCGGCAACCAGGCCAGCGTAGTAGTCGCTCATTTCCTGGGCAGAGAGCGCCTTGCCCTCGAACTGGTAAGCGCCGTTCTCGTAGAACTCGGAGGAAGCGACATCCAGTGCCAGGGCGATGTCTTCGCCCGGGGTGTAGCCAGCACGCTTGATCGCTTCGGTGATCAGTTCCAGAGCCGCGCGGTTGCTTGGCAGGTTCGGAGCGAAGCCGCCCTCGTCGCCCAGGCCGGTGGAGAGGTTCTTCTCCTTCAGCACGGACTTGAGGTTGTGGTAGACCTCGACGCCCCATCGCAGGCCCTCGGAGAAGGTCGGCGCGCCGAGCGGGGCGATCATGAATTCCTGGATGTCCACGTCGGAGTCGGCGTGGGAGCCGCCGTTGAGGATGTTCATCAGTGGCACTGGCAGTACGTGCGCGTTAGGGCCGCCCAGGTACTTGAACAGTGGCAGGTTGGCGCTCACTGCAGCGGCGTTGGCCACTGCCAGGGAGACGCCGAGGATGGCGTTTGCACCCAGCTTGGACTTGTTGGCAGTGCCGTCCAGTTCAATCATGGTGGCATCGATGGCGCGCTGGTCGGTGGCGTCAAGGCCCTCCAGCTCGTCGGCGATTTCGTCGATGACGGACTCTACAGCACCCAGTACGCCCTTGCCGAGGTACCGGTCTTTGTCGCCGTCGCGACGCTCAGCTGCTTCGAAAGCGCCGGTGGATGCACCGGAAGGAACAGCAGCACGGCCATGCGAGCCGTCGGATAGCAGGACCTCGACCTCGACGGTCGGATTGCCGCGGGAATCAAGGATTTCGCGCGCGTGAATGGCGTCAATCAATGCCATGAGTATGGACTCCTTGTAGAAAAGGGGTGGTCTTGGGGCAGGTCAACCAGCGGTCGCTGATAAGACCGTCGGCGCCATTGCCTGTCTCTAGCCTAGCGCTTCGAAGGTGATTTGGGCGATGTTGTTGCGCCAGTTTCCGCGCCGTATTGCTGGCCCAGGGCCGCGCGCAGCACCGATTCGGCATCCAGGCCCAGCTCCTCGGCCCTCGCTGACAGGGCCATTAATTCCTTGGCCAGGGAGAACTCGTCGATGATCCGCTCACGAACCTGCTCGGTGACTAGCTCTGCCGCGGGCTGTGCCGATCCTGCTCTGGCATGGCGATCAAGCAATTTCTGCGCGAGCGCCAGGGACGGCAGCCCAGCGGGCAGTCCGGCGTTCTTCCGCTTCTTCGGCTGGCCGGCGCGTTCGGCCTGCTTCGCCGCATCCCACACGCGGATAATCTCGTCCATATCCGTGATGACGTCCTGGCGGACCTGGCCCTGCTCGTCGAAAATATGCCGGTTGCGGCGCAATAGCTTCGCATTCAGCGTTTCGGCGACATCGTCCAGGCCGAAATGGTCTTGCTCCTCGGCGATCAGCGAATGCAGCAGGATCTGGAAGTACAAGTCCCCCAGCTCCTCCTTCAACAGATCCGGGTTCCGTTCAGCGATGGCGTCCAGCACTTCATAGCTTTCCTCAATGAGGTAGGTGCGCAGCGACTCGTGAGTCAGCGCGCCAGTCCAGGCGCATCTGCTGCGAAGGGTCCGTACGGTGGCGTTGAGCTGGTCTAGCTGCGTTCTGTTCTCCGGCATAGGAACATGCTATCGAAGCGGGCTTTCAGCCTGCGGCCAAGGAGCTGCCCATTGCTGCCCATTCGGGCTAGCATGGCCGTAGTTCATCCCGACGACGCGAAGGATTGCCAATGACCGTCCAAGACACCGCCCAGCTGGAATTCCTGGATCAGCTTCCAGCCAAACTCTTCATCGGCGGCCAGTGGGTTGAGGGGCGCTCCGAGCGCATCCTGCGCACTGCCAACCCTTTCGATGACTCGCTCCTGGCCGAGATCCGCCAGGCCTCGACCCA
This sequence comes from Glutamicibacter sp. Je.9.36, assembly GCF_051129975.1. Classification (NCBI taxonomy): domain Bacteria; kingdom Bacillati; phylum Actinomycetota; class Actinomycetes; order Micrococcales; family Micrococcaceae; genus Glutamicibacter; species Glutamicibacter sp. Je.9.36. The sequence goes on from NZ_JBCPSN010000003.1 coordinate 448,014, forward strand.
AGACGTCGACGACGCCTATGGCGCTGCCGCCGCTGCGCAGCCAGGCTGGGCGGCGCTCTCCCCCGGCAAGCGCTCGAAGGTCTTGAACCAGGCCGCCGACTACCTGCAGTCGAACTTCGCGGGCATCCTGGCGCTGTTGACCGCCGAGTCCGGTTCCACGCAGTTGAAGGCGAACATCGAACTGGGCGGCACCATCGCTGCCATCCGCGAAGCAGCCACCTTCCCCACCCGCGTGCATGGCAAGATCCTGCCCTCCAATGCCGAGGGCAAGGAGAACCGGGTCTACCGCGAACCGGTCGGCGTGGTGGGCGTCATCAGCCCGTGGAACTTCCCGCTGCTGCTGTCGGCCCGGTCCGTAGCGCCCGCCCTGGCCCTGGGCAACGCGGTGGTGCTCAAACCCGCCTCGGACACCCCGCTGGTGGGAGCCCTGGTCCTGGCCAAGGCTTTCGCCGAGGCAGGCCTGCCAGATGGCGTGCTGAACGCAGTGGTTGGTTCCGGTTCCGAAATCGGCGACTACTTCGTGGCGCATAGGACCCCGTCGCTGGTTTCGTTCACCGGTTCGACTCCGGTGGGCAAGAACGTCGGGAAAATCGCGGTCAGCGGCGAGCACATGAAACGCGTGGCGCTGGAGCTTGGCGGCAACGCGCCATTCGTCGTGCTCGAAGACGCTGATCTTGACGAAGCAGCCAAGGCCGCGACCCTGGGCAAGTTCTTGCACCAGGGGCAGATCTGCATGGCCATCAACCGCATCATCGTCCAGGCCCCGGTCTACGAGGCCTTCATCGAGAAGTTCATCGAGCAGGTCGGCAAGCTCGGCTATGGCGATGCCGCCGATCCAGCCAACCTCGTAGGACCGATCATCAATGATGCCCAGTTGGAGTCGGTGAGCGGCAAGATCAAGACCGCGCGTGGCCAGGGCGCCCGCGAAGTCCTGGCAGGTTCGATCACAGGCCGTGTGGTCTCTCCCCACGTCTTCGCAGATGTCACCAGCGGCATGGAACTGTTCCGCGAGGAGATCTTCGGCCCGGTCGTGGGCATCGCCAAGGCCGAGTCCGAAGAGCATGCGCTGGAACTGGCCAACGACACCGAATTCGGCTTGTCCTCGGCCGTTTTCACGCAGAACCTGGAGAAGGGCGTCGCCTTTGCCCGCGGCATCAAGGCCGGAATGACTCACGTCAATGACATCACCGTCAATGATGAACCGCATGTGATGTTCGGCGGCGAGAAGAATTCGGGTCTGGGCCGTTTCAACGGCGAGTGGGCTATCGAGGAATTCACCACCGATCACTGGGTCGGCGTGCAGTCCACCAAGAAGCAGTACCCGTTCTAGGAACCACCTGCCCTTGGAACCAGCGAAGCCGCCCCTTGCTTGGGCAAGGAGCGGCTTCGGTGGTTGCCTGGCGGCTGGGTCCTGGAACTAGTCGGCGACGTTTTCGTATTCGTCTTCGTCGTAGTCCTCGTCATCCAGCAGGTTGTCGTAGTAGTCGTTGATGTACTCAACGAGCAGCTCGCGCATTTCCAGCGGGACGAAAGCAGCTTCGGCGGCGTTCAGCGTCAGATCCAGCAGATCTTCCAAGTCGTAGTCGAAGGCTTCTACCAGCAATTCGAACTCATCGGACAAGGTGGTGCCGGACATCAGGCGGTTATCCGGCGAGATGGTGACATTGAAACCGGTCTGGACCAGCAGGTCGATCGGGTGGTTCCCGATGCCTTCGCCGAATTTGGAGGTAGCACCGGTCTGCAGGTTCGAGGACGGGCAGACTTCCAGCGGGATGCCGCGTTCGCGGACCCAGTTCGCTACCGGGCCCAGCGATACCAGGCCGGTATCGTCGCTGAGTTCTTCGCCGTTCTCGTCGATAGCGCCGAACTCGATCTCGATGTCCTCGGCTACGCGGACTCCGTGGCCCAGGCGCTGGGCGCGGCCGATCAGGATGGCTTCCTTGATGGAGTCCAGGCCGGCCGCTTCGCCAGCGTGCACGGTGGTTGGGAAGAGGTTCTCGGCCAGCAGGTCGAAAGCTTCCTTCATCGCTGAGGGCGGGAAGCCATCTTCAGCACCGGCAATGTCGAAACCGACGACGCCACGACCACGGTGGCGCAGGGCCAGCTTGGCGATTTCCACACCTTGGTCGCTGTGGCGCATGGCGGTAACGATCTGGCCGATCTGCATCGGGTGGCCCTCGGCGTTGAGCTGCTCGCAGGCCTGGTCCAGGCCTTCCTGGATGGCGTCGACGACATCGTCCAGGCTCAGGCCTTCGCGGCGGTGCTGCTCTGGTGCATAGCGGACTTCGCCGTAGATGACACCGTCTTCAGCGAGGTCCTCTACGAATTCGCGAGCTACGCGGATCAGCGCATCTCGGGTCTGCATGACCGCGACGGTGTGCTCGAAGGTTTCCAGGTAGCGTGGCAGCGAGCCGGAGTCGGCTGATTCACGGAACCATTCGCCCAAAGCTTCTGCTTCGGTCTCTGGCAGCTCGTGTCCAATCTCGGCGGCCAGCTCGATGATCGTCTGAGGGCGCAAACCACCGTCGAGGTGGTCATGGAGCGAAACTTTAGGCAGATCCCGGAAATCGAATTCGGGATCGTAGTCAGTATGAATCATTTCTTCAGTCACACCACTGAGCCTAGTCGCATTTTCGCGGAACTGACAGCTCCAACGGGTAAAGATCTGCGAGCCACTATGTGACCCTGATCAATACGGGAGGTTAACCCTCGTCAGGGGTTGGCGGGACGGTCTGCCTGGCTGGTTGCACCGGGTGCCCTTCGCGCTTCGCCGCGCGCCGATGCAGGCGATCCAGCACCCAGCTGACGATCCGGTCGATGACGAGTCCGAGCACTACGGCGATGACAATGGAAACTGCAATGCCCAGCAGCTTGTTGTCGTGCATCCAGTTGCCGGCCAGCGCACCGATGCTGACGGAGTAGGCAGCCCAGGTCAGTACGCCGATGGTGTCGAAGAGGGTGAAGCGCTTGTGGCTGAATCCGGTGGCGCCCGCGGTCAGGTTCACGGCCACTCGGCCAATCGGGATGTATCGGGCCGTGAAAATCAGCAGAGCGCCCGAGGTTTCAAGTTTCTTCTCGGCATAGTTCAGCACCCGCTGCGCGCGTTGCCCGCGCATCCATTTGAATCCCCTGGATCCGATCTTGCGTCCGATGGCGTACGTGATCTGGTCGCCGAGCAAGGCGCCGCCGGCACCGAGCAAGCCGATCAGGACAAGGTTGGGAACACCGGTGTGGACGCCGACCGCGGCCAGCGAAACCAAAAATGATTCACTCGGGACGAGGGGGAAAATCGCATCGATCATGCAGAACAGAAACAATAACGGCAGGATCCACCATGCGCTGGCGGCCTGCGTGATTGCCTCATTGACTAATTCCATGCGTGCCTACATCTACTTTCCCAAGGCGCTCCATGCGCTGAATGTCTCTCCATTTTCGCTCGAGAACTCACCTGCGCGCATCCTGCTTACGTTGCGTTGTGGACAATTCCCATCTGCTACCCAGGTAGGAGTTAACTGACTAACGTTTGACTACGCCGTTATTGTTCCCGGGAACTTTCTGGGAACTTCCACTGCGGCAGCTGGCCTGGGAACCACAAGGATTCCAGGTAATAGCTACCGCGACTTCGAAGACGAACAGACCTGCACGGCCCTCCGGAAAGAAAAGCCCAGCTGCTGCAGGCAGCGAGGCCGGGGAAGAACACGCGCAGGGCGAGCAGGCTCCCGATCTTTCTGGGGCGGGGCGCCGATTCCCAGCAGATCGGTCGCAGGCAAGCAAAAGAGCCGGGAAACACGGCAACGTGTTTCCCGGCTCCTTGAGCGCCAATCCGGATTCGGCTACTTGGCAGCGATGCGGTCCAGGATCAGGCGGGTGTCCGGACGGTCATCGGCCGAACCGATCATGATGGCGCGCTGGACCAGCTCGATGGCACGCTCCATCTTGGCCGGGGTGTCGGTCAGCAAGGTGGCAATCGGCTCGCCACGGCGAACCAAGGCACCTGGCTTCACGTGCATGCGCACGCCGGCACCAGCCTGGACGCTGTCTTCCTTGCGGGCACGCCCTGCGCCCAGGGTCCAGGCGGCCAGGCCGATGTCCATGGCGTCGAGCTTGATCAGCACGCCCTCGGCGGGCGCCACCACGGTGTGCGATTCCTTGGCTACCGGCAGCTTGGCATCCGGGTCGCCGCCCTGGGCCGCGATCATCTTGCGCCAGATGTCCATGGCCTTGCCGTTCTTCAGCGCACCGGCGACATCCACATCCTTGATCCCTGCCCCGGCAAGCATCTCGGTGGCCAGGGCCACGGTCAGCTCCACGACGTCCTCTGGTCCGCCGCCGGCCAGGACCTCAACGGATTCCTCGACCTCGATGGCGTTGCCGGCGGTCAGGCCCAGCGGGGTTTCCATGTTGGTCAGCAGCGCCACGGTGTTCACCGACGCATCGGTGCCCAGATTCACCATCGTCTCGGCCAGTTCGCGGGCCATGGCCTCGTCCTTCATGAACGCGCCGGAGCCGACCTTCACATCCAGCACCAGGGTTCCGGTGCCTTCGGCGATCTTCTTGCTCATGATCGAGGACGCGATCAGCGGGATGGCTTCCACCGTGGCGGTGACATCGCGCAGGGCGTAGAGCTTCTTGTCCGCCGGAGCCAGTCCGGTGCCGGCGGCGCAGATGACCGCGCCGACGTTGGACAGCTGGGAGAACAGCGCCTCGTTGGACAGGTCCGCCTTCCAGCCGGGAATGGCTTCGAGCTTGTCCAAGGTGCCGCCGGTGTGGCCCAGCCCGCGGCCCGAGAGCTGCGGGACAGCCACGCCGAAGCTGGCGACCAGCGGAGCCAGCGGCAAGGTGATCTTGTCCCCCACGCCGCCGGTGGAGTGCTTGTCGGTGGTGGCCAGCTTCTTGCCCGACGGGTCGGTGAGGGCAGAGAAGTCCATGCGTTCCCCGGAGTTGATCATCGCGGTAGTCCAGCGCGAGATCTCGTTGCGGTTCATGCCCTGGAAGTAGATGGCCATATTCAGCGCGGACATCTGCTCTTCGGCGATGGCCCCGCGGGTGTAGGCGTCGATGGTCCAGTCGATCATCTCGTCGCTCAGTTCGCCGCCATCGCGCTTGGCGCGGATGACTTCGACGGCACTGAATTGCTCGGTAGCCATATCAGGCACCTTCCATTCTGCTGTTGGCCGGTGTGCTCCGGCGCTAGAAGTTGAGATTCTGCGGCCCGAACGCGTCAGGCAGGAGGTCGTCGATTCCCACGATGCCGCGGGCTGTCTTGATCAGCAGCTGCGCCCCGCGGTGCTCGAAAAGCAGCTGGCGGCACCGGCCGCACGGGGTAATCAGTTCGAGCTCGCCCTCGCGCAGCTGGCCGAAGCACAGGAAGTATTCCATGGTGCCCCCGCCGGTGGCGAAGAGCTGGCCCACCATGGCGCATTCAGCGCACAGGGTGACCCCGTAGGCGGCGTTCTCGATGTTGCACCCGGAAATCAGGCGGCCGTCGCTGGTCAGTGCCGCGGCACCCACCCGGAACTCGGAGTAGGGCGCGTAGGCCTGGGACAGCGCGGCCGCAGCCGCAGCTTCGAGCTGCGGCCACGGCGCGTTGTTGCTATTCATGGGAAATCGCTATTCCTTCACGTAGGGTTCGCCCGCAGCTGCCGGTCCGCGCGAACGCCCCACCAATCCGGCCACCGCGAAGATGGTCACCAGGTAAGGCATCATGGCCATGAACTGGCTTGGTACCGGGGTGCCGATGATCGTCAGGATCACCTGCAGGTTATCGGCGAAGCCGAAGAGCAGGGCGGCCAGGAAGGCGCCGATCGGGTTCCACCGGCCGAAGATGACTGCGGCCAGCGCGATGAAGCCGCGGCCGCCGGAGATTTCCTTGGTGAAGGAGTCGATGGCCACCAGGGTGAAGAAGGAACCGCCGATGCCGGCCACGATGCCGCCGAGGGTGACATTCCAGAAGCGGATCGCGTTGACCTTGATGCCCAGGGTATCGGCTGCCTTCGGATGCTCGCCCACGGCACGCACGCGCAGGCCCCACTTGGTCTTGAACAGGCCGAACCAGACCAGGAAGACGGCCAGGTACATCAGGTAGCCGATTACCGACTGCTTGAACAAGATCGGGCCGATGACCGGGATCGAGGAGAGCAGCGGGATTTCAACGACCGGCAGGTGCGCGGGCGAGTTGAAGCGCTCCGGGTCCTCCTGCATCACGGTGGTGAACAGGAAGCCGGTGATGCCCGAAACCAGCACGTTCAGGACCACGCCGACGATGATCTGGTTGACCACGTACTTGATGGAGAAGACCGCCAGGACCAGCGAGACCATGGCCCCGGCCAGGCCGGCGGCGACCAGGCCCGCGAAGGCGCTCTGGGTCAGCGAGGCGACCAGTGCCGCGGTGAAAGCACCGCCCAGCAGCTGGCCCTCGATGGCGATGTTGACCACGCCGGCACGCTCGCACAGCACGCCCGAGAGCGAACCGAAGACCAGCGGCACGGCCAGCACCACGCCACCGGCCAGCAGGCTGGCCAGCGAAATGCTGTTGATGTTGGCGCCGGAAACCACCCAGATCAGGAAGCCCAGCACGAACAGGACCGCCGCGATGGCGACCATCCAGGTGGCCAGGATCCTGCCCTGCTTGCGCTGCATCCACGCGTAGGCGGCAATGGCCAGCAGCAGCACGCCGAACACGATGTTGGTGATGCGGCCCGGGAAGACCAGTTCGGGCAGCTCGAAGGCGTCGCCGGCGCTGTTCAGCGTGAAGTGGGCGGCTTGGTCGTTGCCCAGCAGGCCGAAGCTGAAGAAGACGATCACTGCGATCACCGAGAGGATGATCGGGGTCTTCTTGCTCGGCAGGACGTTGATTGCCGGCTGCAAGGTGGAAGAGGTCACTTGGCACCTGCCTTAGTAGGTTCGAGCTTGGAGCTGCGCTTCTTCTTGCGGTTCATGCCGAAGATGGCCTTGACCAGCGGCGGGGCGGCAATGAACAGCACGATCAGCGACTGCACCACCGAAACGATGTCGATCGGGGTGCCGGTGGTGATCTGCATGTTCACCGCACCGGCCTGGAACGCTCCGAAGAGCAGGCCGGCGAAGAAGGTGCCCCACGGGGTGGAGCGGCCCAGCAACGCCACGGTGATCGCGTCGAAGCCCAGCGAGCCGGCGATGCCGCCGGTGAGCACCTTTTCGGTGCCTGCCACCTGTGCCACGCCTGCGGCACCGGCCAACGCGCCAGCCAGCGCCATCGCGATGATGGTGGTGCGGGCCACGTTGATGCCGGCGGTCTGCGCGGCCTCCGGGTTGTGGCCCACGGCGCGGAATTCGAAGCCCACGGTGGAGCGCTTGAACATCCAGGACACGGCCAGCACCAGCAGCACCGCCATCACGAAGCCCAGGTGCAAACGCGATCCGGGGATCGCCGGGAAGATGGCCGAGCTGTCCAGGATCGGCGAGATCGGGTTGGTCTCGCCGGGACGGCGGAACCCTTGGGTGTTCATCAGGAAGTCGATCAGGTACACGGCCACGTAGTTGAACATGATCGTGAGGATCACTTCGTGGGCGCCGGTCTTGGCCTTGAGCAGGCCGACCAGGCCGCCCCAGATCGCGCCGCCGAGCAGGCCGAAGACGATCACCAGCAGCAGGTGCAGGCCGATGGGCAGGTGCCAGGCGAAGCCGATGTAGGCGGCCAGCACCGAGCCGATGATGATCTGGCCCTGGGCACCGATGTTGAACAGGCCGGCGCGGAATGCCACGGCCACGCCCAAGCCGGCGCAGATCAGCGGGGTGGAGACGGTCAGGGTCTCCAGGAACGGCTTGAACCCCTGCGAGGAGTTGTAGATCGAGCCGTTGAACAGCGCCACATAGCTTTCGGTGGCCGCACGCCAGAATTCGCCGAAGAAGGCCGAAGGCTGGGCGAAGAGGTAGCCGGCCGTTTCGCCCACCTTCTCATCGGTGACCGCAATCAGCAGGCCGCCAATGACCAGTGCGACGATGACGCCGAGGACCGAGACCAGGCCTGGTCCCTGGGTGATTTGGCGCAAGAGGTCATTGCCCGGCTTGCCGGAGCCGGGAACCACAGGTGCTTTCTCGCTCACTGCGCTTCTCCTTCCTGGTTGTCATGCTCGCTAGCTGGCTGGGCTTCAACCGGCTCGTTCTCCGCCTTCGCGAATTCGGCCTGGGCCAGGGCTTCTTCCTGCGAAACGCCGGCCATCATCAGGCCCAGCACCTCGCGGGAGGTGTCGCCCGGCACGATGCCGTTGATCCTGCCCTTGTAGAGCACGGCGATGCGGTCGGCCAATTCCATGACCTCGTCCAGCTCGGTGGAAACGATCATCACCGGGGTGCCCTTGTCGCGCTCGGCCACGATGCGGCGGTGCAGGAACTCGATGGAGCCCACATCCACGCCGCGGGTCGGCTGCGAAGCGATGAACAGCTTCAAATCGCGGCTCAGCTCGCGGGCCATCACGACCTTCTGCTGGTTGCCGCCCGAGAGGCTGGAGGCAGGGTTCAGCGGGTTGTCGGTACGCACGTCGAAGCCCTGGATCTGCTGCGCGGCGTTCTTCTTGATCGCCTCCAGGTTCATCGAGATGCCCTTGCCGAAGGGCGGGCGGTCGTAGAGGTCCAGCACCAGGTTCTCCTCGATGGAGAACTGGGTGACCAGGCCGTGCACCGAACGGTCTTCGGGAACGAAGCCGAGGCCCGAGCGCAGGATCTGCTTGACCGACTTGCCAACCAGCTCCTGGCCGGCGAGCTTGACCGAGCCGCCCGTCACCGGCTGGGTGCCCAGGATCGCTTCGGTCAGTTCGGTCTGGCCGTTGCCCTGCACGCCGGCGATCGCCAGGATCTCGCCTGCATGGATATCCAAGGTGACCGAGTCCAGCGTGGTGGTGCCCGCCGGGTCGACAACCGTCAGGTCCCTGACCTGCAATACCGCCTGCCCGGGAGTGGCTGCGGCCTTGTTCAGGTTCAGCTCCACGGCGCGGCCGACCATGAGGTTGGCCAGCTCCGTGGTGGAGGATTCCGGGGAGACCGAATCGATGACCTGGCCGCGGCGGATCACGGTGATCACATCGGAGACGGCGCGCACTTCGCGCAGCTTGTGCGAGATGAAGACGATGGAGGTGCCGTTGGCCTTGAGCTGGCGCATGATGTCCAGCAGCTCGTCGGTTTCCTGCGGGGTCAGCACCGCGGTCGGCTCATCGAGGATCAGGATCTTGGCCTCGCGCACCAGGGCCTTGATGATCTCGACACGCTGCTGCACGCCAACGGGCAGGTCTTCGACGACCGCGTCCGGGTCCACGTCGAAGCCGTAGCGGTCGGAGATCTCGCGGATCTTCTTGCGGGTGACCTGCAGGTCAAGCACGCCGCCAGCCTTGGTGGTTTCTGCGCCGAGGGCAATATTCTCTGCCACGGTGAAGACCGGGACCAGCATGAAGTGCTGGTGCACCATGCCGATGCCCGAGGCCATGGCGTCGCCCGGTCCGGAGAACTCGACGGGCTTCCCGTCCAGCAAAATTTGGCCCTCGGTCGGCTGGTACAGCCCGTAGAGCACGTTCATAAGCGTGGACTTTCCAGCACCGTTTTCGCCGAGCAGACAGTGAATCTGGGCGTCATCGACCGTCAGGTCGATATCTTTGTTGGCGTAGAAAGAACCGAAGGCTTTCGAGATTCCTCGTAGTTCGAGTTTCACGATTCCACCATCTTCATTGTTCGTTTGGCGAGGTTCTTGCTTGCAGGTTGTTTTGGCCCTTAGGCAGGCATAAAGCGCGTCACCTGCCCACCGCTGTATTGCGGCGAGCGGTGACGCGCTCCATGGCTGGTTTGCCTAGACCTACTTGGGGCTGGAGGCCGATTCGATCTCCAGCTCACCGGAGATGATCTGCTGCTTCAGGGCATCGATCTCCTTCTTGGTGTCTTCGCCGATTTCCTCATCGAAGTTGTGGAACGGTGCCAGTGCAACGCCCTCGTTCTCCAAGGTGCCCACGTACGGGGTCGAGTCGAACTTGCCCTCGGCATCGGTGCGGATGACATCTTCGACTGCGGTGTCCATGGTCTTCACGACCGAGGTCAGCATGACGTCCTTGTAGTCGGGAGCGGTCAGGAAGCCGTCGGAGTCGACCCACACGAGCTTGGCTTCCTTGCCGCCGTCGTTGGCCTCGACCACTGCAGCGCCAGCGCCCTTGCCCACTGGGCCGGCGACAGGCATGACAACGTCAGCGCCGGAAGCGATGAAGTTCTTGGTGATCTGCTTGCCCTTATCCTGCTTCTCGAAGTCTCCGGAGAAGGTGCCGTCCTGCTTCTTCTTGTCCCAGCCCAGCAGCTTGACGTCCTTGCCCTTGTCTTCGTTGAACTTGGCCACGCCGTCAGCGAAGCCGTCCATGAAGATGGTGACGGTAGGGATCTTGATGCCGCCGAAGGTGGCAACGGTGCCGGTCTTCGATGCGGCAGCTGCTGCGTAGCCTGCCAGGTAGGCAGCCTGGGCCGTGTCGTAGATGATCGGCTTGACGTTTTCGATCGGCTTCTCGTACTGGAAGTCGACGATGGCGAAGTTCTTGTCCGGGTTGGCCGCGGCAGCCTCAGCGGTTGCGTCGCCCAGCAGGAAGCCGATGGTGACGGTCAGGTCGCAGCCTGCGTTGACCATGCCGTTGAGGTTGGTCGCGAAGTCGGCGTTCGACTTGGATTCGGCATCCTTGGTCTGGATGCCCAGGTCCTTCTCGGCGTTCTTCAAGCCGCGGAAGGAAGATTCGTTGAAGGACTGGTCGTCGAATCCACCGGAGTCGGACACAATGCAGCCGACGTAGTCCGGGAACTGGCCAGCCGAGCTGGTCTCTTCCGGTGCAGCGCCGCAGGCGCTCAAAGCTAATGCCGAGATGCCGAGCATGGCTGCAGCCATACCGGTCTTGCGCGATACGAAGCGCATCTGTTCCTCCAAAGAATCTTGCGAGATAATGCGGGAGGCAAGACACCTGACCCTCGTGCAAGGCTCCATTGCCTAGGCCTTACTCGAGCACACCAAAAGTCATAGCATTCCCATCGTTTCCATAGCCTATCGGAGATATGTCACAGGTAAAGACGATAAAGATTACAAACAGATAACTTACGGGCCGCAAAACGGCAAGCGCTTAACGCCAATGCCCAAGTCACTGACCGAATTGTTAAAGCGTCAGAGAAATGTTAAAAACTTTCGGGTTTGATGTGGCCAACGCCCTATTTGGCGTTTGCCTCGCGCACGGCCTGCATGGCGGCGGCCGCCATGATGCGAACCCCCACGCCAATGCACGATTCGTCGGGGATATAGTCCCCGCGGTGCAGGTCATAGGTTTTGCCGCCCGGGGTGCGGGTTCCCAGCCGCAGCATCGCACCGGAAACCTTCTGCGTCATCCACGCGAAGTCCTCCCCGCCCATGGACTGCGGAGTCAGCTCGATGGCCTCGGCTCCGAACTCGCGGCGCGCGGCGTCCTCGATCAATGCGGTCTCCGCCGGAGCGTTGACCACCGGTGGCACTCCCCGGGTGTGCTGCAGCTTGATCTCCACTCCGTAGGGAGCGGCGATCTGGCGCACGGCCTGGTCCAGCAGCTCACCGGCCTCGTACCAGACATCGCCGTCCAGGCAGCGCATGGTGCCGGCCAGGTATCCGGTGGCGGGTATCGCGTTCGGCACGCTGCCGGCATGGATCTGGCCCCAGACCACCGAGACCGCCGAGCGCACATCGACCTTGCGTCCGAGCACGGCCGGGACCTGGGTGGCGATCTGGCTCATCGCGAAAACGATGTCTTCGGTCAGGTGCGGACGCGAGGTGTGCCCGCCCCGGCCGTTGACCTCGATGCGGATGGTGTCGCTGGCCGAGGTGATCGCTCCGATGCGGGTGCCGATATGCCCGGCGTCGATCCGCGGGTCGCAATGCAGCGCGAGCACCCGCGGCACGCCATCGAGCAAGCCCTGCTCGATCACCGACAGCGCCCCGCCGGGAAGCTTCTCCTCGGCGGGCTGGAAGATCACCCGCACGCAGCCATCGAGCTTGCCGGCAGCATGGATCCTGCCCAGGGCCAGGGCCACGCCTATCATCACGGTGGTGTGGATGTCGTGGCCGCAGGCGTGCGCCACGCCCTGGGTCATCGAGGCGAAGTCCAGGTTGGTTTCCTCCACCACCGGCAGCGCGTCGATGTCGGCACGGAAGGCGATGCGGATGGGCCCTTCGCCAATGTCCACGAAGGCGCCGGTGTCGGCCATTTTCTGCGGGGCCAGCCCGGCAGCGCGCAGGGTTTCGAGAATCCGCTCGGTGGTTTGGTGCTCAGCAAAGGACAGCTCCGGGTTGCGATGCAGTTCCCTGCGGAAGCCGATCAGCTGGTCGATCAGCGGCTCGGTGAAGTCGCTGACGGAAGCCGGATTGCCATTTTCATTCACGGTGGACACCTTTTGAAGATACTCGGCACGGTGCAGAAAATGACAGTTTTCCGTAATGTTCGGGCGCATTGCGCAACATCAGGCAAGGGAAACGGGGCGCGCCGGCCCGTTGCCGGCCAGCTCGCCCCGTTCGCAATCCTGCTGTGCTAGAGCACCTCGGTAGCGCCGTCGGCCTTCAAGGCCTCCACGGTCTGCTTGACCTTCTGCGCATGCTCCTTGGTGGTCACCAGCAACGCGTCGGCGGTATCCACCACGACCACATCCTCGATCCCGACCAAGGCCACCACGCGCGGGCGGTCCGAATAGACCACGCCGGTAGCGCTGTCGGCATACACGCGCACCGACTCGCCGCCCAGGTTGATGATGCCCTCCTCGGCACTGGCCTTGTTCAAGCGGCCGATCGCGGCGAAGTCGCCCACGTCGTCCCAGTTGAAAACGCCCGGGATCACCGCGACGTCCCCGGCCGCGGCGGCCGGCTCGGCCACCGCATAGTCAATGGCGATCTTCGGCAGATCGGCCCAGACTTCGCGCATCACGGTTTCGCGCTGATCGGTTTCCCAGGCATCGGCGATCTTCATCAGGCCGGCGTACAGCGCCGGCTCGTTGGCTTCCAGGTGCTTGAGCATCAGGCTCACCGGCGCGACGAACATGCCGGCATTCCACAGGAACCCGCCCGAGGCCAGGTACTTGCGGGCGGTGTCCTCATCGGGCTTCTCCACGAACTGCACCACGCCGCGCGCCGACGGCGCATTGGGGACCTGGAGCGGTTCGCCGGTCTGGATGTAGCCGAAACCGGTGGAAGGGTGCGTCGGGTGGATGCCGATGGTCACGATCTTGCCGGTCGCAGCGGTGTGGATCGCTTCGCTCAGCGCGGCCTGGAAAACCTCAACCGGCTCGATGACCTGGTCCGCGGCGAAGGAGCCCATGATGATGCTCGGGTCGCGGCGGTACAGGATCGCGGCGGCCAGGCCGATGGCGGCGGCCGAGTCGCGCGGCTCCGGCTCGAGCACCAGGTCCTCGTCGCACAGCTCGGGCAACTGGGACACTACGGCTCCGCGGTGCGCACGACCGGTGACCACCATGATCCGTTCGCCGGCCAGCGGGACCAGGCGGTCATAGGTGGCCCGGATCAGCGTGGATCCGGATCCGGTCAGATCGTGCAAAAACTTCGGAGCGGAAGCCCTGGAGAGGGGCCACAATCGGGTGCCGACGCCGCCGGCGGGGATCACGCCGTGGAATCGGGCTAATAGGTCTGCATTCACGCCTTCCAGACTAATTCATTCGGTGGATAATCCGGTCCATTGAAACCTGTGCAACAGTTTAAATACGAAAACATCGCATGAGGTATTACGGGCGGGATTTCGGCCTTTTAGCGCATAATTAGCCCTTTTCGGTGAACATGCTCACAGGAACGAGACACGAAATAGATTGGAGCTAGCCAAGTGGTTTAGACTCGCACAAGGAACGCTCGCACAAGTGCGTCAAATCTCATTGTGTGCAATATACACATGCGCCGTTGCGAGCCTTGGAGGTTTAGTTCAGTGTCGAAGACTTCGTCAGGCACCCTATACCGCGGCCATGAAGGCATGTGGTCCTGGGTGGGACACCGAGTCACCGGTGTCGTTATTTTTCTTTATCTGCTGGTGCACGTGCTCGATACGGCCATGGTCCGTGTCGATGCCGGCGCCTACGACGCAATCATTAGCACCTACCAGACCCCGTGGATGGCACTTGGTGAAACCGGTCTGGTTGCAGCAATCCTCTTCCACGCATTCAACGGTCTGCGCTTGATCCTGGTCGACTTCTGGAAGCAGGGTACCAAGTACCAGCGCCAGTTGCTCTGGGGCGTATTGATCCTCTGGGTCATCGTCTTTGCGGGCTTCGCCATCCGTCACCTGTCGATCGCATTTGGGAGCCACTAAGCCATGAGCGTTTCTATTCCTGCTCCTCGCAGCCAGCGCATTGATCCAAAGTACAAGCGCGGACCAAAGTCCCGCGGAAGCTTCGAAATGCTGGCATGGCTGTTCATGCGCCTCTCCGGCGTCGTGCTGATCGTCCTGATCTTCGGACACCTGATCTCCAACCTGATGGTCGGCGAAGGCATCTCCGGCATCAGCTTCGGCTTCGTGGCCGGCAAGTGGGCCTCGCCGCTGTGGCAGTTCTGGGATCTGGCCATGCTGTGGCTGGCCATGCTGCACGGCACCAACGGCGTGCGCACCATCATCAACGACTACGCAGAGAAGCACGCTACCCGTGCATGGCTCAAGGGCATCCTGTACGTCGCCACGATCTTCATCATCGTGCTTGGTTCCCTGGTGATCTTCACCTTCGATCCATGCGTAGCCGGCAGCCAGCTGCCGCAGTGCTAATTGGAACTCCCCTAGTTCCAGCCAATAGCCACACAGATTTTTAGAAAAGAGAGCATCAAGAATGCAGGTACATAAGTACGACGTTGTTATCGTCGGTGCCGGTGGTGCAGGCATGCGTGCAGCGATCGAATCCGGTCAGCGCGCACGCACCGCAGTGCTAACCAAGCTTTACCCAACCCGTTCGCACACCGGTGCGGCCCAGGGCGGCATGTGCGCAGCACTTGCCAACGTCGAGGAAGACAACTGGGAGTGGCACACGTTCGACACCATCAAGGGTGGCGACTACCTGGTTGACCAGGACGCAGCCGAGGTCATGGCCAAGGAAGCCATCGACGCCGTGCTGGACCTGGAGAAGATGGGCCTCCCATTCAACCGAACCCCAGAGGGCAAGATCGACCAGCGCCGCTTCGGCGGCCACACCCGCGACCACGGCAAAGCCGCCGTGCGACGCGCATGCTACGCAGCTGACCGCACGGGCCACATGATCCTGCAGACCCTGTACCAAAACTGCGTCAAGCACAACGTCGAGTTCTACAACGAGTACTACGTGCTCGACCTGCTGATGGTCGAAGAGGATGCCTACCGCGAGGACGGCACCGCCTACAAGCAGAAGCGCGTTGCCGGCGTCGTCTCCTACGACCTGGCTACCGGCGAACTGCACGTCTTCCAGGCCAAGTCGGTCATCTTCGCTTCGGGCGGCGCCGGCAAGGTCTTCAAGACCACTTCCAACGCGCACACCCTGACCGGTGACGGCATGGGCATCGCCTTCCGCTCGGGCCTGCCGCTGGAGGACATGGAGTTCTTCCAGTTCCACCCAACGGGCCTTGCCGGACTGGGCATCCTGCTCACCGAGGGTGCACGTGGCGAAGGCGCGATCCTGCGCAACTCGGATGGCGAGCGCTTCATGGAACGCTATGCGCCGACCATCAAGGACCTCGCACCACGTGACATCGTGGCCCGCGCGATGGCCAACGAAGTCCGCGAAGGCCGCGGTTGCGGCCCGAACAAGGACTACGTGCTGCTGGATCTGACCCACTTGGAACCAGAGCACATCGAATCCAAGCTGCCGGACATCACCGAGTTCGCCCGCACCTACCTGGGTGTCGAGCCATTCACCGATCCGGTGCCTGTCTACCCCACTGCGCACTACGCAATGGGCGGCGTTCCAACCAACATCAACACCGAAGTGCTGCAGGACAATGACACCGTCATTCCTGGCCTGTTCGCTGCCGGCGAGGTTGCTTGCGTATCGGTCCACGGCTCGAACCGCCTGGGCACCAACTCGCTGCTGGACATCAACGTGTTCGGCAAGCGCGCCGGCGTTGCCGCTGCCGAGTACTCCAAGACCGCCGACTTCGTCGAGCTGCCGGAGAACCCGGAAGCATTCGTCACCGCGCAGATCGACGGCGTACTGACCGGCAACGGCACCGAGCGCGTCTCGGACCTGCGCTCGATCCTGCAGGAGACCATGGACGCCAACGTCCAGGTATTCCGCGACGAGCGTTCGCTGAAGGAAGCGCGCGACGTGATCGAGGATCTGCGCCTGCGCTACAAGAACATCAGCATCCAGGACAAGGGCAAGCGCTTCAACCTGGATCTGCTCGAAGCCATCGAGCTGGGCTTCCTGCTCGACTTGGCCGAGGTCATCACCGTTGCTGCATTGCACCGCAAGGAATCCCGCGGCGGCCACTACCGCGAGGACTTCCCAGACCGCGACGATGAGAACTTCATGAAGCACTCGATGTCCTACCGTGACGCAGAAGCCGTCACCGAGGACATCAAGGGCATCCGCATGGAGACCAAGCCAGTGGTCTTTACCCGTTACCAGCCAATGGAGCGTAAGTACTAATGAGCACCGAACTGCCAGAACCACCGTCAAAGATCGACCTGAAGCCAGGCGTTGGCGGCGGCGGAGAGATCCCGAGCTTCGACATCACCCTGCGCGTTCGCCGCTACCTGCCAGAGGCTACTGCGGACGCATACTGGGAAGATTTCAAGCTGACCATGTACGGCACCGACCGCGTGCTGGACGCCCTGCACAAGGTCAAGTGGGAGCAGGACGGCTCGCTGTCGTTCCGCCGCTCCTGCGCCCACGGCGTGTGCGGTTCCGATGCCATGCGCATCAACGGCCGCAACCGCCTGGCCTGCAAGACCCTGCTCAAGGACCTGGACACCTCCAAGCCGATCACCGTTGAAGCCATCAAGGGCCTGCCCCTTGAAAAGGACCTCATCGTCGACATGGAACCGTTCTTCCAGTCCTACCGCGAGATCATGCCATTCCTGATCTCCAAGGGCCACGAGCCAACCAAGGAACGCTACCAGTCCGCCGAGGATCGCGAGATCTTCGACGACACCACCAAGTGCATCCTGTGTGCTGCTTGCACCAGCTCCTGCCCGGTGTTCTGGACCGATGGCCAGTACTTCGGCCCGGCCGCGATCGTCAACGCCCACCGCTTCATCTTCGACTCGCGCGATGATGCAGGCGACATGCGCCTGGAGATCCTGAACGACAAGGAAGGCGTGTGGCGCTGCCGCACCACCTTCAACTGCACCGAAGCATGCCCACGCGGCATCCAGGTGACCAAGGCTATCGCCGAGGTCAAGCAGGCAATTCTGGCGCGCACCGTCTAAGGACGCGCTGAGGGCCCGAACCGTTCAACGGTTCGGGCCCTTTTGCTTTCCCGCATTGCCAGAGCTCATAAAGCGCTAGTTGGCGCGGAGCGTTCTCACGATTGCCCAGAGGCACCCCCGCTATCGGGCGCACCGTGCATCGTCAAAGCACGATGCGCCCGAACCAGGAACCGCTCCTGCCCCTGTTGCTAAGGCGAGTTCGCTCTAGAGACCCGCGAGTCCCTTTCCCAGCAGCTGCCCACCGAGCACGGCGAACAGCACCACCATGATGGCGGCATTGTGCAAGGTCAGCCATTCGCGGATGCGATCCAGGATTTCGGTCGCCTTGGCCGGCGCCAGCAAGAACAGGGACACCGGCAAGAGCACCGTCAGCGCAGAGATCAGCGTGAAGACGATCAAGGCGAGCACCATCGTACCCCCGCTTGCGCCCTGTTGCCCCATGGCCAAACCAGCCGCTGCAGCCACCAGAAGGTTCTTCGGATTCAGCGCAGCAAGCAGGACGCCCAAACCCAAACCTGCCCCTGGCTTCATGGAATTGATGCTCTTCATCCACTTGGGCAGTTCAGGCTGGTCCCCGGCCCTGGGTCGCCCACGCCACTGCTTTACTGCCAGCAGAAGCAACAGCACGCCCAGGACCAGCTGTGCAATGACCACCGCCGGCTTAGGTTCCGCCGAATCCTGCGGATCAGGCAATATCCCGGCCAGAACGCTGAATACGCCCGTCACGACGAGGATTCCCACAACCCAGCCGGAAAGGAACCCGAGTCCCAGTCCGTGCGGCCGCGGGGACATGAGCATCAAGATCACCGCAATGATCGGCACTGGGCTGATCGCGATGGTTACTGCGTAGGGCAGTACCTCACCCAGTAGCTCCAACATGTTGAGACCTAGCAGTTCAGGTCTGTGTTGGCGCTCGCGTGCGCAGCCTTCACTGCGTCGATCTGCTCGGTGATCGATGCCTTGGCTTCGGGAAGATCCTGGTCCTCGTTCACGTCCTCGATGGCCTTGCTCAGATCCTTCCACGAGTCAGCCAGGGCTTGCTTGCGGTCGGCCGAAACCTCGCCCAGCTTGCCGTCCAGCTCGTCATAAGCGGTCGCGATCTTCTCACGGGCTTCACGGATCTCGCCGACGCTCGACGAGCCGTCGATGGTGGCATCAGCGCCAGCCACAGCCTCGACGAAGCCCGTATAGGCGCCGCAGGCATCGGCTTCGTTCCCGGCCGGGGTGGAGCTGCACGCGGTCATGGAAACTGCCAGCGAAGCGGCGAAGGCCGCTGCAAGTGAAGGCTTGAGGTACTTTTTCATTTCTTTTCCTTGTTTGAGATGTCGCTACTAGTTCGAGATTTTCGGGAAGGTCCAGCTGCCATCGAGAACTTCGGTGCGCGGAAGATAGAGACGGATCAGGTAGTTCCACCCTGGCTTGATCGGAAGCTGGTTCACCAATTCGGTGCTTCCGCCAAAGTTCACGGTGAAGCTGCCATCGGAGTTTCGTTCACCGGTGACTGAATTGACCGAGTAGGAACCGCTGGTGTTAGGTTCGAAAAACCCTTCTGCGTTGTACAGGGAGATCGACCAGAATCCATCGACCGGAACGTCTTTGACGGTCAGTTCGAAGTGCGTGTCCGGCAACCCCGGGTCCACATTGATGTAGGTTGCTTCTTTTTCCGGGAGGCCGCCCCAGCCCAGGGCGGTACCGATGAGATGACGCTCCGGGTCCACTTCGGTACGGCTGCCAAAGCAGCGTTCCAGGCCGCTGAGTTCACGCCCGCGTTCCAGGAGCGAATTACGGGTGCTCTTCAGCGATTCGACATCGTACGGCGGAGCAACGAACTCGCGCTGGGACACCGAAGTGATTGCCAGCTGACGTTGCAGATCATTGACCACGCTAATGTCGTCGGGGTTCTCCGAGTCCACCAGGATTCGCGCCGCAATCATCACGAATTCAGTCTCGAACTCCTCCATGCTCAGATCATGGTTTCCGGCACTGTGGAAGATGCGGTTGATGAAGTGGTCCTGGTTCACGACCATGACCGAGACATAGCGGTTTCCGACTTCAGGAATGCTCAAGGTGGCACCCTGTGAAATATCAACGATGGCCGCGCTGTACAAGGTGTCGCGGTTCATCCGAATGATTGGCTGGTTTTCTACCGGAGTCGGGGTGAAGCCGTGATTCCAGACACCCGTTGCCCCTGCTTGTGCATTGATATTCGAAAACATTGTGTCGGATTCAGCTCGAATGAAATTCGAGAGATCCACCATTTGCTGTTGCACCGAAGACGCCTTTCTGAGACAGAGATCTTACGATTTCAATCTATGGCGAGGCGTGCACGGGCACATCATCAAATGTTGGTGATTTATGGGCCCATTCGCACAGTTTTCTCTTCAGGCGCCGGACAACAGCGTTGCAACATGAGATTCTCGGAAAAAGAAATGGGCCGGTTACTGGTCCGTGATCGTAAATCCATAGGAGACAGATATCGTGCAATCATTGCGAATCGGAGCAAAGGTGGGCAATCCCGCCGAATATGTTGAACTCAACGCAGCCAAGTTCAACCGGCATACTTTCTGGTGCGGTCAAAGCGGTTCCGGGAAAACATATGCCCTGGGCGTGGTTCTAGAGCAGCTCATCTTGCAAACCAAACTGCCCCTTTTGATCATGGATCCCAATGCAGACTTCACCAAGTTGGGCAATCTGCGCCCTGAAGCCACGAAGGAAGAAGCACAAGGCATCGAGGACGCCTCGTTGCATGTTCTCCACAGCGGCAGCCAGAATCCAGATAAGCTCTACGCCCGCTTTACGGACCTTTCGGCAGCCTCCAAGGCAGCAGTACTCCGGCTTGATCCGGTATTGGATGCAGAAGAATTCAACGTGTTGCTCCACCTGGACGGAAATGTGGAAAGTTGGGACGATGCCAAGTTCATCGCCGCACTGCGCGATTCGGGCGGCTCCGGAGAACTCCGGTTAGCTAACAGGATTGAAAACCTTCAGGTGCTGGAGTGGGATCTCTGGTCGCGTGGCGCTACCTCTGTCACGGATATCGTGCGGGCCCGTCCACGAGTCACGGTTATGGATTTAGGCGGCTTCGAGCACCCTGAAGAACCAAAGGTCGCTGCATTGGCGACGCTAGAGGACCTCTGGGCTAGGCGTCACGAGCGTAAACCTATCTTGATTGTCATCGATGAAGCCCACAATCTTTGCTCTCCCAACCCTCTTAGCCCGGTCGAGAAAGCACTGACCGAGCAGCTGATTCAGATCGCAGCAGAAGGTCGTAAATTCGGTCTGTGGCTATTCCTCTCGACGCAGCGCCCGACCAAGATTCATCCCAACGTGCTCTCGCAGTGTGACAACCTCGGTCTGATGCGCGTCAACTCCCCACGCGATCTGAAAGAAATCGGTGAGGTCTTCGGATTTATTCCGACGCCGTTGCTGGAACAAGCGAAGAATTTTGCGCAAGGCCAAGGGCTCTTCGCCGGCGCCTTCATCGCCGAACCGGCAATTAACCAGATGCGTGATCGGATTACCGAGGAAGGCGGGGGCGACGTCAAGGTTCCCTTGGCCTGAATCAGTTCGCTACACCGTGAGTTTGATGGCGTCTCGTCTGCTGTTGACCCCGAGCTTGCGGTAGATCGACCGTTGGTGTGTTCGGACCGTGTTTACCGAGACGAACAGCGTTGTAGCGATTTCTTCGGCTGTCATGGTGGTGCATAGATAGCCGAAGACTTCCCTCTCGCGAGATGAAAGCTGTGCGCTGATCATTTCGGTGCGTGAGAGTCCAACTTGTTGCCCGATGCGTGGGGCAAGGATGTGTTCATGTTTAGTCCCCCATGCAGCATGTTCGGTCAGCAGGATGCGCAAGGTGTCGTCATTGGGGGTGAAGGGAAGGGCTATTCCCTCTGGGGCCGCAATGTTCAAGGCACGTTCCAGCTGCTCATGCGCAGCTGATTTGTCTCCGCGCTCGTGGGCGACTGCAGCGGAAGTTACCAATGCTTGAGCCGCAATATATGATGCGGTTTCCTTGGGCATCAAGCGTGATAGCCAGAAAAGCGCCTCGTCGAGTTTTCCAGCCTGCCGGAACATCTCGGCTGACCACACGCGGATTACCGGGATGCTCTCAACTTCTCGGAGTGGTTCGAGCAGGGCTAGCGCTTCGTCGGCATTGCCTGAAGCAAACTTCAACGTTGCTCGGCCAAAAGTCTTGAACATGCCCCAAGGCACGCCATGCTGTTCAACATCGCTGACCAGTTCAAGCATGTCAGATGCCTGCTGAATCCCCGAAGGATCCCCTTTCAGTGCAGCCAGCATGGCGTGGTAGACGCAGCCCAGCGCGAAATAGGACGTGCTGTGCCCACCGATCTTGAACAGCTCGGCCAGATGCTCAGCGCACTCCATCTGCCGTCCCTGCCAGAAATCGAGGTACGCCAAGGTGAAGGTCCCGATGCCGCCGTCATAAAATTTCCAACCTGCATCCAAGGAATTCTCTGCCCCTTGGTTTTCTCCAGTGTTCGCATTTTCGCAGAGCTTGCGTGCAGCGACAAAGTCTCCGCCGAAGGCCAGCGCAAACTTGAGATTGGAATGGCTGAGTCGTTTCAAGGCAGGAAGTTCCAGGCTTTGAGCGTCATCCAGGGCGCAGCGCAGCAGGCGGACGGCATCGACAGTATCGCGGCGCAGACGTAGCTCGCTCCAGCCCAGGCAAAATATCTGATAGGCCCTGGCCTCAGGTGCGGCGTTAAACTTTGGCAAGAACTCGCGGGCCCGATCGACTGCAGCCACCAGCTCCTCAGCGGTGCGCGAAAGGAACAACTGGCAATAAGCGATAACTACTTGCTGGGTCGTGTCATCTGGAGCTGGTCTTTGACTATTTCTGGCAGCTTCTTCCAGCATCGTGGCCCCGCTGAGATCACCCACGACGTCCAATGCGCTAGCGCGGATCATCAACAAATCTGCAGATGGCGGTGATAATTGAGCGAGTCGCAGGCACATCGAGTTCAGTAGCGGGGCACCCGATTCGCACAGAATTCGGATGAAGCTCTTCCGAATGATCTCCGTCGCTAAAGCTGTGTCTTTCGCGCGTAGCGCATGGTCGACTGCCTCCAGCGGATGCTTGTGGAGCAAGGCTTCGGCGGCTGTTCTATGAGTTTTTGCCGATTGCTCGGGATCCGTACGGTGAAGCAACATCTGGCACAGTTGCGCGACTGGCCGATACCAGCGGAATACTGTCTCGGAGTCCGGTCCGAGATATCGTTCAAGAAACAATCCGCGTTCAACGCATTCATCGAGCAAGTCCGCGGCTTCGGAAAAACCACTGAGTTGCCGGGCGAGGCTCGCGTTGAGCCGAACACAGGCTGTTGCAGCAAGGACGAATTCGCGTAGCCGTTCGGGAAGTTGTCGCAGTACTGCTTTTTGCACATACTGCAAGAGCTCTTCCTGCGACGTCTCAAACTTCGGATGTTCCATTCCTGCTTCCAGCTGGATCACCGATTTCGTTGCGGTGAGGCTAGATAGATGAACAGCGATGGGCCATCCGGCAGTCTTCGTAAATACCGAGGCTGCGGCATCGCTGCCTAGCTCGTACTGCTCACCGATTTCTTGTTCGGTAAATGCCAAATCTTCTGCAGCAATGAGCACGGCGTTTCCATCGCGAAGTTCATCAGCAAAGCTTGCGGAAAAGTTGTCGGTTCCGGAAAGAACTAGTCGTAGTTTGTACTCCGAATACATCGATAAGGTAACAGCCACTCGGTGAAGATCTTGTGCATCGGCCAATTGGGCATCGTCTATAACAATGACGATTGGTGCAGAAAGATTGGAACCAACATGGCACAGTTGCTGCAGAAATTGGTCTGTGTTCAACGATCCCGGGGAAAGCTGGGAGATCAGTTTTCCGTCGCCCTCACTGAGCTGGTTCTTGATTCCTTGTATAGCCCCAAGGATTCCCCCTAGGAGGCGGCGTTTATCAATACCTGAATTCCAGGTCAGACTGAGCCACGCTACCGGGACATGACGAGAAGAAATCCACGTTGATAGCACGCTTGTTTTTCCAAAGCCAGATGGAGCACCCATCAAAGTCAGGGCCACCTGCCCTGTCGAGGTCTGCAACAAGTCATGCACTCGTGGCCTCGCCACGATGAGTGCGGCCGGTTTCGGAGGCGTTACCAAAAACCAAGGCGGTGTAACCCATTCAAGGGACGGGGATTTCTCCATATAAGGATATTATCCGGAACCTTGAGATACTCCACGTAATATCTCAATTATTTAACAATAGTTAAAAGTTCAGTTCGACGATATCCACTAGCGCGCGCAGCGAAAACCAATATGGGATGTTGCGGTATCTTCATCCTGCGGAGACCTTGCTGCTGGCCGGTAGCGGAGACTATATTCAGGGGAACAAAGATGGGAACCACCTTTTAGGACTTTTCTCACAATAGTTGAAGCATTATTCATTAAATACCCGCTTTCTATATGCTGCTTTTCCACGGCCCGGAATGCTTCATTTTCGGTGTAATGAGACTGCGTGAATTCGTCGCTGGTCCACTCCCACACGTTGCCGATCAAATCGTTCAGCCCAAACGAGTTAGTCGGGAAAGTCCCGACTGGGGATGTCCCTACCCACCCCTCGCATCCTTCATTGAGGTAGGGAAAACGCCCCTGCCAGGTGTTGGCCATTGCCCGGCCATCAACTTTCTGCTCTTCACCCCAGGCATAGGGGCTCGGCGTAGCTCCGCCGCCAGAGGCGTATTCGAACTCCGTCTCGGTAGGGAGTCTCCCACCAATCCATTGGGCATAGGCTAGCGCATCTTCGTAAGCAATTTGGACGACCGGGTGGGTCTCCTTGCCCCTCAAATCACTCGCTTCCCCTAATGGATGCCTCCATTGAGCGCCGGTGGTCCATTTCCACCACGCGGATCGGTCGCGCAAGTCAACGGGTCCTGCAGTCATGGCGAACACCAATGCTCCTGGTCGGCGTTGCGAGAAATCCAAGTCTGAAAACTGAGAGGAATTCAGGCGGCGCTCAGCAACAGTCGTATACCCAGTTTCCTGAACAAATTGCGCAAATTGGGCGTTAGTTACTGGATCACGGGTCAGTTGGAAAGACTCAACATGTTTCTCATGCGCAGGTGCTTCCTCAGCATAAAAATCGTAGGACCCCATGACAAATTTTCCGGCGGGCACCTGCACCCAGGTTGGTGCCTGATACGCGGTGGCAGGAAACGGCATTCTTTTTCCGTAGTTGAACAGGCTGAGGTCACTTTTCTCAAGCATGGTTCAATCATCGTCGTCCCAAGCACCACGGTAATCACCAACTGTTGATGATTTGCCCCTAGGATGCTTCTGCCGAACCTGCAATATCGCGGATTATAGAATCAGTGGCCCTAGCGTGAACTGTCCTCCGGGCCGGCGCTGATATGCGAGGAGTGCGAGCGACATGCAATTCACGAGGCTTTCCCGGCGTGGCCTTATTCAACTTGTACCAGATCTCACGCAGGAACTAGGCGATGTTTAAGCTCATTTGGGATTTGCTCCCGATCCTGTTCGGACTGATAGCCAGCCCCCTGGCCATTTTGGCATTGCTCGCCGTTCTGGATTCTCGTCGACCTCGCGCCAATGGTTCCATGTACCTTCTGGGCTGGAGTCTAGCGGTAGCCACCGTCGCTGCGCTGTCTTACCTAATCTTCAATTATCTTGCTCCCGATACCCAAGCCCACTCCTGGCTCTGGGTTGGAATCACCCGTTTATGCCTGGGCAGCATCATGTTTGCGGGCGCTTGGTATACCTATAACCGGTCCCCGCGAAAAATCGCGCATATGTTCGCTGCAACAACTCCTCAAGACGTACTCGACTCGTTGCCACAATTACCCAAGTGGTATGAGCATATGAATCGTTTCAGACCGGCGCGTTCTCTACGGTTAGGCACTGGGATTTTTCTTTTCAACCCGATCAATCTCTCCTGTGCAGTCGCGGCCGGATTAGAGATCGAACTGGCTCATATCTCCTCGGGTCCGTCGATCGTTGTATTGCAGCTTTTTCTTTTCTTCTGCATCCTTCCCATGGCTCTGCCGCTGGTCTGGTACCTGAAAGATCCACAAGAAGCTGGACCGAAACTACTCAAGCTCAAAGAGTGGATCGTGGTCCATAACGGTACCCTCGGCACCGTTTTCCTCGCGATGACCGCCTTCGGCCAGTACCGCAATGCATTTGAACTACTGATATGAAAGCCGAATCATTGATAAACCGTGAACACCTGTCTAAGTACCTCAAGCGCTTTGGCAATCGTTCGACCGTCAAACACGATCTCAAAGCCGGGCTGGTTCTGGGGGTCCACAGCGTCCCCGACGGTTTAGCGGCCGGTTTGCTAGCCGGTGTGAATCCAGTACACGGGCTGTACGGGTACCTTTTGGGCACCGCCGGCGGAGCTCTCGCCACAGGTTCGGTCTTCATGTCCGTTCAGGTCACCGGAGCCATGGCTGTTGTTGTTTCCGATGTACCAGAGGCGCATAATCCAGAAAATTCAGCGACTGTCCTGGCTACCTTGGCACTGCTCACCGGGCTGGTGATGCTCGGGCTCGGGCTAGCGAAATTGGGGTCGATGGTTAGATTCATCCCAACGGCGGTACTCATCGGTTTTATCAATGCGGTAGCCCTGAACATCGTGCTGGGCCAACTCGATAACTTCACCGGTTACGAAAGCCAGGGAGAAAATCGACTAAGCAGGGCGCTCGATACTGTCCTGCATCTTGGAAGTTTCAATTGGTCTGCATGCCTGATTGGTACAGCCACAATTCTGCTGGTGCTGGTTTTTGAACGGACATCGCTAGGCGCGTTGTCCATGGTAATCGCAATTATCGGAGGCTCGGCGCTAGCGGCACTGCTGTCATGGCTCCCGTTTACTGCGCCGACCCTGCAGCTCAGCGCTGTGGCAAGTGTGCCCAATTCTCTCCCAGCTCCCCATCTGCCGGATCTATCGCTCGTCCCAACCCTGATCCTGCCGGCACTGTCCTTGGCCCTTGTCGGCCTTGTCCAGGGCGCTGGCATCAGTGGCAGCATCGTCAACCCCAACGGCCGCTATCCCGATGCATCGGCAGACTTCCGCGGACAGGGAGCCGCAAACCTCGCTGCGAGCTTCTTCCAGGGGATGCCGGTGGGCGGCTCGATGTCGGCGACGTCCTTGGTTCGTGCTGCGGGAGCCAAGTCCGCGCTAGCCAACCTCGTAGCCGCGGCGGTCATCGCCACCACAATCCTGACGCTTGCAGGCCTCATTGGATTGGTAGCCATGCCGGCATTGGCCGGTCTGCTGATCCTCGTAGGATTCAGAACGCTGAAGATCCACGACATGCTCATGGTGTGGCGTACTGGCGCGATCCAATCTGTGGTCATTGCCGTCACTTTCGTCCTGACCCTGGTCATCCCGCTCCAGTATTCGGTGCTCACCGGTGTGGGGCTGGCAATTATTCTGCATACTGTTCGGCAATCGAACCGGATCGTCATCAAGCGATGGGTCTTCAAGGACGGTTCCTCGCTGCCGGATGAGGAACGCCCTCCTGCGCAGCTTGCCCCCAACGACCTTGTCATCTTGGTTCCCTATGGCAGCCTGTTCTTTGCTGCCGCGCCAATGTTCCAGAACCAGCTTCCCCGAATACCCCAACGTTGTGAGCGCACCGCGGTGATCATCCGGCTACGGGGCAAGGAAGACCTGGGCAGCACCTTCATCCGTGCGTTGGAAAGCTACGCCCAGGAGTTATCGGCAGCCGGCGGCATCCTGATACTGGCCGGGATCAGCCACAGGGCCAACGAACAGCTTCTGGCCACTAGGGCTATCAGTTCCATTGGACCGGAACACGTTTTCGTCGCAACCGATCGCGTCGGAGAGGCCCTCTCAACGAGTATTAAGTTCGCGCAGAAATGGCAGTCGACATAGGCTTTGCGCAGTAGGAGTTCGACAGCCTTGATGGACTTTCTGGTCCACGAACCCAGGAGATATCATGATCATCTTTCTTATCCGTGCAGCAATCTATTTAGGCACCGCGGCCCTCGGGTTGCTCGCTGGTGCGTGGCTGCTAGATGATTTCCACCTAGCAACAAGTGGATTCATCGTAGCTGTAGTGGTCTTTGCGGTCGCCCAGTCGATCCTCAGCCCGTTTATTTTCCGCTTGACCAACCGCTATGCTCCGGCCGCGATTGGTGGTTTCGGGCTGATCTCAACCTTGGTAGCTCTCATCGTCGCAGCTTCGTTCTCCAACGGATTGAGCATCAACGGATTCAGTACCTGGGTTCTGGCATCGTTGGTCGTCTGGGCCGCGACAACCTTGGGTGGCTGGTTGTTGCCACTGATCTTCTTGAAGAAACGCCTCGCGGCCAGAGACGCCGGAAAATCCAAAGCGTAGAATCCTCGATTCCCCTCATCAACTATTGGTGAATTCGTCGCAGAATACCGTTGTTGTGTTGCTCAAAGGCACTGAACCAGCCAATGATTTAGGTAGATAAAGTTTTGCCGAAAGTTTGAATCCAAACAATTCGGCTGGTTCAGCTTCTAGCAGCTAAAGGACGTAATTATGGAATTCTGGAATTCGCTATGGAACATCATCTGGGTGATTGTTTCCTGCTTCGTTTTCATCGCATATTTGATCGCGCTATTCTCGATCATCACCGACCTGTTCCGTGACCGTGAACTCAACGGTTGGTGGAAGGCGCTGTGGCTCGTGTTCTTGCTGTTCGTACCGTTTATTACCTCACTGGTGTACCTTATCGCTCGTGGCAAGGGCATGTCCGAACGCAGCTACAAGGCTGCCGTAGGAAACGCTAACGCCGTGGAGGACTACATCCGCACCGTGTCACAGGCAAGCCCAAGCGATGAAATCGCCAAGGCCAAGGCGCTGTTCGACGCTGGAACCATCAACGCCGACGAATACGATCAACTGCGTGCTCATGCGATGAACCAGGTCAATTCAAAAGCCGGTTCTGCCCAGGCATAAGAGCCAGGCCAAGAAAAAGACGCCAACCATGTGGTTGGCGTCTTTTCTATGCTCCGAGAGCGATTTGTTCGCTGAAGCTCCAGTCCCCGCTACGGGTATCGAACAAATGGATATGATCCACGGCGAAAGACAGGTGCGTAGCATCCAGTGCGGACTGGGCCGCATCCAATTGCGCCGCCGGAACATTCTGCGCGATGGTCAGGTGCGGATGGTAGGCAAAAGCCGATTCGTGCCTCAGCGCGTCGCCCAGCAGCGCGCGGTGCAGCTTCCAGCATTCGTCCGCGCCGGTTTCCAGCGGCAGGAAGACTACTTCGCTGGCCGGCCGGAAGGTCCGGGCCGGACCCAGATGGATGGTGAAGGGCTCCGCCGTGGCTGCTACCCGGCGCACCTGGGCAGCCGCTTTCTCCCAGGAATTCAGGTACGACCCGGACACCAAGGTGATATGCGGGGCAATCGGCGCGGTGGCCTCTCCCCCGTATTCCTGGCGCCACGCGCGCAGAGTCTCCCGGTGCGGCTGCGGCACCGGGATCACCACGCCCAGGGTGTACTCGAAAACCATTGGTTCTTAGATTCCCAGTGGCGGCAGGAAGCCGACCTTCTGGTAGACATCGGCAACGGTCTTCGACGCGACGACGCGCGCCTTGGCCGCACCGGCAAGCAGCAGGCGATCCAGCTCCGCCGGATCATCGAGCAGCTCCAGGGTACGGGTGCGGATGGGAGCCAGCTGCTCCACCACGGCTTCTGCCACAGCCACCTTCAGGTGCCCGTACATCTTGCCTTCGAACTCGTTGACCAGTTCTGGCACATTCTTGCCGGTCACGGCAGCCAGGATATCGAGCAGGTTCGAAACGCCCGGCTTCTCGGCCTTGTCGTAGGCCACGACGGACCCGGCATCGGTCACCGCGGATTTGATGCGCTTGGCGATCAGCTTCGGCTCATCCAGGACGTTGATCAGGCCAGCAGGGGATTCGGCGGACTTGGACATCTTCGAGGTCGGGTTCTGCAGGTCGTAGATGCGTGCGCCCTCCTTGGGGATGAACGCCTCTGGCACGGTGAAGGTCTGCCCGAAACGGTGGTTGAAGCGCTTGGCCAGATCGCGGGCCAGCTCCACATGCTGGCGCTGGTCATCGCCCACCGGGACCCCTTCGGGCTGGTAGAGCAGGATATCCGCGGCCATCAGGACCGGGTAGGTGAACAGCCCGACGCTGGCGGCATCCGCGCCGCCCTTGGAGGACTTGTCCTTGAACTGGGTCATGCGGCTGGCTTCGCCGAAACCGGTGATGCAGTTCAGCACCCAGGCCAGCTGCGCATGCTCGGGGACCTGCGACTGGACGAACAAGGTGGACTTGTCCAGGTCGATGCCGCCGGCGATGAACTGCGCAGCGGTCTTGCGGGTACGCGCGCGCAGCTCCGCCGGATCCTGCGAGACGGTGATCGCGTGCATATCCGGGATGAAGAAGAATGCGTCGTGGTCATCCTGGGTCTTGACCCAGTTGACCAGCGCGCCCAGGTAGTTGCCCAGGTGCAGCGAATCGCCCGATGGCTGCATTCCGGACAGGACGCGGGGACGGGAAGTTTCCATGGTTTTCCTTAGAACTGGTAGTCGACGACCAGCGGTGCATGGTCGGAGAAGCGCAAATCGTAGGCCGAGGCACGGTCTACGCAGGACTTGATGGCCTTAGCGGCTAGCGCCGGAGTGGCCATGTGGTAGTCGATGCGCCAACCGGCGTCGTTGTCGAAGGCCTGTCCGCGGAAGGACCACCAGGTGTACGGTCCCTGCACGTCGCCGGCCAGCTCGCGCGCCACATCCTTGTAGCCGATCTCACCAAAGAACCCGTCGAAGTAGGCGATCTCCTCGTCCATCACGCCGGCGCGCTTGTTGTGGTTCGGCTTCCAGTTCTTGATGTCCTTTTCGGTGTGCACGACGTTCAAATCGCCTACCACCAGGACGTGGTCCTTCTCGTTCTTCAATTCCACCAGGCGCACGTTCATGCGCTGCAGGAAACGGTACTTGTCCTCCTGCTTCTGGGTGCCCAGCTCGCCGGAGTGGACGTAGGCCGAGACGACGGTGAAGCTCTCGCCGTTGATATCGAAGTCCGCCTCGACCCAGCGGCCGGATTCTGCGAAGTAGTCCTCGCCGATGTGCTCGCGCACGGCTACCGGCTCGGTGCGCGAGAGGACGGCAACGCCTGCGCGGCCCTTGTCCTTGGCCTCGGCATGCAGGATATGCCAACCCTCGCCAATCAGGTCGCGCAGGATCTTGTCCGGTGCGCGTACTTCCTGCAGGCACAGGATGTCCACGTCGCGGGCGGCGATCCAGTCCGCCATATTGCGCTTGTAGGCCGCGCGAATGCCGTTGACGTTGACCGACGCGACGCGCAGCGCGCCGGCGTCCTTGTTGAGAATTTCCACACTGGTAGGTATCACTATTCCAGCTTACAAAATTATGCGATCGATTACGCGCTGATCTGGCCTGCGCCGGAACGCGGGCAACGAAAAAGGGCAACGCTTGCGCGTTGCCCTGGACAATTAGTCGATGATTTCGCCATCCATCGGCTTGGCCGGCTTGATCATGTCCCGCGCATTCGTCGCGGTCATCTGGATCGTCTCCAGCGCCCGGTCGATCATGCCCTCGTGATCCTCGCCCCGGTTCTGGCGCTGTTCGGCGATCACGCGTGCCTGGACCTGGACGATCTTGAACGAGTGATCCAGCTTCATGTCGCGCTGGCTGGTGGCTTCGTCAACTACCACGGTGCCGGGCTGGGCGCGCGGGGTGGCCGCCGCGGTGGCTTCGCGCAGCGAGTTGTTGATCTTCTCGGCGCCCCGCTTGAGGCCGAACATCATGAATGCGGCCAGCAGCAGCCAACCGGCGGAGATGACGACTACAAACCAGCCGACGATCTGGTTGGAGTTGGCAGCGAATACCACTGCCACCAGAAGGACGATGACCATGACGGACATTGCCAAAGTTGATGCGTTCAGGGTGACTTTCTTGCCCTGCTTCGCGCTGCTGCCTAGAGGTTCCATGCCGTCAATTCTCGCATCATTACCCCGCTTCAAGCCAATTGGAACCGCGCCCTTTCGCCCACAGCGTGGCTAGCCGAACAGGCTGTGCAGGTCCTGCCCGGAAAGGCTCGCGCGAATCAGCAGGTATCCGCCGATGCCCACCACCCAGCCAAGGGTTTCCTGGGCGTAGGCCGAGGCCTTGGCCCCCATTTTCTGCAGCCAGGCCTCGATGCGCGGCCCGGCGAGCGCCAGCGCGCCAACCAGCACCAATGCCGGGACGATCATCACCAGGCAGTAGCCGACCAGCGCGAGCAGTTGCAGGCCGGTGCCCCAGCCAGCGCCCTGCATGACGCCAACGGCTGCGAGGTAGGGAAGCATCGTGGGAAGTTCCAGCAGCCCGGCGAACAGGGCCAGGGCAATCAACCCGGTGCGGGTATCCAGCGCAGTGCCCAAGCGGCTGCGCAGGCGCAGCGGCACCTGGCCGGCGGGGTCCGCTGGTTCCGGCGCTGCCGGTGCCGCGCCGCCATGCGCGAGGGCTTTCCGTGCGCTGGCTTTTCGTGCGCTGGCTTCCTTCTGCGCATCGGTGCGGTAGGTGAGCGCCCAGATGATCATCAGCGCCCCGGCGGCCATTGCCGCCAGCCGGAAGAACCGGTGCTCGAAGATGGCCGGGTCGATGAGCAGCAGTCCGCTGCGCAGCAGCACTCCGATAACCCAGTAGAAGCCGGCGATTACCAGCAGGTAGGCCAGGACCTTGGCGATGGCCTCGCGGCGTCCCCGCAGCAGCAGCCACAGCGGAATGACCAGGGTGCCGATGCTGGTCGAATCGATCAGCGCCAGGATGATCAGGGATAGTTCGGGATTGCTTGTCATGATGTCCATGGGTTCCACTGTTCCGCGGCCTGCCGGATCGCGGTATCGGCCAGTGGGCTGCGCCTTCTCCTCCTTAAGGGGGATACCGGCGGGCAGCCAGTTCGGGGATGCTGGAAGCATGGACTTCATTCGGCGGATGGGCAGCGGCGACAAGGAACCCGAGGTCGTCGGCACCTATCTGGTGCTCACCGCCATCTTGCATCTTTCGGGACTGGCCAATCCCCCATGGTTCGCGATCCGCGGGTACGAGTGGATCGTCCTGCTGCTCATCGGCTTGGCCGCCGTGCTGGTCCGTCGCCGTTTTCTCGTAGCCAGCTCCCTGGCCATGCTGTTCGCCGGCGCCGGCTTGCTGGCCGTGGGAAGCCTGGGCGGGTACTTCCTGGTCTTCGAATGCGTCTTCGGGTTGTTCCTG
Source organism: Glutamicibacter sp. Je.9.36 (assembly GCF_051129975.1). Classification (NCBI taxonomy): domain Bacteria; kingdom Bacillati; phylum Actinomycetota; class Actinomycetes; order Micrococcales; family Micrococcaceae; genus Glutamicibacter; species Glutamicibacter sp. Je.9.36. The sequence continues at coordinate 480,659 of NZ_JBCPSN010000003.1, forward strand.
CTCGGGTCGGTGCGCACGCGGACGGTGGCGCTGGCGCTGCTGTGCCTGGCCGCCATCTCGCTGGCCATCGCCGCCTGGCTGGTCACCGGGAATCCGCAGGAGGTGGTGCTGGCCTTGCTCATGGCCGGCTTCATCCTCTTCACCCCGATGCTCTGGGCGGAGAATGTGCGCACCGCCAAGGAGCTGGCCCGGGCAGAAGCCCAGCGGGCAGAGGCTGTGCAGTCGGCGGCCGATGCCCGCGAGGACCAGCTGGTCGCCGAGCACGACTTCTCCCGCGTCCAAGAGCGCACTGCGCTGGCCCGCGAGATGCATGACGTGCTCTCGGCCAGGTTCTCGTCAATCGCCCTGCTCTCCGGCGCCCTGCTTCCGGCCGCACCCCCGGAGGTGCGGGCTCCGTTGCAGAGCATCCGCGATGAGTCGGTGTCCGGCTTGGAAGACATGGCCGCGATGGTGCGGATGCTGCATGCCGGGGGCCCTGCGCTGCAGGCGCGGATCGAGGATCTGCCGGAGCTGGTGGCCGGATTCGGCAGCCCGGTGCGCTGGGAGTACCGGGTCGCGCATCCGCAGCGCTTCAGCCCTGCGGTGCATACCGCCGCGCACCGCACGGTCTGCGAGCTGCTGGTCAACCACGCCAAGCATGCGCCGGGCACTACCCTGGAACTGAGCGTGATCCAGGACAGGGGCCTGGCGATCACGGCGAGCAATGGCCTGCGGCCCGACGCCAGCCGCGCCCCGGGTGCGGGCACCGGGCTGGAGAATATCCGCACCCGCGTCGCCGCGCTCGATGGGCGGTTCGGAGTACGCACCGGCCCGGATTTCGAGGTGCGCGTCGAATTCCCCGGACCAATTGAAGCAATGGAGAAGCCGTGAAAGTCCTGATCGTCGATGACCATGCGACCGTGCGCATGGGGATCCGGCTGGTGCTGCAGGCCGCGGAAGACCTGGAAGTCGTGGGCGAAGCGGCCGACGGGCGATCGGCCATTTCCATGGCCCGCGCCCTGTCCCCCGACGTCATCCTGATGGACCTGCGCATGCCGGTGCTCGATGGCATCGAGGCCACCAAGGCGCTGCATGGCAGCTGCCGCGTCGTGGTGCTCACGACCTTCGACGACGACCAGTACCTTTTTGGCGCGCTGCAGGCCGGGGCGCACGGGTTCCTGCTCAAGAGCGCCGAACCGCAGGCGATCATCATGGGCGTGCGGGCCGCGGCCCGCGGCGAATCGGTGCTGGATCCGCAGGTGACCTCGCGGATCCTGGCCCGGGCGCTGGCGCCGGAGCCCGGCACCGTGAAGCTGCCCGATGGCTTGACCGGCAGGGAACGCGAGGTGCTCGACGGGTTGGCCGACGGGCTGAGCAACCCGCAATTGGCGCAGCGGCTGGGCATCGGGCAGAGCACCGTGAAGACGCATGTCTCCCAGGTGCTGGCCAAGCTCGGGGTATCGACCCGGCTCCAGGCCGCGAAGATCGCCTACGCGGCTACCAGCTCACCAGGCAGAACGGGTGGTCCTGCGGGTCAAGATAGACCCTGAAGGTCTTGGACCCTTCGCCGGTCGAGCGGGCACCGAGGTGCAGCACCTGCTCTTCGGCCAGGTCCAGGTCGGCGACTTTCACGTCGATATGCGCCTGCTGCGGGTGCACATGCCCGGGCCACTGCGGGGCCACATACGGGCTGACCGTCTGGAAGGCGAGCGCAGGATGGTCCGGCGCATCGCCAATGGAAACCCAGTCGGGCTCGTTGTCGATGCGCACCATCCCGAGGAGCTGTTCATAGAATCCGGCCAGTGCATCGGGGTCCTCGCAGTCGATGACCATGGCCTGCCACGTGCCAATCATGTGGCCATTATGCGCGCCCCGGGGGTGCGCGTCTACCAGGACTCAGCCATTGCGCAGGTGCAGTGGTCGATCAGCGCCTGGACGCGGGCCGGGATCTGGACTCCCTTGGGCGTGATCGCCACGACCGCGTTCGGGTAGTTGGGAGCCTTGAGCTCGCGGAAGGCCAGCGGGCGGCCCTCGATGGAGACCTCGGCATTGTTCGGGCGGCGCATGAGCAGCCCGTAGCCCAGGCCGCGGCCCACCATCGCGGAGACCAGGATCATCTGCGGGACCGAGGCGGCGATCCTGGGCTGCAGGCCCTGGGAGGCGAAGAGCTGCTGCTGGTGCTCGGTGCTCGGGTCGGACTCGTAGATGATCAGCGATTCGTCGACCAGGTCGGCCAATTCCAGCGGCCGGGCGAGGTTGGCCAGCCGGTGCTCGGGATGCAGCACGACCTGCATCTCGGTCTGGTAGATCCGCTGCTTGTCCATGTCCGCGGGCAGCTGCAGGTCATAGACGAAAGCGACGTCGATCTCGCCCTCGCGCAGGGCCGGCAGCAAGTCCTCGTGGGTGCCCACGCGCACATCGAGCTGCACCTCGGGGTGGTCGAACCCTTCCAGCGTGGCCGGAATCAGGTGCGGAGAGAGCGAAGCGAAGCAGCCGAAGCGCACCGGTCCGCGCAGCGCTCCTTCGGTTTGCGGGAATGTTGCACGCAATTCGCCGACATCGGAAAGGATCTTCCGGGCCATGGCGGCGAAGTGCTGCCCGGACGCGGTGAGCCGGATCCCGTGGGCCTTGCGGCGCAGGCACAAGGTCTCCCCGGCATGCTTCTCGATGGCAGTAATGGCCTGCGACAAGGCCGATTCCGAGATTCTCAATTCACTGGCCGCCGAACCGAGCGTGCTGTGTGCGGGAAGTTCAGCCATGATTTCCAGATGGCGCATCGAATACATAAGCCAACCTTCAGAAGTTTTGCAGATATTTGAAGTTTACCTTACTTGTGCTTGGTGCCACACTGGAGTGACCCAAAACTCAGGTGCCAGTGATCGACGCCTCTGTACCACTCGCAAGGGAAGCACTATGACACAACCCAATGCCGCCAAGGCCAACCAGCGCCGCGTAGCTTTCGCGACGGTCATCGGAACCACCGTGGAGTGGTACGACTTCTTCATCTACGCCACCGCAGCGGGCCTGGTCTTCAGCCAGCTGTTCTTCGAACCAGCAGGCCAGGAGATCGCGCTGCTGATCTCCTTCGCCTCGGTCGGCCTGTCCTTCCTCTTCCGCCCGCTGGGCGCATTCCTGGCCGGGCACTTCGGCGACAAGATCGGCCGCCGTGCGATGCTGGTCCTGACCCTGGCGCTGATGGGTGCAGCCACCACGCTGATCGGCGTGCTGCCGACCTACGAGACCGCAGGCATCTGGGCGCCGATCATGCTGCTGCTGCTGCGCATCCTGCAGGGCATCTCCGCTGGCGGCGAATGGGGCGGCGCAGTGCTGATGGCCGTCGAGCACGCCTCCGACGGCCACCGCGGCCGCGCAGGCTCCTACCCGCAGGTGGGCGTGCCGCTGGGCATGCTGCTGGCCTCGGGCACCATGGCGCTGATGACCGGGGTGATCTCCCCCGGCGATGCGTTCCTCGAATGGGGCTGGCGCGTTCCGTTCCTGGTGTCGATTATCCTGATCGCCGTCGGCTACTTCGTGCGCCGCTCGGTGGACGAGTCGCCGGTCTTCGAGGAAATCAGCGAGAACAAGGCGCAGACCGCTGTGCCGATCCTGGTGCTGTTCAAGAAGCACTGGCCACTGGTGCTCATTGCCGCGCTGGTCTTCGCCGGCAACAACGCCGCAGGCTACATGACCACCGGCGGCTTCTTCCAGGCCTACACCACCAACCCTGATGGCCCGGTCGGGCTGGAGCGCACCGACGTGCTGGTCGCCGTGGCCTTCGGCGCCGCCGTATGGCTGGTCATGACCCTGGTTGCTGGCCTGCTGGCCGACAAGATCGGGCGCAAGCGCACCTACCAGATCGGCTTCATTATTCTGGCAGCTTCGCTCTTCCCGGTCTTCGCACTGGTCAACTCCGGCTCACTGGGCCTGCTCTACCTGGCCTTCGGCCTGTTCTCCATCGGATTGGGGCTGACCTACGGCCCGCAGGCGGCACTGTACTCGGAGCTGTTCCCGGCGTCGGTACGCTTCTCCGGCGTATCGATCTCCTACGCGATCGGCGCGATCGTCGGCGGCGCGTTCGCTCCGACCATCGCCCAGGCGCTGGTGCAGGCGACCGGCGGCACCACCGCGGTGGCCATCTACCTGCTGATCGTCGTTGCGATCTCGTTCACCGCGGTCTCGCTGATCCGCGACCGGGCCGGAATCGACCTGTCCTTCCGCAACCAGGCGGAGCAGGAAGTGGGCGCGCTGGTCTTCGACAAGCGCCGCGCTGAAGCCGTGAAGGCTACCCAGGACGCCTAGGCGCTGCAAGCATAAGCCCGATGGCCCGTTTCCGAACGGGCCATCGGGCTTTTCTATTTCAGCTTGGTGCGCAGCACATCCAGTCGTTTGCGGAACTCGGTCTATTCGATCTCGCCGCGGGCATTGCGTTCGCGCCGCACCGATTCGGCGCCGGCCGCAGCGCGGGCCACATGCCGTCGGCGGGCTGCGAAGATGATTGCACCGATCAGTCAGGATCCAGAAGGTCGGGGCTACCAGCCCGGGCCGTGCCCATGAATGCCGCGGGCAAGCACCAGCCGTTCCCCTCCTCGACGCGCTCGTGGCGTTGGCGTTCGGCCGCTGTCTTAATGCAGTCCTCCCAGCGGCTGCGCCCCAAGCCCACCAGCGGCACCGAGGATACTCCGGGCGTTGGCCTTGCGGCCTTGGCCCGCGGATGCGGGTGCCTGCTCCGCCAGACAGTAGCCCGGTCAGTGAGCGGGGTTCGTCGAATGCAGTTCTAGTGCCAGGTCATGCATGGCGGTGGCCGCCTTGGACGGGGCGACGGCGCGGGGGCGGGCCAGTGCGACGCGCACCGTTCGGGCCACCGGGTGGATAGGGCGCACCACCAGGTCCAGACCCTCGTAGGAAACATCCACCGCCGGGCGCTGGACCAGCACCGCGTAGCCGAGCCCGCGGGCCACCATGGAACGGGTCACCTCGAAGTCGGCGGTGCGGTAGCGGATCCACGGTTCGACCCCGGCGGATTCGAACAGGTTCTGCGTGTGCTCGCGGCTCGGCGGGACATCCAGCAGGATCATCGGCTCGCTGGCCAGCCGCACCAGCGGCACCTTCGGCTCTTCGGCCAGCGGATGCCCCGCGGGCAGCAGCACATAGGGTTCGGTGCGGAACAGTTGGGTGCGCTCGATGCCTTCGGGCAGGCCGAAGTCGTAGACGAAGGCCAGATCCAGCGTCCCGGCGGCCAGCATCTGGAAGATCTCCTGCTGCGTGCCGGCGAAGAAATCGACTTCCACCTGCGCGTAGCGCTGCCCGTATTCGGCGAGCAGCTCCGGAAGCACCGTGGGCGCCAGCGACGAGTAGCAGCCCACCCGAACCTTTCCGGCCAGCACTTCCCCGGCACCGCTGGCCATTTGCTCCAGGTCCCTGGAGGCCTGCAGGATTCCCTGTGCCTCGTCCAGCACGTAGCGCCCGGCCGGGGTCAGGCTCACGCCATGGGCCTTGCGCCGGATGGTCAGCTGCGTGTTCAGCACGCGTTCAAGCTCGTTGAGCCCGCCGGTCACCGCGGAGGCTGACAAATTCAGTGACTGCGCGGCGGCGGTGATGGAGCCCAGCTGCCCTACGACGGCCAGGCATTCGAGCTGACGCAGCGTAAATTTCGGCACTATTCCTCGCTTATTCAGTGGATATTCCTCGAATATAACCATTTTACCCGTGGTTATGGCCTGCCTCACACTAGTGATTGAACAAGGAACCACTAAGGAGACAGCATGAGCACCGCCCCAGCGACCTGCCCGTTCACCGGCGCCCAGGCCACCCCCGGCACCGCACCAGTGCCGCACGCCAGCACCGAATCCGCAGTCCGCGAGGCCCCGGTCGCCGATTGGGTAAAAATCGAGGACCTGTACCGCGATCCGTTCCCGATCTACCAGCGCCTGCGCGCCGAGGCCCCGCTGCACTGGGTCCCGGCGGTGAACCGCTACATGGTGACCTCCTACGCCGCCTGCCACGAGATCGAGCAGGACGAAGCCCGCTTCTCCGCCAACGAGCGCAACTCGCTGATGAAGCGGTCCATGGGCCACTCGATGCTGCGCAAGGACAACCCGGAGCACCAGGTGGACCGCGACTCCTACGGAGCGACCCTGCGCCCGGGCACCATCAAGAAGCACTGGAACGGGATCTTCGCGCAGAACAACGAGAAGTACCTGGGCCAGCTGCTCGCCAAGGGGCCGGGTTCGGACTTCGTCTGGGACTACGCCGCACCGTACACCGCGGAGAACCTGCGGCTGATCTGCGGCTTCCACAATGCCACCCAGCAGGACATGCAGCGCTGGAGCCAGACCATGATCGACGGCACCGGCAACTACGCCGATGACCCAGAGGTCTGGGCCAAGGCAGAGGCTTCCTCGGCAGAGGTCGACGCGGCCATCGACGAGATGCTCCCCTATCTGGCGAAGAACCCGGACCACTCGCTGCTCTCCAACCTGGCCACCATGCCGATCCCGCTGGAAGCCATCCGTGCCAACCTGAAGATGACCATCGGCGGCGGGCTGAACGAGCCGCGCGACGTGCTGGCCACCACCGTTTGGGCGCTGCTGGAGAACCCCGAGCAATTGCAGGCGGTACGCCAGGACCCGGCTTTGCTCCCCAAGGCCTTCGAGGAATCGGTGCGCTGGGTCGCCCCGATCGGCATGTACCCGCGTGAAACCACCCAGGAGCTGGTGCTCGAAGGCATCAGCCTGCCAGCCGGTGCGCGCCTCGGAGTGGTGCTAGGCGCGGCCAACCGCGACCCGTTGGTCTTCGAGGATCCCGAAACGTTCAACATCTTCCGCGAGAAGAAGCCGCACCTGGCCTTCGGCGGCGGTGTGCACTTCTGCGCCGGCACCTGGATCGCCCGGGCCCAGGTGGCCCAGGTCGCCCTGCCGGCGGTCTTCGAGAAGCTGCCCAATCTGCGGTTGGATCCGGCCACCGCCAGCATCGATGCCGGCTGGGTCTTCCGCGGCATGACCAAAATGCGCGTCCTCTGGGACGCCTAATACAAGGAGCCTTCCATGCCTACCATCACCTTTGAACAGCCAAACGGCACCGCGACCGACGTCGAGGTCGCCGAAGGCGGCAACATCATGCGCGCTGCTGTCACCAACGGCATCGCCGGGATCGTCGGCGAATGCGGCGGCCAGGCCATGTGCGCCACCTGCCACGTCTACGTTAACCCCGAGGATGCAGCTGGTCTTCCAGAACTCTCGGAAGACGAAGACGAAATGCTCGACTGCACCACCGCAGAGCGCACCGCGAACAGCCGGCTGGGCTGCCAGGTTTCCCTGGGCGGCGCATTGCAGTCCATCCGCGTGGCCGTACCCTCCGAACAGGTCTGAAATGAACGAAAGCATCCTGATCATCGGCGCCGGCCACGCCGGCGTGCAGCTGGCCGAAACGCTGCGCGAGCACGGCCATGCCGGCGCCATCACCTTGGTCGACCAGGGCGCGCAACAGCCCTACCAGCGCCCTCCGCTGTCCAAGGACTTCGTGGCTTCCGCCCAGGAACCCGAGGTGCTGCCGCTGCGCTCGGAGGACTTCTACGCCCAGCAGCGCATCGAACTGCTGACCGGTGCGCGCGCCACCGCCGTTGACCGCGCCGCACGCACCGTGACCCTGTCCGACGGGCAGCAACGCGGCTATGACCGGCTGGTCTTCGCCACCGGCGCACGCAACCGGGTGCTGTCCTGCCCCGGCGCCGAGGACCCGCGGGTCATCGGGCTGCGCACGCTGCAGGACGCGGAAATCCTGCGCCGGCAGCTGGACGGCGCCCAGCGGGTCGTCGTGGCCGGTGCCGGCTTCATCGGTCTGGAGTTCGCGGCCTCGGCCCGGGCCCGCGGGATCGATGTCACGGTGCTGCACTCCGCTCCCCGGGTGCTGAACCGTTCGGTTTCCGCCCAGCTCTCCAACTGGTTCACCCAGGCCCATCGCGGCGACGGCATCGAGCTGCGCCTGGGCGAAGGCGTGCAGTCCATTGACGTGCAGGAGGATTTGCTAGTGCAATCCTCCGCCGGGGAAAGCTGCCGGGCGGATCTGGTGGTCTACGGCATCGGCGTGCTCCCCAACATTGAGTTGGCCGAAGCATCGGGATTGGAGTGCGAGAACGGCATCCTGGTGGATGCCGCGCTGCGCACCAGCGATGAGCGCGTCTACGCGGTGGGCGACTGCGCCAATGTCGGGCGCGACGGCACGCGGGTGCGGTTGGAGTCGGTGCAGAACGCCGCGGACCAGGCGCGCCGCCTGGCCCGCACCCTGTGCGGCGAGCCCACGGCGTACTCGGAGATTGCCTGGTTCTGGAGCATCCAGGGCCGCCACCGGCTGCAAATCGCCGGGCTGGCCGAGCCCACCGACAGCAGCGTGCTGCTGGGCGACCCGGGCAGCGAAAAATTCTCCATCGCACGGCTGCGCGACGGGCAATTGGTCGCGGTGGAATCCATTAACCGTCCCGCCGACCACGCTGCCGCACGCAAGCTGCTGGCCCGCGGCGAGCGCATCACCGAAGCGATGCTCGCTGGAGCATCCCTGAAGGACCTGGCCAACGCCGCACCGGTCGCGGCCTAGCACCCCCACTACTATCCCAATGAGGTCAGCTCATGAGCACACCCACCCAGCGGCACCCCGGCACCAGCCAGCGGCGCGTCGCCTTCGCCACCGTCATCGGCACCACCATCGAGTGGTACGACTTCTTCATCTACGCCACCGCAGCGGGGCTGATCTTCGCCCACCTGTTCTTCGAACCAGCCGGCGCGCAGATCGGCCTGCTGCTCTCCTTCGCCAGCGTCGGCATTTCCTTCCTCTTCCGCCCGCTGGGCGCGTTCTTAGCCGGGCACTACGGGGACAAAATCGGCCGGCGCGCCATGCTGGTGCTCACCCTGGCCCTCATGGGCGCCTCCACCACGCTGATCGGCGTGCTGCCCACCTATGAGACCGCGGGCGTGCTGGCCCCGATCCTGCTGCTGCTCTTGCGCATCATCCAGGGCATCTCCGCCGGTGGCGAATGGGGCGGCGCGGTGCTGATGGCCGTTGAGCACGCCCCGATGGACCGTCGCGCCCGGGCCGGCGCCTACCCGCAGCTCGGCGTGCCGCTGGGCATGCTGCTGGCCTCGGGAATGATGGCGCTGATGACCGGCGTGATCTCCCCCGGCGAGCAGTTCATGGCCTGGGGTTGGCGCGTGCCGTTCCTGCTCAGCTTCGTGCTGATCGTGGTGGGCTACTTCATCCGCCGCTCGGTGGACGAGTCCCCGGTCTTCAAGGAGATCGCGCAGAAGAAGGCACAGACCCGCGTTCCGATCGTGGTGCTGTTCAAGAAGCACTGGCTGCTGGTGCTGGTTGCCGCGCTGATTTTCGCTGGCAACAATGCCGCCGGCTACATGACCACCGGCGGATTCCTGCAGGCCTATATGACGGACCCTGAGGGGCCTGTGGGCTTCACCCGCACGCAGGTGCTGCTGGCCGTCTCCTTCGGTGCAGTCATGTGGTTCGCCTTCACCCTGCTCTCCGGGGTCGTGGCCGACAGGATCGGGCGCAAGCGCACCTACCAGATCGGCTTCATCAGCCAGCTGCTGTGCATCTTCCCGCTATTCTGGCTGGTCAACGCCGCTAGCCTGCCGCTGCTCTACGTGGCGTTCGCGTTGTTCGCCATCGGTCTGGGCTTCTCCTACGGTCCGCAGGCCGCGTTGTACTCCGAGCTGTTCCCCGCCTCGGTGCGCTTCTCCGGGGTTTCCATTTCCTACGCTTTCGGCGCGATCCTGGGCGGGGCGTTCGCCCCGATGATCGCCACCGCGCTGGTGCAGGCCACCGGCGGGACCACGGCGGTCGGCTGGTACCTGTTCGCGCTTACCGCAATATCGCTGGCGGCGGTCAGCATGGTGCGTGATCGCAGCGGCATCGACTTGGGTATCGGCAACCAGGCCGAGCAGGAAGTCGGCGCGCTGGTCTTCGACAAGCGGACCGCGGGGCAGCCCGTGCCCCAGGACGCGCTGTAGGATCTGCAGGGATCAAAAAACCGGCAGCCCACCATTGGCGGACTGCCGGTTTTTCGCGTCTACTTCGCGGCGTTGCGCTCTGCGGCTTTAATGGACACCACAATCGGGTAATCGGGTTCTCATCCCACCGCACCGCACCAAGATTTCCTTAGGACCGGACCTCGCTGGATTTCTCTGTAAGGTTTATCCAGTGGGCTCTCGACCTCATTGCTTCTCGATGGGGGTGTGCAAATCGATTTGCAACGGCGGAGAATTGCGGATGCGATGAAGGGCCGCAGTTTCATAGTCCTGGATACTCTGAAAACCGAGGTGCCTAGCAATCTCAATTCTCATGCTGGTGTTACGAATCGGGAGCGCTTTGATCAGCTCGTCATACGCACAAGCAGTAACATGATCCTTCATCTGCCTGAGAATTTGTGGAAATGGCGAGTCAAAGTTGATCTCGATTGCGTTCTCATCAACCACATCTGGCATGTACTCGACTAGTTTCCTCGCGACCACAGATTTCGAAAGCTGTCCGGTCAGTCTTTCTAACGTCCCGTCCTTTCCTAGCGCCTTCATGGCCGCGCTCTTGGCCTCCTCAACTTTGACCTGAGGATCGTAGCCAAACGTCGAAGCTTGTTGCTCTGCTACTGCCTGCAGCACTTCCGAAGTGTAGTAGAGGTTCTCAATTTCGCTCACCGGCAGAACATGAATACCAAGACTAAATAAGGATTCAATTTCCTGCTCAGATCGCCAGTCCCCATCAACCAAACCGCGTGCTCTGACCCAATGGAAACTCGCACTATTCCGCAGGCCAGACACTGACCGGATGAGCGTATCGCATCCTCCGCTAGGCACCAGTAGCCAATCTGGGAAGAGCACCTTGTAAAGGCTCAGATCATGGCTCGTCGTTTCTCCTTCAATGAAGAGAATCTCCTTCCGCCCACCAAGAATGGCCTGTCGGGCGATTTCAGGCAAGGAGTCGTCCTGTGCAATCTCATGCAGATCCCACTGCATGGCTTGTTCGCCTTCCCACCGCACACCAAACACGGTTAGCACTTTCCCTCTTTGTTCAGAAAGGCTCGCGGCGAGGTCCAGGTCATGGGTCAACACGACAAAAGCACAATCATTACGTGTAGCAATAATGGTTTTTATGAGTTCATCGGAAATTGCTCGATGCAGATGTCTCTCCGGCTCATCGATAATAAACGTCACCCCGGACGGGGCAGTAATAATTTCAGCGGCGAGCAATAGCGCGCTCTTCTCACCATCGGACATCAAATGAATCGGATATGTCACGTCAGAATTGAGATGCTTCGCAAAAAAATTCTCTGTAGAATCCACGCCTATTTCAATTTCCAGGCCCGAAGTTTGAAGCACTGTATTGAACGTGTCGAGAACACGTGGACCCATCCTCCGGGTAACATCTTCAGTGCTCGACCCCGCCTCATACAGATCTACGCGTGCCCTGTTCTCCTGGTTGATCTTGGCTAGCATATCGAACAAGGCAATCCCCGAGCGCTGTGAATCACTGTGATCAAGATAGCGCGAACTAAATTCCTGATCCCAATGCGTGATTTGGGCAAATCGCGTTTTCGGTCTGCCGGAGTAATGGAAGGTCCCGACTGAGTAAACCACAGTTTTCGTTGCGCTAACACTCTCCGGATAGCCGTTGCCTGCGAATTTCTCGGCATCCACGAAGCCAGAGCAGATTTACCCGAGCCATTCGCCCCTAGGATCGTCAACACCTCTCCCGCACTCACCTGCACGCTGCAGAAACCACCCGTAAACACTGGAATATTCCACTGAGCCAAAGGTGTGGGCACCTCGCCAATTTGAGTCATGAGACCGATATTACGATACCCAACCATCATTCGTTTATTAGCCAAACGAAAAGCCAACGACACACTTACAGAAAAGGACGTCACCTATTAAATCTGATGAACCACTAACATTAATCAGGGAAACGCAAATCTAAATGCTTTCGGAACGGCCTTAAAACCAATTTGCGTCCAGAGGAATTACGTCTCCTAGTAAATACCGCTGCTGGACGTAAAAGACCAACGGCCTGCCATCATGGCAGGCCGTTGGTGTTTGAGTTCATTCGCGTCTAGTTGGCGGCGTTGCGCTCTGCGGCCTCGACCACGTTGTTCAGCAGCATCGCGCGGGTCATCGGACCCACGCCGCCCGGGTTCGGCGAGATCCACGACGCGACCTCGGCAGCAGCCGGATCAACGTCGCCGGTGACCTTGCCATCCACGCGGGAAACGCCCACGTCCAGCACGATCGCGCCTTCCTTGATGGCGTCGGCCTTGATGATGTGCGGCACGCCGGCAGCGGCGATGACGACATCGGCCTGGGCCAGCAGCTCTGGAAGATTGGTGGTGCCGGTGTGGGCCAGGGTCACGGTCGCGTTCACGTCGCGGCGGGTCAGCAGCAGGCCGACCGGGCGGCCGATGGTCACGCCGCGGCCCAGGACCAGCACGTGCTTGCCGTTCAGGTCGATATCGTGGCGGGCCAGCAGTTCCACGCAGCCCAGCGGGGTGCATGGCAGCGGGGAGGCCATCGGGCGGTTGACGTTGGCGACCAGGCGGCCCAGGTTCATCGGGTGCAGGCCGTCGGCATCCTTGGCCGGATCCATAGCTTCGAGGATCACGTCCGTATCGATGTGCTTGGGCAGCGGCAGCTGCACGATGTAGCCGGTGCAGTCCGGGTTCTCGTTCAGCTCGTGCACCTTGGCCAGCAGCTCGTCCTGGGTGGTTCCCTCGGGCAGGTCCACACGGATCGATTCGATGCCCACTTCGGCGCAGTCCTTGTGCTTGCCACCGACATACCAGGCCGAGCCCGGGTCGTTGCCGACCAGGATGGTGCCCAGTCCGGTGGTGTGCCCGGCAGCCTTGAGCTTGGCAACGCGTTCGGCCAGTTCCTGCTTGATGGCGGCCGCGGTGGCCTTGCCGTCGAGAATGCGTGCGCTCACGCTGTTCCTTCCGTAGGTGCCCTGTTCCCAAGGCGGGTGGTGTGCAAACCCAGGCGCGCGGCTCGCACGATTAGCTCCCTGGTGGTTACCCACCTAACGCCAGTCACGCGTTCCAGTGTAGCGAAAATGGCTTCGGGAATGACTTTGAAGTGCGCAGGGTTACCTTAAGCGTGTACTCGACAATCGTGATCGGCGCAGGGCAAGCCGGGCTTGCCGCCGCCTACCATCTGGCCAAGCGCGGCATCGACTTCCTGGTGCTCGACGCAAACCCTGCACCCGGCGGGGCCTGGCAGCACCGCTGGGATACCCTCACGCTGGGCGACGCGCATCATATCCACCCCTTGCCCGATTTCCCGCTCGAGGTGCAGGATTCCACCCGGCCGGCCTCGCAAGTGGTGTCCGAATACTATGCGGAATACGAACAGCGCTTCGCGTTGCCGGTATGCCACGGCGCACCGGTGACCTCGGTCGAAAACGACGGAGAAAACTTCGTGGTGCACGCCGATGCGGATTACCGGGCGCGCACCATCATCAACGCCACCGGGACCTGGAGCAATCCGTTCTGGCCGGTCTACCCCGGGCACTTCGACGGTCCGCAGGTGCACACAAATGGCTTCGTCTCCCCGCAGCAATTCGCCGGGCAGCGCGTTTTGGTGGTCGGGGCCGGCGCCAGTGCCACCCAGTTCATCGTGCAGTTGCGCGCTGCCGGCGTGGATACCCTGTGGTCCACGCGCAGCGCACCGGACTGGCGCGACGTTCCTACCGGTGCCGAATGGGGCCAGGAAGTGGAGCGCCAGGTCAACGAGCGCACCAGTGCAGGGCTGCCGCCGAAGTCGGTGGTGGGCACCACCGGGTTGCTGCTCACCGAGAAGATGCGTGCCGGGATCGCCTCCGGGGCGCTGGTTTCGCGGGGGAAGATCGACCGGCTGGAATCCGACGCCGTCGTCTTCTCCGACGGGTCACGCGAAAAGATCGATGCGATCCTGTGGGCGACCGGCTTCCGGCATGCCCACCGGCATTTGCGCGATCTGAAACTGCACACGGCTCAAGGCGGCATCCTGATGGAGGACGGGGTGGCTGCCGTGGCGGTGCCGGGGCTGTTCTTCGTCGGCTATGGCGCGTCGGCCTCGACTTTGGGCGCTACCCGGGCAGGGAGGAAGGCGGCGCTGGCAGCCAGCAAGTTCCTGTCCGCGGTTGCGGTATAGCGTGCCCAGTTACTTCTTGCTCACCTTGGTTAGCACGGTGGTGTAGCCGGGTTTCGAGGCCGTCACCCACACGCCCAAGGTCTTCCGGGCATCGGCTTTGACGACCTTGTAATTCGGCTTGGTGGCCTTGGGGATGATCTTTCCGGAGCGCGTCCATTGGTAGGAGATCTTCACGTTTTTAGTGTTGTAGCTGCCTGCCGTGGCTTTCAAGGTCTTGCCGGTGGATTTCTTGCCGGTGATCACCGGCTTCTTCAGGACCTTGAGCTTGGCGGCTGCGATCTTCCCGGTCGCAGTGCTGGTCACGGTCTTGGTAGTGTAGTTGGCCTTGGCATAGGTCACCGAGACTGAGATCCGTTGGTTCAGATCTGCGGGTTTGAGCGCGTAGGTCTTTGCCGTGGCACCTTTGATCTTCTGGCCGCTGCGCAGCCACTGGTACTTAGTGGACTGGGCGGAGGGAGCCGGTGTGGCGGCCTTGGCGGTGAGTTTGGAACCGACTTTTGAGGTTCCAGAGACCTTTGGCTTGGCAACCGTGATCGTACCCTTGACGACCTTGACTGCCGAGCTGGCCGGCAGCCATACCGATTCTCCGTCCGCCGCGTGCAGAGTTGCCCGCACGGCGATCTTGCGGTTGGCATAGGACTGAGGTGGGGTATAGGTTTTCGCGGTAGCCCGCGGAATCTCGAAACCGTCGACTAGCCACTGATAATGGCGTGTGAACTCCGGGAAGTATGCGGCGTCGAGGGAAGCGGTGAGCTTCTGTCCCACGATCTTGCTGCCGCTGATCGTCGGCTTGGCGATCGAGGCGACTGTCGCGGCAATCGGCGCTCCGTACTTCATCGTCCCCTGCGCCGAGGGGACCCATACTTCGCCGTTTTGACGAACTGCTTTCGTCTCGTAGTTCAGCGCGATGACTTTCTTGGAGTCTTCGCGCACCAGCTGGTAGCTCTCTCCCACGGCACCGGGAATCGGTGCCCCGTTGCGGGTCCACTGCAGGGCCGTGTATGGGTAATTGGTTGTCGGTGCCAGCAGGGCATCTCCCACGACCGCCGCGTCATGGCCCGCCAGCGACGGGTTCCTGTTCAGTGAAATTCGGCCGAGCTGGGCAGTATCGCGCACGCCAATGTGCCAGCTGGCTGCGTAGCTGACAGACTTCAGATTCTCCTGTCCCGGGATCACCGCCTCGAAGTCGGTGAGTTCAGCCGCCACACCCGCGAATCCAGCTTTGTTCGCGGTGAATCCGGTGGGGCTGATCTGGCCCAGGATTCGTTCGCGGGTGTATTCCCACGGCTTGAGCACACTGCCATCCACCGTGATCACCGGTTCAATTTCCGTGCTGGCACCGATCTTCAGTTCGATGAGCGGCTTGGTGTAGCTGGCCAGATCCAGTACTTCGAGATCAGACAGATCCTTGGCCCAGCGATAATCCGTCGAACTCGTGGCGAGCACTTCAAGTTCCTTCAGGTCAGACAACTGTCCCAGCCCAGCCAGCTGCACCTGCTGCCCCTTGGGGAATGTCAATGACAGTGACTCCAGCACTGGCAGCTTGGCTAGTTCCGCGATGATTTCCTGTGGAGCCTTATTGATCCGCACCGATTGCAACTGGGGGTTGGCGGCCAAGACTTCCAGCCCACCGAGCGCCTGCTCCTTCTGGGTGTCGACGCCGATCCACTGGATATCGCGCGTCATCGGCAGTTCCTGCAACGATGCCACGTTCTTGCAGGACAAACCCACGACGACACTAGCGGTCTCATCCATGTACTCGAAGCAGTCTGCAGGGCTGATAGCACCGTGGGCTGGGGGCACGAGCCCGGCGAATACCAAGGCGGTGGCGCCTATAACCGAAGTAAAACGATGCAGCAGCCTCATGTGTTTCCCCAAGCGTGAAAATGCCAAATTTATAGACATCATGTCATAGCGCGGCCAGGTATTGATCATCAGTTCGCACGGTGTTTTTTGAAGACGCATAAAGCACCTCGGCTGAGTGCGGAAACCTGCTGATGATCCAGTAGCTTCGACGCCTATCTGTGTAACTCCACCGAGACGAATGTGCATGCAGCGCGCCAGCCGGTTAATCTCAATGCATGAACAATTTCATCGTCACCCTATCTTGCATCGACCGTCCCGGCATCGTCCATGCCATTTCCGGAGGTCTGCTGGGTGCCGGTTGCAATATCACCGAGTCCCAGCAGTTCCTCTCGCCTGAAACCGGCACCTTCTTCATGCGCATCGAGGTAGCCACCGAGCAGTCCTTGGAGCAGATCCGCGCGGGGCTCGCGCCCATCCGCGACGATTTCCACATGTCCCTCCGTGTGGACGATGGCGCCAAGCGCACCCGCACCATGATCATGTGCTCCAAGGCCGGGCATGCGCTCAATGACCTGTTGTTCGCCCAGCGTGCCGGCACCCTGGCCATCGACGTACCGGTGATCGTTTCCAACCACCTGGATCTGAAGCCGATGGCCGATTTCTACGGGGTCGATTTCGTGCACCTGCCGGTGACCAAGGAGAACAAGTCCCAGGCCGAGGCTGAGCTGCTCAAGCTCGCCGAGGACTACGGCATCGAACTGGTGGTGCTTGCCCGCTACATGCAGATCCTTTCGGATTCGCTCTGCGAACGCATGGAAGGCCGGGTCATCAACATCCACCACTCCTTCCTGCCTTCCTTCAAGGGTGCCAAGCCGTACCACCAGGCCTACGCCCGCGGCGTGAAGCTGATCGGTGCCACCGCGCACTACGTCACCGCGGACCTCGATGAAGGTCCGATCATCGACCAGGAAGTCACCCACGTCTCGCACACCCGCACTGCCGAGCAGCTCGTTGAGCTGGGCCGCAGCGTGGAGGGACGGACGCTGACCCGCGCCGTGCAGTGGCACGCCGAGCATCGCGTGATGCTCGACGGCCAGCGCACCATCGTCTTCTCGTAACTCGCACCGTGCCCCCACGACAATTAGAGTGGGTGGCATGAGCCACATGATTACTATTGACGGGTCGACCCCACAGGTCGGCGAGAACGTTTTTGTCGCACCCACCGCAGTGTTGAGCGGGGATGTCGCTCTCGCGGATCGCTCCAGCGCCTTCTACGGGGTTTCCGTGCGCGGCGATTCGGCGCCGATTCGTGTGGGTGAAGGCACCAACTTGCAGGACAACGTCGTGCTTCACGCCGATGAAGGTTTTCCTTGCACCATGGGGGCGGGCATCTCGGTGGGCCACTCGGCTGTGGTGCACGGCGCCACCGTAGGTGACGGCTGCCTTGTGGGCATGAGCGCGACCATCATGAATGGCGCGGTGATTGGCGAGCAGTCGCTGGTTGCTGCAGGTGCATTGGTGCTGGAAGGCACGCAGGTTCCGCCGCGTTCCCTGGTTGCGGGTGTTCCGGCCAAGGTCCGCCGCGAACTGAGCGATGAAGAAGTCGCCGGGTTGAAGACCAACGCTGATCACTATCTCGTGCTGGCAGCCAAGCATCTGGAAGCCAACGCCTAGAGTTTGCGAGGTTCTGGAAGCGCACTGCTTCCAGGACCTTTCGCTTTAAGCATTGTGCGTGCTGCTCATGGCTCGGCGATTTCGACGTCCAGCAACCCAGCACGCCACTTCACCGTGGTCTCCTCCGCCAATGCTTCGGCCTCCAACCCTTCGGCCGGAGTCATGAAATAGGTGTTGATCCGCAAATTCTGCTCCGGATCCAACTCCGGCGGCAACAGCACCATCGGCCGGCTCCCAGGGATCTTCACCGCCTGGAACAACCCGCAATGCCTGGCCGTATGGTGAATCAAGCAATTCAACACCGCAGACTTGATATCAGTGCGCCCGCCCTTCTCCCACGGATCCAGATGATCCGCCTCGCACCGCTGCGCAGGCATGCTGCACCCGGGATAGGAACAGCCTCGATAGGCTGCCCGCAGGGCTCGGACTTGGGCCTTGGTGAATAGCCGCTGCGTTCGTCCGAGATCCAAGGGCAGGCTCTTGCCGTTCAGCACCACCGGGAGAATCCCGGCATTGCACAGTGCGGTCCTGGTTTCTCCCGGGGATAGCAGAATCCCCGAGGAGGTCACAGCGAAATCCTCGGTTCGCTGCTGCAATTTATCCCAATCCAAGATGACGCTCACCTGCGCGCTGGCAAGTCCTGATTGCTGTTCCGGCGGGCCTCCGCTGGGTTTCCGTTCACTCATCAGCAAGGCCATGAAACCAACGAGTCGTCTTCGCTCGGGTTTCGGGTCTTCCCATTCAGCGTTGGCCGGCTTCGCTTCGGCGGAAGCAGCTTCTGGCTGAAGCTCATCATTTCCGCAGTGGAGATTCTCGTCTTCCGAGTCGAGATCTCCAATGTCCTCCGTAGCGTCGCCACCCGGTCCGTCTTTTGCCCAGTCGGGTTTGCTTTCTTCATCGTCCCAGCCGCTGGTTTCCTCACCGGTAAACTGGGCATCAACGTCTTTCAAGCCCTCGCGGTTGCCGGCAACGGTGGACGGATTATCCAGATTGGCGAAGTAGGCCTCGATGTATGCGGCATGCGATGGGAGAACACGAATGATGTATTCAACCAGCCCTTTGCGCATACCGCGCTTGAAGATCCCGATTCCGTCGAGCAGAGCCTTGAGCGGGCGCTGGCCCGCTTTGATCTGCGAGACCATGTCGTTGATGTGCTTGCGCGCTGACTTGGGCTCTGAACGCAGGAAGACTGCGGATTCTGCCTGGAGCTGCTGCTTCTTCGCCTCTGCGGCTTTGCCTTCGCCCAGATCCTTGCGGAGCGAATGCAGCTTCATTGCCGCCGAGGCCACCAGCCGCGGATCAATGCTCGGGTCGTCGAACTGCGTAGCAAGCTCCGGCAGCCACGGATCAGTCGGTTGTCCTGCCTCGTCCGTGCCGCCAAGCAGGCAGTCGGCCTGCACCAGGCGGGCGGTGGCGGTGCTGCGCGGGATATCCAGCCAGCCGGTCATCAGTCCTTTGGCATCCTTGAAATGCGTACGCGCTGTCGTGGTACGTCCTTCGGCGGCTTCGATTTGCTCGACGGTGGGGTGGGCCCCGAGATCGGAGATGGCCTGGAAGGATTCCTGGTCGAGCTTGTGGGCGCCGGTACGCCGCAGGGCAGCTGCCGCGTGGACCTGGGTCCGGGCGAGCGATTGGGACGTGTCTTCAGCGAGCATCGAAAAATAAGCGGCCTGGCCGGCGGTGAGGCCGCCTTGGGCCAGGACATGGGTCGCTGAAGCGGCCAACGCGTTGGCGTCGGCCAGGTCCTTCAGCGCTTGCGCGATTTCTCTGCTCATGGGTACACCATGCCCCGCAGAAATGGATCTGCAGGGCATGCGTGTACGGGCTGTGGACAAGTCTAGTTGCCGGCTTCAACCGGCAGCCAGAGCTCGCAGGTCGCGGTGCTGAAGTCCGGGGCCCGATCGAGCACGGCGACAATGGACGGCCCCACGCGCAAACGCCACGGATTGGACGGGAACCACGCGGTAGCGGTGGCGGCGTAGAGGTCCTGCAACGCCGACGGGTAGGGGCCCGAAACGCTGAAGACCGCCCACTGGCCAGCAGGAACCTGGATCATGTCCAGGTCCTTGGGCACCTGGATGCCACCGGGTACGGCGACACCGTGCAGGTAGGTCAGCTCGCTGCCTTCGCGGTAATCGGGGTCTACCTGGTCGCTGACCTGCAGCAAACCGGCAGGTTGCGCGGAAGACAGCTCCTTGAGCCGAGCGTGCTCGGCTATCGGGATGGAGGCGATGTGGGCCTGGATGTGCGGGTTGGCACCGTTGTGAATCAGCGGTACCTGCGTGGCGTATCCAATGAGCTGGAATTCTTCTCGATCAACTATTCGTGCATCCATGGGACGATTCCCTTCGACGGTCAGGCTGAACCTGATGATTGGTTGGCTTCGAAGGGGGCCACCATTCTCGCGGACATCGGCCACGGACGCGCCATGCACCGCTCGGAAGGCCCGGCCGAATGCTTCGGCCGAACCATAGCCGTAACGGATCGCGATGCTCAGCAGGTCCTGACCGGCAAGCAGATCCGCGGCGGCCTGGGTCATGCGGCGCCGGCGGATGTACTCGGAGACCGGCATGCCGGACAGCGAGGAGAACATCCGCCGCGCATGGTATTCGGTGCTGCCTTCGGTGCGCAGCAGGTCAGCGAGGTTGATCTCGGCGCGTAGCTGAGCCTCGATTTGCTCGATGAGCCGATTGAGAATTCCGATCATGATTCCACCCTTCCCCAACTACTATTCTTCAGGGTAGGGGCACGCCGCCCGATAATCGCGGTTCGATGCGATCAGGCGTTTTCTAGGGCCTTCTCGCGCACGACGGCGGGCTTGTGTACCGGCTGGGTCGCCCGGGCCGCGGCCAGGCCGCGTTCCAGATCAGCAATCAGGTCGTCGGCTTCCTCGATGCCCACCGAGAGGCGGACCAGGTTGGCCGGGATTTCCAGCGGAGTGCCGATCAGCGAAGCATGGGTCATTTCGCGCGGATAGCAGACCAGGGATTCCACCCCGCCCAGGGACACCGAGAGCTGGAAGTACTCCATGGATTGGGCGAAGGCGCGGGCGGCGGCTTCATCGGAGAGCTGCAAGGAGAGGATCCCGCCAAAGCCGCGGCCGGCCGCAGACCGGGACTTGGCCAGCTCATGGCCCGGATGGCGTTCCAGCCCCGGGTAGTAGACGCGAGTGACCTCGGGCTGGTCATCGAGCCAGCGGGCCAGGGTGCTGGCGGTAGCCCCGTGGCGTTCCATGCGCAGGCCCAGGGTCTTCAGCCCGCGGGCGGCCAGGTAGGAATCCTGCGGACCGGAGACCGCTCCTCCGGCAAACTGCTGGTAGCCCACGGCCTCGGACAGGCTCTGCCCGCGGTGCAGGTGATCGGCCACGATGACAGCCCCGCCGAGCACATCGGAGTGCCCGCCGATGTACTTGGTGGTGGAATGGACCACCGCGTGGGCGCCGAAATCCAGCGGCCGCTGCAGGTACGGGGTGGCGAAGGTGTTATCCACCACCAGCAGGGCGCCGTGTTCGCGGGCGATATCCGCCCAGCCGGCCAGGTCGGCGATGCCCAGCAGCGGGTTGGACGGGGTCTCCACCCAGAGCAGCGCGGTGTTCGGGCGCACCGCGGCACGCACCGAATCCAGGCTGGTGATGTCCACCGCCGAAGAGGTGATCCCCCATTTGCTGTGCAGCTTGGAGATCAGCCGGTTGGTGCCGCCGTAGCCGTCGGCGCCCAGGATGATGTGGTCGCCCGGTTCCAGCACTGCGCGCAGCAGTGCGTCTTCGGCGGCGATGCCCGAAGCGAAGGAGAAGCCGGCGGCGCCGCCTTCCAGCGCGGTGAGCTGGGATTCGAACCCGTTGCGGGTCGGGTTGGAGCCGCGCGAGTACTCGTGTCCGGCGCGCAGCACGTTGATGCCGTCCTGGATGAAGGTGCTGGTCTGGTAGATCGGCGGGATCACCGCACCAGTGTGCGGATCCTTGTGCTGGCCGGCGTGCACGGCCAGGGTGTTGAAGCCGCTCATGCGACGCTCACTTCCTTTTCCTTGGGAGCAGACTGGGCCAGCGCGAGATCCAGCGATTTGGTGATATCTGCGAGCAGGTCGGCGGGGTCTTCCAGCCCGACCGACAGGCGCAGGGTGGAGGTGTTCAGGCCGGCGTCGGCCAGCTGTTGTGCGGAGAGCCGGCAGTGCGTCATGGTCGCCGGGTGGGAGACCATGGTGCGGGTGTCCCCCACATTCGCGGCCAGGGAAATCAGCTTGAGCCCGTCGATCACCGGGGAAACCAGGGATGGGTGGGCCAGCTCGATGGCCAGCACGCAGCCGGTGCCCTTCGGCGCCAGCGCCCGGGCCAGCTCGTAGCTGGGGTGGCCGGGCAGCGACGGGTGGTGGATGGCCACGATGCCCGGGTGGGAAGCCAGAGTGCCGATCAGCGTGGTGACGCTGCGCTGCACGTGGGCGGCGCGCACCGGCAGGGTCTCGATGCCGGCCAGGATGCCCTGGGCGCTGGCCGGGGCGAGGGTCGGGCCCAAGTCATGCAGGAACTTGGAGCGCACCAGCATCGCGTAGGCGGCCGATCCGTGGCGCTCAAGCAGCGAGGTGTTGTTCAGCCGCACCCGCGGTGCGGCGATCTGCGGCCAGCGCCCGGTGTCGGAGAAATCGAACTTCCCCGAGTCCACCACTACCCCGCCGAGCACCGAGCCGTGTCCGGCCAAGCCCTTGGTGGCCGAGTGCACCACGATGTCCGCACCGATTTCCAGTGGCCGAATATTCAGCGGCGTGGCCAGGGTGTTGTCCACCACCACCGGGATGTTGTGCTCGTGGGCAACGGCCGCAATGGCGGGCAGGTCGGCCACGGTGCACAGCGGGTTGGAGACGGACTCCAGGAAGAACGCCCGGGTGTCCTCCTCGATGGCCGAAGCCCAGGCGGCCGGATCGGCCTGGTCGACAAAGCTGATGCGGATGCCGAAGTCCGCGAAGGTGTCGGTGAACAGGTCCACGGTGCCGCCGTAGAGCGAGGAGGAGGCCACGATGTGCTTGGGTCCCTGGGTCAGGGCCAGCAGGGACAGGGCCACGGCGGCCTGCCCGGTGGCGGTGGCCACCGCGTGGGCCCCGCCTTCCAGGGCGGCCACGCGCTGTTCGAGAATCGAGACGGTGGGGTTGCCGGTGCGCGAGTAGGTGAAGCCGGCCTGGCGCAGCGCGAACTTCTCGACCGCTTCGGCATGCGATTGGAATTGGTACGCTGCGGAATTGTGCAGCGGCGGCAGCATCGGGCGGAAGTCTCCGCTCGGGCGGTACCCTGCGTGCACCGCGTCGGTTTCCTGGCTCATGGCTCCTCCTCGATTCTCTGCGAGGGAGTGCACCGATTGGCATCGTGCGGCGGCACGAAGCACAGTACGCGAAAACGCGTTCGGAACTGCTCCATCGTTCCTGGCGGTAGCACCTTTCGGTTTCCCGATGGTTGCTGCGGCGTCTCCGAGCCAGATCTCTCAGCCGCTCTTGATGGGTTGTTCTTCCATGGTTGGCTATCCGCCGCAAACGGTGCAAGCGGTATCCGGCACCCTGCTTCATACAAGGCCGCCACGCTTCATATGTCGTCGCCTTGTCATGATGACGAGGGGGCCTGAACTCTTTTGTGAAGCGAGCTTTTGAGCGGAATCGGTGTGATGTAGAGGTTTTGCTGGAAGTTTGTGACGATGTGCCGGTGCTCCATGACCGGGGGTTACGCTGCTGGCGGCTCAGCCGAGCACTTCTACCCCGAAGCTGGCGACCACGGTGCGCACTTCTTGCAGGTAGCGCTGGGCCTGGTCGGTGAGCGGGATGGCGGCGTGGTCGATCCAGCCGATTTCGATGCGCTCCTCGATGGCCAGCGGGATGGCGACGATGGAGGGATCCAGCTCGTCGCTGATGATGCCGGTGGAGATCGTGTACCCGCCCAAGCCAATCATGAGGTTGAAGATGGTGGCGCGGTCCGAGACCTGGATTTCGCGTTGGCTGGAGCGCGTGGAGAGCACCTCCTCGGCGAAGTAGAAGGAATTATTCGCGCCCTGGTCGAAGGTCAGCCGGGGCAGGTCTTCGAGGTCTTCGAGCGTGACCTGTTCACGAGTGGCCAGCGGGTTGCTGCGCGAGATGAAGATATGCGGATCAGCCAGGAACAGCGGGTGGAAGACCAGACGGGATTCGCGCAGCAGCTTGTCGATGACCTTCCGGTTGAAGTCGTTGCGGTACAGGATCCCGATGTCGCTGCGCAGCGTGCGCACGTCCTCGATGATCTGTTCGGTGCGGGTCTCGCGCAGCGAAAACTGGTACTCCTCGGCCCCGCTGGCCTGCACCATCCGCACGAAGGCATCCACCGAAAATGAGTAGTGCTGGGTGGAGACGCCCAGCAGCCGCCGGGCCGAGGGGCGGCCGAGGTACCGATGCTCAAGAAGCTCCACCTGCTCTAGCACCTGCCGGGCGTAGCCGAGGAATTCAGCACCTTCGGCGGTGAGCGTCACTCCCCTGGCCGAGCGCATCAGCAAGGTGCGCCCTACCCGTGATTCAAGCTCCTTCATCGCTGAGGACATGCTGGGCTGTGCGACGTAAATGAGGTCGGCGGCGGCCGAGATCGACCCTTCGGAGGCGACCGCCACGAAATAGCGAAGTTGCTGCAGCGTCAAGCCATTTGTTCCCTGAACCATAGCTAGAGTCTATATGAATCCATAGTTATATCGAGTTACCCGATATCAAGAATCACCCTGCATGATTGACGCATCGACTTCCCCTCGGCCCACCACGGCCCCCAAAGAAACAGATTGGCCATCATGGCAGACGCGTTGACCTTCAGCATTAGCACCACTAAATTCGACGAGAATTACACCCCCTCAGCAAATTCGCGCACCACCACGAACTTCGCCAATTTGGCACGTGGAGAACGCCGCGCAGAGAACCTGAACAATGCTCTAACAATGATCAACCGCCGCTTCAATTCCTTGGCTCACTGGGACAATCCCCAAGGGGACCGCTATGCGCTGGAATTGGAAATAATTTCTGCCAACGTGCATTTCACTGCCGATAATATCGACCAGAAATTTCCCCTTTTAGAAGTCCTTGAAACCACGATCGTGGATAAACTCCTAGGCACTCGTACCCAGGGAATAGTCGGCAATAATTTTTCTTCTTATGTCCGCGATTACGACTTCAGTGTGGTGCTTCCGGCTTCGTGTAATGACAGCGGTGCTCCGGCGCTTCCAGAAAATTTTGGCGATCTCCACGGGCAACTTTTCCAGCACTTCCTGAACTCGCAGGCATACCGTGAACGTTTTGCCCAGCTGCCGGTGATCTGCATCAGCGTCTCGACTTCCAAGACCTATTTCCGCACCGGCAACAGCCATCCAGTGCTCGGTTTGGAATACCAGCAGGACGAAAATTCATTGACCGATGCGTACTTCGGGAAAATGGGCTTGAGCGTCCGCTACTTCATGCCACCAGGTGCCGTGGCACCGCTGGCGTTCTACTTCCGCGGTGACCTGCTCAACGACTACACCAATCTGCAGCTGATCAGCCTGATCAGCACCATGGAGACCTTCCAGAAGATTTATCGTCCGGAGATCTATAACGCCAATTCGGCTGCTCCTTCCGTATATCACCCGAGCTTGGGTGCCGAGGACTTCTCCCCCACCCGCGTCTTCTATGACCGCGAAGAACGCACCCAATTAGGCAAGATCCAGGGCAAGTTCACTGAGGAACACTTCATCGCCCCAAATCGCGAACTGCTCGATCAATGGGCCGCCTCCTACCCCGCTCCCGTCGCCTAAGAATCCGAAAGACACCCCATGACCTCAACGCTTATCCCCACGTCAATTGTCGGCAGCCTGCCCAAGCCGTCATGGCTCGCCGAGCCTGAAAAACTTTGGTCCCCTTGGAAGCTTGAGGGCGCGCAATTGCGCGAAGGCCAGCAGGACGCCATGCGCGCAGCGGTCCTCGAGCAGGCCCAGCGCGGCATCAACATCATTTCCGATGGCGAGCAGTCCCGCCAGCACTTCGTCACCACCTTCATCGAGCACCTGAGCGGTGTCGACTTCGAGAAGCGCGAGACCGTGCGCATCCGCAACCGCTACGACGCCAATGTTCCCACCGTCGTCGGTGCCGTAGAGCGCGAAAAGCCGGTATTCGTTCAGGACGCAAAGTTCCTGCGCACGCTGACCGACCGCCAGATCAAGTGGACCCTTCCTGGCCCCATGACCATGGTCGACACCTTGTACGATGCGCACTACCGCAGCCGCGAGAAGCTGGCCTGGGAATTCGCGACCATTCTGAATCAGGAAGCCCGCGAGCTTGAGGCCGCCGGGGTGGATGTCATCCAGTTCGACGAGCCTGCCTTCAACGTCTTCTTCGACGAGGTAGCCGACTGGGGCATTGCCGCACTGGAGCGCGCCTGTCAGGGGCTCAAAGCCGAGACCGTAGTCCACATCTGCTTTGGCTACGGCATCAAGGCGAACAATGACTGGAAAGCCACTCTCGGTGCACAGTGGCGCCACTACGAGAAGTCTTTCCCGCTCTTGCAGGCTTCCTCCATCGACACCGTATCGCTGGAGTCCCACCACTCGAATGTCCCGCTTGAGGTCGTCGAATTGGTGCGCGGCAAACGAGTGATGCTCGGAGCTATCGACGTGGCCAATGACGCTGTGGAGACTCCCGAGGAAGTGGCGCAGACTCTGCGCAACACACTCGAATTTGTCGATGCCGACAAGCTGATTGCCAGCACCAACTGCGGCATGGCCCCGTTCCGACGCGATGTGGCCCTGGCCAAGCTCAGTGCGCTCAGCACAGGGGCTGGCATCCTGCGCGAGGAGCTCGTTGGTGCCCGCGTCTGAAGTGACAGAATCGGCGACACCTTCGTTGCCCGCGGAAGATTTCATGGAGGTGTTCCGCTCCTGCCCAGCATCACTCTGACGCGCTAATCTCGCTACCCCGGCGGAAAAGCCCTTTACGTCTAATAGAGAATCCGAGCGTGTGCAACGCAGCATACGCCTTTTCCGAAACTGCAGGGAAATTTGATCCAGCGGCAACCATCGCATCACCCAACAGGTTCTTCGAACCAGACGGAAATGGCTTCGCCAGTCTCAGTGCATAGAACAGAGCGATCTCAGCGGCAGAGGAATTCAAGCTCAGCATCGGTATGATAATTTCGAGGATGACTCTCCTGCGTGCGGCGTGAACGGAAAAGTGCGCAAGTTCGGCGAGTTTTAGAGCTGACTTTCGATTCTCATTAGTAGTGCAACGTAGGTAACGGTCGACGATGAGCGATGCCACGCTCGCTTCATCGAGATCATTTAGACCGACGGCCTGCAGCACCGGTGTTGATGGGACAGGTTCATTTTCTTTTGAAATGAACGACTCCAGCAAGGTGTACTGATTAGCAGTTGTTTGTCTGGCGCGCCAGTAAGAAACCGCAGACAGCAATGGCTTTGGCGCCTTCTCGATGACGCCCATGAGAACAGGGAGCACTTCACTGACAGACTCCTCGGTACTTCTAAGCCATCGTTGTATCAAGTCAGCGAACGCCGCCTCGGACAATTCCTCCTGGCTAGAGCGAACATCTGCAGCGCTAACCCGCAGAACATTCGAAATGTCAAACTCGGACTGTTCGAGAAGTCTGACACGTAGCCTAACTTCATCGGGAACACTCAGCCAGGTGGCACTAGATCCAGCTGTGACAAGGCGAGAAATAGACATACTAGGTAAAGGCGTATCTTCCTCTTCAAGCAAGTATGCAACTTCGGAAAGTACCCATTCAGCCAAGACGGACTCCGTTTCTTCCTCTTCACTCTTATCATCTAGCGACAGGATGACCACGTCAGCCCGTTTCTCTGCAAGGTCTTCGCGACTGATGACGCCGGTGCGAGCAAGAAATTCTGCCACGGCGACTCTATGGAGATGAGTAGCAACTTCGCCGTCGTTTGTGGGTATCGTATCGAAACTGACGATCTCTGTAGCGCTTGCTCTGGCAGACTCGCTACAGTGGTCAAGCAGACTCGCAACGGAAACGGCAGACGAAAGGATCTCTTCCTCGTTCAAATCCTTCGAGTTAATAGTGGCACGATGCCACATGACCCTTACCAGCTCAACGATTGCTCCAGCGCACCGCGTGTCTGACGCAAATGTCTGTGCAGGCCAAGATTTCAACCACACTGACCAGAGTTCGGTACGCCGATGTACTGCCTGTTCAAGTACTAGGGCTGCGATCTCACCGTCTCGAATCGTGACGTCACCGATGTATTTTTGGACAATATCACGCGATTCCAGCTTCCCAATTTTGAGAAGTATACGCAAGACAACGGACGCGCTAGGGTCTTCGGCGTCGAAAGACCCAAGCAGGTGACCTAACGCCGCGAGTACATCATCGGGGTTGAGAACATGTTCCGTCAGATCTTCCTCGTCAGATGCTCTGGCCGTCTTCTCCGATTCTTTGCGGGCTTCCTCGGCCATCACGAAGTCTGAAATGGCATCCACAAGTTGCTTCGTGAAGGAATCCTCACTTGCTTTTAAAACGGCAAAACGATGCGCCTCGTCAACGGCTAGGAGAGCTTCGGCCGCATCCTCAGGACTTTCAGCCATAAACAGATGGACTATCAGCTCGGAAATTTTCGTTCTTGACAGTGAAACTGCCTTCCTCCCGTTGTGCAGAATATGTCGAAGAAGATCGTCATCAGTCGTTGCTAGGTCGCTTTCAAGTACCATCTGACCAAGTTTGTCTGCTTCGGGACGACTTCCCATGATCGCAATCTCCCACGCCCCAGCAGCTGTAGCATCAGAGAGTGAGTCTGAGTCTTCACCAATAGCCGTCGAGACAACCAAGGCGATCTCGTTCGCGAAGGGTCGCGTTGCAGCCGGTTCTTTCGCGACCACCGCAAGGATTGCAGATGCGATGTTGGGAGCTTCCAGCCCGACCGCGACTCTCCCCTGTTGGATGAGGAGCTGAATGGCTGCGGCTCGCGCATCCGTGTCAAGTTCGTCAAATGTCTTGATCACTGCGCCAAAGGATGCATTCTGCGCGTCCCGTTCGAGTTGCTCAGCGACTGAGGCAGGAAGACCATAGAGGCTGCCTGTGTTCTGCAAGTGGATGAGCGATTTGGTTGGTCCCTTAACACTGCGCGTACGGCGAAGGTAGTCAATGAGCTGTTGGCCTTGCGGGGAATGGATTTCCTCGGTGGTTGTCACTTCTTCTTCGGGGGCCAAGAGTCTTTCCACGGGTCTGACGCCCCTTGCGTATTCCTCTGCCACGCGACGTGTGGCATCGTCGACATAGGGATATTTCTCCCAGACGGAGTCAACAACCGCGTTCGGTTCCGAGAGATCTCTCACATACTCGGAAAGCTCAGAATCAATGATCAGATCTCGTGCGAACAATGGGAACTCGATACGCAGACAGACAATCCGAGCCAACTCGTCGATAGAAGCTAGAACGTCGAGATCGAGTTGCTTACTTTCCACCCTGCTTTGAGCCAATCGGTAGCTGAGCACGAACGCGTTTAGCAAATTTTTGACCCGTCGCGGACTGCGAACGTGGGACGGAATCAGGATTGAAACAACGACAGGCACGTCTATGTGCTGCCAGACACCTGGACGACCTTCAATCAACTCCACAACAAAGCTAATAATGCTTTGAGGCATCAGTGGTGGGACAGACATCTGATACTGAAATACTTTGTCAAGGTACGCACTCCCGGCGCTGTAATAAGGATTCAACGTATCTATGAGAGTCGGCTGAGATAAAGTATCAGTCAGCGCGCGTTCAAGTACTTGCTGGTCTGCGGCCACCACGAAAACACATCGGTCTACGCCGAGGAACGTTCGGACCGCGTTGAGAGTTTCCACGACTTCGTCAGATGAGCACCGGTCAAGCTCGTCTACAAAGATCACTACTCGATTTGCACCAGACTCCTCAACTAGATCAGTGAGGAGAGACTCAAACTCTTCATCGCTCTCAGCTCGCTCTACTCTTTTCTCTGACGTAAAGGTCTTGCCAACGAGAGCAATCACCGCAGTGAGCAAGGAAGCCGGAACGAGTGATGCAGGAAGCGTGGCCGTGCCGATCCGAATCAGCTCGGCGAAAACGTCCTTCCCCTGTAAAGCAGCGACGAGCCAAATAGAGCCCGATGAAACCAAAACGGCTACGAAGACAACGAGCGTGAATATCCAAAGGAGCGAAAAGAGCTTTCGCGTCGGTACCGCGAAATCTGTGGTGGTGCGACCTCGATACAGATCATCGTGGAAACGGGAGTCCCTCACACCGAGTGAAGTAGCGACAACGGATACGAAATTGCGGCGGAGCGGATTCTCCGCGTATTTGAAGGCATCAAACCTTGCAAATTTCACTCCGCTTTTCGTTTTGAGCTTTGTTGCCAGTAAGTTGCCAATACCACTCTTCCCGGAGCCCCAAGGCCCGTAAAGTGCGATGTTCGAGGGGGTAGGCACCGAACAAACGAGTTCGGCAAGTTGTATTGCAACTCCATCGTGACTAAGCCGGTCCTCGTCCAACCCCGAGACCTCTTTGTCGTCGATGAGCTCCTTCGCGCGAAAATCCATGCTTTCTCCTCGGTCGCAGCGCGACGTTTCGTATCCACTGCTTGCGCAGATTAACCTACTGGGGTCAGACCGCTATTCGAAGCCTATCGGTTGCGGACGCTGAACTCGTGCTTGACGAAGCATTGAGCAAGAGATCGAATTCTCACCAACCATACTTCACACAACATTCCCATCAGTTGTTATGAATTTATAAGTTTTTGCCCCCGGGCTGCTTGGAACCGCTTGTATGCATCATCCAATAAGTTCTTCGGCAAAGATTCTTCTTTTGAAAAATGCTGACGAATCGTGTCTCTCACATTCCACGTTTCTCTATTTGGCCCGTCCAGTACAGCAGACAAAACTTCAACCATTCGTCCTGCGCCCAAAGCAGCTAAACTCTCAAGATCATCCAGGCTAATCGAGAGGCAAGGGATGTTTGGGTTCGTAAGGCCTTCATGGAAATTACTATCATTTGCGCAATAGATCGGTTCTGCGGTAACAATGAGCCCGATCTGATTCATGTTGGAAGGAATCTTATTAAATTTCTCATGGCCACCATTTATTAACTCGCTGGTGTTTTTGATCTGTTCTCGAGCTTTACCGACGCTCCTCTTTAGTAGGTCTTCGGTCTTGCTAGGTTCACCTGAGAGAACATGCTGGGATAACTTGGCGCTCTTGCATTCAATCAGCAATACGGTATCGCCAGCCATAGCAAACCAATCAACTGAGAGTTTCGGAGACGTCGTTCCATAATCGATCTCAGGCAATACATGGTCGAATTCGGCATATCCGAGCTGCATACCCACATAAGCTTCGACTCTATATCCCAACTCAGAAGGGAACGCACTCCCAAATACTTCACATCCTCGATAGAACAAGTTGCCGACACTAAGAGTTCGCAGAAGATAGAAAGGTTGTGGCACAAGTAGAGAACTTTTGCCTATGTTAATAATTGGGAAACGTTCGAGGGGATTGAACGAGAAGCGTTTCAGATAATCCGGGACTAGCGGAACGTTTTTGGCACTATCACGTGCCTCCTGGATGGTAGCGGTCAAATCTTCGACAGTCCGCATCATATTCTTCACAACATTTTGATCAGCCTCTGGCTGCCGCCCGAGGGCCTCCAACTCTACGATTGGAATAATCCCATGATGTAGGAAAGTTGCAGCCTCGATTAGGCGTATGGATTCAAGCCGCTCCTCCAAGGGCATGTCAAACACTTGGGACCAATCGCGGTCAGGAGCCTTTGAACGATCAACTTGCAATTCTGGATCACAAAATAACAAATAAGTGCGAGCGATTTCATGTTCCGAGGACAATTGAAATTTATATTGTTCGTACAGGAACGATCCCATGGCGAGATACAACGGTTTACCCTTGATTCCTTGAGAAAAGTCAGCCTGATCGAAAGTGAAAAGTGTCCGGTTTATCGCTTGTACGGTGACCTCCCTATCTCTATCTTCTGTTCCGTAAAGTATCGATTCTCTAGCTAAGGCAGCAATGGCCCACTGATTGTAGTATTTCCGCATCGATGAGAAAGGTTTACCCTGTAGCGAATATGCGGCTAACGCTAGTGCAGGCAAAAAATCAGAGGGCCTGTAGCGTCGCACAGCATGAACCACATCATTCCAGCTAGGGTATTTCTTGGGAATATTCAAACTTACATCCTGACTTTCATAGTTTTAAATACCTAGTTCTAAAAGACTCTAAATGATATTGGTTGGACGTCAATCCCGCACTCAAGTCTTAGAACATAATTTCTAAGATTAGGTATTGACGTGAAAGTTAATCAAACGCAAACGTGCACGCTGACGTCACCACCACAGCGCGTGATGGCGATGGTATTGGGTCGGGTCCCGGCCTGCAACCCCTGATCTGCCCACAACTACAGTGACACGGAGATTGATCAGTCTGAGATGCTGATCCGTGACCAGGTGTCCGCCTCTTTAGTGAAGATCTCCAGCGAGTCGATGCAAAGTGCGGGATCAGCGACAGGGATGAGCTGATCCTCAACCGGTCGGTGCAACCAAGGGATGGGCATGTGGTGATCGCTGTGATCGACGAGGAAATGAATATGAAAAGACTTTCCGCCGGACCCGCCAGGATGGTGCTGAAAGCCGAGAATCCCACTAACCGGCCCTGCGGACGGCCGATTTATCGGTCTCTTCACGGACGCTACAAACCGGATTTTCTAAAGATGACGGATATCAGGATACTTGGCCTTCAAAGGTCCACAGTGCACATGAAAAACTCATCCAGCGCATTCGAGCAACCACCCAAGAAGCCTGATGTTTCTCGGGATCTAATTTGGGTAGAGTCTACTGATTTCACGACGAGTCTGATCACGTGGATATGACCGCCAAATCAGGAGTGAGTGAGATAATTTAGTGCCCGTCCTATAAGCCGATACATAGCTAAGATTGCCCATCCTGAACAGCTACGATAGTCACTATGGACTCAGGAAATCGCCCCCAACCACGACCAGGATCAAATCCATTCGCAACAGCACCGAAACCTCAAGGTCCGCGGCGGTCCAACCGGAGTTCACGACAGCGGCCCCAACCTGAACGTAGTCGGGCATCTCAGTTCGCCTCGGAGCAGCCAGGAAACTCGTTTAAGTACTTGTACTCGCGGCTTAGTGAAGGAGCCTTCCAGCAGCTTTGCAGCGCCTTACTCCGGCTGAAATTCGACCCCGTTCAATGCTTCCCTGTTGGGATGGCGGACGGAGGTATTGATGCGATCTCCAATGGCAGCATCATTTATCAAGTCAAGTGGTCGAGCAAACTACAACAGAACCCTCACACATGGCTGACGGCCACCATCAAAGGAGAGCAGTCGAAGATTGAAAATCTCGTACGTGAGAAAAAGATCTCGCGCTATATTTTGATGACTTCTGTCGCCGGAACTACCACGGCCACAAACACGGGAAGTATGCAGAAACTGCAGACCTTCCTCGACGAATTCAGCCAACAAGTTGGCATACCAGTTGAATGCTGGTGGCAGGCCGATATTGACGCCGAAGTCGACGCAGCCCCCGACTCGATCAAGTGGGCTTACCAGGAGATGCTCGCAGGATCCGAAGCGATTCGTTATCTCATTTACGGTGCCAACGAGGAAGGGGCCGCTCATGAGATGCGTGAGACTGTCCTTAAGGTTATGGCTTCCCAGTGGGGAGATGACTCCAAGATTAAATTTTCTCAACTTGACATGGATAGGATCGACATCTCGGATCTCTTCATAGACGTCAAAGTGCAACGAATCCAGCAACCAGGGTCGTCAAAGGAGCGCTTTTACACTGACCATGAGAGCATTAGTGATGACACGGGTGCCGTTGGCTACTTGCTAAACTCAATTTTCCCGTTGACTTATCTACTTGGCGTTCCGGGGCAGGGGAAGTCAACGCTAAGCCAGTACCTCTGTCAGATCCATCGAGCGTCAATTGCACCTGGGCTGACAAAAACAGCCACTGAATTGCCGTCAGCGAAGGAACCCAAGCTCCCCTTAAGAGTAGATCTCAGTGACTATGCACTATGGCTTTCGGGTCGGGATCCGTTTGGCGATGAGGAATCCAACCAAAAACCCCGTACCCGACGCAAGGACCAGCGTTCAATTGAACTGTTCCTCGTGTCTTTGTGCGCATTCCACAGTGGCGGACGAGAAGTAACAGTGGAACAACTGCAGAGCCTTTTGGACAGATATCCGAGCTTGCTGGTACTCGATGGGTTGGACGAAGTCGCAGATCTACAGCTCCGCAAAATTGTCGTAGACGAAATCAATAGATTCTCCTTAAGAATGGTTCAGTCGGAAGCCAAACGGCGATTCCAAATATTGGTAACGGCTCGACCCAACGCATCGAGCCTTCCTGAGCCAAATATGGATGTTTTTCAAACCCTTGAACTGCGCCCGCTGGACACTAAACTGCAGCGCGAATTCGTATCGCGATGGGCCGAACTAAACGGCATCCGTGGGATGGCCCGAAGAAAATTGCGGCGCACTTTCGAGGAGAGGACAACTTACGACCATGTCGCTAAGCTGGCTGACAACCCAATGCAACTAACCATCTTGCTTTTCCTGATCAGTAAAAAAGGTGACGCTGTGCCCATCAGCAGAACACCTCTCTACACGGACTACATGGATACGTTCATGGACAGAGAGGTGAATAAACAACAAATTCACCGAGATCACGTTCCACACGTCATTGAAGTAACGTCGTTCCTGGGCTGGCATATGCAGTCTGGAGTGGAGAGCGAACGCGGGGCAGACCGAATGACGCTTCAAGCCATTCAGGACACGCTCTATCTTTACTTCCGTCGCACTGATGGGCCAGTTGACCGGGCTGCAGAGCTCTTTCAAGCCGTAACGGATCGTTTTTGGGCGCTCACTAGCAAAT
This sequence comes from Glutamicibacter sp. Je.9.36, assembly GCF_051129975.1. Lineage (NCBI taxonomy): Bacteria > Bacillati > Actinomycetota > Actinomycetes > Micrococcales > Micrococcaceae > Glutamicibacter > Glutamicibacter sp. Je.9.36. Next base: position 515,210 of record NZ_JBCPSN010000003.1, read on the forward strand.
CCGAGGGAACATTCGAGTTTGCAGTGCAACCTGTCCGCGAGTACTTTGCGGCAAAATTCCTTGCAGAGTGGGCCGGGCAGGACCGTCGTGATCCGCTGTCGAAGTCAGATATTCTGAGGCAACTCGTTAAGCGAAACTACTGGCTAAATACATCTAGATTCTATGCGGGATTTGCCAACCCAAACGAACTTGCAAGCCTCAGATACGGACTAGACGAGGCGCTGGCCGACAAGATCCATCCATTGCAAGAACGGGTAGCTGTATGGACCATACTTAGCGATGGGATCTTCGCAAATAAAGCAGTTGTTCAGCGAGACGTAGCGAGACTGCTGGCGGACGATCTCACAGTTAGATTGGCAACCACGCCACATGTGAGCGGCACGAGCAACTTTCCGCGACTGGGCGCGGTTTCGGGAGGCGAAGATTTAGCGCGAGCGCTATTGGAGGCCATTGCCCAAGCACCTGAAGATGATATGTCGATGGTCCGAGTCGCCATGTTGCGTCAGCACCGCTTGATAATCCCCAAAGACTTTTCTGAGTGGTGGAAACCAAGAGCACTGGCCGCTCTGGGTACTCCATCCGAATCTGCATGGCTGTCCCTTGGTGGCAAGTTTGGAGTGCCAAAACTTGTCCATCCTGACACGGAAAGACTGCGGCTCACAGATGCTGAGTCATGCCGCTCGGCCTTGTACGCCGGTGTATCGCCGGCCAGAGCAACTACTCAAGGTGCCCGGCTCCTCCAGGCCGTCCTCGATGGCTGGTGCTCCGAAGTGGATACAGCGAGCTCTTGTCTTGCGGGCAATCTACTCCGGGGTATTCGGCCATTCTGGTTTATACGTTTGGCTGAAGCCGGTCGTGAGGGGTCAGCCGTTTCTTCAGGCCACTACTGGACTGAACAACCGGAACGCCTCTCACGGTCAGCAGCATTCAAGGCACTCATACAGGAAGACGGAAGATACAAGCGTCTCCAGCAGGCAGCGAAATCACAAGCCATGGGCCAAAAAGGCACAACGGAACCCTGGCAGAACACAGCTCGAGAACTGGCGCGGCTGCACGGTCCATGTTGGTTGGCGGCTGACATTGCCATTATCGGGGCCGCAACTCAGAATACGAGGCCTGAGGGATCGATGGATAAAGATGGAAAGCCGTTCGGCCCCGCCACAGACTACGGCACTCTTGTCATGAATCTCCGCAAGGGACAAGATTCGGATTGGTGGCAGAACGCCTTCGACGAGTACAAGGATTCTCTTTCGAGGAGAACTTGGTCTTTTGCTCTCCTCGCAACAGCGAATGAAGACATTGTGTTGGAACACCTCGCCAATGTTGCGACGGTCCTAGACTCAGCAGCGGATGACGAGTTTAATTCATTGGCCATGTCGACAAGCCGGCTTGGGGCAACACCTATCCCACGACGACTCGGAGATGTTGTTCTGGGCGTTGCAGCCCGTCACACGGATCGGCTGGCACTGGTCGTTTCGCATTTTACGGCTGACCACGATGGGTGCGATCCGCTGGAGCCTTTGACGGACAAACAACTCCTGAAAATGTCCTCATCAGCGCCTCACCATTGGAGTGTAGCAGGCGCAATCACCAATCGTTTACTTCGCGGGTACAACGAAACTCTGCTGGACGCTTTGGCTGCGTTGGGGCCAGATTGCCTCGTCGAAATAGATGATGTCGCATCGTTTACGGATGCGCGGGTCTCTGACCACGTACTGCAAGATCCAGCCGTTTTTCCAGGATCCTGGGTTCGCGCAGCAGAAAGCTGGCACTCTTCATCGAACCGAGAACCCTCCCTAGCAGAACAGGCCTCGGATAACGAATGGGTGCCGAAAGTGCCACGCCTGTAATTCAAGGCAGGAACTATATACGCGTGTGAAAAGTTTGAGTCTCCTAGCATGAATGCACCCGATTCTCTCTGAACGATGCTTCAGGCCGAGCTCCCTAAAATCTCTTCACGAGCAATTCATCCGCAGACACAAATCCGTGTCTGGCATAGAAAGCATGGGACTCATCTGTCGACGACAGCAGGATACGTACTGCATGAATGTCCTGTGAGAATTGGGTCGCCGCATCCATGAGACGACTTCCCACGCCCATATTTCGGTGTTGAGCCACAATGAACGCGTTACCGGGATAAATCCAGCACGTTGTTTTCTTGCCTGGTTGCGGCATCCGTTCGAGTACCATCAAATTCAACATCCCAACGATGATGCCGTCAAGTTTCGCGATGAACATTGTGCGGGGATTGTTTTCTTCCCAGTTGCGGTAGTCAAGTTCGAAGTTCGGCTCCTCCAGCGGTTCATTCGTTTGCTCTTCTACCCACGTGGTTCGTAGCTTGATGAGTCCGGGTGTATCTGACGGAAGTGACTGACGAATAGTGAGCATAGATCGATGCTACTTACATGTCAGCCATGCATGGGCTTCAGAGACAAGTCACGCCTGTTCTGGGTTCCACCTTCGGAGCAACAGAATGGTCATGATAGGCCATGAAGTACAGAATCAGTGAGCTCTTGCGAGGGGCTCTCCCAGCAGCATCTCCATCCAGCTCGTGGTAGTCGTCGAATGGGTAACGTGCAGCGAACTGCTTTATGGAACAAATATTCTATAATTATGTCCAAAATAGCTCATTACTTGAAAATTTTGGTTTTTATATTTAATACACTTTTGAATGGTCAACGCTGAGATCGGATTTGGATGAACTTCAACGGAAGTGATGACAACGTTTACCAGCATAGGCCCCGCGCGTCCGCAGCGAGGCGAATACATCGCGCACGTAGACGTGGACAGCTTCTATGTCCCCTACGAACGCGTCTTCGACCCGAAACTGGCCCCCTGTAATCGTAGTTGGGTCCCTAAAAAGTTTTCCAGTGACTTTGTGAGTATTCGAGTTCGACAATGGACACAGGAGGAATCACAGAAACAATGGCACGCAGACACGCAACAGACCGGGCCATCGCTAAAGTCCGCTAAGGACAAAAGAAGCTCAACTTAAGCCACCCGATAATCGAAGTCATCCATGGCAGCGATGAAGCCAGGGCCGCAGTCTGCAGCGCCTGGCCTCACCACCATGAGCATCGTCGACCCCGCACTAGGATCGGTGGTCTTACTCCGTCAGATCGTATTCACAACCCCACGGGGAACTACGTCTAGACCAGTGCGGCCTGCAGTTCCTTGGCTGCCTGCGCCGGGTCGGCGGCGGAGTAGATGGCACCGCCGGCCACGGCGACCTGCGCGCCGGACTTCTGGACGTTGGCGATCGTGCTGATGCTGACGCCGCCAGCCACCGAGAACGGCACCTGGGATGCCGTGCCAGCGCTCAGCAGCACATCCAGGTCGTAGCCTGGCTGCGCCTGCTCGTCCAGGCCCGCATGGAATTCGACGAATTGGACACCCAGCGCAGCAACCTCCCGGGCCCGGGCTGGCTTGTCCGCGATGCCGATCAGATCCACGACGATGCCCTTGCCGCGCTCGGTGGCGGCCTTGACCGCGCCGGCAATCGTGGAGTTGTCGGCGGCCCCGAGGATTGAGACCAGATCCGCGCCAGCGGCGAAGGCGATATCCGCTTCCAGTTCCCCGGCGTCCATGGTCTTCATATCCGCGAAGACGGTCTTGTCCGGGTGGGCCTGCTTGATGGCGGTGATCACCGACAGCCCTTCGGCCTTGATCAGCGGGGTGCCCAGCTCGATGATGTCGACATACGGGGCGACTTTTCCAGCCAGCTCCAGCGCTTCGGCAGTGCTGAGCAGATCGATGGCAACTTGGATTTTCATGATGTTCCCTTTCAGGGGTTATTGGTGGTGGGTTGGTACTGGCGCCAAAAGCGCCGGTCTACTCCAGATTCGCGTGGCGCTGCCACAGCTGCTGCGCGGTGGCATCATCCGCGCTCCAGAGCGTGTGGAACACGATTTCGGTGATCAGGAACAGCGACTGCTCGAACAGGCTGCCGGAGTATTGGCGGGTAATGGACGATCCGTGGTCCGTTTTCCCGGCGGCCGGGACTTCTACAAGAACGTGGGCGGCCGATCCGATGGGGCTGGATGGATCGGTGGTGATGGCCGCGATCCGGGCGGCGGCCCGTTGGGCGGTGCGGACACTCTGGACCACACCCGCGGTGGTTCCGGATCCGGAGGCCACGAGCAGCAGGTCCCCGTCGGCGATGGCCGGCGTGGTGGCATCCCCGGCAACGTGCACGGCCAGGCCCAGATGCATCAGGCGCATCGCCGCCATGCGCAAGGCCAGCCCGCTGCGTCCGGCGCCGGCCACGAACACCCTCGGTGCCGCGCGCAGCTGCGCTGCGAGCTCGATGACCTGCCGCGGCTTCACGCCCCGCACAGTTGCCCCGATCTCCGAGTGGACCAGGTCCATGGTGTCCAGCACGTCCTGCTGGGATATCGCTTCGGTGAGGGGTTCGGCCATGGTATTCACGCCATTCCTTTCGACAGCGCCTCCCGGCGGACCGGATCGGCTTTGATGGGCATGAGTTAATCCTCCGGCCAGAAAGGGGTGGCCGCTACGCCATTTACAGGCAGTTGAACCTATCCTTTCGGATAGTGGCTGCTCCCCCGAGCTGCGATACACTCGCCTGCATGAGCATTCTGGACTCCTCCTTCGTCCCTGGCCTGCAAGCTGCCGCACCGGCACCAGGGGTGCTCGAATCGATCGCGCTGCTGGCCACGGCTGCGCTGCCGCAGATCGCCGTTCGCCTGCGTGATGCCCTGGCTCCGGAAATCCGTTGCGCGGCCCTGGCCATTTTCACCGAGGAGTGCACCGATAGGCCCAGGAAGCTTGCCGGCGACCAGCGCATCACGGATCTGGTGGGCATTGCGGAACTGGATCGGATCCGCGGTTCCCATCCCGGTGAGAACCGCTGGAGCGAGCGTGCCCAGATCGGCGGTGCTCCGCGGGAGATCCTTGCCCTGCGCTACCCGCCCAGCAATGCGCTGCTGGTGCTCATCGAGCCCCGCCCCGCCGGTGGACAGCCCGGGATGATCGGATACCTGTGGAATCTGGCCGCCAACCGGATCCGCGAGAAGGTGGCCGACGCTCCTCCGTCCTATCTGCGGGAATCGCGCGCGGTCTCGGCAGAGCGTGTCCGGGTCACCGGCGAGCTGGTAGAACAGTATGCGGCGAGCCTCGATATCCTGCTGGCGACCTTGCGTTCGGCGCAATTGGACGATGCGGCCGCGCGCGTTGCCGCCATCGACCTTGCGGCCAAGACCCTGGTCGGCCTCAAGACCGTGGATGACCGCACCAATAGCATCGTGGAGGAACCGGTTGCTTCGGCTTTCACCCGCTTGCGCGATGACCTGCGCCCCTTGACCACTTTGAGTGGCGTGGACCTGCAATTCGTCGAGCCTCCCAAGAACGGCAGGGCGCTGCCCGGCGAGGTGGCCCATGCCGCCCGGGCCATCGTGCGCGGCCTGGCCCTGGCAATGATGGAGCAGGAAGACATCCAGCGGATCCGGGTGCAGTGGAACTGCGACGGCGAGAATTTGCTGATCAATGTCCGCGACGATGCACGGGGCGGCATCGATCCCTCGGCGGCGGCCTTGGACCGCCTCGTGCGGCGCGTGGAGGCGCTGAACGGGCTGATCGAGATCGAGGTCATGGGCGGATGGGGCACGGAGGTAGCGGTGCGGCTACCGCTGGATGCCCCGCCGTCGGCCGTCGCGGAAATCGCCGAATGGAGCCTGGGTGGCCGGGAATTCGAGGTCCTGCAGCTCCTGGCAGCGGGGCAGCGCAACCGGGCTATTTCGCAGGTGCTGGGGATCAGCGAGAACACGGTGAAATTCCACGTGCGCAATCTCTTCAAGAAGATGGGCGTCAGCTCCCGCGCCCAAGCTGTCGCGCTGGCGCACAGCCATGGGGTGGCCAGCTCCACGTAGCCTGCCGGCATTGACGCTGAGCTTGGGGATGACCAGGACTGGGGGCACAAACTGGTGCAGGGAAAATGCCGCCATCGAGCCCTCATCGCTTCGGCCCTCCGAAGGCTGGCCGCGCTCTTCGCCATGATCCGTGGCGTGTCGATTTCTGATGTACCGGAGCAGGAAGTTGCTCCACGGTCTCCAGCCACGGCCCGGCGTCCATCGGGTAAGCAATCGCGGGCATCATCCCGACGGTGAGTCGAGGCTCTAGCAACTATGGGCAACGAGGTGCAGGATAGGTTCCATGGATCCACAAGATGCTTTGATTCTTCCTGATGTTGCCGCATGGCGCGCTTGGCTCGACGAACACGAAGAAACCAGCGATGGCGTTTGGCTGGTAGTGGCAAAGAAGGGAACGACTTCCCCAACCTCGCTCACTGTCGCACAAGCATTGCCTGAGGCGCTTTGCAGCGGATGGATCGATGCCATCCGCCGCAAACGCGATGAGACGACCTTCCTCCAGCGCTACACTCCCCGCCGGAAGAACTCTGTCTGGTCCCAGAAGAACACTGAAATCGCCCAGGAATTGATTGATCAAGGACGCATGCGGCCACGGGGCTTCGCGGAAATCCAGAAGGCCAAGGAAGATGGACGGTGGGAGCGTGCTTACCAAGGCCAGGCCACCGCCCAAGTTCCTCCGGATTTGCAAGAAGCGCTGGATCGTTCGACCGTGGCGGCCAAGAACTTTGCGGCCTTGAAATCCCAACCGCGCTATCACATCCTGCATCAGCTGATGATTGCCCGAACGGAGAAAACGAGGACTGCCCGCTTGGCTCGATTCGTTGCAGAACTTGAGCAGGGTTCAGAAGGCTGATCCTTGGTCCGGTACAGCACTACACGGATGCTGCTGCTGAGCGCTAGCTTCTGGAGCGGTAAATCGCTTCGGCGATCATGGCGCCTGCTTGCAGAATCGCTGCCGCAAGAATGACTAGCGCGGCTGCAGTGGCCCCTCCAAGAATCAGCATGACCACTCCGACAAGTCCCAAGGTCCAGGCAATGAACATTGCTCCTGTAGTCATTCCCAGTCCGGCCTGTCGGGTTTTCTTCACGCTCTGAGTCATATCCCCAGTTTAGACGCAGGGCTTAACTCTGGGGAAAACGGTTCCGAGAACTGATCATTTCCGCGGTGCCTTGGTACCGTGGAATTCAATGCCCGGACAACCCCGGCAATATCTCATCTCACGATTGGATTCATGGCTTGCGTGTATTAGTTCCGTGGCAAAGCTTGGTCGACAGCATGCAGATTCCCGGGGTTGAAACCGTCTTGTGGAATATCAATGATGGCGAGCCTCCAGCAGCTGATGTGCTCGTTACCGAGCGGCCGCTGGATCCTGCGCATCGCTCGCGAGTCAGCAGAATCCGGGGGCTGAAGCACGTGCATCTGCTATCCCTCGGCTACGAGTGGGTGCTGGAGCATCTCCCCGGCGAAGCAGTCTTGTCGAATTCCCGCGGCGCGGTGGAAGACTCCACCGCTGAGCACTGCCTCGCCCTGGTACTGGCCGCATTGCGCGAGCTCCCTGCGGCCATGGCCTCGCAGAAAGAACAGGAGTGGCCTCGCTTGTGGACGTCCTCGCTTTTCGGCTCCAATGTCGTGGTGCTCGGAGTGGGCGGCGTGGGCACGGCCACTATTGAACGGCTCAAAGCCTTCAAACCAGCCAGAATCACCGGAGTCGCCAGTTCCCCGCGAATCCTGGATGATGGCACCAATGTCGTCGCCCTGCGCGATGCAGCTGAGCTCCTGCCTGATGCAGATGTCGTCATCTGCACTCTGCCGCATACACCCCGGACCCAAGGCCTTATAGATGCAGGATTCCTCCAGCGCATGCGCGACGGCGCACTGCTGGTGAATGTCGGCCGCGGCCCTATTGTGAACACCGCAGATCTGCTCGACGAGCTGCGCTCGGGGCGCCTGCGCGCGGCTTTGGATGTGACCGATCCCGAGCCGTTGCACACGGGCCATCCGTTGTGGACCGCGCCGAACTGCATCATTACGCCGCATATGGCTGGTGATACCTCAGAATTCATGCGGTTGGTGTCGGATTTGGCGACGCAGCAAGTTCAGCTGCTATCCACCGGTTCGGCACCGCACAACATTGTTCGCCGCAACCTTGGCTAGGCCCTGCTTGCCGCCAAGGAATGCTCGACAATTTCATGAACCTTGTCGACGGTAACCGGAGCCAGGGTAACGCCGAGGGGTCCATGCCCCGCGGCTACTGTCAGGTTCTCGTATTTTCGTTGCCCAATGATCGGCACGCCGCTTGCAGTCATCGGCCGGGCCCCTTGCCAACGGCTTAGTTCCGGCAGCTGCCTAAGCTCTGGCAGCAATGCTTCCGCGCCCTGGCGCAGGGCTGAAATATCCGAATCAGCTGGCACTGCATTGCTCATGCCGCCAAAACGCATTCCGCCCGTAATTCGCACACGTCCAGGCATTGGACTGATGACCACATGATCTTGCATCCCCATCAAGGCACGGCTAACCAAGCGGTCCTGATCTTCCAGCGTCACCGACCAGCCGTATCCAGGCTCAACTGGCACACTGACTCCCAAGGCCTTGCCGGTTTCACAGCTGGAGGCCCCCGTTGCCAAAACAACGTGTCGCGCCGAGACCCTCCCGGAATCAGTGATCAAGGTGTGCAGGTTGGATCCGGTAGCTTCGTGGTCGATGACCTGACCGGCCTAGCATCTTCAAGGGCACTGGGATGTCCTGGCAAGATCTGGTGGTTGCTGTCGGCGTTCACGAGCACTTCACCAACTAGGCGACTGAGAAGAGGGTTCCCGTACCGTTGGGCAGTTGCGCATGCATGCGCAACTGCCACGGCACTGGACGTTCGTCGCCCCGAAACGAAGTTGCACCAATTCGCGTGGCTTCTCTTGCTCGATCGCCTAGGCTAGTTCATACGATGGAAACTAGAGCACAGACACATCAGACCGGCGGCCGCGACCGCGCGATCGCCGAACGGAATCGCACCGGTGAAGATGAGTTCCGCGTAGACATTGAGCGCATCCGCTTCTCCCCGTACTTCTCCCGGCTGTCCTCGGTGACGCAGGTGATTCCCCAGGCGGGTTCAGGCACCTTGGTCCACAACCGGTTGACCCATTCGCTGAAGGTTTCGGCGGTGGCCCGTTCCATCGCCATCGGCCTCCGGAGACGTGACGAACCTACTAGGCGACTTATCTCCGACTTAGGAGGGTGCGACCCGGTAGTTGTCCAAGCAGCGGCAGCCGCCCACGATCTGGGCCACCCGCCCTTCGGGCATCTGGGCGAGCAGGAACTCGACCGGGTCGCCCGCGATACCTTGGGGCTTCCCGATGGATTCGAAGGCAATGCACAGACCTTCCGGATCCTCACCGCCCTCGATAGCTGCGATGCCACACCGCGCGGCATGAACCTGACCCGCGCGGTTCGCGCGGCTGTGCTCAAATATCCCTGGACGCGCAATGAATGGCGCAGCCAGGCCCCGGTCGCCCCGGAGCTGCTCCCCCGCGGCGTCGGCGCGAATCCGGCTGCTGGCGCCATGAAGTATTCGGCCTACGATATCGAGGCCGAGGAAATGGACGACGTCCTGTCGGTCTTCCCGGGTATCGGAAAATACCAGCAGACGCTGGAAAGCTCGGTTATGGATATCGCCGACGATATCGCCTACGCGGTTCATGACCTTGATGATTTCTATCGAGCTGGCATTTTGCAATACACCAGCGTCTCCGCTGAACTGCGAGCGTGGCTGGATCAGTCCGTGCGCTTCCAAGCCCTGAAGGCTCCAGAGCTGGACCAGCGGCAGCCGGGCCACGCGCTGGAAATTACGTGGCGCCATGTCCTGGCGAAGGATCCCTGGATTGCCAATCCAGACGCATTCCGCGCCTCGGTGCAACGGGTTGGCCATGACCTCGTCGATGGCTTGCTCGCAGTTCCCTACGACGGCGGCTTGCAGGCGGACCGTGCGGTTACCGCCTTCACTCGGCGATGGATTGACCGGTTGCAGGAATCGATCACCGTTGAACGCACGCCTAATGTGCGCAGCGGCCATATCCGCTTGAGCGATGAAGCATGGCATGACGTCGTAGTACTCAAGTTCGTCCATGCCCGCTTCGTCTTGGACCGCTCAGACCTGGCTGTATACCAGCGTGGGCAAACGCGAATTATCCGTTCCCTGGCAGAAGGCTTCAACACCTGGCTCAATGATCCGGAGGATGCAGGGCGTGCACCGCGACGGTTGCTGGACTCGGTGGAAGCTACCACCGAGGAATACCGCCAACTGCGCGAGAGCACCCCAGAGCTGTTCTCGCAGTCCGGCCCGCAAGAGATCCAACGGCTGGGCCAGGCCCGGGCCATCGTCGATTACATTGCTTCCTTCACCGATGCCCAAGCCGTCTCGTTGAATTCGCTGCTAACCGGCACCTCGGACAATCTCTGGGAAGCCGGCCGCGGGCTCTAGCGGCCGGGTGCTGCACCGAGCCTGCGGGGTAGCCCGCCTGCTCGTGTGCCCGGCCGCAAGTCGCGGCATGTTTCATGCCGCGAGAGCCTGCTGTGACAGCTCCTCGAGCACGATCTTCGTCATCATTGACTGTGTCAGTTGCGGATTGATCCGGGCGCTGAAATGCCGCGACATCAGGATGGCCATCCGGTTGGCCGCTTCGTTGTGCCGATTTCCATCGTGCCCTCGAACCCAGCGGGCTCGGGTGCGCCCGGTCCGAAGTTCAAGACTCTCGCGCAGCTCATGATGCACCTTCACAGTGCGCTGCCGTTCTTGCACAAGATCATTGACCGCTTTCACCAGGGCACGGCTGTCGCTGAAAATGGTCAGGTCCGAATCGAGCGGCGCGTGGGTCAGCGCCAGCAGGGCGCCTGTGGTTTCTGCCAGCAAGGTGTCCTGGACGTAGTGCTTCGGCGAAATCGCGCAGGCCCAATGGCCTTGCGAGGTCACCATCGCTCCAGCGCTGCGGAACTTCCTGTTCCGCGGCACCGAACCGTCTGTATAGGCAATGACTGGAAGGTTCGCCGTGTAGTCCTGTACCAGCGGGGCCAGCGCCTGGCTATTGGCCTCGTTGGCAACGCCCAGATCCGGCCCGAATTGCCACGACGGATTGAGGCAGAAAACGGGATTCATCGATAATTCTGCCATTCCGAGGTCGTCATAGTCCGGGACCAACAGGTCGATCGATGACGGCTGCGAGATTTTGCAGGTACCGGAGAACTCCGCGATAGCCTGCAGGATGGCCTGGTCCAATTCCCCGTTGACAGCAGTACCCGTGAGAGTCAGCAATGGACGGTTCACGAAATCGCACAAGGTCAGTGCAAAATCGAAGTGGAGACCGTGCGTGCTTCGCTGGGCGAGGTGCTTTTCTTCGACAATCCGCTCCGCAAATGGAACGTACTGCTGCTTCTTTCCGTGGGCATCGCGAATGAACGCTGAACGTTCGAGAACGGCGATCAGCCGCGAAGGCTGCGGCTGCCGCTGTGCACCGGCCAATCTCCGCACGCCATCCGGTTCATGCGCAATGGGCATCTGCGGACGTGGAACTGGCACCAGCATTGAGATTCCTCCTGCCTGTTTTGTTGATGTCAGGCGATCCTATCGACTGGCACCTACGATTTAGCCCCTGGCCCGAATGTTCTGGTGGGGGCACCTGGGCGAGCTCGGTCTCGCGCCTGCCCGATCGCCAGGTCGAATTGTCGGTGCGCCATGGCATGATCGGGGTAACAACATCACCCCACGGCAAGGAGCAAAGTGGACTCGCAACTTCCCCTCAGAATCATGGAAGCCGTCGGCCTGCTTCACCGGCTGGGCTACCTCGGACTGCGGATCTTGCCCGGCATCAATGCCTCGGGCACCGCGTGGCGGATAGTCATCCACAACGTCACCGAATGGAACCCCGAGGACGAATTCGGCGACCCGTTCAATTCTGAGGAATCCTGCGTCTACAGCACCGCGGGGACCAATGTCTTCAACAACGAAGTGCAGATGCCCGAGGATGTCAGCCGCGTCAGCGTCGCCGAAGCAATCCTTGAGGCCATGCCCTCATTGCAGCGCAGCAGCCCGGGCGAGACCGGAAACTTGGACTACGTGCGCTGGTACGCTCAGCTGCTCTCGCAGGTCACCCGGCTCGACGAGTTGCCGGTGGCGTATGCGGACTACTTTGATGATTCCGAGGGATGGGAACTGGGGTGGGGCAGCCGCCGCCGCTTCCCGGCACCGCCGACCTATCGTCCGGAACCCGCAGTATCCCCGGTGCCGGCCATGCCTGGACAGCGCGATGAGCACTATGTGCTGGAACTGTGCTCCGACATGCTGGGCCTGCAGTGCACCGGCCAGCAGACCTTCGACTGGCTGCGCGGCGACCCGTCTCTGAAGAACGGCAAACGCAAGGCGTTGCCGGTTGATGGCTATTTCGAAGATCTGGGCCTGGTGGTGGAGTACCACGAGCGGCAGCATTCGGAAGCCGTCCCGTTCTTCGACAACAAGGTGACCTCCACCGGCATGCTGCGCGGACCGCAGCGCAAACTCTACGATGCCCGCAAGGCGGCGCGGATTCCGCAGCACGGGCTGACGCTGCTGGTTATCGACTACCGGGATTTCGAGAACAAGAGAGGCAAGATCGAGCGCGATCTGGGACGCGACCGGAAGATCGTGGCCGCGTTGCTGGACCGGGCCGCAGAACGCGCCGAACCTGGGGTCGTTGCGACCTTCCCAGCACCGCTGGCGGAAACGCCCGCTGAACGTTAAAAAGGCAGGCTCCTCCCTCTCGGGCGGCGCCTGCCTGTTCAACTCAGGAGGATACTTGACCAGCAGTTCCAGAGCCTTGTTCAGCGTGGCGGTCCGGGCGCATCACGGCCGAAACTTAGCCTCCTCCGGACGGTAGCAGCCGGTGATGTCCACGGCCTGGCCCCAGGCTTCGGCCACCATGGCCTGCTAGTTCTCGCCCAGCGAATCCCAGCGCAGGTGGTTTTCGGATACCAGGTGCCGCACGTGGTTCGGAGCGGAGCCGCCAGCGCCGGTCTCGAACAGGCCGACGCGAGCCAGCAGCAGATCGATCGACAGGAGTTTGGCCGAGATGGCCAGTTCCACCATCGGGAATAGCTCGGCCAGGTAGTCGCGCGGCACGAAACGGGTTGAATAATGGATTCTTTTACCAAAAGGATTCATTGAGGAATACGCCCCGCAAGTCGAACTCGCGATCCTGCATATCCGTTCAAGCAGGGCATTTTATCTGCCGTGTTAAATTCATTGATCGCCACTCATTTTCACGAGCGGCGATCAATGGCATCGATTCAATGACCGAGGTCTGAAGCTTAGAGACCCAGGCTGCGGATAAGTTCTACCAAGGCTGCAAGAAGTTCGCTCAACATCAAATTACCTCATTCATTTTCGTCTTATCTATGTTTCGTGTTGGTACGAGTGACTCGTTCCGACACGTATAACACTAATTCAACATAGTTCTGACAAGAGCAAATTTAGAGAATATTAGAAACTTTTTACACGGATGCAATGAACGATTTACATTAGAATTCTTGACTGCCGTACCAGCGACTGCTACTTGCCGTTTGGTAACCAGCTCGCATTGACTCCGACTTGCCCTATGGATACTGGCCTGCCGCCAGAATTCATGCAATCACTCACCGACCTTATTGGCCCGGGCAATTTCCTGATAACGGAATTAACCTGTCCACTGTCAGCGCCAGGGAATTCAGGAATCAACGGCGAAAATCGCAAGAAACCCGGAAAATGATTGTCCAGTTGCTGCCGCGCTAGTGGAACAACCAACGAGGAACTGACGACCCGGGGCATCTCCACATGCAGTCAATCCCGATGTTCGGCATCCATAGCTTCATCGCGCGTTAAAGCAGCTGACCCCAATCCTCAACGAGGATTGGGGCCAGCTGATTGGCTGCAGGGACTACTTGGTCAGCAGTTCAAGAGCCTTGTTCAGGGTTGCGCTTGGGCGCATGGCCGCTGCGGTCTTGGCTTCGTCTGGGCGGTAGTAGCCACCCAGCTCGACAGCCTTGCCCTGCACCTCGGCCAGCTCGGCAACGATGGCTTCTTCATTCTCGCCCAGTGCCTTGGCAACTGCGGAGAAGGCCTCGGCCAGTTCTGCGTCCTTGTCCTGCTTGGACAGCTCTTCAGCCCAGAACTTGGCCAGGTAGAAGTGGCTGCCGCGGTTATCCAGCTCACCCACCTTGCGCTTAGGCGACTTGTCTTCCAGCAGGAAAGTGCCAGTTGCAGCGTCGAGGGTATCGGCCAGCACCTGGGCGCGGGCGTTGCCGGTGGTCACTGCCAGGTGCTCGAAGGAAGCACCCAGTGCCATGAACTCGCCCAGCGAATCCCAGCGCAGGTGGTTCTCGTTCACCAGCTGCTGCACGTGCTTCGGAGCCGAGCCGCCGGCACCGGTCTCGAACAGGCCGCCGCCAGCCAGCAGCGGAACGATCGAGAGCATCTTGGCCGAAGTGCCCAGTTCCAGGATCGGGAACAGGTCGGTCAGGTAGTCGCGCAGCACGTTGCCGGTCACCGAGATGGTGTCCTCGCCCTTGCGGATGCGGTCGATCGAGTACTGGGTCGCCTCGACCGGGGAGAGGATCTCGATGGTCAGGCCCTCGGTGTCGTGCTCCTTGAGGTACTCGTTGACCTTGGCGATCAGCACTGCGTCATGGGCGCGGTTCTCATCGAGCCAGAAGACAGCCGGGGTCTGGGAGGCGCGGGCGCGGTTCACTGCCAGCTTCACCCAGTCGCGGATGGCTACATCCTTGGTCTGGCAGGCGCGCCAGATGTCGCCAGCGAAGACCTGGTGCTCGATGAGCACTGCATCGTTCTCGTCCACGATCTGCACGTGGCCGTTGCCAGCGATTTCGAAGGTCTTGTCGTGCGAGCCGTATTCCTCGGCCTTCTGCGCCATCAGGCCGACGTTCGGCACGGTGCCCATGGTGGTCGGGTCGAACGCGCCGTTGGCACGGCAGTCGTCGATGGCGACCTGGTAGATGCCTGCGTAGGAGGAATCCGGCAGCACAGCCAGGGTGTCTGCGGTGTTGCCCTTGGCATCCCACATCTTGCCACCCAGGCGGATCATGGCAGGCATCGAAGCGTCGACAATCACGTCCGATGGAACGTGCAGGTTGGTGATGCCCTTGTCGGAATCGACCATGGCAACTGCCGGGCCCTCTTCCAGGCCCTTGGCGATCAGCTTCTCGACGCCGGCGCGCACCTCGTCGGACAGTTCGTCCAGGCCGCCGAGGATGGCTGCCAGGCCGTTGTTCGGGTTCAGGCCGGCTGCTGCCAGCTCGTCGCCGTAGGTTTCGAACAGCTCGGAGAAGTAGGCCTTCACTACGTGGCCGAAGATGATCGGGTCGGAGACCTTCATCATGGTGGCCTTCAGGTGAGCCGAGAACAGCACGCCCTCTTCCTTGGCGCGGGCCACGGAGCTCTTCAGGAACTCGGACAAGGCCGCGGCGTGCATGACGGTGCCGTCGATGACTTCGCCGGCCAGCACGTCGAAAGGCTTCTTCAGGACCTTGACTTCGCCGTCTTCGCCGACGAAGCGGATCGAGATCTTCTTGTCCGCGTCGATGACTACGGACTTCTCGTTGGCCGCGAAGTCGTCAACGCCCATGGTGGCCACGTTGGTCTTCGAATCAGCGGCCCACTCGCCCATGGAGTGCGGGTACTTGCGAGCGTAGTTCTTCACGCTCAGTGGTGCACGGCGGTCCGAGTTGCCCTCGCGCAGGACCGGGTTCACAGCCGAACCCTTGATCTTGTCGTAGCGCGCGCGGACATCGGTCTCTTCATCCGAGGTCGGGTTATCCGGGTAGTCAGGCAGTGCGTAGCCGGCAGCCTGCAGCTCGGCGACGGCAGCCTTCAGCTGCGGGATCGAAGCCGAGATGTTCGGCAGCTTGATGATGTTTGCATCCGGGGTCTTGGCCAGATCGCCAAGTTCTGCCAGAGCATCACCGATGCGCTGCTCTTCGGTGACATAATCCGGGAAGGTAGCGATGATGCGACCAGCCAGCGAGATGTCGCGGGTCTCAAGTTCCACACCGGCGGTCGAGGCGAAGGCCTCCACGATTGGCAGGAACGAGTGGGTCGCCAGCATAGGCGCTTCGTCGGTGTGGGTGTAAATAATCTTTGCCATAGGTGTGGCGTCTCCCTGAACGTCGTGCGGAAGCGGTGTTACCGCCCTGAACTCAACGTTCCAAATCTACCTGATTTTGCTCTGCACCACACTTTGCGGCAGCGGGAAATACGCGCGGCAACGCCGTTTATTCACCGAAATGCCGGGCTGGACAGCCTGCAAGCAGTTCGTCACATTTAAGTTAATCAGCGATAACTCAACAGAGTTATTCGCTATTCGGCTCTTCCGCCGGCCAGCGCTTCGAGATTCGCCATGGCCTCATCGAAGAGCTCAACTGGATCTGCAGGCTCCCCGGCGCGTTCCGCCTGGCCGAAGCTCTGCCAGGCCACGCGCCAGAGGGCGGCCAAGGCTTCGCCAATCATCAAGGCGGGCATGGCCGGCACCAGCCCGCGGCGGCGCAGCTCCTGCGAGGTGGCAGCGCAGAAGGCTTGATCTTGCCGAGTGATGGCCAATAGCAGCTTCGGCTCCGTGGCAATCAACCGGGAAATGCGCCGGTATTCGTTGCCGCGGATCTCGGCAACAAGGATTCGGCGGCATTCGTTGGCCAGCAACCGGAAAATCTGCGCGCTCGTGGATCCGTCAGCGATGGGGCATTCGGTCACGGCCTGGATCAATTCATGCTGCGCCGGCACCATGGCCGCTTCCCTGGATTCGCAGTAGCGGAAGAAGGTCCGCTCGGAAATGCCGGCCCGGGCAGCGATCTGCCCCACGGTCACCGATTCCAGGCCCTGCTGTTCCACCAGGTCCAAGGTTGCCGCCCGGATGGACTGGATCGTTGCCTCTTTGCGTTCCTCGCGAATCCCCATGGCGCTCTCCGATGCTCCGGACTGCCTGTACTGCGCAGGCCTCGTCCACCAAATTTGTTTCCTGTCACAGTCTGACAGATTCGCTTACGAAAAAGTGGCAGAGTGTGACAGTATTTAGCGGTTGACACTCCACAGGAAGAAGACTTCGTGACTACAAATCCCCCTAGAACCAGCGCCAAGCCAAGCGCGGCGCCCGCCGGGCAACTCTCCACCAAAACCCTGACAGGCATCATCGCCTCGCTGGCCCTGGCCGCTTTCATGATGATCCTGAACGAGACCGTGCTCACGGTAGCGCTGCCCGGCATCATGCAGGACATGGGCATTTCGGCGTCCACCGGCCAGTGGCTCACCACCGGATTCCTGCTGACCCTGTCGGTCGTCATCCCCACCACCGGCTTCCTGCTGCAGCGCTTCGCGCACCGGTCGCTGTTCTTCTTCGCCGTCATCAGCTTCATCCTCGGCACCGTCATCGCGGTGCTGGCGCCGAGCTTCGGCTTCTTGCTGCTGGCACGCGTTATCCAGGCCGTTGGCACGGCCATCGTCCTGCCCTTGCTGATGACCACCACCTTGACGCTTGTGCCCGTCCACCAGCGCGGCACCATCATGGGCCTGAACTCGATCGTCATCGGCGTCGGCCCGGCTATCGGGCCTACCGCTTCGGGGGCTATCGTGCACGCCTTGGGCTGGCACTACATCTTCATCCTGATGCTGCCGATCGCCGTGGCGGTCCTGGTACTGGGCGCCATCTTCTTCAAGATCCCTTCCAGTGCACGAAAGATCAAGGTGGATTCCGCTTCGGTCCTGCTATCCGCCTTGGCCTTCGGGTTCCTGGTGTATGGCATTTCCAGCATCGAGCATGCCGCGGATAACGCCACGATGATGATCGCCAGCTTCGCCATCGGCTTGGTGGCCCTGGCACTGTTCATCATTCGCCAGGTCAAGCTGGCCGCCAGCGGCCGCGAACTGCTGAACCTGACCCCGTTTGCCTCGCGCAGCTTCAGCTTCGCGATCGCGATGATCATGATTGCCTTCGGCACCCTGCTCGGTTCGCTGATGATTGTGCCGATCCTGCTGGAATCCGGGCAGGGCGTCGACTCGCTGCAGATCGGCATCATGCTGCTTCCCGGCGGACTGGCACAGGCCATCGCCTCGCCGATTTTCGGGCGGATCTACGACAAGCGCGGTCCGCGCCCGGTCCTGATCCCCGGCGCCGTGCTCCTGGCCGCCGGGCAGTGGATGTACACCACTGTCACCGCGCAGACCGAATTGTGGATGTTCATGCTCTGCCACATCGTCTTCTCCATCGGACTGGCCCTGCTGATGACCGGCTTGATGTCCTCCGCGATGGCTTCGGTGGATCCGCGCCTGTTCGGCCACGGTTCGGCAATCTTCAATACCGCGCAGCAGCTGGGCGGCGCCATCGGCACCACGGTCTTCGTGACCGTGATGTCGCTGCTGTCAAAGGTCCAGCTGGACGCCGGGTCCGAGCTGGCCGAGGCCTTGTTCTCTGGCGCGCACATCTCGTTCATCGTCGGCGCCGTGCTGGCCACGATCGGCATCGTCTTCGCATTCATGATCAAGGGCGAGAAGTCGCACGCGAATCACTGAGGCGCCACTTCGGCGTTGCTGGCTCTCAAGGCCTGGATGCCCAGACGCTGACCTCCGGGAAAGCGGCAGGCGTCCCAGATAAATATAGGGTTTAGCCCGAGCGGAGGAATTCCTGGTGGAATTCCTCCGCTCGGGCTTCATTTGTCCTTGGAGGCACCCCGGGCTGTCGGCCGCTTCCTTGTCCGTTGGGTTCTGGGCAGTTGCATGGCTACGGCGATCTCATAAGTTCCCCCAACGCGAGGCTGGCCACGAAACCGCCGGGTTCGCGATTCACGTTGGGAAGCACGGAGTTGCCTAGGCGCTTCTACTGGGCGCCGGAACAGGGAACCAGTTACCACCTACGTCATATTCTGCTTCCGACATTTGACGGCCACATCCTTCGCACACCTGAGTGAATA
Organism: Glutamicibacter sp. Je.9.36; assembly: GCF_051129975.1. Taxonomy (NCBI): domain Bacteria; kingdom Bacillati; phylum Actinomycetota; class Actinomycetes; order Micrococcales; family Micrococcaceae; genus Glutamicibacter; species Glutamicibacter sp. Je.9.36. The sequence continues at coordinate 534,065 of NZ_JBCPSN010000003.1, forward strand.
CTGCCACGGACACCGCCCGATTTCGCACTGTTTATTGGCGAGCAGCGGCAGGTCATTGGTCGTTTTCCAACTCTTTTATCCCAATAACTAAGTAAATTTTCATTGATTCCCAGAGATCATGAGGTGCAGATAAACTCTCAGGCATAGCACTTCTCCCCCGTGTACTCCTATGCGAGGTGTATATAAATCTGAGTTTGAGACGAGTAATGGGATCAAATAATCCGCTAATCACCCGCACCACAATAGGAATAGCCGCCTTAGCGCTTGTCTCGCCATTATTATTTACTGCTTGCACAGAAGCTCCAGTTGAGCCATCAGCTAACAGTTCGGCAACAACGACAATTCAGGAGAGCCCCGAAGAGTCAGCCGATGTCCAGGAGCTTAAATCGGTCTATGAATCCTTTGATCCTGCTCAGCTCACCGAACTGACCAAGCAACGCCACGAAGAATCATCCGATTCCAACCTGGTTTTTGTCACTGAAGGATTGATTGAGCCAGATAGTGAGTTGAGCGTTCCGAAGATACCTGGTGCGAACAAGAAGTCCCTACTCGTTTCCTACATGTGCCGTTCTTCCGCTGAACAAGACGCTCGATGGCGCGTTGACTTCCGTGCAGATTCCAAACCTCTGAAATCAGGCGTTCAGTCGGGGTCTTGCAATACGAATTCACTGGAAATGTTCATCACGAGAACGCTAACTCCGGCAGAGTTACCCGAAGCATTGGAAGGGACGGGGAATGTTGAGCTCGCTGTGTCTATTTTCGAGATTGAGGAAACCAGTTGAGGCCATGCCACAGAAATCCTGCAGTGGGAGCATCAGCTCTGCGGTGAGCAGAAACTGGTCCTCAAGCAACGACCGCGGCTTGGGCACAACTAAATTCTTGAGAAGTTGGCTTTAGGGTGCCGCTACCCCTTGTCCGGTCCTCGGACCGTGCCGAGAACCGACCCACGTTCTGCCCATCACGGCCTTCTCGCCTTGCCTGCAAGGTGATAGCTTGAAGGCCAATCAGGGAAAACCAGAAGCCTTGGTCTTCCTCACCCCCGGGTCACCGGGCAGCCAGACAGGGGACACAACATGGCAGCATTGCCGGAAACCGATATGAGCGATCTGGCCATTGCCTCGCGGGCAGTGCTCAGACCAATCTCCCGGATTGCCGAGGCGGCCGGAATCCCGCAGGACGCGCTGGAGCCCTACGGCAAGTACAAGGCCAAAATTGATCCTGCCCTGCTGCCGGCCAACGGAAGCCGGCCCGGAAAAGTCGTCCTGGTCAGCGGCATGTCCCCGACGCCGGCAGGGGAAGGCAAATCCACCATGGTGGTGGGCCTGGGCGACGCGCTGGCTGCCACCGGGACCAAGACCATCATCGCGCTGCGCGAGCCCTCGGTCGGCCCGAGCTTCGGGATGAAGGGCGGAGCCACGGGCGGAGGCCAATCCCAGGTGCTGCCCATGGACGAGATCAATCTGCATTTCACCGGGGATTTCCACGCCATCACCAGTGCGAACAACCTTCTCATGGCCATGCTCGACAACCACCTGCAGCAGGGCAACGAGCTGGGCATCGACCCGCGATCCATCACCTTCAAGCGGGTGCTGGACATGAACGACCGCGCATTGCGCCACGTGGTGATCGGCCTGGGCGGTACCGCCAACGGGGTGCCGCGCGAAACTGGCTTCGAAATCACCGCCGCCTCCGAGGTCATGGCTGTTTTCTGCCTGGCCACCGGGCTGGCGGACCTGCGCGCCCGATTGGGCAGGATCACCGTCGGAAACACCTACGCCAAGGCCCCGGTCACCGCCGATGACCTGGGCGCGGCGGGTGCGATGGCGCTGCTGCTCAAGGAAGCCATCAAGCCCAACCTGGTGCAGAGCATCGGGGGCACTCCCGCGCTCATCCACGGCGGGCCCTTTGCCAACATCGCCCACGGCTGCAACTCGGCCATCGCCACCAACACCGCCCGCGCACTGGCCGAAGTGGTGGTGACCGAAGCCGGCTTCGGCACCGATCTGGGCGCCGAGAAATTCATGGACATCAAGGCCCGCTACGCCGGGTGCCCGCCGGACACGGTGGTCATTGTCGCCACCGTCCGCGCACTGAAGATGCATGGTTCGGTGCCCAAGGAGGAGCTGGGGGAAGAAAACGTCGAGGCCGTGCGGGCCGGGCTGCCGAACCTGGAACGCCACGCCTCGATCGTCTCGAAGTTCGGCATCCAGCCAGTGATCGCCATCAACCGCTTCACCACGGATACCGATGCCGAGCTGGAAGCGGTCACCGGCTGGGCAAAACAGCAGGGCATTGCCTGCGCCATCGCCGATGTCTGGGGCCAGGGCGGCTCCGGAGCAGGCGAGCTGGCCGCCATGGTGCTGCGGATCATCGGGGAACCGGGCAATTTTGCCCCGCTGTACGAGCTGCAGCAGCCGGTCGAAGACAAGATCCTGACCCTGGTGCGCGGCGTCTACGGCGGCGAAGGCGTCGAGTACTCCCCCAAGGCCCGGAGGATGCTCCAGCAGATCCACGACAATGGCTGGTCGCACCTGCCGGTCTGCATCGCCAAAACCCAGTACTCCTTCTCCGATGACCCGCAGCTGCTAGGCGCCGCCCGCGGATTCACCGTGCAGGTCCGCGAGCTGATCCCCAAGACCGGTGCCGGATTCATCGTGGCCATCACCGGGGCGCTCACCACGATGCCGGGCCTTCCGAGGGTGCCAGCTGCCATGCGCATGGATGTCGACGAGCACGGCAACGCCATCGGGCTGTCCTAGCGGCCAGGCAAGGCCGCGGGTACCGCCAGCGTGCCAGGATTCCACGGCGGGCGAACATGGTAATTCCCTGATCGCACCGCATTTCACCACGATTCACGGCTAGGCTATGTGAACCAGCACCCGCTAGCTGGCAATCAAGCAAGGCACGGATGAAGGGAAATAACCATGGGAACCGAAAACCACGACGAAACCACAGGTCCAGCTCAGACTCCGGACCCAGAGGGCGAGAACACTACTGTCCCTGATCCGGATGAGGCACAGAACGCGCCCATTCCGTTCGGGCATGAAGATTCCGACGGCGAAGAAGGCCAGTAGCCGCACCTCCAGTCACAAGACCTGCCCGAGGCCAGGATTCCGCAAGGATTCCTGGCCTCGGGCTTTGCTATTCCACGTGCAAAACGCCTGATCAGATGACAGATGGGGGCACCGCTCCAGCGGAATTCCGGGAAGCGATGCTCAAAAACCCTGCCAAGATTGTTGAACAATTACCGAAAGTGGGGCATTCTTTTACCAAGAGGTATTCACGAGACGGGGATCACAATGCCATACATAGACCTGAATTCAGACGTAGGCGAGTCGTTCGGCAACTGGACGATGGGCGACGACGCCGCCATCTTCACCTCCGTGTCTTCGGCCAATGTAGCTTGCGGGTTCCACGCTGGAGACCCCAGCACCATCGCCCAGACCTGCCGCGATGCGGTCAGCGCCAACGTCACCATCGGAGCCCATGTGGGCTACCGCGACCTGGCCGGTTTCGGCCGCCGCTTTCTGGACTGCTCGGCCACCGAATTGGCCGATGACGTCCTCTACCAGCTTGGAGCCCTGCAAGCCCTGGCACGCGCCGCAGGCAGCGAAATCAAGTACGTCAAGCCGCACGGCGCCCTGTACAACACCATCGTGCACCACCAGGTGCATGCCCAGGCCGTCATCGATGCCATCAAGGCCTTCGGCACCGACCTGCCGGTCCTGCTGCTGCCAGGTTCTGTCGCCCTGCAAAAGGCCGAAGCCGCTGGCCTGCGCGGCGTCGCAGAAGCCTTCGCCGACCGCAACTACACCCCCGAGGGCACCCTGGTCTCCCGCCGCGAATCCAACGCCGTATTGCACGACCCCGCGCAGGTCACCGAGAACATGGTCCGCCTGGCCACCGAAGGCACCATTGTTGCCGTGGACGGCAGCACCATCAAGATGGAAGCCGAGAGCATCTGCCTGCACGGCGATACTGCCGGTGCAGTGGCCATGGCCAGCGCCGTGCGCGCAGGACTGGAACATGCCGGCGTGCAGATCCGGAGCTTCGCGTGAGCATCCGCGCCATTCACCGGGCAGGTTCCCATGATCTGCTCATCGACCTGGACTCGCTCGATGCTGTCTTGGCGCTCAACGCCGCCTTGGAAACCTCTCCCCTGTCCGGACAGCGCGACCTCTTGGCCGCCGCGCAAACGGTACTGCTGAAATTCGATTCCGCGCAGAGCGCCGAACGGGCCATGGCAGCACTGCCAGAACTTGAAGTAGCCTCTGCACTCCACGCTGCGGGCAAGCTGGTTGAAATACCAGTGAATTACGATGGCGAAGACCTCGCCGCCGTGGCCGGGCTGACCGGGCTGAGCACCGAAGCTGTGATCAATGCGCACACCAGCCAGAGGTGGCGTGCAGTATTTGGCGGATTCGCTCCCGGCTTCGCCTATCTGCTCGGCGAAAGCCAGGACTTGAATGTCCCGCGCAGAGACTCCCCGCGCACCAAGGTGCCCGCCGGAGCGGTGGCGCTCGCCGGTGAGTACTCGGCCGTCTATCCGCGCCAATCCCCCGGAGGCTGGCAGCTGATTGGACATACCGATCTGCAAATGTGGGATTTGCAGCGCGAAAATCCTGCATTGATCCGGCCGCAGGATACCGTGCAGTTCGTCCGGGCCACCCGGAAAATATCGGTGAGCCAGGCACCCGCCGCACAAGACGAAGCATCAGGGCAGGCACTTGCCGGTGGCCTGAAAATCATCGACGCCGGCCTGCAATCCCTGCTCCAGGATGCCGGACGCATCGGCTATGGCAACCTCGGAGTTGGCGTCGCAGGAGCCGCAGACCCGGCCGCCTTCCACCAGGCCAACCGCCTGGTGGGCAACCAACCAGGCCAGGCCGTGATCGAGAACCTCGGCAGCCGCATCACCGTTGAGGCCGAGCAAGACCAGGTGCTGGCGCTTACCGGCGCCGAAGCAGAACTCTGGATCACCCCGGCCGAAGACGACCAGGTCCGCACCCCGCGCCAGGCCGCGGCCAATGCACCGTTCGCGCTGCTGCACGGCGAGCGCCTGGAGGTTGAACCCGCCGGCCGCGGACTGCGCAGCTACCTTGCGGTGCGCGGCACCATCGAGCAGGAACCGGTCCTCGGCTCGCTGTCCACCGACACCCTCTCCGGAGTCGGTCCCCAGCCTCTGCAAGCCGGAGGCATGCTGCCGGTGAACCGCCCGCATCTGGGCCACATCGTTGGCAACAGCGAACCGAGCACCCTGCCGGTCCCAGACGATAACGGCGTGTACACGCTGCGCGCCATGCCCGGTCCGCGTGCCGATTGGTTTGGCCAGGCGGGCCTGGACCAGCTGGCCGCCCAGATTTGGGATGTCACCAGCGAATCCAACCGCGTGGGTGTACGCCTGGGCACCGGCGCGCAACCGCTGCAGCGCGTCCGCTCCGGGGAACTGGCCAGTGAAGGCGTAGCCCGCGGATCCTTGCAGGTGCCGCCCTCCGGCCTGCCGGTGCTGTTCCTCGCAGATCATCCGGTCACCGGCGGCTATCCGGTGATCGCCACCGTCATTGCCGAAGACCTCAGCGCAGCCGCGCAGCTTCCGCCCGGAAGCAGAATTCGATTCGAACTCCATCCCGCTGCCGGCCACGCGGCATCTGACGCCTAAGGAATTGCCATGAAAAAAGTTCTCATCGCCAACCGAGGCGAAATCGCGGTCCGCATTGCCCGGGCGGCCACCGACGCAAACATTTCGTCGGTAGCCATCTACTCGGACCCGGATGCCGACGCCCTGCACGTGCGCCGCGCAGATGAAGCGTACCCGCTGCATGGTTCCACCGGCGCGGACACCTACCTGGATATCGAGAAGATCATCGAGATTGCCAAGCGCTGCGGCGCCGATGCGGTGCACCCCGGCTACGGTTTCCTCTCGGAGAACGCGAACTTCGCCGCCGCCGTCATCGAAGCCGGCATGAGCTGGATTGGCCCGCCCCCCGCGGCCATCGAAGCACTGGGCAACAAGGTCACGGCCCGGCAGATCGCGGTGCGCGCAGGTGCGCCGCTGGCCCCGGGCACCGACGGCCCGGCAGCGGACGCCGGCGAGGTGCGGGCCTTCGCTGAAGAGTACGGCGTGCCGGTCGCCATCAAGGCGGCCTTCGGCGGCGGTGGCCGCGGCATCAAGATCGCCTACTCGCTCGATGAGATCTCCGATGCTTTCGAGTCCGCCACCCGCGAAGCCACCGTGGCCTTTGGCCGTGGCGAATGCTTCGTGGAACGTTTCCTGGCCAAGCCGCGCCACGTCGAGGCCCAGGTGCTGGCCGATACCCACGGCAATGTGGTGGTCGTCGGCACCCGCGACTGCTCCTTGCAGCGCCGCCACCAGAAGCTGGTGGAAGAGGCGCCTGCCCCGTTCTTGACCGATGAGCAGCGGACCCGGATCCATCAGTCCGCGAAGGCGATCTGCAAGGAAGCCGGATATGTCGGGGCCGGCACCGTGGAATACCTGGTGGCCCAGGACGGTCTGATCTCCTTCTTGGAGGTCAACACCCGTTTGCAGGTGGAGCACCCGATCACCGAGGAGACTTCCGGCGTTGATCTGGTGGCCGAGCAGTTCCGCATTGCCGATGGCCTGCCGTTGTCCATTGCCGAGGACCCGCAGCCCACCGGCCATGCCATCGAATTCCGCATCAATGCCGAGGACCCGGCTCGCGGCTTCCTGCCTGCGCCCGGCACCGTGGAGCGGTTCGAAGCGCCAACCGGCGCCGGCGTGCGCGTGGACTCAGGGGTCCGCAGCGGCTCGGTCATTCCGCCGTTCTACGACTCGATGATCGCCAAGCTGATTGTGCGCGGTGCCGACCGGAACCAGGCGTTGCGCCGTGCCCGCCTGGCGCTGGAAGAAATCAGCATTGCCGGTGTACCTACGGTCCTGCCATTCCACCGCGCCGTCATCGAGCACGAAGCGTTCAACGGCGAATCCCTGGGCGTCTACACCACATGGATCGAGGACGAGTTCCTCAACGAGGTGGAGGCCAGCGACGAGATGGATCTGGACCAGCGCGATACCAGCCGTGAAACCATCACCATAGAGCTCGATGGCAAGGCCGTCCAGCTGGGTCTTCCCGCTGCACTGACCAACGCGTTGCGCAATACCCCCGGAGCCGGCACCGCCGCCGCCACCCAGGATGATGCTGCCGGCCAGGTCGATGCCGCCGCGGTACGCAGCACCATGGACGGGAACCTCGTCCGCTTCGCCGCGGAAGATGGCAGTACAGTCGCCGAAGGGCAGAGCATTGCCATCGTCGAGGCGATGAAGATGGAATCCACCATCACCGCGCACCGTGATGGCATCTTCCGCGCAGCGGACTTGAGCGCAGGGTCAGCCGTACGCCGCGGCGACACCTTGGGCACCATCGGCTAGCGTCCAGGCCATGAAGTCCGTACCCGCAGGCCAGTTGGGATAAATTGGAAGCATGAAAGCCACCAGCAGCACCTCGCATCCAGCCAAGGCCCCACACGCGCACAGCGGGCTCTGGGCTGCCAATGAGCTGCGCCGCCGCATTGCCGAAGGCGAGCTATTGCCCGGTGACAAGCTTTCCGAGCAGACCCTGGCTGAATCATTGGGGCTCTCGCGCAATACCTTGCGCGAGAGCTTCACCTTGCTCAATAGCGAGCTGATCATCACCCGGATCCCCAACCGGGGTGTTTTCGTGGCTTCTCCGGATGCTGATGATGTGCGGGAAATCTATGCGGTGCGCCGTACCGTCGAGCCGGCATGCCTGGCGTGGGGCCAAGACATCGACCTGGACCGGTTGGGCAAGATCATCGAGGAGGCTCGCACAGGTCTGGCTGCCGGCGACGTGCCGCGGATGGCCAATGCCAATCAGGCCTTCCACAAGCAGCTGGTCGCCTCCTCCGATAGCGAACTGCTCCAGGAGCTGATGAGCCGCGTGCTGGCCCGCATGCGCCTGGTCTTCCACGCCATGAGCGACGCCCCGGATTTCCATTCGCACTATGTAGAGCGCAATGCGAATCTGCTGGCCATGCTCCGCGCCGGAAAGCGCTTGGAAGCCGCCCAGACCCTGCGCGGCTATCTCGACACCGCTGAAGCTGAGTTGCTCAGCCACATCGCCCAACGCCCGGAGTAGGCATGGAGCAGGGCCTTGGCCCATTCCGCTTGCGATTTCCATCTCATCCGCGCCGTGCATTCCTCACTGCTTTGCGGCAAATGCCAGCCTCCAGCGCATGCCTCATCGGGTTGCGCACCCTTGTTTTCCAAGGATGCACCAGAGGCCAAATCCGGGTTTGCCCCGCGGAATTTCCACTGCGATCACCGGTTTTTCCGGATCCTTGATGCAATTGCCGCCTGCCTGCCTGCCGATGCTGGCAGCCTCAAACCCAGCTCCCTGCGGGTTTCCTCGACGCACGGACAAGCCAAGCAAGCACATAGATAGCCAACGTATGGTTTAACGAAACCATTGCGCGCCACCGCCGTTTCATCACGGCCTAGGCCCTCGTCCCCTGCTTGGAAGGTCGCACCACCCGTGAAATTGCCTGTAGCCGAATTGCACATCCACCTTGAGGGAACGCTGGAGCCAGAAATGATCATGGCGCTGGCGGCAAAAAACGGTGTTGAGCTGCCCTATGCCACCGTTGACCAGCTGCGTGCCAAGTACCAGTTCAGCAATCTCCAGTCCTTCCTCGACCTGTTCTATGCGAATATGGCGGTCCTGCGCACTGCTGAAGACTTCCACGAAATCACGGTGGCCTACCTGCAGCGCGCCCACGACTCCGGCGTGCGCCATGTGGAATTGTTCTTCGATCCACAAGCTCACATCCAGCGCGGACTGGGCCTGGGCGAGGTCATCGCCGGCATCCGTTCCGGCCTGGACGAGGGCGCAGAACGCTGGGGGATCTCCCACAAGCTCATCGCGTGCTTCTGGCGCCATGCCCCAGCGGAAGAAGCTATGGACTTGATGAAGGTGCTGGTCGCCGAGAAGCACGATATCGATGGCATCGGCCTGGATTCCTCGGAGGTGGGTTTCCCTCCCGAGCTGTTCCAGGAAGTCTTTGCCTATGCCCGCGCCCACGGCCTGCACGTCGTTGCCCATGCGGGCGAGGAAGGCCCTGCTGACTACATTTGGCAAGCGCTGGACTTGTTGGAGGTTGAGCGCGTGGACCACGGCATCCGTTGCCTGGACGATCCGACGCTGGTTCAGCGCTTGGTCGACGAGCAGATGCCTTTGACTGTCTGCCCGCTATCAAACATCCATTTGCGTGCGGTGGACACCATGGCCGATCATCCATTGCCGCAGATGCTCGAAAAGGGCTTGAAGGTTTCGGTGCATTCCGATGATCCTGCCTACTTCGGCGGATACATGGATGCCAATTTTGCCTCGCTCATGGCAAGCTTCAACTTCAGCACCGGGCAGCTGGCTACGCTGGCAAGGAATTCCTTTGAATCCGCATTCCTGGATGAAGAATCCAAGCAGGTACTGCTTGCCGAAGTCCAGGCCTGGGTTCAGCGGCAAAGCCTTTAGACATGGGAACGCGGCGGCCTCTTGGGGGAAGGCCACCGCGTTCGATCCAGGGCCAAAGGCCCTGGCGGGAACTTGGCGGCCCCCTTGGGGTGAGGCCGCCTCGTTCGGTCTATGGGCTAGGGAACCTGGTATTGGGAATCCCTGATATCCGTAATGAGCATGTGCCCCGGTGCGTGGCCGATGGCCAAGGCCGGGCGGGACTCCATCACTGCCGCCTGCGGAGTGACGCCGCAGGCCCAGAACACCGGAATCATCCCTTCCGGGATCTGCACTGCATCGCCGAAGTCCGGTGCGCCCAAATCCTTGATGCCCAGCTCTTCCGGGTTCCCGATATGCACCGGCGCCCCGTGAACGGCCGGATAGCGGGAAGTAATCCGCACCGCGTCGGCCACATGCGAGGCGGGAATCGGGCGCATGGAGACCACCATCGGACCTGACATCGCTCCGGCCGACTGCGAGCGGATATTGGTCTTGTACATTGGCACGTTCACGCCCTGGTCGATATGCGCGATGGAAATGCCGCTTTCCATCAGTGCGCTCTCGAAGGTGAACGAGCAGCCGACAATGAAGGTCACCAGATCATCACGCCAGTACTCTGACAGGTCGGTGGGTTCAGCCACCTTGACCCCGTTTTCGTAAACCATGTACTTCGGCACGTCAGTGCGGATATCTCCGCCTTCCAGCAACTCGTTGCTGGTCTGCCCGGCTTCCAGGACACCGAGGATCGGGCAGGACTTGGGGTTGCGCTGGGCAAAGAGCAGCACATCGAAGGCCAGCTCCTGGGGAACGATAATCAGGTTTGCCTGCGCGTATCCGGCACTGATTCCCGCGGTCGGGAGCACCTGTCCGGCACGGAACAGCTCGCGGGCCTCGCTCGGGGCCATGGCCGCACGTTCGGTCTGCCCGAGGCTCGATAAGTCCTTCATTATTGTCTTTCTCCTAGCCGTTCCAGAGGGCTGCCAGACCCGAAATCGAGTTCCAGCCGAGGTAGACGCTGAGCAGCCAGGTCAAGGCACCGATAACCAGCAGGGCCTTGGGATAGTTGTAGCCGTTCATCAGGTCGCGGCGGCGCCATGCGACCCAGAGCAGTACCGCGAAGCCCACGGGAAGGATCAGTCCGTTGAAGGCTCCGGCGAAGATCAGCAGGGTTGCCGGCGCCTTGCCGAGCAACAAGTAGATGATGCCGCAGACCACGATGAAAGCCACGGTGATCAGGTTTCGGGTGCGTTCCGGGGTGGTGCGCTTGGTGATGAAGGAAACCGAAGTGTAGGCGGCACCGATCACACTGGTCAGCGCGGCAGCCCAGAGGATGACGCCGAAGGCGCGGATGCCGATGGGGCCAGCGGCGTGGCCGAAGGCTTCAGCAGCCTTGTTGTCGCTGGTCAACGCTACGCCTCCAGCCACGACACCGAGGATCGCCAGGAAGAGCAGCACGCGCATGACACCGGTGACGATAATTGCCAGGGTCGAGATGTTGGAGATCGACTTGACATGCTCCACGCCCGATGTGCCCGAATCGATCATGCGGTGGGCACCTGCGTAGGTGATGTATCCGCCAACGGTGCCACCGATCAGGGTAGTGATGATCAGGAAATCGATCTTCTCGGGGAGCACCACGTTGCGGATCGCATCGCCCACTGGAGGGGCGGCGACGATTGCCACGTACAGCATCAGCAGGATCATGACGGCTCCCAGCATCACCACAATGCGGTCCAATGCCATGCCGGCTTTCTTCGACAGGAAGACCAGGATGGCGATGGCCGCTGAGATGGCCCCGCCAATTTTGGCGTCAACTCCCAGCATGGCGTTCAGGCCCAGTCCAGTACCGGCGATATTGCCGATATTGAAGACCATGCCGCCGATGAATACCAGCCCAGCCAGTAGCCAGCCGATGCCAGGGACGACTTTGTTGCCCAGTTCCTGGGCACGCATTCCGGACACCCCGATCACGCGCCAGACATTCAGCTGGACCGCGATGTCCACAAGGATGGAGACGACAATGGCGAAGGCGAAGGCCGCGCCAATTTGGACCGTGAACTCTGTGGTCTGGGTAATGAAGCCCGGTCCGATGGCGCTGGTGGCCATCAGGAACATGGCGCCTAGGAGCGCCGTGCGCCGCGCCTTGCTGCTTTGGGATGTTGACTCAGGAAGTGCCATGATGACGTTCCAATGCGATAGTGGTGACAACCGTCACAAGGTCAATGTGATGGACAAGACTTTACAGGTTGTTGAACAACCTTGGCAAGATGTTGTTGAACAATTTCTCGGCATTGGATAGCGCAGGGCCGAGCTCACCTCTACAGGGATCTCAGAGCTCGGCCTTGACTAGATGAAACCTACTCAAATCGCAGGATTTCCGGTTTCTGATTATTTTGCCGGTTCAGGTTCGGCTCGCGTATCGCCAACGCCCCGATCAGGTTCGTTTTCAGTGGAAAGTTCCTCTTTAGCCTCAACAATGTCCAGCACGCCGGTATCTGTATACCACTCAGTCAATGCAGGATCATCGCTTTCGAAGTTCGCGCCAGCGCCTTCCTCCTCCGGCACTGCAGCAACGCCGAAGACAAAATCGTCACCATGCTCATCGATGCCCCTTCGAACGCCACCACGAATCGCCTCAACGGCATAACGGTGACGAATCATCGTAGGGTCATTGCGCAGGTCGATGGCCCAGGAAATCATGACGCCGATCAAGACGATTGTGAACGGCAAAGCGCAGGTAACCATGATGGACTGAAGTCCCGACAAGGCATCGCGTCCGCCGGCCAACAGCAAGAACATGGCGATCAGGCCAAGTGCCATGGCCCATACAATGGTCACCGGCTTAGACGGTACCGGGCGACCAGATTGAGACATCGACCCCATGACATTGGCAGCCGAATCAGCTGCCGTAACGAAGAAGACCAGGATCGCGAGGAGGCACACAATCCACAGCACGGGACTGAAAGGCAAATTCGCTAACAGGTCGAACATGACATTTTCACCGGCGCCTTTCACCTCCATGCCCAGATCGTTCATACGCATCCAGATCGCGGTACCGCCGAAGACCACGAACCAGATGATCGAAATGAGTGCCGGAGCAAAGACGACAACCGTGACAAATTCGCGCAGCGTACGGCCCTTGGAAATCTTGGCAATGAACATGCCGACGAATGGCGACCATGAGATCCACCAAGCCCAGTACAGAGTCGTATAAGAGGTCAGATACTGCTTCTGGACTTCTCCTTGGCTAGCCGCCAAGGACAGCATTTCTGGCAAGTTACCGACGAAAGCTATCAGTGAACTCGGGATCAGGTCCAAGATAAAGACAGTTGGTCCAACCACCACAACGAACAAGGCCATGCCTACAACGAGAATCATGTTGGTATTCGAAAGTAGCCGAATACCCTTCTTGATGCCAGCAACGGCAGAAATCGTGAACACCACAGTCAAAACGCTGATCACGACCACAACGTAACCATTGCCCAGCTCAAGCCCGGTAATAATGTTCGTTCCAGTTCGGATCTGCAGAGCGCCAATACCCAATGAAGTCGCTGTGCCAAAGAGGGTCACCAATACAGCAAAGACATCAATGATCTTGCCTAACACCCGATGATTGCCGTTGGGGAATACCGGTTCAAAAAGCGACGAGATCAATGGAAGCCGGCCACGGCGATAGGAGGCATACGCCAGGGCACCGCCAACGAGAGCGTAGATGCACCACGCGAAACTTGCTTGGTGCAAGAACGAGTCAGTCAAGGCAGGCAGTACCGCATCAACGGTTTCAGCTTCCGCGGTGGTGGACGGTGGCGGAGCCAAGAAATGGCTTAGCGGTTCGAGGGGCCCATAAAACACCAGCCCGATGCCCAAGCCTGCGGCAAAAAGCATGGAGATCCACGAGAGCGTCGAAAATTCCGGAGTGCTGTCATCGGAGCCAAGTCGGATTTTGCCTGTTGGCCCATAGCCAACAACCAACATGAACACGACGATCACGAGAACCGTGAGGTTGAACAGCCAGCCAAAATTGGTAACTACCCAGCTTTGCATTGTGGTGCCGACAAGGTTCAGATTACTCGGGGCAAAGATGGCCCAAATGAGCACCCCGGCCGAAACTAGCAATGCGGTAACGAACACTCCGCGCCGTGTCGGGAAATTAGCCCCAGTCTCTTCCACGCTAATTCCCGGAATCAATCCGGGGTGAATGCCAAAGGTCGTTTCTTGGCTTGCAGTGCGTAGGGCGTTCTTGACCCTTTCGATTCTCCTTCTGGAGCTCTGCGGTTGACTAGATTGCCCATTTTGGGACGCTTTAGTTTCACCTTTTTGATTCTCTGGACGCGATTCTTCAGTATCCATAACTAATAATTCTAGGTGAACTATGCATTAGTCACTAAACGGTCCTCCGCTGGCGCCACGCGTATTGGCGCGAATCAGAGCGCTAGGCGAGGAAACTTTTGGACAAGCAAACGGCCACGGCAGATGCGGTTTTCCGCGGCTGCCGTGGCCGTTTGGGGTACTAGGGAATCCTAGTGGAAGAAGTGGCGTGCACCGGTGAAGTACATCGTGATGCCTGCTTCGTTCGCTGCCGCGATGACTTCCTCATCGCGTACCGAGCCGCCCGGCTGCACGACAGCCTTCACGCCGGCATCGATCAGGATCTGCAGGCCGTCGGCGAAGGGGAAGAAAGCATCCGAAGCGGCCACGGAGCCAACGGCACGCTGTTCCGAAGCAGCCGCGTCAGCGTTCTCAGCGCCACCGGCTGCATCCGCACCGGACTCGACCTTCACGCCCAGGGTGTTGGCACGTTCCACGGCCAGCTTGCAGGAGTCGATGCGGTTGACCTGGCCCATGCCGATGCCCGTTGCTGCACCATTCTTAGCCAGCAGAATCGCGTTGGACTTGGCAGCGCGCACGGCGCTCCAAGCGAATTCCAGATCTGCCAAGGTAGCAGCGTCAGCTGCTTCACCGGCAGCAAGGGTCCAGTTCCCCGGATTGTCGCCCTCGGCGTCGATCTTGTCGCCGGCCTGGACCAGCATGCCACCGCTTACCTGGCGGAACTCGTTCTTGTTCCGGCCGTAGCCTTCTGGCAGGGCCAGCAGGCGGATGTTCTTCTTGGCCGAGAGGATCTGCACCGCTTCGGCCTCGAAGTCCGGGGCAATAACTACCTCGGTGAAGATGCCCTTGACGGTTTCTGCCATTTCCTTGGTGACCGTGCGGTTGGCGGCGATGACTCCGCCGAATGCGGACACCGGGTCGGTAGCGTGCGCCTTGCGGTGTGCGTCGGCGATCGGATCTGCCGCGTCATCCGAAGCGACGGCCACACCGCAAGGGTTGGCGTGCTTGACCACAGCCACAGCCGGCTTCTCGAAGTCGTATGCGGCACGCAGTGCAGCATCTGCATCCACGTAGTTGTTGTAGCTCATTGGCTTGCCGTGCAGCTGATCAGCCTGGGCGATGCCGGCTGGAGCGGCTTCGTCAACGTAGAGCGCTGCCTGCTGGTGCGGGTTTTCGCCGTAGCGCAGCACATCGGCTCGCTGCAGGGCCACGCCTGCGTAGGCTGGCCAGTCGATGACGCCGTCGCCGTCCTCATCCAGGAACTGGCTTGCGGTCCACGAGGCTACCGCGGTGTCGTAGGCTGCGGTGTGAGCGTAGGCCTTGGCGGCCAGGCGCTGGCGGGTCTTCAGATCGAAGCCGCCCTCGGCTGCCGCGGAGATGACCTGCGGGTAGAAAACTGGATCAACCACGATGGAAACGGCGGCGTGGTTCTTCGCTGCCGAGCGGACCATGGCTGGGCCCCCGATGTCGATCTGCTCGACAACTTCATCCTGCGAGGCACCCGAGGCGACGGTCTGCACGAAGGGGTACAGGTTCACCACCACCAGGTCGATCTGCTCGATATCCATCGAGGAGAGGGTGTCCATGTGCTCGGTGACGCGGCGGTCCGCAAGGATGCCGCCGTGGATGCGCGGGTGCAGGGTCTTGACGCGGCCATCGAGCATTTCAGGGGAACCGGTCACCTGCTCGACCTCGGTCACGGGAATTCCAGCGGCAGCGATCTTCTTGGCCGTGGAGCCGGTGGATACCAGCTGCACGCCTGCGGCGTGCAATCCAGCGGCCAGCTCCTCCAAGCCGGTCTTGTCATAGACGGAAATCAGTGCGCGACGGATAGCGACTTTGTCCAGCACGGTCTTACTCACGAAATTTTTCTCCCGGCGGTGAGAATGAATGGGGCGGGCAGCGCAGAGGCCACCGCCTTCATTCTAACCAAGGAAGGCACCGGAATTTCAGTTCGTGTCAAGCCCCTTCCGGCAATGAGGAAAGGTGCGGGAAATATGAAGAAAGCTGCTTGTCAGTCAGGCAAAGCTGCAGAAGTTTTTCTGCATGTTCTTCATCTGCGACATAGGCCACGAGATCTGCCTTGGTCCGTTCGCCCAACTCTTCGCGCAACGACCGGGCTACCGCAACCAGCGTGTGATAGTAGCGCTTAATAGTAGGTTCCCAGCCATCACGCGCTGCCAGTCCGGTCATCGCCTCGGACCATAGCGTGGCCGCGGGATCTTCGCATAAATCAATGGATGACCAGTGCCAATCGCTGGGTTCCCACTTATCCGAGTAGAAGCTCTCCTCGTCGCTATCTTCCAGATCCGCTTCCAAGGAGGCCAAGACGTCGTCGAGATCTTCCCCGTCGGAATCCTCGTCATCCGGCTGGTCTTCGTCTTCATCATCGGAATCAGTGATCAGCAGCGAATCGTCTTCCAATGTGACGGTTTCAGGTTCAAGGCTTCCATCGCCTTCGGCATCGGGACGGTCCTCGTAATCGGCAGGCTCATCGGCGTCTTCACCGCGTTCCACCAATTGCTCGCGAGACTCCGTGAGGCGATCTCGTTCCAGGGCCTGCACCGAGTTCAAGGCCAGCAACGGCATGGCGATGCTTTCGCTTTCCTCGGTGCTGACTCCATGCAAGGCAATGGCATAGAAGTCCTGGTCGGGGTGTCCAGCTATCACTTCCGCTGCGTGTCGAAGGGCAGTCACCCGTATAGCCTCTTCGAGAGCGGTCCAATCTACTCCCATGTCCAGAGATTACCCCCTTGCCGGCGCAGACAACAGGCCTTGACGCGGCGGGAGAAGAAGCGTAGAGAGCTACACCTGGAACCTGGTTTTCGGCTATGCTTCACGCGGTACAAACCATTTCTGCTCGCACACCGAAAGGTGCACCACTGTGTCTTCCGCACCCCTGCCTTCTGGCACATCGATCGTGCAAGAGCTGCCATTCAAATGGAAGGTGCAGGGCACCATTTTCATTATCGGCGGACTCGGATTCATGTTCGATGCCTGGGACGTGACCCTCAACGGCGCGTTGATTCCATTGGTCGCCGAAGAGTGGGGGCTTGACCGTCCCACCGCGGCCTTGCTGGGCACTTCCAATCTGGTGGGCATGGCCCTGGGCGCCTTCCTCTGGGGCGGGATCGCCGACCGCTATGGACGCAAGAACGCCTTCAGCCTGACGCTTCTGATGTTCTCGCTATTCACCATCCTCGGCGCGCTGTCTCCGAATTTCGGCTTCTTCGTCGCCTTCCGCTTCCTGGCCGGCGTCGGCCTGGGAGGCTGCATCCCGGTGGACTATGCGCTCGTCGGCGAGTTCACCCCTGCCAAGCTGCGCGGACGCGTGCTCACCGCCATGGATGGCTGGTGGCCGGTGGGCGCGGCACTGTCCTTCTTCGTTTCGGGGTGGGTGATGGCCACCGCCGATAATTGGCGGTTGATCCTGGCAGTCATGATCCTGCCCGCGTTCATGGTGTACCTGGTACGGCGCTCCATGCCCGAATCCCCATTGTTCTTGGCAGCCAAGGGCCGCGACGCCGAGGCCCGTGCGGTCATCGACCAGCTCGTGGAACGCACCGGGGCCACTGAGCGCGAGTACGTAATTGCACCTGTGGAATTGGAAAAGGCTCCGCGCTGGTGGGAGCAGGTCGCCTCGCTGTGGCGGTACTCCTGGAAGATCACCGCCACCAGCTGGCTGCTGTTCATGACCATTTTGCTGGTCTACTACCTGGCATTGACCTGGTTGCCATCGATTCTGACCGAGGCCGGAATGGCCCAGTCAGCGTCGTTCTTCGCTACCGCGGTGATGGCCCTGATGGGGCTGGTGGGCGTTGTTCTGGCAGCATTGCTGGTGGAGCGGGTTGGCCGTAAATGGCTGTTGGCGATCTCCGCGCCAATCTCAGGCATCGTGCTTGTGATCGTAGCCCAGAACCTGCATATCCCAGCGACCGCGATTGCCTGGGTGCTGGTCTTCGGCGTGGTGGTCCAGGTCGCTATTCCGGTGCTGTATGCCTATGTTTCCGAGCTGTACCCCACCGAATTGCGCGCCAGCGGTTTCGGCTGGGCCTCGACCATGTCCCGCTTTGCCGCCGGCTTCGGTCCCCTGCTCTTCGCGGCGCTGTGGCCAGTGGTCGGGCTGGGCTGGCTCTTTGCCGGCGCGACTGCGCTGGTGCTGGTAGCCGTCGTCTTCATGGCGCGATTCGCTCCAGAAACCCGCGGCATGAGTTTGGATTAAGGATCATCGGCCAGCGGCGAATGCCAGCACCTTCTGGTGCTGGCATTTGCTAGTCCTGCGTAGTTTGCGGGCGCAAGCCATCGCGCATGATCTGCACGATGCGGTCCTCCAAACCAGGCTGGCTCTTGCTGAAGGCCCGCGGCAGTGGACGGGTCATGGCCCCGATGGTGGCAATCAGTTCTATCTCCGTTACGTCTTTGCGGACCAAATTCGCGTTCTTGGCCAAGCCCAAGGCGGAGTTCAGGGACTGGCCGGCCTCTGCCTGGACCTCCAGAATGCCGGGGCTGATCTTCCGTGGCAGTTGCAGCCCGAGCGCTTCGCTCAGTGCCCCGAGATTCTGCTGGACCAGCGTGCCAAGCAGAACTTCCCAAGCGTCCGTGTCACCGTCTTCAAGCCGCTGAACCGCTGATTGGGAAGCGATTCGGATATCCCCAAGCGTGCCGAGGGTGACTTCTTCAACCAGCGCATTCCGGTCAGCAAAGTTTCGATACAGTGTGCCGATGCCCACTCCGCTGGCCTCTGCAATAGTTTCCATCGCAATCTGGGCGCCGTGTTCTGCAAATAATTCACGAGCTGCTCGAAGGATGTTCTCACGTCGCCGAAGAGCATCTGAACGCATGAGTGGAATCCGATCTGAAGGAAATTCTGGCGCACGACTTGCCACCTGACGATTTCACGATAGCGGACAGGCAGTGCTCTGACGAAGCGGAAATCAACTTTCCAGAACGAAAAGTTTGCTCCCCGCGCTCGCGCCCAGCCATTCCGCATTTCCAGAAACCGTGCTATCCCTAGGATCTAGAACCTCAAGGCCAAGGAATCCTCGGATATGCGTTTTCAGCTCATCAGGCACGGACAAACCCCATCGAATGTTGCCGGGCAGCTTGATACCGCTTACCCGGGTGCCAGCCTCACTCCGCTGGGGCATCGCCAGGCTCGTGCCCTGCCGCAGGCATTCAGTGGCGGGCAGCTGCAGTCCATCTATGCCTCGACGCTGAACCGCACGCAGCTGACGGCCCAGCCATTGAGCGAATCCACCGGACAGAAGCTGCAGGTCATTGACGGCCTCGAGGAGATTTCAGCAGGCACCTTGGAGATGCAGGCCGACGAGGCCTCACGCTATGCCTACGGCATGTGCCTGCATTCGTGGATGCATGGCGACTGGGAGCAGAAGATGCCCGGCGGGCCGAACGGCTACGACTTCATTGAAAGATATTCCAAGGCCCTGGAAACCATCGCCCGGGCACAGGACTACTCCGGCATGGTCGCGGTATTCAGCCATGGTGCCGCCATTCGCGTCTTCAGCGCATGGGCTACGAAGATGGCGCCTGCCGATGCCGCAGAGCTGCATATCGAGAATACCGGTGGCTCCTTGCTGGAATTGGGCATCGGCGGAACGTGGGCTTTGGAACGGTGGAATCCAGAACCGCTCGGTGGCGACTTCGTTCGCGATGTTCTCACCGAGGACGTGACGGGTGGCGAGGACGGCATCCCCTGAGTACCCCGCTCCACCGGGGATCGCGAGTTGCACCAACTCAGCATCTATTTTTTCGGTAGTCTGGCAGGGGAGCTCATTTTCCGCTGAGCGCACAAACGGAAGGCCCTCATGCACGACGACATTTCCCTGACCACCGGACGCGTCCGCCGCGTTCTGACCGAACGTATCCTTCCAGCGATATATTCGGAAACCATGCCATTGACCCTCTCCTGGCACGAATTGCCAGGAGAGCCGATAGCTCCTGCGCAGGGTCTTGCACTGGACTACCAGCCCACAGAGGTTGGTACCCCGTGGGGCGCGGCCTGGGGCACCACATGGTTCCATTTGCAGGGCCAGGTTCCGGCGCATTGGGCCGGACGCCGGGTGGAAGCCGTGATTGATCTGGGATTTGACGTCAACATGACCGGCTTCCAGTGCGAGGGCCTGGTTTACCGGCCGGACGGCATCACCATCAAGGCGATCAACCCGCGCAACCAGTGGGTGCCCATTGCCGGTCAGGCCGAAGGCGATGAGGTCATCGACTTGTACCTGGAAGCGGCATCCAACCCGGTGCTGCTGGACTACCACCCGTTCCTCCCCACCGAGCAGGGCGATATCCTTACCTCGTCTTCGCGCCGGCTGTACACCACCCGCCGCATGGACCTGGCGGTCTTTGAATCCGTAGTACACGAGTTGTCGCTGGATCTGGAAGTGCTGCTGGATCTGCAAGAGCAGCTGCCGGCCGGCCCGCGCAAGATGCAGATCCTGCAGGCCATGGACAACGCGTTGGACGTGCTCGACCTGCAGCGGATTACCGAGACCGCGCAGGCCGCCCGCAACGAGCTGGCAGCGATCCTGGCCGCCCCAGCCGAGCACAGCGCGCACCAGATTTCCGCGATCGGCCACTCGCATATCGACTCGGCCTGGCTGTGGCCGCTGCGCGAAACCATCCGCAAGGTCTCCCGCACCTGCTCCTCGATGGTGGAGCTGCTGGGCGACGAGGAAGAATTCCTCTACGGCATGTCCAGCGCCCAGCAGTACAAGTGGCTCAAGACCCATCGCCCCGAGGTCTGGGATCGGGTGAAGAAGGCCATTGCCGACGGGCGCTTCCTGCCGCTGGGCGGCATGTGGGTCGAGTCCGATACCGTGATGCCCTCGGGTGAATCGCTGGTCCGCCAGTTCCTCTACGGCCAGAAGTTCTTCCGCGACGAATTCGGCATCGCTTCAAAGGGCGTATGGCTGCCCGATTCCTTCGGATACTCCCCTGCCCTGCCCCAGCTGATGCGCCGGGCCGGCTTCGAATGGTTCTTCACCCAGAAGATCTCCTGGAACCAGCAGAACAAATTCCCGCACCACACCTTCGATTGGGAAGGCATCGACGGCTCGCGCGTATTCAGCCACTTCCCGTCGATGGACACCTACAACTCGCAGCTCTCCGGGGAGGAAGTCGCCAAGGCCTCGCGCCAGTTCCGCGAAGCCCGGCTTGCCAACAACTCCATCGCACCGGTCGGCTGGGGCGATGGCGGCGGCGGCACCACCCGGGAAATGACCGGCAAAGCCAAGCGCCTGGCCAACCTGGAAGGCAGTGCGAAAGTCCGGTGGGAACACCCGAACGACTTCTTCGACCGGGCCAAGGCCGAGCTGCCCAACCCGCCGGTATGGGTGGGAGAGCTCTACCTGGAGCTGCACCGCGCCACGCTGACCAGCCAGCACCAGACCAAGTCGGGCAACCGCCGCACCGAGCAGCTGCTGGTCGAGGCCGAACTGTGGGCGGCTACCGCAGCCATCCGCACCGGGGCCGAATACCCGTACGAGCAGCTCGACGAACTGTGGGAAACCGTGCTGCTCCACCAGTTCCATGACATCCTGCCCGGCACCTCCATCGCCTGGGTGCACCGCGAAGTGGTGGCACGCTACGCCCAGGTCATCGAGCAGGCCGAAGCGCTGATCCGCGCCGCCCAGCAGCAGCTGGCTGGCGAGGGCTCCACCCCTATTGCATTCAACGGTGCGGCGTTCACGCGCAATAACCTGGCCTTCGGCCAGGCCAAGGAAGTGGAAGCCGTTCCTGTTTCCGCGGTCAGGGCAACCGCAGCCGATGGCGGCTACATCCTGGATAACTCGGTCATCCGGGTGGCGGTCAATGCCCAGGGCCTGATTGCCTCCGCGGTGGATCTGGCTACCGGCCGTGAAACTATCGCCGAGGGCCAGGAAGCGAACCTGCTGCAATTGCACCAGGACTTCCCGAACATGTGGGACGCCTGGGACGTGGACAAGTACTACCGCAACCAGGTCACCGATCTGCGCGAGCTCGATAGCCTGGAGCTGTCTTCGCGCGAGGACGGCAGCCAGGTCATCACGATTGCCCGCAGCTTCTCCAAATCCACGCTGGTCCAGGAACTGTCGCTGGCGCCAGGCTCGCGGACCGTGCAGATCTCGCAGAGTACCGATTGGCATGAGGCAGAGAAATTCCTCAAGGTCGCCTTCCCGCTGGATATCCGTGCCGAGCATGCAATTGCCGAAACCCAATTCGGCTACCACAAGCGCGTTACCCACGTGAATACCAGCTGGGAAGCGGCGAAGTTCGAAACTTCCATGCACCGCTTCGTGCTGGCCGAGGAACCCGGCTTCGGCGCGGCACTGGTCAATGATTCCATCTACGGATTCGATGTCACCCGCGATGCCAAGGACGCGGCCGTCACGACAACCATGCGCCTGTCATTGCTGCGAGCCCCGCGCTTCCCGGATCCTGAAACCGACCAAGGCCTGCAGGCCCACCGCTACGGTTTGGTCATCGGCGCGGACGTGGCCATGGCAACAGAAGCCGGTGCCTTGCTCAACAGCGCAGAGCGAGTCGTCCATGGCGCCCACGGCGTGGACCCGCTGGTATCGGTCACCGGTGAAGGCCTGGTGATTTCCAGCGTGAAGCTGGCTGCGGACCACTCCGGCGATTTGGTGGTGCGGGTCTATGAATCCCTGGGGCGCCGTGCCAGCGGCAGCCTGTTGGTCAACGCGCAGGCCTTGTCTGCAGCCACCGCGAGCCTGCTGGAAGATGAGCTGGCGGGGCAGGCCATCGAGCTTTCCGATGGTGCTGTGCCGCTGAAGCTGGGCGCTTTCGAAGTGCGCACCCTGCGCTTCGCCCTGGCCAGGTAACCGCGGGTTCCGGGGCTGGACCTTCGCACGCCATGGCGTGCGAAGGTCC